>NZ_JAGGQJ010000020.1 GCF_018613325.1 Bacillus sp. ISL-34 | reverse complement strand
AAAATAACTGGATCAATACTTGGGCGTCCTACCTCTGAATACATATCTTTCACCAAATCATAAATGAAAGAGAAGTCAATGGCAGCCTCAATTTTACGAACCAAATGGTTCGCTGGCACCCATTGATCTAAAGTAATCATTTCAAGTTGATCTCGCTGAATAGAATTATGTTTAGAAAGCATCCTCATCACCTCAAGTTTTAATACTTCTATTTTAAAACAAAAAAGACTGTAGGCAAAAGAGGTTCTATCTAAATTTTATAACAGAGTTGATTGGAGCGAAAGGTGCGAGACTCCTGCGGGAAAAGCGCGTCTAGGGGAGACCCCGCAGGCGCAAGCCGAGGAGGCTCCCGGACCGCCCGCGGAAAGCGAGTGCCTGGAGTGGAAATCAACGTTCAAATTGTAAAAGCCATAAAAAGACTGTAGACAAACTCGATTTTCATCGAGTTTGTCTACAGTCTGAGCACATCCTTATTGGATGTGCTTTTTTCGTTCACGATTCTTGCTGCCTGCATTTATTTCATACCATTAATGCATTGAAGGTATAAAAAACACGCTGCAATAAATATAATAATATTCCCTTAAAGATGAGCACTGAATAATTTCTTCTATAAAGAGGTATATTGGTAAAAGAAGGAGTGAGTTAGAATTGGATGGTCATACAGTGAAAAATATTTTTGATGATACAGGATACCTTTTTTTATATGATAAATTCAGTTATCATTTTTATATATCCGGATTGTTCGATTTAGTTGAACAAGAAAAAGTAATCTCGGATTTCTTAAATTCTTATGGCTTCGATGATAAAAATCCTCTCTTTTTTGACGACTTTTCCTTTTACTTTAATTGCTTTCATTATTCCCACCAAAAACAAAAGCTGCTAAATTACTTGAAAACCGAGTATGACGAACATATTTGTTAAGTATAAAAGGACAGATAAATTGATCTTGCCTGTTTTAAACGAACACAATTCAAAAAAAGGTAAGAGCATACTAATAGTTCTTACCTTCCTTCATTGAAACTGTTACTCTTCCTTGCCTGCTGCCATATTCAGGTTTATTAATAATGCTTCTTCCGCAATAATAAAATTTCATCTTGTTAACCTTTTTTTCCTATTTATACCAATCGCACCAACGTGGTCAGCAATGGCCGAAGAGTTAATCTGAACCAATATAACCACCATCAAAGCTGTAACGTTTCCATTTATTATCTTTCCTTAGGGAATAATCTGTTTATACGTAAATTAAACTGACTTAAGTGACAGGAGAAAACAAACAGGGGCATAATCCTTCTGATTCAATGCCCCCCATTTGTTTAAGTTTATTACTCCAAATTCTCGGTAAAGAATGATTCCAACTTGTCGAAAGGAATCAAATCTGTCTTGTCGTACAAATCAACATGTCCTACATTTGGAACGATGAACAGCTCTTTTGGTTCCGCAGCCAATTCGTATGCATCTTCACTAAAGTATCGTGAGTGAGCTTGCTCACCGATGATAAACAAAATCGGGCGCGGCGAAATCGATTTAATGTGTGTAAGCAGAGGCAAGTTCATAAATGACATGCTGCTTGTCACGGTAAATTGAGTAATGGAGTTCTGGTGATACCCACGAGGCGTAGAATAGAACTCGCCAAACTCGCGGCCAATAGGGTCTGTATTTTCATCAAATCCAATAGGTGCTCCTCGATGGGCAAGCACTGGCTGGGATGTCTCAAAATCCGCATAACGTTGCTCGGCAAGTGCATCGAGTATACTGTTGCGATCTTCTTCAGTAAAAATGAGTCCTTCCATCCGTTGGCTGCTACACGGGATATATCGTACATGCTGACCGTGGCTATAGCCTTGATGCGTCTATCTACCTGCGCTGCACTGATCGCAAAACCACCGCTGCCACACATACCTATTGCACCAATTTGATTCTTATCTACAAATGGACGTGTACCTAAATAATCAACGGCTGCACTGAAATCTTCTACGAATAAATCTGGAGAAGAAATGTGTCGCGGCTCTCCACCACTGTATCCGTTGTACGATGGGTCAAATGTAAGTGCTATAAAACCACGCTCTGCCATGTTTTGAGCATAAATACCAGGCCCCTGCTCTTTTACACCACCATAAGGCGCACCTATAATAATACCTGCGTGTTTCTTTGTCTCATCAAAATCCTTTGGCATGTAAAGATCTGCTGCAATTTTGATTCCAAACCTGTTTTTGTATGAAACAGACTTTCTTGTTACTTTATTACTTAACTCAAAAATATAGTTATCTGTCTGTGACATTTTTTATCCCTTCTTCTTCAATATTTTTCAGAGATATTACAAACACCCCTGACTTAAAACTCCCATTAAAATCCATATCTTTCATGATTTCTTTCCCATTTGATGTTTCACCATTCTTAGTAAGAAGTACATCACTACTAAAAGAACCAGCTTTGCAACAAATAATATTTCTTGGGTTGAAGTCCACAGGGAGTCTAACTGTTTCCTTTGTTACCAACATCCAACTAGTTAATTTTTAGGATGTGCTGAACAATAAACCCCAAGTTAACTATATAGTTCGACAGATAAGGAGTATTGCTTATCTACTTTTTATATAATTCCTGCAGTGCAATTGTTGTTCTTACGCTGTCTTACAGGCATTGCAGTTTACCTAGTAATTTAGCAACTTAGATTGTACTAGTGTCAATAACAAATCGATACTTTACATCTGATGCTAAGACACGCTCATATGCTTCATCAATTGAATCAGCAGAGATTACTTCAATCTTAGGAGCAATATTATGTTCTGCGCAGAAATCCAACATTTCCTGAGTTTCACGTATGCCTCCAATCGAGGAACCTGCAAATGAACGGCGATGACCGATAAGGGACATTACGTTTAGGGACAATGAATCTGCAGGAGCACCGACATTTACCATAGTGCCATCAAGAGTTAGTAAGGAGAAATACGCATCAAGATCAATCTTGGCACTTACTGTGTTGATGATTAAATCAAAAGATCCTGCAAGCTTCTCAAATGTTTCTGGGTCGCTAGTAGCATAGTAGTTATCTGCGCCAAACTGCAAACCATCCTCTTTTTTATTCAATGTTTGGGATAGAACTGTCACATTTGCGCCCATAGCATGTGCAATCTTGACTGCCATATGACCTAGGCCTCCCAAACCTACAACCGCTACTTTCTTACCTGGACCAGCTCCCCAATGGTTTAATGGTGAATAGGTTGTAATACCTGCACAAAGTAATGGTGCTGCGGCGTCAAGTTCGATGTTATCAGGAATTCTTACGACAAAGTCCTCGGTTACGACGATATGTGTAGAATAACCACCTTGTGTAGGCTCACCATATTTGTCGACACCACCATAGGTTAGAACATTTCCTTTAAGGCAGTACTGCTCTTCCCCTTTAAGGCAGTTCTCACATTTTCCACAGGAGTCAACCATACATCCGACTCCTACACGGTCACCGACTTTATACTTTGTTACCTCGGCTCCAACATCGGTAACAATCCCCGCAATCTCATGTCCTGGTACAAGTGGATAGTTAACGGGACCCCATTCGCCGTGCGCAACATGGATGTCTGAGTGACATATGCCTGCATATTTAATCTCAATTAAAACATCATGTAAATCTAGGTCACGTCTTTTAATTTCTGCTGCTCGAAACGGTTTGTCAGGACCGTCGACAGCTCTTGCTTTAGCAGTTACCATCTCAAAACCCTCCAATTAAATATATTTTTCAAGAGAATGCCTTTGTAACTAGAGGAGAAATGAAAATTTAGGTTCGAAAGCTCTCATTCCCTCATTTCTAAACCTCCTCTTTTCTCTCGCAAAACAATGTTAATCCTTATAGTTAACTCTAAGTCAAGCGATTTTTTTATATTTTTTCCTCATTCTTTTAGTTACAATTAATCTATTAAAATAAGCTATTTCTTTTTTGTGTAGGTTATTTCTCCATTATTTAAGGTGATTTTGACATACAGCAATACTCATGATAAAATCACCCGAAGCCATAGAGTTAACTCGAAGTCTATATCTAATGGAGAACAGGAGTGAAACAATGAACACTTATTCTATTAGTGAAGTTGCAAAAGAATTGAACCTTACAACTTATACCCTACGTTACTACGACAAGGAGGGACTTTTGCCTTTTGTTGAACGAACACCTAACGGAACACGACTGTTTAAAGAATCTGATATTAATGCTTTAAAAATAATTGAATGTCTTAAATCCACCGGGATGCCTATTAAAGAAATTAAAAATTTCATTGATTGGTGTACGGATGGGGATTCCACATTAAAACAAAGACATGACATGTTCTTAGAACGTAAAGCTGCCGTTGAAGCACAGATGGAAGAACTGAACAAAACTATGGAGATCATAAACCTTAAATGTAACTATTATAAAACTGCCTTGGAGGCAGGTACGGAAGATGTTCATAAAAAGGATAAAATTGGGAATTCCAATTAACATGAAGCCACCTATCCTTCAAACCTAATATTGTAGGATAGGTGGCTCTATTTGTGTTTTTTACTGTGCCAATAAAGCATGCTTTACCAAAACAACGCATTTGCTAATCCCTACTCCCACTTTCTTCTTTTTTTCTTAAAATTTCACTTGCTCACTCCTTCATCTAACGATACAAAGTGGCTTAATTTAAAGTTAACAATAAGCCAAGAAAACAATTAATTATTATTTATAAAATTCTCCCTTGAATTAGAGTCTACTCTAACCCTTATACTTAGTCATGTAACTAATTATAATTACTACGTAAGGTGATAAATGGACCTATCTGATGCTATTCGAGTAATAGGGTTGATTCCTTCATTTTTCTAGATTGTGCAAAAATCTACTCTTGCCAATGTTTATTAGCCGAAAAAGGGGGATATTTGAAAATGTCAAAGGATACAAAAGTTGCACTTGTCACTGGCGGTAATCGAGGAATTGGATATGAGCTGGTCAAACAATTGGCTTTGGATGGTTTTAAGGTCATCTTGACAAGTCGAGATCAAAAAATGGGTCATAAAATTGCCAAAAAACTTAAGAAGTCAGATTTAGACGTATCATTTTTGGTAATGGATGTAGACAATCAAGAAAGCATTCTTCAGGCCGCAATTATTGTAAATGATCGATATGGAAGATTAGATGTATTGATTAATAATGCAGGCGTGTATTTGGATGAGGATAAAAAGTTAGTGGTTATGGATCCTTCCATTCTGGAGAAAACAATGGAAACCAATTTCTTTGGAGTTTACCATGTAATCCGTTCCTTTATTCCCATCATGGAAAAACAAGGCTATGGCAGAATTATTAATGTTTCCTCAGAATATGGCGGGATGAGCCAATTGTCATATCCAGGAGTAGGAGCATATAAGTTGTCTAAGTTTGCCTTAAACGGATTAACACAATTGCTTGCTGGAGAAGTCATTCGATCCAGGATGGGTAAGCTCAGATATGGGTGGACCATCTGCTCCAAGGACACCCTAAGCAAGCAGCTGAGTCTTTCTTATGGTTAGCGACGATTGAATCTGAAGGACCAAACGGAAAATTCTTCAGAGGCGGAAAACTAATTGATTGGTAACAATACAGTCTAACAAATAGAATATTAAATGTTTAGGTGTGTTAGGTGAAACCATCCGCTATTGATGCTGACCGCATTGCTGGTGCAAATGCCTTTCCTATTGAGCAACTATCTGATGTAGCCATTAATGAAAGGATAATTCGACCAACTGTTCAAGTTGGTTAATAATAAAAAATGAAGTTATTGGAGGTAGTACAATGGCAAAACATGAAGAAGTAAAAAATGGCGTTATCTTCCCAGTGGGCGAAAAAAATGAAGCATATGCTCAATTTTTTGTCGGACAAAGTTATCTTAAGACATTAATTGCAGATCCTAAAGTAAATGTTGGTGTTGGGAATGTAACCTTTGAACCAGGATGTAGAAATAACTGGCACATTCATCGTAATGGGTTTCAACTTTTATTAGTAACTGGTGGCGAAGGTTGGTATCAAGAAGAAGGAAGACCTGCTCAATTCTTAAAAGCCGGTGATGTTATTGTCACTCATGATGGTGTAAAACACTGGCATGGTGCTACAAAAGACAGCTGGTTTGAACACATTGCAATTACTGCAGGTAAGCCGGAATGGTTGGAACCAGTAACAGATGAGGAATATAACAGATTAAAATAATAATTGAGGATATGAATTGCCCTGTATTACAGGTCTCAGTTTGTAGACAAAAGGGGGTCGGATTAAAAAATTCCGAACCCCTTTTGAAATTTTCCTTTGAATGTTGGCTAAAGTTAAGAGAATGGGGCTCTACGGCCCACTATGTTAGGCGATTTTTTGGACCTTGCCATGTCCAATTGGCCACCTTCTTTAAATTTATCGCAGCGAAAGTAAGCATCGCCTGGCCTCCCCTTCATATAATTAAACTCTATATTTTGCATCTTAAACAACTCTTCGTACTCTGCTTGTTGAAAATCATATATTTCCGCAAGTGAATAAATAGGGTAATAATCAGGGCTATCCATCCAATTACAAAAGAATTCTTCATGGGTATCTGTATAATCACCCTCAATATAACAAGAAAACTCTACGATATATTGGAACTCACCGTTAATCTCAAAAGGATAAGTGGCTTCTTCCCCCGGCACGTAGACTCCTGGTTCCACAGCTATACGAATACCGCAGAAATCCGCCCAACCAATTATGTGTTCGAGGGGAAAACCTGCTACACGTCGATCCACCATGACAGCGAGGGAGTCTGTCGTCCTTGCTTCTGAGATAAGCAACTGGGCCTCACCTTCTGCGAAAACACAATATGCGTTCCGAAGCCTGGTGGTTATACATTTTTCTATTTCGTCATCCGTATAAAAATTAATTTTATTATCCATTTATTTCCATCGTTGATACCTTATTTTAGATTATATTATAGATGATTCGTTAATAATTGTAGGAATCCTTCCTCTACTAACCTGCCCCGATAGTTCCATAAAGAAAAAGCTGCCTTAAAGACAGCTCTGATCTTCAGCTAACGCACGCGTTAGCTGAACAATGTGAATTATTTTCCTTGTTGCTTTTCCCAAGCGAAAAACCAGCAGCTAATAAAGATACTGTGCTAAACCAACTCCAAAAATCATAGAATAGTCGAAATAATTTTTAAGTGCCATACCACTAGAAATAGCTACAATAAACAAAAATAAAAAGAAAACCAACCAGTAATTGCCCCCCTGCTCTCACCACAAGCGCAGCAAGGAGAGCTGTTAACGCAATAAGCACCATCATAGGGTAATACCTTCTGCAAAATCGCTTCCATTTTCCAACAGGATGCCATTTCGCTATTGAAAAAATTTCGGAGCTAGGTTATGCCAATGCATCTTTATCGAATGTTGTTACCCTTTAAAGATAACAAAATAAAGCCGAAACTCCGTTAGCATAGAGGTATCCTGCTCTATGTTTCATTTATTATTTAATAATTCAACGGTATGCATTCAAGTGGTCAGTGACCCACTGATTGAACGAACGAGGGTATCTACCTGTTATTTCTTTTACAGTCGGACTAACACCTGTCGGGTTAGCTTGTTTAAGCCCCTGGATTGCAGCTTCGACAATTTCATCAGGATAAAAATCTTTCATGTTCTCTAACGCCGTTCCTTCCGATATATCAATAAATTGAATATCCTTTTGGAGAACATCGCTAAGAACCTCAACCTGATCAATTGGGGACATTAACTCTGATCCTGTTAACAGATAAATTTTCTCCGCATGTCCTGATGAAATAAGTGACAGAACAGCAACGTCCGCAATGTCCCTCGGGTCAATATAGGCTGCTCCCGAAGTACCGAATGGCGCACGGACAATTCCTTCCGAACGAATAGATTGTGCCCATTGAAGCGTATTGGACATAAATCCCCCTGCCCTTAAAAAGGTCCAATTTACCCCCGACTCACGAACAGCCTCTTCAGCTGCTGAGTGGAATCTTGCAATAGCATTGTCAGGATGCTCGTTGATGGATAATGAAGACAGTAAGACGATCTGCTCAACCCCTGCCTGCCGCGCAACAAAAGGGAAGGTTTTGTCGGCTTCGTGTGTGATTACCCAAAAGACCTTTTTTATTCCGTCTAAAAATGCTGGGAATGTATCTGTCTTTTCTAAATCTCCCGAAACCACCTCAACACCGTTTGGCAGTTTGGCTTTTTCTGGGCTTCGGCTCAAAGCCCTAACACTGCGACCTTCACCGACAAGTCGTTCAACGACATACCGACCAACCGTACCAGTTGCTCCTGTTACTAAGATCACTTCTTTTCACCTGCATTTTCAATAATTTGAGCGACCCGATAGGAATTGACTCTCACTCTCTTGGCTCCAAGATTTTAAACTAATTCATCAACAGCAGCCTGAATGCCCATATGGTCAGTTTCAATAATGAATTCTGACCATGCTTCTTTGGAGTGCCATTGAGCGTAGTTCACAACTCGCATGCCATCTTCACTTGCATGGAAACTCGCTGAAACGAACCCGGAGTATCTCTTAAAATGCGGTTCGACTTTACTAATGATTCCCTCTATCAAAGCCTGCTGGTGTTGTGGTTCGACTTCGAATTCAACGATCACCGTAAAGTATTCGTTTTTATTAATCGTCGGCATCTTTTATTCCTCCTCAAGTAATGTAGGTTAGCGTGTTGCCTCTAATCGTCTGTTGCCCCCAACCTATATAGATTAGAAGTTATCTTTTAAAATTGAGATTCTGCTCAAATTTTAATGAAATGCGTCCTTAATCATTCAGAAATTCTTGGCCACTTGAACAGCTTTATATATCCCTTTCTCAATAATAACTTCACGTTGATCAGGAAATTGATTATGTCCCTCAATAACTACTGTTGTAATGTCTTTTATACCAAATACATTCAAATGATTCTTAACAAAGCTTACAGCCATTTCAGAGGTATCTCCTTCGGCGTATACCCCACCTCTTGCGTTTAATAATGCCACTTTCTTATTGGGTAATAGACCAACTAAGCCTTCAGCAGTATATTTAAATGTTTTACGTGGGTGATGCAGATAATCAAGGTACGAGTGTAACACGGCAGGAACGGTTAAGTTCCAAAGTGGAAAGGCCATAATTACTTTATCAGCAGCTATAAACTGTTCAAGGTGCTTAGCCACAACATCATGTGCAGACTTTTCCTCTAGTGTAAGCTCCATTCCCTGGGAGGATTTGAAATTTCCACTAATCATAACATCACCTAAATAAGGTAATGGTTCATTAAATAAATCGAGTTCAATCACCGTGTCATTAGGATATGAGGCTCTGTAGCTTTCTAAAAATGCATCATATAATCTCCCACTAACTGATTCTTGACGATTGTTCGCTTTTACAAATAAAGTTGTTGTCATTTAATCTCCTCCAAATATGAATAATAGTGAAACTTGATCTAAACTAACTTCGACCTTCCAACTGAATGCTTTTTCTCTTTTCTCTGCCATACTGAAAATAGTAAAACAACAGAATGACCACATGTAAAGCAGCAAGTACGATGAAGATAATACTGTAAATAAAACCGTTTGAATTGATATTGAACGGATTCCAGAGGACATCAGAACCAATATCCACAACCCAGCTATAAACCGCTGTAGCCATTCCTCCAGCAATAAAATTCATCATTGAAAAGAGTCCCATACCCACTCCAACCTGATCCTTTGGTAATGTTCTTGAGATTGAATTGGACATAGTAATGAGCATAAAGGATTGCCCGACATTACCGAAAATCAGAAATATGGCAATGAAAAGTGGAGGACTTCCAGTAAAGATTGAAAGTAAAACAAAACAGGTCAATAATGATCCAGATCCAACAAAGAATAGATGCGAGTTCCCTTTCAAGTCAGCTAATTTGCCACCCTTTCTCCCCAAAATGGCTGAGGCAACTGCTGCAGGAACCATTGCAAAACCAATCCAACTAGATGTTAGCTGATGAACCTGTGATAGAAGCAGGGGGCTAAGAAAATAGAGAGAAAAACCAATCCCGTTTATTAGAAAAGCAAGCGTTAAAATGAGTATATACTCCTTGTTTTTAAAGAGTTTAGGTTGAACAAACGGATCGGCAACGGTACGAATTCGAGCTATGAAGAACACCAGAGCTAGTACCCCCCCACTCATAAACCACCATGTTCCATTCGTAACACTTAGAAGAAACAAAACTACTGCTACAGCTAACAAACCCCCTCCAAACCAGTCAAATCTCCCAGACACTCCCTGCTGCTCATCTTTCAAATATTTACGATAAAAAGGTAACGTGATTAAAATTAAAAGAGGGATACAGAATAACCAACGCCAATGAGCAACACTGACAATTAATGCAGCAATAACTGGTCCAAGAGCACTGCCGATGGCCAAACCTACTGCTGCCATGCCTAAAGCTGAACCTCTTCGCTCTGGAGCAATGTAGCGTACAGGAATTATCATAGCTGTTGCTGGGATAGCAGCAGCCCCCATTGCCTGCAAGCACCTTCCGACAAGTGCTAACCAGAATGTTTGGGAAGCTAGACCGACCAGTGAACCGATAGCAAAAAGTATCAATCCGAACGTCAGCAAATTTTTAAGTTTGTAGCTATCTGCTAACTTTCCGTAAGTCACTGTCCCAATCGCATAAATCAGAGCATATGCAGAAGTGAACCAACTTACTTGAGTGATAGAAAGATTGAACTCTTCACTAATATCAGGGAGTACGATGTTAAACATTAATCCACTCATTGCTGCAATGATAAGCGTAAACATTAAAATGAGCATCAATGTCTCACCTGTTTGTTGCTGAACTTCCTTTTCCATTTCTTACACTCCTTTCGTTTTTTTTAAAAGTACAAGGTTTTCCATATCCTTAACTCACAAATTGCATGAATGGCTGCCTGCACTGACTGACATTTTTTTTAAAAAAAATACTAGGGGGTTAAAGCCCTAGTGAATATTTGGACACTCTCCATTATAAATTCTTCCAGTGATACGGTTGGAAAGTTACCATTTGACTCCAAATCGTTCATAAATGCACCAAAATTCATCATCATGAACGACAACGCCTGAACTTCTGGGTTCGTCCGTATCAGTTTGCCTTTCTCGAACATAACCGTGAAATATTCTGTTAAGATTTCCATTAATTGTTGAGGCTGTTTCTGTGTTCTTTCTCGAAACCCTGGCATATTGCCTTCTTCCTTGATACTGATCTGAATCATTTTCCGGTTGCGGTTCATAATTTCATGGTACGTCCTGCTAATCATGAGCAAATCTGCATGTAAATCCCACGTAAGCTTCTCGTTAAAAAGCTTTTTCATCTCTTCGATATAATGAAAACGGTCAAAAGCAGATTCGAGAAGATTTTGCTTGCTACCGAAGTGGCGAAACAGCGTCTTTTCGCTTAAACCAGCTGTGGTGGCGATTTCCATAGTGGACACACCATTGTAGCCTTTCTCAGCTATTAGATCGATAGCTGCCAACAGCAGTTTATCATTGCTGCTAAGATTTTTACTTTTGTTCATTCTTTCACCAGCTTTTCTTTAAAAATGACTGTCAGTACTGACTGTTAATTTATATTATTCCATTTAATGTTAAATATCAAAAGAAATTTCACTTTTTTCATAAAAAAATCTTCTTCAAATTCTAGATCTGTGTATAGGATATTCACGTGAGGTTAACATACATGTCCTAACAGAAGTTCCCTATTACAAAACTCCTTAGGTGACACGAAGTTTCAACTTGTAACAACAATTTATTGTTTAGATTTTATAAATTGTTGATAAATCAACGTTTATGTGTGCTTAAGCGCTCCTGATAGTTGCATAAAAATGGGGTTTATAGAAACCTTTATTCAATTAAATGGCCCAATTGTTGAATAAAGATGAAACAGTAGTCTTCAACTATCCTGCCCCGTTAGTTCATTAACAAAGTATCAAACTTTATTTCATGGCTACACAAACGCTCGTACCCTTTGTTGCTTTTGTGAACGTACTAGTCAATTCAGTAAACTTCACTTCTTTTCTGGAAAAAAAGGCAGTCGCGAAGCTCAACTTTAACAAATTATACAAAATACCTATTTTAAAAACTTTTCATAATAAAAAGCTACCCATTAAGAGTGGGTAGCACGTATTACATGTTATTTGAAAACAATTTGTAGTTTTCCATATACTTTGCCAGAAGAGTATCCATCTTTAACATCAACATAAAATTTACCTATTTTCATATCTGTAAATAATGTCTTTCCACCAGCTAAGCTATGATAGCCTGTGCACTTTCCAGTACTGGCATTGCAAAGACGGGACCATATGTTACTATAATTAGTCAACAACTTACTTCCAGAAGAAGTCTTTAAATAGATTGGGGAAACCAGTTCTACCTCTAAGTCACTACCTTTGTTAGGATTTCCAATTTCACCATCCCATTTTCCATCTTCTGTTTGAAAAGAATACTGAGGAACACTTGCTTGAGCAGAAGAATTACCTAATACCATTCCACCTACCAGAACTAACACAAAGATACTTAAGATTGAAAATAAGTTTTTTATGTTATTTCCTCCTCCCATCTTTATCCCTTTTATAATATCAGAATAAACTGATTATTAAATGATTAAAAATGACTATAGCTTCTTAGCTTCAAACATCTTTTGGTTGCGTCATCTTCATCGTTTTACAGTTCTAGTCACTACGTTTGTTTAGCTATCCTGCATTTATTTTCTTTTAGAACGCATACCTTTAAGTTTTGTAATGTCATCTTGCTTAAGCAACTGGTTATACATTTCACTGTTAACATCATATATGGCAATTTTCCCCTGATTATTATAATGAATTCCCCATCCATAATTTTTCACTAAAGGAGAAGCCCTGAAGCAAGCCTTGGATTTTGAAAAGAACTGTTCTCGAAGTTCAGCTACATTTTCCGCTTCTATTTGATTTTTGAGTAAATATGTTTTGAATTGTACGTCTTCTTGTGTAAATTTATAAGGGTTATGGTTAATTAAATCATGTTCAATATAAGCAATGGTGGGTTTTTCGTTTTTGATGACAGGTACCTTTGCTGAAGTAA
Organism: Bacillus sp. ISL-34; assembly: GCF_018613325.1. GTDB lineage: Bacteria > Bacillota > Bacilli > Bacillales > DSM-1321 > Peribacillus. The sequence continues at coordinate 3,813 of NZ_JAGGQJ010000020.1, read as the reverse complement.
CTTTTGAATCCTCTGAAATGGTAATAAGTGTGTTCTTATAACTCATATAACAACCTCCTTAATCAGCAGTGTGCATATCCATATACCGTATCATACCATTATTTTCTTCCGCTATCCTGCCCCGGGGACTCTTGGTCTTAGTTTAGTAATGTTGCTGGCTTCTCCGTGTTTTACAAATACCATGCAATACTTTCAACAATTTCACCACAGAGTACCACCATCGATTGCTTTCCGCGTAAGGGATTTTGTTGGCGTGTTGTGTAATATTCATGAAGCTGTTTAAACCCCTCGTTGTGACGAATGAGGGGTACTATTACTTTGAAAAGAATATATCTAAGTCGCTTTCATCCTCATTTGGAGATATGTTTTTGTCCCTTATGTTGACCAGATGAGTTTTCCCGTAATGTTAATCCCGCTAGTTTAATCAATTGGCGTGGATTTTCATAAAGTGAAAAGCTTCCAACTTCTGAAAGCAAATCAACAATGGTTGCATCTCCTAATCCAGGAACTGAAGCCAGCAGTTCATATTCCATAGTTGTTTGGGCCATTTCGGATAATTGACTATTCACAGTTTCAATTCTAGTAAGCGCTACTGACGCAGGAGCGTGGCAATTTCATGTCGGGCCATCTGTGTCCCTTCTGTCAGTCCAATTGAGTTTCGCTGCTTCAATGAGTAGCTTTGCTTTTGGTAGCTGTGGGGCTCTCTTTCCCTTTACCTTACGGTAAAGAAAGACAAGCTCCTCAGCACTTTTTCTATCGATATCCTGTGGCAACGGAGTCATTTCCAAGTTAGCTAGAGCCATCTTTCCGAAAGCCGGAAAGACTTGAGTAAACTCGGGAAAATAACGATCAAGCCAACGAATGATTCGGTTTTTAATACTCGCTAAATCTTCCGTTAACTTTGAACGAAGAGTAGATCCGATACGAAGTTCTGCTTCTACTTCTTTTAATAAACGTGGATAGCTAAAACGCCCATCTTTCAATAAACGAGCGATGACTAATACATCTTTTTTATCGTTCTTTGTCGGTAAAGTTCCTTCGATCGTTTGCCATGCATTGGATTCACCATGACTAGTGGTATGTCGTAATGATCTAAGAAATTAGCTAAGTTCATCCAGTAGTGGCCTGTTGGCTCAATTCCAACAATTACTTCTGTTTTCTTAGCTTCCTTCATCGTTTGACGAATCTTTTCATACAGGTGTTCAAAGCCCTCTTTTGATTGATGTACTGCGAAGGCTTTTTCTATCACGCGCCCTCGTTCATCAACAAAACAAGCGTAATGAACACGCTTGGCAATATCCATACCAACAACGAGTGTATTTTCAGTAACTTGATTAATTTTTTCATTCCATTTAAACTGCATAGAGAAGTCCTCCTTGTTTGATGCTGGGTCAATGGTCGTTGACACTCATGCATCATACAAGAGGGCTCTTTTTCTTTCAAGACCCCGAACATCCTTCTAACAGGAATGCTGCCCCGATAGTTTCAAAGGCTGCCTCAGCAACCTGGGAATTGAAGTAAAACACATCTTAATCTAAGTTCATAACTCTTTCTCCTCTGATAAGGGATCAAAAAGTTAAATGGTCATTCTTCATTACTCTTAATCATAAGGAACAAGGAGAACATTTATTAGGGGGTGGTCTTTATGAGAACAAGTTATAGAAGATGGACAGAGTTTCCTTACCCAGGGGAAAGTATCTCACCTAAAGGTTCTCCGGAGGCAGGAAATTGGCCAATGTTTTTTATTTCAAGGGGAAGAGACAATGATTTCCTGGACCCCTTTCATCAACGAATCATTTGGCGAATTAAAAATCCTCTTGATATTGATTGGGAAACAGAGTTATTCATTGTAGAAGAGACATTAAAGTCATTGACTTCCCAGCAAATACGCATCACACAATATTGGGGAACAGGTGAATTAACCGCGAAAATTACCACTCTAATTTTCAATTTAGCTGAAAAGTATATGCTGGGGTCACCGAGTGTTGCAAGGGTTCAGAGTTATTTCCACGCTGCTATGAATGATACCTTTGTTATCACGTGGTTTTTTAAATATCATTGGGATGTTGCACGTCCAAATCAATATGGCAGAAATCTGTCTACAGTGTTGTTTACCCCTCGTTTTCCAGCATACCCTTCTGCACACGCAACTGTGGCAGGATGTGCAGAGACAGTATTAAGTTATATCTTTCCTCAAGAGTCTTCCGAAATAAAAAAAATAATGGAAGAAAGTGCTCAATCTCGTTTGTACGCTGGCGTACATTTTAACGTGGATAACAATGAAGGCTTAAGGTTAGGCAGACAAATTGGAGAGGTAGTTGTAAGCTTTTTAAGGGCACAAAATCTAAATACGCTTCAATAATATTTTGGGTTTAGGTTGTGCTAACCTGAACCTTTAGTTAAATAAAGAAAGAGCTGCCTTTAAGACAGCTCGGATCTTCAGCTAACGCACCCGTTAGTTGAATAAAAAACCTTTTTAATTTGAATAAAACCAGCGAATAGGTGGCTCTATACCTGCTTCTCCTAATAGATATACAAAAACGAAAAAGAAACAGATCAGCATTCCAAACAACATAACCATAATAGAAAGTCCTATATTAGCCTTCTTTATAAGTCCAAGTAATCCACAAATAAAACTTAAGATTCCCAAAAATAATTCAAAAAAAGCAACTGGATACACCGAAAAATGCTCTATAACATACACTCTCACAAAATTAAAGATGGATATAGACAGAAAGAAAATAATTTGCAAAATTAGACCCAAAAAAGGGATGCTCACTTTTCAAAGCTCCTTTCCAATGAAATGTACACGTTTCCTGATAATACATAGAATTTCTTTGTATGTAAATATAAATTTTTTTAATTCTTATTGAAGTATCCTGCCCCGTTATCAAAATAAAAAAACCGCCTGAATTGGCAGCTGGATCTTTAAGTATTACACCCGATAGTTTAAGAAGAAGTCTTTAATATTTATCTGATTTGCTCCGCCAACTCTAAAATAATTCCCTCTGGACCACGAACGTAGCATAACTTATAACTTTCTTCATATTGCTGTATCTCACTAAAGATTTCCGTGCCCTTCTTTTTCAATTTTGCAACTATAGCTTCAATATCTTCAACAGCAAAGCAAATATGTCGGATACCCAGCGTATTTGCAAAAGGCTGCTGAATATCTTTTTCATCTGACGGCGTATAAAATTTGACTAGCTCTATCCATGCCTGACCATCTGGCATCCCCAATCCTACACAGGCCGTTTTAACATCATTAAGCCCAACTATTCTATCCAACTGTTCTCCATCCAATTCCCATTCCGCTTGCACTTCAAGTCCTAAATCAAGAAAAAACGCTTTAGCCTCTGAAAGATCATTTACGTTTATACTCACATGATCTATTCTATTGATCTTCATATCTCATACCTCCTATGTCCCTGTTATTTCAATACCTGTATTCGTGTAAGGTTTGTTTGTAATTCTAATTCGCTTAAAACAGAAAATATCCTTCTTCAACAAACCTGCCCCTTTAGTTCCATAAGAAACTCCTATGGCGGCGCTCCTCGCCGCCACCATCTACTACGAAAACCTAAACTCAAAATAGAGTCTAACCCATTAACCTCTTGACGATAATGGATGATAACAATACAACCAGGCTGAACTTTGTAACAAATCTACTGTCATATGTATTGTTAATCTTTTTTTGAGGTGATTCTCCTACGGAAGCAATGATTGAACGGTGTGCTGGCCTAGATGTACACCAAGAAACAGTAGTAGCCTGTGTATTATTTGGTCCATTATATAAAAAGCCAAAAACCTCTA
>NZ_JAGGQJ010000019.1 GCF_018613325.1 Bacillus sp. ISL-34 | reverse complement strand
TTTAGAAGAAACCATAGAAGAATTGGAAAAACAAATCGATCAACTCCTGTCCCCTTATCATAAGGAAGTAGAATTATTGGATGGCATACCTGGTGTGAACAAAGCTGCCGCAGCTACTTTTATTGCAGAGATGGGCGTGGATATGTCCGTATTTAAGTCGGCTAAACATCTTGCCTCTTGGGCTGGTGTGAGTCCCGGAAATTACGAAAGTGCTGGTAAAACAGTACCATGGGAGGCCGGTGTATAAGTTAATTCTTTCAAGAAATACCACCATGGAGCCTCCTTAGCAAATTTATATGTATCAAAAGATGTGGTTATCAAATAATAATCCTATCAACTAGTTAAGAAAAAAATATAAACGTAAGAAAAACGGAGGACAACATGAAGAGAATCCTTAAGATTGCTAGCGCTTTTATCGGAATTCTTATCGGAGCCGGGTTCGCCTCAGGACAAGAAACCATGCTGTATTTTGTAAGCTTCGGGCACTTGGGAACAATTGGAGCTATCATTTCAGTCGCTATTTTTGCATACCTTGGAATGATTCTGATGAAGCTTGGCAGTCGTACACAAACAGATTCGCATCAGGAAGTAATTTATAAGATTAGTGGTCGATTTCTCGGCTGTATCATTGATTATGTTCTGATCGCCATCCTGTTTGGTGTAGGAATTGTCATGATTGCGGGGTCAGGCTCTATCTTTGATCAGCAATTCGGATTACCTTCCGTTATCGGCACAATTCTTATGACTGTTCTTGTTATGATAACAGTTATGCTGAAAGTTGACCGTGTGATTAAGGTAATTGCATCCGTCACACCATTTCTGATTCTTGTCGTACTTTTTCTATTTATTTATAGTATGTTTACAATGAATTCATCGTTTACGTCACTTGAACCACATGCGCTAGAACAAAATTCAGCTGCGGGACATTGGCTTATATCTGTAATAAACTATATTTCAATAACCATTGCAATGGGGGCTTCCATGACACTTGTTATGGGTGGAAATGAACCTGATGAAAAGATATCATCCATTGGAGGACTTACAGGAGGGATTGCTTTAGGTCTACTTGTTATAATTAGTCACCTTACTATTTTCTCAAATATTAATACTGTAGCGGACTTAGATATGCCAATGTTGGGAATCGCCAACAGTTTTTCACCTCTCTTAGGTATTCTGTACTCTCTCGTTCTGTTCGCTATGATTTTCAATACGGCAGTCAGCATGTTCTACTCATTTGGAACACGCTTATCAGATCCGCATACCACAAAATTTAAAGTAATCGTTATTTCATCACTGTTGATAGGATTTATAGCAAGCTTCTTTGGCTTCACTAAACTTGTTTCCTCTCTCTATCCAATCTTTGGCTATATGGGAATTGTTCTTATTGTCGTTCTCATCATTGCTCCATTCCGAATGAGTCGATTAACGAAAGAAAATTAAATGGAATAACTATAACCTCTCTGGTAAATGATATTTACACATTTCTAATGCATCTATTTCTCTTGAGTTGGAATGAATTTTCTAGATGCGGAGTCCATTATTTTTTTGGCTTTTTCCCATGCCCATTGACCCGATCGGCTAGGACAGAACTCTATAACACTCTCTGCTAGTTTACTTTCCCCAGCTGTTAATACCGCCCCTGAAGTGGGATATTCCTTTAATATCAATAAAGAAACCCTTGAATATAAATCCCCAAAAACCTTCCGGTATTCACGAAACACTTGATCTAAAATGGTGTGAAACTGAAGTTTAGCTTCCATATTCGTTACGATTTCCTGTTGTCTTGACAAATTCCGAAGGTCTAATAGCTGTATTCCTCTAATTTTATGAGGTTCACTTTTGTAATACAGCACACACAACTGGTACGCATCGATAGTTCTGTTTTTACCTTCCGTAAACTGGTCTTATTTGTGATAAGAAATAATCGGATTTAGTAAGATATATAGAATCCCTTGTTCCTCCAAGTATTGAATAACAGGAGTATGGTAATGCCCTGTAGATTCTAAAATGACCATAGGCATCTGCCCTGTCACCTCTTCAATCTCTTTTAAAAAGTCTAAAAAATGATCTAATTCCTCTTTGATGTGCTTCATTGAAAAGCTCTTCCCATACGGTTTAGATTGATCTAAAAATGCCTGAACTTGTCTCTCTCCTTTTGCCACATCCAGACCAACAACTGGATTCATTGTTTTTTCCTCCTCTACTTACTTACCAGTACCCCTAATCCTCCATGTAGTGTCATAGCTTCGCTTGTTATACGAGATCTACGTCCCAACCAGCCTCAAACATGTTTCTACAAGTAGGGGGCGGACAGTTTAGTTCACGGGATCAAGTCCCACGCACCCGTACGTCCTACCCTGGCTATTGATATAATAGATTCTATTAAAAAACTGGCTAACCTTATAATACGAACGCACCCGTTAGTTGCATAAGACACCCGTTTGTCCAAGAATCTGAATAACATTTTTTAAATTAACAGCCTTTAATCACCAAATGCAAATATTATTTCTGTTTCGCAAACTAATTCTCCATCAACTGTAGCTATACCTTTGCCTTTCCCAATAGGACCTTTTAATCGTGTGATTTCAACCTCAAGACGGAGTTGGTCTCCTGGTTTTACTTGCTGTTTAAAACGACATTTATCTATACCTGCTAAAAGCCCTAATCGTCCTAGGTTTCCTTCTTTAGTTAACATCACAACAGCACTTACTTGAGCTAATGCCTCTACAATTAATACACCTGGCATAACTGGGTAATTGGGGAAGTGCCCGTTAAAAAAAGCCTCATTTGCTGTCACATTTTTAATACCAACTGCTCTTTTTCCTTCTTCTAATTCCAAAATCCCATCCACTAAAAGAAAAGGATAGCGATGTCTAATAATTTCTTTAATTTTTTGAGTATCAAACAATATTAATGCCCCCATTACCAATATTATATTTTCTTATTTTATATTCCATGATAAAACAAGCCCTAAATGTGTAAGCCCTCCTCCGAAACCATAGAGTATTAAAGTATCACCATTTTGAACTTTCCCTTCTTCTATTCCTTGATTTAGTGCTAATGGAATGGAAGCAGATGAGGTATTCCCAAAATACTTCATACTCGTCAATGTTTTTTCTATAGAAAATCCTGATTTTTCACATATTGATTCAATCATCCTTAGATTTGCACTATGTGGTATAAACCAGTTAATATCCTTTAAGTTTAATTCTGTTTTGAGTAATAATTCTTGTATTCCTATTGGTAAAGTTCGGGCTGCCCATTTGTATACTTCCCTTCCATTCTGAACCATCTTTCCAGTTGTATTTAAGGATTTATCATCCATAGCAGTTGCAAAGGTTGTTCTATATACATGAATACCACCTTCTCCATTAGTTCCCATATGGCTAGCCAAGAAACTAGGATTTTCCTTATTATATTCGACTAGCATAGCACCAGCGCCATCTCCAAATAAAATACAGGTTGTTCTATCTTTATAGTCAGTGACTTTTGATAAAGTTTCGGTTGCAACAACTAAAATCTTTTTATGTGCCTCAGAAGTAATTAAATTATTAGCTAAGTGTAAAGCATATGTGAATCCTGCACAGGTAGCATTTAAGTCAAACGCTCCTGTACAGGGAATATTAAAGTGACTCTGAATTTGACATGCCACACTAGGAAACGCATAGTCAGGAGTTGTAGTTGCTACTATAATGCAATCAATATCTTGTAAATCCTTATTATATTTTTCAATAAGATTTTCAATGGCTTTAAAAGCCAGTGTTGATGCATATTCTGTTTCTCCGGCAATTCTTCTTTCCTTCATACCAGTTCTTTGTACAATCCATTCATCATTTGTATCTATTATTTTTTCTAAATCATAATTAGTAAGCCTTTTCAGGTACATAGGTACCGATAGCTGTAATTCTTGCTTTTGATTTCATTTAATTGTCCCCTTTACTATTTTACACCTAAAGTTATAATCTGATGTTAGTACCAGGTGCTAATTATTGCTAATTATTGCTAATATTCTATCATGAAAATAATGGAAATAGAATAACCAAATGGTTTTTTGATGGTGTAAAAGAGACAAATTCATGTAATATTCTGAAGAAATTATTACATATCTTTACCCTTTTTTGGGTCTTATTATTCAACTACCCTGCCCTGATAGTTGCATAAAGAAAGAGCTGCCTTAAAGACAGCTCTGATCTTCAGCTAACGCACCCGTTAGTTCAAAACATATTCCATTCCATTTTGGGCAAAGTATCTGTAACTAAAAAGGAGGTAGTCATGTTTAAGAAAACGATACTTGCTATATGTACATTATTTCTTTTGAACATAGTCGTACCAACTCTAGAGACAAAAGCTTTAACTTTTGATGAATTGCCAATAAAACAAACATCGAAACAATGGTCGGTTCAGATAGGTGAAGCTGGAAAAGGGAAAGGGTTAGTAAAACCTGAAAAAGGAAAATTTCATACTTACTCTTTAGATGTTAATAACATTGGTAAGGATGTATTTTCTGTGGAAATTAATATGTTTAGAAATGAACCTCATTCTACGACGAAGTTCTCACTTTTTAGTTGTCCTGAAGGACATGAGTGCAATAATGACCACTATGAAAGATCGAAATCTTTAGCAAAACAATTGAATAATGAAATGCCTTATCATTTTTCTAATTTCCTTTTGGCTGAAAAAGCAACAGAAATGGAAGTCGAAATCATCTGGATTCAAGATAAAAATGGCAGACCTTTGAAAGAAACATTTACATTCACTACTGAATAACAAGAAAACAAAAAGGCCGAAATAATCGGTCTTTTTGTTGAACTAACGCACCCGCTAGATCTATAAGAAAAGCGAAAATTTCTTCAAGAATCGCGCCCTTTTCTTAAATAACTAAAATCATAAGAGTTTTCGAAATGGAACAGCTACTCTTCAAGATTGGTAATCCGGTAAAATAAATCATAGTAGGGTTCTATCTCGGTGTCGCTAAAAAAGACCCGTTCCTCGTCGATTTGCAGGGACGATTTCATTGATGATCGCCAAGATATCCATGAAACTAACTTTTGATAAAACCTGTTTTAAATAAATCATACCATTCTTTTATTTCTTTACCTTCTAAAACATCCAATTCACTTAAAATATCTCTTGAAAATTCTAGTGCTCCACTTCCATTAGCTGTGATTAGACAGCCATCACTAACAGATTGTTCTTCTATATATTTTTCATCACCTCGATAATTAGGTGCCCCTTCTTTTAAATAAGGCAATGAATTACCTGTATGTTTATGATGATCAAGAAATCCGTGATTCCCTAAAAAGGTAGTTGCATCACAAATTGCTGCAACCGGGATATCCCTTCCAAAACAAAAATCCACAAGCTTCTTTGCCTGATGATTTTTTTCTTCTCTCCATCCAGTTCCGCCAGGAATAATCAACATCGCAAATTCCAATTTAAAAGAAAAGTCTTGTAAGCTATAATCCGGAAGAATAGTCAATCCACCCATTGAAATTTTAGGATCCTTGTCAATCGCAATTGTCTGAACTTGAAATCCCGTCCCTGGTTTATTTAACTCTGCAGTCACATAACTTGCTTCCCAATCGGCAAAACCATCTGTAATAAAGACCAACACTTTTTTCATTTGTATGTCCTCCCTATTTCTTGATAAGAAATGTAACCAAAAACACCATAAAATAACTTCACTGCATATTCCGTCAGTTGAGTTTAAATGTTTCAAAATAATACTAATATGTTTTAACTTCGAAATCATTCCTAAAGGTTCCTGCTGATTTTCAACAATCTGGCCCAATTTTTGAATAAAGATCAAACAGCACTCTTCAACTATCCTGCCCCTTTAGTTCCATAAGGCTTATTGTAGATATGACACAAACTACATAAAAAAAGACGGATTTACCGTCTAATGAATTGTATAAAATTTTTTTGGTTTCATTACCTGTAGCTATTTTAGAAATTCAGGAATTATTTTTTGTCCTGTAAATAAATAGACTGTTTATAAGTTGTGTAATGGCTCCTAACCCTAAATAAACAAAACCTGATATGGAAACAGCCATTCCTTCAAAACCTCCTACAACAAAAGGGCCAGATACAATACTAATAATGTCTAAAAAGATGAAAATAAGTGGACAAACAATTGCTATTCCCATTTTTTTCTTTCTAAGAGCTATTACAAAAGTTACTAGAAGAATAAAGCTAATCACATCACCAGTAAATCCTCGACCGTCAACTCTTCATCCATCAAAAGTACGGGGAAATGACCTAAGATACTTGACTGCCGTCTCAGCATATATTTCGGCAGATTCTACTAAGTTCTCCACTGAAACCCGCTCATCGTACCCATGGATAGTGTGTTCCAGCCCAGGACCGTAAAGGACGGTATCAATGCCATGTCGCCGGAAGTGACTGGCATCACTTGAACCAAGCAAAAGTACGCTGAAGACGGGTTCCTCCATTCCGAGAACACGCTGGATTCCCAGTTCTATGGCCCTCACAATTGGACGATTCTCTAAGGTCCAGTTCGGGTTAGTACAGGGTACCATTGGCTCTACAACCGCACCTGGCGCTACAGCACTAACAAGATTCCTAGCTACATCAAGTACAAATTCGGGCTTCATACCGAATGGAACCCGGGTATCCACTTTAATGATACACTTGTCTGCGACGACGTTCACATTTGTTCCGCCCTGGATTACACCTGGATTGTAAGAGGGACGATAAAGTAAATGTGACAGTAAGGGATTTCCTAGATGCTGAGATAGGAGCCACTCAGTATTGTACAAAAGTTGACAAGGCTCTGCCGGAGGCGTTGCCTTGAGCTCCCATAGCTTGGTTAGTGCTTCGATCGCGGCTGCCCCTCTTCGTACGGCGGAGATTCCATAAAGCGGTTGTAGGCTGCCATGATCTGTCTGACCTGGTATGATCACCTGCATCCATGCCTTGCCCTTTTCACCGGCATTCGGATGGTGGGGGTCCGACGGTTCACCAATCAGACAAGCATCACCCTTAATCAATCCTTGATCCAGGAGCGAGGCCACCTCAATGCCGCCAGTCTCTTCATCCGGAGAGGCAATAACTCCAAGGCTACCTTTCAAATTAAGAGTGGGGGCGAACTCCTGAAGTAGTCCAGCCACAAAAATCAGTGATGCCAAGCCTCCTTTCATATCGGAGGCTCCCCTACCCAAAAGCATACCTGCTCTGACTTCTCCTGAAAAAGGATCGAAGGTCCAATGTGAACAATCGCCTGCAGGTACGACATCTGTATGTCCACAAAATAATAGCCGTGGACCAGGTACCCTGGTTAAAGGAGCATCACAGACCACGGTAACCAGCGCATTTTCGCTACGGCGGTGCTCGGTAATCAAGAACCCTTTTGCTGCTAGGTATCGGCTAATATGGCGTCCCATTTCTGCTGACCGCTTCTTAAACTCGGGCGATGGATTTTCAGATGGAATTCGAATAAATGAAGCAGCAAGTTCGACTAATTCCTGTTGCCTTGACCTTATCAGCTGCCGGATTATTCTGGTACTCATATAAATACATCCCCTCCATGTCCAGCATTAGCCGCAGTATTTCTATACTATTCTATGTGCTGTTCCTAGATTATATTTCTGGGGGAAATATTCGATACATGTTATTTAAACTCGCGTTCAATGCTATAGTTAAACTTAATGAGCCAAAGATATATAGGGGTAGCGTCAGGAAAATGCGGATTATAACATTAAGGAAATTTCGATACTAAAAAGCCCAATTGCTCAGCATTAAAATTGAGAAATTGGGCTTTTCGTTACTCCATTAAAGCGCCCTTTAACGGAACAATTCTATTCGTCATTAAACAGTTTCATAATCAACCTTCGTTGTAAATTTCTTATTGGTTTAACTTGAATGGCACCCTCTCAGCTCTTTAAACTCCCTCAACTGGGCTCCTGCTGATATTTCGACGGTCAATAACTGCTTCAACAATAAAGATTACTTACTTACTTTTAAAAGAAACTGATCGATACGTTCTTTTTGCCGTAAGTGGTGCCGAAAATGCATTTCGATTAGCTGAAAATATTCCTCTGCATTTAAATATCCCATTCTCCGGTGCTGAACTTTCTGGCTGGCCGGAATGTCAGAGAGCTTTCTCTCTATCTCTTGCATTTTCTCAATGATTTGAAGCAGTCCTTCCTTTACTTCTTCTTTTCCTGTAGGATTTGGCGGTGTGAAATCCGGTGTATCTGGACCTTTTATCCTGATTGGAGGAAACGTTCCTTCTTTGAAAATCGATTCGCCTATTTCTGTTTTTTCACCGCCATCAGAAGTAGTGCCATTAACACATTGATTAATGGCTTTCAAATGAAGATGAAGGGTGCCCTTTATTAAATGATTATACATTTGTCCTAATGACCATTCATCCTCAGAAGGCTTCCTCGTAAACTCATCTAGCGAATATTTACTTAACTCTTCAATATAGGATGTAGCCACCTTTTCGAATCGCTTCAATATCTCTTTTGTATCCAATAGATCTCCTACTTTCTTTATAATTTTCTTTCTCCTTATGTTGAGTAGTACGTCCCAATGCTAAACTAAATAACACCTTCTGACATTAACTTCGACTTACTTACAAATAACCCCTTCTATTTTATTCAAGAATATGGTCAATTGCTGAACAAAGGTCAAACAGCACTCTTCAACTATCCTGCCCCTTTCGTATTATAAAGGTCAGCCAGTTATTTCTGGTTGAACAATTTTTATATCGATATATGATAACGGTAGCCGGGGTAGAACGTTCCTGCCCGTGGGGCTTGGACCCCGTCAACTAAACAGTTCGCCCC
>NZ_JAGGQJ010000001.1 GCF_018613325.1 Bacillus sp. ISL-34 | reverse complement strand
TCCAAAATGCTGGATAAAGCCTTTGATCGCTTGGAATCGAAAGATTCACCCATTCTCCATTCAGATCAGGGCTGGCATTATCAGATGAAACAATACTCGCATGATTTGAAAAAACATAACATTACACAAAGCATGTCCCGCAAAGGAAATTGTCTCGATAATGCGGTCATTGAAAACTTCTTTGGCTTATTAAAATCCGAATTACTCTATCTTCAAGAATTTGAAAGCATGGAGCATTTCAAACAAGAACTAGAAGAATATATCCATTACTACAATCATCAACGAATCAAGGTAAAATTAAAAGGCATGAGCCCGGTAGATTACCGGGTTCATGCCCTCAAGGCTGCCTAAGTAAATAAAGTGTCTAACTTTTTGGGTTCACTTCAGACGCAGCCCTTATTAATGATACTGATTGATGCTAGCCACCATGTTGATGATGTTGAGTATCCATTTCCGAATCATCAGCGTCTTTGAAATAATCACTTTCCCAAACAGCCGTCGTTCGGAAAATGATGATGGAGTAAGTTTTATATTAACATTAATTAAAGCTGTAAAAGAGGAAGTATCCCACATCTTACTGCAACTCTTTTTCTTGTATGGGCTTCATAGTTACTGTGAATTTTATGAATTGGTAATGATGTTCATACTCAAATATCGGCAGCGTAAGTTACTGCTGTCTTTATTATAAGATCATAAAAGAAGCAAACCTTATGTAGGTTTGCTTCTTTTCTTGGATATGGAACTTACTTCTTCAAATGATATGGCACTGTCGTAACAACCACATCTCTTCTATAAAGTAAGTAGGCACGAATCAGTAAACTTGATTGGTTATGAAGGATATTGTGCCAGCCCTTTTTCGGAATGAATTGGGGGATGATCACCGTAACTTTATAATTGGATTCACTTGCCTTATGTTCAACTGTATCCACAAATTTAGTCAATGGCTGAATGATACTTCTATAATATGAATTCAGCGTTACGAGTCTGACATCCGGCTGCCACTTTTTCCACTTTTCTCCGAATTTCTTTTCATCTTCTCTGTCAAAAGCAACATAAACGGCAATGACCTGATGTGCTGAAAGAGATTTTGCGTAATTTAAAGAGTTCTCAACCACATGAGTTATACCTGCCACAGGGACAATAATGATATTTCCTTCAATTGGTGAGATCGGCTCACATGTTGTTATCCTTAGTTGGTCACCGACTGCTTCATAATGCTTATTAATTCGATGAAAAATAAAAATGATGATAGGTAAAAAAATCAACACAGGCCAAACCTGAGTAAATTTGGTTAAAAAGAATATTATTGTGACGATAAAGCTAATTATGGCACCAATTGAATTAATGGTTAATTTCATCATCCAGCCTTTTGGCTTTTCGCGAATCCATTTAACAATCATTCCGGTCTGGGATAACGTAAATGGAATGAATACCCCTACCGCATAAAGAGGAATGAGATTTTCTGTATGTCCTTCAAATGCGACTATTAAGATGATGGATGCGAGTCCCAGTATGATGATTCCGTTGGAATACCCTAATCGGTCCCCTCTGATCGTAAACGCCCTTGGTATGAATTTATCCTTCGCCAGATTTACAGCAAGCAGAGGGAAAGCCGAATAGCCAGTATTTGCCGCAAGTATCAAGATCAAGGCAGTCGTACCTTGAATGAAGAAATACATGAAATTCCGTCCAAAGATCTCTTCAGCAATCTGGGAGACGACCGTTACCTCTGCACTGGGAACAATGCTTAAATAATAGGCTAAAAATACGATTCCCGAAAATAATACTGCTAGCAAGGAACCCATCGCTATTAAAGTTTTCGCAGCATTATTCGGGGCTGGGTCTTTAAAGTTCGGGATTGCATTGGAAATCGCTTCGACTCCTGTCAAGGCGGAGCTTCCCGATGCAAATGCTCTTAACAGTATAAATAAACTGATGCCCGCTACCGGAGTGCCGATAGACGCGTGCAATTCCGGTGAAACTCCTCCCGTCAAAATCTTGTAAATCCCAACACCAATCAAGATGAACAATGCCAAAACGAATAGGTATACCGGATAGGCCAAAACAGAGGCCGACTCCGTAACCCCCCGAAGGTTCAGGATCGTGAGTAGAATTACGAAAATGATGGCTATGACGACATTATATGAATGAAGGCCGGGAAAAGCGGACGTGATGGCATCCGTACCTGCAGAAACACTAACAGCCACAGTTAATATATAATCCACCAATAAAGATCCTCCCGCTATCAACCCTGGATTGACACCTAAATTGTTTTTTGAAACCACATACGCTCCCCCGCCATGCGGATAAGCGAAAATGATTTGTCTATAAGACAAAATCAAAGCAGTTAACAGGATCAATACTCCGATCGCGATAGGGATGGAATACCAGAATGCCGCAGCACCTACCGTGATCAGGACGATCAATATTTGCTCCGGCCCATATGCAACCGAAGACAAAGCATCAGAAGATAATATCGCCAAAGCCTTTGTTTTGTTAAGCTTTTGTTCACCAAGTGCATTTGACTTCAAAGGTCTCCCAATCAAGAACCTCTTTATAGAAGATAACATCAAGAATTCACCACCATAATTAATTTATAAGTTTATGTTACCCAGCTGTAGCAAAAAACAAGAAGAAACACAAAAATGCCTACAAGTCATAGCTAAATAGACCTGTAGACATCAATTTTTTTGTCTAACAAGCTCCACCTTCCTTCTCATATAACGCTTACGAGGTTAGCTGTCGGATTCGGACCTAAGAGTAGCCCTACCTTGAAAGGATTCACCCCTTGGATTGTAAACAATCCCAATAACGGGTCCCCCGCACCATATGGTTTAAGCGATTTAGAAATATGAAACTGTTGATTATCATACTCCCGTGAAATGGAAAAGTAAATGAATATTTTGCTCGAAAATAGAAAAATTCTTTGTAAGTGAGGTTTTGTTTTTTGACGTATATAACATAAGTCATGCAATGACATGATTTGAAGGTAGGAAAGGAGGTAAGTAAATGTTATAAAGAAAATAATCAAGGAGTCAATGAACAGAAGGTGGTCCGAAAAGGTAAAATGATCAGCCACATGGAGATGCGAAGGACTAAATTAACAGATTTGCCCCAGCTCGGACGTCATTAAAAGGGTAAACTTGCATTGAAAATCAAATTTCGCTTTAATTCCCGTCCAGTTGGGGCACTACTCCACTTATCCACCCTAATTAGTTCCTTCCTTCTTGAATTGGTCTCAAATTGCTTTTTTTAAAGACAAAGTATTTCTGGCCAATATAGTTAAGCACTGTATAAAAGATTGTTCCTATCAGAACAGCCAAATTTTGTTGTATGGATAAATGAACGGATCCTTCCAGTGATTCTGCAATAGCTTGGCCTATAGAATAAGCGGCGGAATAGCAAATCAGGATGACGCAAAAGAAACGGGCAACTCCTCGCCGCCATTCTATATCGCTTTTAAAGGTAAAAGTCCTGTTCAAAAGAAAACTCGTTACAGCTCCCGTACCATTGCCGAAAAAGGTGGAGACCCAGTAAGATAATTCAATAACATTCATAAGAAAAAGCATGATGGAAAGTCCAACCGCTGTATTGACTATTCCAACCAATAAAAAGCGGATAAAGGAGTTAGTGTGTTTTAGATAGTTTTTCAATACTGTTCCGTTCATTGTCTAGTTGCTCCCGTTTTTTTAAATCGAGCGGATTAAATAGATCCAGATCTACAATATATTTAGGCCGGCGTTTGGATTCATTATAGATTTTACCGATATATTCCCCAATCAAGCCGACAGCAATCAACTGTAGTCCGCCGATCAACCATATGGAGGTGATTAAAGAGGTCCAGCCAGTTTCGGTCTGCCCATAAAACTTTAACCATAAAAAGTAAGAACCAAAGAGTAAGCTAATGAAAAAGGAAAGACATCCTAGCCATAATACAAGCCGGATCGGTGTAACTGAAAAGGAAGTGATGCCATCAAGCGCAAAAGCAACCATCTTCTTAAATGGATATTTCGTTTCCCCAGCCAATCTTTCTTTTCGGTCATAATAAACAGAGTCCGTCTTAAACCCAATGAGCGGGACGATTCCCCGTAAAAAAAGATTCGTTTCATCAAATCGTTCCAACTCCGTGATCGCCCTTTTGCTCATTAGCCGGAAATCGGCATGATTATAGACAAGGTTAACCCCCATCTTGTTCATCAATTTATAAAAACCAGTTGCAGATTTTCGTTTAAAAAATGAATCAAGGTCCCTTTTCTGGCGGACACCATATACAATTTCACAGCCTTCATTGAATTTCCGAATGAATTCAGGGATGACTTGAATATCATCCTGTAAATCTGCATCAATGGAAATCACACAATCGGAGGCTTCCTTGGCTGTAAACAATCCTGCCAGGAGTGCATTTTGATGTCCTGCATTCCGGGAAAGCTTTAGCCCGCGAACCAGTTCATTATTAATCGTTTCTTTATAAATGATCTTCCAAGTTTGATCTTGGCTTCCATCATCAACCAACAGAATTTTACTTTGACCAGAAACAACGTTTTCTTCGACTAACCCCCTCATCAATCCACAAAGCTGGGAAATAGTATCCTGCAAAACGCTTTCTTCGTTATAACAAGGTACAACAATCGTTACTATCGGTGAATTCATTCTATTCCCCCCTTTTCACATGACTCTGTATAAATAAATTTTCCATACGCTGCCTTTCTTTTTGAAAATCCCATCTAGTACCAATCCGTTTTCCTTCGCGTTGTTGATTGGGATGGCAGAAAATATATACTTGCCACCTAATCCTTTAAACGCATTCATATTAAGGTCCAAATTTTCCAGTTCTTTCTTCGAACCTTTCTTGAACATATAATGCTTCCCAAGCTCATCGGTAAATAGGTAACAACGTCCTCCCCATTCATCAAAGTAGATTCTGATGTTTTTATTCTTAGCCAATTCGTTTTCAATTATTTGACGAAATTGATGTTTGTAAGAAAGCGGATAGAAATTGTTATAGCTATCGAGCGTGTAAAATCCATTAAACTGTGCGATTGCGGGATGCAGCCCAATGCTAGCAACACGATATTCTTCTTGTGGAAGGTCAATATGATCTTTTATCTCCTGAAAAAGGCTTTCTGAATAGAACTCTTTAAAAGATGGTTTTTTATTGTAAGTGATTTCTTCATTGAAACCGATTAAGATCATGATTTGAATGGCGATGAAAATAGAAAGGGTTTTCTTAGCATAATCGCTGTTTTCCCAGATAATTTTTATCGCGAGGGCAAAGCCCAGGTAAATCACCATCGGCCTCAAAAAGTGAAATCTGGCAAAATTAAAGGTATCCAGGGTGTGAAACCTTTCCGTCAAAGGAAGCCAGCCTTTATAAAACCAAAATGCGTACCATGCTGAAAGTATAAAATTCAAGCCGAATAAAAATACATATACCTTTTCCTGTCTCCACAGTTTTTTGGTCAGAATGATATAAAGGGCAAAGACTGTAATCGGCAGAATGATAAGCGCATGTACAGTCATGACATGCGTATGTCCAAGAACGAAATTTTTGAAAGTAAGCTTGATGACCCAATCGAGCGGCAGCCTTGCGTGAAAATATTCATCTCTGCTGTTTGGCTCAGAATCAAAAATGAATGAAGCGACCAAACGATACTCCACCAAACCAAAAATGACGGTCATATACACGATTGAAAGAAGAAACGTTATATTCCACCCTTTTCTCCTGATCAAATCCGTTAGCCAAAGAAAGCCCATTGCAACAAGGAAAAAGAAAAAGCCAAGCACGATGCTTGAATAAAGCGGTAAAAGTGTAAGAACCAAAAAATTCTTCCACGAATGGTCCTTGCTGCGAATATTCAAAAAAGCCCAAAGTGCCAGCGGCATCCCAAGTGTACTGAGCATTCCCGATGGCCAAAATGGGGTAAGGGCAAAGGCCAAGGATGTTCCAACCCTGATCCAACTTGATTGGCTTCCTGTAACCAAATGTTTCTTTAATAAGATATACATACCAAAGAATGCAATAAATCTTGTTAATGCCTGGCTTATTGCATATGCAAACAATGTTGGAAAAAGTGAATGAAGCCATACGATAATACTGAACTCACTGCCAAAAGCATTTCGAGGCAGCCCATTCATAATCTGGGGAATTTTGGCGTCTATCGCACCGAATAACTCACCGCTTTCTGAAAGGACTTTATACCAGGCAAGGTTGGAATCCAAATTATCATGCACGCGAATATGCGCATTTTCTCCAAGGATGAATAAAGGAGAAAGATATAAAACAATGACGAGTAGGGCAAAAAGGATTTGTTTTCTCTCTTGATTTTCAATTGGCAAAATATACACCTCTTGACCAAATTCATATATCCATAATATTTGCTTCAAAGGTAAATCTATTCTTTTTCAGGGATTTATTTTCACCTTTTTTGATATAGGTCAACCAATGGCCACATAAAATGAAGGGTAGAACAAAAAGCATATAAAAGAACCTTAAAAAGGGGCTGGGCTATGATAAAGAAAGCGGTGATTCCAGCAGCCGGTTTAGGAACCCGGTTTTTACCTGCTACGAAAGCTCAACCAAAGGAAATGCTGCCGATTGTCGATAAGCCGACCATTCAATATATTATCGAGGAAGCGGTTCAATCAGGGATTACAGATATTATCATCGTTACGGGTAAAAACAAACGTGCCATCGAAGATCATTTCGATAAATCCATTGAACTGGAAATGCTTCTGCAAATGAAAGGTCAACATGATTTGCTTAAGATCGTGGAGAACATATCCAACATGGTGGATATCCACTATGTAAGACAAAAGGAACCTTTAGGTCTGGGGCATGCAGTTTTATGTGCCAAAACCTTTATCGGAGACGAACCTTTTGCCGTCCTGTTAGGTGATGATATCGTGGATAGCCAGGTTCCGGCTTTGAAGCAGTTAATGGAACGTTATAACAAGGTTCGAGCGAGCATTATCGGATGTAAGGAAGTGTCACCAGCCGATGTCTCCAAGTACGGGATCGTAAATTCGCAAGAACGATATGAGGATTTATTTCTGGTAAGAAACTTAGTGGAAAAGCCAAAAGTGGAGGATGCACCATCAACACAGGCGATTATTGGCCGATATATTTTATCACCTGTAATTTTTGAAATCCTTGAAACCGTACAGCCCGATCGGAAGGGGGAGATCCAGCTTACCGAAGCTTTAGACCTTTTGTTAGAAAAGGAACCATTATACTCGTATATCATAGAGGGAAATCGATATGACGTCGGAGATAAATTCGGCTTCCTCCAAGCTTCATTAGATTTCGCCATGAAACGACCAGAACTTCGTGATCAGCTACAAACATATTTAAAGCAACTGTTCCCTCAATGAAGTTAATATAATCCACGCCCAATTACCTAGAGGTGATTGGGCTATTTGCACATCGGATTCACCCCTTTGGTTGTAACATTTCCACTTACCATAATCTCTAAGCAAATATAAACTGTTTATTATAAATGCTTCCGTGAAATGTAAATGCAAGTGAAAATGTTGGACAGAGAATGAATAATTTATTAAAAGTGAGGTTATGTTGATAACGTATCCTTCATTATTGATCCAAACAACGATAACCAGAAAGGATTGTACATGCATAAAAAAACTAATAATCCAATTCTATCCGATGAATTTTTAGATCAA
Organism: Bacillus sp. ISL-34; assembly: GCF_018613325.1. GTDB lineage: Bacteria > Bacillota > Bacilli > Bacillales > DSM-1321 > Peribacillus. The sequence goes on along the minus strand of NZ_JAGGQJ010000001.1, from coordinate 157,187 downwards.
GTGGTTAAGGAAATCAATGCACAATTTGGCGGGCCCATTAATGAAAAAAATGATCGTTTCCAACATGGGGACGATGAAGAAAGAAGTTAAATCACACATCAGCTTTCATGAAAAAACTCTGGCTCTATTCAGCCAGAGTTTTTTTTGTAGCTTTATTTCTTCCATAGAATTATCCGCCCTTTCTTTAACGACTTGTCCAAACCGATTTAGCTTATCCTCATAGAATGATTACATGTAATTATTTTAAAGAAAGGGGAAAAACCACATTGAGACACGCTGATGATGTCTTCCGGACTTCTCCAAAGGTTCCAAAAGGAAGGCTGATTTCCGGTCATACAAAGGAGTTTCAAGCAGATCCCATTGGCTTTCTTACCCGATTGGCCAAGGAATATGGAGAAGTCGCTAAATTCCGTTTAGGCCCATTCCAAAATGTTTATCACGTTTTAAATCCTGATTTAATAAAACAAATACTCGTAACTAAACAAAAATCCTTCATCAAATCCAAGGACTTCATTATTTTAAAACCGCTTATCGGTGAAGGTCTACTTACAAGCGAAAAAGACTTTCATATGCGACAGAGAAGGCTTATCCAACCCTCTTTCAAAAAGAATCATATTAGCCAATACGCCAAGGATATGATTGATACCACAATGGATTATATATCAACTTGGCAACATGATGATGAACGGATCATAACGAAGGATATGATGGACATCACTCTCGGGATAATCAGCAAGACAATGTTCAGCATGGAATTCAAGGATGGGTATGAAATTGTTGGAAAACCTCTGGAAACTGCTTTAAAAATTACAGTCAAAAGGATGAGAAAGATTTTCCGCTTGCCATTATGGGTACCAACCAAAATCAACCGTGAATATAAAAAGGCAATACAAAGACTTGATAAAGTGATTTACGACATTATTGAAAAACGAAAGAACGACACTGTAAAACATGAAGACATGCTTGGGATCCTGATGGACGCCCGTGATGCCGACGACGGATTAGCTATGACAAGCCATCAAGTACGTGATGAATTAATGACTATTTTCCTTGCCGGTCATGAAACGACTGCAAATGCTCTTTCCTGGGCACTGTACGCAATTTCGAAGCATCCAGAAATTCAAGACAAGCTTTTCAGTGAAGTGAATAGCATAATCGGTCACCGGACACCCAAGCCTGAAGACTTCATGAAATTACCATACACTCAAAATATCATTCATGAAACACTTCGCATGTACCCGCCACTGTATATCTTATCCCGTGATGTGACGGAGGACGTCGTAATAGGAGGATATCTCTTTAAAAAAGGCGATATGATCCTAATAAGTTCTTATGTGATGCAGCATGATTCGGAGTATTTTGTTCAACCGGAATCATTTATTCCTGAGCGATTTGAAAATAACTTTATGAAAAGCCTGCCTGCGTTCGCTTACTTTCCATTTGGCGGAGGGCCGCGAATTTGTATAGGCAATCATTTTGCCATGATGGAAGCGGTGTTTGTCCTGGCCTGCATTGCCCAACGATATAGGATAAAACTTGCACCTGACCATCATGAAGTAACCCCCCTTCCATCCCTTACACTCAGACCCAAGAGTGGACTGCGCATGGTGATAGAAGAAAGAGATGCAGAAGCCTTCGAACCTGGCGCATCCAATTTTTGAAGGATGATCTCATAAACTGGCCAATTCTTTTGGAAAGGAGGGATGAAAAATGTTTATGCTCCATTCACCACGGAAGGGAATTATCCACACTGAATTGCACTATTTAGGGATGGCCTCACAGGTATATACCGGTTATTTGGAATTTCTAAGCGAAATTGAGCCAATACAAGAAACCGAATACCTACAGCCGCCCCCTCTCCCCTTTTTATATGAGAACGGATAGTCTCGTTAGCTTTTCCCGCTTCGTACCTTATATTAAGAAAAACCGACCTTGAAAGGTCGGTTCAGACTGTAGACAAACTCGATGAAAGTCGAATTTGCCTACAGTCTTTTTAGTGCTAGAACAATTTGAACGTCGATTGGAACGTAGGGCACTCGCTTTCCGCGGGCGGTCCGGAAGCCTCCTCGGCGCCTTTGCGCCTGCGGTGTCTCCCTTGCACTCGCTTTTCCCGCAGGAGTATCGTACCTTCCGTTCCAATCAGCTGGAATGTTTTTTAATAACTATAGGCCAACTGGCGTTTCTTTAAATTTGTCTACAGTCTGGCGGTTCCATCAATAAAAATGGTCTCACCACTAACCATGATTGATTTTAAACAAACTTGGGTTACGCCTTTTGGGATGAAACCCTCACTGGATTGAAGAAATTTGCGACACTCCTGCCGAATAACTGGCTAGTCGAGACCCCACAGCCGCTTGCTGTGAGGAGGCTTGGCAGACAGTCGGCGGAAAGGGAGCGGATTTCTGAAATCTACTGCAACTTTTTTACTGAAGAATAAAAGGGAAACAAATTTGGATTTAAAATACTCGTTTGCTCCATTTTCAACATACATATGTTAAAATAACCAATGACCCAATCATCCTACAAATTAGAGGTGTGTATATTGACCATATCTAAAACAAATCGCTTATCACTTGTAGAGCAAGTGGTTTCCCAAATCGAATCGTTAATCGAATCAGGTGAATGGAAAATTGGAAATCAAATTCCCCCTGAAATGGATTTGATCCAACAGTTCGATGTAAGCAGAAATACATTAAGAGAAGCTGTACGATCACTCGTTTATGCAGGTCTTTTAGTAACGAAACAAGGAAAGGGGACATTCGTTAGGTCATCAAGTGCCTTGGGGGCTGCATTTGAAAGAAGGATCCAGCAGTCGAGTTTATTAGAAACGTTAGAGGTCCGTCATGCCCTTGAAAGAGAGGGAGCTCAGTTAGCGGCTTCAAGACGTAATCAAGAAGATATAGAACGATTGCGGTTTCATATAACAGCATGCAGTAAAGCTGCCGAAGCAAAGGATCTCAAGGCTTACGAAGAAGCCGATATACAATTGCATAAATCGATTATGGGTTCATCACATAATGATTTATTGATTGATTTGTACGAACATATGGAGCACTCCCTGCATGAATCCATTCATCAGATAGTGGAGATGAGTTCTGATGTGAACTTTCATTTGAACATTCATTGCAACCTTGTAGATGCCATCATCGAACAAAATGTGAACCGGGCAATCGAAACAGTGAATGAATACATTGCACAATTCAAAAAATCTTTAGAGTAAGTAAGGAGGAGATTATGGGCATTCATCAAGCGGCAAATCAACTAGAACAAACAAAAATGGATATTAAACCTAGAGTTGGACTACTCATCATCGGGATCATTCTTCTTGGGGCAAATCTGAGGGCTCCCTTAACATCGGTTGGCCCGCTTGTCACTTCGATCCGTGATACCTTGGGGATATCCAATACATTATCAGGTTCATTAACGACATTGCCTTTGCTTTCCTTCGCTTTATTATCACCATTTGCCCCTAGGATAGCACGGCGTTTTGGAATGGAGCTTACACTTTTCCTTTCCTTGATATTATTAACAATCGGGATTGGGGTACGCTCAGTTGGCGGAGTGCCGACATTGTTCATAGGGACCATTTTAATCGGGTTAGCCATTGCAATCGGCAATGTATTGTTACCCAGTCTGATTAAGCATAACTTTGCCAGGAATATCGGTTTGATGACAGGAACCTATGCTGTTTCCATGAATTTATGCGGCGCAATAGGTTCCGGGATCAGCATTCCCCTTGCTTCTTCATCGGGATTGGGATGGGCTGGTGCCCTTGGATGTTGGGGAATTTTATCACTCATTACAGTTTTCTTATGGATGCCGCAATTAAGACGGCCATTCAAGTCAGCTAAGGATGTACAAAAGGCACAAAGTGATAAAAAGATTAACTTATGGGGTTCTGGTTTAGCCTGGCAGATAACATTCTTCATGGGATTGCAATCTTTTATTTTCTATACAGTAATTACCTGGATGCCGGAAATCCTGGAGCAAAAAGGCCTGAACGCTGATGAGGCTGGCTGGATGCTATCCATCATGCAGCTTTCCGTCATTCCCATAACATTCCTTGTGCCAATTTTAGCTGGACGCCTACAAAGTCAGCGTCTGTTAGTGGTCCCGCCTGTCGTCTTCCTTATTTCAGGGATATTCGGCATATTATATGGAAGCACTCTCTTCATTCCCGTATGCATGATATTGATCGGGATTGGAGTCGGAACCATATTCAGTTTATCCATGATGTTCTTTAGCCTTCGAACACAAAGCACCCATGAGGCGACGGAATTATCAGGAATGGCTCAATCATTCGGGTACCTCTTAGCTGCCATTGGCCCAGTATTATTCGGGTTGCTTCATGACATTACACACAGCTGGACAGTTCCCTTATTGATGTTGGCCGTAATATCGGCACTTATTTTCTTTGTTGGAATGCGTGCAGGAAATAATGAATATGTAACTACTCAATAAAGCCTGTCATGAAATTTTGTAAAACAACCATACTTATATAAGGGTATGGTTGTTTTTTGTTTTCTTTGGAGTCTGTTCAACTTTATAAATATTGTAAATTTATATATTATATAATTTCAAACGAATGATATAAATATAGTGTGGATATGAAAAGACCGTTGCTTCTGTTGAGCAACGGTCTTTTCAATTGTAATTTGATATCTTATCCCTTACCCTGACTCTGCAAAAAAGAAGATTTGAAAAAAGACGTACAATGTTAATCGCACGCCCTTTAACTTACAATTATTTTGATTTGTAAATTTAACTTTCCACTTTTCACTTTTTATGCATACTTCTTACTTTCCTCGTCTTTAAAAAAGCTCTTCATTGCATGGAAAACGTCTGCCTTTTGCTTAAGAATATAGTACCTGAATTTTTCATTATCGATGTTCTTATAAGCTGTCATCAATGTTGAATGACGATTGTATTGATTGACTTCGCCATATCCGAACATATTGGAAACCTTCATGAGTTCTTCAACAAGCTTAACGCAGCGGACGTTATCGGATGTTAGGTTATCACCATCGGAAAAGTGAAACGGATAGATATTAAACTTCGCGGGGTCATATTTATGATCAATAAGTTCTAATGCTTTTCGGTATACGGACGAACAAATCGTACCGCCGCTTTCCCCTTTTGAAAAGAAATCCTCTTCCGGAACAACTTTCGCTTCTGTATGATGGGCAATAAACTCGATTTCCACCGTTTCATATTTTGTCCGCAAGAAGCGGTTCATCCAAAAGAAAAAGCTTCGGGCCATATATTTTTCCCATAACCCCATGCTTCCGGAAGTATCCATCATTGCCAGTACAACTGCTTTGGAATCAGGTTTCTGAATCTCATTCCAGGTTTTGAATTTAAAATCTTCCTTATAAATGGGATGAAAACCTGGGTCCCCCCTTAATGCGTTCCGTTTGAAAGCCGATATCATCGTTTTCTTTTTGTCGATATTTCCCATTAGGCCTGTCTTGCGAATATCGTTGAATTCGATGTGTTCAAGCGTGTGCTCCGCGTGTTCTTTCTTCTGCAGATTAGGGAGTTCCAATTGGCTGAACAGGGCTTCCTCCAATTCCATCATCGACACTTCGGCTTCATAATAATCCTCGCCGGCCTTGTCACCTGCACCTTGGCCCTTACCGGCCCCGGCATCGGACGGTGAGCCATCCCTCGCGACCACATCACCCACTTTACTGTCTCCATCGCCTTGCCCTACATGTTTGTTTTTATCATAGTTATAACGAATTTTGTATTCATCCAAGGAGCGAATGGGAATCTTGATAACATCCCGGCCATTGGACATCACGATGCTTTCTTCTGAAATTAGATCAGGCAAATTATTCTTAATCGCTTCCTGCACCTTTTCCTGATGACGTTGTTGATCATCATAGCCTTTCCGATGGAGGGACCAATTTTCCTGTGAGATAACATACTGTTGATTACTCTCTTCCGACATTCTCTTCCCCCCTTAAAAATGTTTGCACGCTTTTCATCATTCCTTCATATAATAAATTAGTGTGGGAAAGCCCACATCATTCCGGTTTTCCAATGAAAAATACAGTGCGAAAAAACGGATTAAAAGAAAAGTATTACTCTATCTTATGCAGCGATGCTGGATAATTTACAACAAAATTCAATAATGGACGTTTGCCTACGAACTAGACAAGTCCTGACACGGGCATTAGAGGCCCTATAAAGTTTTTTTTCAATACGTTACTATAAAATAAGTATTTCAGGAAAACGAACAGACCAGATGGTTATCAGGTCTGTTCGTTTTTTAGCAGGTTTATTTTGTCGGATTATAGGTTAACTCAAATGCCGGCGTAATTGATCTGCAAAACAGAGACATTCAAGGACATATCAAAATATAATGAAACACAACAAAAAGGTGCCCCAGTAGTTTTTCTGGACACCCCTTTTACACAGATAGAATGATTCTTGTTGTGATATTAGTCAATCTTTATCTTCCTCAATTTCATGTTGAACTGTACCTGGGCGTTTATCCCACTCTTTCAATTCTTCATTCGTCCTTTGATTTTCCATCTGCTTTCCAAGTTCTTTCATCTCTTCATAGTCCTTAGCCATGGAGCTATTTTCCGGAACATGTTCTTTTTTCAATTCTTCTTTACTCATTTGCCATCACCTCTACTTATTGATACCCAATATTTCCAAATCCAAAACGTAACATATCTAATGGAAATATAGGGTATAGATAAGACATTATGAGCAAATGTAAGGAGGTGCAAGAAGTATGCAAACAACTACCCTTTATGTTAAGGAAGCAACGTCAGAAGGCCCGATTTTAAATCTGGAGTCCATACTTTTGAAAACGGAAGGTGTGGAACGTGCGATCATCGATGTTGATGATGGGGAAATTAAAATCGATCATAGCGAAGACAAACTATCACCGAATCAACTTATTACACTTATTGAACAGTATGGCTTGAATGTAACTAAATAGAAATCAAAAGCACCGGGCTCCCCTCCATTCAGAGGGGACCGGTGCTTTATTGATTTATAATATCTCATGCTTTCTGTAATCACCCTTTAACACCTTCAAAAGATGCATGATTTCAATGGAAATACAGAAGTTGAAAAGGAATTGATTGAATTCCCTCTAATCCACTTATCAAGCATTTTACCTTAGGCAAAAGGAGATAAACCCCTGCCCGATCGGGGGCAGGGGCAAAAAAGTATGGATTACCGATTTAACAAGCTGCCCACATAGCGCAGCAAATCATTGGCTGAAGTGGAATTATAACCGTGCTCATCGATAAGTCTCGTGATGACCTCGTTCACTTTCTTCAGTTGCCTTTCGTCTGGTGTCTTCGTTGAAGTAGTGATCTTAACGACATCCTTCAAATCCGCGAATAGTTTTTTCTGGATCGCTTCCCGTAAACGATCATGGGAATTATAATCGAATCGCTTACCTTTACGCGCATATGCAGAAATGCGAATCAATATTTCTTCACGGAATGCTTTTTTTGCATTCTCGGAAATTCCAATTTGCTCTTCAATCGAGCGCATCAATTTTTCATCAGGGTTGATTTCTTCCCCAGTCAATGGATCGCGCAGCCTCGATTTATTGCAGTATGCTTCGACATTATCCAGATAGTTATCCATGAGGATCTTCGCCGACTCTTCATATGAATAAACAAATGCCTTTTGCACTTCATTTTTTGCAATGGCATCGTATTCTTTACGTGCCAGTGAAATGAAATTCAAATACCTCTCCCGAAGTTCGTTCGTAATGGACGGATGCTGGTCAAGACCAGCTTTTAATGACATAAGTACATCCAATGCATTAATGGACGGATTTTCCTTACGAATGATCGTAGAGGAAATTCGGTTAATCACATAACGCGGATCGATTCCGCTCATGCCTTCGTCCTGATATTCTTTTTTCAATTCATTGATGTCTGCGGAATTGAATCCTTCGACATTTTCCCCATCATAAAGCCTCATCTTTTTCAATAAATCGATATCGCCCTTTTTGGGATCCTTCAGGCGGGTCATGATGCTGAAGATTGCCGCCACCCTTAATGTATGCGGGGCTATATGAACATCCGAGACATCACTTTCACGGATCATTTTTTCATAAATCTTTTCTTCCTCGGTAACCTTCAGATTATATGGTATCGGCATGACAATGATACGGGAATGCAATGCTTCATTTTTCTTGTTGGAAATGAACGCTTTATACTCCGTTTCATTCGTATGAGCCACAATGAGTTCATCTGCACTGATCAATGCAAAACGGCCTGCTTTAAAATTCCCTTCTTGTGTCAATGATAGCAAATGCCATAAGAACTTCTCATCACATTTCAGCATCTCCTGGAACTCCATCATCCCGCGGTTCGCCTTGTTCAGCTCGCCATCAAAACGGTAGGCACGCGGATCTGATTCAGATCCGTATTCGGCAATGGTCGAAAAATCGATGCTGCCCGTCAAATCAGCAATATCCTGTGATTTAGGGTCAGAAGGACTGAATGTTCCAATTCCAACACGCTTATCCTCCGAAAGGAAAATACGCTCGACCATCACATCTTCAATCCTGCTTCCATACTCTTGTTCTAACCTCATTACATTCAGCGGCGATAGGTTTCCTTCAATCCTGATGCCATATTCTTCATAAAAATCATCCCGTAAATACTGCGGAATGAGATGCAGTGGATCTTCATGCATCGGGCATCCTTTTATTGCATAAATGGCACCAGAGTCTTTTAACGAATAATTTTCAAGTCCACGCTTCAGTAAAGAAACGAGTGTGGACTTCCCACCTGAGACCGGACCCATGAGAAGCAATATCCGCTTACGGACATCCAGCCGCTTTGCCGCCGGATGGAAATATTCCTCGATGAGCCTTTCCAGTGAATCCTCAAGGCCAAACAACTGACCGCTGAAAAAATTGTATTTCTTTGTCCCATTTACTTCCTCTATCCCTGCATCTCTGATCATGTTGTATACACGTGAATGAGCAGATTGAGCAACTAAAGGCGTTTCTTTCAATATTTCTAAGTACTCTGCGAAGGTGCCTTCCCACTTCAGCTTCTGTTCATCTTCTCTAAATTTTTCGATTTTCTTTAAAATATCCATTAAGGAACCTCCCCCTGTCACTTTCAGAGAATACTTAAATCTATGCTCCAAGTCTGACAAACATGTCAGACTTTAAAAAGTCGCCGGGCATTGTTTCGAATCCCCCTTGACTCTCCATGTATCGGAGAAGGCTTTATCATTGAAGAATTGATGACAATCATGCTTACAAGAAAAAATTGTGTGCACTCCTGCTAAAAATTAGGGTATACTAAGCCTATACTTAAGTGGGACAATATGGGTAAAGGGAGGTCACAGCATGGGCACAGTTATTATCGTTGGAGTTGCTATTACATTTATAGCCGCTATCTTCACTGCCGGGTATGACGATAAACCAGGTGTGAAATAAAAAAATAACAGCCTTTCTTAAATTCCAAAAAGGGGACAGCAAATTAAATATGCCGTCCCCTTTTTAGCGTCCTCATCAATATAAATAGAAAGAAGCACTTTCGAAGTCATTCAACGAATGTAATAGCTTAATCATGCTTATTGGAGCATGCCACTCAATTAAGTGGCTTCATCATTTATACAGCGTTCTTTTTATCAGTTTGAGCTACGATGTTGTTCTCCATCGATCTCAAGTCGTCATTTACTTTTCGGCCTTGTTCCAAATATTCTGTTTGGAATCCACTCTTTATTGCCCAACTATAAAACCCTAGAGATAAACATGTAATGATGGCCATATCCCAACCAAATGGGATTATGTTTAGTCCACCAAACTTTTCACTGCCTAAATATGAAATGGTCATCATACAAAGTAAGTAAACAACCATCCAAAGCCCTGCCGAGAAGTTTTGACGGAAGCCCTTCCATTTTATTTTTGATTGATAATAGAAATAAACGGGAAGACCAATCAAAATGATAAGTAATACTTGTCCTGTCAGTGGCCATCTTGCCCAATATAGAACCAAGGAAGCAAAAACAAAGCCCAGTGGTGCAATGATGCTTAATCCTTTTAAACGTAATGGTCTATACAAGTTCTGACCCGTGCGCCTTAATGTCATAACAGTAACTGGACCTGTAATATAAGAGACTAAAGTCGCAACCGAAATAACCTCTGCCAATACGCCCCAGCCTCTAAACATGAATAAAAATAAGAAAGAAACACCTAGATTTAAAAACATGGCCTGCCGCGGAATACCATAAAGTGGATGAAGTTTTCCAAATACGCTTGGTAAATATTTATTCTTTTCCATTCCATAAAGCATCCGTGACGTTGTCGCCGTGTATGTTATTCCTGTGCCGGAAGGAGAAATAAAAGCATCCACATATAGTAAAATAACTAACCAGTTTATGCCTAAAACAATTGCTAAGTCAGCAAACGGTGAATTGAAATTCAAATGTTGCCATCCGTTCACGATCATGGACGGATCCACGGCTCCAATAAACGCAACCTGTAATAAAACGTAGATAACCGTTGCAATTAAAATAGAGCCAATTACTGCAATTGGGATCGAACGTCCAGGATTCTTTGCCTCACCTGCCATATTAATCGGACTTTGAAATCCGTTAAATGCAAAGATGATACCAGAAGTTGCTACAGCAGTAAGTACACTTGCCCAACCATTAGGAGCGATACTACCTGCAGAGGTAAAATTGGATCCATGAAACCCGGCAAATAAAAGTGAGCCGATCGTAAGTCCAGGTATAATAACCTTAAAGACTGTAATAAATGAATTTGCTTTTGAAAACAAACTAACTGTCCAGTAATTTAATAAAAAGTAGACGATCAGTAATGCAGAGGCAATTGCCAAGCCTCCCCCAGTAAGGCTCCCATTTTCCACTAAACCATGTGTCCACCGTGCCCATTCCCATGGCCATGAGCTCATATATTGAACAGAAGCAATCGCTTCGACTGGAATTACGGAAACAATTGCAATCCAGTTTGCCCAACCTGCAAGAAACCCTATAAACGAGCCATGAGAGTATTGCGTGTATTTTACCATCCCCCCAGCTTCAGGAAACATAGCCCCTAATTCACTGTAGGATAGTGCGATAAATAAAATAACAACCATCCCGATAATCCAAGAGATAATGGCAGCCGGTCCTGCGATTTGTGCCGCTCTCCAAGCTCCGAATAACCAACCTGAGCCAATAATTGACCCGAGTCCTACCATCGTTAACGAAAACGTTCCCATCTTTCGCTGCAAATTATTCATATGTTCATCACCATGCTTTCCAAAATTCATTATTTAATGACGTTCTTATCCGATTTATGAATTGTTTCAAATACGTCCAATAGAATTTTAAAGTGATTGCTGCATTGCATCACCTCTTGCTAAAGTTTAGGAAATTGATAAGAAGTATATATGGATGTCCCTTATATTGCTTTTTTATATGAACAAATTTTCTCTGCTTTTAGAAGATGCTTAGATCCCATTCCTGTGCCATTTGTTTCAACAACATGCCACCTGTTACGCTATTCCCATATTCATCAATGGCAGGTCCGTATATCCCAATGCCACATCCATCTTTAAAAGGAAGCCCGCTTCTGGCACTTGGAGGAACAAGCGCCATGATTCCGCCAGATACCCCGCTTTTGGCAGGCACCCCTACAAAAGCCGCAAATTTACCCGAAGCATTGTACATACCACAAGTAAGCATTAATGCTTTGGCCAGCTTAGCCACTTTTTTAGGGAGTACTTGTTCTTTACGGATGGGATGGTATCCATCTTGTGCAAGAATCAGCCCAAGCAGGGCTATGTCTTCCGTGGTTACTTCTATGGAACATTGTTTGAGGTAAACCTCCAAAGCTTCCTCTACATCCGATTCTAAATAATTCGTCTCTTTTAAATAGTGAGCCAAAGCTCTATTTCTATGAGAGGTTTGCCATTCAGATTGATACACTGCCTCATTGATGGCCGGGCGCTTCCCTAACAAATTTTCAAATAATGCATAGAGAAATTCCAATTTCTTTTGTGAAGAATCACCTGGGAGAAGCGAAGCTATGGTAATCGCCCCAGCATTTATCATAGGATTAAACGGCTTTCCCGGCTTATGCATTTCTAAACGGATAATTGAATTGAAAGCATCCCCAGTTGGTTCTACATCGACCCTCTCTAACACATAAGAAATGCCGCAACCCAAGCATGCGGCTATAAAGCTGAGCACTTTTGAAATACTTTGCAGCGTGAATGGGACTTCCCAATCCCCTGACTTGATCATTGTTCCACCAGGCTCCAGTATGCAAATACCTAATTGCGATAAGTGTGCATTCCTCAATGCCGGTATATAATTGGCGGTTTGCCCTTCAGTAGCATAGGGTCTGTAATGTGCCACCCATTCATCTAAGTCGGCTTGCTTTTGACTATTAACGCGAATGTCATACTCTTTTGACAATTCTTCAATCACATTCTTCCACCTCTTCAGTTGTTGTATCATTATATTTTCAATATGAGCGTTTTACCGAATGCCATCATGCTTACTTGTAATAGATTCGATGAAAAACATAATGAATATTCTAAAAATTATTAAGCGCTTTCAAAAATTTCTATCTACCGTTAATTTTAAATTGGGAACTACATAATCATACGAAAACCTACAAAATCTAAAAAATAAAAATCCACTAAAAAAACGGAAACATCTCACACGTTTCCGTTACCATTTTTTGTGGATAGAAAAACAGATTGGTTTTGCCATAATTGGTTATAAGCCCGTTCCATTCAAGAACAAAGTAAGCGTTGTATTGAGGCCGATGAAACTGTATACTGATTTTTTAAACAAATTGGGAGGTGACGACTTGAATCTCAGTACGTTAATGAAAAAAGAGGTCAATATCCTTGCTTTGATGTTGTTAACAGTGCCGTTAGCAGGCGAATTGAGTTTTTATCCTTTAAATGAAACGTTTCGGGTAAGTTTTGGTCCGCCTGTACTTTTCTTCTTTTTACTATTACTACAGAAAACGCCTGCCATTCTTTCGGGCTTCCTGACAGGAACAATGGTTGTGGCATTTCGTATTTTAATAGATTTTTTCATGCATGATAGTTTTTCTTGGGCTTCCGCTTTCCAAGTTCATTATCCTAGTTTTTTCTTTTATTTCACCTACTGCTTTCTTTTTTATTTAGTGAAAATAAATCGCTTTCAAAACCGCTCTTTGATTATTGGATTTATTGGTCTCATTATCGAAATATTGTCCGACTCTGTAGAATTAATCTTTCAATATATTGTATTAGAAACAACCATTACATTAGGTTCACTAAACGAGATGATCATGATCGCATTCGCCCACAGTTTTATCGTTTTAAGCTTTTTTAATATGATGAAGCTATATGAAGCACAATCAAGGGAACGACAAATCAGAAAACAAAATGAACATATGCTGATGCTCATTTCCAACTTATACGAGGAAACGATTCATTTAAAAAAAACATTAAAAAATGCAGAGAATATTACTAAGAAATCGTATGATTTGTATCGAGATTTAAAGGCACTGGAAAAACAGGGAGAGCAACTTCATGTTATTACAGAGCCATATAGTCAAAAAGCATTGCGCATTGCGGGTGAAATGCATGAAGTCAAGAAAGATAATCAACGAATTTTTGCCGGTCTCTCCAAATTGATTTCCAATGAGAGTTTTAAAGATTATATGAATGCTGCTGAACTTTTTCATTTAATTATCCGAATTAATGAAAAATATGCCTTATCACTAGGAAAGGATATTCAATTTGAATACTCATTGGATGGAAAAAACGATTCACATTATCATGTATATACCGTGTTATCTCTTTTCAATAATTTAGTCGCTAATGCAGTGGAAGCAATTAAAGAAAAGGGAATCATCCGTTTAAGTTTGTGTGAAATTCGCGACAATGTAGAATTTAAAGTAGCTGATACTGGACCTGGAATTCCTCAAAAATATCAGACTGTCATATTCAAACCTGGATTCACTTCAAAATATGACCTTTTCGGGACACCTTCAACAGGGATTGGTCTCTCATATGTAAAAGAGGTCGTAAAAGAACTGGGAGGCGATATCCTGTTTGAAAATAGTTTTAACGGTGCCGTTTTTTCAATAAAATTACCCATTCATAAGTTGATCCAGAAAGGATGATTCCATGCGTTTTTTTATAACAGATGATGATTGTGCCATACGTTCAAACTTAAGCCAAATTATAGAGAACGAAGATTTAGGTGAAGTGGTGGAGGAAGCCGAGGATGGAAGTCTATTAGAAGGACATATTTTGAATTTAAAACAAATTGATATATTATTCATTGATTTATTAATGCCCATCCGGGATGGCATTGAGACACTTCGTCATATAAAAAGTACATTTAACGGGAAAATAATTATGATTTCGCAGGTTGAATCAAAGGAGCTTATTGGTGAGGCATACTCACTTGGAATCGATTATTATATTACTAAACCAATCAATCGTATTGAAATATTAACAGTCATCCGAAAAGTTATGGAACGGATTCATTTAGAAAGATCGATCACAAATATCCAAGCCTCTTTAAATGGTGTAATGAATTTTGAACAGCCAAAAGTTGATAAATCCAATAGTTCTAATGAAAAAAGCATAAGGGAGGTAGGTGAATTCCTACTATCGGAATTAGGGATCGTTGGAGAAAATGGTGCAAAGGATTTAATGGAAATGCTTCAATATTTATTTATGTATGAAAGGACTTTTACTTTTGGGAAGCATTTCCCGACCCTTAAAGATATCTTTGTAGAAATCACCAAAAAAAAGCTCGGCACAGCAGCTTTGCAGGTTGATATCAATCGGGAAATAAAAGCTGCCGAACAGCGAATACGCAGAACGATTAACCATTCGTTAAATCATTTTGCTTCGCTCGGTTTAACGGATTTTTCAAATCCGAAGTTTGAAAATTACGCTTCCAAATTTTTTGATTTCACAGTCGTCCGCCAAAAGATGAAAGAACTGCAAAATGATTCAACAATAGTTCTTACACCTACCCGGGTAAATACAAAAAAGTTCATTCAAGTATTTTATTTCGAAGCGAAACGATTGAATCCTGATGAAATAATTAGATATAGATAATCACTATTAAAACAAAAAACTACGGAAGCACTCAAAAAACATAAAACCCCCTGAAAGATTTCGGGGGTTTTAGCAAGTTCTTATTTTTTCAACAATAAATACATGAAATAAGGAGCACCGATCAATGCAACCATGATACCCGCAGGAATCCCCTCGGGTTCAATTATATTACGGCCGATCGTATCGGCAAGCAACAATAGCCATCCACCGATTAAAATGGCAACTGGAATGAATAGTTGATTTCGAGGTCCTACCAGGGATTTTGCTATATGCGGGGCCATGAGTCCAATGAATGCAATTCCGCCTGTAACAGAAACGGCAGCCGCGGCCAACGCAACAGCCGTGATTAGCAATACGATCCGCTCCTTTTCAATCGATACACCCACCCCAATTGCGACCGGTTCACTTAAACCAAGCAGATTCAAACGATTTGCTTTATATAAAGTGAATGGAATGAGGATGACCAACCATGGAAGAATTGCCCAAATGAAAGGCCAATCCGTGCCCCATATATTTCCCGCCAACCATTTTGCGATGAAATCGACCTTTGCTCGTTCCGCTGATGAAATGAGGACAATCATCAGGCCTGAAAGCGCCATTGAAAAACCAACGCCGATCAACACTAACCGAACGGGTTCAAGGCCACTCCTTCTCTTGAATGAGAGGATATATATTAAACAGGCCGTCAGTAACGCTCCGATAAAACCGACAAGCGGAACCATATAAACAAACGAACCAGCGTCAAGCGGGAAAAACAGAAAGAAAGCGGCAATGGCAACACCTGCTCCTGAGTTGATCCCGATGATTCCGGGATCGGCTAAATCATTACGTGTGATCCCTTGTAGAATGGCTCCTGACAGTGCAAGGGCCATGCCTGCCAAAAGGGTGATGACGATTCGTGGCAATCGGACGGAAAATAAAATGAACTCCTCTTTAAACGTCCCTTGCCCGAAAAGCGTTGGAATCAGTCGCCCTAAAGAAAGATTGGAATATCCCGAACACGTCCCTATAATAATCGTAATGATGGTGAGTGCAGTTAATGCACCTAGTATCCATCGCTGTTTTTTGAATAAAGCTGACTGGATCATGAAAATGCTTTACCTCCTTTACGCACGATTAGGAGGAAGAAAGGTAAACCTATCATCGCAACAACCGCTACCACAGGTGTTTCATATGGAGAATTGATGGTACGGCCGATCGTATCGGCAAGCAGCATGAAAGTGGCTCCCAAAACCGCAGACATAGGGAGGATGAATCGATAATCCGTACCCACGATAGCCCGAACAATATGGGGGACCATTAACCCGATGAACACCATATTTCCAACAAGCGCAACGGCAGCGCCTGCCAGGAGAATGATGACTACGAAGAGAACCGCCTTTATTTGTGTTGTCTTTTGCCCTAAGCCTACCGCCACTTCTTCACTCAAGCTAAGTATTGTAAGCTGTCTGGAAAAGAAAAGGGAGATCAGGATGCCTATTAAAATGAACGGGACGATTACACGAAGCTGCTCCCATGAAGTTCCGATATTCCCGCCAGCTGTCCACATCGATACATCTTTAGATACCTTGAAATAAATGCCGACCCCTTGCGAAACGGCAAATAGGAATGCAGAGACTGCAGCACCAGCCAATACGATTCGCAAAGGTGAAAATCCACCCTTTTTCATCGCTCCGATTCCGAAAACCATGGTTGCCCCCACAGCGGAACCTATAAAACACGCAATCATGATCCCTAAATTATTAGCATTTGGAATAAATGCCAAAGTAATGGCGAGACCTGCATTGGCTCCTGCCGTCAATCCAAGCAAACCCGGATCGGCAAGTGGATTCCTGGTCATTCCCTGCATGATGGCACCAGAAACGGCAAGCGCTGCACCCACAAAGATTGCCCCCACTTCACGGGGGAAACGGATTTCCCGGATGATTGAAAGCTTTTCACCGGCAGCATTTGATGTCAGTGCTTGCCAGACATCTTTTACAGTAACATCCGCCGCACCAAATGCCATTGAAATAATGAACATGCCTATGAATACAGCAATCCCTATGATCAGTTTATATATAAATGGGATGAAACGTTGATTTTCATTAGTCATCTGTCTCTCTCATCTCTTTTTTATAGAATAAAAGGAGAGGAATTGGTATCCCTCTCCCTCGCTGTATTATTTTCCAAGAAAACTTTTGGAAAAGAAATCTAATTGGTAATCTAATGTTATTGGATCATTGAAGTAGAATTCTTTCGCATTCACTTCAAATAGTTTATTGTTTTTAACAGCAGGAATGTTTTTATACGTATCAGTTTGTTGGAATGAATTGTCCTCGTCTTTATTGTTACTCAAAATCACATAATCACCAGCATAGTCTGCCAGGACTTCTAAAGATAGAGCAAAGTAACCATCTTTCAACGCTGCTTCTTTTACTTTTTCAGGCATGGCCAACTTCATTTCTTGATAAAGGATTTCCGTTCCACGACCCCAATTATCGCCAAATACATAGAACTGTTTGTCAAACTTTTCGAATACGGAAACGGTTGTATCTTCACCGATTTTGGCTTTAATGTCTTCACCGGTTGTTTTTGCCCGTTTTTTGAAATCATCCACCCATGCTTGGGCTTCTTTTTCTTTATTCAAAAGCTTACCAATTTCTACATGCTGTGTTAAATAGTCGACTTTTCCGTATGTATACGTTACGGTTGGAGCAATTTCACTTAATTTATCAACATTTTTAATCGTTGATAAACCAATGATTAAATCCGGATCCAACTCGATGATCTTTTCCAGATCTTCGTCCGTCACTTCTTCGACATCTTTTAATTCTTTAAAGTTCGGGTTCATTTTAGACCATGAATCGACACCTACAAGGTTAACATCCAAAGCCATTACGTTACCTGCAAAAGTAGATAGTACTAAAACACGCTGGGGATCTGCCGGAACTTCAACAGGACCATTTTCAGATTGATATGTGATGGTACCTGATTTTTCCTTTTTGGAAGCGGAGCCTTTTTCTTTTTCGGCTGACTCGTTACCACAAGCGCTAATAATTAACACTAACAGCAGTATAAACGGGATCATTATCTTTTTCATTTGTTGTCAAATCTCCTTTTAATAAATTGTAGGTGCTGCACATTGGTTTGTTCGTTCGTTGATCTCGTCCGATTACCGCATCAATATGGAATACTTCCTTTAGCACTTCATGAGTGATGACTTCTTCACAATCTCCCGCTTTGACTATTTCCCCGTCCTTTAAGGCAATGATATAGTCGGCAAAGCGAGCAGCTTGGTTTAAGTCATGAAGAACCATGACGATAGTACGTCCCTGTTCTACATTCAGCCTCTGTAATAATTCCAGAACCTCCAGTTGATGCGCCATATCCAAATAAGTGGTCGGCTCATCAAGGAAGATGATTTCCGTTTCCTGGGCAAGGGCCATCGCAATCCAAACACGCTGGCGCTGACCTCCTGAAAGAGCATCCACCGGACGGAACTTAAAGTCTTTCGTTCCGGTCACTTCAAGTGCCCAATCAATCACATCATAGTCTTTTTGGGTCAGGCGCCCAAAACCTTTTTGATAGGGAAAGCGCCCATATGATACGAGCTCCCCAACTGTCAATCCGCTTGCACTCTCGGGTGTCTGTGGAAGTATGGCCATTTTTCTTGCAAGGATCTTAGTGCTTTCTTTTGAGATATTCACCCCATCTAAAACAACCGTACCTGATTGATTTGGAATGATTCTGGTGATTGCTTTCAAAAGTGTGGATTTCCCACATCCATTTGAACCGATGATCGTCGTGATTTTTTTATCTGGAATTTCCACACTGAGATCTTTTACAATTAAACGTTCACCATAACCAATATTTAAATCCTCTGTATATAGGCGAACCATTTTTTAACCTCCATTTATTGAAAAATAGGTAAGTAAGAACTCAAATGAAAATGATTATCATTATCCATTACTTAATTAATATAATTCTATCTATATATATTGTCAATGGTAATTTCATGGGTATATAAGAAGAAATTCCGCTAGGTTTTTTGAGCCGAACCGTAATTTAACTGACAAATGAAAGCAGTAAAGATCCCGGAAATGTTTCCGGGATCTTTACTGCTTGGTCCCTACTCAGGCCTTTGGAATATGTCCCTTATGGGAAGGGCAAGAATTTTCCTAATAAGCCATTTTCATCAATGTTTTTTAAATCCTTGCTTCTCGACATAATCTTTCATGTACAACCTGCTTTTCTTTCCAAGCATTCCAGCCATTTGCTCGGTCCAGGTGTCTTTTCGTTTACCTTTAGTCCGACGCTCGTAATAACTGGAAATCGTTTCATTATACTCTTCAAGTTGTCCGATGAACTCTTGCTTATCCTCCTGATATCCATTTTCATGATAGATATTGGACAGCGGCAAACGCGGCTTTTTATCCGAACGGTTTTTCGGATATCCGACCACTAAAGCAAATAATGGTATGACACGATGCGGTATATTCAAAATCGCTGACACTTTCGGGAGATTATTGCGGATCCCTCCTATATAGCAAATGCCAAGATCCATCGATTCTGCTGCCAGTGCTGCATTTTGGGCCGCAAGAGCAGCATCAATACAGGCAACCATGAATTTCTCCGTACTTTCAATCGATTCGGACAGGTCCGTGTTTTCCATTTCGGAAACCATATCCTGACGATATAAATCGGCGCAAAAGACGAATAGATGTCCATTCTTCTCTACATATGACTGTGGTCCGGCAAGTTCAGCAAGCTTGGCCTTCTTTTCCGGATCGGTTACCCCTATGATTGAATACGCTTGAATATAACTTGAAGTCGATGCAGATTGGGCACATTCCACAATCGTATTGATTTGCTCCTCAGACAATAACTTGTCCTCAAAAGAACGAACCGAACGGTGATCTAAAATCTTCTCAATAATGTTATTCAATGCTCCCACCCCTAATGAATATGTAAAGTATCCATCATCGGGGCTGCAATACCCCCGATGACAGTATGACATTGATGAAACTCAACCTTTTGTTTTCAAATCCAATTCACGGTAATTTTGCTGTCTAAGTGCTTCATAAACCAAGATGGCAGCCGTGTTCGACAGATTAAGGGAACGTACTTTATCCGTCATTGGAATCCTTAGGCACCGATCCATATTTTCTTGGATCAGCTCTTTCGGAAGACCCGTCGTTTCACGGCCAAAAATGAAGAATATCTCACTGTCTTGATCACTGTAATCGAAGCTGGAATGCGGCTGCTCCCCGAATTTCGTCAAGTAATAAAATTCACCGCCGGCATTTCTTTCATAAAACTCTTCTAACGAATCATAATAATGGATCTTTACATTCTCCCAGTAATCGAGCCCGGCCCGTTTGAGCTGTTTGTCATCCGTAGAGAAACCGAGCGGGCGAATGAGATGTAAAGACGTATCCGTCCCTGCACACGTTCTTGCGATATTTCCTGTATTTGCTGGAATCTGTGGTTGATATAAAACTACATGTATTGACACTTCATTTTCACCTCTAGTTTGAACTTCACCTTAATTATAGCATTAAACAAAAAAGACTAAAAACCAATCACCCTCCATCCAAAATCACAAAGAATTTATAAACGATGTTCGGTGTGTATCTGGTTGAGTCCTCATATGTCCAATACCGGTGACGGCTGTTCATCGTATGTGCATTCACTAGCGGCATCCCGTCCTGATCCTTTGCCGTTACGATCAAGTTATGATCAAACCGTCCGTCCCCTTCGAAATCTATGCAGAGGATATCACCCAAATTCAATTCCTTGGCCGACTCGACCTGCTTTGTCCTGATGGCATTTCCGGCTTTAAGCAGATGATATAAAGAATGGGCCGTCGTCCATGAATAGCTCCAGCTTTTCCCTCTTATCCACCAGCCCTTACTTTTGTTTGGCGCCCCCCACATCGGTATTCCTCCCGCATGTAAACATTGTGAAATGTAATTCGTACAATCATCAGTGAATTTATAATAAGCCGGATTGAATTCGTTCCACCAACGCTCGGCATATTGGACGGCCTTCATTCGATCATACTTATATGCGAGACGATCTGCGCCTGGATCACATTTTGGCGGTGCCTCTTCGGTGTCAAAGCTGGGAAACAGCTCACGTTCATCCACTATATATCCATTTCGAAACCGTGCCTCCCTTTCTTCCATTTCTTCTTCTATATAAAATGAATCCTCCTGTTTCAATAAATATTGCAGGTGCACATGATATGTCAGGACTGTATCATTGTCTTCCTTTCTTTTCGAATGTACCTTGCCTGCCGCATTCACCCGAACAATTTCCGCAGCACGGTTCCTCATCATTTCCTTCTTCAAATGTAACTTCCTTTCACCCCGTTCCAGATCATCGGAAGTATAAAACTCCACTCTTTCTTGTAAAAGGCGTTGCAATTGTTCCCTCAAGTTCATGCCCTCCTTCTTACCATCTATGCTAATGTGTATGTATGAGGGCATGGACAAAAACACAACTTCATAAAATGTGGGATTTTCAATCCTATAAATATAATGAAACGTTTAAAAAGGTTTCCTTGAAGGTAACGGAATATTTCAAGCAAAAAAAGCCGCCCCGTTAATATTTAGCGGGGCGGCTGCATTTTAGATATCATTATGTTTCCAAGGTAAACTGCAGTCCTTTCTCAATTTCCGCCAGTACCTCTTCATCCGTTTCCTTCATTCGTGCTTCCTCCAAAGTGGAAACAGCCTGCTTTCGGCCAATTTTCCCAACTGCCCAAGCCGCCGTCCCCCTGATGACAGGCCGAGGATCATCCTTCATGACCTGTATCAATTGAGGCAATGCCGTTTCATCTTTGAAATGGGCCAATGCTAAAATGGCATTTCGTTGGATTGGTTTTTTACCGCGCCAAGAGCCAGATACATGGCCGTATGTCTCTTTGAAGTCCCGATTCGAAATCGAAAGCAGGGGTTTCAACAGCGGTTTCGCCAGCTCCGGATCGGGTTCCATTTCTTCATGAAAATGAAAATCCATTCCTTTGTTTTTCGGACAAACGGTCTGGCATGTATCACACCCATACAAACGATTGCCTATTTTCGTCCTGAATTCATCCGGAAGGAAACCTTTTGTCTGCGTTAAGAACGCAATGCAACGCTTGGAATTTAGCTGCCCGCCCTGAACGAGCGCACCAGTCGGGCAAACATCGACACATTTATTGCATGTCCCGCATTGATCTTCCATCGGTTGATCCGGTTCAAATGGCAGGTTGGTGATCATGTCTCCCAAGTATACATAAGACCCGAATTCCGGTGTGATGATCATACTATTTTTTGCACTCCAGCCAATACCTGCACGCTCAGCCACTGCCCTATCTGATAATTCGCCCGTATCAACCATGGACTTCGTCACTGCCCCTGGCACTTTATCTTTAATGAAATCCTCAAGTAACTGCAATTTATTACGAAGAACGGTATGATAATCCGTTCCCCAAGAAGCCCGGCAAAAGATCCCCCGACGCTCACTTTTTGTACTTTGCGGCGCATCCTTCAATTTCGAAGGATAAGCAAGCGCAATCGAAATGATGGATTGCGGTTTATCGAATATCAATTCAGGCCTTACCCTTTTTTCTATATCGGCTTCTTCAAACCCTGACTGATAATCCAGCTCCTGCTGGCGTATCAGACGACCTTTCAATTCGGTAAAGGCCGTGGCCGATGTAAAGCCGATTTTATCGATGCCGATTTCCTTACTATATAAAATCACTTCTTGCTTGAATGTGTTCATATCCATATTAATCACCTACGTTCATTCAGTATTCCCATTGAAGCTTGAATCCATTTCAAACCATTGCTATCTATGATAAACTAATTGCAATCATTTTTGGAGGTGAAACGGTTGGAAATTACCTTATCAGCTAATATTAGCAGTAAAATCCCTCAATTCAAAGTTGGGATCATTACATATGAAAACATCGAAGTAGGTCCCTCCCCGCAAATGGTGAAAGGAAGACTTCAACTATTTCAGGAAGCTCTTTTCTTCGACCTTGAAGAAAAGGAATTGACCGACTTTCCCGGCATTAAAGTGTGGCGAGAGATTTTCAAGGCTACGGGAACAAACCCGTCACGGTATCGCCCCTCCGTGGAAGCCCTTTACCGCCGCGTAAAAAAACAGAATTACTTGACACCCATCCATTCTGCCATCGATTTAAATAACTTCTTCTCGCTGTTATATGAAGTTCCGATCGGCATTTATGATGCGGAAAAATTGTCGGGGGACATCTCCATTAAGATTGGCGAGGGGTCAGATGGTTATGACGGTTTGAACGGCCGCTTGAATTCCATGGAAAATATGATTACATCAGCCGATCAAGAGGGCGCATTCGGAAGTCCTTACGTTGATTCAGAACGCACTAAAGTCACCGAAGAAACGAAAAAAGCCATCCAAATCATTTATTTACAACCCAATACTCCAATCACGGAAGCAGATCAGCTAACGAAATCCCTGATGGACATGTTCCTTGAAATCCACGGTGGTGAAGGGACTTACTCGATTTTAGAAGGATAATTAAAAATTGAACGGAAATAAACCCCTTCCACAATCGGAAGGGGTCTTTTTCATGATTTTTTCCGATTAATAAAACCAGTGCGCTATATCCTTTTATTCAACCGATCGATCCAAACCCTGAAAAAAGGCGATAAAATGATTCGTAAAGGATATTCACTCTCTTTATCAATACAACAAGCTTGGGTAATTACATGACAAATAATATTTATAATCCCTTTGATTTGTTTCTAAGCGAACACAACCATAACAATGATTACAGACTGTAGACAAATTAATAAAAGTTGCAGTTGATTTCAGAAATCCGCTCCCTTTCCGCTGACTGTCTGCCGAGCCTCATGCGACTGTGGGGTCTCGGCTAGCCAGTTATTCGGCAGGAGTGTCGCAATTTCTTCAATCTAGTAGGGGGTTTCATAAAACATAAAGCGCGAGATTGCCTGCAGTTTTTTTCTGTAAAAACGTTTCAGTTGATTCAGCTGGAGCACTTTTTTCGACCTTCACCTCACTATTCGGACTCCAAATCCCTTTTGTGCCGCCAAACTGCAACCATAACAATGGTTACTTTCTGCCTTTAGAATAGATAATCATCCTTATATTATTGGCGGGTATAATAATCGATGGTTACATTGCCTGGCACGCTTTCTCTCCTCATTAACAATCGCTAAACATACTTCAATTACACAACTTGACAGTTTAGACAAAAAAAGCACAAACTTATTCAAACTGATTCTACAACGTAGTTAATCAGATTGAACAAGTTTGTGCTGCTTCGAAATCCCTCCGAATGGAGGATAATCAAAAAATAGAATACTCCGGTACTATTGCTTCAACAAAATGTAAGAAATTTGGACAATAAAAAAATCCCACTGTAAACAGTAGAATTCTTGTAATAATATTTAAACGCAAAGCTTCGTTCTCCAGGTAACGAAACCCTACGTTATGAGTATGTATTGGAGCGGGTGAAGGGAATCGAACCCTCATCATCAGCTTGGAAGGCTGAGGTTTTACCACTAAACTACACCCGCATATCCTTGTAGAAGTTTGTCGAATTACCAATCAACAAAATTAATTATATAGTTTAATGTGAAAAAATGCAATAGTTCTTTTAAAAAAAATTAATAATTAACGTATTGTAACGTTAATATATTCATTCACTCTAGTAAAAATGTTAAAAAGTCCCCTGATTCAGAGAACTTTTTCATCCTATATGATGATTTAAGACCAAATGACTTCCATTAACCGCGGATAAACCTGCTGTGCCGTTTCAAGCAGCATGATTAACTTCCTGAACGCCAGATCCGGTACGATATCCCCCTCAATGGAGTATGAATAACGAATGGAAATGGTCCCATTTTCCTCATACAGCTTGGAATACCTAAAATTAGCATTATATTCATTCAACAGTGTATGTACATCCTGTTTCTTTTCAGGATTCTTCAACTCGGCGACATTAAAGCAAAATAAGTCCGCCACATTTTCATCTTGATTGAATGCAAATACTAAAAGGACCTTCCACCCGTCCTTTAACTTTTGCTCAGCTCTAAAAAAGGTGGTGCCATCTTCATTCAACTCATTCATATAGATTTTCTCACTAGTTAAAAAATCACGAAATTTAGCAACGTTTGACATGGCTCATCCACCTTTCTGTTTGTAAGTACATTTTATAATGAAAACTGGCATTTTTACAGACTTTTCTACAAATCTTCCAATTTCATCCGATTACAAGGGCGAAGAATTCACTCATTAAAAGAAAGGGAGTCAAATATGAACTCCTTAATAGAATCATTAGATTGATTTGCCAGTTGCTTCTCCGCAAAACTGAAGCGATTCTTGAAGGTCCAAAATTTCCTGGCGAATTTTTGAGTATCCTTCAATTTCAGGAACTTCTTTATTCGTATGTGATCGACTTTTATCTGCCGCTATCGCCATGGTTTATCCTTCAAATGGTTTAAGAGATACCACTAATATATTTTACTTGAAAGGAAAACGGCCTTTTCCCGATTGAATATCGAAAAAAGGCCGCTTTTGTTATAAGCTGCTTAAAAATCACAACAAAGGACCTTCTTCAGCTTTATTTCCTAAAACTTATAGTTGAGCGAATTCAGGTTCCGCAACTTTTACAAGCTGTTTACCGAGGTTCGTTCCTTTAAACAAACCTAAAAATGCATCAGGTGTGTTTTCGAACCCTTCAATAATCGTTTCTTCATACTTCAGCTTTCCTTCTTGAAGCCACTTGCCTAATTCCGTAGCACCCTCTTGGAATCTAGCGGCATAATTTCCAACTGTGAAACCTTTCATGAGTGCACTCGTTTTAATCATCGCCGATTGCAGACGCGGTCCTAGATCTTTTCCTTCTGCGTTATACGAGGAAATCGCTCCGCATAATGGAATTCGGGCATTCGCATTCAAAAGTGTGAAAACAGCATCGGACACCTCGCCGCCCACATTATCGAAATAAACATCGACTCCATCAGGAACGGCATTAGCTAAATCTGTCGTAAAACTATCACTTTTATAATTTACGGCTCCATCAAATCCGAGCTCTTTCGTTAAGTACTCAAGTTTTTCATCTGAACCAGCGATGCCAACAACCTTCGCACCTTTAATCTTAGCAATTTGTCCGACTACTGAACCAACTGCTCCAGCCGCTCCTGAAACGACTACCGTTTCACCTTCTTGAGGCTTACCAATATCAAGCAAACCAAAGTAAGCAGTTAAACCGGTCATTCCAAGAATCCCTAAATGAGTTGTGACCGGAGCCACCATGGGATCAATCACGCGGATTTCCTTTTCGGTGACAACTGTGTATTCTGCCCAGTCGATATTCCCAACAACGACATCCCCTTGTTTGAAGGAATTCGATTTGGACTCAACAACTTCAGCAACAACGCCGCCCGTGATGACCTTATTCAATTCAAATGGAGCAATATATGATTTGGTATCTTGCATTCTGCCACGCATATATGGATCGACAGATAAATATAGTGTACGTATTAAAATCTCATTATCCTTTGGTGTGGGAACTTCACTCTCAACAAAGTTAAAATCCCCTTTCGAGGGCATACCTTTTGGACGGTTTGCCAGGGTGATTATTTGTTGTTTGGTTTGTGTCATCATTGTTCCTCCTTGGTTTTGAATACGTAATTTCGAAAAGAAGCGTATCACTGATGAAGTTCATAGGTCAAAGAATATGATTGGCTATTGCTTCCATAACACTCTTTATGTAGCCTTTCCCCAAACTTGCTATAGCCTATTATGTCCCATGTTTTTCATTTTAATATACGGTTCGCTACTCAAAATTTAACGGCCTTTCCCCGATTGGATACCGAGAAAAAGGCCGCAGCTTGAAATACTCTAATTTTCATGTTCGCTTGGCAGATGATCAAGCACCGCACTTTCCCGATTTAAAAAGTCAGCCTGGACAGTTTGCACTGCAATCATTGAGACCATGTTCGCCCTTGAAAAAACACTGATTTAATGGATAGACTACATCAATTTAGAAATAAACATCGTTGCAATTCCAAAGTAAATAAGCAACGAGAGTATATCATTTAGTGTTGTAATTAGCGGACCAGAAGCAACTGCAGGATCGATGTTGAATTTATATAAAATCAAAGGAATAATGGTCCCAGCTAAAGTCCCGATAATTAGGGTCATCACTAACGAACTTCCAACCACTAATCCCAGAACGGGATTTCCCTGCCAAACATAAGCTATGATGGAAATCAATATTCCACAGGTAATGCCTATTATCAATCCAACTTTCAGTTCCCGTATAATAAGTCTGGTCACGACCCCTTTATCCGTATCACTAGTGATTAGGCCTCTTACAACAACAGCCAAAGATTGAGTACCTGTATTTCCAGTCATCCCTGCGATCATCGGCATAAAGAAGGCAAGTGCAACCACTTTTGACAATGTTTCTTCAAAACCGCTTATAATGGTTCCAGACACTAATCCGATAAATAAAAGTAAAATAAGCCAGGGCAGCCGACGATATGCAGCCACGTGCGCCTTCGTGTCAAAGTCTATAGCTTTACCGGATGCCGATAATTTTTCAATATCCTCATTCGCTTCCTTAATGACAACATCAATAATATCATCGACGGTTACAATTCCTAATAACTCATTATTTTTTTCAACTACAGGAATTGCTAAAAAATCATATCGCTCAATAACACGAGCTACCTCTTCTTGGTCTTCATAAGCAGATACGGAGATAACCCGGCTATACATAATATCTTGAATTTTTTCAGATTCATCATTTATTATTAAATCCCGATATGAGACAACACCCACTAATTTTTTATCATTATCTATTACATAAAGATAGTTGATCGTTTCCGAAAACTCCGCAAAGATTTTCAGTTTTTCAACTGATTCACGAACCGTATAATGTTGGGGGATCCATACAAAACGGTTTGTCATTATTCGCCCGGCCGTTTCAGGGGGATAATTCATGATATTTTGAACGATTTTTGATTCTTCCTGTTTCATGCCTGAAAGAAGTTCTTCGATTTTTCCAGG
Source organism: Bacillus sp. ISL-34 (assembly GCF_018613325.1). Taxonomy (GTDB): domain Bacteria; phylum Bacillota; class Bacilli; order Bacillales; family DSM-1321; genus Peribacillus. The sequence continues at coordinate 129,036 of NZ_JAGGQJ010000001.1, read as the reverse complement.
GGATAGGTCCTCTAACAATGAAGCTAGATCATCATTATCCATTAAATCCATTACATGGCCGGATTTCTCTATCCCTAATTTACTAAGAATTGTTAATTGATGCACTTTCTCAACTTCTTGAATCAGTTCAGCGATTTGTTCTGAATCAAGTAACAACAAGAAACGTGTATGGTGTTTTTCTGGGAGCCCCTCAAAAATGCGAGCAATGTCATATGGTTGGAGTTCTTCTAATATTGCTTGAAATTCTTTCTTTTTTCCTTCTTTTAAAACTTTTATGATTTGTAAAGTTATTTGATCTTCCGTCAGGACTTTTATCATTTCGTCACTCACTCCTTTTTAGGGGAGCCAAAAAATATTTCCCTTAAATATTAAGAGTAAAAAAAATATTATTATTCCCCTTCCAAAATCTTTGTGTCATTCAATTCTCATTAAGCTTCGAGTATTTCGTCGTGAGTCATCCAAATTCCTCACCTCCAGAAAAAATAAAAACACCTCCATTACAAATGGAGGTGTTACATACGGTATATATGCGTACATTGTCTGGATGACAAATACAAACAGCCGTATACGACTGAATGACAAATACAAGCATAAATCCAGTTTCCTCCATTCGTAGAGCTTTAGCACTGTGTGGCATAGGACAAAGCCAGCTACATTAAAAACCACCTTATGTCGATGGTTTCTGTTGACCCATTGGCGTCTTTCGACATTTTTGGGCAGTAGCGTATCTCCTACACAGGAGCCTCACCTAACGAGGATATTTAATTTACACATCCACTCTAAAAGAGTTTCTTTTAGATGTCAATGTTTTATTCAAATAATTCTAATTTTGACCTAATATCCTGACCTTTCAAAGGAAACGTGAAAGCAGCACCGACTTAAGCGCTCTCGATTAAGACGGTCTGGGTCTCTTCAATATTCAAAAGATTTCTCCCCAATTGCCACCCTTATGTAAAAAGATACAACGGAAAAAAATACAAGCTTAAGGGAAAATATTGGAATTATATATTGAAACTTACTTATAATGAAGACGGATATGGATGACTGAAACAAAAAAACAAGTTACATGTATTAATAAAAAATATCTTTTATCTCTAATTACTTTAGAAAGGAAATTGCTCAAATGAAAAGACTTTTGTCGCTTATATGTATTATCGTAAGTGCTTTTGTATTAATGGTAGGTTGCAGAACCAAGGAGGCGGTACAGGTGGAAGATAATTCAAAGGAAGTGAGCTCATTGAAAGCTATTGAAGGCAGGTGGGAGGGAGATATTAAGATTCCAAATCAACCGCTTCCAATCATTGTTCATTTTACGAAGAAAGATGGAACGATAAGTATTCCTGTACAAGGGTTGAACGAATTTCCCTTAACAAGTGTAAAGTTAAGTAAATCAGACTTGTTCTTTGATATGAAAATCCAAAATCAGCAAATAACGTTTGATGGGAAAGTAGACCAGGAAAGGATTTCAGGAACATTTGTTCAAAATGAGCAAGAGTACCCCTTTGAATTGGCCAAGAAATCCGATCAGGCAGATGAAGAAAAAGAATCAGGTGAAATACTGCAGGCCGACTTAAAGAACGGAACCATTAAAGGCCTTTTAGAAACACCAAAAAATGAAGGGCCTTTTCCTGTGATGATTTTAATTGCGGGTTCTGGTCCGACCGATAAAGATGGTAACACCATTGCAAATACCGGAAAAAATAATAGTTTGAAAATGTTAGCCGAGAGTCTTGCAGAAAAGGGTATCGCAAGCATTAGGTATGATAAGCGCGGAATTGGTGAAAACATTCATTTGGCAGGAAAAGAAGAGGACCTGAGATTTGAACAGTATATTGATGATGCAGCTGCTTGGGTTCAATTTGCCAAAAAGGATGGCCGTTTTTCCAAAGTCGGCATCATTGGCCATAGCGAAGGCTCTTTAATTGGAATGGAAGCCGCAAAGAAAACAGAAACAGACATATTCATTTCATTGGCGGGTGCAGGCGAACCTATTGACCAGGTACTCATCAAACAGCTTGAAGAGCAACTGACACCGACTTTATTAACGGAATCCAAAGATATACTGGCAAAGCTAAAACAAGGAAAACAAGTCGAGACTGTCAGTGCTGATTTGCAGAGTGTATTCCGTCCTTCTGTTCAAGCTTACATGATTTCTTGGATTCAATATAACCCGATAGAATCAGTAAAGGAACTGAATATCCCTGTTCTAATCGTAAACGGCAATAGAGACATTCAAGTGCCGGCAACTAACGCAAAAGCATTACATAAGGAAAAAAGCGATTCTGAATTACTTATACTCGAAAAGATGAATCATGTATTGAAAGAAGCCCCTGCAGATCGAGCGGGAAATCTAGCAACCTATACAAATTCTGAACTACCATTATCCTCTGGATTGGTGAGTGGAATCATTGAATTTTTAAACAAAAATGACATTACCAGTAAAAATAACAATTGAGAATTGTGTCTCCCCGGGTTTGCAAAGATCACCCAAATGATCCTCGTGCCCCCAATATTAGGGTAAATAAGGAGATCAAATGTGAAGATTATCGCTTTAAAATTACCAATTAATTTGAATGAAACTACTTATGAAGAAATGCTCAATTTGTTACCTGAACAAAGACAATTAAGCATACACAAATTACAAAAGAAAAATGATAAATACCGCTCTTTATTTGGGGAGCTATCAGCTAAGTGGTTCATAAGTGACATTTTAAAAGAACCGTTTCAAAATATCCACTTTATCTTAGATAAAAATGGGAAACCCAATCTAGTAGGAGGAAGACTTCACTTTAATATTTCCCATTCAGGTGATTGGGTTGTTGTTGGCATTCATAATGATCCCATAGGCGTTGATATAGAAGAAGTCAAAAATTTTAACATCCATGAAATTACCAAAAGTACTTTTAGCAGTAAAGAATTGAAGTATTTATATAAATCACCCAAAGCTAAACAAATCGAAATTTTCTTTAAAATGTGGACGCTGAAGGAAAGCTGGTTAAAGTGTATAGGTTCAGGGTTCTTCGTTTCCCCAAATACTTTTTCAATCTTGAATGGAAGTAATCAATATAGTTTAGAAATACCAACAGAGGAATTTTCAAAACTAAAAACACTAGGTTTGAAAATTGAAGATGCGTCTAACTATCTTTTTAAGTTGTATCATCTTAGCCCTAGGTATCCCTTAAGTGTTTGTATTAATAACCGAAATGAAAATCATTTTGAATTCCCAGATAATATCGATATTATAGAATTGAATAGTTTAATGAATGAGCTGAAAGCACTTTAATTAGCTTTATATTACTATGTAGAAGCCAGATAAAAAAAGGCAGAATATTTCTGCCTTTTTTTATATTTTCTCCGAGATACTCTGTCCCACTTTTGAATTATAAGCTAATATTCTTTTTTGAAAGAGCATGAAAAATAAAAAAGCGCTTATTAAGGAAGAAAAAGCAGCGACCAGAAAAGCTCCCTCATGCCGAATCAATGGTACAAATGCCAGTAACTGTGGAGCAAATATCCGACTTATTGAATACCGAATATTTGCCGCAGCAAAGTACTGTGCTTTTTGGTTAGCAGGTGCAATACCAGCAATGTAAGAATCCTGTGTACTAACAACAAGTAATTCAGCTACTGTAAGGATTAAGACTCCTATAAAAAAACCTATATAGTTTTGAGAAAAACCAAAGATGACCATAGAGAAAGCATACAATATACTGGAACCTACAAACCCAAAACGCGTGCTATACTTTGAAGAAAGTCTAGCCGCCATGCTACCTAAAATAATTACCAAAATGCCATTCGTCATTAACAATGAAGCATAGTTTTGAGAAGCATTAATTGAAAAACCGAATATTGATGTACTTTTAGTTAAACTATCCAGTAAAGTTGAAGGAAGCAATATTTCTAACTGCATGAAAGCTTGAGCTGCAAATACACTGGCAACAACAAAAATTAAAAGACGTTTATCTTTTCCTATAAGCACTACTGCTTTTGTAAACTTACCATTTGAATCTATTCTTTCTTCATTACCTAATTTTCTATTAACCTGAAATTCTGGAGTTTTCCATAGTGATATATATACTAAAGTCAGAACAGATACTAAGGATGTACCGATAAACCAAATAGGCATAGAATCAAATATAAAACTTCCTATAAGAGGACCAAGCGTCACCGCAACATTAAATATTTGGTAGGTGAATACATAAGCTTTTTTTTGTTCCTTTTCATCGAGCCAATCAGATATATAAGCTCTTCCTGCAGGTATATATGAAGAATAAGCTATACTCATTAAACCGAAGCTACCAAATACCATTATATTACTTCCAACTATTCTTCCAATGATAAATAATATAGTCGCAGCTAGAAAACCTATACTTGAAGATATCATCATAGGTCTTCTTCCTATCCTATCTGCAAAGATCCCACCCCAAATACCTGATATTACACCCAATACTGAAATTATGGCCAAACCGACAGATGCTAGGTAAGGATTCCAAGCATCGTTTAAATATAAAACAATAAATGGAAATAGCATGTAAAATAAAGTGTTTTGAATACCCTCAGCAAAAAATCTCCAACGCATTTGATTTTTTTTCATACTAAAAACCCTTTTCGTTAAATTTATACATATCTTATAGATGCAACTTGTTCCATAATAATCTTAGCAACATTTTCAGCATTTGGAGATTTATAGATCGTAAAATGTTGAGCTGGAACTGAACGCACTGTTAGTTCCCCAGCCAAGTAATTTTCCCAACCTACAGTGGTATCATGCTCATTTTCTTCAGCTCGTATAAACAGAACTTTACCATAAAAAGATCCTGATATATTGTAACGATGAATAGCGATATTATTTGCTTCCCAAATTCCCAAGCCACTCTTAACATCCTCAACTTCTGCGTCCATATGGAGATGCCCGCCATCTTTTCCTAAGTTTAAAAGGAATTCCAATAGTTCTTCTTTGTCCATAAGGGTTAAATCATCAGGATTAAACTTATCATTTGCTCCATTTGTAAACTTTAAGGCATATGATTTAACAAACTCCATTTTGTCGAACTCACGAGCTTTACTGAAATGACAGTCTAATAATGTTAATAAACCAACGTCTCTTCCTTCAGCTTCAAAGGAACGAGCTATTTCATAAGCCACGTTACCACCGAACGAATAACCCGTAATATAATAAGGCCCTTCATGTTGAACAGATAAAATATAAGAAGCATATCGTTTAGCCATATTTAATAAATCATCTTCAAATTTATCACTTTCAGGAATCTCCGCACTTTCAATTCCCCATACGTCAAACATTTCATTCAGTTCCGTAGCCATTTCTTTATAACACCAAAGTGCTCCGCCAGCTGGGTGAATAAACCATATTTTTTGACGGTTCTCAGCTGGTGAGACGTGTACTACGCCATTAGGTTTAATGGAGTTTGTTATAACATGAGCTATCCCTTGTATAGTGGGATAATCAAATACAATGGATACTGGCAAAGTTAGCTCGAATTTCTTATTTAGTTGAGCAATAAATTTCATGGCTAACAACGAATGGCCACCTATTTCAAAAAAGTTACTATTTAAATTGTGGTCTGAGTTTCTGAAGATATCCTTCCATATGTTTTGAACTTTCATTATAGTTTCTTTATCTGCATGATAGTTTTTTTCATTTTCTATCGTTATAGCTTCAATGCTATTTTCTTGGATTTCAAATTTAATTGTTTCATCAGCTATTTTTTGCATTTGAGAGATCCATTCTTGCTTCACTTCTGAGATTACATTATCCGTAAATAAGTCGTCACAGTATTCTATAGTGAATGTTGAATTCTCTCCATCATGTTCTATGATAAAACTAAGATCGCATTTGGCAGTATCACTTAAAACTGATTCCAATTTAAATTGAGTATAGGGTTGCTTTTTCAAAAATCTATTATATACAAACATAACTTGAAATAGTGGCCGATAGTCACTATTTCTACTCATTAGAACAGACGGAATGATTTTTTCAATTGGAATATGCTCATACTTTATTATCTCAGCATAATCCTGTGCAATCTTTTCAGAAATACTTTTTAATGTAGCATCTTCAGTAAAGTTAATTCTAAATGGTACAACATTAACGTAATTCCCAATTGCTTCAAAATCCTGTTCGTAGGTTCTATTTGCCACTGGTACCCCTATGCAGATATCTCGTTGACCACTCATTCTAGCAAGGACATAAGCTGCCATTGCTAGATGAATGGAGAATTCTGTAATTGATGTATTCTGACTAAAAGAAAGTATTTTTTGCTCTAGTTCTTTTGGTAATGAAAACTTTATATGTTTTCCATTTATTGTTTGGGTACTCCCCTTCATCATACTTGTTGAGAATCTTGATTTATTTGGAATCCGTTCTAGATACTCCTTCCAAAATGTAAGACCCTCACTAAAATCCATTGAATTTTGATTACGTGCAAATTGGAAGAATGCAGCATTCATTTCCTTATTTTCGACTAGATCAGTTTCAATAAGTTCATGTAGCTCGTCTACAAATAACTGAGATGACCAACCATCAACTATAAGATGATGGAAAGTTAATAATAAATATTCCGCCTTTTCAGTACTAAATAATGAGGCACGAAATCCTCCCTTATTTAATTCGAATTTCCGTTCTGCTTCAGTTTGAATTACTTTTCTTAAGTTCGCTTCCATAACTGAATATTCACTTATTTCAGAGTTCAATGAGCTGTCATATTTCTGTATATATTCACCATTGTTAGTTAAAATAATTCGTGATGTTAAAATCGGATGTCTTCTCCGTAAATAGGAAATTGCTTTTACTATTTTTGTCGTTTTACCTTTTTCAAAGCTTAATAGAAACGCTATATGATATTGAGATGCTCCTTTTTCTTGTTCAAAGAATAGTATTCCCTGTTGTCCCAAAGATAATGGAGCTTCAAGATTAGCATCAAATTTTTGTTTTATCTTGTCCAGTTTCTTAGGTACTACAGTATTCTTGCTATTCTTTAAAATATTCTTTTTCAGATAATCTGCTTGTTTTCGAATTGTTGGATACAAAAAGACAAAACCATGTGTTAACGATATCTGAAACTCAGTGGAAAGAAGGTTTGCGAGTCGAATTGCCAGTAATGAATGTCCTCCTACTGAGGCAAATGTATTTGTTGCAGAATGAATTTTTTCCCCAATTACTTCTTCCCAAATATTCGCAATAACTTGCTCCCATTTATCATGAATCCCTTCAAAATTATTATTACTTCTAAAAGGTATTAAAGATAATTCGCGTCGATTCATTTTCCCATTCTCTAAATATGGGAAACTATCCATCTGAACAAAAAAATTAGGAATCATATAGGAAGGCAAACGTTTTTCAATATAGCTTCTTAACTCATTCTCATCCCAAGACTTAGAATCACAACGTATATAAGCTACAAGCCATTGTTCTTCAACTTCTTCACGAACCTCTACAACTATGTCTTTTACGAAAGATACTTCTCGTATGGTTTCTTCAATTTCACCAAGTTCGATACGAAGTCCCCTTAACTTTATTTGTAAATCTTTACGGCCTCGAAATTCGTAATTACCATCTTCCCTAATATAAACAAGATCTCCAGTAAGATAAGACAATTGACCTGTAGAAGGACATAAAACGAACTTCTCTTTTGTAACATCGGGAAGACCAAAATAACCCAAAGCTAGACCTTCACCGGAAATCAGTAGTTCTCCTTCGCAACCAGTGCCTAATATATTCAACTCATCATCCACAACATGTACTGAAGCATTATCGATTGGCTGTCCCAAATCAATTTCTCTAAATAGATGATTTTCACCAGGCAAACAAACTCTATAAGTGGTATCAACAGCTGCTTCAGTAGGACCATATAAATTTATAATTGGTATTGGTAAAGTCTTTTGGATTTTCTTTACTAATGATGTTTGCAAAGATTCTCCACCACAAAACAATAGACGTAAAGATGTAAAATCAGATAATAATTCCAGTTCTGACAATACTTTAAGTACAGTTGGTACAAACTGTACAACTGTTACTTCATGCTTTTTGATATCAGTTGCAATATCAAATGGGTTGGATGAACCAATAACCATAGTAGCACCAGTCGATAGTGGTGCAAATATCTCCCAAACAGAAGCATCGAATCCCGATGCAGTTTTTTGTAAAAAAACATCATCTTTTGTCCAAGAAAATTCTTTTTGCATCCATTGCATATGATTGACAATGGCACGATGCGGGATAACTACACCTTTTGGTCGTCCGGTAGAACCCGATGTGAAAATGATATAGGCCGGTGTTTCATTATTAATCAGAACTATTGGAGGATTTTCCACTCTAATTTTAGAATGCTCTCTTAAATCTATTGAATTTCGATTAAAGGTTAAATCTGGAACAGAACGGTCAGTCATTAATACATTAACTTCTGCTTTTTCAATACAATATTTCAGTCTGTTCAATGGATAAGAAGGATCAAGTGGTACGTAAGCAGCACCCGCTTTTAGCGTTGCAAGCATAGCAGCTATTAATGAAATAGATCTTTCTGATGCAATGGCGACCCGGTCTCCCTCGTTAATGCCCTTCTTTACAAGCAAATGGGCAAGTGCATTTGCCCAATTATCTAATTCTTTATATGTTATAACCATATCTTTATCTTTTATTGCAATGTTATTTGGATATATAGTTACCATAAGTTCGAAAGTATTTTGAAGAAACCTATTATTCATAATAATTTAGCGTATTGGTAAATCAATAACGCTGTCCTCCTTTGGGTTACTTAAGTATGTATTTTTTAAAACTATTAGAGGAAATAAACCTGTCGGGAGTTAACTCCCGACAGATCTATTATTTATCCATTTACAATGCAATCTGTACCATCTACATAGTGCTCTTTGTGTTCATCTAAATTCCACAAATTAACAGTTTTCATTATCCAACGAGTTCTTTGCTTTTCCACATCCGTGATTTCTTCAACATCCTTGCCATGAATAGAATGATTGTTTGACAAGGAAATAAATTCACCCGCTTTTAGTAGGTGTGGAGCCTTTAATTCATGTAATAATACTTTAATTTTATCTACAACTTCCTGGGCTTCTTCTGTAAGACCAACTGTCCGATTTTCAAAATATGCAATATCAAATTCTTCTTCATTTAATAGGATGGCGTGATTTTTTGCACGCCCTAATTCAGTACGATTACCATATGTCGATAAATCATCAAAAGGTGTATAGAATAGTTCTTGACGCATCAAATTTAAATCAGAAGGATCAAGTTTCTGAATTAAATCAATATTTTTGACGAATGTTGTAAAGATTTGATTTCCTTCATAGGCCCTCATTGATAACATATTCACAAAATCAGGGCGAACAAAATGATTTGCTAAGTCTTTATGGAATCCTAAAGCTACCAATGCTTTTTGTGATTGTGTTTCTGATAAAGATTTCATTGGATAGATATCTTGAAAGACATCGCCATCATTTACATTTATATATCCAATAGCTGGCATTTCCATGACTTGAGCATAGAATTGAAGAAAACCTTCCCCAACATATGTTTTTTTAAGCTCTCTTTTTGATTGAACTGGTGATTCATGGTCAAAAATAGGAACATCTTTATCTATAGGGCAGTTTTGTAGGTATAAGTATGGTTCTTCCTTCCAAATCCTATCGCCGGCAGCTTTTATTTTTTCCACAATATCTTTTATTTCAACATCGTTTTCCACAATGTTTTCGATTTCTGAACGAAAGGAAGTGTAATCTTCATAGGGATTACATTTTAAATCCAAAAATTTATTTGTAAGAAGTTGATTCTCTGCATCTGTAAACACATAATCAACTTTTAATTTATTCTTCGTACTTGCATTAGTATCTACACCCATTAACTTAGCTCCAATCCTATTGATTTTATTTTTACGCAGTAAATCACTAAAGTCTAGATGCGAAAAAATCTAGCAATCTTCTGAATAATAGGGCCCTATTAATATGTAAATACGTAAAATGATTGCTGGTGCTACCAAATTTTAACACGAGAGTTTTCAGAATTCAACGAATGTTATAAAAATGGATCTTCTTACTCATTACCACTCACATTAGGGCCTTTATTTCTAACAGGTCAATGTAATACTCGGCCTTTTCTGAACACCTGGCATGGCACTGTTACAATGAATTCAAAGGAGGATTTTCGTGTTATATGAAGCCTAATTTATGGTGTTTGACTGCCTAGTGGATAACTGATAAATTTTTCGATTTATCTTGAGAGTACAAGAAAATGATTGGGGAGCTAAATAATATGTGATTAAGTAAGGGCATCTAATTCAACCAGGAATCGACTTTTTCTAGTTCTTTGAATATGCGTAGTTCTGGAGTGTGAGGACATCCCCTATATTGACCTTATGGAGTAAATGATTTAAAACAATAAAACAGAAGAATACTGTAATTTTTTGGGCAAAGCTGTACTCGCGACTTACTATCTAGTTTTACTCTTGGAGTTTTCGATGGTTGGGGAATTGATAACGTCTCTTTCGGGAAGGCGGTGATCACCGAAAATGGAACAGGAACTTATGGACTGTAGTTTTGAGTGGAATTAAAAGTAATCACCCAAAATTACATATTCTGTCCTTAAGTTACATCATATTGATCATTCATAAAGTACATACCAAAATCAGTTTTTGCCTTCCCAAAAAAGCACGTAAAATATTCTATCGAGGCGATTGTTGAAAATATTGTCCACTTAAAATAGCCTTCCTTCATTTACATGAGGATATCCACCAGTTGCTAATGGTGAACGATCCTTTTTCAACAAAAGCTTACATCCAGAAAAACAATGGTAGGTAATCTAACAAAGAGGAAGATTTTGTATAAATTCATTAGTATAATTGATGAAATTACAATAAGAAAGGAAAGATCACTATGAAGATGTTTATGCATGCTTTAAAAAAGAATACCACATGTATCCTTGAAATCATTTATCTGTATATACTGTTCTTTTTTTCAGAGCTACAAACTACTACTGCAAGCTTATTAAAAATAAAGTAAGAATTATGTAATTTAAAACCTCTTGAATGATCTTAGATCCTCTAGTTCCGAACATTCCCAAACGATTATTTTATTTTATCTCCATAATTAGAACTTTCAACAGCCATAACAGCCATTTTGCCCGCATTGTCTGTGCAAGATCCCTCAAAGGCGAAATGACAATTCCCTTTGCTGGTTCCAGACCGATAAACTTGGAGTCCGACAAGCGTTTTAAGAATTTAACTCAGCTCTGTAACTCAATTCTAACCAACCTGACTTGAAATGCAGCGCTGACCCCCTTTTTTCAACAGGTATTGATTATTACCTATCCTCTCCCTACTGAGATACCATACTAGCCGTGAATGAAAAATATCACTTGGATAAAGGTGTTCCTTTCAAGTGAAAAACATAAGTTCACCAAAAAGGGACAAACTGTATTTGAAAAAAGAAAGGAGATGTGAACATGACAAAAAAATTTAATAAAGGGAGCCGTAATCAAAATTCACCGCAATTACACGGACAAGCTCCTGTTAGTGGGGACAACAGCAAAGGAAATAAAAGAAATAAAGATGAGAGCTCTAAAACAGAATAACTAAATGAAACAAACCGGCCATTTTCAGACCGGTTTGTTTCATTTGTAGATAATCTTTGTTATTGGGCATAAAGCGATCAAAAAGAACAATTCATTATCAGCGTTATCCGAACTGTAAATGGAGTGATGCAAAACTGTCCCCAGAAAAGCTTTAATTGTAGGGCATTCGTTTTTCATAATCATATCGGAAGTGAATAATCATGTTGAGTTAGCTATTTGATTCTTTTTGCATTAGGACCTTGTGCTCCGCTGTTGATGTCTCCAAATCATCAGTATCTTGATGAGTATAAGTAATGTTTTTTGTCATCAGGCTGACCACCACTAAAACCACAATGTTAATAAATAGGGCGATAATTCCTACATTCAGGTCTTTAATTGCTTGAGGAAGATAAGGAAACAGATGACCAATTTTTATGTTCCCCAGTTCCATAATAGAGACTAGCACTCCTCCTGTTATAATCCCGGCAAATGCTCCATGTTTGGTTACAAAATTATTTCTCATCAAACTGGCGAAAAAGGCAGGAGCGAGTTGGGTTATAAAATTATAGGCGATTAATGCGAGACTAAACAGGGTGTTTCCACCTTGAAAGGTCAAGTATATCCCTAAAAGAGAAATAAGGGGAACCATGTATTTTACCAGTTTTGCAATCTGATTTTCCGTTGCTGATGGAGTGAATACGCCATATACATTTTTCGCCAGCAATGTTGATATAGACATCAACAGCATGGAACTTGGCACTAGAGCGGCTAACACACCAGTTCCACCGATTAAGCCCACAAACCACGGATCAAAATCCTGTTTAGAAAGCTGCAGCAAGATAAGATCGGTGTCGCTGCCTTTTAAACCTGGTGTCTGTAAGATAGCGGCGAATCCAACAAAAAAGGCAAACAATAAAATCAATTGGTACATTGGCATTAGGATTGCATTTTTTCTTAAGGCTTTCTCGCTAGAGGCAGCATAAATAGGAGAAAACCCGTGCGGCCACATATAAAATCCAATAGAGCTTAATACAACGGTCGATATATACCACGATACGCTCATTCCTTGATCTGGAAGGATGGTAAAGTTCGGCTTTGCCTGTTCAATGGCCTCATACATAGGTTGAAGACCGCCATAATAATGCATAGGAAAATAAACACCTAAAAATACAACAATGCCAAGAATCAGAATATCCTTCAAAATAGCTGTTCTGGCTGACCCATGAATACCGGAAACCATTACAAAAATGGTAACACCAATTGCTCCAACCCAAATGGCAGCTGTAGAAGAGATTGCTCCATATGATGTAGCAAAAACGATATATCCTAGCCCCTTCAATTGCAGGACCAAGTAGCAAGTACAAGCTATAACACCTATAACCGCAACAAGTACACCAAGATATGGGCTTTGATATTTTTTCACAAAAAAATCAGATTGGGAAACTAATTGGTGTTTCTTTGCATACCTCCAGATTGCTGGAAATGTCCAGTAGGAGATTACTGTAGCCAGACAGCCATATGTCACGATACTAAAGATGGAACCACCTTCCCCATAAGCGGATCCACTTGCACCTAAAAAGGTAAAGGTAGTGTACATTTCACCTGCGGATAAAAGGAAAATCAATAGGGCTCCCATCCCGCGTCCTCCAACCGACCATTGTTCCAAGTTCATTTCTTTCCCTTTTTTAGCCTGGATACCAATCAATACCGAAATGACGAAAAAAAATAGGATGAAAAAAACGGCAATATTCATCTTGAATCTCCCTTCTGATTAGCAGGATCCAGTAGATATATAATCCCCATAATACCTGTGGTTAGCACAGACCAGAGTACAATCCAAAAGTGAAAAAAAGGCATTCCCAGAACATATGGAGTCACTTTATTTGTAAACAAAGCTCCTACGATGAAGCCAAGAAACGGGATGATTCCGAGCCAATATATTTTTTTCATACTCTTAGCCCCCTAGTAAATTTCATTTAACATTTTTATAGTACCGTGAACAAATAACTTCACCCCGTTTTGTAAAGCCTGTTCATCGACTGTAAATTTGGGATGATGGTGAGGATATATAATTCCTTTTTCTTCATTTCGAGCTCCTATTACAAGATAAGATCCCGGAACTACTTCTTGAAAAGCAGAGAAGTCTTCACTTCCCATAATTGGCTTTAAAATCTCTCGACTTTCTTCACCAAATACTTCACAGACCGTTTCGTCCATCAAACGGGTAACTTCTTCATCATTAATGGTAGGAGCATAACCGAACTGATAATCCAATTCATACGTAGCACCATGCGCTTCAGTAATCCCTTTTACTATGCGTTCGATTAAATCCGGGATTTTTTTCCGCAGTTCCGGATTGAAGCTTCGAACCGATCCACCAATGCTTACCTTACTTGGAATGACATTAATCGCACTTCCCGCATGGAACTGAGTCACTGAAACCACAAGAGCTTCCTGGGCTTCCCGATATCTAGAAACAATGTGCTGGAGATTCGATACGACCTGTGTTCCAATCGCTATGGGATCAATGGTCAGTTCTGGCTGCGAGGCGTGCCCCCCTTTACCCACCACTATAATGTTAAAAGTATCAGCTCCAGCCATCACCGGACCGCAGCCCAGACCAATTTTCCCTAAAGGAAGCGTCGACAAGAGGTGGGATCCAATGATCATATCCACTCCATCAAGCACACCGGCTTTCACCATCTCTTGAGCTCCACCGGGCGGCAGTTCCTCAGCATGTTGAAATAAAAAGCGCACCTCCCCCTTAATTTGATCCTTTAACTGTACAAGAACTTTTGCTGTTCCAAGCAGCATCGCCGTATGCCCATCATGACCGCAGGCATGCATCACGCCTGAATTCCGTGACACAAAGTCAAAATCATTCTCTTCTTCAATTGGAAGCGCATCCATATCTGCCCGCAGTGCAATGACCTTCCCAGGATTCTGACCGGTCAAACGAGCCATTATACTCGTTTTTGTCGGACGTGAAATTTCCAATTCACCAAAGGTTTGCAGCGTTTCATAAACAAATTGTGCCGTTTTCTCCTCCTGAAAAGACAGCTCCGGATACTTATGTAAATACCTTCTCCAAGCAATCACTTCATCTTTAACAGCCTCGATCAAATCATCAATCATCATCGTTTGAGACATCCCCTACAACCCCTTATTCATTCAATTTACATAACGGTCTTTAATTTAGGATAGTTTAAGGAAAAAATTCCTTAAATAGAGTATAATCTCACAAGGTCTTTATTACAATATTTTTCGAAAATTCAAAACTATTTTTTAAATGCGACATGAAGCAGAAATAAAAAAACACCCAAATTATGGGTGCCTGTAATTTATAATAATTGATAAATTTTACTCGGCCTTCCTCGTGTGGCATTAGCCTCTTCACCAACGCATTGTGCCAAATCAACTTCGCACATATCCGCAACAATGCGCCGTACATTGCGCTCTGTCATCTCAAGATGTTTCGCTAAGTCCTTTGTAGTAAAATCACTCCAGCCCATTCTTTGAACGAGGGCAGATATCTTCTTATACGTTTTCACACTGATATTTCCGGATTTCAACTTTTCTATAAGGGGCTTATTGTGGGTACGGGTATCAAATTGCAGTTCTTTCTTTTTGCCTGGTGATTCGATAATTTTGCCATCATCTTGGATAATCACAATTTCTCGCTTCTTCATCTCTTTTGAATGTTGAATGGCACGAAAAGCATTTATTTCTGCCGAATAGGCCGTCTCACCGAAACCAATTCCAACGGCAACGGTTGTACCTGCTTCAAAGGCCAATTTTTGAATGGTATCCTCGAGCGTAATGATTTCCCGTTCAATTACGCCGCGAGAACTAAAAATCATGTACCTCCCATTCCCTTTCTCTGAAAAGGAACCATTTATTCTTTCACCAAGCTGAATCAACATTTCTTTTAGCCGAAGTTCCAAGTACTGTAAATGATAAGGAGTTTTCATTTCCTCAGCCACTTTGTCAAAGTATTCGACTTCAATGATCTCCACTCCGATTTGTGTATCTTTAAAGTAGGAAGTCTTTACTTTTTCAGAGAGGATACGAAGCGTTTGCCGAACTTCCATCTTGCTCATCGACATTCGGTAAGCTGGAATCCCATATTCATTTAAAGCTTCACAGACGGACGGAAAACAAGATAACGCACCTTCTGTCATTCCCTTATTCCATAAATCCAAGTGAAAATGTATCAATTCATTCGTATCGACATCTGACTCAAACACTTTCGTATGAATCTTTGGGATTCTTATTTTCAACTGTGACAGGGCTTCTTCACTAATATTATTTGAAGACATAGTATCGATACTGAGCTGCTCAATAATTTTCCCTTGTTCATAAACCAACTCTAAAAAGGATTTATAAAATCCTGATTCCGTAGCAGGAACATGCACCATTATTTTATCTGTGCCTAGTGTTTTTCCCGCAATTTCATAGGGAAGTGGACCAGAAAAAAGCCATGCATGTACGTGAGAATTATATTCTTTTACAATCCCCCCTACCTCTTCTGTCTTTACATAGGGCAAAGAGATGAATTCCAACTCATGTTTATATTCTTCTGCCAAGATTAAAATTTGTTCTATAGAAGTTTTTAGACCAACTAGTCCGATTTTATACATCCAGTAATCGACTTCCTTTATCATCTTTAATATATTCATGATTCTTTGTAGAATATCCTGGTTTAACGAAAGGATGTTATCACAATGCTAATTCTTCTGCTGTTTAACTTTTGCTCAATTTGCATTTGAGTCCTGTTGATTAGTTTGTTTGTTACTCTTGATCATAACAGAAGCAAAAAGAAAAGAATGATAGAAATGATATATAGCTGTATACATATCCCCGCCTGCTTTTCCCTTTTGTACCATTTTATCATGTGGCAAGAAGGAAAAACACGTTGTACAAGCTATTAATGTTAGGTTTACAAGTCAGCTTTCTATATAGATCGTTGTAAATTCCCAACAAGGCAGCAACTCTTTAAATTGAATAACGTTAGTACTATTATTTTATAACTGTTCTGGTAATTCTAATGTACTAATGAAAAATAGCATTGCCCCTATAGCACCATAAGAAAAAGAGCTGATAATCAGCTCTCGGATAATGATATAATCTCCATTTTTATGATAAAACGATACTGTTTTAAGATTATATGGTAACACTGCCCTAAACCAGGGCCAAATTTAGCTGAGATAGATTTAGATAATCAAAATCGAATTTCATTTAAGTGTGTACCAAGAAGTCGAGGTGTTACTTCTTCAACTTATAAATTTTACGAGGTCTTCCCCGAGGTGATTGAAGTTCTTCTCCTTTGTACTCCACTAAACCGCTTTCACTTAAACCACTCATAATTCTCTGGGCATTTCGAACGGTCATGGATAAATGAGAAGCTAAGTCTGAGGAAGTGAAGCCGTCCCAACCCATACGATCAATCAATGCTTCTATCTTTTTATACGTTTTTACACTAATGTTAGCCTGATTTAATTTATCTAGCAGTTCTTTATCATTGGAACGGAAGGTATATGCCAATTGTTCTTCTTGACCTACGGATTCGATCATTACACCATCTTCCTGAATAACAACAATTCCGGAGCTGTCTTGCTTCTTCGAATGACGGATCGCCTTGCGGGCATTGATTTCTGCTGATGCAGCCGTCTCACCAAAACAAATTCCAACAGCCACAGAAACATCCATCTCAGGAATGCTTCATGCTGGCAAGGTTATTGCAGCAACTGCAGTAGAAGTGCTTCAAAATCCGGAATTAATTGAAAAGGCAAAAACAGAGCTAAAAGAACGATTACAAGGGAAAAGCTATATCTCCCCTATTCCGCAAGATGTAAAGCCTTTAGTTAAAAAATGATAGACTAGATTAGTTAGTTGCAGTATGTATAAAAAGGGATTCTTCGATTGGAAGATCCCTTTTCCATTTGGACTTATATTAACTCCATAAAAGCCTTAGTTTAGGAAATCTCTAAGAGTCATAAAAATTCATCCCTTCACATTCAACAGATATCCTTCAATTTCGTGCTTGCTTTTTAAAATAACAAATACCTTTTCAGGGTCACTCTTTTTTAGATCGGCAAATCTTGCTTTCATTTCTTTCTTGCGAGGAAAGTAGGTGGTCATGATAAATTTAATAAACTGCCAGTCTAATTTTTCATTGCAGCCTTTGCCCATATCCGGTCTTGTTTTACCTATATTGGACAACCAACGTTTTATAACACGGTAAAGACAAACACGGAGAGGAAGTTCTAAATAAATAATCGTATCGGCAAGCTCCGAACGTAAATGAATAGAATTACTATAATTGCCATCCATTATCCACTTGTCATGACTCAATACTTCCTTCTGGGCAGAAATAAAATCCTCTAAAGGAGCTTCCACCCAGCCAGGCCTCCAGTAGTATGTATCCAAATGATGTACCTCGATATTCAAATTATCTCCAAGTCTTCTTGCAAAAGTAGATTTTCCGACACCCGCGGACACTCCGATAACCATGATACGTTCCATTGATATACCAGCTTCCTCACTTTATTTATTGAAAATAACCAGTAAGCTTACCAAATATATATAATCTTTTTAACATCCTTCTTCCTCTACTCTCCCCTTTTAGTTCCATAAGAAAAGGCGACCCTTCTTGAAGAAGAATCGCATCAGTTATCAAAAAAGGAAGCATTGTTGCTGCGGTGTCCTGTCATGAACAAGCCTGCCTTATCTTTTATCTCTATTAAATCAGTTGCCCTAAGTGTTTCTTTGCCTCGTAATCAACAAGTTTTTCATCCCGCTTAATTCGTGCCAGATAATCCGGGTTGGCAATAAGCGGACGTCCAATCGCCGCAACGTCAATGATGCCTTTTTCCAGTGCGGCTTCTGCTGTTTCAGGATCAAGCCCGCCCACACCGACTATAATTCCATCCCAGTGGCTGCGTACCAATTCATGCATGGTCAATCCTCTTGCAATCGGTTTGGTAAATTCCATCGTGGATGGGTGAATCATTTTCACTCCTGTTTCATTGAACGCTTCAATAAATGTTTGGATCGCTTTTTCAGGGTCTTCCCACATGTAAGACGGCTGGTCAATTTTCAAAGCAGAGAAACGAATAAGGGTACGTTCCACTCCAACCGCATCAATAACTGCCTTTAGCACTTCCTTCATAAATGTCAGGCGCTGTTTTAAATCACCACCGTACCGATCGGTCCTTTTATTGGAAGTGTCAGAATTGAACTGGTCTATTAAGTAGCCGTGTGCTCCATGAATTTCAACGCCGTCAAAATCAGCATCCATTGCATTCTTTGCAGCTTGTTTATATTGTTTCACCACTTCTGAAATATCCGTCTCTGTCATTTCTTCAGGAATATCAAAAGGTTTGCCGAATCGGGAAACCTTACCTTCTGCAGCGATAGGTGATGGAGCCTGCGGAGGAAGTCCTCCTGCAATTTCATGGTGACTTGCACGGCCCACATGCCAGATTTGCGCAATAATCGTTCCGCCTTCAGCGTGTACTGCTTCCGTTACTTTTTTCCACCCGTTTATTTGCTCTTGAGTATATATTCCGGGAACTCCAGGATTGCCCTTTGCTCTTGGTGAAATCACTACACCTTCAGTAATGATAAGTCCAATTCCATCTTGAGCCCGTTTACGGTAATATTCTACGGTCAGGTCATTCACAACACCAGTTTCGTTATCGGCAAACGCCCGTGTCATAGGAGCCATTGCCGTTCTTGTTTTTAAATCCCATGCACCTATTGTTACAGATTCAAACAATTTGGTTTTTATCGTATTCATTTGAATTCCTCCCGTTAACCGCTTTACCTGAGCTAAATTTTAGTAACTATTACTGTGTAAGATTATCCGATAAGTGGTTAATTTTCAAATGATTTACTCTAGTTTTTGTGGCTTTTGATAAAATATGGTAAAAAGGACCAATAAAAACGATTTATTCATCATGCTTTTTTTCAAACAAAAAAGCCAGACAGAGAAAATTCTTTCGCTGCTGGCTAATTTATCTTTTTTCATTAATATCTTATTAGTCTCTTGCTGTTCTGATAAAAAAAGACACGATCAAACCAATGATTGCAAGGACAAGACCAAAAATAAAGGCATCTTGAACGCCTGCAGTCAATGAACCGCTAATGGCTGATGGATCGAACGGATCTTCTGCATTTGCCATATAATTTTTTTGGGATGCTGACATGATTGTAATGGCAACGGTTGTACCGATGGCCCCCGATACTTGTTGCAATGTATTCATTAAAGCCGTTCCATCCGGATAAAGATTTTTCGGCAGTTGATTCAGCCCATTTGTCTGGGCCGGCATCATGACCATCGAAACACCAATCATAAGGAGAGAATGCATGACGATTACCATAATGATCGTAGTTTCAGTCGTTACGTTCGTCAAAGTCCATAACATGACAATCATGATAATGAAGCCTGGGATCACTAACCCTCTTGGCCCGAACTTATCAAAAATGCGCCCCGTAACCGGAGACATGATACCATTAAGCACTCCACCCGGTAACAGTACCAGCCCAGCAGAAAACGCAGCTAATGCAAGCCCGGTTTGCAGGTATAACGGTAAGAGAATCATGGATGACATGATGATCATGAAGGTGATGAAGACGGTTATTAACCCTAACGTGAACATCGGGTATTTAAAAACGCGCAAGTCAATCATCGGCTTATCCATGTTGAATTGTCTTACAGCAAACAGGAATAGCGCTATAAGGCCGACAATGATCGAGGATAGAACTATCGGATTGCTCCATCCTTGCTCTCCAACAATACTAAAGCCATAAACAATTCCCCCAAAACCAATGGTCGATAAAATAATGGATGGTACATCGATTTTAGGTTTGGTGATTGTAGAAACGTTTTGCATATACTTGAGACCGAATAGTAAAGCGATCACAAAGAACGGCAAAGACACCCAGAAAATGTAATTCCACTTTAAATTTTCGATAATCAAACCTGAAACTGTCGGTCCGATGGCCGGAGCAAACATGATCACCAACCCCATCAATCCCATCGTCGCTCCCCTTTTATGAATAGGGAAAATCAATAAAATGGTATTGAACATGAGAGGTAATAAAAGACCCGTTCCGATTGCCTGGATGACACGGGCCAGCATCAAGATGCCGAACCCAGGTGCAATTGCTGCAATGAGCGTCCCAATGATGGAGAACACCATTGAGGCAATGAATAATTGACGAGTATTGAACCACTGAATCAAGAGTCCCGAAACGGGAACCAATATCCCCAATGTTAATAGGTAACCCGTTGTCAGCCATTGCACGGTGGAAGGACTGACATTGAACTCTTGTATTAGATCGCCCAGCGCCATGTTTAATGCCGTCTCGCTGAATAACCCAATGAACCCTGCAATTAAAAATGCAATTAAAATGGGGGTCGTTCTAATGACTGGGTTTTGTTGCTGTGTTGCATCTGTAGACATAAAATATTTCCTCCAATTACTAACTGTTCGACCTAAGCTTAAGATAATTTTTCCGCATGACTTATTTATTTATCAGCAATAATGGTATCTGTTCCGCAATGGCCTGGAGAGGTTCCCCGCTTTTCGCCGTTAAGGATAAAAGGATACCGCCCTCAATTAAAGCATTGATTACGATACTCAATTCTTTTGCCCGTTTCTCACTGAATTCCGCCTCGAGTAATTTCTTCACATATATGGATTGCCAATCTTCTATCGCTTCTTGGCAGGCCGTTCTTATCTGCTCACTCGTTGTATATGTTTCCGCTGCAATCGTCCCGATTGGCAGTCCTAATAGATTTTCACTATCACCAAATACCTCGGATAATTGAAAAATATGAGCCTGAATGGCTTTGATAGGGTCTTCGATTTCATCAAATCCCCGTTGAATTTCATCTATCACGAATTCTTTTGTATGAATAATCGCCTCTATCGCCAATTCTTCTTTGCCTTTCGGAAAATAATGATACAGAGAACCTTTTGGAATACCACTTTCCTCAATAATGTCCTTAAGCCCTACACCATAATATCCACGTATTCGAAAAAGTCGGGAAGCAGCTTCAATAAGAATGTCTTTAGAGTTTCGTTTTTCTGCCATAGCTGGATCACTCCTTGAAATTATATCAACCGGTCTATTAGAGACTATACTTGTATATCATTGTTTTGTCAAAGATGATACCTAAGAAAACAAAAAAGAACACCTCTAATGGTGTTCTCGTAGACAAAAGGGTGTTCGGATACCAAATAAGTGAGGTGAAGGTCGAAAAAAACTTGTGAACGGTCGAATATAGTGCCTCAACGGCCGAATACTGTGCGGGGTAGGTCGAATACTGTGCGTGAACGGTCGAATAAAGTGTGGTTTAGGTCGATAAACTGCGTCAACTGCCCAAGACAGTGCAGCGAATCGAATATAGTGCTCCGGTCTTTATGGTTTTTTACTGTAATCCTCATTGGATTGAAGAAATTTGCGACACTCCTGCCGAATAACTGGCTAGCCGAGACACCAAAGGCGCTTGCGCCGAGGAGGCTTGGCAGACAGTCGGCGGAAAGGGAGCGGATTTCTGAAATCAACTGGACCTTTCAAACAAAAAACTGCAGGCAAACTGAGTTTTCATCGAGTTTGTCTACAGTCTGAAGAACACCTCATAAGTGTTCTCTGCAAGTTTAAAAAATCGAGAAAATCAATACCTTCACAACCCGGCATTTTTTTAAACGCTTCCATTATTAATCAAACACATCGGCCTGCTCCATTATCTTCAAGGATTCTTGTCATGATTTTTGAAATCAAGAATAGCAATTACAAACATGCCAAAGCTTAGCATCAGGGAAATAACTTCGAAAGTACCCATTCATACATCGCCTCCTTACATTCAGCTTTTCCTGATCAGAGATTGTCCTATACAAGAAAAAGATGAAGCATTGGCTTTTAAACAAAAAAAGCAAACCCAATCAGGGTCTGCCCTCTTACTCTATTTCTATGATTGATTGTTGAAATTTTCTTTTCAATAGTTAATAACCCAGTTTTTTTTCTACAACGTTCATTAGGGGTTTACCGTCAGAATAAAGCTTTAAATTTTTCAGGAATACTTCCATTACACGATCTAGGTGTTTGGAAGAGTTGTAAGCATTATGTGGGGAAACCATGACATTTTCCAGCTGCCAGAAAGGGTGATCCTTAGGTAGTGGTTCTACTTCAAATACATCGAGAGCCGCACCTGCTATGTGCCCATTGCTCAAGGAATCGATTAAATCTTCATCCACAATCGTATTACCTCGGCCGACATTAATTACATAGCTGCCTTTTTTCATTTTATTTAAGCGCTCTTTATTAAAAAAGTATGATGTATCTTTTGTAAACGGAAGGGCCAAGACGACAAAATCTGACCTGGAAAGGACCTCATCCACTTGATCCATACCCATTATCAAATCAGCAGGTTCATATTCTGTGTTCCTCTTGGAGGGATTCCGGCGGCAGCCAATAACGGTCATACCTAGTGATTTACATCTCTTTGCTATCTCATGGCCAATATCACCATACCCAATTATCCCCACTGTCGCATTCTCAAGATCTTTCACAGGAATTTCAACCCAGGTGTTGTTTATTTGATTTCTGATCATTGTCGGTACACCTCTTGCTAACGAAGACAGCATCGCAATTGTATGCTCGGCTATCGGGACAGATGTGCAGCCTTTGACATTGGTGATGATGACATCGCTGTTTTGTATATCTTCATTCAGCATGGCCTCCACTCCAGCTGTGTCTGAATGGACCCATTTAATCTTTGGAGCTTTTTTTATAATGTTAAGATTATCATGAAGACCCAGCGTATAAATGACATCAAACCTTGATAGATCAACTGTTGGCTGTGGTTCGGGTTCACCGAATTCCCATGGCTCGACAACAACTTCTGAACAAATCTCCTTAAACTGATTGATGTATTTTTCCGGTATATCGACCCTGATATAAAGTGAAGGTGCTGTTTTCTTGGAACCGGACATTATAAAACCTCCTCAAGAACCTACAATACCTTTTTTCCTTCTTTTATGGGAAGGGAATCCGTCGCGATTA
Organism: Bacillus sp. ISL-34; assembly: GCF_018613325.1. Lineage (GTDB taxonomy): Bacteria > Bacillota > Bacilli > Bacillales > DSM-1321 > Peribacillus. Next base: position 105,383 of record NZ_JAGGQJ010000001.1, on the reverse strand, counting down.
TACCACGCCGTGCTTTATGCTCACTTCAAGAAATCTGATTGCTCTTTTCTGATTCTGTCCCAAAGAGGCTGAAAGCTCAGCCATCCCTCATATTCCGTTCCCGTTTGTTCTGCCGTTAACTTTGCATACTCTTCTTCTATAAAAACAGGCTTACCTACAGATTCAGCCATTATCTGTGCTTGACATGAACGTTCCATTGTTATGAACCACCACGCAGCTGAATCTACAGACTGGCCTACAGTTAACAATCCATGGTTGCGAAGGATGACAGCTTTGTATTGGCCTAAAGCCTTAGCAATGCGTTTCCCTTCTTCGGATGCATAAACCACACCAGTAAAATCATCAAATAATGCATGATCTCTGTAAAATTGGCAGGCATCTTGCGTAATCGGATCTAACAGTCTGCCTAAGGAAGACCATGTCTTTCCATAGACTGAATGAGCATGTGCCGCTGCAATGGCGTCCGGTCGCGCTTTATGGATTTCAGAATGAATGGCAAAGGCTGCACCATTCACTGAATGTTCCCCCTCTACAATATCACCTTTATGATTAACCAATATAAGATCCGAAACGGAAATTTGACTAAAATGCATCCCAAACGGATTAACCCAGAAATGGTCAGTATATTTAGGATCACGGACCGTAATATGGCCAGCTATCCCTTCATCGAAACCAAACTTTGAAAAAAGACGGAATGCAGCTGCCAACCGTTCCTTCCTGTGATTGCGCTCTTCTTCCAATGTATTGAATGTTGCGGGTTGCAGGGAAATTGTCTTTGTCATATTTCTTTCCTCCTCGAATCTTTTTCCGTTTTTTTGCCGAAACATCAATTAGCCATGGTGTCCATGTCAGATTTACCCTTTACATCTTGCTTTACTTCACTTTCGTTCTTGTGATCATTATTACTTAGGAGAGTGATTGTAGTAATGACGACAAAACTAGTAGCGAGCCCGTACAGAATTGGTTGAGTGGAGGAAGGTCCATTAATCACCAATCCGACAATAATAACGATCATGCTGGCAAGAATCGAGTAAAATGCGGCCGTAGCCGTGACCCTTTTCCAAAAGAAACCTAGGATGATCGGAAAGAACACAGCACCGGATAAAATTGCGTAAGCTACATCCAATGCAACTAAAATATCTTGAATCCATATCGAAACGATTATGGCCAATACACCAATCGTTAAAGTTGTAATTCGAGATGTTTTTAAAAATTGACGTTCATTCATTCCTTGACCGATATATTTTTTAATGATGTCATTAACAACCAAAGTGGACGAAGCAAGCAAAGTTCCTGAAGCTGTGGACATAAGGGCCGATACCACACTCGCAATGACAACCCCCAATAGACCGGCAGGTAAAGTTACCATCGCTATACTGGTAAATGCATTTTGTGGATCGCCTAAATTAGGAAGGATAATAAAAGCGCACATTCCAATGATACTGATTGCAATCGCATAAAAAACACTATATAGTCCCGCTCCAACCGTTCCTCCACGAGAAACAGCTTTGGTTCGTGCGGTAAAAAGACGCTGCCATATATCTTGGCCTACGATTACCCCCAGAGTAAATAGTAGGAAATATTGAAAAATCGTCTCTCCGCCAATGTTGCCTAACTCGAAATGTGATGCAGGGAGATTTTCTTTAAGCGAGCCCCACCCTCCAGCCTTAGAGATGCTCATTGGAAGCATGATAAAGAAAATGCCGATCGTCATGATGACGAATTGCACGACATCAGTCATGGTTACTGACCACATACCTCCTAATATTGTATAAAATAAAACGATCCCACCCCCGACTATCATGGAAACCGTTAAATTCCAGCCAGCCAAAACATGTAAAATTGTCCCCATCCCAATCACTTGTGTTACAGTCAGCATGAATGTATAGATAACAGAGACAAGGGCACTGATCAATCTTGTTTGAGAGTTGTAGCGCTTCTCAAGCATTTCACTGATCGTCAATACTTTTAAATTAAATATCTTATTCGTTAAAAACAACCCGATAGCGATAATGCCGAGCCCGATCATCACCACTAGCCAAATACCGGATATCCCAAACTGATAACCTAACTTTGCTGTTCCTAGAGTAGAAGCACCCCCTAATATCACAGCAGCTAAACAGGATAAATACATAAAATGACCAAGATTACGTCCTGCTACAATGAAATCATCTGCTGTTTTTGCCCGTCTGGATCCAATTACTCCCACAATGATTAAAACAGAAAAATATAGAATCATGATCGATATATCCAAAATATGCATTTACACATCTCCTTTTGGGCTTGTATTGTTCTTATAGCTTTGTAAAGAGGGAAGAAAGGATTGCACCGGTTCCTTCCTTCTTTACAGTTAAATGAGGAAACTAGTTGTTAAGCTGGGTTTCGAAATCTCCCACTCTCTCTTTTTTCTCCAGTTTCCCTTTTTTTGCGAGAGCGATGAGTGTGATGAATTCATAGACAATATTAGCGGCTGCGGCAGCCGTGATTTGTCCGTGATCGTATGATGGTAAAACCTCAACAAGGTCGAAGCCGACAAAATCTATATTCGTCAAGCCTCTTACCAAGGCTAAAGCATCATCAATGCTGGCACCGGAAACTTCTGGGGTACCCGTTCCTGGAGCATAGACCGGATCTAAAAAATCAATGTCAAAAGATAAAAATACCGGACCATTCGCGACACGCTCATGAATGACCCCTAGCATCTTTTCGACCCCGATACGTTTATAATCGTTTGTCGTATAAACGCCTAAACCTAAATCCCGGGCATCCTGAAGATCTTCCGGTCCATACAGACCTCCCCTCATACCAATTTGAAGAGATCGCGATACATCGATGAGACCCTCTTCTATTGCACGGCGAAAAACGGTTCCGTGATTATACTTTTGATCAAAATAACTATCCCAAGTATCAGAGTGAGCATCGAATTGAAGCAGGGCAACAGGTCCATGTTTTTTTACGATTGCACGTAACTCTCCTAGTGTAATGGAATGATCGCCCCCCAATGAAATGGGAATGATCCCTTTTTCAATGACGGGGGTAAGCCCTTCTTCGATCTTTTTATATGTTTCAGAGATATACCCCGGAATGATCGGAATATCCCCATAATCTATTCCAGAAATATAGTCAAAAATATTAATATCTTGTTCTGGATTATAAGGACGTAAAAGGATTGAAAAATCGCGAATGGCTTCCGGTCCGAATCTCGCTCCCGTTCTAAATGATTGCCCGGAATCAAAAGGAATCCCCGTAATGACAAAATCCATATGTTCATCCACCCGTTCAACAAATGGGAGCCGCATAAACGTACGCACTCCACAAAAACGGGGTGATTTGAATGAGTCTTTCGGTTGATACTTCATCATGTAACATCCTCCTAAATTCTAATTCTGCCATTATTATTTTTCACTTCACTGCAATTGCAGATGTCATACAAACTTCCATCTTTTCTAATAGAATGGCTATGGAAATTCTCTTCTTACCTAATTACATAAGCAAGATTCAGGCCAACTATTTCGCTGCGGTATATAAGGCCTTTCGTTATTTTGTTTCATCGATTGATTAAAAACTTAATCATTTTCTTGTTTTTTAATTTAATTTTTGATTATTTTGACTTTTTGATTTATATTTTAATTAAATAGCATCCCAAGACCCAAAGGAGCGGAACTTATGTACGACGATATGCTGGAGGAAGAACTAAATAAGATCATTGAAACATCGAATAATAACATTCTCATTACCGATCAAGATGGAATCATTTTATATTCCAACCCCAAGCTTTGGGAGATTTATGGTATGAAAAGTGACTCTTATATCGGTACCTCCGTCTATCAATTAGAAAGTGAGGGCCTTCTCACACCTTCCATCAATGCGATTGTTTTAAAAGAAAAGAAAGCGAAGCGCATAATGCAAGAAACGAAAACGGGTCATGTTGTCATGTCGACCGGCTACCCCATTTTTAATAAGGAAGGACTTCTCGTCAGGGTAATCAGCTATGGTCAGGACCAAACCGAGATCCTGCAATTACAGGATCAATTTGAGCAATTACAACGAAAAGTAAAAGGCTATCAAACGGAAGTCGAGGATTTAAGGGAAAAGGAACTGGATTACCATTATATGATTGCCAGAAGTAATGAAACGAAGCATATTTTAAAAACGATTCATAATGTTTCAAAAACCGATGCCACGATTCTCTTATTAGGACCTTCCGGGGTAGGGAAAAGCACTTTTGCCCGTGCTGTTCATGACCAAAGCAACCGAAAGAAAGAACCTTTTATCGAAGTGAATTGCAGCACGATACCTGAAAGTTTGTTTGAATCAGAAATATTCGGCTATGAGCCGGGATCATTTACAGGGGCAAATAAACAAGGGAGGCAAGGCTTGATTGAGCAGGCTGACAGCGGAACTCTTTTCTTAGATGAAATCGGGGAACTCCCACTTGCCATGCAAGCTAAATTACTGAAAGTATTACAGGAAAAAAAGATAAAGCGTATCGGTGGGAAAAAAGAAAACCATATTAACTTCCGCCTGGTTGCAGCAACTAATCAAGATTTGAAGGAGATGGTAAGTCAAGGTAAGTTTAGATTGGACTTATTTTATCGTTTGAATGTGATTCCGATCCAAATTCCGGCATTACATGAACGTAAAGAAGATATCCCTCTCTTAATTCAGCATTACTTACAGAAAACCAATGATAAATATCAGAAATTCAAAAAAATCCATCCATCGACTTATGAAGTTTTGACCCATTATCATTGGCCCGGAAATATACGAGAATTAGAAAACTTAATTGAACGGTTAATCCTGACCATCGAAGAGCCAATTATATTTCCCGAACACCTTCCCCAATCCATCACAGGGCAAATGGAACAGCCTGAAGATTCCACATTTTTGGCAATCGAACAGGAATGTGAAGAGAATATCGATTTAAAGAAGACACTGGAAAAGGTTGAAAGGCAACTGATTGCAAAGGCATGGAAAAAATGTAAAACCACATACGAAATGGCAGAACATTTGGGTATCAGCCAGCCAACAGTCATCTATAAACTAAAGAAATACAAAAAGTATTTGTAAATTCATCTGTACTGGAATCCCTGCAAACCATGAATGGTCCTTAGCCTATAGTCATAGATGCTATTCAAGCTAAGGGCACATTTTGAAACCTTATATGACAGCAATTCGAAGTTAAAGCCTACATTAATTCAAACGGATGATCGTCAGTGAAGCTCCTGCCCCACCTGTTTAGACAACTGTAGCCACTATGTTTGGCCAACTCCCCAAGAACTTGTGAAAGGCTCCCATTAAAGGAAGCCTATCATTCACTTTATACATTCATGCTTTTTTCCAATTTGGAGCCGCAAGATTCGCGGATGATCAACTCATCTTTCAGAACGAATTTTTTCTTTTCTATGGTCCCGCCTTTCATTAAGGTCAGCAATAAGTTCGTTGCCTTTTTCCCTATTTCGTACTTAGGCTGGTCAATGGTCGTTATATGAGGATTAAAAATCGATGCTATTTTCAAATTATCAAAACCTACGACAGCAATATCCTCGGGAACGCTCAAGCCATGATCCTGGATCGCCTTAACGGCTCCCAGCGCCATTTCATCATTAAAAACGAACACTGCTTCAGGTTTTTTTTCCAGGGATAATAATTTCACCATCTGGTCATAACCTGAGTCAATGCCATAATCCCCTTCCTGGATGAAATCCGGGTTGATCTTCAAGTGATGATTCTCCATTGCCTGCTGGAACCCCCCTAGGCGATCCCGGCTAAGAATGATGTTCATTGGCCCTGTTATATGGGCAATTCGTGTATGTCCAAGCTTGATTAAATGTTCCGTTACTTTTCTGGCACTGCTTACATTGTCGATCGATACAGTTGGAATGTCCAGTCCGTCCACGTATTCACATGCCAGTACAATCGGAAATTGATTTGATAGTTTTTCCAGGCTTTCCTTGTTCATTCTAGCGGTAAGTAGTAACGCTCCATCTGCCTGCTTTTTGTATAGCAAATCGATGTATTCCTTTTCCCGTTCAATGTCGTTTTCCGTATCTCCCAATATAACCTGATAGCCATTTTCTACAGCTGTATGCTCAATTCCCCGAAGCACTTCGGAAAAAAAGGGCCTTGTTATATCAGGAACGACGACCAGAATGATCTTAGTTTCTTTCGTCCTGAACTGACTGGCAATCATGTGAGGCTTGTAATTCATCTCTTCAATCACCTGCAGCACCTTTTGTTTGGTATCCTCGCTGACTAAATCCGGCTGTCTGAGCACTCTTGAAACGGTTGCAGGAGATACGTTGGCCAATTTCGCCACATCGCTCATTTTCATACTATTATCTCCACCTGCCTATTTCTTTTTGTCATTTTCATTAATTCCATTATAAAGTAATTTAGACTTCATGTTAAAATATCGAATTCCCCTTACATTTAAAAATTGATTTCGATTTGCCGCACTGCCAAGAAGTCCATCGAGATCGTAATTTGGAGCATCCAACCAATTGCCGCATCCAATTCCCTGATCCTCATACGTATCCAGCATCTCTTAAAATGGCATGTAACCTAAAATATCAGTAACTAAACCAACCTTCATAAGTGCGCCTCCTAGAACTAGCATCACTTACAAAATCGCTTAATTCAATTTCAAATCATGTTTTGTTGCTTTCCTTTCAAGGCGACTCCATACAATCATAAAGAACACAGCGGTTAAACCTAATGACCCCGCGAAATAAAATCCTGCTGAAAGACCTACATGCGAAATCAATACTCCTGCAATGAAAGGTCCAGCAAACATACCAATCGCGTAGATTGCTTGATATGCCCCCATGGCCGTTGCCCTTTTTTCAGGGGGGATCGACTCCACCGCCATTCCTAAAAACAATGGAAAAAGAGTGCCCAATGAGAATCCATTCAACCCTTGAAGCAGAAAAAGCATTCCTTTTGTATCTATTAATGGCGTACATGCTGTAGAAATGGACGTTAGGCCGAAAGCTAATTTCAGTAACTTCCATTGTCCGAATAATGGTACGAACGTTTTCCCGCTAAGAATGGTGGCAATGGCATGAGGAATCATGAATGAAAAGATGACCATGCTGATCTCATCAGTCTGGAGCCCAAGCTTTACAGCATATGCTGGGGTGAAGCCGAACATTGTCGTGAAGATGATGCCATGTGCAAGAATGGATAGAAATGATACTTTTAAAAGTGCCGGTTCAAGCATGACTGATATAAGCTCTTTCAATTGAATGGGCTCTTTCTGAAAATCTTCGTTCGATTCGTAAATAAAAAGGGAAAGGACGATACCCACGAAACCAATGAGTCCTCCCATCCAAAAAGGCGCGTGCCATCCCCATAGATCGACAATGTATCCGCTGACCACCATTCCAAGCAGCTGTGCCAGAACCACAGCCAACGAGATACTGCCCATCGCTCGGTGAAGATCACGTTCTAAAAAGTAGCTGGAAAATAAAATGGTGAACGCTACCCACGTTGCGGCGGCAACTCCAGCTAACGAGCGGGCCAAAAGGATCCAGCCTAAACTATCGGCCCATGCAAATGTCACGCAACTCAACGTACTCACGACCATACCAAAGATAATAAACGGTTTTCTGACTTTTATGAGGTCGGAAAAGATTCCGAACGGAAGCCTGAAGAGAAATTGCATCAGCCCATAACTGCCTAATACAATGCCGATAAATGTATAATCCCCTCCAATCGTCTCAAGGTAAGGAGATAAAATGGGAATATAGATGAAATTGGAAAACCAAAAAATGAATGAGAGCACTAAAAACAAAAATCTATTTCGTGCGGTATGTAATAAAGTCATTGCACCACCTCCTCTGACCAGCGAACCATTTTCACCATCATGCAAAAAGTGAATATACAAAAAGGTGCCCGCAATGTAATCGGGAACACCTTTTCATTCTTAAGCCTTTCCACTTGTATTGAACTCTGCCATTTTTCTCTTCACGACGGAGATGATGGCTTCTTTCGCCGGTGTGATGATGGCGCGAGGCTCGTATACTTTTCCTTCAACGGCCAATACTTCCCGAATCGTTTTTGCCCACACTTGTATGCTTTCGGTATTGACGTTTATTTTAGCATGTCCAAGTTCAATTGTTTTTTTGATTTGGTGCAGCGGAATACCAGAGCCTCCATGTAAGACGAGAGGCACATTCGTCATGTTCGAAATTAATTCCATTTCCGCAAAACCGAGTTTAGGTTCTCCTTGATATGGGCCATGAACCGAACCCAAAGCAGCCGCTAGTGCATCTATTTCCGTCTCTTTTACAATCCTCGTGCATTCATGGGGATCTGCATATTGAATACCTCCGACGAGCCCATCTTCCGTCCCACCGACTGTCCCCACTTCCGCCTCAACGGAAACTCCGCTCTTCCGGGCATAGTCGACAACCATTTTGGTGATTTCAATATTTACATCTATTGGATGATGTGAGCAATCGATCATGACCGAAGTAAAACCCGCATCTATCGCTTTCTTGCAGCGTTCCACATCCATTCCATGATCAAGATGAAGGGCAACCGGAACCGTAATATCCATTTCTTCCATAAGGCTTTTTACCATAGCGGCAACCGTTTTAAATCCGCCAAGATAATCAACAAGCCTGTCTGATGCCGCAAGTATGATCGGCGCTCGTTCCTCATTGGCAGCCTGTAAAAACGACTGTGCGAATGCCAGACCATTAATATTGTATTGACCCACAGCATACCCTTCTGCTTTTGCTTTTAAAAGCATCTCTCTCATTGATACTAAAGGCATTATTCCATCACCCCCTTATTCCCGAGATTATCATGATCCACTCACGCGTTCTGTAGTGCAAAGTATTTCGAAATAACTTGAATTGTCGTTTCTTTTGCGGTCTCAATTACTTCTTCGGCATCGAGTTCATAATATTCTGGACGGAACAATTCCACAGAGGCGACATCAGAATAACCAATTCCCTTTAAGATGGTTAATATGCTGTCTAAATCTATGGCACCATGTCCAGGCCATACCCGGTCTTCATCCGTCAAGAAACCGATCGGAAAATCCTCTGTATCATCAATGTGTAAAATGAAGATTTTCGTCCCATCCGCTTTCTTCAAGTCTTCCAAACTGGAACCCATGGCATGGAAGTGAAAACAGTCCAGCACCAACCCGACATTATCACGGTTGACTGTTTCAACTATATCGTATGCTTGACCGAATGTATTCACAGTACATTGCGGATGCCCGACAAATTCCACTGCAATTTTAACGCCAAACGGTTCAGCTATCTCGGAAAGCTCAGTCAATACTTCCACACAGCTGTTTTTAATATCTTCTTTCAATATTTTCGCTTCCGTTACAAGCGGAACAGCCACCACATATTTCACACCCAATTTCTCCGCCATGATCAGCATGTTTTTAAATTCGGCTATTATCGCCTTATGGCCGTCATCATCGCGGTTATTAAAGAATACGAGTGCGTTGAAGGCAAGTGGTTTAATATGATTTGCATTAAAAAATTCGGCTAGTTCTTCAATTGTGTGCTCTTCCAAATACTCAGGCAATTTATCCATGGTACGGATTTCGATATAATCGTAACCGTGTTTTTCACAGTATTTGAGATCTTTGACCAAGTTGGAATTTTCAAGTGTGGTCGCTTGGTTGAAACAAAGTTTCATTTTATCAGCCTCCAATTCTTTCTGCTAAACCCAATCCGTCTCTCATCTTTTGAAGCATAAGCTTACTTGACCAGTCTGCTTTGTCGATCCAAGCAAATACCGCATTTGTCGCGATGCCGTCAAAATTCATTTCTTTCAGTTTTTTGAAGATCGTATCAAAGTCAACTTCCGCTTCGCCGATGTTTAAATGCTGGTGGACGGTTGCCTCGACACCCGGAGGATTGACGATATAACGGAGTCCGTTGGATGCTTTATGATTGAATGTATCTGCAAACAAGACATGCTGCAGGCGATCCCCGGCAGAATCGAACATAGGGGCAATATCGCCTTTGCCATCATCATAGAAAAATGTATGTGCGGTTGAATACACAAGGTTGATCCAAGAACGGTCAAGGGCACGGATCATATCCATCGCTCCTTCATGCGTTTCGATGAAATCGAATGGGTGCGCCTGCAAATTAAGTTTAACGCCTTCCCGTTCAAATACCGGGATGAGCTCATCCATTGATTTAATGAATTTCTCTTCACAGATAACTTCATTGAATTTAGATCCGTTAAATTCACTATTCATCAAGTCAACATCCAATTCCACTGCCACTTCAATGGCACGTTTCCAATTACGGACTGCCGCCTGGCGCCTTTCCTCATCAGGACCGGCCCAGTAGTAAAGCGGAAGCAAGGATGATATCTTCACACCTGCGTCACTGCACCACCGTTTCAAATTCTTAATCTGTTCCTTATCCACTTTAGGATATTTATAGAATGGGCAAAAATCTTCCCTCGGTGACAGTTCGATATATTCATACCCAAGTTCCGCCGTTTTATTGACCATTTCTTTTAATGATAAATTGGCATACATCGTAGGATCCAAAGCTAGTTTCATTGTCGTTCCCCCTATAATTTTTTTTTCGTTTCAATGCCTGTTAACGTTTACTGTACAGTGATTTTCCCCGTATAAAAAACTGGCTTCTCTTCTAAATCAACGGATTCTTTCTGACCGGACCCTTGTGCTTTTACACAAGCATCAGCTGTTACGGCAGCAATGTATCCGTCCCATGAAGTCGGACCATTCGGCTGACCTGTCTTTATAATGGAATCTATGAAATCCTGCAATTCTATGTCATATGCATCCATAAAACGATCTTTCCAATCTACCAAGATATCCGTGCTGCGTTTTGCGCCTTTCCTTGTCACGATGCTCGCTGGTTCAGGAAGATATGCAACACCGTCCTCACCAATGACTTCACATTGGATGTCATAGCCATACTTGCAATTCACGAATACTTCAGCTTGAATGACAATCCCGCTCTTCGTTTCCATTATGATGAGCTGGGGATCTTTTAAGTTAGCATGCGCGCGGCTTGCTTTCTTCGGGTAAATGACTTGAACTGATTTGTAATCATCGCTGATTAACCAATGCAATACATCAATCTCATGAATCAAAGTATCAACGACCGCCATTTCCGTCGTATATTTATCATCCACTTCTGGATTGCGGTGTACACAGCGGACCATGAGGGGGTCGCCAATTTCATTTCTATCAATGGCTTCTTTCAGTTGGACGTAACCGCTATCATAACGTCGCATAAAACCAACTTGCACCAAACGCTTCCCGTGTTTCATTTCAGCTTCGGCAATTCTCCTGCAGCCTTCCGCCGTTGTCGCCAGTGGCTTTTCACAGAATACATATTTGCCAGCCTCAATCGCATTCAATACGTTTTGCTCATGTGCAGGTCCCCAACTCGTAACAAGTACTGCATCGACATTTTCCGAGTTTACGAGTGATTTGTCATCCGGATATACAAGTGCCTCAAGTCCATATTGTTTCACGACCTGCCTTGCCGCCTCTTCATTCACATCGGTTACAGCCACAATTTTCCCTCCGGATAATTTGTCTGTAATTCTTTTAATATGCTCCCGGCCGATGGCACCCGTTCCTATTACACCAATATTTAATGTCATGATCATATTCCTCCTTTATACGTATCTGGTTTATTTCTCTATAACTCTAAATTATTTTTGTCATTTCCTTAGCAGATTCTTTTCCATGATTGCGGAAGTTTTGTTCAAGCTGTTCAAGTGTAAGTCCTCTAGTTTCCGGTAACCATTTTTTCACAAAGATGATAGCCATGATGCCTAAAGCGAAAAAGATATAAAATGTTGAAGACAATCCGACTTTATCTAGTAAAACCGGGAATGTTAAGCCGATTAGAAAGTTTACGACCCAAAGGAAAAATACGGTGACACCCATACCGAGCCCACGTACTTGAAGCGGGAAGATCTCTGAAAGCATCAACCAGGTAACCGGTGAAATGGCCCCCTGCTGGAAGGCAAGGAAAGTGACAGTCAAGGACAAAATGATATAGGGAAGGGCAGCCGTCCCTTCAAGAAGGGAAGATAAGACCCCAATCAATAGCAATGTGGTCGTAGTCCCGATCAAACCGGTTAAGAGCATTGGACGGCGCCCGATTTTACCAAGCAGCCAAATACCTAAAAACGTTGCCAAAACAGAAATGATACCGTTTGCAATATTTCCGATCAAAGCAGCTTTTGTCTCAAACCCTGCATCTTTTAAAATTTGGGTACCATAGTACATGATAGAATTAACGCCCGTTATTTGCTGAACGATGGCAATCCCGATTCCTAGAAAGACGATTCTCCGTATCCATGGGACGGTCAAATCTTTATATGTAGCTTTTTTAACATGGTTCTCTTTTTCGAATGTCGCCTTGATTCCCTGAAATTCCGATTCTGCCTCATCCAATTTACGTATTCTTTTCAAAACCTTCAGGGCCTCTTCATTTTTGTTCTTGGACACAAGCCACCTTGGACTTTCAGGCAACCTGATCATGCCAAAGAAAAGAAGAATGGCAGGAAGTGATGCTATGGCCAGCATGTAACGCCAAACATGTGAACTGTCACCCATCGTTGTCCCAAGAATGGCATTGAAGATGAATGCGAGCAGCTGTCCGCTAACAATCATTAATTCATTTTGGGTGACGATCCGGCCGCGTCGTTCAGCAGGAGACATTTCCGCCAAATAAGTAGGAACGGTTACTGACGCCCCACCTACCGCAAGGCCGAGTAGAAAACGGCAGGCAATCATGACCGTAACATTCGGTGCAAACGTGCATCCAATGGTGGAAAAGAAAAAAAGTACCGAAAGAAAAAGAATGTTTTTTCGGCGGCCCGCATAATCCGAGAGCCTGCCTCCCAGAAACGCTCCAAGTGCCGCGCCTAAAAGAAGTGAACTGGCAACAAGTCCTTGCGTAAGTGAATTAAGGTTAAGTTGATCCGCTTCGGACATGAACGGCAAGGCACCATTTATGACACCAGTATCATATCCGAACAAAAGACCGCCTAACGTCGAGATAATAATAATCTTGCGTAAGAATGCCATCTGATTTCCATCATTACTCAAATTAATCACTTCTTTCCGGTTTTTAATCTTGAACTAGGAGCAGCCTGTCATTTATATACTTGCGAGCGATTAATGCGTATTCCAATGGATGGGCAACGGACGGATCTTGTTCCGCCTCTACTACAATCCAGCCTTTATAATGATTTTCCAGTAATGTATGGTAAGCTTCCACAAAGTCAATGCAGCCGTCACCAGGCACTGTGAACATGCCGGCTAAAAAAGATTCTTGAAATGATTTTCCCACTTTCCTGCACTGCTCCAGCACGTTATGCCTCACATCCTTGAAATGAACGTGCCCTATGCGGTCGATATGCTTTTGCAGAAGGGACATGCAATCACCATCCGATACATAAATATGTCCAGTATCATATAACAGGTGTACTTTCTTTTCGGTATTTTCCATAAGGCGGTCAATTTCACTCAGTGTCTGGACCCCTGTCCCCAGGTGGTGGTGATACACCAGTTTTAAGTTGTAAAGTCCTGCAATATCCCCGAGCCTATTCAGGCCCGTACTCAATATTCCCCATTCTTCATCAGTAAAGTGTGGCTTTTCCTTAAACACATCGTACCTTCCGCCTTGGATACTGTAAGTCTGTTCGGATACCACTGCTACATCTCCATCGACAGCCTGTAAATATTTGCAGTGTTCATGGAAATCCTGTTCTGCTTTTTCGATGCCATCACGGATGATGAAACTGCTGAACCACTGACCGGCTATTTTTAAGTTCCGAAGCTGCAGCTCTTTATTCAGGACCGCCGGTTCCGGGAAGAAACCTCCCACTTCGGTCCCCTGAAATCCTGCCACGACAATATCGCTTAAAAGGTGGGATAAAGTGTTTTCAGCTCCGATTTCCGGAATGTCATCATTACGCCAGCCAATTGGGGCAATCCCCCACGAAATCTCCTGCATTTCCGCTGCCCCCTTTTAATATTGTTTGGCCATTTTTAATTTCTCTTGTCTCGCTTCATATGCCCTTTGTATACTTTCTCGTTCCGAGACCTCTGCCACGCCAACATTCCACCAGGAGTCATAACCATCCGTCATCGTTTTCGGCAGAACCTTCATTTCTATTAATGTAGATGCCGTTTGTTTCTTTGCATCCTCCAATGCAGCTTTCAGCTCATCGACAGTATTGGCCCGATAAGTTTTGGCTCCGTACCCTTCCGCCACTTTTGCGTAATCAATATTCATAATTTGGTTATCATGTGTTCTGAACTCACAGCAATATGTTCCGCTGCCATTCTCCATTTGCAGATTATTGATGCAGCCAAAGCCTGAATTATCAAACAACAAAATGTTGATTTTATGATTATATTGGATGGCTGTGATCAATTCCGAATGAAGCATCAGAAAACTGCCGTCCCCTACCATGGCATAGACTTCCCGGTCTGGATGGGCAAGCTTAGCTCCTAAAGTTCCTGCAATTTCGTAGCCCATGCAGGAGAATCCATATTCAAGATGGTACGTGTTTGGCACGCTTGAATGCCAGAGGCGCTGCAAGTCACCCGGAAGTGATCCGGCTGAACCGACCACCACACTTTCCTGATCGACCGTATCGTTTATTGCAATCATCGCAGTGGATTGGGCCAATTCAGTTTTCAATGCATCCGAGTATTCATTCAAGACTTGCTGTGAAAACTGGCTTTTGATTTCAGGCATGAAATTTTCACGGCTGAAAGTGACTTGACTTAAACGGGTCCGTTCGGAAAGCCACTCCGCCTTCCAATCTCCAAGCATTTCCCCATATTCGGTTTCATAGCCCACTAGTAACTCTTCAAGGTTCTCGAGCGCCACTTTTGCATCGGCGACGACCTGAAATCCATCTAATTTATAGGTTTGAAGGCGGCTGACGTTAATGTTCAAAAACTTTGTCCTTTCAAAATCAAATGCAGTTTTGGAAGAAGTCGTAAAGTCCGTATACCGGGTCCCGACACCAATTACGAGATCTGCCTGGCGTGCAGCCTTATTGGCAGCCATCGTACCGAGAATTCCGACTCCGCCCAAATTCTTAGAAAAAGATGATTCCACCGTCGATTTACCTGCCTGTGTTTCCACAAGTGGAATGTTATGCTTTTCTGCCAGCTTCATCAAAATATCCCGAGCTCCGGAATATCTTGCTCCGCCACCGACGATGATGATCGGCTTCTTACTTGCTTTAATTCTCTCGGCAGCTCCTTGCAGTTCCCGTTCAACCGGAGCTTTCCGATCTAAATAATGGACGCGTTTTTCAAAAAAATGTTCATCGAAATCGAATGCTTCCCCTTCTACATCCTGTGAGATGCATATCGTCGCTGGCCCGGCTTTCCCGGGATCGGTCATCACCTCGAAGGCCCGGATCAGACTGGACATGAGCTGCTCAGGGCGAGTGACGCGATCCCAATATCTTGATACTGCCAGAAAAGCGTCATTTGTGGTGATGGCCGTACTATGCTCATGCTCAAGTTGCTGAAGAACCGGATCCGGCTGACGTGTCGCAAATGTATCAGCAGGAAGCAAGAGGACAGGAATATTGTTGGCAAGTGCCGTCCCCGCCGCAGCTATCAAGTTTGCCGAGCCTGGCCCGGCAGATGTAGTGACGGCATAAATTTTCCTTCGGAGCATTTCGCGGCTGTAGGCAATTGCTGCATGGGCCATCCCTTGCTCATTCTTTCCTTGAATTACTTTCAAGTGGCCAGCGTCCTGTTCGAGTGCCTGACCGATACCAACGACATTCCCATGGCCGAATACATTAAATATCCCTTCTACAAATGGAGATTCCTCACCATCAACATGAATGTACTGCTGATTTAAAAACTTGATCAAAGCCTGGGCTGTCGTCAACCTCACTGTTCCCATCTTCTGTTCACCCCTCTATGTAGATAAATTCCTTACACGCGTTCGGCAATCAAATCCTCGATTTCTTCTGCAACGGGCATTGCCTCTGATGAGCTGTGCTTGCTCACTACTATGGAAGCGGAAGCACTGCCAAACTTCAAAGCGCTTTCAATCCCTTTTCCGCTCACTAACGCATATAAGAAAGCGGAAGCATATGAATCCCCTGCGCCGAATGTTTTCAATACTTTCGTTTTATAGGACTTCGCTGTAAAAACTTCGCCTGATTTGGCATAGGCATATGAACCCTCGACGCCGTGTTTGATGACGACCAGGTCTGCGGAATGTTTAAACAAGTAACGGACGGTTTCTTCATTTGTACCTTTTTCGGTATTTTCCATTACATCATATTCATCACGCGTGCCAATCAAAATGTCTGATTGCTCTGCGACTAACGAATAGTAAACGGAGGTTTCTTCAATGGAATTCCATGTGTAAGGACGGTAATCCAATTCAAATACGACTTTTACATCATTTCTTTTCGCAAGGCTGACTGCTTTTAAAACGGCCTCACGTGATGGGCTTTTTGCTAAGGCCGTCCCTGAAACCAATAGGATCTTTGATTTTTTGATATATTCTTCATCCACTTCCGAAGGTGCTAAATGAAGGTCGGCTACATCATCCCGATACATCAGGATACTGCATTCGTCAGGACTTTTAATTTCGGTGAAGGCGAGTCCCGTTTTATGTCCTTCTTGATCGATTATCATATTCGATGTATCAACACCTGCCTCACGCATATAAGATTCGATGAAACGGCCGTGCTGGTCATCGGCAAGCTTACCGATGAATCCGACATTCAAGCCTAATTTCGCACTTCCGATGGCAACATTGGCAGGTGAACCGCCAACGTATTTCGTGAATGTCATGGTCTCTTCCATCGGACGGTTATATTCATTGGCATTCAAGTCTATGCAAGCACGGCCAATGGCAATCAAGTCAAATTCCTTATCGGCATGAAATGTATAGTTCATCCGGTTAACAGCTCCTTTTCCTTTAACGATTCAGGATCCACTCATGATCGGGATCATTGTAGAATTTCCATGTCCTTGCCGGACCGGCCATTACATTCAAGTAATATGATTCATAACCGTCAGGCACCCCTACCGGATGATAACCTGCCGGTACAAGTACGACATCGCCGTTCTCAACCGACATGGTCTCATCGATCGAACGGTCATCTGTATATACTCGCTGAAAGATGAATCCCTGAGGCGGGTTCACTTCATGATAATAGGACTCTTCCAATAATGACTCATTTGGTAAGTTATCCTGATCATGTTTATGCGGGGGATAGCTCGACCAGTTTCCGCTTTCTGTATATACTTCAACCACGAGAAGGCTATTCGCATACGGAGCTGAATCCGGTAATATATTATGCACCATCCGCTTATTGCTCAAAATGCCCCTATGTTCCACATCAACATCTCCCGCTTTAATCCATTTAGTCGGAAGTTGCTTATCAGAAGGCGAATAACACAGTGCCACTCTGACTTTGGTTATCGCTTCCAATTCAAAACTTCTATCATTCGAGACGTAAATGCTATCAGTCGGCACTTTATCAAATACACTATCTCGTGTGCCCAAATCACGGTATACATCTTCGCCTACAGTCACATTGATTTTTCCCGTAAGTGCGACAATGCAGCATTCTGTTTTATTTAATAATTCGGAATATCTAGCATTCGGAACCAACTCAATTATTTTGAATTCAACAAATTCTAAAGGAGAATTTCCCTTCGTAACTGATTGAACGGCTGTAACACCTTCAGCGACCTCTTGTTTTTCCGGCTTTTGGAGCAGTTTACTCATATGTACCTCCTTGGTTTTCAAAAAATCCGGCCCGTATCCAAACGGGCCATCTTGCAATATCTTTCGTTCACCTTATTTCACGTAGCGTGCAGTGACCATTTTTTTACGTGTATAGAACTCCACACCATCGGTTCCATTTGCATGAAGATCACCATAGAATGAATCTTTATATCCAGAGAATGGGAAGAATGCCATAGGTGCTGGAACACCCACGTTTATGCCCAACATCCCGGCATGGATCGTTTCACGGAATTGGCGTACATCAGCTGCACTGTCCGTATAAAGGCAAGCCCCGTTTGCCAGTGCTGAAGCATTGGCAATCTCAACGGCTTCCGTTAAATCTTTTGCACGGACAACGGAGAGCACTGGTGCAAAAATTTCATCTTGCCAGATTTTCATTTCCTGTGTCACATGATCAAAAATCGTAGCCCCAAGGTAATATCCATTGCCGCTTGCTGCCTCGTCTTTACGGCCATCGCGTACAAGGGTCGCACCTTGAGCTATACCTGATTCGATGTAATCAATAGTCCTCTTCTTAGCTCCTTCCCGGATCACAGGTCCTAGAAAAACGCCGTCATCCAGACCATTACCGATCGTAATGGCATCAGCTGCCTGTTTCAATTTTTCAACTAGCTGGTCCGCTACACTTTCTTCTACGACAACAACAGCAGCGGCCATGCAACGCTCACCGGCCGATCCAAAAGCTGCACTTGTTATTTCCTTGGCCGTCATATCAAGATTGGCATCTTTCAAGACAATCGAGTGATTCTTCGCTCCCGCAAGAGCCTGGACGCGCTTCAAGTTAGCCGTGCCTGTTTTATATACATATTCCGCCACTGGCTGTGAACCGACGAAGGAGATGGCTTTCACATCTTCATGCTCCAGAAGCCCATTAACCACGTCATGTGCTCCATTAACAATGTTCAGTACTCCTTTAGGAAGACCTGCTTCCTCAAACAGTTCAACAATGCGTGCTGCAAGCAAAGGGGTACGTTCAGATGGCTTTAACACGAATGTATTGCCACATGCGATCGCAAGCGGGAACATCCAGCAAGGGACCATCATCGGAAAGTTAAATGGAGTAATACCGCCGATTACACCAATTGGGTAACGGTACATACCCGATTCAATGTTTGTCGCGATATCCGGAAGCTGTTTTCCCATCATCAGCGTAGGTGCACCCGCCGCAAACTCGACACACTCGATGCCCCGCTGTACTTCACCCATCGATTCCGATAAGCTTTTACCATTTTCGATAGTGACCAGTTTAGCAAGTTCTTCCCAATTTTCCACAAGAAGCTGCTGATATTTGAACAATATGCGAGCCCTTTTCGGGACAGCAACCTGCGACCATTTTTTAAAAGCCTCATCCGCCACTTGAACCGCACGATCCACATCTTCCCTAGTTGAAAGTGGCACCTCGGCAATCGCCTCACCAGTTGCAGGGTTGAACACGATTTCCGTTTCCTTTGAAGTGGATTCAATCCACTCACCATTTATATAATTTTTTAATTTTTTCACCTCATGTGTTACTGAAGACATGTTTTTTCCTCCTTAAAATAAAGTATTTTGTAGAATCAAGCCAGTATAAGTATCGCCGTCAATGAAATCGATTTCATTTGACTATGGAAAAAATCCATCCATGTTGCTTATTAGGATCAATCAATAAGTTTTCTAGCTCGATCCCAAAATCCAAGCTAATAATCTGCGAATGAAATCGATTTCATTTCTTTCAGGAGGTCCACCTGAAGAAAAGGTATGGACCAATCCACTCCCATTTCTGTTATAGCTTGTACATAATCTTGATTCGGGATGAAATCGATTTCATTTACTTTATAAGGAAATACTACAATGAATTTTTTTCCCTGTAAACACTTTTTTTGGATTTTTTATAATATTCTCTCTTCTTCCCACTTCAAAACATTGATGGATATGGAAATGGGCTTGAATCTTTAGTAAAAAACATTTCCAGGGAGAATACCTCATCGTCGTAATCGAAATCCAAGCTAGGACCGGTCTTGATTCCATATAAATAACTACTTTATCGATATCGGTATGGTATTTTGGTATATTAATACTTCTAAACTCAATTGACTTTATAATAGGTATTCCCGCTAACCTAAGAACAGCACCCCTATTTATTTCATATATGTAAACTTTTCGGACTGCCTTCCTTTTTTCCTTTTTTTTACATTTATATGAATGTCTCCATTTTAATGAAAATAAAAGATATTTTACTATATCAACAGAAATGGAATTACATATCCTATTTTGAGATGAATTCATAAAAAAAGAGGCACCCATAATGGGAGCCTGAATTTTAGTGAAGGTAAGCTATTATATGTGAACGGTAACCATTCCGCATCCTTATGCTACACGATGATTGAGAAATAGGATATTCCACCCAGTAACGTAGGAAATATCTTTTCTATTGTACGGAATTTAAAAAAGGCTAGCTTAAGTCGGTTATTTCACTGCCTTTTTTATAGCTTTCACTTCATATAATGATCCTTCCGAACTGACGATATATTCAGGCTTTGGTTTCCCAAGGTTTGCTTTATGGCCTGCGATATGGGCTTCACTCTTTTCCCACTGCTTCCAATGCGCCTCCGACTCCCAATTGATCATAATGATGACCTCTTCATCCCCGCGTCGCACTTTTTTCACCATCACACTTAAATCGATGAACCCTTCCTGCTTTTCTATGATCCCTTCGCCACTGAACCGTTTTACTACTAGTTCTGCATTACCTTCTTTTACCTCCATTTTTCTCATCTGAACGAACAATCTGAACATCTCCAATCGATATACTTATAATGAATCATTTTATTCGATAACGATTCTCATTGTCAATTATTGAGACTTCCATTTAAGTGCACTACTTAAAACTCTAAATCCAAAAAACCAAATAAAAAATGGATCAGGAAGTTATGCATATCTTCCTGATCCATTTTTTATTGTCATTCACCTTTTATCTTTAAGACTTTTGGGAACATAGTCATTCAGTTTATTAAATAAAGAAGTAATGTAGGAGCTGAGTTCGAACCGATCCTCCTGAACAAATTCAACTAACGACACTCCATTCTTTTTCATAACTTTTTCCCCCTTTAGTTTTTATCCCGGTGCAAACCTTTTCAGCCACTAATACCTGTGAATTCCGCCATTAGCTGACATACAAAACTTCTCCCCAACGTTTTCTTTATTTGATTATACAAGAAAGCGCTTACAATGTAAAATATTATAATACTAAAGATTGCTATTTAATTAGAATGTATCAGTTATATAAAGCTTCATATTCATATTATCAAGCCGTGCTGGCTTTTAGGTGTACTTTCTATATCATCATTACTACTTGTCTTGTTCACAGTGTATAAAATTTCATGAAATGCCCTTCAATATTTCAGTTAAACGCAGGAATTCTTCCTTATCACGATTTCTTAATGAGTCATCGATTTCTTTTTCGATTTGTGCTTTCCGGTAATCACTAAGGGCCTTTTTCAAAACCATTTCAGCCATCTCTTCAGGTTCAAGCGATGTTCCTGGCAATTGCTTCTCCATATGAAACCAACTCCTTAACCTTTTTTCTATTATACTAAATAACTTGGAGATTATTATTATTTATTAAAATCTTATCCTTTCCTCTTTTTTTATTTTCTTATCCACATGATTTCCACTTTGCCACTCTTCTATACATAAAAAATACTAAATGATTTGAGTTTAATTCTCCTCCTTAGTTAAAACTTTTTCATTTTATCCGGGAAGATCGAATCGTTTATTTCCATTACTTTAGAATTAATTATATTCCATTACAGGTGATGAGAGCTAAGTTATTCGTTTCATTTTTTCAGAAAAGTCAGAAATATGTTGACCGGTATGGATAAGCCTTCTAAAATAATCTAAATAATCCAGTTTTCCACTTATATTCCTTAACCATTATTTTTGTTCATTTCGGCTTTATTTATTGTTGAAAACAATTTTGATGAAAAACTAAGAATTAAAGGAGCATTTATCATGAAAAAAAGTCGAGTTCTTTTCGCTAGTTTAGCTGGTTCCGTTATTGAGTGGTATGATTTCTATTTATACGGGACAGCAACGGGCCTGGTTTTTACAACTCTATTCTTCCCAAATCATGATCCTGCCATTTCACTTCTTCTCGCCTTTGTCACTTTCGGGGCTGGTTACGCAGCCCGTCCAATCGGAAGCATCCTATTCGGTCATATGGGTGATCGCATCGGACGGAAGGCAGCACTCATGTTCACCCTGATTGGTATGGGAGGGAGTTCAATGCTTATCGGTGTTCTGCCCACTTATGCCCAGGTTGGGTTGGCAGCCCCCGCCATCTTGGTGGTGCTGAGGTTGATTCAAGGGATTTCCTTGGGAGGTGAATGGGGCGGAGCCATCCTATTGGCAACGGAATCTGCTCCAAAGGGTGTTCGTGGGTTATATGGATCCATTCCCCAGCTAGGAGTCCCCATCGGTTTGGTTGCCGGTTCGTTCAGCCTAACCCTTATCAGTTCCTTGACAACCGATGCCCAATTTTTATCTTGGGGGTGGCGGATTCCATTCCTTTTAAGCGGTGTACTGATCGCATTGGCAATCTGGGTAAGGAGTGGCATTGAAGAAACGCCGGAATTCCAGCAGCAGAAAAATAGCGGTGATCTTGCGAAAGTTCCCATTATTGAAACGTTGAAACACGATTGGAGAAATGTGCTGCAAGTGATCGGACTAAAAATTGGGGACGGGTTCTTCAATGTATTCATCATGTCCTATGTTCTCGTCTTTACTACACTGTATTTTGGTTATTCCCAAGATTCTGCTTTGACCGGTTTAACGATTGGCTGCGCTACAATGCTAGTTACGATTCCTGTCATTGGTTACATTTCTGATTTTATAGATCGAAAAATCATCTATTTTGGGGGCCTGATTCTCCTTTTCATCTTGGCCATCCCATATTTCACAATGATTGGGCAAGGGGTCGGCTGGTTCTACTTTATGCAGGCAGTTGTACTCGGCGTCATCTGGGGAGCCATTTTTTCTACACAAGGAACATTATTCTCGGAGCTCTTTCCAGCCAAGGTCCGTTATACTGGATTATCCGTCGGTTATCAGATCGCGGCAGCCATTGCAGGTTTCGGTCCGCTCATCTGGACCACCATGGCGGAATCATATGGCCCATCCCCTTTGGTATTTGGCGGATTCATGATGGCAGGTCTCGCAATTTCCCTGGCGCTTTGTATATTATCACCTCATTTCAGCAGAAGGAAAGAAAGTGATCAAACACTCAAACCACATGAGCTGGATTTGAACTGATTCTAAAATCCCTGGCATAAGTAATAACAGAGGCTGCACGTCCTATCACTTGGACAACCAGCCTCTGTTTTTATGAACGCACATAACTCTCTAAGCTTCCTTAATTCCTACAATCTCCAAAAGGTCGGTCAGCGTCCGGATTTCATAGGTGGGCTTGATTCCCAGATTATTATCCTTTTGATTGGGATTGTACCAGCATGTATCCATTCCATGATTCAAGCCGCCCTGTATATCTGATGTCAGGGAGTCACCCACTATCAACGCTTTCGATTTATCTGTAATCTTTAACTTGGTAAATGCATAATCAAAAATCCTTCTATCTGGCTTCTGAAACCCAGCCTCTTGGGAAACTATCAAAGTCTCAAAGGTATTGCAAAGGGGTGAGCCCCCGATTCTTGCTGTCTGCACTGTCGTGAAGCCATTTGTTATAATAGCCAGCCGGCATCCTCCAAGCTTCTCGCAAACCTCCAAAGCCCCGGGCAGAAGATGTATTTCCTTTCCCAAATGTTCTAGGTACGCAAGGCCGAACGCATCCGCATCGATATCAAGCCCATGCTTCAGGAACAACCGCTTGAACCTTTCCACTCCCAGATTTGTTAAATCAATAAGCCCCTGTTCCAAATCCCTCCATAAAACCTTACTGATTTCTTGGTAGCATCCCGCATAATCCCTAGCCCCTGTGGGCAAACCGAACTCTAAGAAAGCTTCATGCAGTGCCTTTTTTTCCGATATTCCAAAGTCTAGCAATGTATCATCAACATCAAATAAGATAATCTCGTATTTCATCGCTGCCTCCATAATCATTTTAGTCCAACTTAACACATTTCCTTTAATTACGTATTACTTATACAAATTCATGGTAAATATATACTGCAAGCTTGGAAAACTACAAAAAGGATAGCTTCAAAGGCTATCCTTTTTTGTATCGTTCTTTATAGAGGAAGCACCCCAGTTATAAGGCTTCCTTTGATCAAGAAGTGATTATTCGTTTAACCGGTTCTTCTTCCAGAATCGTTTGTTTGTCTTTTCTTGTGAAAGCACTGACAGCCAGCATGACGATAAGGTTAAAGGTAATGGCGACGATTCCTATATCAAGATCCTGTATGAAATGCGGTGCCTTTGGTAATAAAGTGGCCATTGTTGCCTCTGCCAGCGTAAAGTAAGCGACCAACCCCACCCCTAAAATCATTCCTGCAGAGGCCCCCGCTTTACTTACCGGGTTTCTCTTAAGCAAGCTGAATACTAAAGGAGGGAATAGCTGCAGCACAAAACTGTAAGCCATGGTCAGTAACGCAATCATCGTATTACCTCCATAGAATGTAAAGATCAAGGAGACTAAAGATACGATCGGAACAAATATACGGGTTAGTTTGGCAAGCTGTTCATTCGATGTGTCAGGCTTAACAGCTTTGTAAATATTCTTTGATAAAATCGTGGCTGCCGTCAAGATTAACATCGAACATGGTACAAGGGCAGCCAGCATGCCTGCTGCTCCGACAACGCCAACAATCCAGGGCGGGAAAGCATCTTTCGCGATTTTAAATAAGGCAAGGTCCGTATCTCCGCCTTGTAAATTCGGTATCTGCAAAACCGCCGTAAAACCGATAAAAAGAATGAAAACCAGAATGATTTGATACAGAGGTAAAATGGCAGAATTTTTCCTCAGAGCTGATTCGTTTTGGGAAGATAAACTCGCTCCAAAGCAATGCGGCCACATATATTGGCCCAGTGCGATGGTCAGGCAAAGGGAAATATACCAAGAGATGCTCAGCCCTTCATCAGGAAGCAACAAGAATCCCGGTTTTGTTGCTTCTAGGGTTTCGAACATCGGTTGTATTCCGCCGAAGTAATGAATAGGTAAATATATGCCCAAAAACACTATTACGACAAGAATGAGGATATCCTTCAATACTGCCGTCCACGCCGAACCGTGAATTCCTGACACATATACAAAAACAGTTACGCAGAGCATTCCGATCCAAACAGCAACCGTTGGGGGAATCAATCCATATGATGCTTCGGAAACAATGATCTGAAAGCCTTTTAATTGTAATACGATATAGGGAATCATTGATAGGACTCCAATAACAGCAACGAGAAGTCCCAATGACTTGCTATTATACTTTTTTGTGAAAAAGTCAGATTGCGTCAGCACATTATGTTTTTTTGCATAGCGCCAAATAGGGGGTAATATCCAGAAAGGAACGATGTAAGTAAGAGCGCAAAATATATAGATAGTGGGACCGCCCATACGGTATGCCGCTCCGCTGGCTCCAAGAAACACAAAAGTCGAAAACATCTCTCCTGCCATCAGAACGAACATGATTAAAGAACCGAAGTTCCTCCCCCCGACTGCCCACTGGTCAAGCTTCATTTCACGCCCCTTTTTTGCGCGGATACCTAAGTAAAAAGCCAAAGCAAGAGTCAGGGTGATGATTAATATGGAACTGTTCATTTATTCTCCTCCTGTCTATCACAGATCACGCTGCTAATATAAAGGCAGATGGATGTTAAAATAAGCCAGGCTGTGGACCAAAAGATAATGAAAGGCAAACCTAATATATATGGCTCTACACGGTTAACCACAGATAATGAGCCAATTGCGGGTATGACGCTGAGCAGCACAATGATTTTCTTCAATTGAAGTCCCCCTCTTAATAAATCTGTTAATGAAACGGCTTATGAAAGCGCTTAAAAAATGGGTTATGCAAATCTTGTTCCTTAAACACCTTCACACTGGCAGTAGCTTCACTACTAACCTAAAAAAGATAAAATATTAAAAATTTTCAAACTACTAATATCATTTTCTCTCTAATTATGGATGCAGAACAGATTCCAATGTAATCATCTTTTCCTTGGCTTACAAATAACATAAGAGACAAAACTATGCCTATCTGTTCGGTCATTTCCTTATGCCTGGAATCTATTATAATGGATGAACTTATCCCCCCATCATTCTATTATTTGCAAGAGTTATGCCAATTGCTTTTATTCATAACCATTCACCCCTTAACCCTATCAATATTAGTGATTTAAGATTTTTACAATTTTGTTTTTTAATACTAATCATCTGTTCCTTGAGTTTTAATCACCTCACCTGAACTGTTTTTAACTCATAAAACAGGTGACAATGTTGAAAAACAAACATAAGGAAGACTCTCCTCCCAGCTTTTATAATCATTTTTCACTTGTAGGAATGATTGGCAATAGAATGCGAGAAGGAAATTCCCTGCTATGATAAATCGTTTGTCTGGCCGTTTTTGTTTCACTGCTTTCGATCATTGTTTTCCCTGTATTCGGATTTGGGGCATATTGTGGGAAACTGCTTGATGAAATTTCAAGCAAGATTCGATGACCCGGAAGAAAGACATTGCTTGTAGCCCACAAGTTAATTTCGTATTCAACGATTTCCCCATTCAATTCTTTTTCAGCTCGATGGCCGTTCCGGTATTTTGCGTTGACGATTCCCTCGGTTAAAATAATCGCTTTGCCATCCGGTGATTCATCCGCAAGCTTTGCAGTAAAATCTGTGTCCGCTGCGTCAGTTGATGCAAACAACTTCACTTTAACCGGACCTGTTACTTCAAGTGCTTCTTTCAATGGCTCAGAAGTATAAACAAGCACGTCGTTCCGCTTTTCGATTTCGCTCTGATCATATGGCCCCATTGTAAGCGGGCCGGAAAAAAGTGTAGCTCCACCCTTTGTCGGTACAGGATTTTGGGGATCATATATATATGAATCCGTCTTTTCATCCTCCTGTTCCTCTCTGCTTAAGCGCCCATCACCCGTTTTCGTATTCGCTTTTCCCTTACTGTGCAAATAATAACTCGTATATTCAGTACGTTCAAGCGGCCATTCCATTTCATCACGCCATACATTAATCCCCATTACAAATATTTTCACGGGCGGTTCCTTTTCAATTCCATTATCGATGCCTTTCAGCCAGTGATTAAACCAGCGAATATGAAGGATGGTAATATCTTCTTCAAGGTTAATCCAATCCCCAGACGCGTGCACTCCAAAAGAGCGTTCACCCTGGATCGAGGAAAAAAGGCCATGGCTCCATGGTCCAACAATCAGTTTTTGAGTTTTGCTTAATTGGCCATTCACTTTATTCATTTCCACGTAATTTTCCAGAGTAGGACCGATAAAACAATCATACCAACCGCCCAAATGAAAAGCAGGCAGCTGTATCCTATCAAATTTCTCAGTAATACTTGAACTCTGCCAATAAGTTTCGTCTTCGATCGGGTGATTCAAATGTTCAAAGAAAAAGTTATCTCCGTCCAGAACCTTTAATGGCGGCCAATCATTAATAGGTGCATATGCATACAAGTCCTCAATATTGTTGAGGAAGTCAGCAAGCTTTCGGAATGCTGAAGTTCTTTCCTTATTTTTTTCATACTTCCGCTTCAGCAAATCAGGTACAATCGATTCCAATGTCCACGTCTCAAAAAGGCCGAGAGCAAAAGCCCCATTACGATATACCGTTCCATTTCTTTGGTCATTCAGCGTCATTGCTGGAAAAATGGCGATTAAGTGTGGAGGTTTTTTTTCCGCTGCAAGCAGCTGCGTGTATCCATAATAAGATAGGCCAAACATGCCCACTTTCCCTGTAGAATACGAGAGTGAGGCCGCCCATTCCACTGTGTCGTATCCATCATCCGCTTCCTGGCTGAATGGCTGGAATTCTCCATTTGACTGAAAGCGTCCTCTCACATCCTGAATGATGACAACGAATCCATTTTCTACAAGACGATTTGTATCCAAATAACGATGGGAGTAATGCGGTAAGTCCTTACTGTACGGAAGCCTGGTCAATAAAACCGGAAACTGCCCACTCAAATTAGGTCTGTATACATCCGCATAAAGTACGGTGCCGTCCCTCATAGTGCATGGCACATTTTTTTCGACAAGTATTTCAACTTTTTTCATCATGACCGCTCCTCTTAGCTATACCATTGATTAGAGATACTTTTGTGTATTCCTGATCCCCTTCCCGATTCCGGTGTTCCCTGCTCGTAAAAACAAGAGGCCAAGTGCTTTTCTATCCAAGCCTTGGCCCCTTCCTTTTGTATAAACGATTGGCTTAATACTTGGATGCATCATTATATTCAGTGACCATTCAATCCTATTGAACGATCCATTATCAATACAAGTCAGACCTTGGATAAAATGATTGACTCGATGATATCCGTTACCCGGTCCCCCACTTCGGAAGTGGATGCCGTGCCATTCATATCGGGCGTGAGCACCCGGGCTTCCTGCAACAATTGCTCAATCGCAGCAAGAACAATCTTACCATGTGATTCATAGCCAAAAAAGTCGAGCATTTGGCTTGCTGACCAAATGGAGGCAAGCGGGTTTCCGATACCTTTGCCGGCAATGTCAGGGGCTGAACCGTGAATTGGTTCGAACATCGACGGAAATTCCCTTTCAGGATTAATATTGGCACCGGCAGCAAGGCCGATTCCTCCAGCAAGCGCAGCCCCTAAGTCTGTTAAAATATCACCGAACAGGTTCGAAGTGACAACGACTTCAAAGCGCTTCGGGTCTTTGATCATCAGCATTGCCGCTGCGTCGACAAGATATGAAGCCGTTTCGACTTCAGGATATTCCCTGCTGACCTCTTCGAATACCTGATCCCAGAAAACCATCGAATAATTCAGGGCGTTGGCTTTAGAAATGCTCGTGAGCGATCTGCCTTCTTTTTTCGCGGTTTCAAAAGCATAACGGATGATCCTTTCCGTCCCTTTACGGGAAAACACACCGTTTTGCAGAACAACTTCATGTTCCTGCCCTTTAAACAGCCAATCTCCTGCGCCTGAATATTCACCTTCAGTGTTTTCGCGGATGAACAGCATATCAATATCTTCACGTTTCACATCAACGAGAGGCAAGTGGGCCCCTTTTAACAATGTCACGGGCCGGATATTGACATACTGATCAAAGCTTTTACGGATTTTCAATAATAGCTCCCATAGTGATATATGGTCTGGAACTCCCGGAAACCCGACCGCTCCCAAATAAATTGCGTCAAAAGCTTTCAGCTTATCGATCCCATCATCATCCATCATTCTACCATTTTCGGCATAAAATTCGCAGCCCCATGGGAAGTATGTGAAATCCAATTGAAAACCTGAATCCAGTTCAGCCACTTTTTTTAATACCTTTATGCCTTCAATAATCACTTCAGGGCCAATGCCATCTCCTGCGATGACCGCAATTTTGAATTGTTTCATAAATGATCTCCTCGATTTTTAGTCTTGATTCCAAACGACCAATTTCATTTCGGTCATTTCTTCCACGGCATATTTAATGCCTTCACGGCCAGTCCCGCTTTCTTTCACTCCGCCGTATGGCATTTGATCGACACGATAGGTCGGCACATCATTGATGATCACACCGCCTACACGTAATTCCCGTGATGCGTACAATGCGTTTTTCACATTGTTTGTGTATATACCGGCCTGCAAACCAAAGCGGGAATCATTCACTTGATCAATCGCTTCCTTCACTGAACCAACTTTATTGACAATGACAACCGGAGCAAATGCTTCTTGGCATGAAACTTTTAGCGTATGATCCGCATTTGTAATGATTGTCGGTTCAAGAATGTCACCTTGCAATTTCCCCCCTGCAGCGATCGTTGCCTTACTGTCTTTAGTTTCCTCAATCCAGCCCAATACACGGGCAGCTTCCCCTTTGGAGATTAGGGAGGAAATATACGTATCCGGATTCAATGGATCGCCAATTCTAAGTTTTTTGGCCGCTGCAGTGAATTTTTCGACAAACTCTTCATACACTTCTTCATGTGCATATACACGTTGCAATGAAATACAGACTTGCCCCTGATTGGAGAAGGCACCCATGATGCAACGATCAATAATTTTATCGATATCTATATCTTTATCAATGATTAAAGCCGAGTTCGAGCCAAGTTCAAGTGTGGTCTTTTTCAGACCCGCTTTGTTGCGGATGCCGATTCCAACGCTTGGACTGCCTGTGAATGTGATCATGCTTACCCGATCGTTTTCTACAATCGCTTCCCCAACCGTGCTGCCCGGACCTGTCACTACATTTAATACGCCAGCCGGAAGACCCGCTTTTTCAAATATTTCTGCGATGAAAAGTGCGGACAGCGGAGTTTGCGAAGCAGGCTTCAACACGATGGTGTTCCCTGCAGCTATTGCCGGTCCGACTTTATGCGCCACTAAATTCATCGGGAAGTTAAATGGGGTGATGGCGCCAATAACCCCGATCGGCTCTCTTAACGTGTAACCAATTCGGCCAACTCCGCCTATGGCAGCATCAAAAGGAATTGTTTCACCGTGAATCCGTTTCGCTTCTTCAGCCGAGAACTTATACGTTTCGATGGTCCTTCCGACTTCCGCTTTTGCGAACATGATCGGTTTGGCTGATTCACGGGATATGATTTCTGCCGCTTCTTCCTCATTTTCCATTAATAACGCGACAGCCTTCTCCAATATATCCGCCCTTTGATAAGCTGGCATTTTTGCCATGACTTCGCGCGCATTGTAGGCGGCAGCAATCGCCTTTTCCGTCTGCTCTTTATCCGCCATCGCAATTTGGGCGATTTCTTCCCCGGAATAAGGGGAATATAGCGGAGCATAGCTTACCGTTTCGACTTTTTCACCATTGATCATTAGATATTGTTTCGATTTCAATTGATTCGCTAATTTACTCATTTAGGGCCTCCAATACCATTTCATGAAATTGAACAATTGCTTTTTCCGAAGAAGAATATCTGCCTTTGTTAAAAGCACGGGAGCGGAAACCGATTTGTTCCAGCTCTACAAGTTCCACATCTTCCTGTCGGACTTGTTCGGCAAACGTAACAAGATCTTTCTCTTCCTGAGTCAAATTCTCATCGCGGAAATAATATGTGTAAACAGCCAAAGTCGTTTCGTGATCAATCGGAACCATTTGAATGGTTGCCATATTGCCGGGACCTGGATAAATGGTCAACATCAAGTTAGGCCACAGCCAGAAAAAGGATCCACCTTGCATTTCCGCCTGATTTAAATCGACCGTTCCGTAATTTTTATCCGGTTTAACGATCGAACCTTGCAGTGAATAGTTATCGCAAGTAATGATTTGGTAATCATCCATATCTAGTGCTGCAACAAAGCTTGGATGTGCTACATGGCAATGGTCGCATTCTAAATAGTTATCTATGAACGCTTTCCAGTTTGCCTTGATCACCCTCGTTTTTTGGCTTGTTCTTTTTAACTCACTTAAAAACGGGTATTTACTTAAACGGTCAAAGAAATCGCCGTAAGATTCGCTAAGCGGTTTCGCATTATCATCCAAGTTTACAAAAATTAGAGATTCCAAGATTTCCATGCGAACGGAGCGTAAACAGGCATCTTGTACACAGGCTTCATCTTCGCCTTTGAAATTCGGCGCTTTGTTCAATTTCCCATCCAATTTGAACGTCCAACCATGATAACTGCATTGTAAGATTTTCTTCTTGCCTGATTCACTTTTTTCAAGCTTAGTAGCACGATGCGGACAAACGTTATAAAAAGCGCGGATCACCTCATCCTGGCCGCGGTTCACTATGATCGGCTCATTGGCTACCTCTGTCGTAAAGAATGATCCCACTTTTTCCAATTGGCTGACATGACCCACAAGCTGCCAAGATTTAGAGAATACTAGATCGATTTCCTTTTCGAGAACTTTCGGATCCGTGTATTTGTCATATGTCAATGTTCTTTCAAATGTACGATTTGTTACATTTTCCACCTTGTTATAAGCCATCATTCATTTCCCCCTAAAAAATGATTACAAGCATTCCTGCCATACTAGATATAAAGGTTGATATCTCTTAATTGATCCTACCTTCCGCTTCAGCCTGATGTCACTGGTATATTGGCAAAAGGTTCCGCCGCCAACTTAATCGAATCTGTCGGACAACCATCAAAAGCATCTTCCAGGTCCTCCTCCAGATCACCGGATACTTCAGTTGCTCCTGTGTTGGCATCCAGGATTGAAAAAGCGATTCCTTCATCGTTATAATCGAAGATTTCCGGTGCAGTCGCTCCACATGCCCCGCAAGCGATACATGTCTCCTGGTCAACCATTGTGTGTATATAGCCATGTGGTTTCCCTCCTCCCTTTCACATTATTAAACGGACGTTGTGCTTTTCTCTTTCCCTCCCATTGTGCTCGTGCTGTGCAGCGGCTGAACTTTCGCACTCGGGTCGATATGAACTTTTGCATTACTCACTGCTGTAGGCGCTTCACCGAACCCGCTGGCAATCAGCTTCACCTTCCCTTCGTACGTGCAAATATCTCCTGCGGCGTATATGCCTTTGATATTCGTTTCCATCCTAGAATTGACAACGATGGAGTTGTTTTCTATTTCAAGTCCCCAATCCTTTATTGGCCCTATTGATGATACGAATCCATAATTGACGAGAACGTCATCGACTTCCAATTCAAGCGGTTTTCCACTCTTCGCATCCGTCACAATCACTTTTTCTATACTTTCTTCTCCGATCAGTTCGGCTGGGAGATAAGGAGTCAAGACCTCCACCTTAGATTGTTTCAAACGCTCTACACTGTGTTCATGGGCACGAAATTTATCCCTTCGGTGAATGAGTGTCACTTTTTCGGCTATCGGTTCAAGCATTAGCGACCAGTCGACCGCCGAATCACCGCCACCGAACACAACCACTTTCTTATCAGCGAATTGACTCATATTCTGGACGAAATAATGAAGGTTGGCATTTTCAAATCTTTCTTCGCCTTCGATTTTTAGTTTCCGAGGCTGGAATGCCCCGTTTCCAGCAGTGATGATTATCGCTTTCGTATAATGTGTTTCTTCGGATGTCGTAATGGCAAACATCCCATCCGAAGTACGAACAATGGTCTCCACAGATTGATTAAGACAAATATCCGTTTTGAATTGACCCATTTGTTCCAGT
Source organism: Bacillus sp. ISL-34 (assembly GCF_018613325.1). Lineage (GTDB taxonomy): Bacteria > Bacillota > Bacilli > Bacillales > DSM-1321 > Peribacillus. Next base: position 72,346 of record NZ_JAGGQJ010000001.1, on the reverse strand, counting down.
AATCGATTGATGAGCTCCTGGGCCTGAATTTTCGGGAAACCCGCAATATCATAAATATATTTTTCAGGGTACAAAGCAGACAGCTGCCCTCCCAATTGAGGGAGACTTTCAATGATTTTCACTGAAGCTTGGCGCATCCCCGCATAAAAAGCGGTGAACAAACCAACCGGTCCTCCCCCGATAATAGTGATGTCAGTATATTTTTCTTCCAAACTCATTCCCCCCTAGATGTCTTTCTTGATATGGTTCCATTTATTGGAACCAATATGCTTGCATGTGAATTCATGCAATAATTATTGACATGCAAGCCCTGCCAATCGTCAATTTCACCAATTGATAATTTTATATAATGCAATATGCGTGCCAAACCCGGAAACCGCCTTCAATAAACTAAATATTTGGAATTCTCTTTGAAAACGCTGTCATATTGAGTTATACTTAACTCAAATTTGATGAAACGTTATTCAGAATTCACTCATTCCCTTTTGAAAAGAGAGGATTACCTTATGAAAAGCACGGATTCTACTGAAAGTGTCGAGATGACGCTCCAAACTCTATTAAAGATTCTTGATCATTCCTCAGATGAGATTTTCGTCCTTGACGGTGAAAAGCGGATTCTTTACGTCAACAAGGCATGTGAGCGCCATTATGGGCTGAAGCCTGCTGATGTCATCGGGAAAAATAATGTGGACTTATTTGAAAAAGGATACTGGACGCCCTCCATCGTGCCTGAGGTATTTAAAAGGAAAAAGCCTTGCTACATGAAACAACAAACGTATATTGGGGCGGAATTGATGACATCAGCGATTCCGATTTTAAATGATGCCGGTGAAATTGAACTGGTCGTCACTACATCGACAGAAACCCAAACGTATAAAATGTTAAAAGCGAATGAAGCAAGTAGTGAGTCGAAATTAACTCATGACGAAGATGAAACGGGGAGATTCATTACTAACAGCGGTAAAATCAACCGCATCCTCACTTTTTGTGAAAAGGTGGCGCCGACGGATTCCACGATTTTGATCCAGGGGGAATCTGGAACTGGAAAAGGAGTGCTTGCCCATTTCATCCACCGGATCAGTAAGCGGAAAAGCAAACCTTTCCTGACGATCAACTGTGCAGCCATTCCGGAAGAACTGCTCGAATCCGAACTATTCGGCTATTCAAAAGGAGCTTTTACCGGTGCAAACAAAACTGGAAAACGCGGATTGATTGAATCCGCAGACGGTGGCACTGTCTTTCTTGATGAAATTGGGGAAATACCGCTCGCTCTCCAGGCAAAGCTTCTCCAAGTAATCCAGGACAAACAGTTCATTCCCGTCGGCGGCAGTGAAATGAAAAAAGTCGACATCCGCATCGTCGCTGCAACAAACCAGAACTTAATAGAAATGGTCAATGATAAAAGATTCCGGGAAGATTTATTTTACCGATTGAATGTGATTGATATTCAATTGCCTCCATTGCGAGAACGTAAAGAAGATATCATTCCCCTTACGTACAATTTTTTAAATAAGTTCAATGAAAGATATCATGAAAATAAAGTCATTTCAGAAGAATGCTTGAACCTATTAATTCATTATTCATGGCCAGGCAATGTACGCCAGCTCGAAAACTTGATTGAACGGTTGGTCTTAATAAGTGACTCCGTTATCCTAATGTCCGACTTGCCAGAAATGATTACCGAAAACGTTGAAAAGGTCACACAGATTGATCTCCCCACTTCTCTCGATAAAGCACTTGATGAAACGAAACGGATATTGATCAGGAAATCTTACCAAACATACAAATCATCAAGGAAAGTCGCGAAGGACCTCTCTATCAGCCAAACGAAAGCCTCGGCATTGATCAGGGAGTACTGTGAGGACTTAATGAATAAATAGCAAAATACATTGTTTAACCTGAATATATTTCACTGAACAATCCTTTTGCCCCCAAACCGAATCATGCTGGTTATACGTTGCTAGTGATCGATAATGGTAACTCTTATATTCCAATTCATATGAACTTCCATTTTGTAAATCACGACTCCATGGTCAAAGTGCGAACATAAAAATAAGAGACTTCCCTTTGCGGGCAAGTCTCTTATTTTTATGAAGAGCCAACTATTTTTTCGCCTCTCGGCTTTGTACTATTTGAATCTGGTTCTCTTGTGATGCCAATTTGATTGAATTTATCATTAATTGACAGTTTGTATGTCAATGATCCTGTGCCGGCTTCATCAGGCTTGAAAGTTCCTGCGTTTGTCCGTTTTCCATCTTTCAGCAACCACACTTGATACACCTCGGACTCTTGAAGGCTAGGCATATTCTGAATTTGCACGATTAACCTTCTATCTTCTCCTTGCTGCAAAATGTATGCAGCACCGTCCGTATTCATATTTACAGCCGTCTTATCGACAGGCTGCAAAGATAGCGCCGTTTTAACCTCCATTGGCAGATTGATAGCTGCAAGTTCCTTTTTCAGTTGAATATTGGAATATAACAGTACAAACGCCAAAACTAGCGCTGCCAACAAAAGTCCTGAAGTTACTGGAGTAAACTGCTTAAAGAAAAAACTGCTCCAATTCTTTTCCTTTCTCACCGGAACTTCATCATCAGTCTCAAAGACAAAATTCATAACCTCTGATTTCAGGGAAGAAGAAGGTTCTTTTTCTTCGAAATCCCATTTCAATGAATTCCAGGCTTCCGTCATTTGTTCATACTCCCTAGTGCATTCAGAGCATTGAATTAAGTGTTCCGCGAATGCTTTTTTTTCTTTTTCTCCCAGTTCTCCCGATAAAAATGAAAGCAGGTTAGCGCACTCTTTATTCATTTACAAACCACCTACTTCCAAATACTTTTTCAACAATTTAAGCGACTGGTGAAGTCTGCTCTTGATGGTACCAATCGGTTCATTTTCAATTTTGGCAATTTCCGTTAACGAGTACCCTTTCCAATACAGTAAATCAATCAGTCTTTTTTGCGGCTTGCTTAACTTACTTTTTGCATTGGCAATTTCACTGTGTAATAGCCCATTTTCTATATCATTATTCGGATCTTCTATGTCAATTGGACGACTCATGTCCATGTGTTTGTTATTCCGAATATGAACGCTGTCTTTACGGACATAATCCACACACACATTTCGTGTAACGGTCAAAAGCCAGCTTACAAAGTGCCCCTTTTCGGAATTGTAGCTGCTTTTTGTGGTCCAGAGCTTTAAAAAGACCAACTGCACAATCTCTTTAGTTTTTTCAGCATTTCCATTTGTGAACTTATAAATAAAACCATAGATTAATTTAATATGCCGGTCATAAAGTTCTTCCAGAGCAGGACGATGCTTTTTCATTACTAATGCCATCAATTCCTTATCAAGTTTTTCTTTCAATCGCACCTGCAACTCCTCACCAGTAAATTTGGAAAAAACGTGTAACAGGAACGACCATCCGTGATCGTTCCCTTTTTTTCTTATTTTGGAAAAATCGTCTTGTTATTTACAATATACCAAACATTTTTTACACCTTCGCCATTGACATCTCCCGCTGCCTTATCATTCACAAAATAGTAGAGTGGAAACCCTTTGTACGTTACCTGCTCTTCCCCTGTATCTTCCCTTTTTATGGTTCCAAAGTCTTTTTCCTCAAATCCTTCAGGGACAGTAAAATCCCTTTCCATGAACGGTGGCCATTTTTTCAGACAATCACCCATGCAATTGCTTTTTCCTGATTTATCATTCTTGAAAAAGTAAAGTGTCATTCCCTTGGAATCAGCCAGGTATTCGCCTGTTGTTTCACTTTCCATTAATTTTAGGGTTACTGCTTTTTCATCGGCTGTACCACTAACCACTTGATCATTTTGGGTTGAATTATTAGCTTCATTTCCACATGCCGCCAAAACTAGGACCATCATAAAAACTGAAAATACCATCCACTTTTTCATATACTCTCACTCCTCGTCAATTTATTTCCATCCCCATTTTTGAAATACTAGATGGGATTCTTCCGTCTTAAGATAATCAATGAATTGTTTTGCCTTTTTTTTGTTTTCACTCTTACTTGTTATGCTTACCGGGGTCCCTCTATAGAGCTTGTCTTCCTCAGGGAGTTGAACCAGGTCCGTCACATCCGCCAGACGGTAATGCCAGGATTCATATGTAATCCAGGCGTCTAATTTAGAATTTGCCTTCCATAGATCGATAGCTTCTGCACTGGACTTCACTGAAATGTCAATATTCCTGCTAATTCCAGGAATAAGTCCTTTTCTTCCAGCCAAATCTTCCCATAGCCCCAGTTGCCCGGCTCCATTAACATCTACAATCTTTACGCCCTTCTTCGTTAAATCCTCCAATGACTGTATATTCTTTGGGTTTCCTTTTCTAACCAGAATTCCAGCTGACCGTGTATACAACTCTGTACGTTTTTTTTCATCAAGGACCTCCGGATGATCATGCATAAATTCTGTTAGCATATACTCGGACCCTCCGTAAATGATATCCGCATCCTGTTTCGCTTGATCAATCCATTTTGCTTCGGGTCCCGCTGTTACTTCAACTTTTATCCCCGTTTCTTTGGTGAATTGTTCCGCCACTTCCTTGATAGGTCCAAGAGGGCCACCTGGTCCATATACTTTTACGACATCGTTGACAGCTTGCCCCCGTTTCGAACCCATTTCCGGTGAAAATCCTAACAGTACTGCCATCAATGATATACACCCAACGAAAATGATCTTTTTCAAGTCTTTCTCCTCTCCCTTCTAAAAAAACTTTGTACTATAGATAACGGGACAAACTTCAAAACGGTTTGAAAAAAATTGTTAATTATTTTTAACCTGCTGCAAAATACATCTGATGATCATAAGCTTTTCTCTTTTTTCTCAACAAAAACACCCCATTCGAAAAAGTATCTTTTTTCGAATGGGGCATGACTTTAATTACATACTCTTTCAATTCTCTTAAACCAAGTGACAGAAAAGGTTAGCTTGAATTGCTTCCTTTTCTCTGTCTATTTCTTTTAACAACAGCTATCACCAACAATAACAGTGGAATCAATGTTTGCATCAAAACCCCATAAAAAGGGAAGGCGATGATATCAAAACGACTGACATCCATAGCGCTAGGATACGACCAAAAGCTGAATTCTACAATCAAAATCCCTATCGGCCATACAACAGGACGATAGTCGGAGAGATTCAGCCACTGCGCGGTACCTAAAGCAGCCGCATAATAAAACACAGAAATTTTGACAAACGCTCCTACTATCCATACGGCCATGATGGCGGACTCCAAATGTTCAAAAAAGTCGGCCAAACTGATGTACCGAGATACATTCATCAGGGGATAATTCTTTGTGGCTGTTGTTGAACCGAGTACAAAAAGAACCAGAAGATTCACCACAATTAACGTCATCATCACGGCAAAAACAGACATCATCCCGTATTTCATCCCTTTTTTTCTATCGGTTAAAAAAGGGAGGAGAAAAATCATCAGAAAAAACTCGCTGAACCATCCACCCGGTACAATCGAACCCTTGATTGGAGGCATAATTCCATTCCCCAATATCGGGAATATATTCTTAAATTCAAGATCAGGGCCCAGTAAGATGATTAAAAGGAGGATTGGAAAGATAAACAAAGGAACAAACAATTGGGCAGCTCTCCCCAACACCTCTATCCCTCCGCGTACGATAATGGCACAGAGAAGTACCATCGATGCCATGATCACGCTAATCGGGGTTTTGACCAGAAAAGAGTCGACAATAAATTCTCCGTAACTTCTTAGGATTTGCCCTGTGATCGGGATATAAAAAAACAAGAATAAAAAACCTAGAATTTTCCCTGGAATCCGACCAATGATCTGTTCACTGAATTGGATAACCGTTTGTTTCGGATAAAGTTTGTGCAGTTTATAAGCGATATATACCGTCGCATACCCGATGAGAGACGCCAAAATGGGGGACAGCCATAAATCATTTTTGGCATATTTCGCTGTAATGCTTGGAACACCGAGAATGGCCGTTGCCACAATCGTCGGATACATCATGAATACCATCTGCAGAGATGAAATTTTACCTTTCTCCATCATCTTCCTCCTTTCTGTGATAGTATGTAAATTTGAAATCGTAGCCCACTGATAGATTTACTTTTTCATAAACTCCTCAAACGGCTTAAAAAGAGTTTCAATCCATTCAGTTGGTCCTGCCACCTGCGTGAATGCGAACATAGATAGCACCTTTTCGATAGGATATTTAGCATAAAAAATGCCCAGTTAGCTGGTTTCGGTTCCTTTACGATTTCTTTTCCTTAGAACAGCAATCACCAACAATAACAGAGGAATGATCGTTTGCATCAAAATTCCTTGTAACGGAAAGACGTTGACATCATTACGACTGACATCCATAGAGCTAGGCAACGACCACAAACTGAACATGACAATCAAAATCCCTATCGGCCATACAAAAGGACGATAGTCGGAGAGATTCAGCCACTGCGCTGTACCTAAAGCAGATGCATAATAAAAAACGGAAATTTTCACAAACGCCCCTACTATCCATACCGCCATGACGGCGGACTCTACATGTTCAAAAAAGTCGGCCAAACTGATGTATCGAGATGCATTCATCAAGGGGTAAAGCTTTGTGGATGTTGTTGACCCAAGTACAAAAAGAACCGTAAGATTCACCACAATTAACGTCATCATCACGGCAAACACAGTCATCATCCCGTGTTTCATTCCTTTTTTCATATCCGCTAAGAAAGGAAGGAGGAAAATGATCAGGAAAAACTCGCTGAACCATCCCCCCGGTACAATCGCACCCTTGATTGGAGGCATAATTCCTTCCCCCAATACCGGGAATATATTCTTGAATTCAAGATCAGGAATCAGCAAGAGGATTAAGATACAGATTGGAAAAATGAAAACAGGTACAAACAATTCGGCAGCTCTCCCCAACACCTCAATCCCTCCGCGTACGATAAATGCACAAAGGAGTGCCATCGATACCATGATCACACTAATCGGGGTACGTACCAGAAAGGAGTCGACAACAAATTCTCCGTAACCTCTAAGGATTAGCCCCGTGTTCTGGATATAAAAAAACAAGAGTAAAAAACCGAAAATTTTCCCCGGAATCCGACCAATGATCTTTTCAGCGAATTGGATCACCGTTTGTTTCGGATAAAGTTGGTGCAGTTTATAAGCGATATACACCGTCAGATACCCTATGAGCGCAGCAAAAATGGGAGACAGCCATAAATCAGTTTTGGCATATTTCGCTGTGATGCTGGGAACCCCGAGAATAGCAGTTGCCACAATCGTCGGATACATCATGAATGCCATCTGCAGAGATGAAATTTTCCCTTTCTCCATCTGCTTCCTCCTTTCTGTGATAGTATGGATTTGAAATCACGCAACCTACTGATAGATTCACTTTTCCATAAACTCTCCAAATGGTCTGAAAAGTGTTTCCACCCATTGAGTGGGTCCTGACATCTGTGGGAGATTGAACATGGACAGAACCAAGCACATGAGGAGCAGTGTAAGAAATGCCACTTTATCTTTTTTAGGATTTTTTTTCATTTTCGGCCATTCATACAAAATGATTAGAGTTACAATCACGGTTGTACACAAAAAAGCCCCCCATCTCACTTGTCCTTCACCTCTTTCTCAGACAAACCCGCCGGTTTGTTAATATAGCCCTGTCTGCGAATATGGGCCATAACATCGATTTCCACTTCCAACTCTGAAAATACTTCATTCCATTGGTTCTCGATCTTATTGAACTGTTTAGGATATTTCCTATAGAAATCTTTACCTAACCCTAAAATATCCGCTTTCTTATCCTGAGTATGCAGAAAAGCCATCTCGATGCGTTTTTCTATATCTTTTTGATATGCTCGTTCTGCAGCTTTTAGAGATTTTGGACTTGAAAGGTTTAAATTCGTTCCATTTTGAATAACAGCTCCTTCTGTATTTACCTTCACCAATAATTTCCATTTGTCGTTGATAATTTGCGGAATGATCTTGACTTTGGCTGACACTGGACTTAAAGATATCTTCCCTTTCACCCCTTTGGGCTTTATGGTCACGGTGTATGATTCCACTTCATCCCTCAACCACAATAGCCCTCTAGTTTCCTTTTCCGTCATCGTTCCAGTCATTTTATCTTTTTTGAACACGGCTGTTCCGACAATGTAAGGAATTCCCTGTAATTTCGTTTGCCCTTTCTCTGGAGGCAATATTTTAACGAATGGAAGTGCGGCCGCTTGAGGCTTACCCGTTAACATTTCATCTAAATCCTGCATTGTGACCAGCATCCCAATATGTAAATCAGATAGTTCTCTAAGCACTTCCCCTGAATAGTTTTCCAGGGGTGGCAAAGATTCAACGATAGCCTTTGCTTTCCCTTTGCTGACATACACATTTGCTTTCTCTCTTGGCTGCGGATGGCGCAGTAAAAAATCCAGCTGCTCATGAATTCCTTCCTTCGCTAACTTTTCACCGAATACAAATATTTTACAATGTCCCCAAAATACTTTTCGCGGAAGCTTGCTTTGAAGCTTAGACAATGCATCTGACATATTGGAGCCTTTTTCATATCTCACCAATGTCGTAACAGCCCCCCCTTGACTGGCCCCTCCTCCTTGACCGCCGCCTCCACTACTTATTGAACTTGGAATAAAGACTTGGACGGATAGTTCGATTTGATTATTATCCTTCTTATCGATGGCGGCTGCTGTGACAATCGCCAAATCAGTGATTTCTGTTCGATCCCAACAACCGCTTAGAAAAGGGGTTGTTCCACAAATACCGAGCAAAAGAAGGACGCTTTTCATGAAATGACGGCTCTTTACTTTCTCCAATATCTTTATTCGCCTCCAACCATTATTCACTCCGTTTCACTTCCCCTTTTCGGATTTGGTCCCTGCTCCGGGGGTTGACGGTATACATTAGAATCCCCTGTGAGGCGCGGGCGTGTAGTCATCCTCCACCAAGGAGCTCTCCACAGCACATCTTTCAGCTCTTGACCTTTTAACGGTGCTAGTGGCGTTAAGTAGGGAACACCGAAGGAACGCAAGCTGCATAAGTGAATGACTATGGCAATGATCCCCATCATGATACCAAGCAGTCCTAATGTACCGGCAAGCAGCATCATTGGAAAACGCAGCATCCGGAAAGCAATTCCGGCAATATAACGAGGCATCATAAAAGAAGCGATTCCCGTAATCGCAACTACAATGACCATTGGCGCTGAAACCAACCCCGCTTGTACGGAAGCTTGACCAATCACTAGCGCTCCAACAATGCTGACAGCAGAACCTACCTGCTTCGGCAATCGAACCCCTGCCTCTCTTAGTGCTTCAAAGGTAATTTCCATAGCCAATGCCTCTACTATTGCAGGAAAAGGGACCGATTCCCGGGATGCCGCGCTGCTTAGCAGGAGTGCGGTTGGGACCGCCTCATGATGGAACGTCAAAATAGCAACATAAAGTGAAGGAAGCAAAAGGGATAATCCCATAAAAAAGTAACGTAACCAACGGATAAAAGTGCCTGCCATAAAACGTTGAGCATAATCCTCTTGTGATTGAATCAAAGAAAAGAAGGATATTGGTGCAATTAAAGTAAAAGGGGTTCCTTCTACAAGAATGACAACCCGTCCCTCCAGCAAGCAAGAACAGGCTACATCCGGCCGTTCTGTCGTCATGATCTGAGGGAAAGGTGAATACGGATTATCCTCAATCATTTCCTCGATGTACTCGCTTTCTAAAATACCGTCTATTTTAATTCGTTCCAACCGAGTTGTAATCTCTTCAATCAGTGTTTTATCCACAAGTCCATCAATATAAGCAATTGAAACATTCGTCCTGGTATAAGTTCCGATCTTCATCGATTGTAATTTAAGGGCAGGACTTTTAATAATACGTCGCAATTGGGACGTATTTACCTCCAGAGATTCAATAAATCCCTCTCGTGACCCCCTAACTCCCCCCTCTGCCATAGGTTCTTCAATCGCCCGCTTTTCCCATTTGGACAATCCTAAAGAAAATCCATCGCTTTCCCCTTCATATAGAAGGATCGGGTTTCCAGAGGAAATCGATTCAATGCAATCCGCCAACATATTCACTTTTACCACTTTAGGAACGGGCATTTTATGTTCAATAAACTCATTTAATGGCTGTGGCTCTTTTGATGACTCTTGCATGAGTGGAGATAGCACATATTGCTCTATAGCCTCGATGTCTGAGAGTCCTGCAATGTAAATAAGCATGGCTCTCGTCTTTCCGAAAAGTAAGAACGAACGGAACATGACATCCGAGCAATTATCATAAACAGAACGAAGTGTTTCTACATTTTGACTGAAATTCGCATCAAGTGCATCTGCAGGCTTAGAATCCTGGTAATTATTTTGTACAATGGATTTTTTTTCTTTCGTTTTCCTTAACAATCTACCTACATTACGAATCAAGCTGGTTACCCCCATTTTTTTGCAGGTCGCTCTAACTCCATTTTTCTATGTTTCTTCATTAAGGGTATTTTATACAGAAAATCCCTGAGCCCAGCATGAACTAATTTTCATTTAGCAGAATTGATAGCAATAGCTATGTTATAAGTTGATTTTGAATAAACCGTAAACTCTTGTGATATCCTGTTTGTAATTAATGACTAAGGGGTATATCAAAAACCGAGGCTGCAGATTAGCCGAAAATTTTGTCTCTGTTTACGTATTGATTTTGAACATGATACGCAAGACCATAGAGTAGGGGTTATTTTTTTAAGGGATGGATATTCGCTTTAAAATACCTCTGCTTTTTTAACTTTTTATATAAGTTTCATGGGCAATCAGACTAAAACATTAGAAAATAAGGGAGATTCTATGTCATTCTTAATCACATTGCTCGGATTATTAGTTTCCACAATAATCGCTACAATATTAAATGCCATATGGCCTCGTATTCCACTGCCGATATATCAGATATCCATGGGAGCAGTGCTTTCATTATTGCCATTTCAATTATCGTTGGATTTTCATTCAGAATTATTCATGATCTGTGTCATTGCTCCGCTGCTCTTTACAGAAGGAAAAAATACGTCCCGTAAAGAAATGCTTGAATTGCGTAAACCTATTCTGTTATTGGCCTTTGGGTTAGTATTTGTGACTGTTTTTGCGGGAGGTTTTTTCATCCACTGGTTAATACCCGATATGCCGATGGCTGTCGCTTTTGCTTTAGCAGCCACGATTACCCCTACGGATGCCGTAGCGGTACAATCGATAACAAAAGGATTGAAATTGCCCGGAAATATGATGCCCATCCTTGAAGGTGAATCACTTTTCAATGATGCTGCTGGAATCGTTGCATTTAAAGTTGCCCTGGCAGCTGCCTTAACTGGAGTATTTTCCATAAAAGATGCTTCGCTTAATTTTATATTTGTAGCTTTAGGCGGTATCTTTATAGGTATCCTATTGGGCTACTTAATCGTTAAATTGCGATTATTTTTACGGGTTCATGGACTTGAAGAAATCTCCATGTCCATTGTTATCGAGCTGATTACGCCTTTTGTCATATATATGGTAGCGGAGGAATTCCATGTTTCCGGAATCTTGGCCGTGGTTGCCTCAGGTGTAATTCATGGAATCGAGAGGGATCGCCTTCAGAGTTCCACAACTAAATTGCAAATTGTATCAACTAATACATGGTCTGTATTAGGTTATGTTTTGAATGGACTGGTATTTGCTTTATTAGGATTCATGCTGCCGAGTGTTTATAAGGAAATTGAGTCCGACTTAAATAGGGGTATTCTTTTTGGGATAAGTGTTTTGATTGTTCTTTTATTATTGGTGATCCGTTTTATTTGGGTATACATTCTGCATAATACTTTTACGAAAAACAGAGTGAATCCATTAGAGCAATTCATCATGTCAAGGGTTCATCCAGAAGATAGCAATGACACTGATGAGGAGAATGTTTCAAGATCACGATTTGCATTTTTGACATCCGTTTGCGGCATTCATGGAACCATTACATTGGCTACAGCTTTATCCATACCATATTTTATGCCGGATGATACTTTATTCCCGATGCGTAATACAGTCTTGTTTATCGCAGCGTGCGTTATATTGCTAAGCGTCATATTGGCTACGGTTCTCTTGCCATTACTGGTAAAGACACCGATTGAATTCAAAGATGAACGCCTAACCTCTGATGAGGCTTATAAAATTGTTTTAAATAAAACGATCAATCAACTGAGCAAAGAAGCAACCATCGATAACCAGAAAGCTGTCCATCAAGTAATGGAAAATTTAAATGAACAACTGATAGATTTGGAACGTGGAATAACGAAGAGACCGGATAATCGGACAATACGCGATTTAGTGAAACTAGGGGCCAATAAGGAATTGGAAGTCGTTTCTGGATTAGTCGAAAAAGGGGCTATATCTGAAACTGCCTTTGAACTTTATAAAGTGTATATTTCAAGAACTTTAAATTATATGCAAAAATCATCCCTGAAAAGGGCTTGGATCAATTTACAGGCGATTCTTTTCAAGAAAAAGATCAATGTCAAATGGGATAAGAAATGGGAAGCGAAATTAGAGGACTCCATCGTAAAAAATGCGGACCTGATCCGGGAGGTCCGTAAAGCACAAAAAGAAGCTTCAAAGGAAGCCATTTCATTGATCAAACAACAAACTACACCTGAAAACCGTCATGAAGTCATGCTTGTCATTCAAAGATATAATCGTTATTTGAATCCATTCGGAACATTAAGTGAAAAAGAAGCAAATCGCTTTGAAGAGATGGTGAGTCATTTTCAGTTGAATGCAATGCAAATCGAACGTGATATCATTCAGCAAATGGTTGAAGATGAGCAAATATCGATGCAAACAGCAACTGAGCTTAGACAAAACTTAATCTATGATGAAATGTTAATGATAGAAAGCTGATAAAATATAAGGAGACACCGTTTCAACAGGGAGCGATGTCTCCTTATTGAATTTCCAAAGGAGGGTCAAACAAATGGATGAGTACCACAGGAAAAATGAAATGATAAGACCTGCTATAGATCGAGCAGGTATAAGGGCTTTCATCCCCATGTGTCAGTCCGCTCTCAATTCCTTCTTTTATCAAGTCCATCATTCAATATTTTCATTTGGAAGCGGAAGTAGAGATAGAATACGATCCAAATAATCATATAGAATGGGATGAATATCCCAATTCCTATAGCTAATCCTTTTAAGCTGAATGGAATCCAACCAACAAAGAAAGATAATAGGAAGTAAAGAATGCTGACAGTCAGGAAGTGCAGGATGGTTTGAAATAACAAACTCCATTTTTCATTTTCAAAGAAGATTGTTGCCGTGCTGAAGAACCAGCCGCATAATATGCAGCCTATCGCGTTTTTCACAAATATTCCACTGTCTAATGAAGTAGCCTCCCCAAAAGCGATCACTCCAAAACACGTCAGCACCATCACGAGTGCCCCAAAGCAAATCCCAACAAAGCTACGGAATAATAGTGTTTTCATCATAATCCCTTCCTTTTCCATTGAAATGCTTTCTTGATTCCTTGAACATAGTGGCGAGAAACATATTCTTTTTCCCCTGACCGGAAATACACACATAAGGTCCCGTTGAAGGATGCCTCGAATCTGCTTAACTCATCTAAGTTGGCAATCACTGACTTGGACAATCGCACGAATTGATTGCCAGGAAGGTCCCTTTCCAGCTCATATAACCTTTCTTTCATTTCGAAAGTCCCCTGTTTCGTCCGCACCATTATGGAATCTTGCTCTGTGAACAAACAGATGATTTCTTCTGCCCGGAAGACATGCTGCATTTCTTCTTTCCTGCCAACAAAATACGGTCTTTTCCTCTCCTTCAAGCGCTCCATCAGTTCCTGCACTTCCTCATTCCATTCATGATTGCGGATAAGCACCTCTATCGCCTTGATCTCCTCATCTATCTCTACGTTTATTTTCATCTCTGCGACCTCCCTTTGCTTATAATGTAAGTATATTGATATTTTGATAATTGGATTGTGATTTCCAGCTACACGCAACTTTACAGCGATAACATGCTTGAAATGGATACTCAGATACACGAAATAACCGTCCAAAAAAATTGGACGGCCCTTTGATACAAAAAATCTAATTCTGCTTTTGAATACGTTTTCATCAATCAGCTTACTATTGACCTGTTCCAAGGGCTTGATCACTCTTTGCTTGTAAAAGTACTTGGCATCACCACAGCGATTACCTCTCCACGGGCGCATAGTTTATCGATGGCAAATACCTCTGTTTCGATTCTCCATTTCTTTGGATGAACCTCATGAATCGTCCCAACTGCTGTTAATGGCACATCGTTTGGGGTTGGCTTTACGAACTCCACTTTCAGTGACGCAGTTACAAACCTGGGAGGCTCCACTCCATCTCCAACTTCATGCCCATTCTTACGATGCATTGCCAATGCAGCGGAACCTGTTCCATGACAATCAATTAAAGATGCGATCAAGCCGCCATAAACAAATCCTGGAATTGCGGTGTGCTCTGGGAGCGGTGTATAAATTGTCCTTGTTTGCTCACCTAGCCAACCCGTTCGAAAGTGATGACCATCTTTATTTAACCGACCACATCCATAACACCATGCAAATGCATCTGGATAATCATCCTGAATCGCTTTTACCACAATCTCCTCCATCATCTCTCCCCCTTTTTCAGAATATTATAACACCACAAAAGGATAATCGGTCTATTTGGTGCTAAAAGGTTAGTTTTTTGTAATTCTTGATTCTATATTAAGCTTACGTCCAGGTTTTAATTTTCATGGAATAGTAAACTGTACATTGTGGAAATCGACAACATACATAAAAAGTTTGCAAGAATCCTTGCTCCTTTTCTCGATATAAATGACAAAGGCCCCTGTAAGCGATGCAGCATTCAGGAGCTTTTCTTTGATAAATATAGGTTGAGAAGTTCTTCCATTGCATTGCCGGAAAGCTTTTCCCTTCTTATTAAAAGTTAAGCCTTTTTCTTAAATCCCAATACTTGAATGTCATTTTACCCATTTTCGACTTCGAAAGTGAATCGTATTTACGTCCAAGCGCTAGGTTTTGTTTTTCCAGCTTAGTAATTTGTTTAAGTTGAGCTGCGTTCAGTTTTTTTAATTGCTTTACTTCTTTAACGAATTCTTTATTTTTCCCTTTCAAATCATATTTTTCTTTATCAGCAATTGCCTGTTCCTTCATCGGAATTTCCACATCTTTTGGTTTTAATTTAGGATTTCCATTGGTTTCAAATCCTATAGCTTTTAAATATGGCATGTTATTTTGAAAATTTTGTTCAAAGTTTCCATAACTTTTATGGATGTGGAGAAATGTATAACATCCAGCTTTTTCTGCTGAAATGATTTGACCATACCCAGAAAGTTTAAACAGCTTTTCGACTCGTTTTATTTCTTCAGGTATGTTTTTGACAATGTAGGTGAAAACTTCGTCAACAATAAACTCTGCAGGCAATTTTTTCACTTTTTTTGATGGTGCATGCTTATTCAGCTCATCAAAGTCATCTACATCAACATAAAACATATTTGTACTTTGCTCCACAAAATCTGTAATACGCTTGCTCCATAATAGTCCTTGCAGTTTTTTTATTGCTTCCGAAAATAAAAACTGCCTGCTGACCTGATACATTCGTTTTGCCGCAAACTCATATATATCCTTATTACATAATGCTAATTTGACAGCGTCACGAAAATCCTTCTCTGTAACAGCATATAACGGGTAATCTTCGCCAAAAAGCTTTATATGCATTTTGGTTGGATTCATTATTACAGCCTTCCTTAAAATCCCATACTCCAAAAGCTTTGTAGACAGTTCCAGGCTGCTGTCCATTTCCTCACTTCTCCAGGTTATCCCAATATCACTGTTCACGATTAATTGTTGGGCATTCTCCCTTGTTAATGCCCCGTACCATGTAAGCCCATCTGTATTTTTAAGGAGGTATGCCGCTTCTTCCTTAAACTGAGAATCATCTTTAACCCATTTGAATTTATCCCCCGCAACATCAAGTGATAGATTCGGAATCTCGCGTTTTAATTCTTTAAAAGCAGTAATGATCGGAATGGTCTTCCAATCTGGGTCGAATTTCCCTGTATATACTAGTTTGTTTTTTAACCGGATCTGCCCTTCCGCTGATTCAATGTTTGGTATCATCGGGGTAAGCAGGGAAACTTTGTTTTTTTCTTTATTCAAATGAAGAATCTCAATGACAAATTCGCACATTTCTTCTGTTTGACATAAGAAATACGCACACTGATCATATATATTTTTGATGCTCTCAAATTTTTTTTCATTAACATCCTGGCCTATGTGAGTCAATCCTGTAGCATAAACTAATGTATTCTTTATGATATGCTTATGCTTTGCTATTTTTTCAACAGTCTCAATGCTTCTAACAAATAGCCAATCATATCCCTTTTGACTCCAATAATGAGAAATGAGCATTTCAGCTATATCAAAATCAATGACACCTTTTTTTACCCATTCATCATCGGAGACACTAAAAAAAGGATCAACAAAAGGATTTAGAATGGTTATATTATCAAATTTCTCAAGAGGCTGAATTAATATATCACGTTTGACCGGGCTAGCTAAGAGTAAGTCAACTTCGATGTTAGAATCTAACGCAATGGTCGATGCTAAGGAAGATAAAAATACTGCAGATCCATCCATTGAATTCATGTCAATAAAGCCAAATAGAAGTACCTTCATTTTTTTGTTTTCAACTAGTTCATGTGAATTCAAAGTTTTCACTCCAATGACTGAAATCTGATATGAATTTTTATTTTTTTATTTGTTCTTTAATAGATGATTTAAGCGCAAGATATTTTAATGTGAATTTCCCTGCATATGTAACGTTGAATTTGTGTTCTAATAACTTAAGTCTTCGTATTTCTTTGTTAAGCTTAATATTTTCTTTTTGGGCCATCTTACTTTTTTCTAATTCTTCTCGCAGCATATTATTTTCTTTTGTAATATTCTCAATGATTTTTTGTTTTTCAGTGCCATTGCCCTCTATGAGCTCCAATGTCATGGACATCATGTCTTTCATTTGTAATTCGAGTTCCTCATACATAGTTTTCCAATATTCGTTTCGTTCGTCCATATTGAAAAAACTCCCTTCCATTAACCTTGGATAATCTCCAATTCTCTATTTATAACAACATCTACCGCGCATTTTTCTCGAATCGACTGAGAAGCTTGTTTTGACACTCTTAAAAATACGTCCGGGTTGTAATATAAGCGCTCTATTGCATCTGCAATTTCGATAGGAGACTCAGGTTTTGTCAGAAGGCCAGAAACATCATGTTTAACGAATTCCGGGATTGCCGTAATATCTGTTGAAACCGGCACTAGCCCACTCGACATTGCCTCACACATGGAAACGCCTTGAGAATCCAAACGGGTCGGGCAAAGGAAAATTCCATACTCCTTATGTAATGCAGCGATTTGATCCTGAGATAGGAAACCTTTATGAATCGTTACATTCTCAAAATCCCTGATTGGCTCAACGGTTTGATCGAACAATTTTCCATCACCATAAAATGCAAATTCTAACTTATCGAAGTATGGTCTCTTCGATAGTTCTAGAACTGCTTTCACCGATAAATCATTGGCGTATTTTCGTGAAGCGTATGGCCTGATTGAAAGGACTTTTGTCCGCATTTCAACTGGCTTTTCAATAAAGGTAAACAGCTTGTCATCTATTACATTAGGAATGATTACTGAATTTTTCGATTCTGCTCTTGCGTCACATTCCGCTATATGTTCTTTGAACCATTTGGAAATATGAACAAAGGTTGTATCCAATTCATTCGTTTGATAAAACCAATTCATGAAAGAAAGCTGTGCTACATAATAGTCGTCCGACATTTCAAGTATCTTCCTCAAGCTTTCAGGACTTTCAAGAAAATTAAACCATCTTCTATGCCATGCCTCCGTTTCAAATCCATGTATCCAGGTGATAATCGGTAAATCGGTGTTCGTTTCTTTTATCGCTTGTACCATTTTAGGATTAACAAAATGAATGAGCGCTTTTTTATGTACTTTATGATTTAAGAAAATGCGCAGATGCTGTTCAGTTCCACGATAAACAGGCACATCTTCATACGTATACTTTTCTGCTTTTTTATAGGCAGGATGCAAAACAAAGACATCAACCTTCAAACCCTCATCCAGATAAGCCTTGACTCTTCGGTGGATAAACCCATTCCGATATAACTGATCTTCATGTGGATAAGCATTCGTAATGATTACATATCTATCTTTTTCACTAAATGTAAGCTCATATAGATTTATAGATTCCTCCATTTTTGTTCACTCCTACTATTCAGTCATCTTCAATCGGCCTGCTACTTATCTGTAAATGAAGGATTTTTAAGAGACTCTTTTCCAATCACCTTTAAAACCGTCAATCGATTATAACAAACATGTATTACTGAATATTGACATCAATATGAGAATTCTGTAAATAAAAGTAAAGTTTTCATGAACTTTTATATGTTTTTGTAAAGCTTAAGTAATGACATAACTGGGAGCATCATGATTGGCATGAAGGAGGCTGGCATATAAACAAGCAAAATAAAAAAGGAGGACGATCCATTTAGCGGAATCGCCCTCTTACATATAAACTAGTGTATTTTAAGTGTTAATAGGACTTGCATAATCAAAACGAATACTCCTTTTTAATCGGTTATAAAGTCCACTATTATCCTCCATAACTTGTCTACACCATTACAATAAAAATTCATACTATAAGAAAAGGAATTGTCTAAAAAAATGAGGTGCGAACTTACATGATACCCATAGATGATTGTAAATTATTAATTTCATGCTGCAATCATAAAGGTGGTCTATATTTAGTCCAATTTAAACAACAACAATATGAAATAAAAAAAATTTTAAATGTTGGATGCACAGGCATTACAAAATACGGCAGCTCTTTTGTCGTAATTTCCAATTCTCATGGAATCTTCATTTTGGATGAAAACTTAAAGGTTATAAAGAATAAGGCTTTATCTACAGAATTAGATTTACATGGTGTAGCAATAGACAATGATAAAGCTTATATTATTGAAACCAAAACTAACTCAATTGGTGTTTATAATTTGGAAAACGATTTGGAAAGAATTGATGAAATTAGATTTTCACCTGAAAATGACGATGTTTGCCACGTCAACGATTTGTATATAGCAAATGATAAGCTATATGTATCAATGTTTTCATATCCTCCAAGGAAACATTTCCTCTCTTTCGCAAGTTATTTCCCTAATAAAACAATCCACCAAGGTGTGATTCTAGAATATTCTTTACAGGAAAGAAAAGTGGTTAAGATTTGCCATGAAAAATTACATCAGCCTCACAGTGTACTTCATTATGATAATAAGATGTATTATTGTGTTTCAGGTGAATTCCTAGTAAAAAGAAATGAGGAAAATATTTTTAAATGCCTTGGTTATACTCGAGGTTTAGCAGTTAGAAATCAAACGATGTTTATCGGCCAAAGTGAGAGTAGGCAAATACCGGTTTTATTAAAAAAACATACGAACATATTGCTGGATTGCGGGATTTATGTTCATGACATCTCTACGAAACTTTCATCTTTTATCCATATACCTTCTGAAGAAATTTATGGAATATTGGTTATTTAAATACAGTGAAAATCATATTTTTCTGTTGTTAAAATTTTTTATCCTTAATGGAAGATATTCGTTTAGGTTACCAGATCATCAGGATCTCTTTCTTTATCTACTGAACAATCAGCGAACTTTTTTCTATCCTCAAAAATTATTCAAGCATGTTTTTGTAAGAATAGAATAGAATCGAAAAAAGACCAATTTGCTGAAGAGAGTGATATAGATGGAACCAATTACCTTTAAAGCATTTGCAATCACTAATGAAATCGATTTGAATAAAATCGCCATTCATTGCGGCATTCCAAAAAAATTCACCTGGGAAGAGCCTTTAATCCTTAAGGGCGATATTCTAAGTTCCATCCTTAATAAAAATGTGGAAGAATCGCAGCAGGTGCTGGTTTTTTCCTTTGGCAGCATTGTCTTCATCAATTACTCACACGCGGAGGAGATTAAGGAATTTTCATCCTTTATCCTTTCTTTCGAGCCGGACATTGATCTCGTCAATTTAGATAGATATACAGACGATTACAGCCTTCACTTCAGTGAAACTGAAAACATCAATTTGACAGACGAATATGTAGTTGTGCCTAAATATGAATTTTTCTACCCTGAATTAATTTCCACTATTCTCGCAAAATCGGTGGCACTTGAAAAAACTGAGGAACAACTCGGAAATATCCACGACAAGCTCGAAGCCATGATAGACCGACTGGAAAAAGGCAAGCTGAGAATCGGCAACAAGGAACTAGCGAGGACGACTGCAAAAATCGTACGTCACGAGTACAATACCCTAGCGTATATCATGATTCTGGACAAACCTGATATTACATGGACAAGCAGCATTGCCGGCGAATTTTATGACAGCATGCTTAATTTTTTTGAATTGAATGATCGGTATAAAATCCTGAAAAGTAAAACCGAGATTTTATATAACATTATGGATGGGTTTTCTAACATCAGCCATTCGATCAGGGGACTATTCGTTGAATGGATCATTGTGATCCTCATTGTCTTTGAGATTGTTCTGACCCTTTTAGAAATTGTAGGATGGCTTCCATGAATTCTGAATCATATCGTATCCATATTCATGAATTCATGGTGAAAATTTTCCTGCAAGATAGGTTTGGGATGAAATACCTTCTAAAAAAATAAGTTAATTGCTTCAGACTGTAGACAAATTCGAAATACGGGTTTGCCTACAGTTTTTTTTCTATGAAAAACGTTCCAGTTGATTTCAGAAACCCGTTCCCTTTCCGCCGACTGTCATTTTAAGCAGGTATCGTTTCTTTTCTGATAATCGTCTCATGGGTGATCTGTTTTTCTTCTATCTTACTCTCCCGAAGTATTTCATTTGTTTAATCCAGAGCAAAGTGGAAAATAAATTCCTCCCCTTCTTCCCCATTAAATCTGTATCCTTTGTCAATGAATCCAGCTTTTTTATATAAATTTATCGCTGGAACATTCGAATGATGCACTGTTAAAATAATCTCATCTTTATCTGGATGACTTAGTTTGATCATATCAGGCAACACCTTTAAAGTCTTAAAAGCTAGCCCCTTTTTTTGATGGCGCAAATCCAATGAGAATGATTTTAGAAGAATTGCATTCTCATTACTTGTATATTGATTTCCCGCTTTATCCGTATATAAGGCAAAACAACCAATCAAAACCTCATTTAAATAAATGACCATGGGGAGGTTATATTTATCCTTCCTGAAGTCTTCGATAACTTTCAAAGGTAAAGAAGTATAGATTGCTTGTTCTATAGGTAAACAATAATTGCTCAGCGCCTCATAGTCATTTTCCGTAAAAGGTTTAATAGTTAATCCACTCATCATACGCACCTCATTTCTTACATATCTGATAAAGCCATATTAACAGATACTAAAGTTTTACAACCCACTGCAAACAAGAAAATCCATTCACAAAAAAAGGAATGGCTTTGTTTACCATTCCTTTAGTCTGTAGACAAACTCGAATTAAAGCGAATTTGTTCAGTTTTTTCAAAAAATGTTCCAGTTGTTTTCAGAAATCCGCTCCTTTCCGCCGACTGTCTGCCAAGCCTCATCAGCTAGCCAGTTATTCGGCAGGAGTGTCGCAAATTTCTTCAACCTAGTGAGGTTTCATGCCATTTGAATGAATAAAAAGTCATGGAGTATAACCAATTCTGTTTTAAAATTATGGTAACCATTCCCTCAAAAAAATCGTGAAAGGGATTCGGATAAGACCATTCCCCCCAATGTTGTGAACTAACTGAGACCAACATATTCTATTGTCGGTCTACAGTCTTTTTTATTATTAAAAAACGTTCCAGTTGATTTCAGAAATCCGCACCCTTTCCGCCGACTGTCTGCCAAGCCTCATCAGCTAGCCAGTTATTCGGCAGGAGTGTCGCAAATTTCTTCAACCTAGTGAGATTTCATAAAATAGGAACAAACCATTAAGGATAACCAAGTCTTATTTTCTTCTTCTGATTTGCAAATCATGATGTTAAATCATTCAGACGCTGATAATTCACTTTCCGTTACCCATTTATGGTTCTTCACTTTTTCTCCTCCAGTAGTCGGAGTGAAATCGACCATATAAACAGTCGTTTTTTCAGCAGATTCAATTTCAGCGACAGCCCCGTTCATCCCTTCCATATGAGAAGCATTTACTGTGACCTCCGCTCCGGGTTCATATGTTTTCTCACCTGCATCTTTGATTTCTTCGTGAATGATCCATTTATGATTCTCAACTTTTTCTCCGCCAGTTGCAGGCGTATACGAAATTGCATAAGCAGTCGTATCAAAGGCACCCACTATTGTTGCTTCCGCCCCCTTCATGCTTTCCATATGACCTGATTCGATAATCGCTTGACTTCCAACTTCATAGGTTGGATTTTCTGCAGCCTTTAATCCTTCTGGAACATCACCCGAGCTAGAATGGTTCATGTCCATTTCACTATGATCCTTTTCTTTTTTATCTTCTTTGTTTTTATCATCGCTGTTGGAACATGCACCAAGGACTAAAAACAGGGCTGCTAATAATGATAGGATGATAGGCAATTTTGTTCTTTTTTTCATGAATAAAACCTCCCTTATGATTACATCCATCTTACCAATTAAATATGCAGAAAATATGGAGTACACTCGTGGCAAAAGAAATGAAGCCTCATACTTTTTATGCAATGGTCCTGCCTCAATTTAACCTGATGGCGTTCATTAGCCACCACAATCGCTACTTTTATTGCCATTCGACTTTTCTTTAAGAAACTTTTTGAATTGCTCTTTTGTAACATCAGATTTCATTGCCAATGTTACTAGTTCCAGCCATTCGTCAGGAAGGTTTCCATCAAAATCCTTCATAATCATCATCTCTTTCTTTTTATCTTTAGTTAATTTATCTGTATGGGCTATTTTCCCATGTGAAATATCATTATAAATGATCTCAAACGTCTATAGCTGCATTTTAGAAGTCTTTACATTTACATATAAGGCCTCAATGTTTGTTTGTAATCAGGGTTTAATAATAAAAGTGCACAGCATGCTATCGAGAGTGGTTTAACAGAAGTAAAAAGAGATGGTTTATTGATAGAGGTTATTAGAGGTATTCAATCCTTCCGGAAACCAAGCAAGAAGGACTTGGCCAAAAGTCCTTCTTATGTTTAGTCTCATAAAGTTGATTGTTCGATTTTTTGCATGATATGCGAAAGGTTCATGGAGGCATGATTTTTATAATCCCTGCCTATGGATTTGAATAACCCTTTCGCTATAGCTATTAACATGATTTTGGTATGACCATCCGAAATAATGGACTTATTAGGGAAACTTGATTCAGCTTGTGCACCGCCAATCTTATTAGCTGTTTCCTTAATAAAATCAATGATTTTAATTTCCTGGATTTTTCCTTCGATATCGTTTTTATAGATAATTTGATTTCTCCAAAGCTTTAGCTCAATCCTCTGTTTAGTATAATCGAAGATGTCTTCCGTAATATGAACATTGCTCATTTGAATGGAGTCTTTAATGGGATACAACCGCGGGTTAGGATTAATTTTCTTTATTAAGGATTGATCAATCGTGACCTTTTCCCGCTTTATGCGCGTATTTTTCGTTTCACATAAAATCAGCCTTAACTGTCCGGCAATTATATTATTGAACTCTTCTAATCCAAAGAATTCAACGAGCATTACGCTATATTCCAAAATGGTGATCGCTTCATCGAATTTTCGTTTAGCAGCAGCATTCGATCTAGTAAAAACCAATCGATTCTTCCTCTCCATATCCTTCTCACCCCACTGAATTCGAATCTATTGAATATATAGTAAAAACATCCGTAATGGATGTTTCAGACTGTAGACAAATTTGAAGAAAGCTGGTTTGCCTACAGTTTTCAAATGTTATCGGAAATTCGCTCCCTTTCCGCCGACTGGCTGCCATACCTCATCAAAGCAAGCGCCTGCGGGGTCTCGACAAGCCAGGCAGGAGTGTAGAAAATTATTTATTTAGTATGAGCTTTATAAATTTTCACATCAATGACATCCCAAGGAATGATCATTGTATTCATAAAAAGACTATCGAGAATGGACAATCTCGGTAGGGATGCCTTTGAAATTCAGTCCTTTTTTCCACTATCTATCGAAGTGCTGTTTCATTAACTCTTTAAATCGTGTTCCATCTATTTCTTCTTTCGTCACTTTCCCACCTTCCCACTTTGTAAAGGATGTATCAGTTAAAGTGATGTTCCCGTTGTTTGTCAGACGGGTGATTAATGGATGCTTATTGAATGGCGATTGGGGATTTTCCCTTATGATCGTTTGGACCTCATTAAGTTCCGCTATATTTCCTACGGGTTTTGAAGAATCGAAAGCATACCCTATTCTCCAATCGCGATCTTTATGTTTCAGTTTTAATTCAAGGATATGATCTCCATGGTCGGTACTTTCTTTTTTTATCCGGAATTCACCATTTTGGGAAACGACCGTTTCTCCGTCCAACGGAACTGGTTTTAAAGGCAGATTCCCGCCAAAGCCCGTATCGATCAAATAGGTTTTGCCCTCATGGTTCAATAGAATGGTAACATGGGTCCTTCCTATGGTCATCCACCCCTGATTATAGATGACACCTCGAACCAAGGATACATCAAAGTCATTTTCCTTCAGGAAAAAATAAAGGGCTGCATTCAATTCATAGCACAATCCACCCTCATTCCTCACGAGGACTTTGTTCATGATATTGGCTCTATTGATATCACTCAGATGGGATGCCATGATTGATAAGTTTTCAAACGGAATGGTTTTCGCAGCTTTATCCAGAATATCATCTAATTTCTCGAATGTCAGTTTCACATCTTCCTGGAGCCCTATTCTTTTCCTGAATAATGCATTCAGTTCATTCATTACGATTCCCCCATTTTAACAGATACCGATGAAGAGCATCTTGACTTTGTATATATTCATTATACTTTGCCCATATTTCATTCTTCAACGATATGCCATTAACAAAACCCACATTCCACCTTTTCCTTATCAAGCACCATGAAAAGAGGGCGCCCAATAATGTCGTAATTCTAGGCATCCTCCTCCATACATGCTTCGAAACTGTTTTCTTTAATCATTCATTTACCTGTAAGATGATTTTACCTAAATTCTTATTTGCTTCCATATGTTCATGCGCCCTTTGTACCTCTTCAAAAGGGAAGACATGATCCACGATTGCCTTGATTTCATTTTGGAGGAACAACGGCATGGCCTTTGTAACGAATTCTTCCGTTAGCTCTTTTTTATATTCATCACTTCTAGGAGTTAATAGAGTGCCTTTTAATTGAACTCTTTTTAAGAGAAGTTCCATCAAGTTCACCTTCTCGACTACAGTTCCGCCCAGAATCCCTATCAGTACCCATCGTCCATCAGTTTTTATGCTTTTAAGGTTTTTCTCCCAGTAAGAAGCACCGATGAAATCCAGGATAACATCCACTCCTTGATTATTTGTAGCTTTCATTACTTCCTCATCAAAAGATTGTTCTTTATAGTTGATACAAATATCGGCCCCCAGTGAGTGACAGAAATCCAATTTTTCCTTTGAGCCGGCTGTAGTGATGATTCTCGCTTTTGTCAGTTTTTTTGCCAGTTGAATAGCTGCTGTGCCTACACCGCTTCCGCCAGCATGAATCAAAACCGTATCTTGATCCGTCAATTCGCCTAACCAAAACAAGGTTTGGTACGCAGTCAAGAATACTTCAGGAATCGCTGCCGCTTCTTCAAATGACAGGTTATCCGGGATTTTCATCGCTCTATCAGCCGGCATCAAGGCAAATTCTGAGTAACCGCCGCCGTTTACAAGGCCCATGACCCTTGTCCCTAATTGTATATTTGCACCTTCCCCTGTTTCCACCACTTCCCCAGAAACTTCAATCCCTAATATTGGATTGGCCATATAACCGGATTTCCCTTCTCGTGAAACAATATCCGTTCTATTTATTGCAGAGGCTTTTACCTTAATTAATATTTCCCCTTTTCCCGGCACAGGCTTGGAAAAATCTTTAAATAGTAATTGTTCCGCTCCACCCGGTTCTTTAACTACCACTGCTTTCATTTGTCCCACTCCTTACAATTAAATTAGTATCACGCTTTAAAATCGTTTGTCTTGAAGATGGAAACTATGCTACTCCAAAAAATATCCACAAGCAAATAATCGGTTTTGGTAAACATGATAGAATAAAAAAAGCCGATGTCCCTTTCGGGTCCATCGAGCTTTTTTAGAAGAGTTTCTATTACCTTTTATTAAGCGATTGACTTCTATCCAGGTCATGATGCAATTGTGTTGCAGGAACCTTAGGGTTAGGAATCTGCCCTTTTGCAACTGGTTCAGCTACATAAACAAAATCTCCTGTACCATCTGGGGCGCTTCCTGTTGCCCACAGGCCGTCTGCTGATTCATTACCTTCTGACAAGTTCCAGAATTCGTACGCTTCCGGTTGAGATTCCATTTCCGCTTCCGGTGGGAATGACGCGGGAACCACTACGCCATTTTTTTCTTCAAGTTCTGCAATGGCTGCCATCCATTGATATTGGTGGTAACGATCACGGGCTAACATTTTACGGAAGGTAGCACGTACCCCTTCATCTTTGGTCATATGATATAAACGGGCCACTTGAAGGCGTCCTTGGCTTTCAGCATGCAGATTCGATCGCATGTCCGCTAATAGATTTCCGCTCGCTACAATATAAGATCCGTTCCATGGCACCCCATTCGAGTTGGTTGGCAGTCCGCCAAGACCGCTCACGAGCAAATGCTGGGGATTGATTCCACCCATGATCGCTGCTATAGCAGGATCTTTTGCAGCCTCTGCTTGATCTTCCGGAGAAGCGCCATCAAGCAATTGACTAATGAGCGAACAAAGCATCTCTACATGTCCAATTTCCTCTGTACCAATATCCATCAGCATATCTTTGTATTTTTCTTCTCCACGGCAGTTAAAACCCTGAAAAAGATATTGCATCATGACTGTCATTTCCCCAAACTGTCCACCTAACACTTCCTGAATTTGACGGGCAAGCATCGGATCTGGTCGATCTACCTTAACTTCAAATTGCAATTCCTTTTGATGACGAAACATATTAACTCCTCCTTTTATTATAGTTCGTTGTTTTATTGATCTACGGTTTTTTATTACCCGCCTGTCCATGCTTGAAACATGAATCCTGTTATAACGAACAATAATTAGAAAAAATTTACATACTGTTAACAACAATCACTGAACTGTAAGCCATTGATTATCTAAGGGCTATGAAATGCTCAATAAATAAGATTTATAAAAGGTCCATTTACCTGTCTATAACTTTACATTACAGGGTAAAGTAGAAAGAACCATATATAGGAAAATGATCATTTTACAAAAAAACTTAAAAGGAGGGTGGAAAATGGATTTCAAGCCCCGAAATCAAAAAGATCAATCTATTTCAGAATTACGCTATACTTATTCAGCTCGTAATCTATGGTCCGGTTTTCTATTCGGGATCGGATTGGTGGCATTCATCGATGAGGCCATCTTTCACCAACTATTACATTGGCATCATTTCTATGACAAGTCCACATCCAATATCGGGCTTGTCTCGGATGGTTTATTTCATGCCCTAAGCTGGTTTGCAACGGTCGGGTCATTGTTCATGTTCGCTGACCTTCGCCGTCGAAGGGGATTTTGGCTGAAAAGGTGGATAGGGGGAGTTTTGCTCGGGGCAGGTTCTTTTCAGTTATATGACGGGATCATCCAGCACAAGCTCATGCGTCTCCATCAAATCCGATACAATGTCGATATTCTCCCATACGATTTGATTTGGAATATTGCAGCCACAATCATGATCTTGATCGGCATTACCCTCGTCATTCAAACAAGACGAAGCTTACTTAACTTGAAAGAAGATGGCCG
Source organism: Bacillus sp. ISL-34 (assembly GCF_018613325.1). Taxonomy (GTDB): domain Bacteria; phylum Bacillota; class Bacilli; order Bacillales; family DSM-1321; genus Peribacillus. Next base: position 44,277 of record NZ_JAGGQJ010000001.1, on the reverse strand, counting down.
GAATGCACAGTAATGGACATATTCATGATAATGGAGCTGGTTTTGAACCGATTTTATTGATTCCATTCGCGCTTGTTATAGTGATTTATATCGCAGCAGTCGTAATTTCGAGCCGCCGCTTTAAAAAATGGCCCTTATACCGTACACTCTTTTGGATTTTTGGCACCATCTGTGCAGCCTCTGCAATTATAGGTCCCATAGCCAATCGCGCGCATTTGGACTTCACGGCGCATATGGTTGGTCATTTACTGCTTGGAATGATTGCACCCATCCTACTCGTGCTTGCTGCACCTATTACCCTTGCACTGCGAACACTTGATGTACAATCAGCAAGACGCCTTTCAAAGGTGTTGAAAAGTTGGCAGCTGCGCATTATAAGCAATCCAATCACTGCCTCTGTGCTTAATATTGGGGGGCTTTGGATACTTTATACGACCGGTTTGTATGGGTTGATGCATCAGAATGCCCTTCTACATGCATTAGTGCATTTTCACGTGTTCATAGCGGGCTATCTATTCACTGCCTCGATGATTTATATGGACCCTGCGCCCCACAGGTTCAGCTTCATGTTTCGAGCTATCGTATTTACAATTTCACTGGCTGGCCATGATATCCTTTCTAAATATATTTTTGCCCATCCGCCAAGCGGAGTCACAAAGGTACAAGCGGAAAATGGAGGAATGTTAATGTACTATGCCGGAGATGCCATTGACGTTGCACTTATATGCATCCTTTGCTATCAATGGTTCAAAGCCACCCGGCCCAAGGAATCACTTTCCTTGTAGGCAGGCGGTTCCATGATTACTTCGGTAAACTCCTGTGTTTCTGTTTAATCAACCAACATTTAGCTCATACTAATTTTTGATGAAAAAAATTTAGGATGGAGCTGAATGGAAAATGGAATTTGAAGCTAACAATTCTACTGAAAATGCTCTTCGTGATTATAAAGCTGGAATTGGTGTCTTTACGTATAAAATGCCTGATCTCGCTGAGAAATTCAATTCGTTTACGGAAGAGTGCTTTAAAGAAGGTCAATTATCCAAGAAAGATAAACAGCTTATCGCACTAGGAATAAGCTTATATTCACAAGATGAATACTGTATTATCTATCATACAAAAGGATGTCTTGATCAAGGCTGTTCCGAACAGGAAATTCTTGAAGCCATTGGTGTGACCGCGGCATTCGGCGGAGGAGCCACAATGAGTCAGGCTGTAACCCTCGTCCAGGAATGCATCCAGGAAATAAATCAGATGAAACAGGAATAAAGAAGGGATGGGACAATTGTCCCATCCCTTCTTTATTTTTTACAAATGCTTTTAATGACTCATGTTGTTATTTCTTTGTGCGGGTGCATAAGAATTCATCATTTGCAGCATGTCCTGCTGTGCAAGCTGTGGAACTTGGTAGTAATGATGTTTGTTTTGATATAACGAAATCTCATATGCCATTTCAATGCAGTTCGGAACGGAATCTGCAAATACGCGGCGTACCACCGGATTCGTTATTTCAAGCGCTGCCATCGCTTTCATGGATGCTGCAGACTTGACAGCTCCGAGCATCATCGCTGAAATGCATTCATCCGTAATTTCCGAGACGGATTGCAAAGGTTTCTTTGGCTGTGTTGGTGTCAATCCATATATAAAATCGTTACCTTGATTCATTTTGTAGCTCTGGGTCGGTTTAGAAGGATCCTGGCCCGATTGGAAGCACTCCAATGATATATTATATTCTTCTTGGATGAACTGATATTGACGATCCAAAATGTTCAGCAATTCCTGATCCTGTACATGCTGACGCAAAAGAGTATACGTGTTTAAAGTACCAATCGCTCCCGACAACACTTCATGTACATCGAATACTTCGTGACCACCGTGATTCATTTGTGGGGGAATAGCACCCGTTTGCATGTTCTGGTGTACTTGACCTTGTTGATTTTGGTTTTGCATCGTATTTCCTCCTTGTTTTATCAATGGTGCGAACAAGTTTAGTATGTTAAACCCCAACAGGATTATTCAATCTAAACTCTTCCAAGAAGACCAATAAGCTGCTGCATCATGTTTTCTGTATAAAAAAACCGTGGCGCTTTAAACTATAAACACTTTATATTATGGGAGGATTTCTAATGACACATAAATGCTTCTATTGCAGTGATGACACGGAAGAAAAAAAAATCCATGTCGTAACATTCCAAGTTACTGACACGGATAGAAATGAAATGCTCTGTGATGAATGTTATCAAGAATGGCTACAAGGAATAAAAGGTTAAGCATTGAAAGCCCTCTAACTTTTCCAAACATCAACGATGTATACATGGATGAATTCAGGGTAATTTAAATGCGTTAAATAGTGAATTCCAAGGAGGATGGTTATGGGAATTTTAAGCGGAAATCCGAAAGAAGAGCCTATGCATTACGGAGAGGTATTTGGAACATGGGCATTTCTAACAACTACAAAAGGGTTGATTGCCTGTCATCAAACCATGCTTAATCATACTGGCGACAAGGACCTGCATAAATTACTTGTTGAAGTGATCAAACAAGGGAAACAGGAACATGACCAAATTGAATTATTATTAAAAGAAAATAACGTAGGACTGCCTCCGTCACCACCTGAAAGACCTAAAGCTAATTTGGAGGATATTCCCGTTGGGGCACGTCTTCAAGATCCTGAAATCTCTGCTTCAGTATCAATCGATATCAATGCAGGATTAGTTGCTTGCAGCCAAATCATGGGTCAATGCATCCGCGAAGATATTGCACAGATGTTCGCACAATTCCATACCAATAAAGCTGCATTGGGTGCTGACTTCCTAAGATTGAATAAGGAAAAAGGGTGGCTTGTCCCTCCTCCTCTTCATATTAATAAAACAAGTATGTAATGTAAATAGTAATGAAATATCCCCTAATCATGTGACATTTGTGATTGGATGCCCAACATGATTAAGGAATTCATTTCGATAATCCGAGGACGATTACGGAATCACTACCATTGCAGACTTTCGATTAAGTGGCACTTTGTGCATTGTTGACTATAATCAGTTTTTACAAATTCATGATTACAATTCTCGTGTAAAATGTTCAGCTCCCTTTTCAGCTGTTCCAATTGAGTTTCCAACTGTTTCATTTCAACTTTTATTTGGATTACCCGATTCATCGAATTCTCCCTCTCGTCGGAATCATTGATAGATTTCCCCGTCCGTTTTCCTAAATTCATTCGCTTTTTCTTTAAGGCCTTCATCGATTACCGACTCAAAACCCAGACCCTTTTCCTTCGCCAAATCACGGATGTCCTGAGAAATCCTCATACTGCAGAATTTTGGTCCGCACATTGAACAGAAATGGGCTGTTTTGGCACCCTCGGCCGGAAGTGTTTCATCGTGATACTCAACTGCCCTTTCAGGATCGAGGGCAAGATTGAATTGATCTCTCCAACGAAATTCGAATCTAGCCTTCGAAAGGGCATCATCCCGTTTTCTTGCCTGCGGATGGCCTTTAGCAAGATCAGCTGCGTGGGCTGCAATTTTATAAGTAATGACCCCTACACGAACATCCTCTTTATTCGGAAGTCCCAAATGCTCTTTCGGTGTCACATAACAAAGCATGGCCGTTCCAAACCATCCAATCATGGCAGCACCAATCGCAGAAGTGATATGATCGTATCCAGGAGCTATATCCGTCGTCAATGGTCCCAGGGTATAGAATGGTGCTTCTTGACAGACTTCCAGCTGCTTATCCATATTTTCTTTAATCAAATGCATCGGTACGTGACCGGGTCCCTCCACCATGACTTGAACGTCGTGCTTCCAAGCTATTTTCGTCAGTTCCCCGAGTGTTTCCAACTCAGCAAATTGTGCCTCATCGTTTGCATCTGCAATGGATCCAGGACGGAGGCCGTCACCTAATGAGAAAGAGACATCATAAGCCTTCATGATTTCACAAATCTCTTCAAAGTGAGTATAGAGAAAACTTTCTTGGTGGTGAGCCAAGCACCATTGTGCCATGATGGAGCCCCCCCGGGAAACGATTCCCGTAACTCGCTTTGCAGTCATGGGAATGTATCGCAAAAGCACACCAGCGTGTATGGTGAAGTAATCGACACCTTGCTCAGCCTGCTCGATTAATGTATCCCGGAAAACTTCCCAATTTAAATCTTCAGCGACTCCATTCACCTTTTCCAGTGCTTGATATATCGGAACCGTCCCAACTGGCACAGGTGAATTCCTGATAATCCATTCCCGGGTCGTGTGAATATTCTTTCCGGTGGAAAGATCCATTATGTTGTCGGCACCCCAACGTGTAGCCCAAGTCATTTTCTCCACTTCAGCTTCGATCGATGAACTAACAGCGGAATTTCCAATATTCGCATTTATTTTCACATGAAAATTACGTCCGATGATCATGGGCTCACTTTCAGGATGGTTAATATTTGCCGGAATGATTGCCCGCCCGCTAGCAACCTCTTCTCTTACAAACTCAGGGGTTACATTTTCCCTGATCGAAATGAACTCCATTTCCGGAGTAATGATACCTTTTCGGGCATAATGGAGCTGGGTTACGTTTTGCCCTTTCGCTGCACGCAATGGTTTTCTTTTCAATCCCGGAAAAACTTCCGCTTTGGTTTGTGACTCTTTTTTATACCCGTTATCTTCGGGCTTTATTTCACGTCCTTCATACTCTTCAACATCTTCCCTTTCCAGAACCCAGTTACGTCTAATCGGGGCAAGACCTTTATGAATATCAATGGGATATTCTGAATCCGTATAAAAACCGCTTGTGTCATATACTCGTAAAGGCGCATTCTCCTCTTCGCCGAATGACCCTGTAGTCGGACTTAGCTTAATTTCACGCATGGGTACTTTAATATCGGGTCTAGATCCCTCAACATACACTTTTTTACTCCCGGCAAAACTGGACATAATTGAAACGTTAATGTCATTTACTGAATTACTCATCATGATTTCATTTCTCCTTTTTAAGTTCATTTAAAAAGGACAAAATCCAATCCATTTCGCACGAAAAAGCCAGATCTCATATTTAAGACCTGGCTAACGTTAGTATGGCTACAGAAATGACCAATTGAAAAGTCATTGTTTAGTAGATTCTAACTTCCCCACGCTGGTATGAACCAGATCAGGTCCTGAGGGTTAAGAAGCTTAAGCGCTTCTCTCTCAGCCCAACTTTTATTGGACACCCCTAGTCTAAATAATTTAATTGATTACAGGGTAACTATATCTCACCCTTTTCATTCTGTAAATAATTTGAAAGACCTAATATTTTCATTACAACTCTCCAAAATTTGTTATTTGGAGAGGACCGTCAATTAATTCCCCAGGCTCTCAAGGATTGGGTAAAGCTCCTCTAAATGCTTGATTTCATAGGTTGGAATCACTTCATTCCGTTCCTTATCATGGCGATTTATCCAAACCGACTTTATGCCTACTCTTGATGCTCCAAGGATATCGGTCATTAAGTTATCCCCGACCATCAATACTTCATCCTTATCAAGCTCCATGATTTCCAAAGCATGCTCAAAAATGGAGGCATCCGGTTTACCTCTTCCAAATGCGCCTGAAATCACGATTTGGTCGAAATAAGGAACTAGTTCAGGCGTAATTTCAAGTTTGGTATTTTGCAGCTCAGGAGATCCGTTCGTAAGCAATAGCAATTTATACTTCCCTTTTAATTCATCCAGAACACGAAATGTTTCTTCATAGATAAATGGCTTTTTGCGTCTCTCGGCAGGGAAACGTTCTGCCAGTTCAAGCCCAAATTCCGGGTCATCGATCCCTAATGCCTTCAAACCTCTCGTCCACGCTTCTTTCCGATATGCCGGTGCAATCCCGGCCATCTTCCGGAATTCATCATGATCATCCTGAAAATTCCCCCATAGTCCCTCAAATGGGTTGATTCCGATCATTTGTGTGAATGCATATGTATCGTAAGAAGAATAAAGCTCACGCGCTTCCTTTCGCACCGCTTCTTCAAACTCTTCGACATTCAGATCATATTTCTCCTTGGCCACTTCACATGTGGCCACAAAAGCCTCTTTTACACTTTTCTGATCCCATAGTAATGTATCATCTAAATCAAAAAAAACTGCCTTCAGCAAAATGTCCACCCCTCTTTCCCTATTATTGAATTCGAAAAAATTACACTATTACAATAATAAACCACAACCAATAAAAAAAGAATAACTATTCGGAAAATCCCTTCCTCTTTCTTAAAATCAGCAAAAATGACTTACCTTTTCTGGTAGGCAACCAGATATTTTCCCACTTATCATCTTTCAAATACATACAGCTTTCCATTACTGGCAATCTTGAATTTTGGACCGGTGAACCCTCGTCGGATCAGCTCTTTCCTCATATATACCATGAGGGCGGCATGACTTACGATCAGAACATCCCTTTCCCCCTTTGCAAAGACTTCATCCAATACTTTATTGATTCTTCGCTCTGCAATCTTAATTTCCGACCTTGTCTGCCTGTTTAACACCGAGCAGCAGCGAATCCAGATGGCCCAAAGGATGAAAGGCAGCTTTACCCTTCCTTTAAGAGGGGGGGAAGGTATTTCCCGCAGATCCTCCATCCGATGAACCGTACCTGGGTAGATATGTTCCGCTGTCTTGACCGCTCTCGACATATCACTGCAATAACATTCCTGCCAATCCTCCGCGCCAAATAAAGTCGTTCCATAAATAATATCCGCTGCATCATAGTCCTCAAACCATTGCTTCATATCATCCGCCGTCACAGATCTCCCAGTAGGAAATTCATGTGCCACCTTAAAATGCCGTACCAAACCAATTTTCATATATTCTCCTTTTTATCTTTTAAAATAATCGTTTCTTGTAAATGCCCTTATCAATATATTACCCTATGTAAAACTATAAAAAAAAGTATGTTGAAACCATTAAAAAACCTTACTGGACTCTCCCTTGACATTGTGTATGTTTAAAAAATTTTAAAGATCCAGGAGTTTAATTATGATAGCATCGAAAAAAGAGAACGCATCTCGCATTCTCCATTTATCGTTCATTCTATGAATTGAAGTTCTGTTATCGTACATCTTTTCCTGAATTTATATTTTCCGCTCAAATCACTGAATTGATAATCATTTAGGGATTTCCCCAGTTGTTCCTTTAGCTTATCCACAGTGATGGATTCCTCAATTGTTTCTTTCCAATTTTCCTTTCCGATCAACTCATCGACCGGAATGGTAGTCAGGACTTCATCATATATCTGGATGCTTTGATCGATGCCGAAGCTGCCATAGATACTGCCATTTTCATCAGCAAAGATATGCTCCGATTCCAATTCTTCCACCAATACTTCTAGATATTCCTTTGACTTAACAGGCTTGATGGCAATCTCTGCTTCCGCCTTTACAGGTCCCAATCTCTTATCGACGATCTCTATCGTCAATTTAACGTGAACGGGCGGAAACCCAAACCCTTCACAAAGTTCTGTTGCCGAATTATATACCATCTGTACATCCTCCTTTTGTCACTATCATTATATAATATAAATACTCCATTTCATTACCAAAAACCCTTATTCAAGAACACTAAGCATCGTCTCTTTTTTGAAGATCACTTTACTTTTTCGATTCATAATAATTGATTTTTCAATGTTTCATCTCCGCTTACTTATGTACTGATATCTTTTACTAAACTACGCTTCAAACAAAACTCCTTTTTGAATTCTCTTAGAAAAAAATGCTTTTACAATTATTTCTTCAAGTTCCTTATCCAGTCCAAATTCCCCTAAATACTATTTAAATTCCACCTTGCTTATTAAACTATCCTGCCCCTTCAGTTCCATAAGTAAAGAAGCTGCTGACCAACTCCTGGTAATGAAGTGCAGCACCTGTTAGTTCAAAAAGCAATTACTGCAACAGGTTGGATATTCTTGAAACGGCATTGGATTTAAAAAGGTCCCCAAATGGCCTAACTAAGAGGAGAGAAGAGTCTCTTGTTTTAATGATATAATAATAATCCGCTTCAGCATTTAAATTTTTAGTGTAACTTTTGGATTTATTTTGCACTTTTTTAATACATATTTTTTGCGTGAAAAGTAAAAAAGGATCATACGTATTAGTCCTGCTAATATGTATGATCCTTTTTTATTTATTCCACAAAAGCGCCTGATTGTTGAAGAACTATAATTAATGTTAGAAATTTATTAACTGTAGAATTATGTTAAGAAAAAGGTGGTTTCCTTTCCCTTCTTTATTTACATAATATTCGTTTTTCAGTATCCTCGATAAAAGCGTTTTTTTGTTCCTCATTTCACTAAAGGTACACACACATTTTGACGTAATCTCACACAAAGACATATTCTATGGTAAGGGAGTGTTTTATTTGTCCCCTCCTCCCTTAACCGATAGACTCTTTGTCTTTAGAAGCCTCACTTTCCATCTCTTTACATTTCCCTTCCCAGAAATCAGCTCCACTTATCCCTACTTTTCTTGGATCAAAAATCGGGTCTTTACCTGCTTTTTTCTGAATTTCATAATCCTTTAATACTTTTAAGGTCGGTTTTGTCAGAAGTAAAATAGCGATAAGATTAAGCCAAGCCATACTTCCTATACCCAAATCCCCTAGGGCCCATAATAAAGATGCTGATTCGACGCTTCCAATGTACACCATTACTAAAAATGCAATTTTCAGGACTGTTTTCAACCACTGAAACTTTAGTTTTTTATCAAGATAAACAAGGGTCGTTTCGGCAATATAATAATAGGCCATCAAGGTGGTGAAAGCGAAGAAAAAGATGGCTATGGAAACAAATGCAGAACCAAATCCTGGTAGAACAGTTTCTACAGCTTCCTGAGTATAGATTGGTCCAGCTTCAATATTACCCATTGTTTCAACAATTGGTTCTTTTCCTTCTGGTGTAACGCTATACATGCCCGTTACAAGAATCATTAGAGCCGTCGCAGTACATACAACAATCGTATCGATATAGACAGAAAAGGCTTGAACTAATCCTTGCTTGGCAGGATGTGAAACTTCAGCAGCTGCAGAACTGTATGTTCCTTCACCAACACCAGCAACGTTAGAGAAGACCGCCCTCTTGACTCCCCACGCAATAGCTGCACCGATGATGCCCCCAAAAGCCTGATTCGTGCCAAATGCGCTCGAGAAGATAAGAGAAAACATATCAGGAACCTTCGTAATATTCGCAAATAAAATGATGAATGTAACTACCACATATCCCATTGCCATAAAAGGAACTATTTTATCTGCGACATTAGCAATCCGCTTAACACCACCAAAAATAATCGTTGCAAGCAAGACAACTAATAAAACTCCGGTGATACTCTTATTTATACCAGATGTATTTTCAAATCCAACCGCAATAGTACTTGATTGTATGCCTGGCAATAAAAATCCATAGGAAATTGTGACAACGATAGCGACCAACACAGCAAACCACTTTATCTTTAATCCCTTTTCAATAAAATAGGGTGTACCTCCTCGGTATTCATTTCCTACTTTACTTTTATATACTTGGGCAAGAGTGGATTCTATAAAGGCACTAGCCCCTCCTAATATTGCCATTACCCACATCCAGAAAATCGCCCCTGGACCTCCAAAGGCAATGGCCGTAGCCACACCTGCTATATTCCCAATTCCTACACGTCCTGCCAGAGCCATACAAAAAGCCTGAAAAGATGATACTCCTGTATCTGAGCTCTTGCCTTCGAACAGCAATTTAATCATTTCTTTAAAATATCGTATTTGTAAAAATCGAGTGGCAATCGAGAAAAATAACCCTGCTCCTAGTGCAAAGACGACCAATCCGAGACTCCACACTTGTCCAACTAACCATTCTACTATTTTCTCCATCCAATCCCCCCAATATTATACTTGTATATTTAATGAAAATTCTGAAACTCTCTATTCTTCAAATGCAACTAGACAATGCTATTTGAAAGAGTTCAATTCTTGTAAATATTGTAGTTCTGGGATGGTAGTTTATTTTCGGTCCAAAAGTCTCTCTGTATTAAAATAATAGATTATACACTCTTGTAATATTTAATTATAAGAGTGGTTCTCTACACCAATTAAAAAGGTGGGCACTCCCATAATCAATAAGCTCTGTTTGATAGCTATATTAAACAGCCTCCTTAAAACAACAACTAGGCAACTATGAATACTCTTATTTTAAATTTATAAGAGCCCATTTCAATGGTATATAACCATTGAATGACTGCAGTCTTCTATGTTGCAATTATTAATCCAGATTGTGTCTGCTTTAAGCGATTCACCAGTTTGTGCGCTATAATGTTTTCTGCAGCGAGTTTAAATGGAGTATTATTTGCTCTTTTCAATTATTTCAATAAAAATCCAGCAGGCAGGGGATCAGTTGGGTCCAATACAAATAACTGCATACCTGTAATGAAGCCGCGGCTTGTCAAAGTGAACTTGTATCCACTCTCTGTTTGTTTGGCTACTAGTACTGTCAAAGAGCTTTCAAAAATACTTTCATTTACGAATGGTTCTTCCATAGACAATCCACCTTTAGAATGTAAGCTTGTATAACATGCCATCGTCGATCCGAAGCCAGGAGAACGAACAATATACTTGTCCTCACGGAAAGTGATCGTTTTAATTCGTCCCTCTTCTAGATGAGAATCATCCATTAAGATGGCACCTTTTACAGGGAATTTTGACTCGAGAGCCTGAAACACTGTTTGCCCCCATCTCTTCAATTCAGAAAGTTCCTCGACAAGAATCTCTGCAGACATATCACGTTTATCAAACACTGCATATAACTGATCAGCTTTCACGAGAGAAAACTTTGTATTTAAATGCGAATAAGACAATGGGATGTTTGTCTGGACTACTTGACACGGTTCACTTTCAATCACCACTGAAACCACTTCATCCTTCTCCATAATAGTGGTAACCAAAATCACACCACTGACCGTTTCGATTTTGTATTCACCTGACGCCCTTGGTTTCATATGGCCACATTCCAGTAAAGTTGTAATCACAGCAACGATGCCACCGTAATGAAGGGGAACCGTTCCTTCATGATTGAAAAATAACACTGAGGCATCTGCTTCTCGAATAAACGGCGGAACAACAAGACAGCCATTTAAGCCTGCAAATCCGCGCGGTTCATTCAATAAAAGGTTGATTTCTTCTGCAAAAACCTGCGGAAACTGTTCATTTAATTGTTCCAAATTCTGATAATGAATGAATGGCACATCTTTGATAACCCGGAACGCCTCACCGGCTACATGTACATCTGTGGTTGAATATACCTTTTGAATCTTCATTTCACGTCCTCCATTTCATGTTCCATCGGGGGAATGAGTAGAAACCCTTCCTTGAGCGGATCTTCTTCGTGGTAGAAGAACCGATGCATTCCCATCAGCCAAGCTGACCCCGAAATTTTGGTCACTACAGCCTCGATGCCTTCTACATCCGTTATTTCCAGTACGCTCCCTCTAAATAGGGATCCGACAATGCTTTCATGAACAAATTCTTCCCCAATTGAAATTTCTTGCTTAGCATATAGAACTGCCAATTTAGCAGAAGTGCCAGTTCCACATGGAGAGCGGTCGATTCCTCCTGGAGGAACAACAACTGTATTTTTCACATCTGCTTCCTCATGGGTCGGTTCGGTAAAGAACTCAACATGTGTTAACCCTCGGATAAATGTATATTGCGGGTGAACAATTTCAGTTTTTTCATTAATGGTATTTCTAATGTTAATCGCTTTTTCAATAATGTTGGAAGCATTCTCTGGAATTAAATCCAATCCAATCGATTTAGCGTCGATGATTGCGTAAAAATTGCCACCATACGCAATATCAGCATCTATACATCCTAGTCCCTCAATATCAACGGAAACGCTTTTTAATAGAAACGCTGGGATATTACAAAAAGATACTTCTTTCGCCTTTCCATTTTCTACGGAAATATCCACTTCAACGAGTCCAGCAGGCGTATCCAATTTTAACGAAGTGACCGGTTCCTTAACTGGTATCAATCCCGATTCAACTAGAGCAGTACACACACCAATTGTGTCATGTCCACACATTGGCAAATATCCACCCGTCTCTATGTAAATCACGCCAATATCCGCTTCCGGATGGCACGGATCCGTTAACAAAGCGCCAGACATGACATCATGGCCACGTGGTTCGTTCATTAAATGCTTGCGAATCCAGTCATACTCCTTTTTCATATGGAGCATCTTTTCTGACATGGTTTTTCCAACGAGTTTCGGGAGACCGTTAATTAGCGTCCTCGTTGGATTCCCTCCTGTATGTGTATCAATTGTTGTAAAGACTCTTTGTGCCTTCATCTGCTCAACACCCTCTCTTTAAAACGGTTAAAGCTAATCGGTTCAACGGGAATAGACGTTTCTTTTTCATTAATTAGTTCTTCCACTATTTTCCCTGTCACTGCCGCCAGGCTGATTCCGTCACCTTCATGACCGGCCGCAATATAATAATTTGGAACTTGCTCCACCCGGGAAACGATTGGCAAATGGTCTTCCGTCCACGGTCGTAACCCTGCGTACGAGCGAATCACCATCATATCCGCCATTTTTGGATAAAAGCGTATTGCTCGGTTAGCGATACATTTGATGACTTCATTGTTTATTTTCGTATTAAAGCCAACGAATTCCCTGCTGCTTCCGATTAAAAAATTTTGGCTTTCAGTTGGTTCAAAGACAAGGGCTACTCCGTATTTTTCAGTTAGTGGATCGACGCGACGCTTTCCACCAAACTTTGAAATTAAGTAACCAAACTCCATTACTTTTCGAGATCCAACATGTTGTTGCCTTGAAGCAACGATAATATGGCCTTTTCTCGGTTCAATCGGAATTGAAAGATCAAGCATCCCTCCTATTCGAGGCGCCCATACCCCTGCCGCATTAACGACATGATCCGCGGTAAAAACTCCGTTTGTCGTTTCTACAGTAAATGAACCACTTTCTTCTTTTTTCATTTGTTTTACTTCGGTATGTTTCAAGGTTTTAGCACCTAGTTTTTTTGCTTCCTCAAGAAGTGAAAAAGCTAGAAGATAAGGATTAACCGTGGAATCAGTGGCACATTCCAAACCGCCAAATAAATCATCTGCAAAAAAGGGAGAATCCTGCCGGATATCCTGCCGATCAAGCATTCGGAATGGTAAGCCAGCTTCTTTTTGACGGTCAACCCATTTCTGAGCCGCTTCCATCTCCTCTTCTGACTCACAAACTAGGATGCTCCCCGGGGCCCGATATTCAAAAGAATGCTCCAACTCCCTGCTTAATTCATCCACTAAATTCTGACTAACCAACGACATCTGACTATCAAAACCTGGATCTTTATCAATAGCCAAAATATTGCCGTCACATCGTGACGACGTGCCACTGACAAATTCCCCTTTTTCAATTATCGTTACGTCTCTTCCGTATTTAGAAGCATAGTAGGCAATTGAACAACCAATTATTCCCCCACCAATCACTAAAACGTCACAGTGTTTCACATAACATTCCTCCCCTCGACGAAATGGCTTCATTATCTAACGAAGCAATTAGTGTGCCAACTAGAGTGAAGCTTTACTATGGGTAATTATTCCATCTCTACTGATTGTTAGAGAGACCTCGTGGGGAGAAAGCAACAAAGAAAAGCGATAGCTTTTAGAGACGTGGCACTATTAATCTTTGTTCCTATAATCAGGCACTTATGGACAGTTATTCCTGATTAGGCCCCTCGATTTCTAGAGGTTATGGTTCTACTGCCTTATATGCGGAATAATTGTAAAAATTTTTTGAATGTTTTAAAAATAAGTGTATAATTTTTTTCACAGTGTTAATATTTTTTTACAGTCCGGGAGGGTATCATGTTATTTTCATTACCGTCAGTGAAAGAAATAATAAAACGTCTGCTAATGGATACACCGTTCGATAAGGACCACATTGAAGAGAAAAACGGTGAATTTTATTATTGTTCAACAGCAAAAACACATGAGCTTCCATGCAAGGTTGTTTATGAGGATGATTCGTTCATCAACTTGATTCAGGCGTTTAGTCATCATTCCACAGCTGTTATTCTTGATACAAACAAAAATCCAATAGGCTATATAACAGCCGTACAAATTCTCAATTTTCTTTATAACTCTTACTATCAATTAAAGGCCTTTTATGAAACTGTCATTCAAACGACGGACGCCTCCGTCACAGTCATTGATGACAAGGAGCGCGTTTGTACATGGACAGAAGGTGCAGAAAAAATTTTCTCAGTCAACAATCAAGATATAATTGGCCGACCGATTACCGATTTTTTTGACTATAATAACCTAATAATCTTGCAATCATTGCATGAAGGGAAAAGTATTGTAGGCCAGTACCATCAGCCTCGGTCCGATTTGTTTGTTTTAATTAACGCTAACCCAGTTTATATTAATGGGCAGATTATCGGTGCAGTCGTTTCAGAAACGGATGTCACGAATCAAGTCGTGCTTAATGAAAAATTATTTAATATGTCCAACGAAGTACACCGTTTAGAACAAGAAGTAGCAAAGTATAAAGACTCGTCTGATCCCTTTAATTCCATTAAAGGAAAGAGTGTTGCCCTTCAAAAAACAGTGAATTTAGCTAGAAAAGTGTGTTCTGTTAAATCAACGGTTTTAATACTGGGCGAAAGCGGTGTCGGAAAAGAGGTATTTGCTAAAGTTATTCATGAAGCGAGTGAAGAACCACACGCACCTTTTATTTCAATTAACTGTGGCGCGATACCAGAGTCTTTATTTGAAAGTGAATTATTCGGGTATGAGCGAGGCGCCTTCTCCGGCGCTAACCCTAAAGGAAAAAAAGGAAAAATAGAACTGGCAAAAGGAGGTACATTATTTCTTGATGAAGTAGGCGATATGCCGCTCGATATACAAGTAAAGCTTCTACGCGTAATACAGGAGCGGAAATATTATCGTGTCGGTGGAGAAAAAGAAATCGATATAGACTTCCGTATCATTGCTGCCACAAATCGTGATTTACAAGAATTAATGGAAGAAGGGAAGTTTCGTGAAGATTTATATTATCGCTTGAATGTAGTCAGTCTGCACATCCCTCCTTTAAGAGAGAGGAAAGAGGATATTATCGAATTAACCCATTATTTTTTAAACGATTTTTCATTGAGTTATCAGCGTCCGGTTCATGAATTTCCTCCAGAAGTAATCCATGAACTTCTTCGTTATGATTGGCCTGGAAATATTCGCGAACTTCGCAATGTTGTGGAACGGCTTATCGTATTTGCGACAGATGGCGTAATAATAAGAGATTATTTGCCCTTTCATACAAATAATATCAGCTTTGATAACACCCCCACGATTGCATCTAATGCACTTAAAGAAAATGACTTCGTTATTAAAACTCTACAAGAGGAAATGGATCAACACGAGAAAAAAGTAATTGAAAGAGCGTTACAGATTTTGGATGGAAATAAATTAGAATGCGCTAAACAACTCGGTATTACAAGAACTACTTTATACAATCGATTGAAGCGACTTGGCTTAAATTAATCCTCTTGCGTCGTTAAGTTGGCACGTTTTTTGCATAATATCCTTCATATAAGAAAATGAGGGAGGAATACAAATGGCTAACAAAGAGAGCATCGTTATTTGCCGTTGTGAGGAAGTTACTTTCGGACATCTTCAGTCAACAGCAAATGAACATAAATGCACAGCAAGAGAATTAAAATTAAGAACGAGAGCTGGAATGGGCTTTTGTGGAGGCCGCACGTGCAGGCCGACAATAGATAGGATTATCGAGAGTATCATTCCTAATGTTTCACCTGGTGAAATTCCGTTAAAATACCAGCCACCTATTCGACCGGTGACATTTGGAACAGTAGGTGAAAATCAATGACTAGAATAGTAAATCATCCTATTTTAGGGAATTTAGATGATAGTGAACGTATTTCTTTTCAATTTGATGGAGTTACATATGAAGCGTTTGAAAATGAAACAGTTGCTGCTGCTCTTTTAGCAAATGGAATAAGAAAACTGCGCGTTCATGAAGATAATGGAACACCTAGGGGTATTTACTGCAACATCGGCCACTGTCTGGAGTGCCGTGTAACTGTAAATGATCAAGTCAACGTCAGAGCCTGCTTAACGGTTGTAGAAAAAGATATGGTCGTTGAAAGCGGAAAACAGCATCCAAATATTATAAGAAGGATGGTGGAACAACGATGATTGATGTAATTGTGATTGGAGGAGGACCAGCAGGATTATCAGGAGCTATTGCCTGTGCAGGCTCTGGACTCAAAGTGACAGTTATTGATGAATTTATAAAGCCAGGCGGCAGATTGCTCGGACAACTTCATCAAGAAGCTTCTGGAGAATGGTGGAATGGCATTAAAGAATCCGAACGCCTTCATCAAGAAGCGAAAAAGTTATTGGTCGATATCCGTTGTGGTGTATCTGTTTACAACTTAGAGAAAGAAAATCACCTATGGAATGTGCATACGAGCCTAGGTACGCTAGAAGCACCATTTGTACTAGTGGCCACCGGAGCAGCCGAGTACCCTATCCCACTACCCGGTTGGACCCTTCCCGGTGTAATGTCCATCGGTGCGGCTCAAGTAATGACAAACGTTCATCGCATTCAAGTTGGCAAAAAGGGTATCATTATCGGAGCGAATATTTTAGCATTTGCGATTTTAAATGAATTACAATTAGCTGGCATAACGATTAATCGAGTTGTTCTCCCAGAAAAAAGTGCCCTTAGCCAAAAAGCGGGTGAACCTGAGGAAGTTATGAAATCGCTCTTAAAAGCGGCTCATCTCGCTCCATCACCGCTATTACGAATCGGGAGCGGGTTCATGAAAAATGACTGGATCAGAAAAATCGGGTTGAAATTTTATCCAAAAAACGGCATGAAAGTAAACGGTACTCCCCTCCAACTTCGTAAAGCTGCACTCGAAATTATCGGTAAAGATCAAGTAGAAGGAGTTCGTATCGCCGATATAGATGTTAATGGCAATGTTGTTGCTGGATCAGAAACAATTCACGAGGCAGATTTTGTCTGTATAGCAGGTGGGTTATATCCACTGACAGAGCTTGCTGCCGTTGCCGGGTGTCCATTTCAATACGTTCCTGAACTTGGTGGCCATGTGCCCCACCATTCAGAGGCGATGGAAACCCCTCTCGATGGGCTATTTGTAGCCGGTAATATAACAGGTATTGAAAGCGGTAAAATTGCCATGGCCCAAGGAACAACTGCAGGCCTCTCAATCACCAAACATGCCGGAAAAGGATTGAAAACAATTGATCAAGAACTGCAACAAGCAATACAAAATGTCCGCATCGCTCGCCAACAATCTGCAATCCAATTCAATCCAGGAAATGAACAAGCTTTGGGGAAATCTCTACCAGGCACAAGGATAATTCATTAACACGGGTGACATGAATTTCCTGTTACGGGTTATGATGCGATGCCAAACAGTTCATCACTGAATGCACTGTGATTTTGAGCAGACCTCACCCCTTGGTGAGCCTGCTCATATTAATCATAAGAATCGCTTCTATGTCACTCTAGTTGGACTGATGATGTTCCCATTTGAAGTCTACAGGTCTTTTTATACCGATACACATTCTCTCTAGTTTAATAGTACGGTATGTTCTGAAGTTTTTTACATCAGAGCCGACTTCTGAATATTAAATAGTGATAGATGAAATGCATAGAAACTTCACATCGGAACCTGTTTTATTCATCCAATTATGAGGGGTAGTCGAGTCTAAATACATACAATCAGATGGATACAAATCATATTCTTCATCGTCCATTAAAATAGTAAGAGTGCCTTCTAAAACATAAAGAAACTCTTGTCCTTTATGTGAATAAGAACTTCCCTTATTATCACCCGGTTTCAGCATGACTAAAAAAGGAGTAAAAAGTGGATTTTCTATATTACTAGTTAAATCTTTATAAATAAAACTATTCGGTCTATTGTTTAAATCATTTAAAGCATTTCGTATAACGGTAGATTTAGTCTTTTTTTCTGGATCAGAAAAAAAGTAGCTTGGATTGACATCAAGGGCTTCAGAAACCCTTTTTAACGATTCAAGTGTAATAGATGACTTTAAACGTTCTACTTGTGATAAAAAACTAATAGAAAGATTGGTTTTATCAGATACTTGTTTTAATGTCAATTTTCGATCTTTGCGCAATTTTTTTATTTTAACTCCTATTGAATCGTCCATTCTTTATCCACCTTTAACCTATATATACTAGAAATTTATGTTCCACACGGGTCATAGTGAGTAAAACTCTCTTTTGCTTAGCAATTAAAGTATTACGTTAATTTCATTAATCGTACTTAATATATTATTCGAAATCAAGTGGATTACTGATTAACTCAGCATAATCCCCCACCTAGGACCCCTTTACTTCTAAATTAAAAAAGTTAAATTCAGAAAATTCTGTTTACAAAGTGTAATCAGTGTGATAACATCATCAATAAATGAAGTGATACTTCAATTTTATCAAAAAAATTTCACTGAAGAAAAAGTGTGTTTTCAAAAAAGATTAAATTAGGAGGATGTTATTATGGCAAAACTCTTTGAATTTCATGCAAGTCCCCCCTTTTACTGAAGATTATCCAGAAGATCACGATATTCACAAACCCATGTGGCAACACTAAAAAATGAAGCTCCACTTCAATTTTAGTGAAAACTTTAGTAAAAAAAGTATATTTAAAAAAAAGATTAAATTAGGAGGAGTTTATTATGACAAAATTTAATGGAGTTTATGTAGCGCTCGTTACCCCTTTTACTGAGGATTATCAGGTTGATTATGATAGATTGACAGAATTATGTAATTGGTTAATTGAACAAGGAGTAGATGGGCTTGTTCCAGGGGGTTCTTTAGGAGAATATGCTACTCTTACAGGCGAAGAAAGAGCAAAATTAATAGAAACTGTAATCAAAGCGGCTAATGGTCGAGTTCCGGTTGTAGTCGGTTCAGGTGCACCTTCAACTGCTCAATCTGTTAAATGGGTACAACATGCAAAAGAACATGGTGCAGCAGGTATTATGGCTTTACCTCCAATCAACTATAAGCCTCTAGAAAATGAAATTATCGAACACTATAGAGCACTATCTGAGATTGGTCTACCAATTATTGCTTATAATAATCCAAAAGATTATCCAACTGATTTAACTCCTGATTTACTAGCTGAAATTTCGAAATTTGAAAATGTAGTTGGCGTCAAAGAGTTTTCAGGTGATGTACGTCGTATGCAAGAAATTCTAGAAAAAACCAATCTTGAAGTAATGGTTGGGGTAGATGATCTTGCTCTTGAAGGAGCGTTGGTTGGAGCTACTGGTTGGATTTCTGGAGTTCCAAATGCTTTACCAAAAGAAGGTGTAGAATTATTCCAGTTAGCAAGAGAAGGAAAAGTAAAGGAAGCACTTGAGCTTTATAAGCATCTTTTACCTCTTTTCCGTTATGATGCTAGTCCTCAACTAGTTCAATCTATTAAATATATGATGGAATTAGCTGGTAAACCAGTAGGTCCTACACGTCCGCCTCGCTTACCATTGAGTAAAGAACACTATCAAAAATTAGAAGAGGCTTTTAATTATTCTAAACAAGTAAGTGTTTAATTTTTTAAAAACATAAAAAATCTATCTGAATGGGTACATTGGGCTTTAATAATTTGTACCCATTCACTATTTTTCAAGAAAGGGTGTTAGCATGACTGTAAGTACAAAAGCAAAAACATATTTAAATTATATAAATGGCGAATGGGTAACTGGCTTAAATGAACAAGTAGAAGCAAGCATTAATCCCGCTAACAAAAACGAGATAGTAGGTCATATTCAAAAATCAACAAAAGAAGATTTAGAAAAGGCAGTCAAAGCAGCGCATCAAGCAAAAAAAGCGTGGAGAAAAATGGGGCAGGCAGAAAGAGGCCAATTTTTATTTATTATAGCCAACATTCTTGAGGAGAACTTGAACGAGATTGCTGAAACCATGACAAAGGAAATGGGGAAAACACTTCCTGAGGCAAAAGGAGAAACAGCGCGTGGCATCGCAATCCTTCGTTACTATGCTGGTGAAGGAGTGAGAAAGGATGGTGACGTCATTCCTTCTTCTGATAAGGATGCCCTTATGTTTACAAAACGAACACCAATTGGTGTTGTCGGTGTCATTACGCCTTGGAACTTCCCTGTCGCTATTCCAATTTGGAAAATTGCACCTGCTCTCGTGTATGGTAATACAGTCGTGTTTAAACCAGCAACTGAAGCAGCGGTAACGGCGGCGAAAGTGGTGGAATGCTTTGCTAAAGCGGGACTTCCTGAGGGAGTATTGAATTTCATTACAGGTTCTGGATCAGTAATCGGACAATCTTTAATTGATCACCCTCTATTAAATGCCATCACGTTTACTGGTTCAGAAACTGTTGGTGAAGGTGTGGCAAAATCCGCTGCTGCACGCGGTATTAAATTTCAATTAGAGATGGGTGGGAAAAACCCAGTAATTATCACTAAAGATGCCGATTTAGAAGTAGCGGTAGAAGGCGTGATAAGTGGTGCTTTCCGCTCAACTGGTCAAAAATGTACCGCCACAAGTCGGGTAATTGTAGAGAGTCCAATTTACGATGCTTTTGTAGAAAAATTGGTTCAAGACACGAAGAAAATTACTGTAGGAAATGGTCTAAAAGAAGGTATCTGGATGGGTCCATGTGCAAGTGAAAGCCAATTTAATACAGTAAGAAAATATATTGAACTTGGAAAAGAAGAAGGCGCTACTCTCATAACTGGCGGGGAGACATTAACAGGTGGAGAATTTGAAAAAGGTTTTTATGTTTCTCCAGCTATTTTTGGAGCTGTAAAATCAAATATGAAAATAGCCCAGGAAGAAATCTTTGGTCCAGTTATTGCCCTCCTTCGAGCCACAGACTTAGAAGAAGCCATTGAAATAGCTAATCATACAAAGTATGGATTGAGTGCATCCATTTTCACATCTAATATAAGCTCTTTGCTTGAATTCATTGATGACATTGATGCAGGTCTCGTTCGGATCAATGCAGAAAGTGCAGGAGTTGAACTTCAAGCACCATTTGGAGGCATGAAAGCATCTAGTACTGGATCACGTGAACAAGGGGAAGCTGCGAAGGAATTCTACACGGCTATAAAAACAGTCTTTATTAAAGGTTAGTTAAAATGATTAACAAGCGGTAATACCTATAAGAATTTGCTAAATGATCTCATGATTGAAAGGAAGTAAAGTGAATGAAGTTTCACGGCATCATCCCTTCAGTGGTCACCTTATTTAATACCACTGGAGATATTGATTTGAATTTGAATCCCAAATGGCGCTATACAGACAACATTTCGGAAAAATTGTACTTAAGGCTATAAATGTTGAAATAAAAGGAACGTATCAATAACAAGAGTTTTTGGGGCTTAAACGTTCTTAAACTTCAATTCAAATCACTATTTCAAGAAGCTGAACTCATTCTCAAAAAAACAAAGTAATATCAATTTAACAAGTTACCGTTATTCGTTCTTAGTGCACATAAAATGATCATTTTCCCTATTCAAATTTGCTAACGTACAAAATTTCCGTTTTGTTATCGTGAACCCTTGTAAAGGGAAAGGGGTAAGACTTTGAAAATTGCATCGAATACTAATCAAATGCAATATCCGTTAGAAACGACGAAAAAATTCCGTTGGACGATTGTTTGTTGGCTCTTAATAGGCGGGATAATTAACTATCTTGATCGCACTAATTTATCAATTGCGACACCAGAAATTATGAAAGATTTAGGTTTCTCAAAGACAGATATAGGTCTGTTAGGAGCGATTTTTTCCTGGGTCTATGCGTCCATGCAACTTCCCGCAGGGTGGCTTATTGATAAGTATGGAGCAAAAAGAGTATATTTTGTTGCAATCATTTTATGGAGTGTTGCCACAGCTTTAACAGGAATGGCGAATACGTTAGTCATGTTTATTATTGCTAGGATCTTCCTTGGAATTGGGGAGGCCCCAACTTGGCCGACAGGTGCGAAAATTACTTCCGAATGGTTTCCAAAAAAAGAAAGAGGTTTGGCTACGGGATTCTGGGATTCTGCCTCCAAATGGGGACCAGCAATTTCTCCACCGATTCTTATTTTCTTAATGGTTACCTTTGGATGGAGGGGGTTATTTTTCGCGACCGGTTTAATTGGTATAATCTTCGGGGTTATTTTTCTCATCTTTTACCGTAGCCCTGAGAAGAGCCGCAAACTTACTGAGGAAGAACTGAATTACATTTCATCTGATCATGAAGAAGAAAATGAAAAAGAGAAAACTGCGAAAATTAAATGGGGAGCCCTCTTTACATATCGAACGATGTGGGGGTTGATATTAGGTTACTTTTGTACAATTTGGATTTGGAATATATTCCTGGTCTTCTTACCACTCTATTTAATTGAGACCTATCATATATCTTTAACTGAGCTAGGTGTCTACGCAAGCATTCCATATTTAGGTGGTGTTTTTGGCAACATATTTGGTGGATATTTAACGAAGAAAATGGTGGATCGTGGTATGGCCTCTCCAATGAATTCAAAACGCATCTTAATTTCAACAAGTGCTATATTGACAGCTGTTGTTGTCGTGATACTTCCGTTTGTTCATAGTATCATTTTCACCGTTGCCTTAATGACTCTCGCAATCTGCTTTATTTCATCAATTACAGGTGGATCTTGGGCCCTTGCTGCGGACGTTTCACCTACTTCTGTCGTGGCATCTACTAGTGCAATTATGAGTTTTGGTGGTTACTTTGGCGGTGCATTCTCCCCAATTGTAGCAGGTATGATTGTGGACACTACCGGTTCTTACACATTAGCATTTATTTCGGGTGGAATTATTGCCGGATGTGCGGCTCTTTGTTTTTGGGGTATTGTGAAAAAACCTATTGAGGTAAGAACAGACTTCACATGATTATAATTGAAGGTATGTTCATTCTCCATGTAATCACTTACACTAGGGGTACCGCTTTGACTGTACCCTCTCTACTAACCAACGCAGAATACACATAGTTCTGAATGAATAATGCCGATGATTCCTACGTAGGAATTATCGGCTTTTTACAAGTAATCTGAAACGAATAGAACGAAGGAATTTAATAGAATTATACTCCCTGCTCCTTCTTAGACACTGAAGCGCCTACTAAATCATTTATGCACGGCGGCTCTCACAACATGATTGTGTTTTGCGGTGTCTACTCCGACAATTAAGATTTCAGAAGTAATTTGAGAGATTTTAGGATTTTGGCTATAATTCATTGTGAGGCCTCCAAATAGATGTTTTGGTCCTTTTAGCTGGCCAGCTTGAGACACATTCATCTTATCAATAGGTCTTTTTTCGTTCAAACCTCATTTTCAGTTATTAAAGGAATGCTACCCCGATAGTTCCACAAGAAGAAGGTTGCCTCAGTAACCTCAATAATTGAACTAAAACAAATATTTCATTAGATGTAGGGTATTCCCTTCCCCTCTATCAAGGCTTTCAAATTTGCTAACGACTGATTGAAGCCTCCCGAATTCATTGTAACTCTTATTCCATTTATTTCCTCATCTAATATAAAGGACATAAGAAGCTTCTCTGTTAGATTATTATGAACACTAGGCATTAATGTAAAAGTTACATTCTCCCCTACATTCAGGTTGGGGATTTTCCAAGGAAAACCCGGAACATATCATTGTGAGAGCTTATACTCATTAGTAATAGCATTCCAAACAGTTTCTTTATCCCCATCTACCAAAATAGAACATATATCTTCTGTATTCCCCATAACTTTCCTCCATTAATTTAATCCAACCAATTGTTATCTATTAACACATCTTATAACGAATACTTGTATGGATATTGTTGGACTTTACTATTAATAAATTTAAAATTAATCTCCTTCAAAGCATCTGTTTGTTAGCTGTACTCCTATACTCTTTGATTTTCAACAATTTCCTACACATTGTTCAAACTTATTATTCAGCTTAAAAGCCCCGCTTAACAAATGCAAGTAGTATCATTATTGATTTATTTATTGTGGACGGTTTTTGGGAGAAAGGCTAAGCAGGGCTAAGAAAAATAAAAAACAGCTAACCGTTGATATTCAACAGTTAGCTGTTTTTTTGTATCCTTTCACGCTATCACATTATGGCTTTAACACCACTTTAATACATTCATCTTCGTGATCGTTAAAGATTTGATAGGCTTCACTCGCTTTTTCGAGAGGGACTTTATGGGATATGATTTCCGTGGGGTCGAACTCTCCAGCCGTGATTTTATCAAAAAGCTTGGGCATGTAGTGAATGACCGGTGCTTGTCCCATTTTCAGGTTAATGTTCCTCTCAAATAAATTACCTAATGGGAACATATTATATTTGGATCCGTATACGCCAGTCAGTTGAATCGTGCCGAATTTACGTACGGCGTTAAGTGCGATCTCGATAGCACTTAACGTTCCACCCTGAAGTTTCAGCTTTTGCTCAATTGCCTCTATCGTTGATTTCTTGCCATCCATTCCCACACAATCTATGACCACATCGGCCCCGCCTGAAGTGATTTCCTTAATGTAGCTGCCCATATCATTATATTCATCGAAGTTATACGCCTCAACCTTATTCATCTGTTTTGCCCTATTGAGTCTATAAGGAAGATTGTCGATGGCAATGACCCTTTTTGCTCCTTTCATCCAAGCGAACTTCTGAGCCATCAAGCCAATCGGCCCACAGCCCAATACCGCTACCGTATCATTTTTCTTGACGCCAGCGTTCTCTACACTCCAATATGCTGTTGGCAGCACATCGGACATGAACAAAAGCGCCTCATCTTCAAGTTCACATGACTCTGGGATGACAAACGGCATGAAGTTTCCATATGGGACCCTTAAATATTCTGCCTGCCCGCCTGGATAGTTCCCATATCGTTCTGTAAAACCAAAGTACCCGCCTGTATCCACAGCTTCATTGGGGTTTGAATTATCACATTGACTCTCCATATCATGTTCACAATAATAACAGTGCCCACAAGAAATGTTGAAAGGCAGGACAACCCTGTCCCCTTTTTTCACCTTCGTTACTTCCGGACCCACTTCTTCGACGA
The DNA here is from genome assembly GCF_018613325.1 of Bacillus sp. ISL-34. Classification (GTDB taxonomy): domain Bacteria; phylum Bacillota; class Bacilli; order Bacillales; family DSM-1321; genus Peribacillus. The sequence goes on along the minus strand of NZ_JAGGQJ010000001.1, from coordinate 19,169 downwards.
TGCCCATCGGTTCATGGCCAATGACGTAATCCTTATGCGTCGGCAAAGCACCCTGATATATATGGAGGTCGGACCCGCAAATGGCCGTTGAAGTCACTCGGACGATGATATCATCCTTTTGCTGAAGTTTCGGATCTTCAACTTGTTTTACCTGTATATCCTTTGCTCCTTGAAAAGTTACAGCCTTCATATTCAACCTCCTAAAATATTCTTAATACATTTGATATACCCGCCAAAAAAGACTACTAAGCCTATGAACACCTGAGTTTCCCAAGAATACATATCCTTCATTACAAAAAAATCCCCGGAAAACCGGGGCTCACCCATGAAACCATTTATTTAGTAACTTTATATATTTCCTTTATTATTGTGCTTATACTCACTTAGTACCTCATTGAATACATCGGGATAATTCGTAAACAGCCCCGTTGCCCCCCATTCAAGAGCCTTTTTCATATCCGCTCTTTCATTTACTGTATATGGATGGAATTGAAGGTCATGTTCGCGAACCATCTTCACATATTGTCCGTCTACCTTATTGAAGTTCGGGCCAACGCCAATTGCATATTCCTTAATGGATTCCAATTCTTCATCGGAAATGGTTGCTTGGTTCTTATAAGAAAAAAGTTGCACAAGCGGTAACTTTGGATTCATGTCATGAACCTTCATAAGGCTTTCTTTACTGAACGATTGAATTAATACATTCTTGGTACGGCCTTTTGAATCCACCATTTTATATTCTTCCAGAACCTGCAGAAGTTCTTCTTCCATTCCTGGATATACTTCAGGGGACTTTGTTTCGATATAGTAATTGGCCTGCTTTCCGAACTTCTTAAAGACTTCTTCAAGAGTGGGAACCGTTAACCCTTCATATACCTCTTTTGCCAATTGCGGATTTTTTTCATTGAACCATGTACCGGCATCCAGTTTCTTGATTTCTGCCAGCGTTAAATCCTTCACCAGACCAGTACCATTCGTTGTACGATCCACCTTTTCATCATGCATTGCTATCAATCTTCCATCCTTGGTCATCTGAAGATCGATTTCTATGTAGTCGCCTTTCATTTGTTCTCCCAATTGATAAGCGGGAATGGTATGTTCAGGAGCATAACCAGAAGCTCCCCGATGTGCGATATTGACGATTTTCTTCTCATAAATAGATGAATTGGAATGACTTCCATTTGCAGCTGTAGCCCCCATGGAAGTAGCCTGCAAGATAAAGGCCGCACTCATCATACAAAAACCGAATTTCTTTATATTCGTTTTCATTTTCCCTCTCTCCCTCCTATTATTACCATCATTTTAGGAGGTGAATGTGAATCTCCAGCAAATATTATGTAAAGAAATGATATATTAGATAAAACGGGTAAAATATCCTATCAAACGAATTACCCCCAAGGCATTCATTTAATTTGTTATGCCTAAAGTAGAATGACAGCTTAATTATTTGATTAATGATTAAAAGCTAAAAGCCTCTTTTTCTAAAGAAATCATAAATGAAAAATGTGCTGAACATGGATACTGGTAATCCAATAAGGAAATATAAAAAGTTTCTCGGCATGTACATTTTGAAATAGTAGAAAAAAACAGTCACCTAAATGAACATGATTAAGTATTTTCAAATCCTTCTCATTACTTACTTAACTCCTTACTTCGTTATTAAATAAGTCTTTAACCGTTTTCATTAAAAATTCAAGCCTTTCATATCCATAATAAACCAAACCTAAAGCCGATAAATTTCATATATTAGATCAGGTGTGCCAATGTTGACATACTAAGAGGGCCTGGACAGAATGGATACCTTAACTCCTTGACCTCCCCTTCCGGTACTAAATTCCACCCGAACCTTGCCATTTCTAAAGTATAGGCAGAGAGACTATCGATGACAAAATCTATCTTTTTCTGATTTACAAAAAACTAGTATCATATTACTATTAAACAAACAGAATATTAATACTAAGGGGAATTATGTTAAAAAATTACCAATATTATCAAACCAAACACCGATTTATACTGAAGGCATTCATGGCAATGATATCCTTTTTACTATTAGTTGGGATTTCTGTATCACCTATAAGTTGGAAAGATAATCCCTACGAGATGGCATTACAGGTCATTTTAATATCGGGGATGATAATTTCTCTGTTATTTTTCTTAAAAACAGAAGTCAATTTTTATAAAACCCTATTCATTTTCTTAATTACTGTTTATTTATACAGCAAATTCTGGATATTCCCGGATACTGCAATCATGCTGGCTTTATTTGCTATAGCACCCTTGATTCCCATTTTTCTCTTTGATAAATTCGGGTTTTATATTGTCGCCACTTTAAATATCATATTAGGTCCTGCTTCCATCTTGTTCATTTCAAAAACGGATCTTCAATACACTTATGAATATGTCGCTTTGGATAGTTTCGGCAACGCGCTTAATTTCATCGCCATACAAATCATATTGGTATTCGTATTCATAGGAACCAATAATAGGATGGAATCCACTAATGCATTTCATAAGGAAATACAGCAGGCCAAGCAATTGAACTCAGTCGGACAGCTCGCTGCCACCATTGCACATGAAATACGTAATCCGATTACAGTCGTGAAAGGGTTTGCCCAGTTATTAGATCAAGAGAAGGAATTGAATGAAACGGAAAAATTTTATGTACAGACCATGCTTACAGAACTTGAATATACACAAGTGATAATCAATGACTATTTGTCATTGGCAAAACCGCAAACGGATAATGTACAGGTCATTCCTTTAAATTATGAAATCCAAAAGATTTCCGATCTATTAACCAGTTTCGCCAATAATCGAAACATAGGCTTTCTTCTGGATTTCCGTGACGAACTGCAGATTAACATGAACCCGATCGAGCTAAAACAGATACTGGTCAATATCATGAAAAATGGAATTGAGTCAATGAACAAACCCGGATTCATCAAGGTGGAAACAGAGCAGGAACGCACCATGGCAAAAATACGAATAACGGATACAGGAATAGGCCTCTCAAAAGAACAGCTTGAAATACTTGGTACCCCATTTTATTCGCTTAAAGAAAGGGGAACTGGTATCGGCCTGACCGTTTGTTACTCCATCGTTCAAAAATACAAAGGGAAAATCGTGGTACAGAGTGAAGTGAACAAAGGAACATCTTTCACCATTTATTTGCCCTTATTTAAAGAAATAGATTAAACATACATTCCAAACAAGAAAAAGGATGACCTACCATCACCCGGCGGTCATCCTTTTTCAATTAGGCTTTGAAACTATCTTGCCATTTCAGCAAATGATTTTCTAAAAAGCGGACAACCGAGTCTGAGATTTTACCAGCCAGGGCAAAAATGATGATGCCTACGAATACGACATCCGTTTGCATGAATGAACGGGCATCCTGGATCATGAAGCCCACCCCTCTATCCGCACCTAACAATTCAGCGACGACCAGGCACATCCAAGCAGCACTTAAGGCTAATCGGATACCAAGTAATATGTTTGGCAATGCTGCAGGAATCATCAGCTTCGTGATTTGTTCCATTCGGCTGAACTCTAAGATTCGGGCAACATCGTATAGTTTTTTATCCACATTCCGAAGGCCCAAAAAAGTTTGTAAATATAGAGGAAAAAAAGCACCTAAAGCAATAAGCAGCACTTTAGATAGTTCGCCAAATCCGAACCACATAATGAATAAAGGGGTAATCGTAAGTAAAGGCACTGTTCGTAACATTTGAATGCTTGGGTTTAGATATTCTTCGGATTTTTTTTGCATGCCAACGATGACTCCTAGCAATAAGCCTAAAAAACCACCTAATGCAAAGCCAAGAAGAGCCCGCGTTAAACTGATTTGTAAATGCATGCCCATTTCCCCTGACTGAACGAGATTAATGAATGTGGTGACGATCAATAAAGGTGATGAGAATAATTGGGCAGGCAGGATGCCTATTGAACCTAATGATTGCCATGCAATCAACACGACAACGGGAAGGACCGAACCCCGCAATGCTGTTTTGGCAAGTTTGGATTGTTTTGTTGTTTCCCTTATGACAAGCGGTTTGTTTTGAGCAACAGTCTGTGTAGACATTTTCTTCATCCTTCCTTTTTTCAAAAATTTAATTAAATGCTCCAATCTTCCCTTTCTTCAGGATGATGATCAAGTTGGGTTAAAATGACGGATCTGAATTCCTGAAACGCTTTGCTTGTTCGAGTTCTTGGATATGGCAAATCAATTGGAACGATAGCTTTAATCCGTCCAGGCTTTGCATCCATGACGACAACTTTCCTCGATAAAAAGATGGATTCATCTATATCGTGGGTGACAAGCACCATCGTTGTCTTATTCCTCTCCCATATTTCTAGTAAAGCCTCTTGAAGATGCGTTCGTGTGAATGCATCCAATGCACCGAATGGCTCATCCAGCAATAAAACTTCAGGATTACGTAATAAGGCCCTGGCAATGGCAACACGCTGTGACATTCCACCGGATAATTGGCGTGGATACGCCTTTTCAAATCCTTTTAGTTTAACAAGTGAAATCAAATCATCCACCCTTTTTCTAATGTCCGTTTTTTTTAATGGAAGGTTACCTGCAATATTCTTCTCCACGTTTAGCCATGGAAATAATCGGTGCTCCTGAAAAATGAAACCACGGTCTTTAGAAGGACCGCTAACCGGATGATCCCCTGCTATGATCGCGCCATCAAAGTCTGAATCAAGTCCTGCAATCAACTTTAATAATGTGCTTTTCCCGCAGCCGCTCGGACCAATGATGGTGACGAACTCACCTTTGTTGACGGTCAGATTTAAATTTTTCAAAACATGGACACTTTCATTCTCATCCTTAAATGTTTTGCTTACATGATTAATTTCTAACGTCGCTACCAATATCCTCACCCTTTCTCAAATAAAAAAAAGAGATCCAGCAATAAGGCACATATTGTCCCTTTGCTGAATCTCTAGTTAACTAGTCGATTCAATATTTCATTTTATATTAACTTATCGATTATTTATAATCAACACCTAATGCCAACTTTTTTTATCGGATTAGTTTTAAAAAAAGCAATTGACAGATTATTCTAACAGCTGTTAAGATGCAATCATACACAAACCCGATGCACAAAGGAGCCAATTCAATAAAGGTCATGTGAATCAACTGGACTACCGGAGATTCAATGAAGAGTGAACCTGCATACTCTTCGTTGAATCTCTTTTTTGTCATTAATCTGACTATCCAGATGTGGTAAGTGTAATAAAAAAAGGAGGGAATTCATGAAGGAATATCGTAACCAGTTAACCGCAATACTACTTGCCATCATAAGCCTCGCTGTACTGGCAGGCTGTAATTCCGATGCCAGTACAGCTTCCGGGAAAAGTGATTCACTTAAAGTCCATATTGCCTTAAATGGCAAGATGGGGCCCTTGGTCATTGCAAAGGAAAAGGGATTGTTCGACGAAGAGTTTTCTAAACTGGATGCCCAAATCGAGTGGAGTGAATTCCCGAGTGGTCCCCCGCTTTTGGAATCCCTCGCTTCCAATCGGGTTGACCTGTCCTTTTTAGGGGATGGTGCACTGATTGCTGGCATTGATAAGAATCTGCCATTTGAAGTGATTGCACAAACAGGAAGAGGTGAGTCATCTGTCAGGATCCTGGCTCAACCAGAAGGAGACATAAAGAAGATTGAAGACTTAAAGGGAAAAACGGTCGGTGTTGCCTCGGGGACAACGGGTCATGTTTATTTAATCAAGGCATTGAAAGCACATGGTTTAACGACTGAAGATATTAAACTCATCAATTTACAACCGGATGATGCTCAATCCGCTTTTGAAACCAAACAATTGGACGCCTGGGCTATCTGGAACCCTTATTACCTTAATAATATTGAAAAAGGGAATGCTGTCGCACTTAAAGTGAAAGGAAAAATATTAGCTCCTGGTGCAATCATTGCACGTGACGGATTTGCAAAAGCACATCCTGAAATTGTCGAGGCATATTTAAAGGTTTATAAAAAAGCTGCCGATTGGCAAATTGAAAATCCAGATGAAGCATCTGAAATTTATTCTAAAGAAACTAAATTGCCTGTGGATACGGTCAAGAAAATAATAACGGCTGAAGAACCAAATATCTACTTTACCGAAGATGCCATCAAAGCACAACAAGAATCAATCGATACTTTAGCTGATGTGGGTTATATCAAGAAATCATTTAATTTTAAAAATCAGATCCACAATGAATACATTGATGAAGCCTTTAAAAAATAAAGAACTTACCTTACAGGAGGAGATTGATTATGACGGAGACAAAAACCAAACAAATAAAAGTGGTACCTGTATCAGGAAGGATTGGAGCGGAAATTCAAGGAGTGCAATTAAGCGGAGACTTGGATTCAGCTATTTTCAATGAAATCAAACAAGCGTTAAACGATCATAAAGTCGTATTCTTCAAAGGTCAAAACCATTTGGACGATGCCAGTCAAGAAGCATTTGCCAAACTATTGGGTGAACCTTATGCGCATCCTACAGTACCCGTCAAAGACAATACGAACTATATTTTCGAACTTGACTCCGAACAGGGTGCTAAAGCAAACCATTGGCATACTGATGTCACTTTCGTTCCAGAAGTTCCTAAATACTCTGTTTTAAGAGGTGTAACCATCCCTGATGTTGGCGGCGATACAGTCTGGGCAAATACCAATGAAGCATATGAAGACCTGCCGGATGGATTGAAGAAATTAGCGGATGGACTATGGGCAATCCATACAAATGAATATGATTATGCTCAATTCAAACAAACCGAAAACATTGATGATGATGAGGTTAAAAAGAAATATCGTGATATATTCGAGTCGACCATTTATAAAACAAGGCATCCAGTCGTTCACGTGCACGCAGAAACCGGAAAAAGGCATTTGTTATTAGGTGGCTTTGCTGGAAGAGTGGAAGGATATACAACAAGTGAATCCGAAAGATTATTAAGTATCTTCGATTCATACGTCACGCGCTTAGAAAATACCGTGCGTTGGCAATGGAGTGAAGGGGACGTGGTCATCTGGGATAACCTAGCCACGCAGCATTACGCTATTGCCGATTACGGGGACCAGCACCGCGTCGTTCGCAGGGTCACTGTCGGAAAAGACGTTCCCGTAAACAAGGAGAACGAGTCCAGCAGACTAATTATTAAGAAATAAAACTCCTGTATCGAGTGAAAGGTTCGAATATACTCAACCTCCTGAGGAACCGGCCTAATTGCAGGAGGTTTGAGTATTTTTTTATTGAACAGGTCTTGCCACTCGCCCTTTGGCATTTTCAGTACTTTCCCCCTCATTTAAAATTGACTTCAATGAATTCAACCTCTTCTGCCCGACTTAATGTACCATGGGCTTTTCCAACGGTGCCTTCTTTGTCTTCCCAAAAGAAGTTGTGGTCCTGAACGATCGTGCTAAAATCAAAGTCTCGCCACCGGGCAGCGATGGCCAGCAATCTATCTTTATGCTGAAAATCACTTGATTCCACTATTTTATAAACTTCTTCTATAATCTTAGGGGACATCGGTATAGCTCCCCATTTATCTTACGAGCGAACCTTTTGATGAGTCATTTTATGCATGACGTCCATGACTTCGGTTTCGGTTGAGTCATCATCAAGTCCTGTTTCAAATTCGAGCCCATCATATATCGCTGTTTTCGCTTCAAGTTCCGCCGCTTTAGCTTTCGCTTCCCTTTGGGCTTTGATTTTTACATCCTCACTTTCTCTTTCCATTTGTTCTTTCGCTTCCCTGGCTTCGATTTCCAGTTGAGCTTTTTCGTACTCATTGGAGTTCTCCATGATTTTAAAAGAAGCAAACCCCACCCCGAATAATGCAACAGCAGAGATCCCACTAATAAGTAAAACCTTTTGCGTTTTCTTCATAAAAACTTCCTCCATTGATAATGTAAGATAATATTTATTTTAACATATGAAATGGATGGACTATCCAGAAAAGGCGGCATCCAACCTTCCCTGCCCTTCAGTAAGAATTACAGTAGTTTAAGATATCGATAATTACCCAAGGTACCATTCTATTTTTTCACAAGCATTTCAAAATATTGTACTATTAATAAATGATGGTCAGGATTTTTGGAGGGATTCTTGAATGAAGAAATTCAGTATCGCTGCGACATGTATTCCTATTATTCTAGTCGCTATGTATGGATTTACGGGAAACTATTTTTACAATTTCGCCTTAAATCCGGATAAGGAAAAAGATTTTTTAAGCGATAACCCACATCTTGCCCAATCTGAAGCCGTTTCAGGTGAAATGGCACAATCCAGTAAATTGGAGGATGCGGAATTTACCAAAGAGCATCAACCGGATGAGATGAGCATTGTTTCTACAGATCAACTAAAACTTAGTGCTAAACTTTATGAAAATAATAACCAAGACCATAAATGGGCTATTGTCGTTCATGGTTATACCGGCAATAACACACAAATGATTCGGTGGGTACGCAATTTCTACGGAAATGGATACAATGTGCTGGCACCTGATCTTCGCGGACATGGAAAAAGCGAAGGTGATTACATTGGAATGGGTTGGGATGATCGGAAAGATATGCTTTTATGGATCAAGCAAATTATTGATAAAGATCCCCAGGCGGACATTGCATTGTTCGGAATATCCATGGGAGGGGCAACCGTCATGATGACCTCCGGGGAAAAGCTGCCTTCCAATGTTAAAGTGATCATAGAGGATTGCGGATATTCCTCGGTAATGGACGTATTCACCTATCAACTTGATGATTTGTTCGGATTGCCAAAATTCCCAGTAATGAATGCAGCCAACACGGTGACCAAGCTGCGTGCAGGCTACGATTTAAATGAAGCATCAGCTGTCAAACAAGTGCTCAAAAGTAAAACACCCATGTTATTCATCCATGGGGAAGAAGATTCATTCGTCCCTTATTCCATGCTCGATGACATATATAATGCAGCAAACGTAGACAAAGATAAATTGATAATACCGGGTGCTGGGCATGGTGAAGCTGAATTAGTGGATCCGGAAAAGTATTGGAACAAGGTATGGGATTTTGTGGATAAGTATATGGAGTAATATAGGGTAAAAAAAGAAACTGCCGATATAGATATCGGCAGTTTCTCAGACTGTAGACAAAAGCGATGTAAACTCAGTTTGCCTGCAGTTTTCCATTTAAAAAGTTCAGTTGATTTCAGAAATCCGCTCCCTTTTCGCCGACTGTCTGCCAAGCCTCCTCGGCGCATGCGCCTTTGGTGTCTCGGCTAGCCAGTTATTCGGCAGGAGTGTCGCAAATTTCTTCAATCCAATGAGGATTACAGTAAAAAACCTAAAGACCGTAGCAATTTATTCGACCGTTCACGAATTTTTTTCGACCTTCACCTCACTAACTCCGAACCCCATTTTGTCGCCAAACAGAGAAACTGCGATATAATATCCGCAGTTCGTTTTCGTTGAGCTTACTTACTGATGTCGTTTTTATCAGGATTAATTATCCTGAACGATTATTTCATCGATTATACCGTAATCCTTCGCCTCATTTGCGCTTAAGAAGTAATCACGGTCTGTGTCCTTCGCCACCTTTTCGAGAGGCTGCCCAGTCCTTTCCGAGATGATTTGATTGATATGATCTTTTAGTTTTAAAATCCTTCGGGCAGAAATTTCAATTTCCGTGGCTTGCCCCCTCGCCCCACCAAGCGGTTGATGAAGCATGATTTCACTATTTGGCAAAGCGCACCTTTTCCCTTTCGTACCCGCCAACAAAAGCATGGCACCGAATGATGCGGCCATTCCCGTACATACAGTCCGGATATCAGGCTTAATATATTGCATCGTATCATAAATGGCGAAACCGGCACTGGTCGATCCCCCTGGACTGTTTATGAAGATGGTAATTTCTTTATCAGGTGCATCTGCTGCCAAGAATAACAGTTGGGCAACCACACTATTGGCTAAATGATCGGTGATCTCTTCCCCAATCATGATGATACGGTCTTTTAAAAGTCTGGAATAAATATCGTACGAGCGCTCACCCTTGCCGGATTGCTCAATTACATATGGAATGGTGGTCATATCTCTTCTTCCTCCTAACAATGATATTGGCTATGCAGCCATTGAGAGTGTGTTTGAAGGAGTGAAGCTTGATTTGGAAAGAATCGGACGATTCATCAGTTTAGGAATCATCGATTCACTGTTCAGGGATTTGAAAGATGGGATGCTTCTAATGAGGATATCAGGATTTTGGACTTTTAAAGCCTGTGTCATCAGGGACATGAGCCGCTGTTCTTCCTCATCTTGCCAATCTTCCACGCAAGACAACTTACGCTCTTCTACGTCATTGTCAAAACGCTTTTTCACACGGTTCAAGATTGCCTTTACAGCCGTTTCCGTGGTGTTCAAGTATTCTGAGATTTCTTTTGACCGATAGAGGAATCCTTCCTTTAATATGAACACTACAGCTTGTTTCGGGGTAAGGGATTTTATTATATATTCAACCGTTTCAATGGCGTTTTCCCCAATTGACCCCTGCTGTTCAGTATCCAACAGATCCTCTAAGGATTCTTTTTTTCTTTTTCGTATCGTATCAATCCAGGAATGTCGGGCTATCGTCTTCAATAAAGCCGTTGTTATCTCCGTTTTCTTCCCATAGCCCTGCATTGCCTTCAATATCGTTTCCTGTGCCAAATCATCCCCATCCCAATTATTTTGGGTCAGAAATCGGCAAAACCGAAGCAATTCAGGATAGACTTCACGCAAAATCATGCCGTTATCCTTTTCTTCAGAAATATCTTCCTTCAACTTATTTATCATTTTTCTCACTCCTTCAACACCCTCTATCCTATAAACGTTTCAGAAAGGGAAAAAGATATGGGGGTGAAAAAATTTTCCTTCATTCTTCATTCTTCATTATATTCTATTCCATTTTTTCCATTGGTTTTCCTTTCATACGAAAAACCTGTTTGGTTAAGACCCAAACAGGCTAAAGTCAATATTCTGTATGCAACAAATAGAACTTCCTCTGCCTCCCCTGCTGTGTACCCTGTTCGATACCGATCATTTTCAGCGAAGCCCTTATAAACAATTACTTCACGGATGTATTTTTGTGAATCCTGAACTTCAATTTTCCAGGTGATTCATAGAAAACTCTGCTGCTATTCCAAGTGTTCAATGCATTCAACCGTGTATTCGCTAGGTTCCATTTCGTTTACTTCAATACCAAACCAGCTGGAGGAGCGACTTTCATTAGCGCTATCTTTACAATAGTTCACCAAAGAACCTGCTGGCACCTCTTCCGATTCTTGATTGCTCATCTCTTCAAAATTCACTGATCGCTCGTTATGACGCTCGCTGTCTGATATCCTATTTTCATTCTCCAGGTCTGCGAACAAGAACATGCAGTAAAAAAACACTATCATAGTTGCCATAGTAATCAACCTTGACCTTAAAGGCAGTAACTTTTTCAATATAGCTAAAACTCTCTTCATGGTGGTTTCCCCAATCCTGCCAAAGCATAAATTCAGAATGAATTAATTCATCTATTAAATATCCATCAATAACACTAGTTTAGAAAAATATTACTATTTTCATTATATCAAGTTCCATAAGTTTTTATTGCTATTATTCAACCTTAATAGTAATAAACAACCAAAATACCTCGGACTAAAATGGACAGTCCAAAAATATCAGTATACTCCTCACATTGACTTCCATCCTTTTTCAATGTTACTCTTAAAAGTATACATTCAAAATACTGATTTCATTAGTGTGAAATAAGGGTGAACACATTTGCCGAAAGAACATTTAATAGACGTGCAACCAATCAGATCATTGGAAAAGTTAGATGATATGAAATGGTCATTGAAAAGACATTGCAGCGAGAGAGACTACATATTGTTCTTGTTAGGCATCAATACCGGCTTGCGTGTAACTGATTTATTATCGCTGAAGATAAAGGACATTAAAGGCAAGAATGAGGTCATCATTAAGGAAGGCAAAACAAAGAAGCCAAGAATGATACAGCTTAACAATATATGTAATGAATTGGTAGCCTATATAGCCACCATTGATGGTGAATGGCTATTCCCCTCACGCAAGGGGAATAAGCCAATAAGCAAGATACAAGCTTACAGACAGCTTAATAAAGCAGCAGACATGGTGGACATCGAGGGCGTCGGTACTCATACCATGCGGAAAACTTTCGGGTACTGGCACTATAAACGAAGTAAGAACCTTGCTGAGTTACAAATGATCCTTAACCATTCACATCCTGAAATTACACTAAAGTACATTGGGATTAATGATGAAGGACCAGAGGACAGCTTAAATGACTTTGCACGATGGGAGGACGGAAGAAATGTCACTGACTGAATACAATGCAAAATATGAATATATCATTCGCAGCAATATTTCCGACAGACAAAAGGCATTGAAATTAGCGGATTTAATGACCGATATGGAAGGCGAGCTAAGAAATGACATCGGGGAAAATCGGAATAAAGAGGTACATGCATTATATAAAAAAGTATCTCTTTTTTCCAACTTGTTATGATCGAGCCTATGGCCCTTGCCTTATAAGCAGGGTTCTTTTTTACCGTGAAAGTAAATGCTTTGATTCTTTAAAGCTTTAGACTGAACCTCATTCAATCATGCATCTGATAGGCGTTTCACTTTCTGTAAGACCTACCTACATAATGAATATCAATCGACTCATCATTAATGCTGTGTTATAAATTAAACATACTTAAGGAATACTTTTTCGCCATCATTTCCAAGATTTTTATCCCGGCAACGCTGTTCCCCTTCTCATCCAGCGCTGCACCATAAATTCCAATCCCACATTTTCCGGGAACGGCTCCCATGATTCCCCCTGAAACACCGCTTTTAGCTGGTATGCCAACATTAATGGCAAATTCACCTGATGCATTATACATGCCGCAAGTAACCATAAATGTCTTGCAAATACGGGCAATGTCCCCGGGGATGATTTGCTTTCCCGTCAACAAATCTTTCCCATTCATGGCCAGCACACAACCTATCCTCGCCAAATCCTTACTGTCCATTTCAATGGCGCACTGCTTCGAATACAATTCAATTAAATCCTCCACATCCTCATTTATTACATTATGCTGCTTTAAAAAATAGCTTAACGACCTATTCAAGTCTGCTGTATTGTATTCTGACCGGGCAACATCTTCATTAAATCCGATAGTGGGATTTTGCGTCAACTCCCGGATAAAACGTAAAACACGCTGAAATCGCTCATTTACACTGTTACCTGCAATCATGTGGGTCACAGTCAATGCTCCTGCATTGATCATCGGGTTTAACGGCTTGGAGGGCTTGTTTGTCTCTAACTTGGCAATCGAATTAAAAGGGTCACCAGTGGGTTCTTTTCCTACATAGGAAAACACATATTCCTCTCCCTTTTCCATTAATACCAGAGCAAGTGTCAAAACTTTTGATATGCTTTGCAGGGTCAATTTACCTCTTACATCCCCCGCACAAAATCCTTTTCCGTCAGGATAGTAAATAGCAACAGACAAATCCTCAGGATTCGCCTTTTCAAGAGCCGGTATATAGTCTGCCACCGTTCCCATATTGGTATATTTTTTTGCCTTATCGACCAGTTGCTGTAATTCTTCATTTGACCTGCATTGACAGCCCATATTGTTCACAATTTTCCGCCCCTTAGAAAATTTGTTATGTGAAGTGTTCTTAGATAGTGGTTTTATTATTCATTACCATATTTCATCGATATTATTAAAAAAACTACGAAGCGGCTACTTCCCTGTTCTTAGATTTCATAAATAACATTTCTCTAAAGAAATTTTCAAATGCTTCTTCATCGTTTATCGCCCTTTGTAACTTCTTAACATATTCCCTCCGGTCTATTCTAAAGGCACAGGTTCTAAATTATATTTGTCGTAATAAAGACAAAGAAAAAAGACCTTACATAATCGTTGAGATCTTGATTTTAATGCTGCGTTGGAATCAAAATAGGGTTCATCCTCTTTAGTTATTTCTTTGTATATTTCCAAAAGACATAATTTGTTTAATCATCCAATTCTTCAACTTTTAAACCTTCAATACCATAATTTTTGAAGGTTCGGTTTCATTCAGGGAAAATAAAAATTTGTTTTTTATGAGAAGAAGTAGCCAACCATACCTTTCCTTGTTTAAAAAACGACAAATCCTCAGGCAAATTAGGCATTTCCCACTGATAAAGAGATTTTGCAATCATTTTTATTAATGATTTTGCAATCCTATCAGCATAAAAATAATAAACATTTGCAGTTTGATTATCACCAAGAGTTGTACTAGCCCGTGTTGATTCGCATCTCATTTCTTTAAATGATGCTTTGAACTTATTTATGATTTCCTCCAAGTCTTTTATTGCACCCATATCAGTTCTAATAACTAAATGAAATTCATCACATACTTCAAAACATAAAACAATTAGTTCCAAATAAACTTTATTTTTGGGATTACTTTCAACGCTTAACATCTTGTCCTTAAAATATGAAGCATATTACAAAACGATATTATTTCGGGATCTACTTTCAAATGGTGAGTTAAAATGCTCAAAAGATAAAGATTGACAACATTTTTAGAGTGACTCATACTAGTAGTAGCTCAAATGACAGAATATTACGAATAGTGGAGGGGTAATTATGAATAAGATTTTCGTTCCTAACGCAATCGCCACTTTAACAAGACTTTTCTACAGTTCGAGTACAATGAATGAGTATTTAGCAATGAGAACCGCTCAATTCTACATTGAAGACCTGAAGTTACTGCAAGACGTGGAAGCTGTTGCCTTGGCAATTGAAAATCAAAATGCTTTCGCTTTAATGTCTAAATTTAAATTATTTGATTATAAGGCTGCTGAAGAAATTGAAATCGCCCTATCCTCTTCTGGCTATACGGAAGCAGAGCTAAATGCTATGAATATTGAAATCTAAAATCACTGACCAATTCTTTTTTACGAAACGAATGGTAGAGTTAGTACTCTTTGACCCATTCGTTTTTTATTTTTAACTGTATGAACATTTAAATGAATAATCTAGCATGAGTGTGTCTAACTGTAAGACATGGAATCCTATCACCTTAATCTCCGATAAGTTGCCATGCTGTTTGATTCGATTTTGTATACTTCTTGGTTTCAATTCTCCTTGATTTTGATTGATGTAATTTGTAAATTTTAACCTTCTCTCGACCCTTCAAATTAATATCCAGTTTAATTCTATTTACTTATTGCAAACTATCCCCACACCAATATTTGTACTTTAGGGTATTTTCTATTATAAAGAATATTTAAAAGTGAGATAATATTAAGTCTCGATGGGCTCTTTTTTACTACTTATTAAAAGTTATTTTTGACAAATTCTGCTTCTTCATTTGAGTTAAGTATTCCGGTAGCTCTCCCAACAGTTCCATCTTGATATTTCCAAAAATAGTTATGATCTTGAGCAACGTTGTCAAAGCTTCCTTCCTTCCAGCCAGTAACGATTCTTAACAAATCGTCTTTAAGCATGAAGTCGCTATCTTTCACTATTTCGTAAACTGCATTGATGTTTTCGGAATTCATCTCAACTGCTCCCCATTTGTCTTCAGAAATAACTTTTTGATGTGTCATGTGATGCATAACCTCAATAACTTCATCTTGAGCTGAATTTGAACTAATACCAAGTTCATTTTGAACTCCGCCAATTTCTGAAGTTTGTTCTTCCATTTCTTCTTCTGTAAGTTTCTCCACTTGTTTAAAATGATCAATTTCATAATTGTTTGGATCCTCGGCCTTTGATTTTTTTAATTCATACTCTTCAGCATTTTGCTTTAATGTGGATACCACTGTAAGAGCTGATGCAACAATTGCAATAGAAACCATTGACCATTTAAATTTATTTTTCATTTTAAGTTCCTCCGAGTCATAATTCGATCATTCACTCATCTTAATTACATTCTTTTAACCATTATTATGTTAGCATAAAATATTCACAAATACCTTAAACTATGAAGTAACCATATAGATATAAAATTTTTATCTTATAATAAAAAATTGAGCATAAGTTATTAATCCACAAAATCATATACTTAGTACGCACAAAAACAGCAGTGTAAGTTATGAACTATTCAGGAGTATGTAGATTTCTATATGGATCGCTTCCCAGAAAGAAAAATACCATTTTGCATGCCTCACTAAGTAGTTATATATATGATGTTGCGATTTTGGTAGATACAACTGAAATATAGATTGACAGTATTTTCCCGATACTTCATACTATTGTATTAACAGAAGTGACAGAATATTTAGTTCATTAGGAGGGTGAAATTATGAAACCAGTAATGCCAAAATCCATTTACATTTATGGAACTCACCTTCATAGTTGATGAAAACTAGAAAATTCACCCATGTAAAAATTATGAGCAATCTCACTTTTTCTGCGTGATGATTTAATTGAAAAAAGAAGGAATTAGAAGCGCTCAGACGAAATATAAACAATACTAATATCAGAAATAAGCTTGCATATGTAATTCACAATTGATGGAAAGTAGGAAAAGCCATGGGAAATTCGAAGAGTTTACAAGAAATCTATAACGCCAACCGTCCAGAAAATAATGAACTTTTCCGAGCGATACAACAGCATCTTCAGGCGAAGCACCCAGATAAAAAAATGACAGCTACAAGAACTTTACAAATAATTGTGGCCGATTGTGTTTCATCTGGAGAGCTGCGTAATGTGGAAAGTCGACTTTTATACAGTTGAAAAGGATGGGCAAACCATGCCCACCTTTGACCAATTACGCACTCTGAAAGAATTATCCCACCAATGAAAAATTCCTAAAAATAGCTAAAACGTAAGTTTAATTGTATCGCTTGTAACAATGGCCTTTCTCTACAGAGTTATATTTTTTAGCAGTGCTTTAATGGATGCTCAACAAGATGTGAATCCTGGCATTGGCCATGTTCAACTTTTGAAAACTTGGGAAGGAATGAGCAAAGAAGAATATCAAAAGATAAAAATTAGTGAAGGAACAAAAATATAGATATGAAAATGAAGAACCAGAGCCGGAATTGCTTGATGCAGAAGGAATTCCAATTTCAGAAGAAAATGGTGAATACTAAAAAAGACAGCTCTATTATGAGCTGTCTTTTTTAAAGAGGAAATTCATCCTATTTTATCGTATAGTAGGCAAAGGAGATGTTCTAATCTAATGGAATTGAAATATGCTGCTTTACAACAGGTGATACCTGATTCTTATTCGAACGTGAACATTTTCCAGAATAATGAAATATGTCATTTTCTATACCACCTTATAAAACAACTTTTAAAATGATCCAAAAGATATTCATCAGGTTGAAACAGTTTTTATGTCCAAGAATCTCACACTACAGATTTGACACAAATAATGTGCAGTGAGTAAACGAACTTTGACATCCAAAAAAAAAAGAAAAAAGGCCTTACACAATTAAGTGTAAGACCTTGATTCAACAGCACTCTTGGCTGTTTCATGATACCGGTGGCCGGGGTCGAACCGGCACTCCAGAGGAACACGATTTTGAGTCGTGCGCGTCTGCCAATTCCGCCACACCGGCATGTATGTTGGAGGCGGCAACCGGAATCGAACCGGTGGTAAAGGTTTTGCAGACCTCTGCCTTACCGCTTGGCTATGCCGCCAACGTTTTTGGAGCGAAAGACGGGATTCGAACCCGCGACCCCAACCTTGGCAAGGTTGTATTCTACCACTGAACTACTTTCGCATATGGCTGGGCTAGAAGGGATCGAACCTTCGCATGACGGAATCAAAATCCGTTGCCTTACCGCTTGGCTATAGCCCAATAACGTTGTAATCATTATATCATATTTTTAAAAATGGGGCGACTGATGGGAATCGAACCCACGAATGCCTGAACCACAATCAGGTGCGTTAACCACTTCGCCACAATCGCCATTATAGGATTGAAATTGGCAGGGGTAGTAGGAATTGAACCCACACTGGAGGTTTTGGAGACCTCTGTTCTACCTTTAAACTATACCCCTGTAATAAAGATGGTGGAGGGGGGCAGATTCGAACTGCCGAACCCGAAGGAGCGGATTTACAGTCCGCCGCGTTTAGCCACTTCGCTACCCCTCCGCATATGGATGAAACATGGTGCCGGCAAGAGGACTTGAACCCCCAACCTACTGATTACAAGTCAGTTGCTCTACCAGTTGAGCTACACCGGCACTACTATGGTGGCTCAGGACGGAATCGAACCGCCGACACAAGGATTTTCAGTCCTTTGCTCTACCGACTGAGCTACTGAGCCAAACAATAAAAATGGCGGTCCCGACGGGAATCGAACCCGCGATCTCCTGCGTGACAGGCAGGCATGTTAACCGCTACACCACGGGACCATAGATTGCGGGGACAGGATTTGAACCTGCGACCTTCGGGTTATGAGCCCGACGAGCTACCGGACTGCTCCACCCCGCGACGGTAATAATGTTGCTTTTTATGCATCAAGTTTTCGTGTTGAGCGTTTCAATGGGCTGATTAATCAATCCTTTATGCAGAAACAACCTGATCTTATTGAAAAATGGTGGAGGATGACGGGATCGAACCGCCGACCCTCTGCTTGTAAGGCAGATGCTCTCCCAGCTGAGCTAATCCTCCAATATGTTGTCTAAATGGTGACCCGTACGGGATTCGAACCCGTGTTACCGCCGTGAAAGGGCGGTGTCTTAACCGCTTGACCAACGGGCCAGGTATAAATGGCGGAGAGCAAGGGATTTGAACCCTTGAGACAGGGTTACCCGTCTACACGATTTCCAATCGTGCTCCTTCGGCCACTCGGACAGCTCTCCAATAATGGCTCCGCAGGTAGGACTCGAACCTACGACCGTTCGGTTAACAGCCGAATGCTCTACCACTGAGCTACTGCGGAACAATGTAAGCTTGGCGACGTCCTACTCTCACAGGGGGAAACCCCCAACTACCATCGGCGCTGAAGAGCTTAACTGCCGTGTTCGGAATGGGAACGGGTGTGACCTCTTCGCTATCGTCACCAAACAATGTTAACATTTTTTCAAGACATATATTATTATAACGTCTTTTTGAGAAAATGCAAGAAAAAATTTTATTCCCTCAAAACTAGATAATTAGAAGAAGGTATTTCATTTTT
>NZ_JAGGQJ010000018.1 GCF_018613325.1 Bacillus sp. ISL-34 | reverse complement strand
TTCAGTTTTCAAAGAGCAATTCCATTGTCGTTCACTTCGTAAGCGACTTTTACATCTTATCATGTTTTCAACTACGTTGTCAACATGTTTTTTAACTTTTTTTGTGTTGATGAAGCTGCGAAAGCTGATGTCCCGCAGCGACATGTATTAATATAACACCTATATTCCTATTGGTCAACAATAAAAATGCATTTTTTTTAAAAGTTTTTTGACACCCGATAAAACCGGTGATATACCTCGTGACCTTTTGTCTCCGCTTTGATGACTTCGATTACCTTCTTCTCTATCAAATATTCCAATAAAACACCTAGGTCGACTGAATAAAACTTAACTTCAGGATGCTCCATAAGCTCCGCAATCGTCCACGGATCTTCTTTCGTCCCCATTATTTCGACCAAATGCTGTGAACCTGCATTCGTCCTCGAATAAATAAGAAATTCGCTCGCAAGGAATAGAAGCTCCAATCTTTTCTCAAGAGTTTCCTCACTGCTGATCAATTCTTTATACAACTTGTAGATTTCAGGTTTCATATGCTTCACTTGGTTCCAGACCGTGACCTCCGGATAAAAGCCCTGTTCTATTATTTCCAAACGGGCCAAGTGATGCAAGGAATGAACGATATGGTTGTACGCCTCCAGATAATGTCCTTTTTCAAAGAAGCTTTTCCCATCCATGTACCTGCGAATTAACTTCGCAAACTCCATCCCCATCTTTAACTTCCTTCCATAGAAGGGGAACTCCCGGATTTCCGTTTTCAAACGGTCCAAATATTCATTCCGGTCAAAAAGGACCTTCCCGTTATATATCCAGTCAACCACTTTGCGGTTCGTACCTAATAGAAGCCATTCTTTTAACTGGTCTTCCTTCACGATATGTAAGGCTGCCTTTTTATCCCGGTAAGTGTAATGTTTTAAAAACACGGCCTCTTCGGCTTCGTCTGCAATCACAAAAAGGATGTAGTCAAATGTATCGGTAATCGGGCTATTATCATCTCTTTTTTCTATCAACAAGATTCCAAGTGTAGATTTTAAACTTGCTCGCTCTTGATAAATCGGGCGAAGGATATCTTCCATCATAAATTCCTCCAAAACCTTTTTTTTTAGACTTTCGACAAAACTCTTCAAATTCCTGCTTATTACCCTTACCCCAAACCATTTCAATTCAAAAGTAATATGTATCCTTTATTTCTTTTTTGTTCCATCCATTGTTTATGTTATAGTTAAAGTTATATTTTAGGAGGGACAATCCATGGCTAAATATTCTAGCAAAATCAATAAAATACGTACTTTTGCTTTGAGTTTGATTTTCATTGGCTTTATCGTAATGTACCTTGGCCTTTTCTTTAAAACGCATCCTGTTGTCATGACGATTTTCATGGGGCTGGGCCTTTTATTCATAATCGCAAGCACCGGGGTTTATTTTTGGATTGGAATGCTTTCTACAAAATCGATCCAGGTTGTCTGTCCTAACTGCGGCAAACCTACAAAAATACTAGGGCGTGTAGATATTTGCATGCATTGTGAAGAACCATTGACACTTGACAAAAAGTTGGAAGGCGAAGAATTCAACGAAAAATATAACCGGAAAAGCCTGCATGACTAGAGGAATTCGACTAGCTGAATTCCCTTTCAAGAGGTCCTTAACAATTGTATCATTTCTTCATAACATGAAAAAAAGTTCCAACCAAGTGGAGGAACTTTTTTTAATGCGATTCTTTTTTCGCACAATCCGTACAGTCACCGTAGATTTCCATCCGATGGTGACTAACATTGAAACCGGTGACTTGTGCTGCGAAATGCTCGACTTCATCCAATGCAGGATAATCGAAATCCACAATTTTCCCGCAAGTTTGGCAAATTACATGATAATGATTCGTCGTCACGAAATCAAACCTTGCCGAAGAATCACCATATGTTAGTTCTTTTACCAAACCTACCTCACGGAAAACACGCAGGTTGTTATAAACCGTTGCCACACTCATATTCGGAAACTTGCCTTCCAGCGCTTTATATATATCATCAGCGGTAGGGTGGGACATGGAGCTTATCAAATACTCAAGTATCGCATGGCGTTGAGGAGTTATTCTTACACCGGTATCTTTTAAGGAATCCAACGCTTCTTTTAACTGAACTTCAGACACCGTCATCCACCTCTTTTTCTTATTAAGTATGAATTCTTAAATTGTAATATTTATAAATAGTGTACCTTTTATGCGTTGAATTTGTCAATAATTCAATGGCTTAACCATTCTTTTTTAGTTTATTCATGAAGCATTGAATCTTTCCCATTTTTGCATTGAGTTTAGTATCCCCTGGATAAGTCGATTAAGTTGATGAAGTCTTTTCCAGCTTTCAGGTATTCACGCATGTTTTTTTCGAAAATGGCAAAGGTTCTTGGTAAATATTCTCCGCTTTTACTTGAAAGATGCGGTGTGACCGTAACATTCTCCATCGTCCAAAACGGATGCCCTGTTCCTAAAGGCTCCGGATCAAATACATCCAAGATGGCATGAGATAATTCCCCGGCATCGAGGGCTTCGATCAACACTTCATCGTCAATCAGGTCGCCTCGGCCAATATTCAAGAATACAGCAGATTTTTTCATTGCTTTAAAGTGTTCTTTTTGCAAAAGCCCTTTCGTTTCATTCGTACTTGGCAGGACGGATACGATATAATCCACTCCCTGTATGGCTTCCAATAAATTATCCGGGGTATAAAGATGATCGATGGATTCCACTGGCTTCCCACTCCGGTTCACTCCCATCGTCGTCATCCCAAAAGCTTTTCCAAGACGGGCCACTTCCCCTCCAATTGCACCGACACCAATAACGAGCATCGTCTTGCCATTCAATTCCCCAACTTCAATCTTTCTATCCCACAGTTCTGCCTTTTCATTCTTAATAAGCAGTTTCAATTTCTTTTCATATTGCAAAAGCATCCCTATCGTATACTCGGCCATTGGGATTTTATGTATTCCTCTTGCGTTAGTCACCAGAATGCCACGTTCCTCAATGGCTTTAAATGGCATTGATTCCATCCCTGCACTCATGACCATGATCCATTTCAAGTTCGCGGCTTTTCCAATGATTTCTTCAGTTAAGTCTTCACCATATGTAATTAAGATTTCCGCTTCACGAAGCGACCCATCCTTCCATCCTTTTTGATAAATGAAGTTCAAATCAGGAAAAGCTTCCGTCATCTTCGTTTGGATGCCTTCATTCGGAATGACAGTTGAAAGTATTATCATGTTTATCTCCCCCTTTTAATCAACATAAAAAAACACGGGCTCTATGTGTCCCGCGCAACTTTCTCTGAGGAGGTATTCCCTTAATAAAGCATATTCAGGTGTCCCCTTTTTGAGTTGGACAAAAGCCTTACCCTTATTAAAAAAGGCTTTTTTTAAAAGAATTTGGGTTTAATGCATGTAATTCCGGCGAAATGAAAACGCCATCCCTTCTGATCAGGACGTCGTCAAAGAAGATGTCACCACCCCCATATTCGGGACGCTGAATCAAGACCATATCCCAATGTATCGATGATCGATTTCCATTATCCGCTTCTTCATAGGCAAGTCCAAGAGCCAAGTGCAGACTCCCGCTTATTTTCTCATCGAACAAGATATCGTCCATAGGTTCCAATATGTATGGATTGATCCCAATTGCGAACTCTCCGATAAACCGGGAACCTTCATCAATATTCAGAATTTGGTTCATTTCAGAGTCACGATTGGAAGTCGCTTTAATGATTTTTCCCTTTTCCAAGTTTAATTCTATGTCACTAAAGGTGATTCCTTCATAGGTTGTGGGTGTGTTGAAGGATATCCTTCCATCGAGACTATCTTTTATGGGTGCCGTAAACACTTCCCCATCCGGTAAATTCTTTTTTCCGGCACATATGACGGCCGGCATACCTTTGATGGAAAAGGTCAAATCTGTCCCTGGCGAAACGATCCTGACTTTGTCAGTCCGTTCCATCAATTGTTTTAACGGTTTCAAGGCCGTCTCCATTTTCCCGTAATCCATGTTGCATACGTTCAAAAGAAAGTCTTGGTACATGTCGAAGGTCATGCCGGCTTTTTGCGCTGATGCATTGGTGGGATAATTAAGCAAGACCCAACGTCGGTTGTTTACATAGAAAAGAGTGGGGGAATTCATAGCCTCACCTTGAAGACGGTGCCTCTCGATGGGAACATCGGTCATTTCCACATCGTTTTCTTCCCCGGTGATGATGATGACCGCATCGATATCCTTATATTTCTTCATGGCCCATTGCGAAGAGGTGTCAAGTTGTTCCTTTACATTCCCTTGTAACAGGTGGCGGCTTATTTCATCGTCTTCGAGTTCTACATATGGATATGCACCCACTCTGTATATTTCATCAATCAGCTCTTTCAATAATGGTTTCGTGTTGATATGCCCCCGTATGAGGATTCTCTCTTTTGGCTGTAATTGTATCGAATGATGAATCAGCCTGGCTGCAAGCTTCGTTATTCGCTCATCCTTCATCTGCCTGTCCCTTATTTTTCGAGGTCGCGAAGAGTTTCAAGAGCTTCTTCGACGTGGCCTTTGACTTTTACTTTACGCCATTCTTTGACTACCTTACCAGCCTTATCAATCAGGAAAGTTGAACGTTCAATGCCCATATACTCCTTGCCGAAGTTCTTTTTCAATTGCCACACATCAAATGATTCAGCCGCTTCATGATTTTCATCAGCCAGCAGCAGAAAAGGCAATCCATGTTTTTCGATGAATTTTTCATGACGTGCAGCTGGGTCTGGGCTGATACCAATGATGGCCGCGTTCAATTCCTCAAATTGCTCATTATGGTCCCGGAAATCACAGGCCTCCGTCGTGCAGCCTGGCGTCATGTCTTTTGGATAAAAATATAAAACAATGTATTTCCCCTTAAAATCCGATAGGGACACCATTTCACCATTGTTTGCAGGGAGCTTGAATTCAGGTGCTTTTTCTCCAATTTTAACAGTCATATTGAACCCTCCATTTCTTTCATTATGGTAAGAGTACCCAATAATCGATAGAAACACAACTTTCATTTATCCTTCCTATCTTTGTGCTCCAGATCGATCACCGTCCGGATCACGAACGCTGCCGGCAGTGTATACCCGATAAAAGCCTGAATGGTAGCTATCATCCTGCCCATGCCAATCGGAGCTATATCTCCATACCCTACAGAAAACATCGTCATCGCACTAAAATAAAAAGAAGTCTTCAACTGTTCATAGAAAGTGCCATCCAATCGATTGCCCATATCTAGAATCACCGAATGATTCTGAAGTTCGTATAATAAATAAATCAGTGCAAATCCAACTAATATCGTCGCATATAAATTGCCAAGCCACAGCATATCCTCCAGGGAAAACTTCTTCCCTCCCGACTCAACAAGAAATAACGTACGAATGCTCATCACCATGCAAAAAATGATTCCTGCAATCAAGATGTAGAAAGTCATCCCCAACGCCCCATTTCAAAACGCCACTTCCTCTATACATACTCCCTGTCCAAACAATATATTCTTTTTTAGGAACAGACCTCCCGCACACAAACGGAAGAGGAAAAGCAGCAATATGTTCAAGGACAAGCAAGATATATTGAAAGAAAGAATAAACGGAACTAAACAAAAACCCCTTCAACATGAATGCTGTTGAAGGGGTTTCTTTTAGTTTCCTGCACCGCGGTACCTCTTCACTCCCTGATTCCATATGAAAACGGATATCATGAAAAAGGCTACCCCAATTACAGGTGTGGCAAATGCGTATGCATACCATTCTTCTTTTCTAAGGAAATAAGATGCCGGATAGACACCAACAAATGCGAATGGCAGCACCCATGTAAGAACAAAACGAATGACCTTATTATAAATATCAACAGGATAGCGCCCATAGTTCCCGATATTATACATCATTGGCATGATGGATGTTTTCGCATCCGACCAGAACCCAATGCTTGCTATCGCAACGAATATGGCTGCATAAGCAAGGGCCCCGCCTATTGCAAAAATGATGAAAAGAATCGGGTCATACCACGCAAGCTGCAAATCCAATGAAATCCCCGAGTAGAATATAATTATCAAACCGGTCACAACACCAAATAACGCTTCAAGCTCGATTCGTTCTAAGATGACTTGAAAAAGGCTATGTATCGGTCTTGTTAATATCCGGTCCATTTCACCTTTGACGATATAGCGGTCATTAAAATCCCAGATGTTGAAAAAGGCTGAAAAAAGGGCGAATGGGATAAGGAAAAATCCATAAATGAATATGATTTCTTCACGGCTCCACCCGCTTAAAAATTGGGTATGTCCAAAAACGACTAAGATAAATACCAGATTCACGACCTGATTCAGCAGGTCAGATAGGATTTCCATGAAGAAATCGGCTCTATATTGCAATCTTGTTTTCATATATTGACTCACATATTGAAAGAACATCGATACATAAAACATTCCGTCAACCTCCTTGAATAATCAGCTGTTTTTTTGCGACTATCCATAAAAGCTGAATCGGTATTATGAGAATGATGCACCAAATTAACTGCTGTAAAAGCGCCATGCCAATTTCGCCTGAACTGTACCCGTTCGTAAAAATCATGCTTGGTACATAACTGATCCCTTGAAAGGGTAAATATTTCATCACTTCCTGCGCCCATATCGGATAGAAACTGATGGGCAGCAGCAGACCGGAAAATAAATCAATGATAACCCTTTTAGCCCGGATCAATCCGGCATTATTATATAAGAAAAAGGTAGTGATTCCCGTCAATAAGTTAATTTGTGTATTGATGATGAAGCTGAACAGCAAGGAAATGCCGAATATCCCCCATGTAGCCGGCTCGTGCGGCAATTCGATAGGAAAAATGAATGCTACCAGCAGCATTCCCGGAATCGAGAAGAAGAAGAAACGGAATATCCCTTCCCCAAGTCCTTGCATCGTTTTCATGCCTAAATAGTTATAAGGCCGGATCATTTCAATGGCAACCTTGCCGTCTTTAATCTCAGTGGCGATTTCGCGGTCAATATTATTGAAATAAAAAGCGCGCGCCATCCATGCAACCGCTACATAGGTTGTCATCTGCATGCTTGAAAGTCCTTCGATGGAGCTTTTTTCTCCATATATCGCATTCCATAAGAAATAATAAGCACCGATATTAATGCTATAAATTAAAATGCCGGTATAATAATCCGTTCGATACGCAAGCATCATCAAAAAACGCATGCGAATCATTGCAAGATACTTCCCCATGGCCCTCCCCCTTCTTGATAGACACGTTGTTTCTTAATGATAAGAGAGTCAGACAGTGCCTTCTTCGTAAATATTGCGAACAATCTCTTCAATGGACGTTTCATGGATTTTGATGTCCTTTATTTTAAAATGAGATACGACAGCTGAAACAAGCTGTGAAATATGATCACTTTCTTCTTTCAACAAGGCAATGTAAGTTTGACTTTTCTCATCATAAACCCAGTTAGCGGTAAATGGGAGCACCAATGATTGCAATTCCTTCAATGCGATCGGCTCGATGAATTGAAAATGGATCTGTTTTTCCTCAGCCCAGTTATCTTTCAAACTCTGCAATTCCCCATCATAGATGATTTGTCCTTCATCAAGCATGATTACACGCTCACATAATGCTTCTATGTCTCCTAAATCATGTGTAGTCAAAAGGATTGTCGTATTATATTTCTCATTGATTTCTTTCAGGAACTCACGAATCTTCATTTTCACGAGCACATCAAGTCCAATTGTCGGCTCGTCCAGGAACAGCAAAGGCGGATTGTGGATCAAAGCTGCCGCAAGCTCGCAACGCATTCGCTGACCAAGTGAGAGTTTACGCACTGGTTTGTCCAGCAAAGGACCGATATCAAGCGTCTTGATGACATGTTCCATATGATCGTTATATTGTTCATCCGTTACCTTATAGACCTTTTTTAACAGCCTGAACGATTCTTGAACCGCAATATCCCACCAAAGCTGTGAGCGCTGACCGAATACGACTCCGATTGTCTGAGTGAACTTTTCCCTTTCTTTATGCGGATTCATGCCATTGACCGTGATTTCACCTGCTGTTGGTTCCAAAATACCTGTCAGCATTTTGATCGTGGTCGATTTCCCTGCACCATTTTCCCCGATATAAGCTACCATCTCACCCTTTTTTACAGTAAAATTGATATCATTGACGGCAGGGACGACCTTATAATTTCTGGTAAGTAAATCCCGGAAGGCACCCTTTAGCCCTGAACGGCTTGATGCCGACTTAAATTCCTTCCGAAGCTGTTTCACTTGAATTGCATCACTCATCCTGTTACATCCTCCGTAATCTCTTGTCCTAATGAATTAGTTTATCCAACCTAACCTTTTTAGACAATAAAAATGCTTGGCTGCCATATACCATTTTCCGGGCGAAATGGCCGTTGTATCAGATACATATATAAAGGAGACGAGTATGCCATGAATATCAAAAAATTATTACTATCCCAAATTGAAAAGGTCGTTATCGACCTTCGATATGACTTCCTTTATGAAGATGAGTACGGTGAATTATTATGCCAGGTCATCCAAAGGGATTCGAGCGGGTCGATCGAAAGCACACCCATCAGTTTCCATCTTTGCATTAATGAAGAGAAAGGAACCGGCCATCTAATCTATTACCAAGCCCAGGGCGAAATGAACCGCCAATCCTTCGACATCGAAAACCCTGACACCATCTTGGCCATTCTTACTTTCATAACAGGTGTTTTGGGATCCGACCCTATTTCGCAAACAAAATGAAGGACCTGAATCCTGATGCTTCTAGGGCTCAGCACTTCCAATAGGGGACGAATCACATTTCCTAGCCTTCGACCCCAGATTTACGGACGGAAAAGTGCTATGATTAAGGGGAAATATGTTTATATTTTTAGGAGGTTTTAAGATTGGATTTTAGTAATTCTGAGCTTTTACATAAAGAGGCATTGGAACATATCGTTGGCGGGGTTAACAGCCCATCCCGTTCTTACAAAGCTGTAGGCGGCGGTTCACCGGTTGCGATGGATCATGCCAAAGGTGCTTATTTCTGGGATGTTGATGGCAATAAATATATCGATTATTTAGCTGCATATGGCCCGATCATCACAGGTCATGCGCATCCACATATTACGGGAGCTATCGTTAAAGCAGCAGAAACGGGCGTTTTATACGGCACCCCGACAAAACATGAAGTCAAATTTGCCAAAATGTTGAAAGAAGCCATACCATCCATGGATAAAGTCCGCTTCACCAATTCAGGAACCGAGTCCGTCATGTCCACCATCCGCGTTGCCCGTGCTTACACAGGACGCGATAAGATCATCAAGTTTGCTGGCTGTTACCATGGACATTCCGACCTTGTTCTCGTCGCTGCAGGTTCCGGCCCGTCCACTCTAGGTACACCGGACTCTGCCGGCGTTCCAAAAAGCATCGCACAAGAAGTCATCACGGTACCTTTCAATGATATCGAGTCATTTAAAGAAGCTCTTGGTAAATGGGGCAATGAAATTGCTGGCGTGCTGGTTGAACCAATCGTCGGCAACTTTGGAATCGTGGAACCAAGCCCCGGCTTCTTGGAAGAAGTCATTTCATTATCTCACGAAGCCGGATCACTCGTCATTTTCGACGAGGTCATCACAGCATTCCGCTTCATGTATGGAGGGGCACAGGACTTTTTGGGAATTCAACCCGATTTGACCGCGCTTGGAAAAATCATCGGGGGCGGGCTTCCTATTGGTGCCTATGGCGGTAAAAAAGAGATCATGGAAACTGTCGCACCGCTGGGACCAGCCTATCAAGCGGGTACGATGGCAGGAAATCCGGCTTCAATGCTTTCCGGGATAGCTTGCTTAGAAGTACTTAAAGAAGAGGGGCTGTATGACGAGCTTGACCGGCTGGGGAAAATCCTTGAAGAAGGTATCCTGAAAGCAGCCCGCCAATATAATGTACCGATCACCATCAACCGCCTTAAAGGGGCGTTGACGATCTATTTCACGACAGAAAAAATTGAAAACTATGAGCAGGCGGAAAATACGGATGGCGAAATGTTCGCTAAGTTCTTCAAACTCATGCTCAACCAGGGAATCAATTTGGCACCGTCCAAATACGAAGCCTGGTTCTTGACAATCGCTCACACGGATGATGATATCGCTTATACTCTAAAAGCGGTTGAACATGCATTCAAAAACCTAATATAATAAATCGAATCAGCATAATTATGCATTTTTTATACACCCTCAGGATGCACATCAATCTTGGGGGTTTCTTATTTCCTTGTAATAAATCTTTAATATTAGCATTTGAAGCCACTCCTCACAAAAATCCCATCAATCACAGCATCCAGTCCATTGTATAAAAAATTGATTTCTGAATATTTAAATGA
The DNA here is from genome assembly GCF_018613325.1 of Bacillus sp. ISL-34. Classification (GTDB taxonomy): domain Bacteria; phylum Bacillota; class Bacilli; order Bacillales; family DSM-1321; genus Peribacillus. Next base: position 160,066 of record NZ_JAGGQJ010000018.1, on the reverse strand, counting down.
TATGATATGGATACATTTATATACATTTATACACTTTCTTTCAATCTATCAAAACTTGGACTATTGTTCGGGTTTACTAATATTTCCCCCATTAAACACATGCTACAGGAGGTGAAAGGCAGAGAATAAGGGTAACCTTATTCAAGCCACATATATGGCCCAACAATGGACACCTGCTACATTTAAAGAATTTCACAAGGAAGAACATGATGCCTGCGGTATCGTTTCCTGCATCGAAAAAAAGAAAATCCCTACTAACGAAAACATCTTTGCCTGTATCGACGCCCTGGTTAAAATGAACCATCGCTGCGGCTTCATCAATGGTGAGGGCGATGGCGCCGGCATCCATATCGATATTCCCCGCGCTCTTTGGAAAAAGAAGCTTGAAGCGGCAAATGTAGATTCAAGCATCGTCGATCAAGATTCCTTCATAGTCGGCCACTTATTTTTAAGCAAAAAAACAGAAGCTAGCGACTTAAAAATTGAAGTCAAGGAGAAACTGCTCCAACATGGTCTCTCATTGATATTCGAAACGGATAAAGCCTACCGTTCCGAGGCATTGGGTCCCATTGCCATTCAAGAAGACCCGGTGTTCTGGCAATTTGCCTGTTCCTCCACCATCAATAACAACCAAGAGCTTTCAAATGTTCTTTTTGAGCTGACTTCTGACATCGAAAAAAGTGATTTCATCCATGTTGCATCTTTAAGCCAGCATCATGCGGTATACAAAGTGATGGGTGCGGGGGATACGCTCCCTGCCTATTATCTTGATCTTGCCGACCCTTTGGCTGCCTCCACCATGACACTGGGACATAATCGTTTTTCAACCAATACTCTATCGAGCTTCTTCCGGGTCCAGCCTTTCAGTGTCCTTGGTCATAATGGCGAAATCAATACCATCGCCAAATTGCGTGATGAAGCGAAAATGATCGGAGTTCCCATCGCTAAAGATGGAAGCGACTCACAGGATTTAAACAAGACGATTGAAACTTTCATCTGCCGTCATGGCTACTCTTTATTTGAAGCTGTCGATCTTATGTTCCCGCCAATCATCAATGAAATCAAGGAATATCCCGAGCACTTACAAGACTTATATACGTATTTAAGGGAAGCATGGGGTCATTTTGCACAAGGTCCGGCAGGCATCATCTCCCGTTTCGGCGACGAAGCCGTGTTCTCTGTCGACTCTTTAGGCTTGCGCCCGCTATGGAATATTGAAACGGAATCATCTTATATGTTCACTTCCGAACCAGGAATCATCCCTTCCAGTGAATATACCGGAGATCCGAAACCGATGGGTCCAGGGGAAAAAATCGGTTTGAAATGGAACGGCGACCGTATTGAATTGTACACATACAAGGATTACCAGCATAAAGTGTTTGAACTCTTCAATGATCGTTTCGTCCTTTCAAATGACCGAGTCCGCTTACAGCCCCAAGTGTTTGAAAAGGTTGTCTCCATGACAAATACGCAAGCCATTCATAATGGTCAGTATAAAGCCTTTGGGTGGGAAAGGGAGCATGTCCAACTAGTGGAACAGATGGCCGAAAAAGGCGCTGAGCCCATTCGTTCACTTGGTCATGACGCGCCGCTGGCAGCACTTAATCCCCAACGGACCAACATAGCTGATTTCATCAAGGAAAGTGTGGCCGTTGTAACCAACCCTGCGATCGACCGGGACCGGGAAACCGAGCACTTCTCAACAAGAACGATCATCGGAAAACGTCCTTCCCTTTTCGAAGCGAATAAGGCAGGAAAGGTTACGGAACTGCTGACTCCCTTATTGATTGAAGGGTCAACGGGTTATGAGTGCTCATCTATCGTATCGCAGCCAAGCTATGATCAGTTCATTAAATATAACCAAGATCACAAACTCGTGCACTTCATTTCAAGTACGTTCAAAGAGGATGAAAACATCACGGATGCCTTGACCAGGATTACGGATGAAAGTGTCAATGCAGTGGATGAAGGAAAAACGCTGCTTGTTCTGGATGATGCCCTTGCCCATCAAAACGGCAACCTTTGGCTTGATCCGCACCTTGTCACTTCAGCAGTCGATCAAGCGTTGGTCCGCACAGGCAAGCGCCGTGATTGCTCCATCCTTTTACGTTCAGCATCGTTAAGGTCACTGCACGATATCATCGTTTCTTATGGTCTTGGGGCCAATTTAATCAGTCCTTATTATATGTTCCTTTCCTTATCTTCGGATGACCTCAAGGGGGTTACCAATCTATATAACTCCTTGACGAAAGGGCTTGAGAAAGTCATCTCCACCATTGGCATTCATGAGCTGCGCGGCTATGGAAGACTTTTCTCAAGCATCGGTTTACATGAGGAAATCGCGAAATATTTAAATGTGGCTAACTTCTTCGGATCCAATGATCTGGACTATAATTTTGATAAAATCAAGGCAGATGCCATCCAGCGTGCAGAAGATTACGGCAATGAAAAAGAACGGATGGGTAAGACCTTCCATTTATTCCCTAGGATTTGGAAGTCTATCGGGGAAGTTGCTTCAACCGGGGACTATGATGCTTATCGCGAAAAGATCACCGAACAGGAAGAATCAAATCCTACGACGATCCGCCATTTGACATCATTAAAAACTTCAGATGCTACCATCCCTTCTGAAGAAGTCAGTCTTTCGATCGGCGAACAGGAATTGCCGTTCGTCATAGCCTCCATGTCCTTTGGATCACAAAATGAGATTGCTTTCCGGGCCTATGCAGAAGCTGCCGAAAGGTTAGGCATGATCAGCATGAACGGTGAAGGCGGGGAAATAAAGGATATGCTTGGCAAGTACCCGAAATCCCGCGGACAGCAAATCGCTTCCGGCCGTTTCGGTGTCAATGCAGAACTATTGAACTCTTCAAATCTATTGGAAATTAAAATTGGGCAAGGAGCAAAACCTGGTGAAGGCGGTCACCTTCCAGGTTCCAAGGTCACAGCGAAAATCGCAGAAGCCCGAAATGCAACAATCGGTTCCGATTTGATCTCCCCTTCCAATAATCATGATATATACTCAATTGAAGATTTGGCCCAAATGATCCATGAGCTAAAAACGGCAAACGACAAAGCAAAAGTTGCCGTCAAAGTACCTGTCGTTCCAAACATTGGTACGATTGCTGTCGGCGTCGCAAAAGCGGGGGCCGATATCATAACGCTTTCCGGTTTTGATGGCGGAACGGGTGCTGCCAGGATCCATGCACTCGCACATGTCGGCCTACCAGTTGAGATAGGTGTGAAAGCGGCCCATAATGCGCTGCTTGAGTCAGGTATCCGACAGAATGTTGAAATTTGGGCTGACGGTGGGTTAAAAAGCTCGATGGATGTATTGAAGGTAATGCTGCTTGGGGCAAACCGTGTAGGTTTTGGAACCCTTTCGATGATTGCCGTCGGCTGTACAACGTGCCGCGGATGTCACCTTGATACTTGCCATGTGGGCATCGCCACTCAAATTGAATCGGAAGCACAGGCGAAAGAACATGGGCTGCGCCGTTTTGTTCCACGAAAATTTGATTTAGCCGTTCAGGGATTAACGAATATGTTCAGTGCATTTGCAAAAGAACTCAAATCTTTGACCGGATCACTTGGGGTGAAGAATCTTCAGGATATCGTCGGACGTTCTGATTTGCTACAGCAAGTTAAAGGTCAACAATCATTGGATTTAACCTATTTATTGAAAAACCTGGATATAACACCGTTCTCACATAAGGAAACGGCGGCATATTTGAATGAAGGCTCCATGCAGGTAGCCGTTGGCGCTGAATATCTGGATTCGCATGTGGATGATCTGCAGCAATCCCGTAACTATAGCTCGATCACTTCCGAGCAGCGTGTACTCGGCAGCAGGGTGTCCTGTCACCGCGTTAGGGGCAGATTGGATGGATCATACAAAAAACTTCCTCCCGTTCACCTATCCTACCAGGATGGTTCCATCCCGGGTAATGGACTTGGGGCATACAATACGGAGGGAATTACAATCAGCGTTAATGGCGGTGCCCAGGATGGCATTGGCAAAACATCGATTGGCGGTAATATTGCCATCTTTAAATCTCCAGGAAAAGATGGAAAGTTCTACAATGGCTCTGTCGGTAAGGGATTTGGTTACGGTGCACAGCATGGTCTCCTCATTGCCCAAGGTGATGCCGATGCCAGGGCGGGAATCCGGCTTTCCGGAGCAGATATGATCATTGGAGGATTATTGAAACAACCGCTTCCTAAAAAGGAAAACGGTAATATTGCGGTAACTTCCAATATTAAGGGATTCGCTTTTGAATACATGACAAATGGAAGAGGCTTGGTTCTGGGTGATCCCGGTCCATGGATTTGCGCAGGGATGACAGGCGGTGTCGTTTATTTGCGGCAACAGCCTGAATCTGGATTAACCAAAGAGGTCATTAAGAAACGGGTTGCGAAAGGGGCAAAGATTTCCATTGAGCCCCTCTCCGCAAGAGGCCTGCAGGATGTGGCCGAACTTCTTGGCAAATACACGGCCCTCTTGAAAGATCATGGCCAAAGCGAAGAAGCGGCCTCTTTAGAGGCACTGCTTCAAAATCCTGAAGAGCACTTCCTTCAGGTCGTTCCAGTTAAAGAACAGGCGGATCCTGCTGTATCCACGGAGTGATGCCAAAATATATTGATAAAGGCTGATGCTCTTCATTTCGAGCATCAGCCTTTTCCAGTCATATACCTCCTGGAATAGTCTTCAAACGATGGAAAAACAAACTTGAAAGCAATCAAGAAATTGCCTATCGTTTCTTTATATATTAAACTTGATTTTAGCTATTGTAACTCTTAGGAAAATCCTGTATATTACTTTTTGTTTACATCTGCTTATTTTAGTGTAAAGTACTAACAAATAAGTTAGAATACAACTTTAAGCAAAAGCCTATATATAAATAGAGACTTTTTTTTACCACATTCCATTACAACACAAAGAAAGGATTAACCCATATATGAAGTTTGGTGCCCGCATTCTCAAAACAGGAATAGCAATCGTTTTAGCGCTTTATCTCTCGGAACTGCTTAACCTTCCTGCTCCTGTCCTTTCTGGGATTGCTGCAATTTTTGCAATACAACCTACCATTTACCGTTCATATCAAACGGTGTTGGAGCAAATTCAAGGAAATATCATTGGCGCATTGGTTGCTGTCTCATTCGTTTTGTTGTTCGGAAATGATATTTTTATAATCGGTCTTGCCGTTATGGTTGTCATAACCATCAATTTAAAACTGAAAATGGATAAAACGATTGTCCTTTCCATCGTGACGGTCATCGCCATCATGGAAAGCCAGGACGGGGAATTCCTCAATTTTGCCTTTATTCGTCTCTCATCCGTTTTGCTTGGAATCGTTTCTTCGTTTATCGTGAATCTGGTTTTCATTCCTCCAAAGTACGAAGCAAAGCTTTATACACGCATTACAGATGTAACGGAAGACATCTTGAAATGGATCAGAATAAGCACAAGACATGCTACAGAACACACTTTATTGAAAAAAGACATCAGCCGATTGAAGGCGGAGTTACTCGATTTAGAACATATCTATTCCATGTACAAAGAGGAGCGGGAATATTTCAAGAAGAACAGTGTTGCTAAAGGAAGAAAGCTTGTCGTTTATCGCCAAATGATCATAACGACAAAAAAAGCGTTTGAAACCTTGAAGAGAATCCATAAATTCGAGAATGAAGTATATCAAATGCCTGAAGATTTCCAACGGAGTATCTTACAGCAGCTTGATTCATTGATCCGTAAGCATGAACAGTTGATATTGCTGCATATCGAAAAAATCAAGTCCATCGAGGAGATTGAAGATTGGGACCAGGATTGTTTAAGTCGTAAAGAGCTGCTCGCCCACTTTTTCGAACAGCAGAATCAAGTGGACGAAATGCATGATAATCTGGGCCATCTCTCTGCCCGCCTTGTACCATTGATTTCTGCAGTCATAGAATATGACGAACAATTGGAACATCTTGAAAAGCTGATCGTCAGCTTCCAGTCCTTCCATAAGGAAGATAACGAAATATCTGTCCAGTATGAAGAAGATTAAAAAAAGACGGTTCCCGGGAACCGTCTTTTTTCGTCTCTATTTAGAGCATGCCCTCATTCAATCATCCAAAAGGTTCTTATCTGCCGCCTTTTCAATCGTATCCAATTTCTTCAAAAGATCCTGCAGCTCATCTTCTGAGAATGAATTGAAGTTCTTGCCCATCAATTGGTTATGCTCCGCAAGGACTCTCCCCAAAATCGCTTCCCCTGCCTCTTTCAATTCAAGGTTGATGACCCTGCGATCCTTATCAGAGGGCTGCCGTTTCACATAATCCATTTCGACCAACTTATCTACAAATACGGTAATCGCACTTGGCTTTACGGTTAAGAAGTCAGCCAGTTGGGTCGATTTAATCGACCCCTCTTTTTTCAATATCAATAATATGAAAAACTGAGGCGATGTTAATCCATAAGGCTGAAGATTTTTTGCTACGATGGCCCTAAGCTTCTTCCTAATCCGAAAAATCTGCATTTCTATACTATTAGTTACTTCCCATTTAAATTCCAGCCTTCTCACTCCTTATATAGGACAATCCTACCTCTTAAATTTAATTAAATGACATTCCAATGTCAACTTTACTTTCCATATATCCTTAAAACTAAAAAAAATTTAAATTTTTACCATTTCAATGTATTTATTTCCCACTATTATTCCGAATAAATTACATGACAAAAAATAATTAAACTGGTAAACTCTTTACTTAATAATATTAATACTTATAAAAATTAATATTTATTAAAATTAATAAATAAACATTAGAATAGGAGGCGGTGTCATTTCTAGCTAATGAACGTTAATCAAAAAAAGGAATACATCATCAATATTTTTTGGAGGCGAAACAAGTGAATAGAGGACGTTTAGTTTTAATCAATGTCATTGGTTTGGTTATTATAATAGCGGTATTGGCCGGTGGGGCTTTTTACTATTATGAAAGCACGAATTTCATTAAAACGGATGAAGCGAAAGTGTCGGGAGAGCTATATACCATCGTTGCCCCCGTTGCCGGTAAACTAGCAGATTGGGACTTACACGAAGGAGACAGTGTAAATAAGGATGACAAAGTTGCCAATGTAACCACCTTAGACGGAAAAGAAGCGGTAAAAACCGCAGCACAAGGTACAATCGTTAAAACACAAGTGCATGATGAGCAGCTTGTTCAAGCGGGTCAAACGCTAGCTCAGACCATCAATATGGATGATCTGTCCATAACGGCTAATATTGAAGAAAATAAATTGAAGGATATCGAAAAAGGTGACAGCGTCGATATCATCATCGATGGAGATCCCGATACTGTCTTCGAAGGTACATTGGAACAGATCGGTTATGCTACAACGTCTGTCTTTTCAGTGATGGGCAATCAAAACAGCAGCGGAAACTATACGAAAGTCACCCAAAAAGTACCGGTAAAAATCTCCATCAAAGCACCATCCGATAAAGTTCTGCCTGGAATGAACGCAGAAGTGAAAATTTCAACTAAATAAACCGGCTACACAGTTATACAGAAAGGAGGCTTTTCTTTAAATGGCTTCTCAAACCATCACAGTAAATGAAAACAAGGGAATGAAACAGTTTGCCCCCATGTTAATTATCTTAATGCTAGGTTTGTTCATGGTCATTTTGAATCAAACCCTGCTTAGTGTCGCCATGCCTAGGATGATGGCAGAATTCAATGTAGCTGCGACTACGATTCAATGGTTATCAACTGGATTCATGCTCGTGAATGGAGCCTTGATCCCACTGTCCGCTTTTTTAATAGAACGGTTTGGCACGCGCATTTTATTCCTTGCTGCCATGTTTCTATTCACCGTCGGGACATTCATCTGCGGCATCGCACCAAATTTCCCCGTCATCCTTACAGGCCGGCTGATTCAGGCGGCTGGCGGCGGGATCCTGCAGCCATTGGTCATGACGATCATTCTTTTCATCTTCCCTCCGGAAATGCGCGGGAAAGGAATGGGAATCTTTGGACTCGCCATTATGTTTGCCCCTGCAATCGGGCCGACTTTATCAGGTTGGGTCATTCAGGAATATAGCTGGCGGGTCATGTTCTACGCAATGGTGCCATTAGGCATGATGGTCATGACACTCGCCTTTTTAAGTATGCGTAATGTAGCAGAACCAAAGAAAATCAAATTGGATTTGTTGGGTGCGTCTCTATCCTTGCTAGGTGTTGCATCATTACTATACGGTGTCAGTGAAGCGGGTTCCAAAGGCTGGACGGATCCCATCGTTCTGGGAACGATCATCATTGGGCTGATCCTTTTGACGCTTTTTGTGGTTCAACAGCTAAAATCGGAAACACCTATGCTCGACTTCCGTGTATTTAAGTATGACATGTTCGTATTATCGAATATCATTTCCGCCATTGTCACAGTGGCCATGTTTACCGGGATATTCTTATTGCCTATATATTTGCAGACTTTAAGAGGCTTCACACCAGTTCAATCCGGTCTATTGATGTTACCCGGAGCCCTTGTGATGATGGTGATGTCACCCATTTCAGGAGCATTATTTGACAAAATCGGACCTCGTCCATTAGCACTTCTTGGTTTAGCGATTACTGCCGTCACAACCTTCGAATTCGCTAAATTGACTACGGAAACTACCTATTCAACTTTGGTCATCATTTATGCAATCCGCTCACTTGGAATGTCTTTACTGATGATGCCGATCATGACAGCTGGGATGAATCAGCTTCCTAAGCATTTGAATACACATGGTACGGCAATGAGCAATACGTTGAAACAAGTAACCGGAGCCATTGGTACGAGCTTCGTTACGACCATTTATACAACTCGTGCTTCTTTCCATGGAACTGCTTTAGGAACGGAAATGAGTACGAGTGATCCCGGTTTTGTTCAGAATTTCCAAACAATCGTTCAATCCATCATGAGTTCGATGAATCAAACTAGTGAACAGGCACAGGAAACTGCCATGTCGCTGATTTCTTCACAAATCCAGGGTCAAGCAAATGTGATGGGAATCAATGATGCATTCTTTTGGGCAACAGGCTTCGCAATTGCCGGTATCGTTCTCTCACTGTTTTTGCGTGACGTTCGGAAGGACAAAGCAATGAAAAAAGCTAAACAAGAACATTTGGATGTACCTTTGCTTCCTTCACCAGTAAAAAAATCGGTTTAATTAAATGGGGGAATTAAAATGAAGATCTATGTTGTATACGACAGTGAAGGTAACCATACGAAAGCACTTGCCGAATCAATAGCTCAAGGGGCCGCTGCGGTACCTGGGGCTGAGGTTCTCATTGACCATGTAAACGAGGCGGATGTTTATAAGCTCCAGGAAATGGATGCCATCATTTGGGGCTGCCCCGGTCATTTCGGCACCATCAGTTCGAGTTTGAAAGCATGGATTGATAAACTTGGGTATCTATGGGCGGAAGGTGCGCTGATCAATAAAGTGGGTGCAGTGTTCTGTACGACCGCCACCGTACATGGCGGACTCGAGGCTACCATGCTGAACTTAATCACCCCTATGCTTCATCAAGGCATGATCATTGTCGGCTTGCCCGGCACTGTCCCGGAAAACGCCTTATATGGTTCCTACTATGGAGTAGGGATAAGCTGTCCGCCCGGTGTGGATGACAACATCACCAAAAATGACTTGCAGCTTGGAGAAGCATTAGGAAAACGGGTAGCCCATGTCACCCGTTCATTCATAAACGAGCTCTAGGAGGCTTGATTCAATGGGCATAATTCTAATTATCATCGTTGCCATATTAGCGGTTACGGGCTTGATCACATACAATATCAAAGCCTTATCACCTGAAGGTAAGCCGCCGGCTGCCGAGGAAGAGAACCCGCTTGAAGAGCCCGCTTTCTCTTCGGCTGTTGATTCCGTTACCGAAATCAGCTCCCCAACAGACAATGATGAATTGAAAATGAAAGATCAGGATTATCGTTTGGCACTTTCCAAGCTTCACAATCAAAAACCTTACGATGAACCACCTGCAGAAAAAAAGCCTAATCTTCGCAAAATGAAAGACGCGGAATACCGCGGTACATTGGAAGACTTCCAGCAAAATGGAGATTGAAGCACGTCCCCCCATTTGGCATATTCGTCTCATTGAGGGTTTTCAATTGCTATGCATGAAAGGAACATATCCGACTTCTGCCGCTGCCTTTAGCTTAAAGATCGACCTGCAGGCTTAACTTATTTTTCTGGTTGACAAATATTCACAAAGACTTTAAGCTAAGGTAATGCAACACAAAAAAGTTTTTAAACTCAGCTTTTGTTGAGAGACGGAATTTTAAAAGGATTTCCTTTTTTCGTTCGTCACTTGCCTTTTTGGCAGGTGGCGATTTTTATTTTTACAGGGGTGAAAAACATGCAACTTTTAAAGTATTCCATTATGGTCTTAATCGGTTCGATCTCATATGGCACATTATCCACCATGATCAAGTTTGGATTCATGGATGGCCATTCATCTGGAGAACTGGTCGGCAGTCAATACCTCGTCGGTTGGCTGATTGTCTCCGTTTTATTTCTTTTTTCGTTTAAATATAAAGTTTCATGGAAGAGTGCCGGATTACTTTTAATCACGGGCATGATGTCCACTTTCGTCGGAAAGGCATATGCCGTTTCCGTATCTGAGCTTCCCGCTTCGATTGCCGTTGTCTTTTTATTTCAATTTACCTGGATAGGCGTCCTCATTGAAAGTTTCATAAATAAAAAACGCCCGGATAAAAATAAACTCATTGCCATTTTCGTCCTCTTCATCGGAACTTTATTGGCAGGGGCGATCTTTGGTCAGCCTCTATCTGCCCTAAGCCTAAAAGGCGTATTGTTCGGACTATTGTCTGCGGTGCTTTTTGCGCTATATATGTATTGTAACTCTCAATTCGCAGTTGGGGAATCTTCAATGAAACGGTTGTTTTTCATTGCAACGGGTGGCATGCTGACTGCTGTATTCACGACTAACCCCGTCACGCTTGTGACGAATCTTGTCCAAACGAACCTATGGTACTACGGACTGCTGCTCGGAACTTTGGGTGTTTTAGTTCCTTTCTTCTTCTTTGCTGTCAGTTTGCCGAAAGTGGGTGTCGGGCTTGGAACGATTCTTTGTGCTGCGGAACTGCCTTCAGCGATGGTCGTTTCCGTCATCTTCTTGAATGAACAAGTTACATCACTGCAATGGTTCGGGATGTGCTTGATCATCGTCGGCATCGCTTTACCTGAGGGTATAAAGCATCTGCCGCAATTCCTTCCTGACAGAAAAAAAACGCTGCATGAAAAAAGGATTTCATAACGTGCTTGCACCGGTTCGTATAAGAATAAGAAAGACCATTCCCGTTAGCGGAATGGTCTTCTTTAATATATTGTTTTTCCTTCTTAAGAATCCAATTGTTGCACTTGAAATAGGTTGTAGTAATGCCCTTGCTTTTTCATAAGTTCTTCGTGTGTTCCCATTTCTGTAATTTCCCCATTATCGATATGAACGATCCGATCGGCATGGGTGATGGTTGATAACCGATGGGCCACGATGATGGTGGTCCGGTTTTTCGCCAAAATATCCAGTGCCTCCTGAATATAGTGTTCACTTTCCAAATCCAATGCGGATGTGGCTTCGTCGAGAACAAGGATTGGCGGGTTTTTCAAAAATACCCTCGCAATGGCCACCCGTTGCTTTTGGCCTCCGGATAATTTAACTCCCCGCTCCCCGACTTTCGTTTCATATCCTTCTTTCAGGCCCATGATGAAGTCATGGGCATTCGCAGCCTTTGCCGCTTCAAATACTTCTTCATCACTTGCATCAGGCCGTCCCATAAGGATGTTGGCCTTAACCGATTCACTAAATAAGATATTATCCTGCAGAACCATTCCTATTTTATCTCTTAGGCTGCGGACTTGATATTTACGGATATCCGTCCCATCCAATAATACCCTTCCCTCCGTCACATCATAGAAACGGGAAATCAAACTGACGATCGAGGATTTCCCGCCGCCGCTCATCCCGACAAGTGCAATGGTTTCCCCTGGTTTAACATCCAAGTTTATATGTTTCAAAACGGGTGCCTCTTTCTCGTCATAAGCAAACGATACATCCTGAAAGGTTATTCGGCCATCTACATGCTTCAGCTCTTTCGCCCCTGGTTCGTCATCGATATCATACTTCTCATCCACAAACTCAAAAACCCTGTCCATGGACGCCAATGTCTGGGTCATTGTCGTCGAAGAGTTAACTAAACGTCTGAGGGGATTATATAGCCGGTCAATGAAACCGACGAAAGCAACCATGGTACCCAGTGACAATTGTTCATGAATGACTTGATAACCGGCAAATCCTATCACGAGCAAGGGGGCAATATCCGTGATCGTATTTACGACAGCAAATGACTTTGCATTCCAGCTCGTATGCTTTAAGGCCTTATCGAGGAAATTCTTGTTCTGCTTCGCAAACAATTCCTGTTCCCTGTCTTCAATCGCAAAGCTTTTGATGACTGACATCCCTGAAACCCGTTCATGAAGGTGACTCTGTACATCCGCTAACGCTTGGGACCGAATCCTTGTATAGGTTCTCAGCTTGCCAAAGAAATGCTTAATCGAAAATGCGTAAAATGGAAGCATGATGATGGATACAATGGTTAACTTCACGTCCATCGTAAACATGATGACTATCACTATGATGATCGTTGCGATATCGAGCCAAAGATTCATCAAACCCGTGATGACAAAGTTCTTCGTTTGTTCCACGTCCGTGATCATCCTTGAAATGACCTCGCCCACCCTTGTATTTGAATAATATTTAAAACTCAGTTTCTGTATATGAGTAAATAAATCATTACGAATATCATATAAGATTTTCGTTCCGGTCCATTGAGCGAAATATTGTCTGTAATACTCAATCGGCGGTCTAACTGCAACGAAAATGAAAATCATGATGGCCATTGCCCATAAAAGGCGTTCGGACTTCACGGCCTTGGACAGGTCACCATTTCCGATGATGTCATCCACGATATACTTACTGAGCAATGGAAGCAAAAGCGGAATCGCGAACTTTAGCAATCCAATCAGAACCGTCCCGATTATCTGCCATTTATATGGTTTAACGAATTGCAAATATCTCTTAATGCTCCCCACGGAATTCCTCCTTTTCTGAATCATTAAATCCTTGGAATCTTATTTGCACTATTCCATTATATTTTCCTTTTCGATGAATTAACTATCAAAAAGATTTCATCCACTAACTTTCATACACATTTAAAGGAGTTTTAATGTTTCCTGCATTCTTGAAGGATTGAATCAGTTGTGTAGATACGATACACAATGAAAAAGCCTGCCAATTAAGAAGCAGGCCTTTTCTATCATCGATAGGTTAAAAAGCGTTCATACCAACTATCAATAAACTCTGCGGAGAATGGTCCTTTTCGCTGGCGTATCATATAAATCAAAAAGTCTACGTTCTGTTTCAAAATTGAATCGATGGCATCCGGGTAATTCATTTCTTTCCGATGCCTTTCATATTCATCCTCATCCAGCAAATTAAACGTCATATCTGGGAATACTTTAATGTCCAGGTCATAATCAATGTATTTCAATGCTCCCGAATCGTATGTGAACGGCGAACTGATATTGCAATAATAATAAACCCCGTCCTCTCTCAACATACCAATAACATTAAACCAATACTTTGAATGAAAATAGCAAATCGCCGGCTCTCTCGTAATCCAGGTCCTTCCATCTGATTCCGTTACCATAGTACGGTCATTCGCTGCTATCACCAGATTTTGGGTCCCTTTTAAAACGGTTGTCTCTTCCCAGATACGATGGATATGTCCATTATGTTTATAGCTATGGATTTGGATTTTTCCTCCTTCGGCAGGAACAATCCCCATTTATCTCTCCCTACTTTCTATAGACACCCTGACAGCGTACTGTGCCCTATTCCGTTTGCAGTTGTTGTGTGTATTTAAAATATATACTTTTTTCCATTTACCCTATATTCCTATATTATAGCGATTTATTCATAAATTTAAAACAAAAGTGGCTAATCTCCCAGTGAAAATGTGTAAATAAGTCGAAAAAGTCTGACCATCCACCCATTTTAACTTAGAAATTAGCCGGTAATTTATCGTATGGCAGCCTGTCCTTGCTGAAAATAACGGATGACTTCTTCCGTTTGCTTCTCGAACATATCATGGATACTTTTCAATTCCTGCTTTTTGAGTTGAATCTCTTCCTGAATGGTGATCGCTTCACTCTCCTCTTCCAGGGCAAGAAGTTGCTTCTCTATATCTTGGCATCTTTCGATTTCGGATTGTAAAAGTAAAAGCTTATCCATGGTTTTCAACTGGTTGTTTATAAGCCGGTTAAATTCCTCCATGATTGCACCTTCCTAATCTGTATTTTTTCTATAGTATGTATATTCTATTTTTATCCGTTTTTTCCTTTGACATAAAATGTAAACACAACGAAACATTTGTCGAATCCATTGGAAGTCAAAAAAAAGCACCCTTCATTAGAAGGATGCTTTTCATCGGCAATTAGCCTTGGTTTTTATTGCTTTGAGATCTTTGGTTTTGCTGTTTCACTTCTTGAACGTTTGTTTCAGAAGCGAACTCAGTACCGAATTGGCCTTGAGATTGAGCTTGACCCTTTTTTTGCTGAGATTGTGCGTTTTGTTGTCTCACTTCTTGTACGTTTGTTTCACTTGCAAACTCAGTACCGAATTGGCCTTGACCTTGACCTTGCTGAGATTGCGCGTTTTGTTGTCTTACTTGTTGAACGTTAGTACCTGCTTGTGATTTATTATTGTTATTAGCCATTGATATCACCTCCACGATAATAAGATAACCAATATCAAGGAGTGTTATCCAACTAATAACATTTAAATTTTTCCAGTTACATTAAACAAGTAATGAAATGCCACCATCAACTATAATGGTTTGTCCACGAATCATACTGGCTCCATCGGAAATTAAAAACAGGATGGTATTCACCATATCTTCCACCTCGACCATCCGTCCAGCGGGAGTCTGTTCTGCCGCCTCAGCCAGCATTTCATCCCGATTCGGGAAAGACTTCAGGGCATCTGTATCGATCACACCGCCTGAAACGGCATTGACACAAATATTTTTTGCAGCCAGTTCGACCGCTAAATATCTTGTCAGGGCTTCAAGTGCAGCCTTGGAAACTCCAACAGCTGTATAATTTTTCAAATAGCGAATGGATCCCAGTGAACTGATGCTGACGATTTTCCCTCCGCCGTTCCTCTCCATTAATTTCGCCGCTTCCTGTGCGCAGAAAAGGAGGGCTTTCGTATTGATGTCCATGGTCCAGTTCCAATGGGATTCCTCCAGCTCCATCAATGGGCGCTGCACTCCAGAGGCCGCATTATTAATGAAAATATCCAAACGTCCATAATAAGCATCGATTTCCTCGAACATGCTTTTCACTTTCGCAACGTCACCGACATTTGCCTTAACTACAAGGGCTTTTCGCCCCAACGCTTCAATTTCGGCTGCCACCTCTAATGCTTTCGACTTGCTCCGGGCATAATTAATAACGAGGTCGTAACCTTCCTCTGCAAGCCTTATTGCCGTGCTTCTGCCTAAACCTTTACTGCTACCTGTAACGAGTGCCACTTTTTGTTCCATTCGTTTATTCATCCTTTCTGAGTAAACATCAAGTATTAAAAATCTTTTTTTTAAGGAGTGTTACTGTTATGTATGTTGGACGTGATATGACAGAGTTGTCGATGATGAAAAAATCGGATTGGGAAAATAGTGAACTTGCCTATTTTCATCACTCCCTTCAACAAATGGTACCTTATTTAAACCAAGAAGGACAGAGTATCCATAGCGAAATCGTCAAAGAAATTGAAAATAGAGGCGGACTTAATAGGCAGGAAGCCGATTATACTCATGGAACGAAAACCATTTACGATTGATTTTATACGGATATGGCTTTGAAAATTAACAAAAGGAAGAGGATATCTTAGCGGATATCCTCTTTTAGCATGATATCTCTAGCGCCTTTTTTAAATCACTACTTTATTATAAGGCGTTATAGACATTGCGCAAATCAGGGCTGTCTCCGTTAAGGGATATAAGAAGGTGAATTACCTTACCGGATTCATTTTTCATTCTGAAATCCCACTGCCTGTTCCCCACGGATTTACAAAACGCACCCCAAATATAATGCATGTATGATGATTGAACCCACGAATCCTTTATTCAATACATCATTTTTCTTTATACGCCTTCATCATTTTTTGGTGGGAAACCGGAAATGCTAACTCATCCATCTCTGCTTCACTAACCCACTTAAGTTGCTGTTCTCTTAATGTCTCTTCACTGATGGCTTCTTTGACCACTCCGATATACGTGTCCACTTTCCAAACGAGATGTGAGAAAACATGTTCAATCCTCACAAGTGATTCAGTGATTTCCGGTTTGACGCCATACATTTCCTGAAACCGACTCTCGAAGAATTCCCTCTTATGCAAAAGGGATGAATGGTTTTCGAAATTCGGATATTCCCAAAGATTTGCAAGCAATCCTTCTGATGCTCGCTTGTGAATTAAAAATTCACCTTTTTCATTCGTTAAAACGGCAGCTACAATTGGTACATCCCGCGTTTTTTTCTTTTGGATTTTTACCGGCAATTCCGACTGAACCCCAGCTTCAAATGCTAGACAATGACTTTGAACGGGACATAATAGGCAGGCAGGTTTACCTGGTGTGCAGATCAATGCTCCAAGTTCCATTAAGGCTTGATTGAAGGCAGAGGTATGTTCATGATCGATCAGCTTTCTGACGGCAGCTTCGAATGTTTTTCTTGTCTTTGGCTTTGCTATGTCTTCATATATCATCAGTATCCTTGATAAAACACGCATGACGTTTCCATCAACGGCTGGCTCCGGCTTGCCGTATGCGATACTAAGAATCGCCCCAGCAGTATAAGGGCCGACACCTTTCAATTTGGAAATTTCCTCGGGATCATCCGGTACAATCCCATTATAGGATGCCTTCACTTCCTGAACGGCACTATGCAGATTCCTTACACGTGAGTAATATCCCAGCCCTTCCCACGCTTTTAGGATTTTCTCTTCATCGGCATTGGCAAAATCCTCGAGTGTGGGGAACCATTCCACAAACCGGTTGAAATAAGGGATGACCGTGTCCACTCTCGTTTGCTGTAGCATTATTTCAGAAACCCAAACACGGTATGGGTCCTTATTTTCCCTCCATGGCAATTCTCTTTGTTCTTCGAGAAACCAGGAAACCAAATCTTTTTGAAATTCATCGATTTTTATTTTTTCTATTGTCGGGATCGTTATTTCTTTCACATCAGTTCCTCCAAAGATGTTAAACTCTTATCAAAAATGGGAATACCTATAGTAGGTCATTCTTTTTTTAATATCATGTTCATATCCATTTATTTGTAACGGGGCACGGAAATAAGTAAAAATTTTATTCATTTGATGGTTAATATATAAATACGGTATGATGAGAGAAGACCATTTTTTTCAAATTGTGGCAGGGAGGTTAGTTTTTTGGATACAGGTACTCACTTTGTCATGGGAATTGCCCTTGGAGGTCTTGCCACATTAGATCCGGTCATTGCGCAGAGCCCAGTCACTGCAAGTGCAGTCATAGCAGGTACGATATTGGGATCACAAGCTCCAGACATTGACACCGTTTTAAAATTAAGGAATAACGCTGTATATATACGAAACCACCGTGGAATCACGCATTCCATTCCCGCTGTTTTACTTTGGCCCTTGATTATCAGCGGAGCACTTTTCGCCATCATACCTGAAGCAAATTACCTTCATCTTTGGCTTTGGACCTTTTTAGCCGTATTCCTTCATGTATTCGTGGATATATTCAATGCTTATGGGACCCAGGCTCTTAGGCCAATTTCGTCAAAATGGGTAGCTTTAGGGGTCATCAATACATTTGACCCGTTCATTTTTGGAATACATGTTGCCGGCCTGATCTTATGGGGCTTTGGATTTCCTCCAGGCTATTTATTTCTCTCTATTTACGGAATACTCGTCATATATTACATCTCCAGATTCAGGGAACAAGCTTTTATAAAAAGAGTGGTCAAAAAGCAAATTCCTGGAGCAAGGAAAATTCTTTTATCACCGACCATGCGTTTTCACCGCTGGAAAATTGCGGTGATTACCGAAAAGAATTATTATGTGGCACGGGCCGATAATGGATATTTGAAGATTCTAGATACGTTCGATCGAGTGCCATTGCCTGAAAGTGAAATTCTCGAAGCCGCCAAGAAGGATATCAACTTGGCAGCCTTTCTGTCCTTTTCTCCGGTTTACCGCTTTGAAATCGAACAGATAAAAGAATATTATGAAGTCCGTTTTATCGATTTAAGATACCGCAGCAATGGATATTACCCGTTTGTGGCAGTGGTCCATTTAGACAGCGAATTGAATATCTTGAATTCTTATACCGGCTGGATCTTTAGCGAAGCGAAACTGCAGAAGAAATTGAATATTATTTTGTAGTCACTGCATATTGAAAAAGAGCTGATTCCAGGGAACCCCTCTGGAATCAGCTTTTTTAATGCACTCGATTCTGCTGATTTAATAATTGTTTATATTTAGGGTTTTTTGCAATGAATTCGTGGAATTGCTCTCCGTAGTTATCAATCCAGGTCATTACAACGCGCGATGTCATTTCTTCTCCGGCATATTCATGCCCGGCCTTTGCATAGGTCGCCTCGAAATCTTCCCATAATAATTCCACCCAAGTCAAAGCTTGCTCATACGTGATGTGTTCATTTTTCTCAAGCAGTATCTTGGTTAATCTTTCATGGTAATCATTCATTAGAACCACCTCATTGCCAATATTTTTACAGAATGAACTATACTGTCCCATACCCATACTAGTTGTAAGCGGAAACGCTTCTTTCTTTAATCTGAT
Source organism: Bacillus sp. ISL-34 (assembly GCF_018613325.1). Classification (GTDB taxonomy): domain Bacteria; phylum Bacillota; class Bacilli; order Bacillales; family DSM-1321; genus Peribacillus. The sequence goes on along the minus strand of NZ_JAGGQJ010000018.1, from coordinate 141,105 downwards.
GCTTGGAGGAGAAAAATTTGCGAAATAAACAAAAAGGATTCCCCAACCAAAACAATAATAAATTCCAAGGTGAGCCTCGTGCAAAGGCAAGATATGCTTCAAAGCGTGCAGATGGCAGTATTAATACACACCCTCAAGAAAGAATGAAAGCATCAAACGAGCGATCGAATTAAAAGGTGAATCAGAAGGAATCGGGTACTTCCCCGGTTCCTTTTTATTTCAACATTGAAATCGGCAGTGCTTCTTCCTTACCGCTTCCACCTAAGCGATAACCCCAGGCGAAAACGCCGTTCATATAATCAATTTTGAAATAGACACCGGGATCTCCGTCAATTTGATATATTTCACCTTTTTTGAAATCATCCGGATTTAACAAATAGGCCTTGGCCATCGTCACTTTTCGTTCCAATACTGAAAATTCATTAACCATACCCAATTGCTCTGCTTTTCTGGCTTTTTCAGTCAACGCTGCAATTTCCTGCTGTAGTTCATAGGCGGACAACTTGCTGTATCTTACGTCACTCATATATATGACTCCTTAAATGAAATATTAATTTACTTCTATATTAAACAAAATTTTGTGATTTGGCTATCGATGCACTTAATCCCCATCTGGATTGGAAAGATAACGCTCAATCAATTCTATTGGAAAACCTTTTCGGTATAATGCCTGCTTCATTTTTTGTTCATATTCGAAGCCTTCATGGTTTTTATATCGACGCTGCATTTTTTCGGCATGGTGGCAAAGAGAATCCCATTGTTCATCTTCATCCTTTTCAACCGTCACATCTTCAAGTGCTTCATGAATGACATCTCTAGGGAAACCTTTCCGTAACAAGGTTTGTTCAACTTTCAGCATTAATGCCCGTTCAGAAATGTTTTTTTCCTTTTTTACCGCTTTTCCAGCAAGTTTCCTTGCATGATCAATCTGAATATCATAAGGGTATTCCTTCAATGCCTCGACAACCAGCTTTTCTTGCACCCCTTTTTCCCTAAGCTCGAGCTTAAGGGTAGTGGGCCCTTTATTGCCTCCGTTCACATGGGTCCGTACGTAAGCCTTTGCAAATTCAAGGTCGTCTAAATAGTTAAAGCTGTATAGTTTATGTATCGCTTCCTTAATGATCGGCTCTTCCGTTTCCTTCTTTTTTAAATAAAGGCGAATTTCCGATTCCGAGCGCATCCGGTATGATAAATAATTAAGTGCATCGGTAAATGCTTTTTGGATTTCATCATGGAATTGTATTTCAGCCAAAAGCAGGTCATCAAGTTCCAGACCCTTTTTTAAATGAAATTTCAATAGCACTTCTTCGTCTACACTGAAGGCATATTTTTCGTCAACGAAAATGTTATAACGATCTTTACGTTTCTTTTGGGTTGTTATTTTTGTTATGTTTGGCATAAATCCACCCCCACCCCTACTTTACCCCTTAACGTTTACCATTTCTATATATAGCATGTCTAAAAATGAAAAAAGAACATGGGCATGTTAAAGTGAAGGAAAGAAAGGGAAAGGAAGTGGTTTTCATGAAAATAGCCATTGCTGGTGGAAGCGGTTTTGTCGGCACAGCCCTTATTGATGAATTATCAAAAGAAAATCATGATATATATATTTTGACCCGCCATCCCGAAAAATTCAAAGTACAGACTAATTTGACATATATCGGCTGGTTGACCAAGGACGCAAAGCCGGAAAAGCACTTGGCGGGCCTTGATGTTTTCATTAACCTTGCTGGTGAATCCCTGAACAGCGGGCGTTGGACACCTGAACGAAAACGCCGGATTGTCGAAAGCAGGGTCGAAGCTTCCAAAGAGATGAACCGGATCATTTCCATACTGCCGGATAAAGTGTCCGTCATCATTAATGCAAGTGCAATCGGATATTATGGTATTTCGGACGATGAGACCTTTACCGAAATCTCTGAATCCATTGGTGAAGATTTCTTGGCCCGTACTGTTCAACTATGGGAAAAGGAAGCGGCTAAATTACGCTCTTTCAGTAAAAGGTTAATCCTAACAAGATTCGGGGTGATTCTGGGAGAAAAAGACGGCGCACTGCCAATGATGGCCCTCCCCTATAAACTTCTCGGCGGAGGAAAGATGGGCAAAGGGAATCAGTGGCTTTCCTGGATTCATATCCATGACGTGGTCCGTGCAATCATTTTTTGCATGAACGATCAGCGAATAGAAGGTCCAGTCAATTTTACGGCACCGAACCCCGTTCAGATGAATACTTTCGGGAAAACGATAGGAGCTGTCCTGCACCGGCCACATTGGTTACCCGTACCTCCTTTCTTCCTCAAGAAACTGCTGGGGGAAATGAGCATACTTGTACTTGAAGGACAAAATGTCCTTCCCTCTAAACTTAAAGAGGAAGGATTCACCTTCTCCTATCCAACCCTTAAAGAAGCTCTACAAAATATCTTAAAAGAAGATCCTCACGTATGAAAGGGTCATTTTAGGAAAAAATAGGGATATTAAGTGAAATGGAGATGATCTAATTGCTCAAAAAACACGATAAAGAGAAAAGTAACTTAACTAGTACCCAAGCGATTCTTTATGCTCGCGAGTTTAAAAAAGCAGATCGAGCTGGTGGATATACCGAGAAGAAGTCCCGTCGTTAAGTTTGGAGTTATTTCCCGTACATTTTGAACAGCCACTCAACACAAAATAAGCTGGAGATGATAATAATTTCATCTCCAGCTTATTCTTTATTAGGGGGCGCTAACATGGGACGCAATAACATACACCATAATCGAGATAAGAACAAACAGAAACTTCCTCAGGTTCCCAAAAACCTGAAAAGTGACGGACTTGACGTTGAATATTCTTCCGAACTGGCTGACCAGGAAGACATCGAGGCACAAGCCCGGGCAAATGCGGCTGACCGCCGTGCTCATAATCGCCGCTAATAAGCAGGAGAAACCAACCAAGGGGCTGTATATCAGCCCCTTATGTTTTCTTTATTTACATAGGTTATCCACACCCCTGTGTATATTGTGGATATATTCTGAAAATACTGACAAACAATAAGTACAATAACTCACCTTATTAACATGAAAATAATGTTATTTCTGGATAACCCTGTGGATTATGTGGATAAAGGGGATGTTATGCTAACCATGCTGAATTTTTGTTGTGGATAACTATTCTCTATCCTTGAATTGTTCCACAGGATTATTATTTATATAATAACTATCCGTTATCGGTCTTTATTAAAATTCTTCCTTCCAGGTATATCGCATGCCAAGCAACTCTAACTTGTTATTGTATCGGCTACTGACCCCGGCATTAAAGAAGGTTCCCCAAACTTTTGCCATCAATGTTTTCTTCCAACTGTTTACGAATCAAGAATTTTTGTATCTTCCCACTTGCGTTTCGAGGCAGCTCATTACAGAAGATATATCTTCTTGGACGTTTATAGTTCGCCAATGTATCACTGTTCTTACACCAGTTTTCTAGATCGGTTTCCGCTAGCGAAGGGTCTTTGGCTACGATGAAGGCCGTTACCAGTTCCCCCCATTGGTCATCTGGCTGACCAATTACTGCACAGTCGAGAACTCCTTGATGCTCATATAGTGTATCTTCCACTTCACGTGGATAAATATTTTCCCCTCCAGAAATAATCATGTCGTCCACCCGGTCCTTGACCCACAGATATCCATCCTCATCCAGGAAACCGATGTCACCGGAATGGTACCAGCCTTTGTAAAGCGCCGTTTCGGTCTCTCTATCTTTTTGAAAGTAACCCTGCATGATACATGGACCCTTCACTAGGATTTCCCCTGTTTCCCCAGGTTCCAGCATATCCTCGGGATCCGCTGGCCCTTCGTCATTCGGACGGGCAATGATGATTTCATGTTCGGAACATGCCTTGCCGGCAGAGCCCGCTTTCCTAATTTGATCTTCCTCCAATAGGAGAGTGATTGCGGGACCCATTTCAGTCATTCCATAAGCTTGGATGAACTGGATGCCGAGTTTCTCCTGACAGGCCCTTACAAGTGTGGGAGCCATCGGGGCTGCTCCATAAAGCCCAAGCTTCAAACTCTGGAATTTATACTCATCCAAGTTTTCCTGAATGAGCATGTTCCACATCGTGGGAGCAGCAAAAAACTTGGTGATCCCCTCGGATTCAATCAGTTCCATGACCTTTTTGGGATTAAACTGATGTAATATGACATTTGCGGCACCGACCTGTACGCGAGGTAAAAAGGAACAGTGCAATTCAGCACAATGAAACATCGGTGCAGTAATCAAACCGATATCAGAGCGTTCGTACTTCATGGCCTCTATTAAAATCTCTGCTTGTTTGACCATATCTTTATGAAGGTGAATGACCCCTTTGGGACGTCCGGTAGTCCCGCTCGTATACATGATGGCATAGATATCATCCTCGTGAACGTCCACTTCTTCCGGCTTTGATGAGATACTGGCCATTTTCTGACGGTAACCTTTAGCATACCCAGGCACATCATCATCAATATACCAAAAAGCCGTTTCTGGAAATCGCTTTTCAACCGCGGCAACGTTCGCTTCCAATTCGTGTTCGAATAAAACGACCTTTGGAGCAGCGTCGTTCAAGATGAAGGCCAACTCTTCCGGCATTAAACGGAAGTTGATTGGATTAAAGATTGCACCGATTTTTGCACAGGCAAAGAATGCTGTTGCGAGCTCTTCATTGTTGTAAAGGTACGTAGAAACCCTGTCCCCTTTTTGCACCCCTTCCGATTGAAGGGCCGCCGCCAACCTATTCACCTGTTCATTCCATTGAATGTACGTATAGCGGATATTTCTTCTCACGTCGTAGATAGCTTCTTTAATGGGGAATTCCTGAACCGTCTGATCAAAGATATTTTTAATCGTTACTGACATATCATTTTCCTCCTCAAGTAGGCCCACCATCAACAGGAAGATTTCAGGCAAAGCCTGCGATGGTCGGCTTCATCCCTTTTTCAGCTTTTACCTTCGTGCGATATACGAATATTCCTAAATGGAAAGTCCAGATTCAGTCCAATCTTTCAATGATGGTCGCATTCGCCATACCGTGGCCTTCACACATTGTTTGCAGCCCATAACGGCCGCCCGTCCTTTCTAATTCATGGATCATTGACACCATCAATCGGGCCCCGCTGCCGCCAAGAGGATGACCCAAGGCAATCGCCCCGCCATTTGGATTCAGTTTCTTCGGGTCTGCCCCCGTTTCCTTTAGCCAGGCAATCGGTACAGGAGCGAAAGCCTCATTCACTTCAAAGATGTCGATATCATCAATTGTAAGACCTGCTTTTTCCAAAGCCTTTTGGGTGGCGGGAATCGGCCCCGTAAGCATCAGTGTGGGATCTGACCCGACAACAACCCGTGTATGCACTTTAAAGCGCGGTTTCAATCCAAGTTCTTCGGCTTTACTGCGTTCCATCAACAATAAAGCGGCAGCACCGTCACTGATCTGACTTGAGTTCCCAGCATGAATTAAACCGTCTTCTTGAAAAACCGGTTTCAATCCAGCAAGTACTTCAAGCGTAGTTCCACCTCTTGGGCCTTGATCTTCCGTAACTTCGATATGATTTCCTTCTTTATCAGTACCCGATACTGATATCATTTCACGGTTAAAATGCCCTTCTTTTTGAGCACGTATTGCCTTGGCATGGCTTCCAACGGAAAACTGATCACAATCTTCACGTGTAATCCCCCACTTATCGGCGATTCTCTCAGCTGATAAACCTTGGTTGATCACCTCATACAAATCCATATACTTTTGGCTTGTTACAGCACCTTGATAATTAGACCCCATGGGAACTCGTGACATGTTTTCCACTCCACCGGCCACTACCACATCCATATCTCCCGACAAGATGGCCTGGGAAGCGAAGTGGACTGCCTGCTGACTTGATCCGCATTGACGGTCAATCGTCGTTCCCGGCACTTCAATCGGAAATCCGGCAATCAGTGCAGCAACCCTTGCTATATCACCGGCCTGTTCGCCCGACTGTGAAACACAACCTAAAATGACATCATCGACAATAGCCGGATCGATGCCCGCCTTTTCAATCAGCTTCTTCAATACTTCCCCTGCCAGATCATCAGGGCGAACGTCTTTCAAGACACCGTTCCTTCTGCCTACTGGCGTGCGAATCCCTTCAACGATAACCACTTCCCGCATATACTCTCTTCCCTTCTCATCCTTTTATTAAAGGCCCATATTCTTAGCGATGATTTTCTTCATGATTTCATTTGTCCCGGCATAGATGCTTGCTACCGGAACATCCCGATACCTTCTGGCAATCTTGTATTCCTCCATATATCCATAGCCGCCATGGAGCTGCATGCATTCAATGGATATTTTTCTGGCAGTCTCCGTCAAACGCCATTTTGCCATCGAAACTTCCGTTACAACCTGTTCACCAGCCATATGTTTGGCGATCAATTGATCTAGGAAGGCACGCCCCATTTTGATTTCCGTTGCCATTTCCACGATTTTGAATTGAGTATTTTGAAACTGACTTACGGATTTTCCGAATGCTTCCCTGCTTTTCACGTACTCAATCGTATCGGCCAGCATATCCTCAGATGCGGTTTGAGCACAAATCGCCACCACAAGTCGTTCCTGCTGCAGTTTATCCATTAAGTAATTAAACCCTTTGCCTTCTTCACCAAGCAGGTTTTCCTTTGGAACACGGCAATCCTCGAAGATGAGTTCTGCTGTATCCTGACTGTGCAAACCAAGCTTCTTCAGTTTTCGCCCCCTGGAAAACCCAGGTGTATCCCTTTCGACCACGACTAAGCTAACGCCTTTATGTTTCGGAACGGCACTTGGATCCGTTTTACAGGCAACGATGACCAAATCCGAATGTATGCCATTTGTGATGAATGTCTTTTGGCCATTTAATATGTAATGATCTCCATCCAAAATGGCAGTCGTTTTAATATTGGCCAAATCCGAACCTGTACCAGGCTCTGTCATGGCAATGGCTGTAATGATTTCCCCTGTCGTGCATTTGGGAAGCCAGCGCTTTTTCTGCGACTCATTTCCGTATGCGGAAATATACGGAACGGTGATGTCACTATGAAGTCCGAAACCAATAAAACCAGAACCGACTCTTTCCAATTCCTCATTAATTATGACCGCAAAGCCCCAATCTACCCCTGAACCCCCATAATCTTCTCCAAGGTCCGGACATAAAAAACCCTGTTCACCCATTTTCACCCAAAATGACCGGGGAATGATCCTCTCTTCTTCCCATCGTTCATAGTGGGGAACTGCTTCTTTCTCTAAAAACTTTCGGAATGACTTACGGAAAATCTCATGATCTTCACTTAGGTATGGATGTTTCATCTGTTTTATCTCCTCTCCAATTCTTTGCGGAGGCTCTTTTCCTGGATTTAGAATGGATTGCCCTGAAGGAATTAACGACTTACCTAGGTGACATTCTAATGGCCCCATCCAGTCTGATGGTTTCCCCATTCAGCATTGGATTCGTTATGATGCTTTCCGTTAGTTTAGCGTACTCTTCGGGATACCCGAGCCTTGATGGGAATGGTACGGTTTTACCTAATGACGTCCTAGCTTCTTCAGGTAATGAATCGAACATCGGAGTATGGAATAGACCGGGTGCAATCGATACGACACGTATCCCTTTGGTGGCAAGCTCCCTAGCGATGGGCAGAGTCATACCAACAATCCCTCCCTTAGAGGCACTATATGCGGCTTGTCCGATTTGTCCTTCAAAGGCGGCGACCGAAGCTGTATTGATAATGACCCCACGCTCCCCCTCTTGATTCGGTTCATTTTCGACCATTTTTTCCGCCGCAAGCCGGATTACATTAAACGTACCGACCAAATTGATTTGCACGACATTTGAGAACGCTTTCAATTCATGTGTACCTTTTCTGCCTATGACCTTCTCTGCAATCGCAATGCCTGCACAGTTGATGACCGCATTGATGCTCCCGAATTTTTTCATTCCTTCATCCAACGCTGCCGATACGCTTTCTTCACTTGTTACATCCGTTTTAATAAACAGGACTGAATCTCCCAATTCCTGAGCCATTTTAGCGCCGTTGTCTTCCGAGAGGTCAAATATGACCGCTTTTCCACCTTTTTTAATGATGTTTCTTACTGTCGCGGCTCCCAGACCAGAAGCTCCGCCTGTCACAACTGCAATGGTTTCTTGAATTTCCAAATCCTCACCCCATTTGTTTCTAGAATATATATTCATCATTCACTAACGTCAAAACCTATTTTCAAGATTAATTTCACCGCTTGCCTGTTTTACCGTTCACTTTCAAGTCATGCAGTGTTTCGGTAAAGCCTTTGATTACCTGTTCAAAATCCTGCTTCAACCCATCCAGCTCTTTAATTCGTTCATTAATTTCGTTTAACTTCTGTCCTGCAGTTTCAATCGTTTTTTCCAATTGCTTGATGCCTGTCCTATCCTTATCGAATAAAAGGACTATATCCTTTATTTCCACTAACGAGAAACCATACTTCTTACCGCGCATTATGATTTTGAGCTGTGCATATTCTTTCTTTCCATAAACTCTTTTTCCCGTTTCGGTACGCATTGGCCTAAGCATACCCAGTTCCTCATAATATCGGAGGGTCCTTGTCGTCAATCCGAATTCTTTTGCTAACTCAGAAATGGTGTACATGTTAAAACCACACTTTGCAAAGGGATTATTTACCTTCATTTTAACATTGACGTTAACGTAAACTTCAATAAGTATTCACAAAATTTCTAATATATGAAACTGCATGAAAGATTCAAATTGATATACTAGGGGTATATTCTTTAAAAGAAGGGACTGATAGATCAATGCTATGTTCAAAAATATTAGTTGCTTTTGATGAATCTGAATTGGCACTTAAATCTTTAGAAAAAGCGATTGAATTAGCGAAGCTGGATCCCGCAATCGAAATCCAGGTGCTTCACGCTGTAACGCTGCCAATCAAGCCAAATATATATGGCAATGCTTTTCAGGAAATTGAAGAATCCATGCTCAAGTATGGCAAGGAAGTGATTAAAAAAGCGGAAGCGCTTTTATCCGAAATTCCGAATGCATCCCAAACATTTGTCGTAGAGGGTTCAGCCATCACGACTTTATTGGAACGTGCAAAATCCCAGAATTGTGATCTTATCATCATGGGCAGCCGCGGATTGAGTGGCTTCAAGGAATTCCTAGGCAGCGTGAGCCACTATATCGTCCAACATTCCCCAGTGCCCGTCTTGTTGGTCAAATAAAATTCACGGCAGATACTCTTTATAGCCAGCCCTTTCATAAGCTGGGTTCCCCTTTGGAATCCAGCTTATTTATGCGTGCATGGAACTCCAAACTTATCATGTTTTACAAACACTTCCGTTTACGGGTAAAATGAAACTAATTTTAAACGAGGATAACAGGTGACGCAATGGATATTAAACATTTGCAATACTTTATAGAGGTAACCAATTTCAATAGCTTCACTCGGGCTGCCGACCATTTATTCATTACCCAGCCGACCATCAGCAAGATGATTAAAAACCTGGAAACCGAGCTAGGTGTTGAACTTTTTGATCGTTCACGCAAGCAACTGATCTTGACCGATGCAGGCAGGGTCGTCTTAGAGCAGGCAAAATTGATTGATAAGGCCTTTCACAATTTAGAAACGGAAATGGACAATTTATTAGGTTTGAAAAAGGGACATATACGCATCGGGCTGCCGCCGATCATCGACGCTTCTTTCTTCCCCCGAATTCTTAGCCGTTTTCACGAGGACTATCCCAATATTACCTTTCAATTAGTAGAGGATGGTTCAAAGAAAATAGAAGAATCCGTTCAAAATGACTTAATTGATTTAGGCGTAATAGTCCTGCCAACCAACACCGCACTTTTTCATCATTTTGCTTTTTTGGAAGAAGACATCAACTTGATTGTTCACCCCTCCCATCCGCATGCTTGTAGTGAAGAAATTGGTTTGGCCGACCTGGAAAACGAATCTTTCATCTTATTCAATAAAGATTACGTCCTTCGAGATCTCATCATTTCATCCTGTAATGAAGCTGGTTTTTCTCCACATATCGTCACGGAAAGCTCACGCTGGGATTTTATTGAGGAAATGGTTTACTGTAAACTTGGCGTTGCTCTATTACCTGAAAGTTTATGCCGTCATGATGAGCGCGTAAAGACAATCAAGGTTAAAAACCCCTCAATTAGTTGGAATCTAGGATTTATTTGGAGTAAGGACCATTACCTTTCATACGCTGCAAAAGAATGGCTGAAATATACGAGGGAAGCGTTATCTCATAAGCAGTGAATTATCTAGCATGATTGATGTAAGCACTATCATAGATTTGGGTTATGCACATGATAACAACTAACCATTTTACAATGCGTTACGGCAGGGTTAGACTAGTATAAGTAAAAAGCACGGTAAATGCTGATGGATTCCAGATATCCTAAAAAGGAGATATTCATGATCACTTTATCTAGTGTAGATGAGTTACAGGCAACAGAAGCAGCTCTGGAGAAAATTAAATATTCATACCCCGAATTATTTAAAAAACTGCTCCATGTCATTGCCTTAACACGGGCTCTTCAATTTAAATATCAATTTATGGGCACATTACTCATGGATGAAAACCCTAACGAATACACCCCTGAATTCGTTATGCCCTCCGTTATCGGATTATATATAGAGGAAGTTCAAAAGTTAAAGGATGACCCAAATATCCAGGTGTTACTTCAGACCTTCTCCCAAAATAAAAATATTGGATATGCCAAAATCAGTATGCTTGTGCTCGGTAAAAGCCCTGAATCGCTTTTAGGCGCTTCATGCATCAAATGAAGCCCCCTGATATACTCCGAAAAAAAAACCTCCCTTTATGGAAGGTTTTTTTCTTTACGTGCCATTAAAGCACTTTACTCAAAAAGGCTTTCGTTCTTTCCTGCTGGGGATTATTGAAAATCTCACTAGGAATATTTTCTTCAATAATATAACCTTCGTCCATGAAAATCACGCGATCTCCAACTTCTTTTGCAAACCCCATCTCATGGGTCACAACTACCATGGTCATTCCTTCCTTAGCCAGTTGCTTCATGACCTCAAGGACTTCACCGACCATTTCTGGATCTAGAGCTGAAGTCGGCTCGTCGAATAGCATGATTTTGGGTTCCATCGCCAACGCCCTGGCAATTGCGACGCGTTGCTTTTGTCCCCCCGATAATGAATCCGGATATGCGTTCGCTTTCTCGGCAAGTCCCACTTTCTTAAGCAGTTCCATCCCTCTTTTGGAAGCCTGTTCTTTGGATATCTTGCGGACCTTTATAGGCGCAAGCATTATATTCTCAAGAACAGTTTTATGTGGAAATAAGTTAAAATGCTGAAATACCATGCCAACTTCCGTCCGGACTTTATTGATATTGACCTTCTTGTCTGTCGTATCAAGCCCTTCAATGAAAATATGGCCTCCCGTTATCGTTTCAAGTTGATTGATACACCTGAGGAAAGTGGATTTACCCGACCCAGAAGGCCCGATTACCACGACTACTTCCCGAGGGGAAACGATTGCATTGATATTTTTCAATACTTCATTTTCGCCAAATGACTTCTTTAGATTCTCCACCTTGATCATTCTGTTTTCAACCTTCTTTCGAGTCTATTTAGTACGAAACTTAAAATGAGGGTAAGGAATAGATAGATGAAGGCACACGCCAAGTATGGCTCCCACACTTTAAAGTACTGACTCCCCATCGCTTTCCCCCAGTACATCAATTCCGGGGCAGCAATAACACAAAGCAGGGATGAATCCTTCAATAATACGATGAATTCATTTCCTAACGGAGGAATCATCCGTTTGAAAGCTTGAGGCAATACAACATGTATCATTGTTTGGATATGGGTCATTCCCAATGAACGCGCCCCTTCCGTTTGCCCATTATCGATGGATTGAATGCCCGCCCGGAAAATTTCGGCAATATATGCGGCTGCATTTAACGATAAAGCAATGACACCGGCAGTTACTGCATTCGTTTCCCCGGTAAAAAAGGGCACAATTCCAAAATGGATTAAAAAGATTTGAACTAAAAGCGGTGTTCCGCGAAAAACCGTTACATAACAGTAAAATGGAAAGGCAAGCACTTTGTTTCTCATGATTTTCCCTAAACCGATCAATAACCCCAAAAAGGTTCCGATGATGATGGAGGAAACCGAAAGCCCTATAGTAAGCAATGTTCCTTTTAATAAGAAAGGAGCATATTCAAAAATAATATCCCAGCGAAAACTCATTTTGTTTCCCTCCTAAGGCCAAAAAAACTGCGTAACTTCACACGTAAAGTTACGCAATCTTTTACTATCCATTTGATTTTATTGTTGTGCTTTCAATGTTTCTATATCTGGATCGGTACCAAACCATTCTTTATAAATTTCTGCATATTTCCCATTTTCATAAATGGCATTCACGGCTTTATCGAACTCCGATTTCAATTCACTGCCTTTTGGGAACATGAGACCATAAAACTCCTCATTGAAACTTTTGCTATCTTCAACGACTTTCAGTTTTTGATCGGGGTTATTTTTCACATATTCTTCAACAACGGTATTATCAGCTACGACAGCAGAAGCTCCGCCTTTTAGTAATTCCTGAATGGCCAGGTTATTATTTTCGAATTTTTTGATATCCTTGTGATTCTTTCCAAGGAGTTTCTCTACCGCTTCCTGTCCGGTTGTACCAGTCTGAACGGCAATGACGTTTCCTTTCAATTCATTTCCTGATTTTATATCACTATTCTCCGGAACGAGAATCTTGTTTGTGGATAAGAAATACGGAACCGAGAAGTCATAAGATTGTTTTCTTTCGTCATTCACTGTAATCGCAGATATGGCGATATCCGCTCGCTTAGATTCGATTTCTACAAAAATCGGGTCCCAACCAACAGTTTCCAATTTAACTTCATAACCCGCTTCTTTTGCAACGGCATTGATGAAATCAACATCGAATCCTACAATCTTATCGCCTTCAAGATATTCAAATGGAGCATAGTTGGCGTCCGTCACGATCCTGAGTGTTTTTCCATTGGACTCTTCTTCTTTACCAGTTGTCGAGACTTCCTTACCCTTCCCGCATCCTGTCATGACTAGTAACAAAGAAGCTACCATGGCAAATACTAAAAAAGAAACCTTTTTCAAAATAATCCCCTCTTCTCTCTCGTAAACTCTCTTTTTTTAAAAAAACTGATAAATCTAACTTTAGAGAACTTTCAGTATATTCTTTTAAGAATATTATACGTTTATTTGTTTTTTTATGCAATAAAAAGTCGATAAATAACTTTAGTAAAATAAAATTTTAATCAATTAACTCGGTAAATCAAAAACGCAACTAAGCTCTAATAGGGAAAGATGACTCCTTTTAACCTTTACTCGAATTAATGGATATTATATTGCAAACAGATAGTGCCACCATTCAAAAGGTTTAATAAAACAAAAATAAGCAGCGGCCATATTAGCGTGGCCGCTGCTCAAATGATTATTATGGGACTTCCGTATTCCCCTCTTCAATATCTAACATATCCAACAGGAAGATGAAGATCGGTATTCCGATGATCAATCCCCATATCCCAAGGAAATGCTCGGAAAATAATAGGATGATGAAGGTGAAAAATGTTGGAAGATTTGTTTTTGCCGACATGAATTTCGGATTTAAAATATAGCTTTCAATTGCATGGATCACAACAATCATGATTAATACAGCAATCACTTTGGGCATGCCGCCGATACTATAGGCAATCATGCTAAGCGGGATGAGGGAGATGATGACCCCTGCAACCGGAATCAAACCAAGGAAGAAAATCATGATCCCTAGTCCTAGCAACTGCGGGAAGCCAAGAATCCATAAGAAAGTTACGGATAGGACAGCATTCGTAATGGCTATCAAGAACTGGACCTCAATCACCTTTCCGAATGAATTGATGAATTTGACGCCAAAGTGGCTTAAGTTTATAAAGAAAGATTTAAATTTGGCCCGCTTGAATTTAGAAGTGAATCGAATGATTTTATCTTTTTCCAATAAGAAAAATAGACTAAGCAACATGGAAATGAAAATTTGAAATGCCAGTTTACCGAAATCGGATATATAAAGATAGAGTGTATTCATCTGTTTTTGAAGATCGAGCGGCGATTCCAGCTCGTTCATTATATTAATGGCATATTGAATGACCCTACTATCTGGTGGATGTTGAAAGAAGAAAACGATCTGTGTCACTAATTCCGTGAATTGTAGCGTAATGACCGGTAGATATTTATAAAGTACGATGGCTAAACAAGAAATGACGACTGCATATAAAAAGCTTATAACAACCTTGGAGTTGATATGCATCACTTTATTCAGCCGAATCATGATGAATTGCTCCAGCCTTCCCATCAGGAAAGTGAAAACAAATGTGAATAACACGATATTAACCATACTACCGATGCTTATTAAAAAGAGGACTAACACAATTAATGTAATTAACCTTGAAAAACCTTCGCTTTGCAAATACTCTTTTACCACTTACCTATCTCCTAACTACCATTCTGCCGTGATAATTCCTACTACCTTTCATTTTACACGGAATTGAGGGATTCTACTACAATTACCTTCCATTGACAACAAAAATTATTTGAATGATTAGTAAGACCCATGATGGAGACATAGTTTAGACTTTTTTGGAAAATTCTTATCCTTAATTCCAAGCCATTTCTCCATGAAAAAACATCTGCCAAATCGGCAGATGCTAATCTTCATCCTTCACATCGGTATCTTCGGGGATGGGTTCGTTATAATAATCCGCTAATTCCTTCTTATATTTCTCCATCTGTTCAAGATGCATATTAAACTGATCTTTAAAAATCAAATGCTGCTCACCATCATGAACGGTGCGAATTTTATTTTGAACGATCAAACTTTCTATATAAGATTCCGGCATCGATAGATATTCCGCAGTCTCTTTTACTGTCAAGTACATGCCTTCACCCCATTTCCTCCCTAACTATACTAGATACGAGGCATTATTTGAAGTGCTTGATTGTTAATTGAAAACCTCTTACATGACAAGGAAAGGACGAAACCCGATTCAGGGTTTTGGCATGCAACCTCCCCAGCTTAATCGATTTCCGCCAATGGAACATTTTGGCCAAAAATCAAAACAACAACTTACAATCCCTTCCAATAACATGTAAGATAATGTTAAAGCAATTTATCCATAAATTAAGAGGAGTGGACAAAAATGACCTTTTTTTATGTCATTCTTTCGGCGATTTTTGCTGTTTTACTTGTCAGGTTCGTTAAAGGGCTAAGTGAACCGGCTAAATTGGAACGCTATCAAACTGAATTCCGTAAATACCATGCAGAAACGTTAAATCTGCATGCAACGGAAATCGTTTCAGAAGCATTGATAGAAAAGCTTAATACAGCACTGGATTTCAATTATATGGAAAAGGTCAATACTGAATTCCGACAGAAGCATCCAAGGGACTCACAGTTAAAGGTCAATCAGGCTTGGCGTGAATTGAAACGCTACTTGATCATGGCTGCTGTGTTTGGAAAAGTTGAAATGTTTAATTCAGTCATCGATGAGTTATGGCATATCATGCTGAACTATAGAAAGGAATATGATGAGTTCTGCCAAGCTTTCATCGGTAGGACCATTCAGCACCATCCTCATTCAGAACCTATTTTCAAACCCGAAGAGCGGACTCTTTTTGACTTTTACTATGTACAGCTATTTACGGTGGACTCCCATTCCATTCAAAAGTGGGGCAAATTTTTCAAACATGGTAAAGGGCTAACGCTTCTCCGCGATTTTGAAACGTTGGAGCTGGAGCAGTTAAAAGAGAAATATATGCGGAAACCGACAAGTATACAAGCGGAACGGACCTTTGAATCTTTCACTTCCCAATTTAAAGAGAATCGCCCCATGACAGAATTGAATTGGCGGAAAACGTACGACCAGACTGACTATGCAGCTCCTGCCTATTTCACTTATGCAAGCACCGATGATTTTGACAGCGAATTTAAAGATATTTTCGGGAATGAACCGAACACAGTTTCCTCTGGATCCGGCCATGCCGATCATGGTGGTCATAACAGTTCCCATGACAGCATTTCCGATTCCTCTTCCAGCTGTTCTTCATGCAGTTCTTGTTCGTCTTGAGCTTTTCGCTTGGAAAAAATCCAAGCGTTTTTGTATATGCAAATTTGAAAAATAAAAAAAATTAGTACAAGGTTAACTGAAGATCGAGCAATAATTGGAAAAATACAGAAATTACCTTTCGCCATTTTTAATTAATGTTTTGCAAACTAATATAGATCAGCGGGAAATAGAAATTCATGATTGGGAAGAGGAAATAAAAAAATAGAAGAAGAGAAAGAGGGCTTTTAAGTGCTCTCAGTTTGTAGACAAAAGGGGCTCGGAATTTATAAATTCCGAACCCCTTTGAAATTTTGGTCCAAGGTTAAGAGATTGGGCCTCTGACGCATTTCATTTCCTTCTTCATTAATTCCACCGATTGAACCAATTCTTGACCCTTTGTTTATTTTTCTCAAGTACCTCCTTCGATGTCCGGTTGTCTTTTTGCTTTTTCCATTCAAAGAAAGATGCAATTCCGATAAGCAGCCCTCCGCCGATGATTAAATACAGCCACCATGGCATCTCGCTCCACATCGAATTGGTATTCATATAAACATTGAATAAAATGGTCCCAGTTCCAGCGATGAAATAGGATTTGTATTTCATCATGAATCCAAACAGCATTGCTGCCATTGACACCGTGCCGATAATGAGGGCATCATATAAGGTGTTGCCTGCCATTGCATCAATGATCAAGGCCAAAAACAAGAGGAAAACAATACCACTCTCGATATATTGTGTGATTTTGCCTTTAACAAAGATTTTCCTCAGCAGAGTGGTGTTGACAATGAACAGCGGCAGAATATTCACCTCCTCCTCAAGTACAGGAGGTATCGTGAGCTGTTCGACAATGACCCAATACGGATATAGACTGAACAATATCGTTGCAGCCAACTGGGATTTTCTTTCCAACATGCCCGTCGTCGTGCTTCTCATCAAAATGAAATAGGCCGGAATCAGAAGTGCCACGAAGATTTCCAGAATGAAATGTGCGGATCCCCCCGTCAAAACATCCATGTTCATGGCAAGAAGAAACAGCAGACCATAGACTCTGTAAAAATCAAATTGAAGTCCTGCCCCGCCTTTATACAGCAAGCCTTTAAAGTATTTCCTGCTTAGCACTACCATCATGGCCGTACACCCAAAAAGGACTGCCGATCCAACGAAAGGCTGTAATGTGCCCGCGTACATGATGATGGTCCAATACGGATACAAACTGAGAATTCCCGTCAGCCAAACGTAGATGCTCTTTTCTTTTACATCCTTTGTGAAACTTCCAATCAAGATGAAGTAAACCGTGATCAAGAGTGAGACGAAAACCTGGAGTAACTGGTTTGATGTTTCAGTTACTGGAATTCCCCTATTCATGGCCAGTAAAAATAGCAGGCCATATATCCTGTATGCATCGATGGTAATACCTGTTTCTTCCTTTTTGATTAAACCATCGAAATAACGCCGGCTTAAAAGCAGCATCCCTGACATACAGCCGAAAAGGAACAGCAATCCCATTACAACCGATAGGCTGTCGGCATAGCCGACGATGATTAGGAAGGGATACAAACTGACTAGAGCAGCAATATTGCTATAGATTTTCTTTTCTTGCTTATCTGCTGTCAAGCTGCTCAGGAAAATGAAATAAGCGGTTAACAGAAGTGATACAAAGACTTGGAGTAACTGATGTTTAGTATCATTAAAAACCTCCGCATTCATATCGATCAAAAAGAATAAACCATAGATCCTGAAAGGATCAAAGCTGATGATGCCTGTTCCGTTTTTCTTGAGTAACCCGCTGGAATGCAGCCTGCTCAGCAACAGCATTCCTGCCATACAGCCAAAAAGAACTGCCAAACTCGTGACGATTGGGAGTCTATGGGCATAGTCCATGATATTGAGGAACGGGAAAAGGCCGATAATGGCAGCTATTCCTGAGTAAATGCTTTTTTCTTTCTTATGGATCGTGAATCTTCCCATAAGGATGAAGTAGCCAGGCAACAGCAGCGAAACAAAAATCCCCAAAATCGCAGAACCTGTATCGCTCATAAACACTTCCAGGTTCAGGGTGCACAGATATAACAAGCCAAAAATCCGATAATAATCAATGACTCTCTCCGTTCCCTCTTGGTTGACCAATCCTTTGAAATGGCGTCTGCTAGCAATCACCATCACAGCCATACATACAAGCAATACGATAATCGCCATAACCAAAGGTACTGTATTTACATACATATTATAGAAGATGAACGCCAGGCTTAGAGGAGCCGCAATATAGTTCCGCCAATTCCTTTTCATGAGCAGATACCAGGCAAACAAGAACTGTACAGTCATCACTCCTACCCAGACCAATTCCCTGTTAAGCGGAAAATCCCGGATTGCAGTTTCCAATATGGATATGCTTATTCCTAAATGAATGAATGGAATAAGATAGTACTCCATGATACCTTTCCAATTCTTATTGGAAGCCAACCACAGAATGGTTATGAGTCCTGCTGTCATTATCATGCATATGGATGTAATGAATGCCATTTGACCCACGTTCGCAAAAAATAAATGGACCTGCAGGAAAAGGGTCGAAAACCCCAGGTACGTAAAAACGTATTTTTCCCATATCACCTGTGCCCTTAAAGCACTCAAAATATAAATCAACAGCTGTGCAACATATAGGAACGGTGAACTTTCCGTATGGACAATGAGCAAATATCCAACGGGAATCGCAAGTAAATTAGCAAGGTGACTAGTATATTGGAAGTACAATTTCCCATTTTTCGAATATTTCCCAAGCCATTCTCCTAAAAGGAAAAAGACAATAGGGCCTAGCAGCACAAACGCAATCCTCAACACCATTAAACCAAAATCGAAAACATCGTAGAGTGAAGCATATAGGCCGGCACTTGTAATCACGACAGGCACCCAGAATATTTGCTTCCGATGTATATGGACGGACCAGCCGTTCATTGCAGTGGCTATGGCAATGACTCCGCTTGCTTCCAAAGGATTCAGTGAATCGAATGGGATCGATATCATGGAAAGGAAGGAAAGAATCTGTCCGCTATATGCAAAAACAGGAAAGAATTTATTGTATCCCTTTTTAAATGTGTAAGCTGCACCGATGGAAATCAGTGAAACCCCCATTAAATAGACGCTGAGCGGGATATTTGAACGGACCCATTCTAAACTCTCCAACAAATATGGATATAAAGCAACCAAAGCCAGTACGAAAGTGATTGGAAATCCGTATAAGGCGTTTTCCTTCATATGCTTTGATTGGTCTTTTATATATGTGATGAAGAAAAGCCCAGAGATCATGGCGAGCGCCGCACTAACTGCAAGCCAATCCATTTCACTGAATTTACTGGTCAGTATCACTAACATGATCATTGGGGAGATAAGTAAAATACTCTTCTTAAACAGGCTGTACCTTGGGTGACGATTATATAAATATACTCCTAGATATTGAATGACCTGAAGAACAAAAAACAGATTTAAGATGGTAGAAAAAGAGACTGGCAATGCAAAGAAAAGATATAGGAACGCTAAGTCGAAAACAACAACAGCCGGGTACGTGAGACTTGAATTTCTCGATTGAAGGGAAACATAGACAAGCTGGGCGGATACTATCATAAGCGCGATGAATATTTGCGCATAGTTCTCCTGGTACACCATCGCGTTACTATATAAGAAAACGATCCCGCTCTCGATCATACTGGTGAACATGAAGTTCTTGGAAAGCTTAGTTCTTTTGGATTTAGCCAGATATTTCGATAGAATAGTAAAAATGATTGGTACAAGTGCAAATGCAATGATTATGTACTCACTTAAAAACGAGTTATAAACAAGATGGATATATCCATACGTGAAAACGGCGCTAAACGCCATTTCATAATATTTTCTTTGGAATTTGACCGAAAAAATTAAAAATAAAACCGAAAAGACCATCAACGTTAGCGAATACACCAAGTTACTTGAAAATAACGTCAGGATCACAAAGGCTTCCACGATGATCTTAAACTGGATGAATTGAAAAATGAATGGTTTGAATAACGTTAATGCTTTTTGATTTTTCAATTGCTCAATATTCCATAATAGTATTAAATTAAGAATGCCAATCGCCAAAAACATCCACTCGATCGTCGGTGTCACAAAAGCCAATCCGAAATAGCAGGTAATGCCAAACGTGAATATCGAAATGAAAATGAATATTTTCGACTTGAAGTAGTCAGCAATCTTACAATAAATGGCTAAGCAGAGTAAACCCCCAAGAAACCCCAGAAGCCCCCGCCCACCACCATTAAGTGAAAGGTACTCTCCAAAAATCCGATAATATGAAGCTGATAAAATCGTAATCGGAATGAATAAACCCGCTAGCGTCAGGAATGCAAAAGCGGTCTGTTTAATTTTAAGCTTCGATGCGATGAAGGCCATCCCTGCAAAAATGACGGATACCATTCCAATGAAGAAAACTTTCAGGACCGCATTCAGATCTCCCCATGAAGTGGTTGCTAAAATCAACCCGCCAAACAGAAGCAATATGACCCCAGTGAGCAGGATGACAGAGATATTCCGTTCCCTGATTTGCTCAGGTGTTTTCTTCGGCTTTACCGGTTTTACCGGTTTCTCCCGCTTGATGGCCTGCTGTTGAATAACCGGTTTCCTATCAGTGATCTCCTTGACAGGTTCAAGGCTTTCCTCAAAAACGGATTGAATGGGAGCATACCCTGCCTTCTCATCTTTCATTTTCGATTCGTTCAATCCACTGGATTCCCGTAATTCCAATGAAGATTCTTCAATCAGGCTATCTTGAACCCTCTTATCGGCACTTTCACCGATAATCGTTTCAGTTCCATGGGCGGATTTCCTTTTTTCTTGCTCTAAGCGCTTTTGTTTATGGAGGGCTAATTGGAAATGCCGATTGTATGCCCTGCTAATCCGGATATATTCTGATTTAGGGATGAGCCGACTTTCCCATAAAACATCCAGCTCTTCTTGGAAAATACGCTTCCTTCTTTCTAATGTCATTTCTTCGTTTGAAGAATCATTCATCCCAAGATTCCCCTTCCTTCAAATAGACCTTCTATCATCTTATGTATATTCTCTTATTGATAATAACAAAATTTTTCCATTTTTAAAATATTCAGGATGATACACTGATGAAACAACGAAGCCATTGGTGTTCCTCCTGACTCAAAAAAAAGAATGACTTCCATTGAAGCCATTCAACATCCCTACATTGATTTTACTTTATCCTCGCTCCTGATGATGCAAAAATAAACGATCATTGAAATGAAAATCGAGGCGGCTGCCGTGATATAAATGCTCCTATAGCCGAAGAGGAAGCCTATCTGCCCGAACACGATGGCACCTATGCCCACTCCAAGATCGAAAAATGAAAAGTATGTGGCATTCGCCATCGCCTTCCGATTGGGTGCCGTCTTTTCAATCGACCATGCCTGCAGCGCCGGCTGGACACAACCGAATCCAAATCCATAAAGCGTTGCCGCAATGTAAAGGACCGCTTCACTCGGCATCCACGCAAGCAGCAGCATGCCAGCCATGATGAGTACTGTTGAAGGCACGAATATTGCTCGATGTCCCCTTCGGTCATATAATCGACCCGCGAATAATCTCGTGACCATGAGGGCCATTGCATATACTAAAAAGTACCACTGAATTCCATCTACACCTTTTTCCGCTGTATACAGGGGAAGGAAGGTTGCAATTCCACCGAATGTAACGGAAATGAAGAAAATGAGCAATGATGGCTGAAGGGCACTTTTTTCATATATATCAAACCTTTTGGCTCTGACAGCTGCGGAAGGATCACTTTCCACTTTTTGATACCGAATAAGTGATGCTGCAATGATGGCAAACAATCCTAATAATGAGCAGATCAAAAACAACTCTTGAAACGGAAGAACCGTAGCTAGAAAAAGACCCAATGATGGCCCGAATGCCAGTGCTAAGTTACCCGATAATCCGTAATAACCCATCCCCTCACCACGCCGTTTCGCAGGGATTATATCGGAAGCAATCGTTCCTGAAGCCGTTGAAGAAAATCCCCAGCCGACACCCTGTACAATCCGCATCATGAATAACAAGCCGATGCTCCCCATAAAACCGAAGGAACCCACTGACAATGCAAAAATGGCTAACCCGGCAAGAAAAACGAGGCGCCTTCCCTTCGTCTCCAATAATCTGCCGGCAATTGGCCGAACAAGCAAGGCTGAAAAAGTGAAGATTCCAAGGACAGCCCCCACCAGGCGGTCGTCACCGCCAAGCTGTTCCACAAACAGCGGGAGGGTCGGCATCGTCATTTGAAACCCCATGAAGATGCACATATTTGCCAAACAGATCATGATGAAATCACGTGTCCAGATCTTATCAGTCCCTCTTACCCGTTCATCCACTAAGGTTTCCCTCATTTCCCTTCACCTTCTAATTAAAATAGTCATTGCCAGTTTACTAAAATAGGTTAAAATAAGCGAGTTATTTATTTCGTGTACCTAAATATATATATATAAATAAAAGCCCAGTATGACACTGGACTCACCCTTTAACATTCATAATGAAAAGCTGACATGATCATTTCCTCCCGCTTACCTTCCGTATGCAGACTGACAATTTAGGTTCGCCATGCTGTAATCCCATTGCTTCTATTCATCATTCATACAGCGAAACCACTCCAAACCTTTTAGTTCAAAATTCCATTAAACACCCCAGGAATCAAGCATTCCGCTAGTGAGGAATGTTGTATGGCCCTTGCCCTATCTCATTGTATCCCATATCTTTCATCTACCCGCCCGAACGAGTTTCTGTTCTTTTCTTTGCCGTTTATCTTGAAGCATTTTTTGATCCGCTTCCATGAATAAACTATCCATATTCCCTTTTGAATGCGAACGGTATGCATGTCCGAATGACATACTGATGTGAGGGCCTTTTTTTAGGGAGTTTTGCAAAAGGATTTCCTCCTTTAATAATTCACAAAGAGATTCCACTTCTCGCTTGCTTCTATCAATCAGAAGAATGGCAAACTCATCGCCTCCCACTCTCGCTACAACAGCGATGTCCGAGAAAATCCGTTTCAATAGATTTGCCGCTCCTTTGATCAATTCATCCCCTTTCTTATGGCCATATGTATCATTCATAAATTTCAGCTCATCTAAATCACACAAAATCATGGCAACCGGAGTGTCAAAATCCAGATTGGATTTGGCAGATATATTATCAAAAAATTGTCGATTATGGATATTCGTTAATGGGTCATGGGACATTTGATACTCAATATCCTGTATGAATCTCACTCTTTCATCGATATTCCGAATGATTCCTTGAACGGCTACCAATTGCTCTTTTTCATATATAGGTGTAGCATATTCCTCGAACCACAAAAAATCCCCCTCGATATTTCTCCAGCGTTGAATGACCGGCTTAGTATAATCAATCCCAACGTATATCTTTTCATTTAGGATTTCAAAGTCATCAGGATGAATCCTTTCAAAAGGGGAGGAAGGGTCATTGTATGCTTCTTCCAAGACGCCTTGACCTAAAAGTGTATTGATGGATGGACTTAGATACCTGAACTTGGAACTTGGGATTGATTCGTAGCAGTAGATAATATCCTTAGAACTTTCCACTATATTAAAAACCTTTTTTTGCACTTCGAATCCTTTCCTCTGATAGTCCTTATCCCTTTTCTTGCGAGTGAAGATCGTGCGTTTAAATATATCCAATGACAATTTATTAAATTTCATCCTACAGCCCCCCATACTTTTGAAGTCGTTTCATTAAAACCTTATCCTTAGATTTGATGGCGGACTTACACTCATTACTTTTAACATAATTATCCTTTCTATATTATAATTCCAAAAACATTTAAAAGAAAAAGCTTTAAATGTTTTTCCTTATTTCCTTAGAAAGGGGACAGCTTCCAGCAATGGCTGCATAATTGAAAAAAGCCGATCCCAATTGGATCGGTTTTTTCATGCTTCACGACTATTTCGTTATCTCGATTTTCCCATTATTCGTTTCCAATTTCACTAAGTTTTCACCTTTGCCAATGACAGTATCGCCCTCATACTTACCAAGGATATCCACTCTCCCATTGTCAACATGAACATCGAAAGTTGTATTTGTCGGTTCATTCTCCGTTTTGATCATGATTTTACCATTATTACTTTCGAAGTTGATCTCCCTATCCAAGTCTTTCGTGACCAATGTGATTTTACCGTTATTCGATGACCCAACCAGTTTTCCCTCCACATTATTAAGTTCTACTTTTCCATTAGCAGATTTCACTTCAACTTTTTCGGTTATTATATCATTTAATTCTACCCGGCCATTTTGAGATTTCACATTTAGATCTTCACTTTTCAATCCTGATATTTGCAATTTTCCATTATCGGATTCGACGACAAAGGATTTATAAGATTCATCAGGCACATACAACTTTAAATGTAAGGAGTGAATATGAAAACCAAAGCTAAAGGTACGTCGATCTTTTAATTGTACCGAAAGCTTCTTCCCTTCCACATCTGCAGTGAAATCCAACTTGGAAACATCCATCCCTTTTGAAACCAATTCAATCCTGGTCTCCTTATCCTTCGTTGGAACGATCTCTACAGCTGCATTGTCAGTGTCGATCTGAATGTCCGTCACGATCTCCGAAATCGTTTTTTCCTCTGTAGTCGCTTCCTTATTCGTCACTTGGGAGAACGTAAACAGACTTCCTATTACTCCGACCAGTAACAATGCAAGTGCAATGATCGATAATTTTTTTACATTAATCATTTTTAAAACCGCCTTTCACAAGGGAAGCGTTAAATTTTAAATAGCGAATGAATCCTTTAGTTAAAGCACTCGTAGCGACAAACATTCCCATGGCTATGAAAATGCCAATCCCGCAAAGTCCCAATGCGAAGAAAAGATCGAATAATTGAAAGTTACCTAGCGCAAGGTTAAAAAGAACGCCAATAGGAGCAAGAATGAAAGCGATCGCCGAAGCCCATCCTGCAATGACAACTCCGATCAATGCTATAAATGGTCCCAAAACGATCACTAAATTAAAGAATCCCAAACCAATGACTGCCCAAACCGCCCGCATTACATTACCTGCAGAAGTCGTTTGTTCGACCTGACCAAGATGATAGGATGCCATCAGTTCCTTGGAAATCTGTTTAGGATTCCCAAGGGAATTGGAGATTTCCTGCTCTGACTTCCCTTCTTCCATTCCAATTTCGAAATACTCTTCGTAATCTTGAAGGATATCTTCCCGTTCCTCTAAGGAAAGTCTGGTTAAAGAGGCATTCAATTGTTTTAAAAATTGTTCTTTATTCATTGGTTCACACCTTCCTTGATTAATTGATTGACCCCATTGGAAAATTCATTCCATTCCGTCAGCAGCTCTTGAAGGTATCTCCGGCCTTTGTCCGTTAATTTATAATACTTGCGCGGAGGCCCTTCTGTTGATTCTTGCAAATATGTCGTAAAATACTCTTCCTTCGTCAATCGTCGTAAAAGTGGATATACCGACCCTTCCGATATTTCAATTTGGTCAGAAATCTTCTGTACAAGTTCATATCCATAGCGATCCTGCTTATCCAGTAAGACCAGGACACATAGTTCCAGGACACCTTTCTTAAATTGTACATTCATAGCACCATCACTCCTTCCAAGAGTCCTTTAGTATAGTTCAATAAACAGTACTGGTCACCGAACAATACATCTTATGTAAATAATTTACCACATGGTACTGTTTATTGCAAGGTACTGAATTTTTGGTACTACATGCATTTCAATAAGGGTAGAAGAAAATTAACATTATATTCAAAGCTGCAAGAGAATACGATGTATAATAGTAAAATGTGGAAGGAGGAGTTACTTTGGCCAACAAAGAAATAACAAAAAAGCAATTCGATTTTCTTGAACATGAATTTAATTACCTTGAAAAGGAAGGAGTCATCTCCCAGCAAGAGAAGGTGAGGATGTTAGGTTCCTATGATGTAAAAGGTAATTTGAGCTTCATCACTATTCTATTATCCATTGGCGCACTTCTTTTAGGTTTAGGCGTATTGACCTTCGTAGCCAGCAACTGGATCTATTTAAGTAAAGCGGTTAAATTCCTGCTTATCATTGCATGCCTCATCGGAGTGAACTTTGCTGGTGTGAAGGTGCAGGCACGCTTTCCCAAAACGTCACGAAGTCTGCATTATACAGGTATTCTGATCTTTGGTGCAGGGATTTTTCTAATCGAGCAGATGTTTAACATCAGCATCAATTTCAACAGTTCCTTTTTATTATGGGCGATCGGTGCTGTATTCATTGGATACTATTTGAAGGATGTCTTCGTTCTCCTTTTTACATCTTTCCTGCTTTTCATTTATATTAACGGAAGTATATTCGTTGATGAAACGTCTTATCCGCTTGCCATTCTTATATTTCTACCGGCTTTATACTTTTTGTTAAAGAAATTCGATTACCCTAAATATCTGACCTTTGTCATTAACGCTTTAACCATCAATACAATTGCCTTATTTCTTATGGAATTCGTGCCGAAGCTGGGGTTTGAAAATTCGAATACGATTGTCCTTTCCATTCTGTTTGTGCTGGGAATCGTACTTGCCTATATTCCTGTAAGAGGCAAATTACAAAACATCACCCACATACAAGGGCATATCTTACATGGTATTACTGCACTCTTCCTTACCTTTGATTTTTCAATCTGGTTCCCTTTAGCTTATTTCGTTTTTCTGCTATATCTCATACTAAAAGGCAGTTTGACCAGCATCGTGATTATATGTGTACTGATTTTCAGATATTACATCTATTCCTTTGACTTCCTGCCAAAATCGCTTACATTCATCATCGGCGGAATCATGCTTATCGGTTTTGGCTTCTTCTTTGAAAATCAACGAAAAAAAGGAGGGGAACTCAATGAATAATCCATCATTCCGGCCACTCATCGTATTTTCCATTCCAGTCTTGATTCTGTTAGTCTTGGCGTTTCCTCCGGTCTTGACAACAATGACAGGAGATGTAATCAAGATCAAAACAGCCCCTATCGACCCGACTGACTTGTTTCGGGGAAGCTATGTGGCTTTGAAATACGAAATTGAATCCGTTAAGCCATCACAAGTCGATGACTCGATTAAACCCCTGTTCCATACAAGAAATATGGGTGATTTTAAAAAGGTATATGTACGTTTAAAACAAAATAAGGATGGACTATACGTTGTAGATTACGTAACGAAAGAAAAACCAGGCAATGGCGTTTACCTAAAAGGGGAATTGGAAATCCCATATGACCTGCAAAATGCTGAAACCATTCAGATCAGATACGGTCTGGACAATTATTTCGCATCCGAAGAAAAGGCAAAGGAAATGGAGAAGGACGCATTGGTCAATCCTTCAGTGGCCGTCGTCAAGGTTCGTAATGGCAATGTTGTTTTAACGGATATCATCATTGAATGAATGAACCCGGAAATGACTAGCAAAAAGAGCATCGGTTTTCGATGCTCTGAACTGTAGACAAACTCGATGAAAATCGATTTTGTCTACAGTTTTTTTTAGGGGTTTGTGCAATTTGAACGTTGATTTCCACTCCAGGCACTCGCTTTCCGCGGGCGGTCCGGGAGCCTCCTCGGCGACTTTGCGCCTTGCGGGGTCTCCCCTGGACTCGCTTTTCCCGCAGGAGTCTCGCACCCTCCGTTCCAATCAACTTTGTTTTAACTTTTAGATAGAACCATTTTGCCTAAAGTCTTTATTGTTTTAAAATAGAATTAAAAAAACTTGAGGTGATGAAGATGCTTTCTAAACATGATTCTATTCAGCGTAATCAACTTGAAATGGTTACTTTAGATCAACTGGTGCCTGAACCCAATTATTGGTCAAACTGACTTTCATTCAATATACCTTCGGTATTCGTTCAATGTGTAAAACAATTGATGAAGTTGAAACAAATATGGCTTACCGTTGGTTCTTAGGCTATGGTTTCCATGTATACGATGAACATTTTGATTGTTACCTTTGCCCTTCGGGTGAGCTATTAAAGTACTCAACAACAAATAAAGAGGGATATCGCGACAAATAGCCAAAACACATCTGTGCCACATGCTCATCTTTATCACGGTGTACAGAAGCAAAGACTATCAAAAAGTGGTGACACGGCATATCTGGCAAACAAATGTGGAAGAAGCAGTTCATCTGCGTCATCATCAAGAGGTAAAACCTATATATGCGAAACGTAAAGGAACGATTGAGCGTGTATTCGCAGATGCAAAAGAAAAGCATGGTATACGTTGGACTACTTTAAGGGGACATAAAAAATTGTCGATGCAGGCGATGCTTACTTTCGCTGCCATTAATTTAAAGAAGATGGCCAATTGGATATGGCAAGGTCCAAATATGACCTAACATAGTGTGCTCGTAGAGCACCAATCTCTTAACTTTAGCCTAAAATTCAAAGGGAATTTCAAAAGGGTTCGGAATTTTTTAATTCCGAACCCCTTTTGTCTACAAACTGAGTGCATCGGTTTTCGATGCTCTTTTTATTGCTGGACTTTTTTCATACGAACATCAGATTGTTACTTAATGACTCGTTTCGCTCCGATATATTTTTCATTCCAATACTTATCACTCATTTTGACTACTTTGACCCCTTTGGTGGTGGTCCCGACAAATGTACCATTTCCATAATAGATTCCTACAAAAGAGACCTGCCCTTTCTTACCTGTGGCATAGAAGACCAAATCGCCCGCTTTTAAGTCTTTTTGCTTCACGGCCTTTCCGATTTTATACTGTTCCGCACTCGTTCTCGGAATCTTCATTTCTGTTGCGGCATTTTTATATACATACTGGGTAAGACCGCTAGCATCAAACCCTTTTGGGGTCGTCCCCCCATATTTATATTTGCTTCCGACCTGCTTCTTTGCCAAAGCGGCAACTTCATCACCATAATTGATAGAGGCTGAAGCATTAGCCGGACTGAAAATGAATGCCATCAATAATGCTCCGATCAAAACTATCGCTGCAAGCCATTTTGAAACTGGTAAACTATAACTCATCCTTTTTCCTCCCCAAACTGAAAATGAACCACAATTTTAAATGTATGTTGCATTTCGGTTTTCAGACCAAAAATCATTTGGGGCCATTATCTGCAAAAAAACAAATAACCAAATAACGCCGTTGTGTAGCAAGTAACGGTGTTATCTGGTATATTCTACTCTTCAATAGATGAAAGAATAGTGCCCATTACTTAGGCTCCTCGTATTGTCGTGCATTCTCACTGTCGCCTAGACCTTTAGTGGTATGATCGACCACACCGCCGACCCCAAAGAATGTAAGCGCTATGAAGTTAATGATGCCTAAAGCCCCGTTCAATGCATCATCAGTAATGGTAAAGCCTATAGGGGTAATGAAATTGTTTATGAACGCGGCAACCATCTGCGCCAATAATAAAAGCCCAGGAAGGAGTACAGTGAATATAAACGTCGGATTCTTAAGACGCACTTTCCAGTTGATCATTGCTTTTCCCCCTCTCTATCATATTAAGTCCGCTTCATTGAAAATGGTTGCGGACTTGCTATATATTATGCGGCTTGTCCTTTTTACGTTCGGAAATTACATGAAATAATCTATCGCTCTAGTTTCCAAAACAAAAAAAGCCCATCCGGGGATGGACCTTCTCTTAAACTTCATGGTAGTTTTAAAAAACACTAGAGAGTGCCTCACTTTAACAAGTAATCAACAACTTCCTCTAGCTCTATATTCTCCTCAGCGTGCCAGTTGATTCCTTCCTATAGTAAATAAGCTTCTGACTCTACAGGTCATTTGGAAGTCACCGTCGGCAAACCTTTTCTCTCAATCTCACCCGGAATGGATACTGGCGGCAAGTCCCCTGTCAGCCAAAACCGTTTATACTGCTGAGCCAATTTATAACCTGATTATATTGAAAGCTGTCACACTTCAATTTTTTCCTCCAAAAACGATCGGATCCGTTCAGCAGCTTCTGTCAATCTTTCGGCCGGCTGGACCAAGGCCATTCGAACATACCCTTCACCCTGCTTCCCAAAAGCATCGCCTGGAACGACCGTGACCCCTGCTTTTTCAATCAATGCATAGGAAAACTCCCGTGATTTCCAGCCAGCAGGAATTCTTGCCCAAATAAACATCGTAGCTGAGGTTTTCGGTACATGCCATCCCCCTTTTGCAAGACCTGATATTAAGGCATCTCGTCGGGACTCGTATTCCTTGACCTGTTCGGATAACAGCGAAAGATTGGAAGTTAGCGCCATCTCGGCAGCTTTTTGGATAGGATAAAAAACCCCATAATCGATGTGCGATTTCAACGTTCCCAGGATGTTCAGCGCCTCTCGATTGCCCACCGCATATCCAATGCGGCAGCCGGCCATATTAAATGTTTTGGAAAGTGAGTTAAATTCAATCCCCACTTCCTTGGCATCCGGAATGGACATAAAGCTTATTTGCGGATGATCATCAAAAATCAACTCGGAATAAGCAAAATCGTGAACCACCATGATCTCGTTCTTTTTCGCAAACGATATGACCTCCGAAAAGAATGCTTCATCAGCAAGGGCGGTGACTGGATTTCCTGGATAACTGATGATCATCATTTTGGTTTTTCTCACTATTTCATCCGGAATTCCGTTGAGCTGCGGCAGGAATCCATTTTCGGCAGTAAGCGGCATCGGATGAATGATTCCGCCTGCAAGCTCTACACTCGCTTCATAAATCGGATATCCCGGATCTGGCACCAGCACATAATCTCCAGGGTTTATCATCGCCGTTGCCAAGTGTGCAAGGCCATCCTGCGATCCCATCAGTTGGAGGACTTCCCTTTCTGCATCAAGCTCCACTCCATAACGCTTCCGATAAAAATAACGGACTGCCTCATGGAATTCAGGTGTACCTTTTAACGTATACCCGTAGGAATTGGGATCTTGCGCATACTTCACAAGCGTATCCACTACGAAATCCGGCGGTGGTAAATCCGGACTTCCTACACTCAAATCAATAACATCCAGCCCTCGTTTCATTGCGTCCTGCTTGCGGGCCGCCAACTCTGAAAATATCGCTGTTGTGAATCTTCCGACTTTTTCAGATGGAGTCATATTCATTCTACAATTCCCCTCCATTAATGATTTCTATCTATCATTATAGCAATCTATCTCGAGTATTTTAAGAATTCATCAATATCTGTTCCAGAGCCTCATCAAGATAATGGAATTTAAATGCATACCCCGCCCTTTCCAATCTCTCAGGTATGACCCACCTGCTTTTTAATATCAATTCCGTTTCGGTACCCATAAAGAAAGCCCCCATTTCAAGCATGGGTGTTGGACAGGGCAGTCCTATCCTAATATTCATGAGTTTTCTCAAATGAGCCATCAATTCACGATTTGTAACTGGATGCGGCGATGAACAATTGAACACCCCGCTCAACTCCTGATTCTTTCTCAGAAAAAGGACAATGTTAAATAAATCTTCTATATGTATCCAACTGAATTTCTGATTTCCTGATCCTTGATGGCCTCCCAGTCCGAATTTAACCAAATTCCTATATGGGGTCATCACTCCCCCATCTCCCAATACAATGGCGATCCGTAAAGCTATTTGTCTCGTCTTGGGTAAGCGGAAATCGAAAAAAGAGCGTTCCCACGCTTTCGCCACTTCTACGGAAAAGCCTGAACCGATTACACCATCACCCTCCGTCATTGGTTTATCCTCAGCATGCCTGTATATCGTTGCCGTACTTGAGTTTATCCATAATGAAGGAGGATTTTCACATTGTTCAATCGCCTTACCTAGCACTTCAGTCGTATCAGTTCGTGAATCCAATATTTCTTTCTTATTCTTGGCATTGTAGCGGCAATTGACCGTTTTTCCTGCTAGGTTGATTAACATATCCGAATTATCGATCGTTTCCCTTATTCCTTCTATATCTTCCCAGCCAGTATGCGGGGTTTGTCTGGAGATGATCCTTACCTCATATCCCAAATTCCTGAAATGCTTTTCAAAGTATTGACCGACAAAACCAGTCCCGCCAGCTAAAATCACTTTCTTCAGCATATAACCAACCCGCTTTCTTTTATGAGTGAATAGGTCCAATGATAACCAGACGACCCTTTTTGTGAATTACTTCACAATTATACCATATTATTACATTAGCTGGTATCACCAATACATAACGCATACTCGTGCAAATGGTGAACTTGTCCAAGCAAAAAGGAATATTACACATAGATTAGTAATGTGGAAATTTATAAAACAAAGGGATGATTGCAGTGTCAAACAAAAAACTAAGAAGAACTGGTGGCTCCAGAACTGGAAATTCCGGAAGTGGAAATAGCAGAGGCAGGTCTGCCTTGGGGAGAATCTTAAATGATTTATTAAACAATAATAGAGGTACTTCAATCAAGGAACCTACTTCAATGAAGGAATTCAGAAGGAATTAAGAGATTTCTTTTTTGAGATTAACATGGAAGCCCTTTGGAATATTCTAAAGGGTTTCCATATTAATAAACAATAATATGATATCCGCAATTTGGTTTAATAGAGAAAAAGGAGAAGTTATGATGTATTTTCGAGACTGGAAACCTAACAAAGATATCAAGAAATTAACGGATATTACGGTAAGTAATTTTCGGGTTTCGTCTGATACAGTGCATAAAATTTTGCAAAAGTCACATAAGGTACTTGTGATTTGTAATGATAAAGGTAAAGTAGTGGGATTTCTTTGTTATAATCTTTATTTATATAAAGTCGCTCATGTTAATTATGTGGTCATTGACAAGAAATATAGAGGAAAGGGAATTATGCAATCCCTTTTACCGGAATTAGTAGCTCATGCAAGAGAAAAAGGGATCCTTGCAGTGTCCGGTTTGGTAAACAAAAATAACCCTGAAGCATTGCAAAAATTTAAAGACTTTGGCTTTAAGCCAATTTTAACTTATCAAGATGACATTCTAATTCAATCCTTTATATAACAAGGGCCTCCTGCCCCCGCTTTGCGTAATTATGAAGATAGATTGTGAAAAATACAATCTGTTTTACCCATGATAAATATGAATCATGTGTTTCTCCAAAAAAATAGGGAATGAAACCGCCTGTAAATTCTGCACGAATTCATAGGCTTTTTCCCTGTACTCTCTTTTAACAGGAGCTGTATAAATAATAGTAGGAATACGCAATAATTCACCACCTCAAATAGTTCGTTAAATTTTCTATATTTTCAAATGATTCCATTATTTTCACCTTCCATTCGTGTATAGTGAATGTATACCTGCAAAAAGGGGGATCTTTATGAAATCGATAGAACTTATCATCTTGAATCTGGAAGAGGTTAGAAGAAGAAACATTAAACTATGGACTTCAATACCTAAAGGCACACTCCATTGGAAACCGGACGATAAGGCAATGAGCTGTTTAGAAATGGTTAGACATGTCCTTGATAGTGAGCATTACTATCATTTATCTATTAAAAATCAAGGCAGCTTACCCGTTTATGAATCACCCTTTGAAAAACAGCCGCTTATCTCTGTAGATGCCGAATTAAACTTTGCGGAACCTTACAGGCGTGATTTTTTGGAAACAATCATATCCTTCAGTGAGGACGACTTATCCTCCATTAAAATTGATCGCTCCGATATTGGGTATATCAGGGATTTAGGAGATATGTTGCTAAGGATCGCTTATCATGAATCTGTACATACTGGTCAATTATTGGACTACTTAAGAACTGCTGGAGTTCCTAGAATTAGCGTTTGGGATTAATTGCATCATTTTCAAAGGGTGTTTCATCATGATGAAGCCCCTTTATTTTTTCGAAGGCATGAATTATGAGTTCAAGACAGCTCCTCCCTTTTCAAATTTATAATCTTTGTTATATATTCTCTAAATCACGCGGTCCAGCAATTTTCACATGATGAGAGGCCATGAGGTGTACAGATCAGGTATGGGGCGGGTTTCAAATGACCATCATGCTCAAACTACCCAATTGCCCCAAGAAAATGTTTTGTGTTAGAAAATTGTGGAAAAGTAATGATATAGGAGGGATAAGAAATGTTATCTAAAAAACCAGCGGTCAGAATGGTTAGCGCCGTTATTCTAACCGGTTCTCTTTTAGGGGCAGGTACATCGTTTTCAACAGAACCGGTTGGAGCTGTATCCACAATGGATTCCACTTCTGGCATAGCTAAGGAACACGCTCTTACCACCTTACATGAAATCCACAACAAAGCTTTTTCAGGGGAAATGCCTTATACTGCCATGGGTTTGAAAATTAATGAAAACACCCAAAAAGAAGTATATGAGATATTTGGTTCTCCCCCTGAGCCAGGTAACACAGATGAAACTTTTGACTATTACCATGCAGAAATGGGGCATCCAGGATTTGCATTTGCCTATAACGATGACAAAACCATCTCACAAATCCGATATTTTGGGACAAATGTAGAACGGAACCATAATCTAGGAAGCATCACTCCTAAAGTTTTAGGAAAACAACTCGGCAGTGCTGACGAAATACGCCATATTTCCAGTACGAATGAAATCAACTATATTTATAAGACAGGAAATTATGAATTGCAATTCATTGTCGGTGAAGATCAAACTGTAGATCATATCAATCTACTCGAAGCTAAATAATTTTTACTGCAAAATAGTTGGCGCAGGTTGTAGAGAAAGAAAATTTTCTCTACAGCCTTTTTTGTTTCAAGCCCCCGCTGTCACCGCCCCATAACATATAATGGAAGCAAACCTTTCATTTACAAAATCCATACTCCCCCCAAACGGGTTCTTAATATTTTTACAATAAAATTAGCTTGTTCAACATTTTTTCAATATATGGAGGGTGCCGGTAAGATGATTAATAAGTTCAGGGCTTTCACAGTATCGGTTCTAAGCATAGCCATCCTTTTTCAGGGTCTTCCGGTCGCGGTTGCTGCAAAAGATGCAGAAGACAATCAGACAAATCCGGGAGGCAGATGGATGAAGGGGGAATATCATGCCCATACCACTCAGTCCGATGATGCCGAGGGATCACAGAGCCTTGAGAGCTTGCTAAATAACGCATTTGATAAGTATGGTATGGATTGGATGGGAATTTCCGACCACTTGAGGATGTCTTCAAGGGATGATGAGGGAAATTTGATTCCAGGCGGGCCGATACCGCTGTCTCAGGGAATCATTCAATATCAAGCCCCGAAAATGGAGCAACTGCAAAAAGAGGGCAAATTTAAAAACAAAGTCATCTTTTCAGGCTTCGAATGGGATATGCCCACATACGAGCATGTCGGCATAGGCATTTTGGGAGATCAGGCTGGCTCACCGAAAAGTCTGAAAGCTGGCAATCAGTTTGAATATCTGTTCACCAATCAGGATGAAAAGATGTTTGATTCTAAGGATGTAGCCGTCTGGAAAGCACAGGATCAAAGAGCCAATAAGACATCCGGGGATGCTCGAACAGCATTGGCATGGCTTGAGAAAAATTATAAGAATACAAGTTATGCCATATTGAACCACCCATCAAGAAAAAGGGTGTACAAAATATCTGATTTTCGCGACTTCAATAATATCGCCCCGGATGTCATGTTCGGATTTGAAGGTATGCCAGGTAACCAGATGGAGCCAGATAGAGGCGGTTTAAATCTGACAACACCGGAAAACCGTACATATGGCGGTTCCGATTACATGCTTGCTAAGGTAGGAGGTGCTTGGGATGCGCTTCTTGGGGAAGGTCGTAAGTTCTGGAACTTTTCCAATTCGGACTCCCATTTTGAAATCAGTGAAAACCGCCTATACTCCAGCGGTTACTGGCCAGGAGAATATTCCAAGAATTATACATGGGTAAATGGATCATCGATGCAATCCGTCCTTGATGGCTTGCGATCTGGGAAATCCTTCTCCGTTTTTGGGGACTTGATCGATGCCCTTGATTTCCAAGCTAAAAACGGAAACAACAAGGCAGATATGGGCGGGGATCTTAAAGTGAAGGAAGGACAGATGATCAAGATCACCATTCGATTTAAGAGCCCCCAAAAGAACAATAACGGGGACCCCGTCAAGGTGGATCACGTGGATCTAATTTCCGGGGAAGTAACCGGGAAAGCAGTACCTGGAACACCTGCTTATAATAAAGCCACCAATGATACGACAAAAGTGGTTAAACGTTTTACAAGTAAAGACTGGAAAACGGATCGCGATGGTTTTCATACCATCACTTACAAAGCAAAAGCAAATAAAGATCAATATTTCCGTTTGCGCGGCACGAATCTAGGGGAGAATGTCCCTGGAGAAACGATGGACGGTGAACCGCTGATCGATGCAAAGACTGAAATCGAGGATAACGAAATACGCTTTTCAGAAATAAACAAACGTAACTATAAAGACCTTTGGTTCTATTCGAACCCTATCTTCGTCAGTGTAGAGGATAAAAATCATAAAAAACGTTAAGTAAAAAAGAATCCTGAAATAGTTCTGGACGGTCCAAAAAGCCCCTCTTCCACTTAGCTAATAGTTGACGTGGAAAGGGGCTTTTTGGACCCTTAGAATGGATTTCGGTTCATTTTCTTTAAGTTCCTTCCCTCGGATAACGATACATCTTTCTTTTAGTTTTATTTCACTTCAATGCGTGAAAAGGCGTATAATTCACCAAGTTTCATTAACACTAATGATGTAAGTTATTTTCATTGACTTTTTTCCTTTTCTTGTATAGTATCACAGAGTATCAATCCCTATCAGATTACTAGGAGGTTTACCCAAATGAAAAAAATGGTTGCACTTTTATCGCTATTGTTAGCTTTCACGGTTGTACTTACCGCTTGTGGCACCAATACCAAAAATGAGGCAAACGATACCGACAATAAATCTTCTTCACAAGAAAGTCTATATGATAAAGTCAAAAAAGATGGCGTATTAACTGTTGGAACAGAAGGTACATACCCTCCTTTCACATTCCACGATGATTCAGATAAACTAACGGGGTTTGATGTTGAAATTGCTAAAGAAGTGGCAAAACGCCTTGGAGTGAAAGCTGAATTCAAGGAAACACAATGGGACGGCATGTTTGCAGGATTGGATGCTAAACGCTTTGATATGATCGCAAACCAAGTGGGCATCGATGAAGACCGTCAAAAGAAATATGATTTCTCTGACCCATATATTCAATCAGGAGCCGTATTACTTGTACACAAGGATAATACGGATATTAAATCCTTCGATGATTTGAAAGGCAAGACCTCTGCACAATCCTTAACGAGTAACTACAATGAACTGGCCAAATCACATGGTGCTGAAGTTACAGGTATTGAAGGATTTTCTCAATCCGTGCAGCTTATTGGTTCTAAACGTGTGGATGCAACGATCAATGACAAATTATCGTACCTTGATTATAAAAAACAACACCCGGATGCACCTATCAAAGTGGCTGATGAGGAAGAAAGCGGAGTCGCAAGTGGTTTAATGTTCAGAAAAGACAGCGGCAAATTAGTGGAAGAAGTAAACAAAGCACTTAAAGCAATGAAAGACGACGGCACATACGCGAAAATCTCGGATAAATGGTTTGGTGAAGATGTTTCTCCTAAGTAATATTTTCACCGACCCCGAGCGTATGAACCAGCTTGTTTCCATCGCTCAAACCTCCCTCTATCCTATGATAGAGGGAGCTATTCAATATACGATTCCACTAACATTGATCTCATTCGTTCTTGGCCTTATTCTTGCTGTACTCACAGCGTTGGCTAGATTATCTTCCATTAGGATTCTTCAAATAATTGCGCGTGTATATGTGTCAATCATCCGCGGGACACCTTTACTTGTGCAATTATTTATCATTTTTTATGGACTTCCAAACTTAGGTGTAACCATCAATCCTTTCATATCGGCTATTATAGGATTCTCTTTAAATGTGGGAGCATACGCTTCGGAAATTATCCGAGCAGCCATTTTATCCATACCAAAAGGGCAATGGGAAGCAGGCTATTCAATCGGGATGACATATACCCAAGCTTTAAAGCGCATCATTTTGCCGCAGGCAGCACGGGTATCCATTCCCCCATTATCCAATACTTTCATTAGCCTTTTAAAAGATACATCGCTTGCATCACTCATTCTTGTAACGGAATTATTCCGTAAAGCTCAAGAAATCGCTGCAAAAAACTATGAATTTCTACTACTTTACATAGAAGCAGCTGCTTTATATTGGATTTTGTGTACCATTCTATCTTTCATTCAAGGAAGTTTAGAGGACAGACTTAATCGTTATGTAGCAAAATAAGAACCGCAGTAGTTAAAGGAGATTTTAAAATGATCAACATTAAGAATCTTCATAAATCGTTTGGTGACCTTGAAGTATTAAAGGGTATCGATTTGGAAGTGGAGCAAGGTAAAGTCATTGTATTGATCGGTCCTTCGGGTTCAGGTAAAACAACCTTTCTTCGTTGTTTGAATCTCCTTGAAGTACCCACGGACGGGACGATTGAAATCGATGAAACCATAATGGACTTCAAAAAACCCGTTAGAAAAAATTCGATTACATCTTTTCGCAGTTTGACAGGGATGGTTTTCCAAAGCTATAACCTCTTCCCCCACAAAACGGCATTGGAAAATGTAATGGAAGGACCCATCATCGTAAAAAACATAGCCAAACATCAAGCGAAAGAAACGGCTGCTTCCCTGCTTACAAAAGTGGGATTAGGTGAAAAAATTGATTTTTATCCGTTTCAATTGTCCGGCGGACAGCAGCAACGAGTCGGAATTGCAAGGGCCCTGGCCATGGAGCCTAAGGTCATGCTATTCGATGAACCCACTTCCGCTTTAGATCCCGAACTAGTTGGAGACGTGTTACAGGTCATGAAAGACCTGGCGAAAGAAGAAGGCATGACAATGATCGTGGTAACCCATGAAATGCGTTTCGCCCGTGAAGTCGCCGACGAAGTCATTTTCATGGATGAAGGAAAAATAATGGAGCGGGGAACACCAGAGCAGATTTTCACAAACCCTAAAGAAGCGCGTACACGTAAATTCCTCAATATGATTCAATAAAAAACGGTGCTATTCAAGCACCGCTCGCGTCCCCCCATTTTTAGAAATGGGGGGTTTTTATGTTCACCATCAAATTAATGAGATGCATGGACCTGTCTAGTCTGTGTCCGTGCATGGTATAACTGAAAAAGGATCAAAGCAAAAACGGAAAGGATCGCGCCCGATATAAATGGTAAGTCTATCGAAATCGAAAATAACCAACCGCCTATCGGAGGACCTGCAATCCTGCCGAACGAGTCGAAGGAAGATAGCAGTCCAGTGACACTGCCATGGCCCGTCATGGAACTTTTGGTCAGCAGTGCCGAAATTGCCGGCCGGATGAATCCATTACCCACTCCGAAAATCGTCAGGAAGACCGCCGATGTCCAAAAACCGGAAGAAAACAGGATGAGAATGAAACCAACTGCCGATACGATGATCCCCATTCGGATGACCGCGCCTTCCCCATATTTCTTTGTCATCCTACCCACTAATCCACCTTGAACGATCGCACTGCCAACCCCCATGATCATAAAGATATAGCCTAATTGGACAAGATTGATATCAGCCTTTTTGGCTGCAAAATAGGCAAAAGTCGTTTCGAGTCCTGCCATTGAAAGGGTGACGATCATTTGCAGAAAAAACATGGTTTTAAGAGGCCCTTTAAAGGCTTTCCACATGGACTCTTTATTTTTTGACTGCTGGGCCCTCTTTTCAACTGTAAGTGATTCCTTCAGTATTGCAATCACTAAGAATAAAGTAATCAAAGAGGATACTCCAGCAATGTAAAAAGGTAAATTCAAACTTGATTTGGAGAATGCCCCGCCAATCGCCGGTCCAAAGATGAATCCAAGCCCTGTAGCGGCCCCGATGATTCCCATCCCTTTTCCCCGATCTTCCGGCGTAGTAATATCAGCCACATATGCCATTGCGGTTGGCATGTTTGCCGATGACAAAATCCCGCCAATGATCCTTGCTACAAATAATACCCATAAGGAATCTGCCGAAGCCGTGATGAAAAACGAAAGAGCCAAGCCGGCAATCCCGATTATCATGACAGGCTTACGTCCTATCCGGTCAGATATACGTCCCCACACCGGGGCGAAAAATAATTGCATTAATGAATAAACAGCCATTAAAAGTCCAAGCTCAGTAGGACTGCCACCAACCTTTTCGGCAAGGAACGGAATGACGGGAATGATGATCCCAAATCCGACCATGACTAAAAACATCACTAAAAAAAGAACGGGTAACACCTTTTTTGTTTCCATTATTTTTTCTCCTTTTACTCTTCCACATTCGCTGCTTACTTTTATAGAAAGATTTGGGTCAATACAATGAATGCCTGAATCATATTACATAGCATAATCTTCCTGACAATACTTTAAACAGTTTATCATACAACCTTTACCAAATCAGTATGAAGCACGATCTTCTTTCGAAAACTCGCTTAACTAAATAAAGACCTGGCATCATGATTCCTGATCTCTACAGTAATTTTTCATGTAATGGTACTTACGTTTTTTCCAGTTGTTTCGTGAAAATAATGGAAGGAGTTCGTAAAAAAACTTTCCCTCCCCTTATTTTTTGTTAAGGGGTACTCTATACTGTAGGGTATGATCGATGTTTGGGAGGTAAAAGAATGTCTAATGATCAGTGGATTTTAATTATTGACGATGAAGAAGATTTGGCACGTCTCATGGAGACAGTTTTACATAAAGAAGGTATCCCGAATATTATTACGGCAGGGGCGATTTCGGATGGGTGGGCAAAGTTTGTGAAGTTCGATCCATCACTAGTCTTGCTAGATATTATGCTGCCAGATGGTGAAGGCTATGATTTATGCAAGCAAATTCGTGAAGTGTCGAATGTGCCCATTTTATTTTTGT
This sequence comes from Bacillus sp. ISL-34, assembly GCF_018613325.1. Taxonomy (GTDB): domain Bacteria; phylum Bacillota; class Bacilli; order Bacillales; family DSM-1321; genus Peribacillus. The sequence goes on along the minus strand of NZ_JAGGQJ010000018.1, from coordinate 100,054 downwards.
CGGCAAAGGATGAGGAAATTGATAAGCTTTTAGGGTTGGCGATTGGCGGGGATGATTATATAACCAAGCCATTCAGTCCGAAGGAAGTTGCATATCGGGTAAAGGCTCAGCTGAGGCGTGCTAGCTTTTCAGAGGAAAAAGCTGCTCCGAAAAAACGGCAAGTTGGTCCTTTTGAGCTTAGTGAAAATGAAAATGAAGTGAAAAAGGATGGCAAAACGCTTGAGCTCACAGCTAAAGAAATCGGACTGATGAGCTGTTTTATGCATCATCCGGATCAGATTTTGAGCAAGGAAACTTTATTTGAACATGTGTGGGGCGATGACTTCTTTGGCTCTGATAATACAGTGATGGTACATATTCGACGTTTACGCGAAAAAATCGAGGCAGATCCTTCAAAGCCTTCTTTTTTAATAACCGTTAAAGGGCTTGGTTATAAATTACAAACCAAGGGTGAAATAAGATGAAGTGGAAATTGACACGGCGCTTTTTAGGATCCGTTGTGACAATTGTTGTAATCGTAGGGATCGTAAATACAATTTTACTTATATCTCTACTCTTTTATCGAGCCATGCATAATTTCGGGACGGAAGAAGTATCTGCAGAAAACTTTAGCAGAACATTTTCACAATATGTAGATCTGATAGATGACAAGCCAATCGTAAATGAAGAAGGGCTGGAAAAACTGCGGAACAATAACGCCTGGATACAATTTTTGAATGATAAGGGTGAGCAAGTTGCAGCCTTTTATACACCTAAAAAACTGCAAACCATATATTCTCCTGTTGAAATCGTCCAAATGTATAAGTATAAGGAAATTGACGCAGAGACGACTGTTTTTGTCGGCGAAGCCCATAATTTCAGCTATTTTGTTGGAGTTAAGGAACGGAAAATTGGCCGCTATGTAATAACCTATGATTATGAAAAAGTTTTTAAAAACTTTAACATCTTACTGGTAATATTTTTAATCGTGGATATCATCATTGCATTAGTCATCGGATTCTTATTTGGAAAAAAATTAACGAATCCGCTTAACATATTAATAGAAGGGATTCAGCAGCTTCGGGAGCGGCGCTTTAAAAAAATGAGCATACCAAAAGGCGTTTATGAAGATGTATTTCGCAATATGAATGAACTATCGGTGAAGTTGGATCAGTATGAAAAAGAACGTGATCAACTCGATCAAATGCGTGAGGAATGGATTAGCAATGTTTCTCATGACATGAAGACACCACTTGCTTCCATCCATGGTTATACAGAATTGATGAAAGATAACGCCACAGAATTAACACCACAGGAATTGTATGAGTTTACATCCATTATTAATAGACAGTCCGTTTATATGAAAGATTTATTGGATGACCTGAATTTAACGATGCGTTTGCGAAACCGACGACTTCCTTTGCAATTTGAAGATGTTGATATCGTAGGGTTTATAAGAGAAATGACGATCGAGCTTTTAAATGATTCACAATTTGGTGAAAAACAGGTTGAGTTTGTGGCAAATGTGGACAAAGCAACACATAAGGTGGATAAAAAATTACTGAAACGGGCGATTTTTAACCTTATCTATAATGCACTCGTGCATAACGAGGAAAATGTCGTTGTGAAAATACAAATTGATGATATTGGTCCACAATCAGAACTGCATACCCAAATTACCATTGCCGATAATGGCCGCGGTATTCCCGCCAAAGATTTAGCACAGGTTTTTGAACGCTACTATCGAGGTACGAATACTGCCAGTACACATGGGACCGGTTTAGGAATGGCCATTGCAAGGGATATCATCCTGGCTCATGAAGGTAAACTTGATTTGACCAGCATTGAAAATAAGGGAACCACAATTACGATACTATTATAATTATCTTTTACAGAAAAAGGGCTGTCCATAATTTACAGACAGCCCTTTTTTCATTTATTTTGTTTGTGCCTTTTTTGGAATATCCTCAAATTTCACTTCATCATATGACGAAACCTCATCACCATTTTTCACGTACATCTTTAAGTAAGCATCTTTTCGAAGATTTTTTTGTGCCGTGAATTCAAGTGGTATCGTTTCACCATCTGCATTTTTGGCGTCCAGTTTATAAGAATAGTAAGTCATCACTGAACCATCATCAAGTTTGGTTTCATGTTGTACACCATCCTCTGTAATTTGCAAATAATAATTGTCGGCATTCATGCGGTTAAAGTCCATTTTAGTAAGCGCGAAGACTCCTGCCGCTCCCAGTATAAACAAAGTGCCGACCACCATAATAAATTTCTTCATCTCGATCATCCTTCTGTTTTATTATTTTGTGTGATAATCCGATTGTAGGAAGCTACCGCTAAGATATAATACAGACCGTAAATAATCGTATAAGCGATCATCCAGATCAACACAGGTTTTGCCAGGTCCATCATCAATAAGCCCGAGAAGGCTTTTAAAGCAACCGCACTGTGCAATAGCCCCACTGCCAGTGGAACGAAAAAGATTACAAGCACTTGTGATGCAATGGATTTCCGCATTTCTTTTGCGTTAACGCCCATTTTATGAAGCATATTGTATTGTGATTTATCTTCCTCTGCTTCCGTCAGTACTTTAAAGTAAATGATACTGCCTGTTGCCGCTAAAAACACCAGACCAAGAAAACTTCCGATAAAGAGCAATGAGCCTACACCTTCGATGCTTGTTTGGAAATCTTGAGGGGCACTGGAAAATAGCGCTTCTTCAGGCACTAGTTTTGCAATTTCCCCCGATAAATCCGTGGAAGCTTGATCAACACCGATGACGCGATAGTTTAGGGCTTCCCCTTCTTTTTGCAATGATTTAAATTGATCATTCGATACGACCACTGCTATGCCTGCTGTTTTGGCATTTAAAACTGTTTGTGTTTTAAAGCTTTGGAATGTGATTGCCGTGTTGTTTTCTGTCCTGATGGTCTTGTTCTTGTATTCGGGTGAGAATCTTTTGTCATATCCAATATCTAAAATGACTGCTTTGCCATTATTCACATGCAGTGCTTCCTTGCCTTGTACTTCTGCTAATTTGTTATATGTTCTATCATCGATTATCGTGTAAATCCTTTTATCCGAGCTATCGAATGCCGATCCCTTGTTCAATTCTTTCGTATTGAATGTGAGGGATAGTGCTTCGACATTTTCATCATACTTTGTATCTGGCAATACGGCGCTGACTTGATGATCGCTTTTTGCATCCGTTTGCTGATACATGAAGGTATTAGGATCAACGGTCATGACTTGGTCATTGGCGTTGTAATAAAGACCATAAACCGCACCTCCAGCCGTTACCGTTGTAGCACTTAACACCGCAATTACGGTCAATGTTCGTGCATTCCCCCGAATGCGATATAGCAGTTGCGAGATCGTCATCAGATGCAGGCCTTTCCATAGCCATTTTTCATTTTTCTTAATCACGGCTAACACAAAGCCTGTCACGCTATGAAACAATAAAAAGGTACCGGCAATAACAGTTGTCAAAATAATGAGTGCCGTCATCAAAAAGCCGACTTTTTCCCACACTTTAGAAGTAAAAAGATCTTGCATCGCCAACCAATAACCCATGACAATCAGGAAAATTCCCAGAAAGGCTACAATCATCGATGGCTTCGGAGCTGCTTCCCCCTTTTTCGATGCATGGAAGAGATCAATTAGTTTAAATTGATAAATCAAACGATAGCCCTGGAATGATGTCACCAAGAAAATAATAAGAAATACGATAGAGGTGTTCAAAGCTGCAGATCCCGAAAATGTAAATGGTGCTATGACATCATAGCCCATTAAATAGATCAAAATCGTCATGAACCCTTTTGAACAAAGGAATCCAAGTAAAATCCCCACAACTAATGAAACCAAACCTAGCAATAGGTTTTCAAAGAAGAGCATAAAACCAATTTGACGATTACGTACGCCAAGCAATGCATATAATGCCACTTCTTTTTTACGCTTTTTCATAAAGAATGAATTGGAATAGGCAATAAAAATGGCAACGAAGAAAATCAGGATGACTGCCGCACCACTCATCAATGAATCTAATTTCTGTGATGAAGCCGTTTGTTCTGCAACTGTGTCGCTATATTTTAATGTCACAAATGTGAAGTAGATGATAATGCTAAATACCATGGATGCGATATATAAAAAATATTGGGAGAGATTTCGGACAATATTTTTTCTCGCCAGACTAAATAACGTCATCTACCTCACCTCCAATTGCTGCAAGGACATCCATAATTTCTTGGAAGAAAGCTTTACGTGATTGGCCACGACGATAAATTTCTGTTGAAAGCGTACCATCCTTGATGAAAATGATCCGCCGGCAGAAGCTTGCGGCATATGCATCATGTGTCACCAACATGATGGTTGAATTATTTTTTTCATTTAGTTCACTTAAGCTTTCCAGCAGACCTGTTGCTGATTTTGAATCAAGTGCACCTGTTGGCTCATCAGCCAGGATCAATGCAGGCTCTGTCACAAGCGCTCTGGCTGCAGCTGTTCTTTGCTTTTGCCCACCGGAGATTTGATATGGATATTTAGCTAATAAACCTTCAATCCCAAATACTTTAGCAATACGATTCACCAAGTTAGTAATTTCTTTCGCTGGAATTTTCGCAATCGCCAGTGGTAATAATATATTTTCCTTTACAGTCAATGAGTCTAGCAAATTGTAATCCTGGAAGATGAAACCAAGATTATCACGTCTGAAATCCGTTAAGTCAGCCCCTTTCATATCGTGAATGCTCGTATCATTCATGAAAATTTTCCCTTCAGTCGGCGAATCGATGGTTGCTAACATATTGAGCAATGTCGATTTCCCCGCTCCAGAAGGTCCCATGATCCCCACAAACTCCCCTTCATGAATGTCAAAAGATATATTTTCCAACGCTGTGTAGGCAGCGCTTGATTTACCATATGTTTTTTTTATATTTTCCACTTTTAATAATGGTTCCATTTGTTTCACCTCTTCAGTATTGTTGATACTTATACTTTACATGCTCATTCTTACAGCATCTTTGTGCCAACCTTACAGCAAGCTTAAATCCATAAAAAAAACGCCTTCCATTTAAATAGGAAGACGTTTTTTTATGGATTTTTTAAAAGTAAAAGTATTTAACTTTGCTTCAGTAGCCTGCGATCGATTACAAAATTACCAAATGGGATGAATGAAACGATGAAAATCATCGCCATTTTTAAAAAGGACCATTTTGATATGATGCTCACATAAAGTAATAAAAGCCCAAATACGACAAATAAGAAACCATGGATGCTGCCTAAAATGAGTGTTGCTTCCCCAATATCCAATATGTACTTAATGGGCATACCAATGGCAAGCAATAAAACATATGAGATTCCCTCAATTATTGTAATGAACCGAAACCAACCAATAGCTGTAGAAAACATTCGCTCATCCCCTTATTCATTGTACAAGTATGACAAAAACAGACTTCCAGCCTCTTGTCCACCATCCAAAATCTGTTACTCTATCATATTATATTACTGGCAGATCCACTAATAAATAATACCAGGTTTGCCTAAAAATAGAACAACAAAAGCCCAATCCAAGGATTGGGCCTGATAACAACGTAAGGTACATAATTACTTAAAGACGTTCAATTCCGAAACCAATTCGCTCCCTCATCCATATGCACGAATGGAATATCCGTATCAATTACACCGTTGATTCGTTCTAACTCAACATCTTCCCCTTCGAGCCATTTCGCAAAATCTATTGAAGTCGGCTCCTGGTTCCCTCCCAAGGCAATCCAAGCCTTCATCTCCTTAGGTAAATAAGCGGATGTATGAATCGTTCCCGCCCAGCTGCTATATAAATCCGAGAAGACTCCTTGATTGGTATCATTAAACAACCTATAAGCATCGTAGGCAGATGAAAGTCTCCCTTCATGATCTTGAATGATTTCCAATCGGCGTTTCGAATCGATAAGATGGTTACGATTTTCATTTTTCATGATTTCAAAGTGATTGGTACAGGCATTTGACCTGCGCACCTCTACATTTCTCGGAGAGGTTTCAACGATATAGGTACTTCCGCTTTTATCATAGACGACGTAAGTGAAGGAATGACGATGCGGGATTTCCTTCAACATCGCTACCGCTTCCTGAACGTTCGCACAAGATTCAACAATCAGTCTGCCAATCATGCAGCAAATGAAACCATCACCAGGGTTCTTGCGATTCATGAAATTATAGCCTATCACCAAACCTTTTTCATTCATTCCATCCATTCGGCCAGTCCCTCGCTGACTCGGGCCGATGCTTGAATACCCTTGATCGGTTGGCTGGAATAAGACATAGCGTCCTTCATAGGTCTTTGGGTGGTAATCATAATTGCGAATGAGATAATCATCTCCTGTCAAGATGGAGCAGCCTGACCGAACATAATCCAATCGGTATCCACCGAACTCTTGCAGCACGCGGTCAATTGGCCATTTCAGCGCTTCTTGCAACCCCAGTAATTCTTCCCAAACGCCAGGGGCGAATTGTGTAATTGCTTTATTGACCTCTTCTTCTTCAACCGTAAACCGAGGCTGCCTGATCTTCCACTGATCTTCACGATTATTTACTGTTAGTGAATCTTTTAATTCCTCTCCTTGCATGTATCCAAACTCATAATGTGTACCCCGAAATTGTATGACATCACTATATATTTGCTTCACGGCTTATCCCTCATTTACAGTAGTTGCTATTCAAGTTAAGAATACTTGAAGTATTGTTGAAAATAAAGAAGATAAGCCTTAAATTTTCCCATGGGTTTGCCTATAATTTGATTTACCTTAAAAAATGAAAATAGCCCCTCTCAATTAAGAAAAGGACTTTTTCTATCAGAATTAAGCTTCAATATTTATTGTCTTTTAGAATTATTCTGTAATGAATTTCAAAGATTCCTCATTGTACTTCTTTATATCAACTACATCAATACCCACAAATTCTTGATAATCTTTGTCCGCAAAACAAAAGTCAATTCCTTTAAGCTAAACTTAATTTTAATATCCTTTTCAGTTAAGCGGAATGAAAATTTCTCTCCATTTTTCTTATAAATTTTCCTGCTTCCAGCTATTTTAGACAACTTTGATGTTATTGGGCCAAAAAACTCTATCCCTACTATTCTACCATCTTCAACAATATCTAACTCTAAATATTCATTTACTTCTAATTCAATAGTAGACGCTATCTTATACTTTACTGATGAGGGTAAAGTATATAAATATGCTAACTCTACCTCTTCATCATATGTAACCCTGGATTTCATTTTATCCCTACTTCCACCTTGATTTAGATTTTGCTGTTTTTATAGATAGTGGTAAAATCTACCTTTTGCCACTGCATTAAAACTAGTACGGCTCTTTCATACGTTCAGCTAGGAGCCATGTTGCTTTAAGTAGCTTTTAAATAGAAGACTAACAGCAGAAAGTAATCCACTTACAACTACAGCCGATGGGGGATATTATGGTGAAGTGGCACAGGAAAGTATTTGATGTGTATAGAAGGGGACATGAGACCTCTTATCCCGGAGAAAGAGAAAATTAAACGGACGGATTTAAAGGTTCTGATAAGTCCGTATCTAAGCAATTGATAAGGAAACAGCTTGCGCCATGTTTGAGGAAATTTATGTGATAGGCTAACACCCACATTAAACCCACCATAACTATAAGAACCAGAAATAGTATAACAACTTGCTTTAACCCAAGCATTTGTTAAAGGGTGGTAGTTTACCCATTTTTCTCTTGTTGTATTAGTAGTAATTGTTGTTGTTGTAGTTTTATTACATGTTGCGCACCTAGAAACGATATTTTGATTCATATTATTTAAATATGCACTGTAATCTTCCTCTGTATCAAAAAAAACTAATGTCCCATCATCTTTTGTTATGTTGTATGGAGTGTCCAATGTTAATTCTACATTCGCTCCTTCTAATTCAACATTAGACTCTTCTTCAGATTCTGCTGAAACCTTTGATAAATTCCACAGAACTAATCAATAAAATAAACAGACTCAAAATACTAAAAAGTTGGAAGTAAAACTTTCGGTTATTAATTCTCATTTTTAACACCCTCCCCTTTTTCTAGAATATTCTGTATAATTCAAATATACACTTTCTTAAATAAAAATTGGTACAAAGGGAGTATTCTTATGAAAAAATTAACTGGTACTATAGCATCATCTGTTTCTTTTATACTGTTTATTTATTTGTATGGTTTAAAAGTTGATCACTCCATTAAATATAATGGAAGCTTTTTTACTTTTCCAGCCATCCTATTATTCATAGCAATATTTTGTTTTGTATCGAAAAACAACAATACAAAAATGTAAATTAGAAAACTAAAAGCTCCTCTCAATTAAGAGATGGGCTTTTAACAATGGAGGATATCACTTTGGGATATCGCAATAATGGTCCCCATTTTCTACTTTCCTATTATTAATTCAACAATTCTAGAGCTGGAGCTAGTTTTTCAGCATTTTTTTATCAGTTCTCGTTTCTGTACCTGGGATTATCTTTGCCATCCATCATGCTCTCGTGTTGATAACTGACAACTTTAAAATCAATCTAATTAAATCATCTTAAACTCAATATTTACATCATAAGTCAAAATCAGATAAGCCTTTAAAATTTATGAAACAACTCACCACCCCATACCTCCCTCATAATCTGTAACTAGGCATATTTATGAGGGGGACGGATCATGGAGATGGAATTAACGGCACTCCATTGGATTTATGTTATATTTATTGCATTGATAATCGGGTTTATGGTAAAACGTAGTGATACTACCCTCATTTGCATAGTTGGAATTTTCCTTTTGGCTTTAGTGGCTACAGGCAGTTTGGCATCCTCCATAAGCGGGATATTCAACAGCTTCATTTTCGCAATCACGGAATTAATGTCCACGATTTTAATCATTTCAATCATCGTTGCCATGAGCACGGTTTTAACGAGGTCCGGCATTAATGATGTCATGATTGCACCGTTTGCGAAATTCATTAAGAATCCTACACTTGCCTTTTGGGTAATTGGTATCGTCATGATGATGATATCCTGGTTTTTTTGGCCATCACCTGCCGTTGCCTTACTTGGGGCAGTCCTGCTCCCTGTTGCTTTACGAGCTGGTTTACCTGCCCTCGGCGTGGCGATGGCGATGAACCTTTTTGGTCATGGAATAGCATTATCAGGGGATTTCATCATTCAGGCTGCACCTAAACTAACGGGTGATGCGGCTTCCATACCAGTCGGTGATGTCATCGCTGCAAGCATCCCCCTTGTCATTACAATGGGGGTCGTCACCACACTCTCAGCCTTTATCCTTTTAAAGCGGGATATGAAGCTTGGAAGAATCAAGGCGGAGGATAATGAGGGAATCGTCCATGATCAAACAATGAGTGAAGATCTGCTTACACTGCCACAAAAGAAGTTTTTTGCCGTTTTCATTCCGATCGCCTTTCTGTTGGATGTTGTGGCATTGTCGATTTTAAAGTTGCAAGGCGGAGATGCCACGGCGTTGGTTGGCGGTACAGCCGTTTTCATTTTGCTGATTTTATCCCTTGTCGCACATAAACAGCAAGGACTTGAAAAATCAACGGCCTATTTGATTCAGGGTTTTCAATTTGGCTTCAAAGTATTCGGACCCGTCATTCCGATCGCCGCATTCTTCTATTTAGGTGATTCTGGATTCAATCAGATCATCGGTGACTACTTACCAAAAACTTCCCTCGGCATCGTCAATGACCTCGGTGCCGCCTTAGCGGCCTCCGTTCCTTTAACGAAAGAAATAGCCGCCGTCACATTAACGGGCATCGGTGCCATCACTGGCTTGGATGGATCGGGCTTCTCAGGTATTTCTTTAGCGGGATCTGTCGCCAAACTTTTTGGCACGGCAATCGGAAGCGGAACCGCCACCTTGACCGCACTCGGGCAAATAACCGCGATTTGGGTTGGCGGAGGTACCCTGATTCCATGGGCACTGATACCAGCAGCTGCCATATGTAACGTCAGTCCCTTTGAACTTGCCCGCCGGAATCTGCTGCCGGTAACCATTGGTTTGGCAGTCACTACAATAGTCGCGATGTTTCTCATTTAATCGATCTACATCGATGTTTGTAGACTCTAAAACACGGAACGGCATTTCAATTTCCATTCCATATTGAAAAAGGACTGGTAAAAAAATCAGTCCTTTTTCATTTCAGATAAAAATCGGGTGTCATGCTAATCCGGCAATGTAATGGGGTATTACTTATTGAGCAAGGGTTTCTAACCTGGCGTTAAAGTGCTTAAAGCATCAATCACACCAATGAATGACATTTCGAGAGTGCTTTTGAAGAGGGCTTAGTCGATATAACTGTAGATTTTCGTCTATATTTTTTTATTTTCGGAGATATAACTATATATTTCGTCGAAATATTTTTCCTTCATCCCCAACTTATTCGTTATTGAATTTCTTTTTTGAAATCCATATGTTCGTTACCAATATCGTTACTGCCGTCAACGCAAGTGCCGCTAATGCACCCCAAATCGCCTGTGAATTGACTGTGCCTAAAATCAGGACCTCCATGGCATGTTTACTCATGCTTGCTGGATTCACATTGTTTATAACCGGACTTAACCCAACTATGATTCTACATCCGAGGAGGAATACTATCGAAATTAATGCAATAATACCCTGACTATTAAAAATGGTGCTGATCATCGTCGTGAATGAAACGATAAATAGGATCCACAACAGATAGAACAGCAAAGCCACTATTAAATCCGTAAAATCAACATTCGTAAACAAAAAAACTACATATAGATATGAAACCAAATATCCCAATGCTACACTGCAGGCAACAAACAGATAATTGGAAATGATTTTCCCGCTTATATAAGATCCAACCGTCACGGGCCTTGTAAGAATGAAAGCCAGCATACCATTTGCTTTATCGGATTGTACGACTCCCATCATGGAAACGATGATGATCATGACCCCTAGCTGATCGAATTGAGACCCCAAGGTACTGGCAAGAACTTCGCCGCCTTTTTGGGCAGCCATGCTTGGATCTATGGTGATCCCTTGGCCCCCGCCCAGTGCTTCCAAAATTGAAGGTAAATAATAGCTTACGACTGGTTGAGTTATTCCTAAAAATATAAATACAAGCGGCAGCCAAATCACTTTAAATTCACGTACCATTTGAACAAATTCCTTTTTAGCTAAAACGGCAAAATTATTCATTTTTCCACCACCAATTTTAAGAATATCTCTTCCAATGTATCGTTATCTATTTCGAACCTGACAAGATCAACATCATGCTCCAGAGCATTCGCCAGCAGCATATTCTTGTTTGACTCAATATTTTCCACTTCTATCTTTAATTTATTTCCTATTACCTCTACACCTTTGACAAAGTTCAAGCTTTTAACGGTTTCAATCCATTTTTGACTTTTAGAGGTTATGTCGACATTGATTTTATTTCCGCTATTTCTGTTTAATAATTCCGACATTGTTGTGTCCTCTATTTTTTCACCGCTCTTTATAATGACAAACCTCTCACATATTTCTTCTGCATCGCTTAATATATGCGTTGATAATAAAATTGTCGTATCTTTCTTTATCTCTTTTATGATATTCAATACTTCTCTCCGGCCGATTGGGTCTAATGCCGATACCGGTTCATCCATTACAATCAATGCTGGTTTATGTAACAGCGCCTGTGCAATTCCAAGCCTTTGTTTCATTCCGCCTGAAAAAGTCCGCACCTTTGAATTCTCTTCCCCGCTCAACCCTACTTTCGACAATATCTCTGGAATGCCCCTTATTAATTCTTCCCTCTTGATACCCGAGAGCTGCCCCATGAAAGTAAGGGTTTCTTTGGCAGTCATCCATTGAAAGAAGTTAGGGTATTGTGGTAAGTAGCCAATTTCCCTTTTCATTTTTGAAATTTTCTTACCATCAAGCAACACCTCTCCCATACTTGAATCTATAATATCTGCAATCACTTTTATTAGTGTCGATTTACCAGCCCCATTTGGCCCTATCAATCCAACACATTCCCCAGATTGCAGTTCCATTGAAAAATTATTGACCGCTGTTTTTTCTTTGAATTTTTTTGTAACATTTTTAATCTCTAATTTCATATTTTGTCACTGTCCTTTCTACCAATAACGAAGTACAGAATGGGACCGATAGTATTCGCAAAAATAATGATGAGTGTCCACAATAAAACATTTTTCCTCGTCTTTCGATTTCTGTATAAATCAATTAATGCTATAAGGACTAAAATCAATCCAATAGCAATTACCGGTAAAATAATCGGCAGAATAGGCATGAAATCAATATCTTTCAATTCGTTCCATCCATAATGAAACTCCATATATACCACTCCTTTGAAAACGAAATAATGTTATCATTATCGATAATGATAACATTTAAATTGGGATTTTTCACCTATTTTTTTCTTGATAAAATATTGTTTGAGGTTTTATTGTTATTTATAATGATAATATTATCAGATTAAATAATATTAAAAATATAGTCCTATTTATTAAGCTTTAATGCATGACGACATTAATTATTTACAATTGAAATTATTTAATTTCCAATGTGAGGAGAATAAGATGATTAATAAAGCCGAAATTTTAATGCATCCTGTAAGAATGAAGATTACCCAAGCTTTAATGAGAAACAGGGAAAATGGTTTAACACCATTAGAAATGTTAAAAATCATTAAAGATGTACCCCAAGCAACATTATATAGACATATACAGGTTCTATTTGATTCAGGGGTCATCCGCATTGTAAAAGAGAAAAAAGTGAGATCCGTTTCCGAAAAATACTATGTTTTAAATGAAGAAGAAGCGCGACTTAGCGGGGAAGAATGGAAAAAATCTTCTAATGAGAAAAAGGTGAACTATTTTTCTTATTATCAATTATCCCTTATGACTCAATATCAAAACTATCTTACCAAATTAGAAGAAAGAGACTGCTCGGAAGATGGTTCAACCTTTTCCCTTTTAGAACTAAAGCTTGATGATGAAAGCTTTATTAACTTCCAAAATGAATTGAACGATTTAATGTTAAAGTACTACAAAGCAACGAATCAAAGTTCTAAACAAGACTCTCCTATTCGAACAATCGGCGTTACAATTATTCCTGAATCATAAGTAAATGAAAAGGCTGTTCTCAAACCCTGGACTCAAGAACCGTGAATACTATAGATTCACCAACCAAAATGGTTCCAGTCTCCGTTTTGAAACAGCCCTTCATTAAGGAAAAAAATACAGAATGGGCTTACCACCCGTTTTTTGACAGGTCAAAAAGGGATATAATCCTGTCAGCAGTTCCCCAATGCTTCCTTGATACTGCTGTATACTTCGTCCCACAGGTGCTTATCTTCAGCAAAAGCCGCAGTTATCTTTTTAATGACTGCTTTTTGCGCTGCCTCGAAACGTTCATCATCCTTGGCCGGCAGGTCAGACCTTAACTCCATTACGTATTCTTGTACTTTTGGTGCACGAGGTCCCCAAACCGCTTTTTCTTCACCATTCTTATCAATGAATATAAAAATGGGAATCGAACGCGCTGCTCCATTCGTTAAGTATTGATCCATCAGTTCAAGATTTTGATCTCGTAAAACCATGCGTGTTTCAATATTTGCAGCATCAGCTATATTCAGCAGTATCGGAATGTTCATCATTGCGTCTCCGCACCAGTCTTCAGTAATGACAATTGCTCGAAGTTCCTTCGTCTTTAATTCATCAAAAAAACCTTGGTCCTCTGCGGAAATGGAAAAACCCTCCTGAATCGATTGTAAGTTTTCTTTATGAACTTTCATCGAAGATACAAATTCTTTAGCAGGAATCCCCTTTTCAAACCATTCATTCAGTGTCGTCATACTATTTCTCCTAACTATTTTTAAATTAAAAGTACCATAAACCCCTTATTATTTCATTGTTTCCACCCTGCAAAATAAAATGACAAAATGGTAAATTAAAACCATGTTTTCTTTCCCGTGTAAAGGGAAAACTCTAAATACATTCAATAGCTTACTAACTAACTATTTTATATTCAATAAAACATTGTTTTTTAGTTTAGGAGATGAAATTTTGTGGAAGGTTTTTTCTTTGCGCTACTCCCTGCATTGACATGGGGCAGCTTAGTGCTTGTTTCCGAAAAACTCGGAGGCAACTCTTATAATCAAACGCTTGGCATTACAATCGGTTCATTACTGTTCGCCATCATGATGTCTTTCATCAATCCGCCGGAATGGAGCAGTCTAGTATGGGTTGTCGGCATCATTTCCGGGATAGGCTGGGCATTCGGGCAATTATTTCAATTCAATAGCGTCAAGGAAATCGGAGTATCGAAAACCGTTCCCATCTCAACAGGACTGCAAATTCTCGGAAATACATTTTTTGCGGTTATCATTTTCAGGGAATGGAATGACAAGATTACAATCATCATCGGCATTGTTGCAATAATCTGTTTGATTACAGGTGTCTTGCTGACGAGCTACGGCGATGGTGATAACAAAAAAGCAGGAAGCATGAAAAAAGGGATTTTTTATCTAGCCATTTCAACGGTGGGTTATGTTACATATGTCATTGTTGTCAGATGGAATGAAGTTGACGGATGGTCGGCGATCCTGCCGCAAGCTATTGGCATGTTCCTAGCTGCCCTGCTCCTTTCCATCAAACATAAACCGTTTAATAAATATGCCGTAAGAAATATTCTAACAGGAATGATGTGGGCAGTCGGTAATATCGGCCTCCTGCTCGCTAATCCAAAAGTGGGCGTTGCCATCGCATTCTCACTTTCCCAAATGGGGATCGTCATTTCCACTTTAGGCGGAATCTTTCTTTTAGGCGAGAAAAAATCCAAAAAGCAAATGGCCTTCGTCATCATCGGGTGTGTACTCGTAATTGCTGGCGGAATCATGATCGGCTTTACAAAAGAATAGGCAAAGGAGCGATAAATGATGTATGAAGATTTAGAGAAAAAAGTGGTTGTGATCACCGGGGCGGCAAAAGGGTTAGGAAAAGCCATGGCCGAAAGATTCGGTAAAGAAAAAGCACATGTCGTATTAAATTATCACACTGAAAATGGCAGCCATAAGGAAATCATCAAAACGATTGAAGATGCAGGCGGGAAGGCCGCAGCCATTCAAGGTGACGTTTCAAAGGAGGCGGATGTGAAGAAATTGCTTTCATTCGCTGTGGACACCTTTGGTACAATCGACATCATGATCAATAATGCTGGTATTGAAAATGAAGTGCCCAGCGAAAAATTGACTCTTGATGATTGGCAGAAAGTCATCGATGTAAATCTAACCGGGATGTTCCTGGCAAGCAGGGAAGCAATCAGTTATATGCTCGATCATGGTATTAAGGGTAATATCATTAACATGTCTTCCGTTCATGACCGGATACCTTGGCCTCATTTTGTTCACTATGCAGCAAGTAAGGGCGGAGTGAAAATGATGACAGAAACCCTTGCACTTGAATATGCTCCTAAAGGGATTCGCATTAATAATATTTCACCTGGTGCAATCGATACACCCATCAATGCTGAAAAATTCAATGACCCAAAAGCTAAACAAGAAGTCATCGACCTGATACCGATGGGATACATCGGAAAACCGGAGCAAATTGCCGCTTGTGCCGCTTGGCTAGCTTCCGCCGAATCAAGCTACGTAACGGGAATGACCTTATATGCTGATGGCGGAATGACCAAATATCCAGGATTTCAAGCTGGAAAAGGCTGAACTTAACTAATGAAAATAACTACTCCATTGAACTGCACCCCAATTGTTGGACAACATCTAACAATTGGGGTGCAGTTTTTTTGACTAAATATACGATGATGAAAAATGGGTAACAGACGTCATGGAATTACATCCCCGGGGCGAAACTAGAATTATCTGCCATCTTGAACCGTTAAATCGGGAAATCATAACCTTTAATATCGATTCTCGGCCTGTTTATCCGCTCGTTTCTGATTTGCTGAAAAATGCCTTTGACCACTAGGAATCGAAAAATTCACCTATTCTTCATTCAGACAGTGCTGGCAATACCAGTTGAAACAATACTCTCATGATTTGAAAAGACATAACTGGTCTTACTGACCATTAACGCAATTACATCCCCTTAAGGATTGCACAGATATCGGGCCCATTCCCAAGATCATTTTGTTTTTTGTCAGTGTTCACTGTGGATCATATTAAAAAGAAGTTAAAATAAAAATTGTCAAGCACCCATTCAAGAAGTTGCAAGGGCACGAAACAAAAAAGATGACCCCGTTAAATCTAAGGTCATCTTTCTTTTAATGCTGGCTAAGTGTTAGCGAATGCCTTTCATGTAACCTTGAATCTTTGGTGATAAGACCATCAGGACCAGTCCAAGGACCATTGAAGCAACACCGATCACTCCAAAATAAGCCATTTCGGTTTGAGGTGTGTAGAATCTGACGATTTGTGCGTTCAGTGCTTGTGCTGCTGCACTTGCCAGGAACCACAGGCTCATCGTTTGTGCCGAGAATGCGGCCGGAGCCAATTTTGTAGTTGCTGAAAGTCCAACAGGAGATAAACAAAGTTCTCCAAGCACTACAAGGAAATAGCTAAGTACAAGCCAAAGCGGATTGACTAATGCGTCGGATCCACCGAAATAAACAGGAAGCAGGATCACCAGGAATGATAAACCGGCGAACAGCAAACCGATTGAGAATTTTTGAGGAATGGTCGGCTGACGCTTTCCTAGTTTAATCCATAACCATGCGAATACTGGTGCAAGGGTAATGATGAACAAAGGATTTAATGATTGGAACCATGCCGGGTTTATTTCGATACCAGCAAAATTCAACTGTGTCCGTTTGTCTGCATAGCTTGCCAATATTGTTGCACCTTGCTCTTGAATCGCCCAGAACATGACAGCCGCTATGAACAAAGGAATATAGGCAATCAAGCGTGAACGTTCAACAGAAGTTGTTTTAGGACTGCGATACATGAAAATGAAATAAAGGGTCGGAATAACGATTCCTAGGATACCTACTAGATTAATAAAGGTTTCAATCGTTAAGATGCCTGCAGAAGCTGTGACGCCAATGATGGCAGCTATGATCAGTGCGGCTATCCCCAATTTAGTGAATACTTTTTTCTTTTCATTCTGTGATAATGGGTTAGCAGGAAGAGTTCCAGCGAGGCCCAGATTCTTTTTCTTTGTTGTAACAAAGACGATGAGTCCAATTAACATACCAATTGCCGCAAGTCCAAAACCAAGATGGAAGCTGTAGTCCATTCCGACTGTACCGACAACAAACGGTGAAAGGAATGCACCCATGTTGATACCCATATAGAATATGCTGAAACCGGAATCCCGGCGTTCGTCATTTTCCGCGTAAATTTCACCGACAATGCTTGAAACATTCGGTTTTAATAAACCAGTTCCCAGAACAATGAGTACCATGGAAACAAAGAACATGGAGAGACTGCCTGGTACAGCAAGGACAATATGCCCGAGCATGATCAAGATACCGCCGTAAAATACCGCTTTTGAAGTCCCGAAAATCCTATCGGCGAGCCATCCGCCAATTATACCTGACATATATACTAAAGATCCGTAAATGGATACAAGGGCAAGGGCTGTGGGTTCATCAAGACCTAGTCCCCCTTTAGAAACTTCATAATACATATAGTAAACAAGAATGGCCTTCATGCCATAATAAGAGAAACGCTCCCAGAACTCAGTAAAGAAAAGGGTGAATAATCCTTTAGGGTTTCCGAAAAAACCTTTTTGAGGTACACTATCCACAATTTTCTGTTTATTTATCGTTGCCATACCTAGCCCTCCTTTTATTATTGTATAATAACTTTTATTTTCTCTATTGTAAATAAATATTTAGTATATTTAAATAATTAATTTCAAAATAATTAATATTGGGTTTCCACCATATAAGCAAAAATTCGGATTTCATAGTAAAAAACACTCCATATAGTCTAATAGGAAGCGGCCACCAATGATATATTACCCTAACTTCACCAATGGTATTACGTTTCATATCACTTTGGTTGCCATGCAAATATAATGATAATCGGAAAAATAGAGAGAATCATTTTGAAAAAAACAACTTCAACCATTATATACACCGTATAATGGATATAAAAAAATGAGGTGGTACATAATGCTCTAGATCATAACCGTCGTGATGATTTTTTCCATCCCAATAATCGCCATACTGACAACCCATTTCGAAAAACAGTCAAAAAACAAACACAATATGCTACTAGTTGAATTGGAACTTGAAAAGCTTAAACATGAAAACTATCTGATGGAGACGGAAAAAATGAGGCTTGAACTGGATCAGATGAAATTCGAACAAAAAAGAGACGAGCCAAGGTTACTGTAATCAAGTAACGTTGATTCGTCTTTTTGTATTGTGCCGTTTTAAAAACCACCCGCCCGTCATAAGAATTACCAATAAGGTCGTTTTAATGGATATATTGATCGCCCACAAGAAGATCTGACAGCACCTTTGTCGGGATGATGAACTCGACGGGCCCCATATATCCCGGCGCCGCTTCATAGCTGTTAAAGGCGATGACTAGCTTGCCATCTTCGTTTATATAAAAGTTTTGGTTTTCATCGATACCTTTAAATGCAGTAAGGTCATCATCTTCGACCCAGTATATCTTTTCCGGATCTTCTACCATCTGCCGCTTCATCTGTTCCTTGATGTTCTCGCTGATCACCTGAAGATAACGATCATCTTTAAATAAACTATTTAACGTTAATAGCACTTCGTTTTTCTTGTCGACTGTATCGAATTGACTTTCCGTGGAACTGGAAGCAGAAATCGTATCCGTATAACGCTGTACCGATAATATCGTTTCATTATCCGTCAATATCACATATCCGCTTTCTACCGAGATATTGCCCTTTTCCCCTTCCTTCAGTTTTGCCATGGAGTCCGTGAATTCTTTATAAAGCTGCTTGCTTTCCGCTAAATATTTATCATTCAAGCTATTTTCGAGCTGTTTATTCTCCAGACCGGATATGGCAGGTGTTTTGATTACTGCGGAGGAATTATTCGCTTCTTCTTTCCATTCAACGAAGGTAATCACTTTGATGACCTTATCGACTATCGGAATATCACTCATGGCTTTCGCCGCTGCCGGACTGATGTTTACGGAAGCTGTCACAATCAGAAGCGCCGCAGCTGCTGACACGAGGATATTCCTGCCAACCCTTGGCTTCTTCCTGGGCTTTTCATTCAGGGCTGCTTGAACGACATCATTCAATTCCTTTGGTATCGGTGTTTTAAGATATTCTTCCCGCAGATCTTTTAATTTTTTTTCCATCTTTTCGTTTCCTCCCGTTCAGTCATGTTGATCCGCAATAGTTGCAGCGCTTTATATAATCTCGTTTTTATCGTGCTTACGTTCTCTTCCAACACTTCCGCTATCTCATCAAACTTCAAATCCTCAAAGAAACGGAGAACGACTACCGTTTTGTACTTGACCGAAAGACCTTCAAGGGCCTTTTGCAAATCCAGGTCAGGATAGTGATCTTCCTCACCGCTGCGTAAGTATTCTATTGTTTCGTCATCGGCGAAGGTCAGCTTCTTTTTCTTTCGCAAAACATCCAGTGCCGTCCTGACGATGATCTTATATAACCAACTATCTATAGAAGCAGCATCTTTGATTTTGCTGCTGGAGGCTAGAGCTTTCCTGATCGATTCCTGCACGATATCAAGGGCATCCTCTTGATTTTTGACATAGTAAAAAGCAAGTCTGTACAAATTTTCTTGCCGTTCGGTTATCCGGGCCGCGATTACTTGATTCATATCTAGATTTTTCATTGCATGATAGAGCTCCTAACATTTAAATTACGTATCCTAGGTACATAGAATAGACGTTGATGCAGCTATAAAAGTTTGAAAATGAACAAGGAAATATATAAATATAAAAAAATGAAATTTTTTACAAACTTTTAAGGCTTTTGGCGCGTCTATATAGTAGAATGATTATCGAGGTGGAGTGCATCATGAGGAAATTAAATTATAAAAAAGTCTTTATTTTTCTATTTTGTCTTACAGCTGCTGTGGGAACGATGGGGTTAGCCATCAAAAGCCTTGCTTTTGATAAGAAGAGAACCGTTTCGGCCTATACACCTGATAAAAATTACCCAGAAGCTGATATTCAAACGTATGTGAAAGATAATACGAAAGGCGGATATTCAGCCAGCAGGCCCGTTCTGCATTTGGAAAATATCGACAAGCAGCTAGAAGCCTACATAAAGAAAGAAATTAAGGATTATGAAAAGAAATGGAAAGCATCCGACGGAAAAGCTTCCGAGCTTAACCTCACCTATACGATCCTCCATTTCAGCAAACAGACGATTACGATTTCCTTCGATAAATATGAGCAAGTGGAAGGAAAGAAACAGTCTGGTTCCCAGATCTTCACTTATGATATTCCATCTCAGCAAAAGCTCTCTATAGAAGACATCTTTGCCACGGATACTGATTATTTATCCGTTTTATCCGATATCGTTTTTGAAGAGTTAACGGAGAAGGAAGAAGAAGGCATTTCAAACAGTCTCATTAAAAAGGAAAACAAACTGAAGGCAGCCAACTTCAATTCTTTTTCAGTCTTGAAAAATACGCTTGTATTCTACGTCAAGACTGATGATTCAACCAAGACCCATACAATAGCCATCAAGAAGGAACTTTTTAAAGATAGTTTGCTAGATTCATATCAAAGTCAAGATTTGAATGAGGATCGTGTAAAGGAATGGCAGCCGAAACATATCGTCGCCAAACTGCCTGTGCAAAATGAATGGATCGACCCTTCAAAAAAGGTCATTGCCTTGACGTTCGATGACGGGCCGCATCCAAGTCATACCATGTCCATACTTGAAGACCTGAACAAGTATGATGGACACGCGACGTTTTTCGTGCTTGGAAGCCGCGTACAGCACTATCCGGAAGTTCTGCAAAAAATGCTGCAGCAAGGAAATGAGATTGGCAACCATTCATGGGATCATCCGCAGCTGACGCGCTTAAGCAAGAGCAAAATCAAAAGTCAAATCGAAAAGACCCAAGACGCAGTAGAAAAAGCTACAGGTGATGAGCCAAATCTCGTCCGTCCCCCATATGGAGCGATTAACAATAATGTGCGTGAATACATGGAGGATATGAAAGTCACACTTTGGGATGTCGATCCCGAAGATTGGAAAGAACGTAATGAAAAGAAAATCGTAAACAAAGTGATGAGCAAAGCCAGAGATGGCAGTATCATTTTAATGCATGATATCTATCAAACTAGCGCCCAGGCTGCAGGAAAGATCATCAAACAACTGCATGACCAAGGCTATCAACTGGTCACCATTTCGGAATTGGAAAAGGTAAAGAAAGACCGTGAAATTTCCGGAATCACCATAAATGAATAATCCAAAGGAAAGAGCCTGTTTTGTGATCCGTAAACAGGCTCTTTTGCATTCAAATAAAATAAGCAGACCTTTGATCATATAGCAAAGGTCTGCTCGTTTTTTCATTCACCAAGATCTACATTATGATAAACTTGTTGAACATCTTCCAAATCTTCCAATGCATCAATCATCTTTTCGAATTGTGCTTGTGCGTCTTCTGGAAGGGTTAGGTCATTTTGGGCAAGCATCGTCAGCTCCGCCACTGTAAAATCGCTGATCCCTGCATCCTTGAATGCTTGTTGTACAGCATGGAATTGTTCAGGTTCAGCATAAACGATGACACTTTCTTCTTCTTCAATGATGTCACGTACATCAACATCCGCTTCCATTAACAGTTCAAGAACATCATCAGCCGTTTTACCTTCAATCCCGATGACAGCCGTTGCATCGAACATATAAGCAACAGATCCGCTGACACCCATATTCCCGCCATTTTTCCCAAATGCGGCACGTACATCGGATGCCGTCCGGTTCACGTTGTTTGTCAATGCATCCACGATGACCATCGATCCATTTGGACCGAATCCTTCATAACGAAGTTCGTCATAGTTTTCTTCAGAACCGCCTTTGGCTTTTTCAATCGCACGGTCAATGATCGCTCTTGGGACATTGTACGTTTTCGCACGCTCAAGTACGACCCTTAATGCCTGATTGGATTCCGGATCTGGTTCGCCTTGTTTTGCCACCACATATATTTCCCGTCCGAACTTAGCATAAATCCGACTAGTATTAGCATCTTTTGACGCTTTTTTTTCTTTAATGTTATTCCACTTACGACCCATTATATTCCACTCTCTTTCATCATTGATATATACGAATAGATTATTAAGATACGGCCCTATGAGAAAACCAACCAGGGGAATTCCTATGAAGATAGGCTATACGTTTACTAGATTATATTATACATCAATTGTATAATTTTGAAAAAGTCCTGCACATCCCTCACTGGCATTTATCGGAGCTTGGCACTATTTTTTATGAATTACTATGGAAAACATCAGCAGTGGTATAGTATGAAGTGATGTGAAAGGAGAGATGATCCATGAAGGACAACCAAATCATCATCGGGATACCCGGTAAATGGAAGGACCGGACAGAATTGATTCAAACGGTCGCTTCCCAAAGCGAAGGGTATCTGTTAGCCGGGAATGTTTTTCATAACAGTGATGAAAACATTACTTTTCAGGCGGAGATCCATGATTATGAACCCACTTTAAAAGAGAGCTTTTCTTACGCCAGTAAAGACGCCTTTTCAGCGAGAGCATTAGAGGAAATCAATGACCATACCTTTACCGTTTATATAATAGCCGATGTGTCCGATACCGGAACTGTTATCGAGTTGATCGATGCCGGGGCAGCGATCCTAAGGGCAGGCGGAATGGCAGTGAAGATAGAAACGTCTGGAATTGCCCATTCAAAGGAAGCTTGGCTGCATCTTCATCATAGCCCTGATATTCTCTCGGTATATGCCCATTTTGTCACGATCATCGGAGAGGAAGACTATTATTGTTCATTCGGAATGAAAGCTTTTGGTCTTCCGGATGCCGTGACACTTAACACAATGAGTCCGAAAGAGGCGGCTGCTCTGCTTAACACATTTAATTATTACCATGTAGGTGAACGGCCTCTCTTTAAGAATGGCGAAACCTTTAGCATTCAACAAGATGCACCCGACTTTATATTGACGGGCCTTCAGGACTTTAGATATGAAGAAGGCCATCCCTTCTATAACCCGTTTGGATTGTGGAATTTAGGGACAAGTAAATAAGGAGCGACCCTGCTCCCAAGAATGTAGACAAATTCGAATGTAGCGAGTTTGCCTGCAGTTTTTTATTTAAAAAACATTAAGGATAATCTGGTCTTGTATTAAAATCATGGTACGGGATGAGACCGTTCAGGAACGCCCGCGGAAAGCGAGTGCCTGGAGAGGAAATCAACGACCTAGTCTTAATCATAGTCCGTAATGGGACCATCCCGAACCCCCTTTTTGCCGACAAACTAAAGAGGAGCGATTCGCTCCTCCATTTTTATTTTTTCAACCGAGTTTTTCACGATTTTCTTCTTCATGTTCTTTCTTCACGAGGGACATGCCGCTCGCTTGGTATTTGAGGATCTTTTGAATGACCGTGCCAAGATGTGCCCCAGCTTCAACTGGGGGAATCCCTCCTTTATGGATGTTGGAAATGACCATCCTTTCTGCTTCAATCATGCCCAAACGTGGTTTATAGCAAATATAAGCACTCAATGATTCAGCACTGACTAGACCAGGCCGTTCACCGATCAGCAGGACAATGACCTCAGGTCCAAGGATTTCACCGATATCATCCATCACGGCAACCCTGCCCTTTTCAATATAAAAAGGTGTACCTGTATCAAGACCTGCCACCACCAAAGATTGTTTGAAAGATAAATAGACGTCCTCCACATTTTCTTCGATCGCCTTGGCACTTAAGCCATCGGAAATGATGATTTGAACCGTTGGGGCCTTTATGCATTTGGCTTCTATCACCCGCTTAGCTTCATCCGAAAGCCTCCTGCCATAATCCGGACGCCGTAAATAGACTTCCTTATCATCGGCCTTCGTTTTCACCTTGAATAACTCCAAGCGTTTCAAAAGAATATCACTGACTTCACCATATACAGCATCGACGGCCGCCGCATGGTCAAAACGGAATTTCAGCCAAGAATCCGTTTTCGGCCGGGTCCCTGACCTGCCTACCCCTATCCGCGCAGGGGTTTTCGCTATCAAGGCATCCAAATCTTCCTTTTTATTCATTCCCATATCATCCACTCCTAATGGTTAAATATAGTCGGATCACCGGCACGCTTCGTTAATTTTCCATTCTCCATAATCCCCATCTTCTCCAGCCAAGCTTCATATAACGGGGCAGGCCGCTTATCCATCGTTTGCCTCAAAGTCGCTATATCGTGGTAACTCAAAGACTGATAGTTTAACATGCAGTCATCCCCCATCGGAGTTGCGATGATGAAATTCACCCCAGCGGCCGTTAAAAGTACACCCAAGTCCTCGATATCATTTTGATCCGCCTTCATATGATTCGTATAGCAAATATCCACACCCATCGGCAGTCCATGCATTTTTCCCATGAAATGATCTTCTAGCCCGGCGCGGATGACCTGCTTGCTGTTATATAGATATTCAGGTCCGATGAATCCGACGACCGTATTGACAATGTACGGATCAAAATAGCGGGCAAATCCATAGTTCCTGGCTTCAAGCGTCACCTGATCGATTCCGAAATGCGCTTCAGCCGATAACTCGGAGCCTTGCCCCGTTTCAAAA
Organism: Bacillus sp. ISL-34; assembly: GCF_018613325.1. GTDB lineage: Bacteria > Bacillota > Bacilli > Bacillales > DSM-1321 > Peribacillus. The sequence continues at coordinate 75,287 of NZ_JAGGQJ010000018.1, read as the reverse complement.
TAAAGATGCTGCGGGCCTGTGCCGGTCCCATAGGCCTTCACGACCTCTTTAGCTTCTTCGAGCAATTGAACGTTAATTCCAAAAGAACGATTGGCCGTTTCCGTTCCGGCGATGCTTTGAAAGATCATATCAGCAGGCGCACCCTGCTGTACGGCCTTAATTTGCGTGGTCACATGTGCAAGCACACAATTTTGGGTCGGGATGTTCCATTTCTGGATGACATCCTGTGTCGCATGAAGCAGCCGCTTTACGCTTTCGACTGAATCATCGACAGGGTTGATTCCAATGAGTGCATCCCCGATTCCATAGGAGAGGCCTTCTTTTAATGAAGCCAGCATGCCTTCCACATTGTCAGTCGGGTGGTTAGGCTGAAGACGCGAGGCAAGCGTTCCTTTGTATCCGATCGTGCTATTATTCTTGGTGAGCACTTCGATTTTATTGGCTGCATGGATAAGGTCGAGGTTCGACATTAACTTGGCTGCCGCAGCAATCATTTCACTATTCAATCCCCTGCTTAATCGCATTAAATCCTCACCGGTCGTTTCGTCACTCAAAATATATTCACGCAGCTCGGCAACGCTCCAATTCTTCACAGATTGATAGATGGTTCCATTGACGAGACCATCTATGATCCGCGACACCTCATCCTCTTCCGGGGAGAGCAGGGGGTTGTTCCTAATGTCCGCCAAGGTCAATTCACTAAGCACCGCTTTTGCCGCAATCCGTTCTTGAACCGAATCCGCTGCAATTCCCGCAAGCCTATCTCCTGATTTTTCTTCATTCGCTTTTGCCAGGACTTCTTTCAATGATTTGAATTGATGGATTCCCCCAAAGTATTGAGTGGATAATTTCATCGTATAATCCTCCTTTTCCTAACTGTGAAAGGTTAGCGTTTTTACTACAACCGGAACGACCCCTGTCCGCAGCAGCCTTCCTATATCCAAATAATCACCATGTTCCACTTCTGTCTGATCAATGCAGATGACCGGCAAATCCGGTTGATTCACTAGAATGGTTTGACCAAGTGCCTTCCCATAATCACGATCCATGACAATGATCAGAGGCTGCTGCCGATTAGGTTTTTGCATCAAAGCCTCGGTAAAAGCGACTGCGAGCTGTTGAATGTCCCGAAATGATTGATAAGGTAAATTCGTTAAATAAAACGCAAAATTCAAGCCCTCCTGCAGGGGATCGTATATCGTGATCGCATCCTGAACAGCTTGTGCCATTCTTGCGGTTACATCATCAAGCACGCCATGAAAATCGACCCGATAGACCGGGATATTACGAACGGGCAGATGGGAATCATTCACTTCAATAGTAGCTCCGCTGATTTCAGTTGTATGTGCGCCTGCTCCAAGGACAGTAGCGCGAACCGTTTCAACGGGTTGTTCCCACTCCCATGCAGCCAATTCTTCATTTTCCTTAATGGAGGCGGCAAGCATCATGCCGATATCCTGGAAGGTTTTGTCTTCCCGTTCTTCATGATAGATGCAATCACTGACACCACCCGAGAACATCAACACATCGATTCGTCCTGTCCAAGATGGCTCCTTCCCCACTAATAGAAGTTCATCTTCTTTTGTGAATGAACCAGCCAAAAACCTCGAAAGCACCTTCGCCATTTCATTTGCGATGATTGCCCCATCACCATTCAAAGGAGAGAACCCCTTTGATTTCAGCCATTTCCCTATTGAAGGAGCAACCTTCACTTTCGTTCCCTCCCACTCCACCAAGCGGCCTCCTATATGCAGTGTGCAAGTTCCGCAAAGCATGCCAGAACGGTATACGGCGATATTCGCCGTTCCCCCGCCAATGTCTATGTTCGCCACAGTCTGTCGTGTCTTAATGGAATGTTGATAGGCGCCGGATCCCTTGGCGGCAATGATTCCCTCCAAATCCGGACCGGCTGCCGCTACAAGGAATTCCCCCGCCGCTTTAGATAACCGGTATACCATTTCTTCTGCATTTTGTTTGGTTGCCGTTTCCCCCGTGATGATGACAGCCCCTGTTTGTATGTTTTCGATCGTGATCCCGGCTTGATGGTATTCACTTTCCACCATTCTTTGTACAGCAGGTATATCAATTACCGTCTCGGATAAAAGCGGGGTCCTGAAAATGGGACTTCGATACAGAATTTCCTTATCGGTAATTTCGATTTTTGGCACCTGCCCGCCACCCGCCACATTCCTAAGCGAAAGCTCGCTGATAACAAGTTTCGTCGTACTGGTGCCAATATCAATTCCTGCACTGATGATTCGTTCCACCTGTTCATTCATTAAAATCACACCCCAGTTTTACACCACTTGGATTTCATTGCTGTTTTCTTCCTCGTTTTTCGTTTTATATTCATTTACGCCGATAACTCCTGCTGCACGATCCTTTTCCTCCAATTCCAAAGCTTTCGGAACGGACAGCCAGTAAGCAAGACCGATTCCAATCGCTCCGGCAGATAGCTTACCGACAATGATCGGCAATATTAAGGAGGGCTGAAAGTTGGCTGTGAACGATAAATGATCGCCTAATAGGAAGGCCGCACACACAGCAAAGGAAATGTTTATGACCTTATCCTTCGGCGGCATATCTTTAACCAGTTTGAACATCGCTAATATATTGGCTACCGTTGCTAATATCCCTGCACTCCCCGCTTTGCTCAACCCGATTTTGCCGCCCATCGCTTCAAGCGGCTTGCCTGCATATTTTTGAATCAGGTAAATCATTGGAAAAGCACCCGCCAGCATTATCCCGATATAGCCGGCCGTTTCGAGGGCACGAAATTGGTCTGCCTTATCGGCCATGATCGGATGGAACCCCCAAGCACCAAATACATTGGAAAACAGTCCGGTGAAAATTTCCACGATCGAAAAGACGAGTACAAGTTTAATTGCTGCATCCAATATTTTCCCAAACCACATGAAACCTTTAATCATCAAATCCGGCAGAAAATAAAGACCCAATGCGAGCAATACCACAAAAATAAGAAGTGGGGAAAGATTCAGGGCAATTTTCAAATAGCTTAACGCGAATTCGTATGTAGAATCCGCATTCGTGGAAATCACTTCGCGGATTTTCGAATTCGTTGCCACCACCAGCACACTTGAGATAAAAGCGCCAATCGGAATCGTCAGGATTCCTGACATGACACCAAGTGCCATGTATTTATGATCACGCTTCTCCAGCATCGCAAGCCCCATTGGAATCGAGAATACAATCGTTGCCCCAGACATAAAGCCGACAATCATCGCCATGATCCAGCCTTCATATGATTCCTGCAGCTCGGCCGCTAATTGGTAGCCCCCCATATCCGTTGCCAAAATCGTTGTTGCGGCAAGGGCGGGATCTGCACCGATCGCAGCAAAGACCGGGCCGCATACTGTATCGATGAACCATGATAAATAAGGGATCGAGGCCATGATTCCAGCTGCCGGGATGAATATATGGCCAACGGTATGCAAACCTTCCATGAATTGTTTGCCCAAGCCTCGTTCACTGTCTTTAATCGATGCAATAGCACCGACAACGGCACACACCATAATGATATAAATAACGAATTTACCTACCATCTCCATACATATTCCCCCTGAATTCCGATTTGATTTGGCCTATCGACTTTAAAAAAGGGTATAAAAAAGACGCCTCTTATAGCCCAAACTTAGGTTTTTCGGCAGAACTGCCTGCCTACAACCAATTTGGTCCATCAAAGCGCCATTGCTTCATCTATTTACTTGTTTTTGATCATTTGCAATGATTAGACGTGCCACCGTCTCCATGGAAAGCTGCTTATCCATACTTAGCCTTCTCAGCTTATTGTAGGCGATTTCCTCTGTTACATTCTTCCTTTTCATGATGATTCCTTTTGCTCTTTCAATGACTTTACGATTTGTGAGCGTTTCATCCAATTGAGCATTTCGTTCCTGATACTTCTTTGTATTGGCTGCTTGCAGCAAAGCTATCTCCACTGCCGGAATCAAATTCGCCTCCGTAATTGGCTTTACAAGATATCCTACGATATTCGCGCGTTTCGCCTCGTCGATATATTCACGCTGGCTGAATGCGGTTAAAAGCAGGACTGGAATCTTAAAGGTATTGGATATCACATCGCTAGCCTTGAGCCCATTCATTTTAGGCATTTTGATATCCATCAAAACAAGATCCGGCTGTAGTGCATGTGCCAATTCAATTGCCTTCTCGCCGTTACGGGCATGTCCAACCACATCAAAGCCTGCATCCTTGAGCATGATCGTTATATCAAGCAGAAGTATCGATTCATCCTCCACGACCAAAATCCTCTTGACCACTTCTTCCACCTACCTCATGTATGGAAATCTTACAGAAGCCAGGGTACCTTCCTTAATCCGATGAATCGAAAACTCCCCATTCAAATCATTTTTCACCGTCATGCGGATGATATCCAGCCCCAAGGAAGGTTTCAAAGCCTGAGAATATCCGATGCCATCATCTTTTACTTGAATTTCCAATTCAGGACCATCCTTATGAAAGCATACGGTAATCTTCCCTCCCGACCCTTCCTTGAAAGCATGCTTCACACAATTATGAATGAGCTCATTCACCACCAGCGCGACAGAAATGCCAATGTCTGAATCAATGGAATGAAACTCAGCTCCACTATATTCAATGCTTAGGCTTTGACGGGCATGATCCTCCGTATAAACAATCATATCGCCTATCTTCCTAATAAGCTCCAGCAAATCCACATGGTCGACCTGACTGCTTGCCAAAATGATTTCATAAACCGAGGATATGCTTAACACCCGGTTCAAACTGACCAACAAATGGGGCTTGCTTTCTTCAGACGCCCCCATCCTCATTTGCAGACGAAGTAAACTGGCGACTGTCTGCAAATTATTCTTAACCCTATGATGAATTTCACGAATGGCTACTGACTTGCTAATCAGCTCTCTCTCTTTATCCCGCAGTTCAGTCAGGTCCCGGATGATGATGAACGTTTCATTGGAATTCTTGCTGCCCAAATGGAATTTCTTTATTTGGAAAATCTTTTTACCCATGTTCATTTCCTTCATCAAAATGTCCTCTTTTGAAGCAAGAACATCGTCAAAGCCAGGAAAATAATTGAAAATGGATTCACCTAAGACACAGTCCGTCAAACATATTTCCGATACTAGATTAATCGCAGCCGGATTCGTATAGACAAGTCGGTTCTGGTTATTAATCAGGAAAATGGACTCCTCGATAAATTCTGGAACCAAGGAATTTTGTTGATCTTGCCTCTCAAACTGATTTGAAGTTTCAGGTTCTTCATGAATCACCTTTTCCATGATCAAAACGGCGATGATCCGATTGAATTCCCCCTTGACTGGAACGACACTTTGCTGGACCATTGCTCCCTCTTGAGTCAATGCCCGATTCACGAACATGTCCTTTCCGGTGCGCAATACATAAAATACTGCCGGTTCAAAAGCCTCATAGGCAAACTTTCCGACAACTGGGTGATCATAAACCGATTCCACGGAATGTCCGCATGCCTCTGCCACGACAATGGCATGCTTCCCTTCACGCACCGGACAATCGATAAACACATTCGCTTTATTCAAATTGGCTATCAACGATAAATTCATTGATAGGTTTTCAAGAATTTGAATATCACTGTCCAGTAAATGAGTATGCATCTCACATAATTCTCGGACAGTCATTGTCCGTTCCATAGGCAAAACCCCAATAAACGTTTATTCATGGATATTATTATTGATTATTATAGATATCGACCCCATTTTTGTCAATATTCAAAATATTCTAATGTAATGTATTCTAACATTAAATCGCGATATTTAAATAGTATTCCCCTATAAAAATTCATCCCTAATTAAGTCCTTTTATCTAATTTGCATTTCTATTCAACGTAATATTTTTCCACCACTTATAATTTTCGAATTATTCATATCATCTAATTTATCAAATTAATTTTAGTGATTATGAACAATGACAAACCATAATCATTAAATTAATATGTAATAAATAGATACATATGATGTCATTTAATATGACGCAAGTATCTGATTATGGATTTTTTTATCCATAATACCTGGAAGTACAGGTTAACAAATAAAGATGATGGGGGAAAAATAATGGCATTAGAAAATGATTCGAAAAAAATTGTCGGTATTGATGAAGTGACTAAATTCAATAAAAAGAAGTTTAATATGCCACATATTTATGTCATATTATTCGTATTTATCTTACTTGCAGCAATCGCAACTTATTTCGTTCCTGCTGGTGTTTATGAGCGAATTCCAGGCCCTGAGGATCGATTGACGATTGATCCAAATTCCTATCGACTCGTTGAGCAAACACCTATTACTCCAGTAGACTTCATGACAGCTATACCAAAAGGCTTGGTAGCTGCAGGAGAGATTGTTTTTTTCACTTTCATCATCGGAGGAATATTTTCTGTACTTCGAAAAACAGGACTTATTGAAATGGGAGTAAATAGATTAGCAAGGCGATTTTCAACAAAAAGTATGATGTTAATTCCTATCCTCACAGTAGTATTCGCCATGATTTGCAGTTTGATTGGAACACAGGAATTAAGTTTAGTGTATGTACCTGTCATCCTCCCCTTAATGATTGCCTTAGGATTTGATTCTATGGTTGCCGTCTCTGTAGCATTAGTCGCAACTACCGCTGGATTCATGACAGGCTTTCTTAACCCCATTAACACTGGGTTAGGTCAAAAAATAGCAGGTCTTCCCATATATTCCGGTATCGAGCTAAGGATTATCGCTTTTATCATTTTTGTTTCTGCAGGGACGGCTTACATTATGCGTTATGCTAAAAAAGTTAAGAATAACCCAAAGTGTAGTTTTGTATTTGATGAGGATCAAACCAAACGGATGCTATACTTAAATAAATCTGGATCTGAAATATATAAGGTGAATAAAAAACAGAAAATTGCATTAATTTTAATGGTCTGTTTCTTGTTTCTACTCGTATATGGCGTTTTAGCAAAAGGTTGGTTTATGTTGGAAATGGCAGGGCTCTTCATTATCATGGGAATCGTTGTCGGTTTAGTTGCCGGTTTAAACCTAACGGAAATTTGCGAAGGATTTAATGACGGATTTCGAGAAGTCTTGGTCGGTGCCATGATTGTGGGTGTCGCAAGAGCTGTCGCTGTTGTTATGGAGGATGGTCAAGTAATGGACACGATCGTTCATAGTCTCGGTAATCTTGTCGGCGACTTCCCCGCTGTATTTAGCGCCCTTGGCATGTTTATTGTACAAATGTTATGTAGCCTTTTAATCCCCTCCGGCAGCGGTCAGGCTTTAGTCACCATGCCCATCATGGCTCCATTGGCCGACATAATCGGCGTTACAAGACAAACAGCCGTGTTAGCTTATCAGTTGGCAGATGGAATCGGAAATATATTATATCCTACATCCGGATATTTCATGGCCACCCTTGCCTTAGCAGGAGTCGCCTGGCAAAAATGGGTTCGCTTTTACCTGCCCTTGTTTTTTATCTGGTTCCTCCTATCGGGCACTTTCTTGATCATCGCTCAAACAATTCACTGGAATGGTTAATTTCAAACTAAAGATATTACAAAATACTAAAGCAACGTTGGATTATTACGTTGCTTTAGTTGAATTACAAGCAATTAAATTAAATGAATCCACCATTCACCCTAATCGTCTGACCCGTAACCCACTGAGCTTGATCACTGACCAAAAACGAAACCACATTGGCAATGTCATCCGTTTCACCTAAGCGTCCGAAGGCATTCATTTTTTTCATCCCTTCGATTTGCTGCTCCGATTTTCCTACATTAAATAACTCTGTGTTAACCGGTCCTGGAGCAATCGCATTGATCGTAATCCCTTTTGGGCCGAACTCTTTGGACAGATGTCTTGTGAATTGTTCCACCGCCCCCTTTGTACCTGCATACATGCTATACGAAGGAAACATTTGACCTATTACAGAGGTTGAGATATTGACAATCCTGCCATCGGCCTCCATATATTTCAGGGCTTGTTGGCAAGCGAAGAATGTACCCTTCACGTTCACTGCAAATTGTTTATCAAAGTCTTCTTCCGTTGCTTCGGAAAGTGGTTTATTCATCATCAGTCCCGCATTGTTCACTAAAATATCGATTTTCCCGAAAGCTTGGGTCGTTTCTTCGAAGAGATTTTCGATACGGGAAACCTGGCTGATATCGGCTTGAATAGAGACGGCTTCCCCACCCTTTTCCTTAATGCCTTGCACAACTTCATCCGCTTTATGTGCACTGCCTGCATAGTTGATCACCACTTTTGCACCCAAATCTGCAAGCTGTTCTGCTATGGCGCGACCGATCCCTCTTGATGAACCTGTGACCAATGCAACTTTTCCACCCAACCGATTTTCCATTCATTTCCCTTCTTTCTTTTCTGGTTTCATTTCAAAAAAAACTTTTCAGTCCATATATTACCACCTTTCCTTTTTACAAGGTAGTCAGATCCCTTGCATACTCATGAATTCCACCTCTTCTGGTTATAGTAAAAAAGAAAATAACGGAGGAGGTACATTCCATGAAAAGTTCAAAGGAATTTGTTGAAAGCATTCAAGAGCAGCAGAAAAAGGAAGAAGGCAATTTCCGCCGTCAAGGCAATGGGAATCCCGCTCAGAAATTACCGAATAAAAAACATTAATGAAGCCCATCTTCAAAAGATCCCAGCCTTTAAATTAGGCTGGGATTCTTTTCACTCCGATGTACTTTTTTTCTTCTTCATCTCTTCGATTTCTTTTGAGAATGTGTCTTCTATCTCTTTTTTATTTCCATATAAAAAGAGGTTATCCCCTAATTTGATTTTATACTCATATAACTCTTTCCTGATTTTCACTTCTCCGCTTTCAATAAATAAAATATTGATGTCCGCTCCTTTTGATATGACATCAAAGGCTTTGACATCGATGAATTCGGAGTCCTCATAAATATCGATTTCCATGACCACATCTTCATCTTCTAAAAACAGGATCTCCTCTATCGGGTGTTCCCATAATTCATAATGATTGTACATTTCACTTTTCATCTTATTCGATATTCTATTATGCAGGAATGGAGATTTCACTAATACGACTAAGACCACCAGTATCCCTATAATGATGCTTAACTCCATCAAGCGCAGATCATCCGTAAGCAATGTACTGATCGATGAAATGATGACAGCAAGTGAGAAAGCACCAAATAAAATTAAGAACATGCTTATTTTCCTTCGAACGGGATGATCAATGATGGATTTTGACTCGTCAGTTGTAAAACCAGTACCCGTCAGCATGGAGATAACCTGAAATCTGGCCACTGTGCTTTTTAATCCAGTCAATTTCAGCAAGGTAACCGATATTTCAATAACAAGAACAATGATTATAAGATAAAGTAACATAAAAAGTAAATTCATCAAAACGATCACTTCCTCATTTATGGTTTACCCTAATCCCGCCAAAAAAATCGCATTCGTTTTTTCAAGTTTCAATCAATATATCACTTACTGCAAATAACTGCCATGAACAACAAAAAAAAACGCAGTAAGATCCATTTAATCCTACTGCGTTTTTTACTTATATTCTAATCAAATGCATTTTCCCGATTAAATGACGAGAGTGAGGGAACTTGGTTTCTCATATGGTCTTCAGCAGCAGTTTTTTTAACAGCGGTGTAAATTGCTCTGGCAATTCCGCTACGCTTGGAATCATTAGGCGTTCTTTGCCATAGATGTTTTTCATCGTCATTTCTTCACTTTCCTCGATGCCTCCATCCGCTAAAAACAGGCCGATGACTTCTATGCCTTTTTTCCTGGCCTCAGAAACTGCAAGATGTGTATCGACAATGCCATTTTGATCATAATCGGCAGCTGCCGGCTCACCATCGGAAAACACAAGCAAGAACCGGTTTTTTTCGCGTCTTTTTTCCAATTCCATTGCGGCAACCCTGATGCTGTATCCGTCCCGGTTGTCTTCCTCAGGTTCAAGCTGCATGATTTTAGCTCCGGAGTTTAGATAAAGAGAATCGGAATGGGACTGGATCACGTGGAAGTAGTTCGGCTGATATCCTTCTCTCACTTCATTTGCATCTTCCCAAAATCCCACGATCGAGTGGGGGATCCTTAATTTCTTCAGTACTTCATGAAACAGGACCACGCCTCGTTTCGTTTCATCCATTTTGTTATGCATGGAAGCCGAGCAATCGATAAGCAATGTGAATACGGCATCCATTTCATTGGAATCCTGGTTCTTTTTATAAAAGACCCGAGGATTATCTTCAAATACAAGCGGCAGTAATTTCTTTGATAAACGGCCAAAAACCAAATCTTTTCTTGGTGCGTTCTTTTTATTTTCCAGTGTCTTTTCTATTGTACTGGAGAGCTTTCTCTTAAACGGTTCGATATCCGCAACAAACTCACGGTAGCGTTTCTCTTCCGTTAGTGTTGGTATTTTTGCTTCCTTGATCACTTGGACGACGTCTTTATTTTCTTCACCAAATGGATGTTCACCACTTTTGCCCATATTGGTTTGTTTCTTCTCCAGCGTTTCCTGCTGATTGTATTCCTTTTGTTGACTTTCCCCTGATGAACCCTGAATCGAAGCCAGTGCTTGGTCGGCATCTTCCGCTTCCCGGGCACCGCCGCCCATCAAACTTGTTTTCGTTCCCTGCTCCAATTCAAATTGAAGAAAAGTCGAATTACTCTCGCCGTTCTTATTCTCCCGGTGCCAAGTCGAGAATTTTTCATCAATGAAATCACTTTTTTCTTCGTCTGCATCTTCTGCATCATCATTCAACAGTTCATCATTTCTAGTCAGTTCATCAAATAAGGTATTTGCCTTATACTTTTCCACATTTGCAATGGGGAAGATGAAATATTCATTCATCGTATCCTCGTATCCACCGTTCACACGGAAAACGATTTGCTCGCAAATCCTCGTGATGTCACTGGTTTTAGTCGCTTCAAACACAGAATGGATGAACGGTTTGAGTTTTTCCAGTTCTTCCAGCTGCCTTACATTGACTCTTGGGAAAATCGGATCCGGCCTGTCAGATTGAAGCAGTAAATATATGAGGCAGTATAATTCATCCAGTGCAAAACTTCTGGTGACATTCGTCGCCAATTGGCTTTCGAAATATTGTTTAAGGTAAGCCCCCCTTACCGAAAACCATTTTTTCGTGCCTGGCCTATCCTTCTTCACCAATTCTTCCAATCGCAAGTCTTCCAGTAAAGCGAATAATTGGGCTGCAAACTTCGGAAGCGAACTTTCCCCAATGATGTCCTGGTACTCCTTCATGCTCGGGATCGATGAATGATGCAGCGTACCTATCGTTCTAAGGAGCACGTCCGTTTTCAATCCCGCTTCCTTCACTTCCTTATTTCCATTTTCCCAAAAATGGCTGGCTGTGACCTTATTCTCGATCAGATCTATGAAGGAGCCATAATTGTATTCGAATTCCAGCTCAGGAATGCCGGATAAAACAGTCGAGAGATCCTGCAGCTGTAAAAAAAGAGCCGTATCTATTATTGAATCATTGAACCGGATATACTTCATGAGGCATTCTCCTAGTTAGAATAATGTGTCAGCCAAGTTCTTCACAAACTCACGCTCCCGTTCCTCGTCCAACTTATCCACAATGGAACGAAGAATCGCCCGTTTCGGCGGGATCAACACACTCAGATCGCAAGCATCAAGCAAAGCCCTGATCGATGCCGCATCTTCAGCCACCTTCCCTTGATTCACGGCATGTATCAAATCACTCGACAGCTTAACGAACAATTCGATGCTTCTTGGGTCCTTCAACTTTGTATTGGTTTCTATCAATTGCTTTAACTGCTCCCCTTCGATATAAGGAACTTCAATTACGACAAACCTATTTTTTAGCGCTTCATTCAGCGGCACTGTACCGACATAGCCTTCATTGATTGCAGCAATCACATTAAAGCCTTCTTTTGCCGTTATGACTTCATTCGTGAACGGATTCGTTATCGTCCTTCTGTAATCAAGCACACCATTGATAAGCGGCAGAGTTTCCGGTTTTGCCATGTTGATTTCATCTATATATAGGAAGTGACCGTGATTCATTGAATTGGTCACAGGTCCAGGTACGAATTCTATCACCTGTTTTTCCTCTTTGTAAGCCAGCGTCTTGAAGCCCAATAAGCTTTCGGCATCCAAGTCGACTGAGCAGTTCACACTGAACATCGGCTGGTTGAATAAATTCGATAATGTCTCGGCAAACTTTGTCTTTCCAGCCCCTGTCGGACCCTTCAATAGGATATTCTTCCCCATGCTCAAGGCCGTGATGGCATCCACCATCAACTCCATCTCGGGAGGCAGATATCCGCCGCTCCTGATCAATTCCTCAAATTGAGCAGGATTCTTTTTGCTTGCTTGTAATATATTTGCGATTTCTATTGGTAATCGATTGATCATTGTGTTCCTACACCCCTTTGTGAACATTTTAAGGCTCTTTCCCATTAAAAACAAACACTAAGAAAAGGAGCTGTCAACAAGACAGCTCCCAGACTGTGACAAACTCAAAAGAAAAGCATGTTTGCCTGTAGTTTTTTCTAAAAAAACATTCCAGTTGATTGGAACGGAGGGTACGAGACTCCTGCGGGAAAAGCGTGTCCAAGGGAGACCCCACAGGGCGCAAAGAGCGCCGAGGAGGCTCCCGGACCGCCCGCGGAAAGCGAGTGCCTGGAGTGGAAATCCGCTCCCTTTACTTCGATTGTCTGGAGTCCTCCTCGTCGCAAACTCCTTTGGTATCTCGGCTAGCCAGTTATTCAGCAGGAGTGTCGCAAATTTTTTCAATCCAGTGATGATTATAGTAAAAAACATTAAGGATAATCTAGTCTTGTTTTAAAATCATGGTTCCGGATGAGACTATTCCAGAATCCCCTTTTGTCGACAAACTGAAGAGCTGTTATCGAGACAGCTCCTTTCATGATTTAAAGTACATTCTAATGACCCTTAATAAGCTTCCTTAGGATCTCCTTTCAATAGGTAAACCATATAGCCCAATACACCGCCGATGATGGCAGGAATCACCCATCCTACCCCTACACTATATAGTGGAAGGTATTGAGTGAAAAGGTCCGAAACAGCGTCCATTTTAACGCCTGAGGCCATGAATCCATCAATTATGCTGATGATGGCCGTTAATAATAAGCTTCCTAAATATACCTCCGATTTCCCTTTGAAAAGGGAATGGAAGAACGTTAGGACAATCAAAACGATCGCCACGGGATAAAGCGCCGTTAACACAGGCACTGTAATGGAAATGAGCTTGGTCAAACCTACATTGGCAACAGCCGCACTAAAAACAGAGAAGATGACGACATATGATTTATACGATACAGCAGGAAGTATTTTATTGAAATACGTAGCACAAGCCGTTATCAAACCGATGCTTGTCGTTAGGCATGCAGCAATCACAATCAAACCTAACAACACGGCACCAGCCGGTCCGAAAAAATGATTCGAGGCTTGAGCCAAAACGTCTCCGCCATTACCCAACTGACCGAGTTTTTCCACACTTGTTGCCCCGACATAAGTCAATGACGTATAAACGATCACCAACAATGTGGCAGCTATTAAGCCGGCTTTCATACAGAAGCCTAACACTTCTTTTCTTGATGTTATGCCTTTATCTTTGATCGCGTTGATGACAATGATCCCAAATGCAAATGCGGCAAGCGTATCCATGGTCAAATATCCTTCTTTAAACCCTTTGAAGAAAGAATTATCTGAATAATCTGCCACTGGTGACTGGATTTCACCCATTGGGTTAATGATTGCAACCACAATGAGAATCCCAATGAAAATCAATAATAACGGTGTTAATATTTTTCCGACGATATCCAGCATTTTTGATGGATTGATGGATAATAAACAGGCAAGTCCAAAGTATATGATCGTGAATACCAGCAATGGTAAAAAACCGACATCATTGGAAAGGAAAGGCTTAATCCCTATTTCGTAAGATACACTTCCCGTTCTGGGAAGCGCAAAAAGCGGCCCCAAAGATAAATAAAGAACGACCGTGAAAATGATGCCGAATAACGGGTGTGCCCTGCTTGCAAGCGATTGAACATCAGTTTTTCCCGAAAAACCAAATGCCAATATTGTAATGAATGGCAATCCAACTCCAGTAATGATGAATCCTAAACTGGCCGACCATAAATTGGTCCCGGCGGATTGACCGAGCATGGCAGGGAAAATTAAGTTTCCTGCACCAAAAAATAAAGCAAAAAGCATTAACCCTGTTACAATGATAAAAGAAAATGGTGCTTTTTGTGACATATAAGAGCCCTCCAATGATTTGATTATCTTAACGAAGAAAAGAGTTGTCCATCAACCGGTAAAAAAAGTGACATGAACTACGAACCTATTCTACCTATTTGTTAAAATGTACCTACATGAAAACTATGAATCATCCATAACTCTCCTTACTATAAAATCCGTCGGAAAGTTTGTCAAAGCTATTTCATTAATTATTCGGAAAAATCTTTCTTTTCTCACTTCTTTTTAAGAAAATGAGAGAGGCATTTAGATTCAACAGAAAAGTTGAGTAAAAAGCACTGCAATTTATTTTGCAGGAAAAATATTTTAATATTTATTCAAACTATATATAAACAAGAAAATAGGAGGAGTAAACATGAATACCGAAAAAGAAAAGATGATGAGCGGGGAACCTTACATGGCCGCTGATCCGGAATTAATAAAAGATAGGAAAAATGCCAGAAAGTTGACCCGGTTATACAATCAGACAACGGAAAGCGAAGGGGATCAAAGAACTGCACTGCTGAAACAGCTTTTAGGTTCCACCGGGCTAAATGTATATATTGAACCCACTTTCCGTTGTGACTATGGATACAACATTTCTGTCGGGGAAAACTTTTATGCTAATTTCGACTGTGTCATTTTGGATGTTTGTGAAGTGAAAATTGGCAGGAACTGCATGTTGGCTCCCGGAGTGCATATCTATACAGCCACACATCCGCTGGATCCCTTTGAACGCAGTTCTGGAGTGGAATACGGAAAACCGGTTACGATAGGGGATCATGTATGGGTTGGCGGAGGGGCCATCATCAATCCTGGCGTAACTATAGGGAATCATTCCGTCGTCGCTTCAGGGGCCGTCGTAACAAAGGATGTTCCTGAAGGCGTTGTTGTCGGTGGAAACCCAGCGAAGGTCATCAAGCATATTGAAGGAATTAAATAAGCAGAGCTCACTCCCCCTAAGTGGGGTGGCCCTGCCTCCTTTTTTTTCTTAAACTTTCCTCAAAGCTTCCGCGATTTCAGTATCACCAGAGATTAAATCAAATGAACGCTTGTAGGTATTTTCTTCAGTTAAAGAAGCAAGAATCGTTCGAGCCACATCTTCACGTGCAATCGAACCTCTTTCCAATTCTTCGGCAGCGTTCACTTTGCCCGTTCCCGGTTCATTCACCAGTCCGCCTGGCCGAATGATGGTATAATTCAAATCGCTTTGTAACAATGCCCTATCCGCATAATGCTTGGCCACATAATACGGTTTGATGGCTTCATTCCAGTTTTCGCGATTATTGGCCTGAAAAGCACTCACCATGATGAATCGTTTGATTCCCAAGTTTTCTGCCGCTTCAATCGTTTTAACAGCTCCATCCAGATCAATCAACAGCGTTTGATCAGCGCCGGTGCTTCCTCCCGATCCTGCTGTAAACACGATGACATCACAGCCTTTTGCCGCATTCGCAATTTCATCCACTGATCCAGTTAAACTGACGACGGCAGATTCAATTCCATTTTTCGCTAAATGCTTACTTTGTTCTTCTTTACGAACCATTGCCCGTACACTATGATCCGGGCTATCTTTTAATAAATCCACAAGATGTTTACCTATCTGCCCATTTGCCCCAACTACGAATACTTTCATAAAGGTCAGCTCCCATAATGGTTAGTTTGGTTTCCATTAAAATTATTTCATGGACTGGGAACATTATCAAACAATCAGCCCGCCGATTCAGCTTTAACATTGGAAAAGGTTTGGCAACCACTCTTATATATTTTATAATAAGAACAATACGTGTTCTTCAGAAACACAAAGGGGAGGTGTAAAGATGGCAATAAGAATGTTAATGCCACCTTCTGCAGCGTCTCATGCAAAGCCCAGTATTGGAGGCGATACTTTGCATGGGGTTGAATTAAGCTAAACTTAATCGCCCGCCTTATCATTTCTAATATTCGGCTTTGCACCTTATTTCATTCTTAAAAAAGAATAAGGGGCTGGCAGAAATGAAATATGTAAAAGCGACGGCCGTTTTGCCTGAAAAGCTGATCGTTGAAATCCAAAAGTATGTGCAAGGTGAAACCATATATATCCCTAAACCTGAAAATGCCCATCACAAATGGGGAACCCGTTCGGGATCAAGGGAATTGATCGATGACCGAAATGCCTCTATAAAATATGCATTCAAAGCCGGGCATACCATCCATCAATTAGCCGAGGAACATTTTCTCTCCGCGGAAACCATCAAGAAAATCGTTTATTCAAAATAGAATTGCATGGGTAGCACTGATAATGATATCAGTGCTATTCGTATGCCGAGTATGTTTCTTAGTCGTTTTCCCCCTTTTAAAGCAGATGCGATTTCTGTAAAGTAAATAGAAACGGTATACTGTGACAAGTATCGAGCAACAGAAACAGGAGTGAAGAAAATGGAACCTTTTATCAGGAGCGAGCAGTATAACTTCATAAAATCCCAAACACAGATTCTCATAAATGGACACGCGACTGCCAACGATAAGGATGTGATCAACACCCTGAAAACAGTCGCCAAAGAACGAGTACTCGGCTTATTCAGTGACTTGAGCGAAGAGCAAAAACAACTGCTGGATCCAGTGGATACCATCAAAGATTCGGCACAAGCCGAAGTCTTTCTTTTACAGGTAAAGCCATTTGTGATCCCATTTAAAGAAGTCACCGAAAAAACGATAAAAAAATTATTTCCTAAAGCAAAGAAATTAAAAGCCCCTTTGTTGGAAAACATCGATTTGAGAGAGATTACCTACTTGGGATGGGATGATGTCGGTTCCGGAAAGAAATTCATCATCGTACCCCATCATAATAAACTCACCGGATTGCATGGAACCATTAAACCTGCCAACAAAAAAGGGATATGTGCCATATGCAGCCGCTTTGAAGAAGTAGGGATGTTCATGTCTGAAACAAAAGGAACCGTCCAAGGGACATTTATTAAAAAAGGGAATTATATTTGTATGGACAGTATGAAATGCAACCAGAACATAACCACTTTGGATAAAATGACCGACCTAATCGAGCGTCTGAAATAATCCGGAAAAGCAATCCTTCAATGGCGAAGGATTGCTTTTTGGGTTTTGCGTGAGTTTTAGCGCTTTACTCGTGAGTTTGGAGCTTTTACTGATGAGTTTTAGCATTTTACTCGTGAGTTTCGGCGCTTTACTCGTGAGTTTTGGCGTTTTACTCGTGAGTTTTAAGCATTTACTCGTGAGTTTTGGTGCTTTACTCGTGAATTCCGGGCATTTACTCGTGAATTCCGACCGTTTACTCGTGGGTTTTGGCGTTTTACTCGTGAGTTTCAGCGTTTTACTCGTGAATTCTCCATTTCACATTACTACAAAAAAAGAAGCACCATAATGGCACTTCCTTTTTTTGCAATTAAGGCAATACCGATGCGCCCATCAAATAGCGGTCCACTTCTCGCGCTACTTCACGGCCTTCATTGATTGCCCAAACGATGAGGCTTTGCCCCCTCCTTGCATCTCCGGCAGCGAAAACTCCTTCGACATTGGTTCTGTAATCGCCATAAACGGCATCAATTTTTTGATTTACTGTTTCTACGCCAAATTGACTTAATAGCGGCATTTCGGTTCCTTCAAATCCGATTGCGATGAAAACGAATTGTGCTGGCCACACTTTTTCAGTTCCTGGAACTTCCCTGAAAATGTACATTCCGTCATCGCCTTTGATTTTTTCCATTGAGATTGTGTGCAGTTCTTTAACGTTGCCATTTTCATCGGCTACGATTTTCTTTGTTTGGATTGAATATTGACGCGGATCTGCACCGAATTTCGCTTCCGCTTCTTCATACGCATAATCAAGGGAAAATACATTCGGGTAGGCTGGCCACATATTATCGGATGTACGGGCCGTCGGAAGGATTGGATGCTTCCCGAATTGCACGACGCTCTTACATTCCTGGCGAAGGGCAGTTGCGACACAGTCAGCTCCTGTATCCCCGCCGCCGATGACGATGACGTCCTTCCCCTTAGTGTCTATGAACTTGCCGTCTTCAAAATTGGAGTCCAACAGGCTTTTAGTCGAAGTCGTCAAGTAATCCATTGCAAGGTGAATGCCTGATGCCCCGCGTCCTTCAATTACCAGGTCACGCTGCTTTTGGGCACCTGTGCAAAGGATGACTGCATCATATTGATCTTGCAGTTCTTCGGCTGTTATATCTTTGCCCACTTCTGTATTGGTAATGAAATCGATGCCTTCCTGGGTCAATAATTTGATTCGGCGTGCAACGACATCTTTTTCAAGTTTCATGTTCGGGATGCCGTATGTCAACAGCCCGCCTGCACGGTCTGAGCGCTCAAAAACCGTGACCGAATGACCTGTTTGATTCAACTGGTCGGCACTCGCCAACCCTGCCGGGCCTGAACCGATTATGGCAATTTTCTTGCCGGTCCTGCTTTCAGGGATTCGAGGCGTGATCCAGCCATTTTCAAATCCTTTATCGATGATGGTCCGTTCAATATTCTTGATGGTAACGGCAGGGTCGCTTATCGCTACCGTACAAGACCCTTCACAAGGGGCCGGGCAGACGCGCCCGGTGAATTCAGGGAAATTATTCGTTTTCGATAAACGGTTCAATGCTTCTTTCCATCTGCCGCGGTACACCAAATCATTCCACTCGGGAATCAGATTATGAATCGGACAGCCTGTTGTGACCCGGTTCAACTCCATGCCCATATGGCAGAAAGGGGTGGCGCAGTCCATACACCGCGCTCCCTGTGTACTTAACTTTTCATCAGAGAAAGGAGCTGTATATTCTCTCCAGTCGCTTAAACGAGTGAGAGGATTCCGGTCTTTTGGTTTTTCTCGCGGATAATCCATAAATCCTGTTGCTTTTCCCATCTTTCTCTCCCCTTCCTTACTGCATCACAGCTTGTTTAGTGATTTTTTTATCTTGAACGGCATTTGCTTGAAATGCACTCATGATCGCTTCTTCATCCGTTAGCCCTGCACGCTTCTGCTCATTGATGCTTTTGATCATCCGTTTGTAATCTTTCGGAATGACTTTTACGAATTTCTTGGCGAAATCCTCCCAGTTCTCCAGTACATACGATGCTTTGGCACTTTCTGTATAATGAAGGTGGCTGTAAAGCATTTCTTTTACCTCGTTTGCATCATCCATATCATCAAGCGTCTCGAATTCTATCATTTCACCATTGCATAATGCCTTGAATTCTTCTGTATCATCAGCAAGTACATAAGCGATACCGCCTGACATGCCTGCCGCAAAGTTTTTGCCGACGTCGCCCAGAATGACCACGCGTCCGCCCGTCATATACTCACAGCCATGGTCTCCAATTCCTTCAACGACGACATTGACTCCGCTATTCCGCACTGCAAATCGTTCTCCCGCACGGCCATTAATGTAGGCCTCGCCGCTTGTTGCACCGTATAAGGCGATATTTCCGGCAATTACATTGTCCCCAGCCTCGATCTGATTGCCAGCAGGTGCCGTGACAATGATCTTTCCGCCAGATAAGCCTTTCCCAACATAGTCATTGACATCACCTGTCAAATACATCGACATCCCTTTTGGAATGAACGCACCGAAGCTCTGGCCCGCCGATCCCGTAAAACGGAGTGTGATCGTATCTTCAGGCAACCCTTCTTCCCCATAGCGTTTGGATACTTCACTGCCGACAATCGTTCCGACCACACGGTTCACGTTTGTAATCGGGAAGCTGACATCCACCTGGGTTTGATCCTTTAAAGCAGGCTCCACAACTGGTAATATCTCACGGATATCCAATGATTCTTCAATTTTATGGTTTTGAGGAAGTTGATACGTACGTATCCCCTCCGGTTGGAAAAGAAGTGTCGTCAAGTCCAGATGCTTCGCTTTCCAATGGTTTTGTGCCCGCTCGCTCACTTGTAAAACATCAGTGCGGCCGACCATTTCTTCCAATGTTCTAAAACCAAGCTCAGCCATCGTTTCCCGCACTTCCTCAGCGATGAAGCGCATGAAGTTCACGACATGATCCGGATCTCCAGTGAATTTGCTGCGAAGCTCAGGGTTTTGAGTAGCTACCCCGACTGGACATGTATCCAAATGGCAAGCACGCATCATGACACAGCCAAGGACCACAAGCGGTGCTGTAGCAAAACCGAATTCTTCCGCTCCAAGGATAGCTGCCATGACCACATCGCGTCCCGTCATTAGCTTTCCATCTGTTTCAAGGACTACACGGCTGCGCAGGCCATTCAGCATCAATGTTTGGTGTGCTTCGGCAAGGCCCAGCTCCCAAGGAAGACCCGTGTGTTTGATACTCGTTTTTGGTGATGCACCCGTACCGCCATCATACCCGCTGATAACGATGACATCTGCGGCTCCTTTGGCCACACCCGCTGCAATCGTGCCTACGCCTGCTTTTGACACAAGCTTGACACTGATTCTGGCATCACGGTTCGCATTTTTCAAATCATGGATCAGCTGTGCCAGATCTTCAATCGAATAGATATCATGATGCGGAGGCGGTGAAATCAGGCCGACACCTGGTGTGGAACCACGGACCTCTGCAACCCAAGGATATACTTTGTTCCCTGGCAGCTGGCCGCCTTCACCCGGCTTTGCACCTTGCGCCATTTTGATTTGAAGTTCATCGGCATTAACAAGGTAATGGCTTTTCACTCCAAAACGACCGGATGCAATTTGTTTAATTCCGCTGCGGCGGTCATCGCCGTTTTCATCCAGTTGGTAACGGCTAGGGTGCTCCCCGCCTTCACCGCTATTGCTTTTTCCGCCTAAACGGTTCATCGCAATCGCTAATGTTTCATGTGCTTCCTGACTCAATGAACCGAATGACATCGCGCCCGTTTTGAATCGGCTGACGATGGATTCCACGGATTCCACTTCATCTATGGAAATGCTTTGGAGTTTTTGATCGAACGAGAATAAATTCCGTAAAAACCCGAGTCTCTCTTCATTCGCCAAGTTTGAATATTGCTTAAATAAATTATAATCGCCTTTCCGGCAGGCCCATTGCAGTGTATGGATCGTTTTAGGATTGAAAGCATGATGTTCCCCTGTTTTCCTCCATTGAAAATCACTTCCGCTTTCCAGAGTTTGGTCAAGGGAATCGGCTGCAGCTTTCTTATGGCGAATCAACGCTTCATCTGCGATCGTTTCCAAATCGATCCCACTAAGCTGCGATGCCGTACCGCTGAAATAGCGCTCAATCACTTCAGCACCGATTCCTACCGCTTCGAAAATTTGTGCGCCGCGATAACTTTGAATCGTGGAAATCCCCATTTTCGACATCACTTTTACAATGCCTTCTGTCAAGGAACGTACATATTTCCTCACCGTTTCTTCGTAGCTGATGGCCAAACTGCCTTCCAATACCGCCTGCTTATATGTTTCATAAGCGAGGTACGGGTAAATCGCATCCACTCCATACCCGATCAGGGACGCATAATGATGGACTTCCCTTGCTTCTCCCGATTCAACGATAATGCTCACTTTCGTACGGTTCCCATGACGGATCAGCTCTTGATGAAGGGCACTCGCAGCCAACAGGGAAGGAATCGCAGCCTTTTCTTTGCTCATATCCTTGTCAGATAATATCAAAAGGCTGAAACCATCGGTGATCGCTTGTTCCGCTTCACGGCAGATGCGATCGAGTTCGCTCTCTAAATCTTCTGAAAATAAAGTGTGAATGACTTTGCTCCTGAATTCAGGATAGGCATTTTCTTTCAACTGCTGCATTTGACCTGGCGTCAAAACAGGTGAATCCAATTGAATGCGGCGGCTGTTCGTTTCATCCGGTTTCAGCAAATCTCCTTCCGCACCCAGAAATGTCATCGTTGACGTGACGATCTGTTCACGAAGCGAATCCATTGGCGGGTTGGTTACCTGTGCAAAGGATTGCTTGAAATAGTTGAATAGCGATTGCGGGCGATCTGATAAGACCGCTAACGGAATGTCATTCCCCATGCTTCCCAGTGGATCTTTGCCTTCGTTAATGACCGGCAGTAAATATTTTTGGACATCTTCATACGTGTATCCAAACGCTTTTTGCCTGAATAATAAATCACTCAATGGCTCCCCTTCGAGCACTGGTTCTTCGTCACTTAATTGAACAAGCTGTTCGTCCAGCCATTGCTGGTACGGATTTTCCTGAGCCATTTCCGACTTGATCTCTTCATCGGAAACAATACGGCCTTCCTCTAAATCTATTAAAAGCATTCTGCCTGGGCTTAAACGATCTTTATATAATACATTCTCCGGCTCCACATCGATCACGCCGACTTCAGAGGAGAAAATGATGTAATCATCTTTTGTCACATAATATCTTGCCGGCCTTAAACCATTTCGATCCAGGATGGCACCGATTTGCTTGCCATTCGTAAAGGATATGGCCGTCGGACCATCCCATGGCTCCATGAGCATGCTATGATATTCATAAAATGCCTTCTTTTCCTTCGTCATGTGCGGATTTTCCGTCCACGGTTCAGGAATGAGCATCATCGCCGCATGTGCCGGTTTACGCCCTGCAAGCACGAAGAATTCAAGTGCATTATCAAGAATCGAGGAATCACTGCCGTCTATATCCAGAATAGGCAGGACCTTTTGCAGTTCATCCCCGAATGCTTCCGATACAAACTGCTGCTCACGCGCTTTCATCCAATTCACATTACCTCTAAGCGTATTGATTTCGCCATTATGGATCAGGTAACGGTTTGGATGTGCCCGTTCCCAACTAGGAAAAGTATTCGTGCTGAAGCGGGAATGCACTAAAGCGAAAGCCGAAACAAAAGACTCCTGTTGAAGGTCAAGATAAAAAGCATCCACCTGCTCTGGCGTCAACAATCCTTTGTATACGATCGTAGCACTTGAAAGGCTGGCAAAATAAAAACGATTGCCGCGTTCACGAGCCCAGTTTTCAGCTTGTTTTCTGATAATGAACAATTTACGCTCAAAAGCTAAATCATCTGTCAGCCCAACGCTGGCCCCGATGAATACTTGGCGGATCGTCGGACATGTCTCCTTGCCGACCTCCCCGATTTTCGTTGCATCAACAGGAACCGTTCTCCAGCCTAATAGCGTTTGTCCCTCCTGTTCGATAAATGCATTCAAACGAGTTTCGATTTCATTCCGTTCATCATCATCGTTGGAGAAAAAGAGCATGCCTACACCATAGCGTCCTTTTGCCGGCAAATTCATTTCCGGGCATGCCAGCCTGAAATATTCATCAGGAATCTGCACCATTAATCCTGCGCCATCACCTGTAAGGGGATCGCTGCCTTGTCCGCCGCGATGATCTAATTGGCACAGCATATTCAGTCCTTGTTTGACGATGTCATGTGTAGCAAGCCCTTTTAAATGAGCGTATAAACCGATCCCACATGCATCATGTTCAAATTCAGGATGGTAGAGCCCTTGTGCTTTTGGTATTTGATTGTATGTCATATTAATCGCCCCCATCGTATTCTTACACCGTTATGTCACTTACATTTATTCTAGGTTTTCAAATCAATATAAACAATATATAATTCTAATAGAATCTATCTCAATTTGAGATGAATGGCAGGAGGATGAATAAATGGAACTACGACAATTACGTTATTTTGTTGAAGTCGCCGAGAGAGAACACGTCTCAGAAGCCGCAGAGCACCTGCATATCGCACAATCAGCAATCAGCCGGCAAATCTCCAGACTGGAAGATGAGCTTGGCGTTCTTTTATTCGAGAAAATCGGCCGGAATATCCAGTTGACTCCTATTGGTAAAATTTTCTTGATCCATGCCAAAACGGCGATACAGGCGATAGAATATGCCAAATATCAAATTGAGGAGTTTTTGGACCCTGAACACGGAAGCATTAAAATCGGGTTCCCGACCAGCCTTTCCACCCATTTACTGCCTACCGTCATTTCCGCTTTTAAAGATGAGCAGCCGAATATCGGCTTCCACTTAAAACAGGGATCTTATTCCTCTTTAAAGGAAGCTGTCAAAAATCGCGAAATCGGATTAGCCTTCCTTGGGCCGATTCCGACAAACGATCCAGATATTGAAGGTCATATCCTGTTCACGGAAAACATTTCCGCTTTACTGCCCATAACTCACCCATTAGCTGAAAGGAAGAGCCTGCGTCTAAGTGACTTACGAAATGATCCCTTCGTCTTGTTTCCGAAAGGATACATCTTTCACACTATCGCTCTTGAAGCTTGCAAAGCGGCCGGTTTCGCACCGAACATCGCATCGGAAGGTGAAGACATGGATTCCATAAAAGGGCTCGTTTCTGCCGGAATCGGAGTCAGTCTGCTCCCTGACAGTACCTTTTATGAAGTCACTCCAAGACTGACTGTCAAAATTCCGATCGATACACCCGAAGTCAAACGGACTGTCGGCATCATCACTCCCAAAAACAGGGAATTGGCTCCATCAGAAAAACTTTTTTACCAATTTGCCAAAAAGTTCTTCTCTGTTCTCGAGCAATATCAATAAAACATGGCGATCCTTCTAAACTGTGGATGTGAATTGAAGATGTGACAGCTCTTCCCATAAATATTTCACTAGACAACTTACCTAAAGCCCCCTGTTCGAATAGCGTATCTAGATTATTCGTTCAGGAGGAATTTACATGCAACCCACCCATTCACATCTTGCTTGGCATGAAACACTCGAGCTTCATGAGTTGGTCGCCGCCCAGTCCAATGCCCTTATGAAATTTAAAAAAGCTTATCCAAAAATTAAAGACCCCATTTTAAAAACGATTTATAAGCAAACGATCGATTCCCTTACCCAAAACATCATGGAGCTGCTGCAATTTTACCCATTGACCCCTAAGACGCACCGGGATGATGATGTATTAAGGGATGACGCATCTGCCGCTGCTGCCGGGGATTTGCTGGGCTTTGCCAAATCATCGATCAAAAGTTATGCATTGGCGATTACTGAAACAGCCACCCCTTCCCTTCGCAAAGTATTTAAGAAACATTTAAATGGAGCCATCGATACCCATGCGAAGATATTCAACTACCTTTATGAACGAAACCTCTATCCAGCTTACGACTTGAACCAATTGCTTCAAAATGACGTCGATGCTGCCAATAAGGCTCTTTCCCAACCACTCTAAGCAACAAAAAAAGGCAAGCATAACGATTGCTTGCCTTTTTTCCGCGTTCCGATTCCGTTTTTTATTATAGTGTTATAATATACAAGAATTGGTTTTAATTAGGTAAATATTATTCAAGAGGTGAAAATCATGAAAAAGATCTTTTTATCCATCATCCTATGCCTGCTCTCATTTTCTTTAATCGCCTGTAACGCTAATGAGCCAAAACCCGGGAATAACCTTTCAATTCCTGATTTGACAGCAAGGGAAAAAGCCATCCTGGAGAATTCAAGTGAACATTCCTTTCTTATCGATTTCAATGTTGATGATACATACAAGGAGATGTCCGTCTGGGTCGAAAAATATGAATTTGGAAAACTTGTCGAACCTGAAATGGGACGTATGACAACTGCCGTCAAAGATAATGGGACAATCATCTTTACGACTTCCAAAACGGTTGCTGGCCAAAATCCATCGATGTTCAACATCAGCATTCAAAACGACGCTGGTACGGATACAGCTACTTATCCTGAAACCATTGATGAAATGGATTCCAGCGTATGGGGCAGTGCCGGCAAACTTAAAATAAACAGCACAAAAAAGCTTGCATTGGCGAGTATATGTTACACAAGCGGAAATGAAGGCATTCATTCACTTTCCACTGATTTTTATGGTGATAGTGATAGCCATATGGACGAATTGAAGAAATACGATGTTGTCTATCTCCTGAGAAGTGAATTCACTAAATGAGCTGACAAATGCAGGGGCAAGTTGAATCGAACTTGCCCCTGCATAGTTTTTCTTCAATCCTATTTACTGCATCAAAACCTCCCCCATCAGTCATCTTCCTAGCCTTACAGTAATCCCCATTAGCCGACCGACGAATTACATATATCCTGCATCAAGCTGGAGAAAAACTTATACATAAAATCCATGATGTTGTTTTTTAGGTGTGAATATTAATTCAGGAGATGAATAGGGACTGAAGGTGAAAGCTGCTGTTACTCATGCTTTAAGAACAATTCAAGATCGAAGAGGTGGAATTGGCGGATCCAAGAGCAAATGCGAGTCCGCCAAGAGTTGACACCTCCATAAATTTACAAGTTCTGTTATTAAGTCTTTCACTTCTAAATTAATACCATCTACTTTATCTTTGATACATTAGTTAAAAAACGGTCATTTAATGTTTGTCACATTTAATTCTACATCCATAAAAAGGCGGTTGAAGGAAGAAGCATTTGGGTGTAATCTTTTAAAATAAAAAAAACGGAAAGAAGTTATGAAATTGAAGAAAATCATCCTCCTCTTTGCAGCAGTAGTCATTGCGAGCTCTCTTGGACATCAAATAAACGGCGGATATATGGACCCTCGAAAATCCCGCCATAGGTATATACATTTAAAATAAGGAATCCGCCATTTTTGAGCTTTCCTTATAATTTCGGAAGTATTAAATCCCATTAATTTAATCACTATCCTCTTTATTCGTCTGGCGATACTCTGTGCCTGTATATTCGTTGCCTTGCTCTTTCTTAATATTAAAGGAATATCCCGAATTCTCATTCCCAGCTTCAACTGAAAGCGTTCCTAAACCAATTGAGCAAGCTAAAATTGTACCTAATGCTATTACTCTTCTTTTTTCATTATATTTCCTCCTGAAATTATTTTTTGAACAGATTAATGATATAAGAAAGGCGAGTACGTGTAGTTTCAGAATTAAAACGCGAAACTCCAAATCTGACATCATGCAATGACAACGCACAGGCAAAAACACCGCTCATCATCGAGCGGTGTTTTCATTCGTTTTCTCACAAAAAGACCGTTTAACATGTAAGTTAAACGGCCTTCACCACTAATTACTATTTAGATTTTTTAACCGTTACTTTTGTTGCTTTTCCTGTATTGCCCGCTTTGTCTTTTGCTGAGACGTATAATGCGGATCCTGCTTTTTTCTTGCTGATTTTGATGGAGAAGTTCCCCTTATTATCCGCTTTTGCCGTTCCGATGTTTTTATTGCTGTACTTCACGGTAACGGTTGAACCGATTTCCGCTTTACCTGTTACTTTTGTTGCTTTGTCGTTTACTTCATTCACTTTCGGTGCACTTGGAGCGGTTTTATCGAGAACAGTCACGGTTGCCGCCTTGCTTTCACGTTTTGCTAAGTCTGTAGCTGTGACTGAAAGTTTAGTGCCAGCCTTTTGCTTGCTGATTTTCACTTTGAAATTCCCTTTGCTATCCGTGTTACCTGAACCAATCACTTTTTTTGCGCTATTTTTGATCGTGATTTTCATGTCCGCTTGCGATTGACCCGTTACATACGTATCTTTATCACTAAAAGCCTTAACAGTTGGCTTGTTAGGGGTTGCACCCTTATTCACGAAAACTTTGATTGAAGATACTGCTAGTTTGGAAGAATCAGAGATATTCACAGTAAGCTGCTGCTCAGCTTTTTGCACCGGAATAGTAACGGTGAACGTTCCGTTAGCTGCCGCCGTTCCTTTACCGAGCGTTTTGTTTCCGTTTTTCACTTCGATTACTGAACCTTTTTTAGCTGTACCAGTCAGTTTTGTTTGCGTATCCATCAAAAGATTGACTTTAGCTTGTAAATCCACGGCACTAAGTGCACTGTACGCATTCAGCCTTCCATATCCAGATACTAAATCTTTTCCGACAGGCAGTTCTTCTTCCGGTATTATGATTTCTCCATCTTCAGGCTGATAGTCCTCATAAGGGTCTACATTATCTTCTTCTTCAAAAGCGACATATTCCGATGTCTCATGAAGGATTTCCCTTACTTCATTCACTTTCAACCCAGGGTTTCCGGATAATAACAGAGCTGTAGCTGCCGCAACATGAGGAGCTGCCATTGATGTACCATCCATATACGTAACATTCCCATTAGGCACAAGGCTCGGAATGCCTGTCCCTGGAGCGACCATGTCCAAAATCGATCCATAATTGGAATAATCGGATACTAAATCAAGGGCATTGGTTGCACCAACGGATATGGCGTATTTAGATGATGCAGGATAAGAAAGACCCTCCATCCCATCATTACCGCTTGCTACGACTACCATTACATTCTTGGCTGCGGCATGTTTCAAGGCATATTCAATCGTCCTGCTATATTCTCCGCCCAAGCTAAGGTTTATGACCTTTGCTCCATGATCCACGGCATATTTAATGCCTAGTGCAATTTTCTCATTGTCCCCAAATCCTGAAGAGTCCAAGACCTTCACAGGCATGATTTTAGCCACTGGATTGATTCCTTGCATGGAATAACCATTATCTGCTTTTGCAGCAATGATTCCCGATACATGTGTACCATGGCCATTGTCATCGACTGCTTTTTCTTTCTTATCAATGAAGTTCTTACCTGACTCCATTTCAACGACACCCTGTAAATCTGCAAGTGAATCATCGACACCTGTGTCTATAACCGCTACCAATGTATCTTTTAAATTACGTTTCTTAATAAGGTTCTGCAATTTTTCGTTATCGATGTCTGCTCCCTTTACGCCTTCTTCCCCACCGGCGTTATCTAAAGACCATTGATAAGGTGATTGAATGTCGGCAGAAAATGCTTTGTACGTTTTTACCGGTTCGATATATTCCACTTCCGGAAGTTTTTCGATACTGGATAGAGCTGCTGTGCTCATTTTAGCTTGGTTCTTTAATTCTACAACATACATATCATCATACAGAACCTCTTGTTGCTTAGGTGCCGATAATGTTCCATATCCTTTTCCGCTTACCTTGGATTGGACAGCACTTAATGACTTCCCAGGTTTAAGTTTGACGATATATTTGTTCTTTATATTTTTCGAAGCTGGAAGTTCGATTCCCGCTTTGCTTGCGATATCGACGATTCTCTCACCTGCAAGCTTATCAAGGTTGATTTTCTTTGCAATGGCTTCCATATCCTTTTTCAATCCGGCTGGAGCGACGCCTGCCGCCTTATTGAATAAGGCCTTAATCGCTTCTTGCTGCTTGTTGCTAATGACTGCCGTACTGCTTGCTCCATTTTCATTAAGATCCTCAATAAGGGGCTTAATCTCGACTAAGTGATTATAAACGGCTTCCCTTGCCGTTTTATTCCCGGCAAGATGAATGGCCAGGAATGGCGAAGCCTTATAGTATAAAGAGGAAAGGGTGCGTCCCTCAGACGACTTCGTGAGAACTTCATCTCTAAACACGCGGAGTGTTTTCAACATGGATTCTCCCGTTTTCTTATCGTTTACACTCACTTCAACCGGGCATGATTCGAGTTCCTCCCCTTCGTCCCCGGCAGATGGCGGCAATGTCACTGAATGCGCATTGATGGAGTATTCAGCTACATTTTCCGCATCCGGGAGGGGATTTCCCTCATCATCGGTATCGCCGAAATATTCAACTTTAACATAATATGTGCCTTCCCAAGCATATGGGAAATCGACTACGGCTTTTTCATCAGGATAAGAAGAGACAAAATAATCGCTCTCATCTTTTTCTGCTTTTTCTTTATTTTGATATACGGAGATATTCAAGATTTTGTCCGAATTGACTTCGAACTCAATATGGGAAAACTTTTGTATTTCTTCTGTTGTGGGGTTGATTCGGTACCATTGGACATCCGGTTTTTCAAACTTTCCGTCCAGGGTGTCCCCATTTTTAATCATTTCTACATTTTCAATGGGCGTTGCAGCTGCAGCTTGAGAATTTAGCGGAACCATCAAGCTGAAAATCAGTGCAAAAATAAGTACACACGCCGTAATTCGACTCACATTCTTAAATTTCACGGTTTTCCCTCCAATAATTGGTTAAAAAATAACAGTACTATACCAAACTATCACACTGTAAAATTTTATCAACCAATTTTTTCCCTTTTTTATGTCAAATGCTTGATTTATTTGGCCGTCAAGTCGAAAAATGATTCTCATGTACCAATTAAGCAAGATATTTGCGTTTCGATGGTCCTCTCATGACGTATCAGATGCCCAATTGGTAGCTTGATCACTAATAGATTTAAATCGGTGAAAATCCTAACATGGCCTAATCCCTATATTCTGCCTGCTCACGAAAAAAAAGCTGCCCCAGCAGTAAAAATATGCGGGACAGCTTCCAATCAGTTTTATTTAGTTTGCGACGATATTGACTAATTTGCCTGGTACGGCAATCACTTTACGAATGGTTTTTCCATCGATTTGTTCTTTAATGGAATCATCACCCATCGCGATTTCTTCCAGTTTTTCTTTCGTAGTGTCAGTCGGCACCATTAATTTCGCTTTGACTTTTCCGTTGATTTGGATGACGATTTCGACTTCGTTATCCACTAACTTCGCTTCGTCGAAAGCCGGCCATGTTCCGTACGTGATGCTCTCGGAATGACCCAGTTTAGACCAAAGTTCCTCGGCGATGTGCGGTGCAACTGGTGCAAGCAGCTTTACGAAGCCTTCGATATATACTTTAGGTAGCGAATCCGCTTTATAAGCATCATTAATGAATACCATCAATTGTGAAATCGCCGTATTGAATTTCAATTCCTCATAGTTCTCGGTCACTTTTTTAACCGTTTGATGATAGACTTTTTCGAGCTTGCCCGTATCATCGGTCTCTGTCATCTTATCTGTGATCGCACCGTCATCGTTGACTAATAAACGCCAGATACGGTCAAGGAATCTGCGAGAACCGTCCAATCCGTTTGTGGACCAGGCAATCGAAGCATCCAATGGTCCCATGAACATTTCATACATGCGAAGTGTATCGGCACCATGGCTTTCAACGATATCATCCGGGTTCACGACATTCCCTTTGGATTTACTCATTTTTTCATTATTCTCGCCAAGGATCATTCCTTGGTTAAATAGGTTTTGGAATGGCTCCTTCGTTGGCACGACTCCGATATCGTACAGGAATTTATGCCAGAACCGAGCGTAAAGCAAGTGAAGCACCGCATGCTCGGCGCCGCCAATATAAATGTCGACTGGCATCCATTCTTTTAATTTTTCAGGATCTGCGAGTGCTTCCTTGTTGTCCGGATCGATATAACGAAGGAAGTACCAGCTGCTGCCTGCCCACTGTGGCATCGTGTTTGTCTCACGGCGACCTTTTCGTCCATTTTCATCCGTTACATTCACCCATTCCGATATGTTCGCAAGTGGTGATTCACCTGTACCTGAAGGCTTGATGTCCGTAGCTTTCGGTAATATCAATGGAAGATCTTCTTCTTTTATTGGAGACATCGTGCCGTCTTCCCAATGGATGATCGGAATCGGTTCACCCCAGTAACGCTGACGGCTGAATAACCAGTCGCGAAGGCGGTATGTTATTTTCTTC
The DNA here is from genome assembly GCF_018613325.1 of Bacillus sp. ISL-34. Lineage (GTDB taxonomy): Bacteria > Bacillota > Bacilli > Bacillales > DSM-1321 > Peribacillus. Next base: position 43,603 of record NZ_JAGGQJ010000018.1, on the reverse strand, counting down.
GTGCCGATTTCTTTTTCTTCCAGCCATTTGATCATGGTCGAAATGGCTTCTTCTTTATTCAATCCATCAAGGAATTCCGAATTCACATGAAGTCCATCCCCTGTATATGCTTCACTTGTCACATCTCCGCCAGCTACGACTTCCTTGATCGGCAAGTCGAACTTGACTGCAAATTCATAATCACGCTCATCATGGGCAGGAACGGCCATGATTGCACCTGTTCCGTAGCTGATCAACACATAATCGGCAATCCAGATCGGCATTTTTTCGCCATTTACCGGGTTAATGGCATATGCCCCCGTGAACACACCTGTTTTATCCTTTGCCAGGTCTGTTCTTTCCAAGTCGCTTTTATGTTTCACTTCATCTAAATAGGCTTCAACTGCCGCCCTTTGATCAGCCGTCGTAATTTTATTGACAAACTGATGTTCAGGTGCCAATACGGCATAGGTTGCACCGAATAACGTATCAGGACGAGTCGTGAACACCGTGAATGTTTCATCAAAGCCATCGATATTGAATGTAACCTCCGCTCCCTCGGAACGTCCAATCCAGTTACGCTGCATATCCTTGATGTTTTCCGGCCAATCCACATCATTCAAATCGTCGATCAAGCGGTCTGCATACGCCGTGATACGAAGCATCCACTGTTTCATCGGGCGGCGCTCAACCGGATGGCCCCCACGCTCACTTTTCCCATCGATGACTTCTTCATTAGCCAATACCGTGCCAAGTGCCGGACACCAGTTAACGGCCACTTCATCAATATATGCAAGGCCCTTTTCATATAATTTCAAGAAGATCCACTGCGTCCATTTGTAATAGTCGGGATCTGTCGTGTTTATTTCGCGATCCCAGTCATAGGAAAAACCAAGGGCTTTGATTTGGCGGCGGAACGTGTTGATGTTATGCTCCGTGAATTCAGCTGGATCATTTCCCGTATCGATCGCATATTGCTCTGCCGGAAGTCCAAAAGCGTCCCAGCCGATTGGATGCAATACATTGTACCCTTGCGCCCGTTTCATCCGTGCTAGGATATCGCTTGCCGTATAACCTTCCGGGTGCCCAACATGCAGACCGGCCCCCGAAGGGTATGGGAACATATCCAGCGCGTAGAATTTGCGTTTGCCGCTTTCTTCACCCGTCTTGAATGTCTTATTGCCTTCCCAATACTTTTGCCATTTCGTTTCTATGCTTCTATGGTCAAAACTCATTTGATTTCCTCCTAATTTCCGTTTAAAAAACAATAAAAAACCCCTCATCCCAAAATAGGGACGAGAGGATTATGTATATCTTCCCGCGGTACCACCCACATTGGCGATAGCTAAAATCCGCCCAGCTTAAAACATCCGTAACATGGATTTAAACGCCAGGCATTACTTTTTACCTTCACACCCGGGACTCCAAGGCGAGTTCACGACCATCCCAGATTGACTTTCACCATCCGTCAACTCTCTTTACTGGTTTAAACCGCTACTATTCCTCATCATAGTCTTTATGAGAATATTGCATTTTATTTCATTCTAGTCAATTTCACCGATAATTGCAATAGCCGTACATAAACATTATCGACAGGTTTTTCATTATATATGCGAATTCAAGTAAATTCGTGCAAAAAAAGGGAGCTATGCATTCATAGCTCCCTTGCTTCCATTTAATGTTGCAGTAAAATCATTTCATTCCTCAATTGATTCAACTGCTGCTTCATCCGCGAAAGCATTTCCCGCTGCTGGTCATTCGAACTGGCATACAATCGTTCCATATCCGTCAAAGCCTCTTCGATATACCTTTGCGAATTTTGAAATTGTTCATCATCATAATGCTCCTGCCGTGAAGCCTCGTTAAATTCAAACTCTGCAAAATGGAGAGCCCCTTCACATTGCTCTAAAAAATGATCGACGGATTGTCTGGTTGCCATTTCAAACCCTCTCCTTCGCGTCTCATTTGGATGATTCGGAATCATCTTTTCTAGTTTGAGCAAATAACGGGTGGATTATCATTTTTTTTGAGCAATCAACCTTTATCCCAAAACTTCTCACCTTGATGGGAAATGAACTGCTCGATCCATTCGGCAAAGCCCATATGGAGTTTCTCGCCTTCTTCAAAATCATCGATATGGCCTTTTACCATTAAATACTCCTTATCGCCTTTAGCGACGGCTTCCCCATCGATGACGATATTATCTTGATAAATGCAGGCCACTTTATAGCATCCCTCGTAGGAATTTTCATATGTGTAATTAATAATATCATCCAGGCTGTATAAATCATTTTCCCCGCCCGATTCCACATTATCGAACAGACGGCATCCATTGGTTATTTTTAAAAACTCCTTATAATCCTCGGGCAGAAGCAGTCCGGTTTTCTTTTCAAAGGAATGAATTTGTTCATCCGAAGCAGGTGAATTGAAGGTGCAAGTGGCTTTGTATATGAACCCATCTTCATTTACTTCGATCACCTGATTATTTTCGGCTAATTTCTTTTTCATTTGATTAATCGCTTCTTCAACTTGACCGGTCATGTCCATCAGCTCCCGATTGGATATAGTCATTCAAAGATATACTGGAAATAGCAGCAAAATGTTTAGCCTTCAAGTATACAGTATACGCTTATTTTTCAAAAAAAGACCTAGCTGCGATAATGTTGTATAATATATGTTGCGCTTTATTTTATTTAGGAGGTTGCTGATTTGAATCAAGCAAACCCGTTTATATATGCAACGGATAACAAACGATATCATACATGGAATTACCACCTGAGGGAACATTTTGGACATAAGGTATTTAAAGTTGCCCTGGATGGCGGTTTTGACTGTCCGAACCGTGATGGCACCGTCGCACATGGCGGCTGTACCTTCTGCAGTGCCTCAGGCTCTGGTGACTTTGCTGGCAGCAGGGTTGAACCCCTCGACGTCCAGTTTAAGAAGATCAGCGAACGGATGCATCACAAATGGAAAGATGGAAAATATATGGCCTATTTCCAAGCGTTCACGAATACGCATGCACCCGTGGCAGAGCTTCGCGAGAAATATGAAAGTGTATTGACCCAGGAAGGTGTCGTCGGACTCTCCATTGCTACACGTCCGGATTGCCTTCCGGATGATGTAGTCGAGTATTTAGCGGAATTGAACGAACGCACCTACCTTTGGGTGGAGCTGGGTCTCCAGACGGTTCATGAAAAGACCGCGACGATGATCAACCGTGCTCATGACTTCGATTGCTACAAAGAAGGCGTCGATAAACTGCGGAAACACGGTATCCGCGTATGCTCCCATATCATCAATGGCCTTCCTCAGGAAGATTACGGCATGATGATGGAAACGGCCCTGGAAGTCGCCAAACTCGATGTGCAGGGCATAAAGATCCATTTGCTTCATCTATTAAAAGGAACACCGATGGTCAAACAATATGAAAAAGGTCTTCTCGAGTTTCTTGACCGTGACGATTATGTCAGCCTTGTATGTGACCAGCTGGAAATAATCCCTCCAGAAATGATCGTTCACCGCATTACGGGTGACGGTCCGATCGATTTGATGATCGGTCCAATGTGGAGCGTCAATAAATGGGATGTCTTGAATGCCATTGATGCCGAATTGAAACGCCGCAACAGCTGGCAAGGAAAAAAACATCACATGGAGGTACAGTCATGAAGCTTGACCGAATTTTGCCATTCGCCAGGATTCTTCTGGAAAAAGCGGTCCACCCCGGGGATATCACCATTGATGGCACGATGGGCAACGGTTTTGATACGGCCTTTCTTGCAGGACTTACAGGTGAAAACGGGCATGTCTATAGCTTTGATATTCAGAAAGAAGCGATCCAAACCACAGCTGCGAAACTAAAGGCCGAGAATCTACAAGAGTGCTGCACCCTCATTCACGATGGACATCAACATTTAAGCAAATACATCAGGAAAGAACATTCCGGAAAGGTCACGGGTGCCATTTTCAACCTGGGCTACCTTCCTGGCGGAGACAAATCAATCATCACCCAAGCTGATACGACGATATCAGCCATTGAACAGCTGTTCGAATTGCTGGCGCCTGAAGGCATCATCATCCTCGTCATTTACCATGGTCATCCAGGGGGATCGGAAGAACGGGATGCATTGATGGATTATGTACAGAACTTCCCTCAACAGAAAGCCCATATCCTGAAATACGGGTTCATCAACCAAGCAAACAATCCGCCATTCATTGTCGCAATTGAAAAAAGATGACTTTTGACACCGTTCGATACGAACGGTGTTTTTTCAATCCCAACACGCAGGCAGCAGAATTACCAATCATAACTTTTTGAATTTTGCGTCTATAATGATTATAATTGATAGAAAATAGATAAGAGGGTGCAGAAAATGGAACATTTGCCTACTTCATTACTGACGGATATATTGACTGAAAAAATCAAAAGGGATTCAAGTGAACAATATGGGGATTTTGTCAGCTCGCTTAACTCGTTGACAGAAAACCAAAAAACCATGGAGGACCTCAAACAACTCGACCATCATTTTGATAGGTACCTGCCACAGCTCGATTTAATGATTTCCACCCAAAACCATGAAGCGATCATGAATATGAAAGCAACGCTTTTGGACCTATTCGCCAATGACTTAACCTTCAAATCCATTTATCTTCTATCCACCGCATTATCCAATAAAAAAGAACTTACACACTTGAACCAATTTATGTACCCGGTTACTTTCTGGGCACCGGTGATCAAGTCGAACGAATTGCTTAAAAACGCAGGCTGATTCAAATAAAAAAACTGCCGAAGGTCTAAATTCGGCAGTTTTTCATTTATCCTGAAGTATGTACTGATCAAACTACATACCCTAATATCTTTAAACGGTTTTCAACAAAACTCAGCGCATATTGAAATACATCATCACGCTCTGGTTCATTGAAGATTTCATGATAAAGCTTCGGCCATTCCTTATATTGCTTTTCACTGGCCAAGTTATAATTAAACCACTCACGAACCGCCTTCTTATTCACAATTCGGTCATCTCCGCCCTGCATGACCAAAAGCGGCACATCCTGAAATTCAGGTATTTCTTCAAAAGCATCCTTCATAGCCTGTGCAAGCTCGCGATACCAGCGAATCGAAACCTTTGTGATATATAATGTATCGTTTCTATCGGATTCACGGATTTCCGCACTTCTCGTCGCCATTTCAGGTGTCAATCCGGATTCAACCCTGAACTTAGGCATCACGATGTTCAAACCATGCGAGATGGTTGTCAGGAACTTCGGCGGCTTCGTCACGAGGCCCAAGCATGGAGAAGAAAGAATCACCCCTGCAATGTCCCATTCCTCTTCCTGAAGAAGGCGTATCGAAATCAAACCGCCCATGCTGTGTCCAAGTAAAAAGACCGGCAACGAATATTCGTAAGCCTCTTCTATCCAGCTTTTCACTTCGTCCAAATACTCATCAAAGGAATCGATATGTCCCCGGTAGGCGCGAGTTGTCATACCCTGCCCAGGAAGGTCGCCCATGACGACATGGTATCCAGCTGAAAGCCACATTTGTGTTAACCACTTATAACGTCCGTGATGTTCCATTGCCCCATGAATGATGACAATGACGCCCTTTGCGTCTCCTTCTGTCTCCCATTTCCACATTCGAAATCCCCCTTTCACTTTTCACTTGTTGTGTACGATCCATCATAGTTAAAATAATATATATAAATTATAACCATATTCGTGTTTTTCGACAAAAAAGAAATCTAACAAGTTGTACATTGCTATTATAAATAGCCAAGTGTATTTGCATACGGTATATTAAAATAATACATAAAAACATTCACTTCGGAAAGGAAATGATTGAAAATGATTATTTATCCGTATAAAGGCAAAGAACCTGAAATCGCCGAAAGCGCTTATATTGCTGAAAATGCTGTCGTGACAGGTGATGTCAAAATTGGTGACGAAACATCAATTTGGTTCAATTCCGTCATTCGCGGTGATGTATCTCCAACCATCATCGGGAAAAAAGTCAGTATACAGGATAACAGCGTCCTGCACCAAAGCCCAAATAATCCATTGATCATCGAGGATGAAGTAACCATTGGCCATCAGGTCATTTTACATAGCTGTAAAATCCGTAAAGGAGCTCTGATCGGCATGGGATCGATTGTACTTGATGAAGCCGAAATCGGCGAAGGGGCCTTCATCGGTGCCGGAAGTCTCGTTCCCCAAGGTAAAATCATTCCACCGAACATGCTGGCATTCGGACGCCCAGCTAAAGTCATTCGCGAAATCAACGAAGAAGATCGCCAGGATATGGAACGCATCGTTCGCGAATATGCCGAAAAAGGACAATACTATAAAACGGCGGAACGATTAAAGTGAATTGACCGAAAGTTACGAGTATTGTACTCAAACTCACGAGTAAATGCTCCAAATTCGCGAGTAAATGCTCCAAATTCACGAGTAATTGCTCCAAACTCACGAGTAATTGCTCCAAATTCACGAGTAATTGCTCCAAACTCACGAGTAATTGCTCCAAATTCACGAGTAAGTGCTCCAAACTCACGAGTAAACTGCTCTAACTCACGAGTAAACTGCTCTAACTCACGAGTAAACTGCTCTAACTCACGAGTAAACGCTCTAAACTCACGAGTAAATGCTCCAAACTCACGAGTAGATGAACCAAACAAACTTTTAAACGACCTTAACTCACGAGTTTTGCACGTATTTTATATTTCTTTGCGATTTCTTGAATTATTCCCGCTGACGGCAAAATTAATCCGCAAAAAAAGGTGCCCCGCTAATTGCGGGACACCTTTTTTATATGAATTACGCTTGTGCTTTTAATGTTTCTGCTTTGTCCGTGCGTTCCCATGGAAGATCGACATCTGTACGGCCAAAGTGTCCGTAGGCAGCTGTTTGTTTGTAGATCGGGCGACGAAGGTCAAGCATTTTGATGATGCCAGCTGGACGAAGGTCGAAGTTGGCGCGAACTAGGTCAACAAGGACTTCTTCGCTAACTGTACCAGTTCCGAACGTATCAATTGAAATTGATACAGGCTCTGCCACACCAATTGCATATGCCAATTGAACTTCCGCTTTGTCGGCAAGGCCGGCTGCCACGATGTTTTTCGCAACGTAACGAGCAGCGTATGCAGCAGAACGGTCAACTTTAGTTGCATCCTTACCAGAGAATGCACCGCCGCCATGACGAGCGTATCCGCCGTAAGTATCAACGATGATTTTACGTCCAGTAAGACCAGCATCCCCTTGAGGTCCGCCAATTACGAAACGGCCAGTCGGGTTGATGAAGTATTTAGTTTGAGCATCGATCAATTCAGCTGGAACGACTGCTTTGATCACATGTTCTTTTAGATCGGCTTGAATTTGTTCAAGTGTAATTTCTGCATCATGCTGTGTAGAGATAACGATCGTATCTACACGTACAGGACGGTTATTCTCATCATATTCCACGGTTACCTGTGTTTTACCATCAGGGCGTAGGTAAGCAAGAGTTTCATCTTTACGAACTTGAGCCAAGCGGAATGAAAGTTTATGCGCCAATGAAATCGGAAGCGGCATAAGCTCTTTTGTTTCATTACAAGCAAATCCGAACATAAGACCTTGGTCCCCTGCACCGATTGCATCGATTTCTTCCTCTGACATGTTTCCTTCACGAGCTTCCAATGCTTTATCGACACCAGCTGCGATATCGGCAGACTGCTCATCAATGGAACTCAACACGGCACAAGTTTCAGCATCGAAACCGTATTTCGCACGTGTGTAGCCAATTCCTTTAATCGTATCACGAACGATACGCGGAATATCCACGTAAGCGGACGTTGTAATTTCACCTGCAACAAGTACAAGACCTGTTGTTACACTAGTTTCACACGCAACACGTGCATTTGCATCCTTAGCAAGGATAGCATCTAAAATGGAATCTGAAATCTGATCACAAATTTTGTCCGGATGGCCCTCTGTAACAGATTCAGAAGTAAATAGACGTTTCTTTGACATCATATTTCCTCCTTGGAAGTTAGTATGTTGTAGGCATAAGCCTGATTTTTACGGAACTCGTTTCCCTCATTAGTTTCAACTATAGACACAGAATTACTTATAAAAAACACAAAAACCTTCCCTGGCAAATGAGGAAAGGTTTAAAATTCTGTCTTCTATCCTTTCACTCTTATCGTTCAAGGGTTTTTTACCTTGCTCAGGTTAGCACCATCACCACTATTCCTTGAAGACCTTCGCTTTATTTTCGGCGATCGATCTTTGAGTCAAGTTCAATATGGCAGGTTGCTGGGTTTCAAAGGGCCTGTCCCTCCACCAACTCGGGATAAGAGAATCCGTACAATTTAAGATAATATCGTATCTGGTTGGAATTTGTCAATGCTTTTCTAAAAAGAACATTTCCACCCAGAATGGCGTTCATATGAAAAACATGTTGATACAGCGCCCTAGAAGGGTTTACAAAGCAAAATACGAATAGAAATGTTGAAAATTGCCATTAATAATAAAGTATTGAGCATACGAAAAAGAACGGAATCCTGACTTCAACATTGGAAATATATTGCTTACTTACTTCCTATTAAAATAAAATTGACTTTATTAAAGTATATGCGGTAATCCTAACTCGGTTCCTGCCGGAATAAAATGATTAACGCGACCAGCTGAAAATAATCACAAATCAGAAGAAATAGTATAGACTATTTAAATGAATGTGTTATACTAATTATAATCTAAAAACTTAAACAAAGGAAGGTACCTCATATATGAATTCTGTAGATGTTTCTAATGAGTTACACCAGTTATTAACAGGAAACAATGTGCAAACTCAACTTTCAGTTCCTCAATTGGTCGAAAAAGTATTAAGCAGAAATGAAGGCGTTTTAACATCAACCGGCGCAGTAAAAGCTGAAACTGGCAAATATACTGGTCGTTCACCTAAAGATAAATTTATTGTGGAAGAAGCATCCGTTAAAGATAAAGTCGACTGGGGTTCAGTGAACCAGCCAATTTCCGAAGATGTGTTCAATAAACTATATAATAAAGTAGTTGACTACCTAAAAGCAAAAGAAGAGATTTTTGTTTTTAAAGGTTTCGCTGGTGCAGACGAATCATCTCGTCTTCCAATCCGTGTTGTTAATGAATATGCTTGGCATAACCTTTTTGCCCATACTTTGTTCATCCGTCCAAACGAAGAGGAACTAAGAGGTCACGAAGCTGAATTCACAATCCTTTCTGCACCTAACTTCAAAGCGGACCCAGAAGTGGACGGAACCACTTCCGAAACGTTCATCATCGTTTCATTTGAACGCCGTACCATCCTGATCGGCGGAACGGAATATGCAGGAGAAATGAAAAAATCGATCTTCTCGATCATGAACTACTTACTTCCAGAGGCTGGAATCCTTCCAATGCATTGCTCTGCTAACGTAGGACGTGAAGGGGACGTCGCTTTATTCTTCGGACTGTCCGGTACAGGCAAAACAACTTTATCAGCAGACACTAGCCGTAAACTGATTGGCGATGACGAGCACGGTTGGTCTTCTAACGGCGTATTCAACATCGAAGGCGGCTGCTATGCGAAAACGATCAACCTTTCACGTGAAAAAGAACCACAAATTTTCGATGCGATCCGTTTCGGGGCCGTATTGGAAAATGTTGTTGTTGATCCGGATACACGTGAAGCAAACTATGATGACAGTTCATTGACTGAAAACACTCGTGCTGCTTACCAAATGCAAGCGATCGATAACATCGTAAACCCAAGTATTGCAGGACACCCAAATACAATCATTTTCTTAACAGCTGATGCTTCAGGCGTTCTGCCTCCAATCAGCAAGCTTTCCAAAGAACAGGCAATGTTCCACTTCCTAAGCGGATACACTAGTAAATTGGCTGGTACTGAAAGAGGCGTAACTTCACCGGAAGCTACATTCTCCACTTGCTTTGGTTCACCATTCTTACCACTTCCAGCTACACGCTATGCTGAGATGCTTGGTGATAAAATTGACGAGCACAATGCAAAGGTATACCTGGTCAACACTGGATGGACTGGGGGAGCATACGGAACTGGAAGCCGTATGAAACTTGCTTACACTCGTGCAATGGTACAAGCGGCACTTGAAGGTGAATTAGCGAACATCGAAACGATCAAAGATGATATCTTCGGTTTGGATATCCCGCTTCATGTTCCTGGTGTTCCTGATGAAGTGCTTCAACCAATCAAGACTTGGGCAGATCCTGCCGCTTATAAAGAAGCAGCAACGGACCTTGCCGCACAATTCCGTGCAAACTTCAAGAAATTCAAAAGCGTTCCAAGTGAAATCGAAGAACTTGGCGGACCGACAGCATAATAAATTGTACAGAAAAGGACCAAGCTCTTGCTTGGTCCTTTCAGTTTGTCGACAAAAGCTCGTTCAAAAGAATGTGAACGGTCGAATATTGTACAGGTAGGTCGAATAAATGCATGAACGGTCGAATATAGTGCGGTCTAGGTCGAATAACTACGTGGACGGCCGAATATAGTGCGGTCTAGGTCGAATAACTACGTGGACGGCCGAATATAGTGCGGTCTAGGTCGAATAACTACGTGGACGGCCGAATATAGTGCGGTCTAGGTCGAATAAAGTGTCGCCTAGGTCGAATAACGGCGGCAACGGTCGAATAACGGCGGCAACGGTTGATTAAAGTGTCGCCTAGGTCGAATAACAGCGTCACCGGCCGAATAACTGGCTAGCCAAGCCCTCGCCATTGGGGCGGGGCTTGGCTAAAAGGGAGCGGATTTCTGAGACCACCTGAAACGTTTGTACAGGATGAAAGGACCAAGCTCTTGCTTGGTCCTCTTCTTCATTGACTTTCTGCCCTCCGTCCCTTCTGCCAGATGATGATATTCAAATAGGGCACTGTCATAGTCAGTGCCCTTTAATCCTTATTCCATTATCGATGTTTGTCCAAATTTTTAGATGATTGCTTTATTCCTGGCTTTTTTCATGGACATCGTTTTGTATTGATATATATTGCCCAAGTTGGCCACCGGGACATCTGTTTTAGTTGCATCAATGCAATTGCGTGTATCCAAAATCAATTTATTTCTCATGAGATTTGATAGATTATCATAATCCATCTGTTTAAATTCATCATGGTCGGTCAGGACAAGTATCAAGTCAGCATCATTTACAGCGTCTTCCACTGATACGACTGGCATCTTTCCGGATTGTACATGCGGATCATGCAAGGATACATCCATGTTTTCCATCCCCATCAAGATATTGACGACATCAATGGCAGGACTTTCGCGAATATCATCTACATTTCCTTTGTATGCAAGACCGAAAACAGCTACTTTTGGCTTCCGGATCCCCTCTAGCATCATCCTTACGGAATTAACGATGTAATAAGGCATCGATACGTTGGTATCACGGGCCAATTTAATGATTCTCGCTTGCTCAGGTGCCTTTGCAACGACGAAATACGGATCGACCGCTAAACAATGGCCGCCAACTCCAGGTCCTGGTTGGTGAATATTGACACGAGGGTGTTTGTTTGCCATCGATATGACATCCAAAACATTGATATCGAGCTCGAAGCAGACTTTCGTCAGCTCATTCGCAAGGGCTATATTGACATCCCTGAAGGTGTTTTCCATCAGTTTGGACATTTCAGCCGTTTTCGCATCCGTCTGAATGATCTCTCCTTGAACGAAGGTTTTATAAACAAGACTTCCTTTATATGAGCATGTTTCCGTGATGCCTCCGACGATACGGTTATTATGAACCAACTCTTCAAGAATCCTTCCAGGTAAAACACGTTCAGGACAATGAACGAGGAAAATGTCTTTTCCGATGGTAAGGCCCGTCCTCTCGATCATCGGTCTAATATGATCATCCATGCTTCTTGGCGCAATCGTCGATTCGATAATGATGACATTCCCTTTTTTGATAAAAGGAAGAATGTTGGAGGTTGCATCCATGACATGAGTTAAATCACATGATTGATGCATGTCCTTTTTATTTGGAGTGGGAACTGCGATAATGAAAACATCCGCATGTTCCGGGCTTAACGCAGCTCGGAACTTATTGGAGGTGAGCACTTCCTGCAATACCTCTTCCAATCCAGGTTCTTCGATATGGAGCCTGCCGCTATTCAAATTGGAAATAATCTCAGGATGGATATCCACGCCGACAACATCGACACCGTGTTTCGCAAACATTAAAGAGGTCGGAAGTCCTATATAACCAAGTCCGATTGTACAAAGTTTCATATAAACCACTCCTATCTATTTTTCTGCTACACTCAAATTTGTTAGGCTGTTTGATAGATTTCGATAAATATTTCCTTCTCTTGTTTCCAATTGTATTTTTGCCGGGCCTTCAGGCAGTTATTGCTCATTTCCGCCCTTTTTTCAGGATGTTTCAATAAGTAATTGACGCCTTCGGCAATAGATTTTGGATCATGTGAATCGACACACACTCCGATTTTTTCCGTATCGACAACCTTTTGAATTTCAGGAAAGCTGCAGGCAACCACAGGCACACCGCTCATCATGTATTCAAACAATTTATTTGAAGATGCGGAGTAGTGATTAAAGCAGACATTATTCAATATCTGAAAACCTAAATACGCATTTTTTGTATAATGGAGCAGTTCGTCGACCGGAACCTTCGGCAGGAACTTCACACGATGCTCCAGATTCATGTCACTTACTTTTTTCATTAAATCATCCTTGATTCTTCCATCTCCGATAAAAACTACCGTCCCGCCCTCGATCATCGGTACAGCATCGACCAATTGCTCTAACCCTCTTCCCATTTGAACGCCGCCTTGGTATAACAAAATCGGTTCATTCTCTGGCAAATCGAGCAGCTCATGCAAATTCACGGCCGTGCTTTCCTCCGGATTGGTTGGAATCGGGTAATTATGGACCACCTTGGGATACAGACCATATAAGTCTTCGTTATACTTAGCTCTCGTATGGTTTTCGGCAATCATTTCATCAACGAACATTAATAGGAATTTCTCCATCATCCCGTAAATTCGGCTATTATATCCCGTTCTGCTCGTTTGTACCTCATGCGAGTCATAAATAAGCTTTTTTCTTCTCAACCATTTACTGCTGATCGCTCCCTGCATGAGCGTATTCAAGTCGTTCGAATGGTAAAAATCATATTTCCTTTTCCGGCCATGATAGATCATTTGACCAAAAATGTAGCTCCTTGTTAATAGTGTCGGCAGCTTCGTTTTAGTGATGATCACAGTGCCCATCGCAAGGAGTGCAAGGGAACCGAACAGTATTGCCGATCCCAACCAGCCGTTGATCAAGTTCAAGTTCCACAACGTATTCCAGACCAATAAGGCCAATAGAACGATTTCAAACTTCTTTTTCTTCAATTTGCCTACGATCCTGAGAATCCTATGAAGCGCCTCCCAGCGGTTATTCACCCTAGTGACAGAGAAACCATTTTGGTGTTTCTCCTTTTTGGGCAGATCCTTGATTTTCCAGTTATGAATGGCAATTAAATCGACTTCATAACCCGCTTCAGTAAGTGCTGTGCATTCTCTTAGAACCCTCGCATCGTTTGTAAAGTGATTCCACACGAACATACATACTTTCTTCGCCATGTTGTCCTCCACTTCCGGATTTTTCAGCCTGACGCTTCCATCACATTGATGAGACCTTTAATATTTTTAGACCATTGAAAATGTTGTTTAGCATACCGATAACCATTTTCCCCCAGTTCTTCACGAAGAGCTGGATCAGAGGCCATGGTCAAAATATGCTGACAGATTTCATCAACATTCCTGCTCTCTGCCACCAGCCCGCATTTCGCCTCTAAGAGCATCTTCTTGGCCCTGCCGTCCACATCACCGACAATCGGTTTTCCGACACACATATAATCGATGATTTTACCAGGCAGCACCTTATTGAAGACTTCTTTTTCAACCAAGCTCACATAGGCAATATGGGACGTTGAAACTTCATGAAGAGTCACTCTTCGATTCATCGCATTAATCATCTTAATATTAGTCAGCCCTCTAGCGCTTATCTCCTTCTCCACTTCGGATGTCCGATATCCATATCCAATCATCGAGAACTCGATTTGTTTATGTTCCCTTAGCTTTTCTGCTACGGCTATCAGTTTTTTCAAGTCCTGGGCCAGTCCGATATTCCCCGCATAAACGACCTTGATTACATTTTCCGATACGGGTGTAAGCAAGTTCTTTAACGTCAGCTCATCCGCAGTAAGCGAATTAGGGATGAATTGGATGGCCTCTTCCTTGACTCCCTTTGCAACGATATAATCCCTGAAACCAGGACTATTGATGATAATAAAATCTGAATGCTGATATAGCTTCCTTTCCAGGAAGAAAGCGATTTTCAAAACCCACTTATTATTAAATACTCCTACTCCTATCAACGATTCCGGCCATAAATCCCTGACATCGGTAATGAGTTTCGCCTTCATCTTTTTCTTGGCGATCAACGCCGCCAATGTCGGGAAGATAGGCGGAGTCGTGGCAAACACGTAATCATATTTTTTTTCGAGACGGATGATTGTATAAATGAAAAGCCACATCGCTTCAAGATAATGAAGCAACCGCTTCCCCATATTGCTTGTATACCTCTTCACCTTGTCCGGTTTAATCCTGATGACATCTTCTTCAATGCTTTCTTCATCCCAAAACTTTGTATCTTGATATAAACTTTGATTAGGATAACTCGGCTTCAATGTGATGACCGTTACCTCAAATCCGTTTCTTTTCAAATGGAGATATATGTTTTTCATTCTATTTCCCGCACTTCCGATTTCCGGATAAAAGTTTTGCACGATCATCAGGACGCTTTTCATATTCGCCTATCACCTCTATTCTGCTTTGCTTTACTTCCTGCTTTATATTGTAAATGCCAAATATTAACTGAAGGTTAAAGAAATATAAAGTCCTCATTAATATTGTAAAAATTCTGTTAATTATTGTTTCATTTTTATATTTCCCATGAACTTCCCGTTATAATGGGGGAGACATTCAAAAGGGGAGGAAATGAGCATGCCTAAACAACGTATAAAGGTCATGACCGTATTTGGTACAAGACCAGAGGCTATCAAAATGGCACCAGTCGTTTTGGAACTGAAAAAGTATCAAGAAGAAATAGAAACCATCGTGGTGGTCACCGCCCAGCATAGGGAAATGCTCGACCAAGTCTTGCAATGTTTTCAAATAAAGCCAGATCACGATTTGGATATGATGAAGGATAGACAAACATTAGAAGAGATTACAACTCGAGGGCTCGAAAAATTGAGTTCGCTCATGAAAGATATAAAACCGGATATCGTCCTCGTACATGGGGATACAACGACAACTTTCATCGCAAGCTTGGCCGCTTTCTATAATAAGATACAGATTGGTCACGTTGAAGCTGGTCTCCGTACCTGGAATAAGCTTTCACCGTTCCCTGAAGAAATGAATCGACAGTTGACCGGAGTCCTGGCTGACTTGCACTTTGCGCCTACCAAGAGGGCTGCGGAAAATCTTCTATCGGAAAATAAAAACAATGATTATATCCATATTACCGGCAACACTGTCATCGATGCCTTGAAAACAACGATACAAAAAGACTACATGCATCCGATCCTCTCAGGATTGAATGGTGATAAAATGCTATTAATGACCGTACACCGCCGTGAAAATATCGGAAAACCCATGGAAGGAATATTCCGTTCGGTGAAACGGCTACTTGATGAACACGGGGATATCCAAGTTGTTTTCCCCATTCATAAAAACCCAGTCGTTCGTGAAATCGCTCATGAGATTTTCAACGATAATGATAGACTGCATATAATCGAACCTTTAGAAGTGATTGATTTCCATAATTTTGCGGCGCGATCACATCTTATCCTGACAGATTCCGGAGGGGTACAGGAAGAAGCCCCATCGCTAGGCGTTCCCGTACTAGTGCTGCGCGATACGACAGAGCGTCCGGAGGGAATCGACGCTGGCACTCTCTTATTGGCAGGAATTGAAGAAGATCGAATTTACCAATTGACTAATAATCTGCTTACAAGTGAAGAGGCCTATAGAAAAATGGCGACAGCTTCCAACCCATATGGAGATGGATTTGCTTCACAGCGCATAGTTGAAATTCTATTGAAGCATTGCGGAATGAAATCCCCCCTTCCATTATGAAAAAAATAAAATAATGAAAAAAGCCTGTCACGTGAGCGGCAGGCTTTTTTTTATTAAACGCTGAATTCGCGCCAGATTAAAGCAATGAGTACATAACTAATACTAATTTAATTTGAAAATGTTAGATACATATGTGATAGTTTGGGTAAATCATAGTTTCATTGAAGTCAATCGTATTAGATTGAAAACTTTACATTGCTTGGAGTTGTTTAAATGTTCGGGAAAGATCCTAAGTGTGGTAAAGAAATTAAGGGGGACGAAGTCGTTCTTATGAAAATGCGTTATCCGAAGCGTAAAGGGATGACTGAAAAAAAAAGGCATATTTAAAAAATGAAGGAAGTTTCATCTGCGAAGCTTGTTTTGATAAGAAACAAAACCAATAGATTATTTCAATTTTTTTGATGGGAAACTAACATGATTTCACAATCGAAAATGCAGCTAAGCCCCAGTGAATATAAAGGAGGATAAGATCTCACTGTCGAATTGATAGTCATGACACGAAACAGGAGGATTAGTATGAAGAATCAAATTACCCCCTATTTAATCTTCGATGGACAAGCAAATGACGCATTAGCCTTTTATGCAGAGGTATTTCATGCAGAGATAACCGAACTGCAAACTTACGGGGAAGCTGATTTCCCAACACCTGAAGAAGCGAATGGCCTTGTTTTGCATGCCAAAATCAAAAAAGGCGATATGTTGATCATGGTATCTGATACGTTTCCAGGCAATCCCCTTGAAGTCGGGAATAATGTTGCGTTGGTCCTCGAATGTGAAAGCGACTCGGAAATCCAGCATTTATATGATGTTATGTGTGATAAAGGAATATCGTTAATGGAACTGCAAGATACCTTTTGGGGAGCTAAGTATAGGTCAAGGATCAATTTGGCGTCCACTGGAACTTGAATTTCACAAAATGAATATAAAAAATGACCGAAAATACGATTTGTATCCGGCCATTTCATAGGAATTTTTCGCGGAAACCATCCATCAAAAAAGATGAAAATAATTAAGGGCATTTTTTCCAATCAATAAAATCGTGACGCAAATGAATAATATACGTACATATGAAGCACCTTTCTTAATTGAAAGTTCGTTCCTACCAATGCTCCTGCGACCATTGCAAGCCCCATCGGGATTCCATAGGCAAAATTGACGGTCCCCATAAATAAGAAAATGATAAGTGCGGCAATATTGCTTCCAAAATTCAATATTCTTGCATTCCCGGCAGCCCGGACAAAATCAAACCCAATGATCAAAAATGAAAATAATAAAAAGGACCCTGTGCCTGGTCCAAGAAAACCATCATAAAAACCAATCGCAAATATTATGACAATCAAAAGAATCATTTTCTTCCTTTTCAGCCCTTTATACTTTGCATCTTTACCCCAATCCTTTTTTACCAATGTATAAATCGCGACAATGACCAGCAAGATCAAAATAAGGGGCTTCAGAATCTCTGCGGAAACGAAATGTACTACGTATGCTCCTAACGCCGCTCCAATCACAGTGATCGGAAACAGCTTGATGACGAATATGAAATCCACCTTTCCAGCCCGAATGAATGAAATCGTACTCGTTAAAGATCCCATTGTACCCGCCAGCTTGTTAGTGGCAAGTGCCGCTGAAGGCGAAATCCTCGTGAACAATAAAGCCGGAATGGAAATTAAACCGCCCCCTCCCACGACGGAATCGATGAATGCGGCAATAAAACCCGCAAGTACTAAAAATAGCAAAGTATAGAGATTGATATCCTCCATGTATTCCCCTTCTTTCAAAAGCACAATCTAAAAAGCCATTACTCATTTTTCATTTAGATGATTGAATAGCCTTTCCTCTGAAATGACCGTGAACCCATGGCGCCTAAGCAAAGCCGCGGTCACTCCATTCCCGACCTTCTTCTCCCCCTTGAATTCCCCATTATATATCGTGGAACTTCCACAGGATGGACTATTTTCTTTTAAAACGACTATCGTGGCCCCTACCTCCTGGGCCTTCAATAACGTAAGATTGGCTCCCTTTATGTACAATTCCGTTACATCCCGGCCCGACTTTTCGATGATCTTCGCTTTTCCATCAAGGACATCTCCACCTTCACCGCCAACTATCTCAGCAGGTTCCCTCGGTGTCGAAAAACCGCCAAGCAACTCAGGACAAACCGCTACAGCCTTTTTCTCCCTCATTAATTCCATAATTCTATCATCCAAGCTGTGGGTACCATTGTACCTCACCTCAAGACCCGCTAAACAAGAACTCACCAAAATCATCAAATCACCCCACCTCATGCGCTTTACACCATTTTACCACGTAGGTTGGATTATTAGTGTAGAGCTCGAATTTTGGTGTGTACGGTCGAATTTATTGGGGCACAGGTCGAATTATGGGCGTCTACGGTCGAATTTTTATGGGGCACAGGTCGGATTATGGGCGTCTACGGTCGAATTGTCTGTGCACAGGTCGGATTATGGGCGTCTACAATCGAATTGTCTGTGCACAGGTCGGATTATGGGTGTTTAAGGCCAAATTATGGGGGCACAGGGCCGAATTTTTCGCACATCTGGTCGAATTCTCCAACACAATCAAAAAAAGCGCTTGCAGCGAATCGATTCCCGGCAAGCGCTTGTCTATTTAGTTAGTTGAGTTCAGTGATAGCAGTTGGTACGTAATGATGGTCTTTTCACTGGTCCATTCAATTTTTTGAATAACGGCTGTTCCGCTTGAGTCAGATTGAATCGTTTTGCGGACATCGATTGGAATATCGATAGGGTATAACCTGTAACCAGCTTTCGACAGCCGGAAAATGTTTTCTTCTTCACGGGTTTCGTTCCCTTTTGTAACGATCATGGTATTTAGCTCCATAGGCATGCCCATGTGTATCTCCTCCTCTTGCTAATATACTTAGAATATACTTCATTCTATCATTATTCGGTTTTACTTTTCATCCAAGATGTTAAATCTTCGACTACTTTTCTGTTCACGGCCGGCGGGAAGTAATGCGTGAATTGAGGGAAATACCAGCTTTCGACCTCTTTGTCATGCATTTTCAACCTTTTCTCCAATCGGTATGCGTGTTCTATGGCGACATTGTCATCTTTTTCACCATGAATGATCAGGACGGGTACATTCAAATCTTCAATCGCAAACAATGGAGTACGGTATTCATACTGATCGGGGCATTTTTTAGGTGTTCCGCCGATGACCCGCTTCATCATCCGACGCATATCGACACGTTCGACATACGTTAAAAACATATCCGACACACCTCCCCATGTGACGATCGACGCTGCATTACTGCAGTATATCCCAGCCCAAAGCGCCATGATGCCGCCACGGGAAAATCCGAGGATATGAATGTGATCCTTGTTCACTCGGGGGTGCTGTTCAAGAAGATTGAATCCTGATATCGCATCGAATCGATCTTCGCCTCCAAAATCCTCATCTCCCTCTCCGCCTTGATTCCCACGGTAAAAAGGGGCAAAAACGATGAAACCTTCTACGGCATACTGTACGATCCTTGCGGGCCTCACCTTGCCGACATTTTTAATCCCGCCGCGTAAATATAAGAAAGCATCATGTATTTCGCCATCAACTGGCTCGGCAAGCAACCCCTTTACCTTTAGGCCTTGTGATATGTATGTAACTGAATAAAGATGGATTTGTGGATGCGGTGATGGAAACCGCCGTTTTGAAATAATCGTTCCGTTCTCCAATTTCCACTCTCCTTTCTCTTTGTTCTTATTGTAAAACATCCGCTTGTTTTTATCCCCTGAGAGGCATTCACATTTTTTTCTTCCGTTCATACGATAACGTAGGCAAAATACCTATATATCAAGGAGGAAGGAATTTTGAAAAAATGGTGCAAAGCAGGTGTCGTATTTTTACTTCTGTGCATGCTGGTAATCCCGCTTGGAGCATGCGGCAACAAGGAAGAGGAAACAACGAAGGTCAGGGTGGCCGAAGTAACCCGCTCCCTTTTCTATACACCGCAATATGTAGCGATTGAAAAAGGATTTTTTAAAGATGAGGGGCTGAGCATTGATTTGAAAACGACGGCAGGCGGCGACAAGACGATGACCACGCTTCTTTCCGATGGGGCGGATATTGCTCTCGTTGGCTCTGAAACATCGATTTACGTTCAGGCACAAGGTTCGAACGACCCCGTCATCAACTTCGCTCAATTAACACAGACGGATGGAACGTTTCTTGTTTCACGTGAAAAAATTGACAACTTCAATTGGGATATGCTGAAAAACTCTACATTCCTAGGCCAGCGAAAAGGCGGAATGCCGCAAATGGCCGGCGAGTTCGTATTGAAAAAACATAACATAGACCCAAAAAATGATTTGAACCTCATCCAGAATATTGATTTTGCGAATGTAGCAACTGCCTTCGCCTCCGGAACCGGCGATTTTGTTCAACTGTTCGAACCAACGGCCAGTGTGTTTGAAAAAGAAGGGAAAGGCTATATCGTCGCTTCTTTCGGCACCGAATCCGGGCATCTTCCCTATACAGTCTATATGGCTAAGGAAAGCTATTTGAAAGAAGACAAAGAGACTGTTGAAAAATTCACGAGAGCATTGAAGAAAGCACAGGATTGGGTTCAGGAAAATGATGCTGCTGAAATTGCCGAAGTCATTCAGCCGTATTTTGAAGATACCAATATCGAGACGATGGAAACAGTTATCAACCGCTACAAAGAACAAGGATCCTTTGCCACAGACCCCATTCTTGATGAAGATGAATGGAACAATCTGCAAAACATCATGGATGAAGCAGGCGAACTGCCTTCACGTATAAGCCATGAAGAGCTGGTCAATACAGATTTTGCAGAAGAAGTCACAAAATAGCATAGCTAAGGTAAGGAGGATGTCAGATGAGCTTTTTAAAAATCCAAGACATTCACCATACTTATTTTTCAAATCAGACGGCAGCGACCGCACTAGCGGACATTTCCCTCGACATTGAAAAAGGTGAATTCGTCTCTTTTCTAGGTCCGAGCGGCTGCGGAAAAACCACCCTGCTTTCCATCATTGCCGGGCTATTTCCGCCCACTGCGGGAAAAATCCTGCTCGAAAACAAACCGCTGAAAGCCAACAGTGACCTTTCAATCGGCTATATGCTGCAGCAGGATTATCTATTTCCATGGAAGACGATAGAAGAAAATATATTATTAGGTTTGAAACTGATTAAAAAAGATGAAGGCCTTGAGAGAATAAAAACGCTGAAACTTTTAAGTGACGTTGGATTGGGAGGCACCGGAAAATTATATCCGCGTGAACTCTCGGGAGGAATGAGGCAAAGGGCTGCACTGGCACGGACACTGGCGGTCGACCCAAAAATCCTTTTGCTTGATGAACCGTTCTCGGCTCTAGATTACCAAACGAAGTTGAAGCTCGAAGACCTTGTTTTTGAAACCCTGAAATCCTTCGGAAAGACAGCCGTGCTCGTCACACATGATATCGGTGAAGCCATTGCAATGAGTGACCGCATTTACCTGTTTTCCGCAAACCCGGGAAGCGTGCACAAAACATTCAAGGTGCCCGATGAACTGCGTGAACTCACGCCTTTCCATGCACGCAACCATCCACAGTATCCGATACTATTCCAAACGATCTGGAAGGAGCTTGAGAGCCTTGAATATTGAACAGCTTCATAACCAATATAAAAACTCATTAAGAAAAGAAAACAAGCTCATTCGCTTTTATCAGATCTTGATTTTCATCGTTTTTTTCAGCAGTTGGGAACTTCTTTCCAGAATGGAAGTGATCGATCCGCTCATCTTCAGCTCCCCAACTAAAGTATGGCATCTTTTCATACAGAAATTGGGTGATGGAACACTGCTATCCCATTCAGGAGTGACGCTATTCGAGACCGTTCTCGGCTTTATCATAGGGACACTTCTTGGAACGATCCTGGCATCCCTGCTTTGGTGGTCGCCAAGATTATCCAAAACGCTTGACCCCTATCTCGTCATTCTAAATGCCATGCCGAAAGTGGCACTTGGCCCAATCATCATCGTAGCATTCGGCCCGGGCTTACCATCCATCATCTCGATGGGGGCGATCATCTCCATCATCATCACCACCATCGTCGTCTACACCGCATTTCGCGAAGTCGACCCAAATTACCTGAAGGTGCTCCAAACTTTTGGCGCCACAAGAACACAAGCTTTTCGGGAAGCCATATTACCCGCCTCCTTCCCAACGATCATCTCGACATTGAAAGTGAATGTCGGCCTCTCCTGGGTCGGCGTCATCGTCGGGGAATTCCTTGTTTCGGCGAAAGGACTCGGCTACCTCATCATTTATGGCTTTCAAGTCTTCAACTTCACCCTCGTAATGCTTGCCTTGATGATCATCGCCGTCTTTGCCACAATCATGTATCAACTAGTAGAACTGCTCGAGCGAAAATTAATCAAAGACTAACCAAACTGCCGATAAACCTCGGCAGTTTTTCATTCATGCTTAAGATGAAACATAAAATTATTGAGTTTCGGTCATTTACTCGTGAGTTTTGGCGATTTACTCGTGAGTTTCGGCCATTTACTCGTGAGTTTCGGCCATTTACTCGTGAGTTTTGGCGATTTAATCGTGAGTTTCGGTGTTTTACTCGTGAGTTTTGGTGTTTTACTCGTAAGTTTAAGTGTTTTACACTTGACTTCCGGCGATTCACTCGTTTCTCAGCAAAGTGCCCTCATCCAGTCTTGATAAGCTCAACGGTACGATCTCATCTTTCATGATGAAGCTAAACTCCTCACCGAGTACATCCGGCAATGCTTTCAAAAAGACCGGGCCGTCCGTTTCCAGGTAATTCTGTTTCTTTTCTACCCCACGCAATGCAGCATAGTATATTGATTTAACGAATGGCTTCACAGGATCATGTACTTTATATTGCCCCAAAAATTGCAGCTGGCCGACCAAACCTCCTGTTTCTTCATACACTTCCCGTATGACTGTTTCTTCAATCGATTCCCCTGCTTCCCGCTTACCTCCGGGGAACTCCAATCCCCGTTCTCTGTGTTTGGTCAATACCCACCTGCCCTTAAACCTGCTGAGCACAAAAACATGCCAAGACTCTCCAAAGACAGGGTGATCGGAGAATTCCACCTTATATCCGTTCTTATCAAGAAAACGTTTCATTTTTCCCCTTCTCTCCGTATAAGAAATAATGCTATGGCCCTTCATTCATTATATGGGTAAAAAAAACCACTATCCAGCAAGAATCCAACAAAAAAAACGATGGCCCCTCAATATTCGAGGCCATCGTCTGTTGGTTTTGCCTGTAAAATCCCCATGCTTTCTATATGCCGTCTTCCTTCTTCAGTACCTAGAGCATAGATCATCTCGTAAATTTTTTGGAGAGTGATATCCTGTTTATCATTTTCACGGTCAAAATGATATTGAAGGTATGGGACATGTGACCGGTAAAAATTTTCTTCCCCTACTGAATAATTATAATCAAATAATTCACGTAATTTTATGATTTCATTATCCGTCGCCTCGATCTCGAAATTCCATGGAGAACTTTCCCTATCTTGTGTTATCTGCCCATTCGGAAGCCAAATGTAATATTTTTTCCTGTTTTCAGACACATTCATCCACCCTTTCCATATATCCTACGCTTATTTTTCACGTATTTCCCCACTTCATACAATGGAAAATTTTGTTTACAGAAGAACAAAGATGTTAAATAATAGATTAAAGTATCTTTCAAAGGGTAAAACATATAATAAGCCCAAGCATCCCTTAAGATTTTTATATGCACCCAGAGGTTTTTTTGATAACCTACATATAAAGAGATAACGGATTTCTAATAAATGTGAGGTGAGAGTTTTGAAGTTAATTGAAGAATTATACAATATGTACCGTGATAAGATGACTGGTGATGAAGAAGATATTGATATGCTTACTTTTGCGGTTTTGGAACAGCTTGACCGCAAGGAAATTTTCGAATTGCTTCAAGAGATGGATGATCAAGAACTAACCAATTTAATGGGCCTTTACATTATTGAAACGTTAAAAGGGAAGTTCGCTCAAAATAGTATGAACGACACGAAACCTACACATTTTCCGCCTAGGAATATTCATTAATACATACCTTGTCAGGTGTCCCTCTTTTGATGGATGCCTTTTTTATTGTTTTACCCATAAAAAAAAGCCCTACCGAAGCAGGGCTTTTCCTAAATCTTAATGTCCTAAATACGCACGCAGCATCCAAGCATGTTTGTTTAAGCTTTTCTTCATGCCTGTCAGCATATCTGCCGTAACCGGATCTTCTTCTTCGGCAACTTCGATGATTTCCATGAACTCTTCGGAAAGCTTCTCAAAATCACTGATGACGCTTTGAACCATATCTTCTGTATTTTCCTTACCTGTCGCTTCTTCGATCGTCGTTAATTCCATATACTCTTTAAGGGTAGCGACCGGCTTTTCACCAATGGCCAATAGTCTTTCAGCCAATTCGTCATAGTTGGATGTCACTTCTTTATATAACTCTTCCAATTTTTGGTGAAGTTCAAAGAAGTGCGGTCCATTCACGAACCAGTGGTAATTATGAATTTTCGTATAAAGAACACTGAAGTTTGCAATTTCCTTATTCACTAAAGTTCCTAATTTTTTCTGAGCCATAAATATCTACCTCCGTAAGTTGGTTATACCTCTATAATTCCCTCTATTCGAAAATCGAAACATTTTCTGATTAGGTTCTTATGCTAAAATGAATCTAAATTGTGAACGTTAGGAGCTGTAAAGTATGATTACGGTTTTAGTTATCTCCATTATTGTGATTCTGATTGTATTGGCATTATCGATCCTAACAATCGGAAAAGGTTACAGCTACAAGCATACAGTGGATCCCGTCGATCCTTTGCCCGAGAATGAGGGGAAAAAAGAAGAATCCGAAAAATAAAAAAAAGTTCCTGTCACAAACTGACAGGAACTTTTTTATTAACCGAAAACTTTATGAAGATCTTCTTTATCTTGTGCAAGCCAGAAATTCATTAATTTCTTAGCTCCTTCAAGATCATGCAATTTTGCTTGGCCGCATTGTTTTTCATTTGCAGCAGGGATTTCTGTAATTGTAACAGCATCCTTGAATGTATCTTCAAGAACATCGATGATTTCCGTCACTGTCGGCTCACCGCTGACCACAAGGTAATATCCTGTTTGACATCCCATTGGCGAAATATCGATTATATCAAAATGATCGTAGCGCTCGGAATGCTTACGGATATTGAATGCAAGCAAGTGTTCCAGGGTATGGATCGTATCCGGCTTCATCGCTTGTTTATTCGGCTGGCAAAAACGGATATCAAATTTATTAACAACACCGTCTGTTCCTACCTTATGGACACCGCAATGTCTAACATATGGGGCTTTAACAGCGTTATGATCTAATTCAAAGCTTTCAACTGAAGGCATTTAATTCACTCCTTAATTGTATGTCATCTCTATTTTACCTTGAATAACAATATATTTCATCCTTTAAAATTAATTCTCATTATATCAATCGGATTACCAAAATGCTCATTCCTTTTTTACCCTTATTGGAAATTTAGAAAATATGCTATAATGGAGGGTAGTCAATTTACTCGAAAAGAGATGAAAGCATTGTGTTGAAAAAAATATTAATGGGAATCATCCGTTTTTACCAAGTTGCTATTTCTCCATTAAAACCGCCTACCTGCCGTTTTTACCCAACTTGTTCCCATTATGGTTTGGAAGCGATAAATCGTTTCGGACCTATAAAAGGAAGCTGGTTAGCACTCATCCGGATTCTTAAATGTCATCCGTTTCATCCAGGAGGCATTGATCTTGTTCCTGAAAAAAATGAAAAAAGTGAGGAGCATTAGAAAAAACCCTTGCTTTCTTTTGCAATCTTTTGTATCATACAGAAGTCAAATCGTAATCATTTCGTTTTTACCACATAAAATTCAAATCGTAATCAATACGAATTATAAAGGAGAATTTCATATGAAAATTCGAGCATTACTCTCACTTTTCCTTGTTACTGCGCTATTTCTGTCAGCCTGCGGCAACTCAAAGGGTGAATCGAGTAAAGAAGAAGCCAAGGATGCCTTAGATATATATACGACGGTTTACCCTTTACAATACTTCACGGAGGCCATTGGCGGGGAGTACGTAAATGTCGAGACGGTTTATCCTCCCGGAACGGATGAACACTCATTCGAACCTTCTCAAAAAGATATAGTAAAAATGGCTGAATCAGACCTGTTTTTCTATATTGGCTATAATCTTGAAGGCTTTGTAACCAAGGCTGAACCAATTCTAAGCAAAGAAGGCGTCAGTACAATCGCTGTTGGCGAAACGGTTCATCTTGATGAAGAGGAACATGCACACGAAGAGGAACATGCACACGAAGAGGAACATGCTCATGAAGACGACGGTCATGACCATGGGGACGTCAATCCGCATTTGTGGTTAGATCCCCTCTATTCCATTGACATGGCTAAAACCATCAAGGACGAATTAACGAAAAAAATGCCGGAACAGGAAGAATATTTCGACAGCCAATTCAACAAGCTTTCCGAAAAGCTTAAGGCACTTGATGAAAAATTCGCGACGACGATCGAGTCGGGCCGTACCAATAAGATCATCGTTTCCCATTCTGCTTATGGTTATTGGGAGGAACGCTACGGATTGGAACAAATTGGCGTTACAGGACTAACGTCATCAAACGAACCTTCTCAAAAGGAACTGGGGAAAATCGTAACCATGGCTGAAGAAGAAGACTTGAACTACGTCATCTTTGAGCAGAATATCAGTTCTAAACTAACCGAGATCATCCAAAAGGAGATGGGAGCGAAATCACTTGAGCTCCATAACCTTTCCGTGTTGACGGATAAAGATATCGAAGCCGGCGAAGATTACTTCAGTTTAATGGAAAAAAATATCAAGACACTGCAAACTGCATTGCAATAGAAAAAAAAGGAGCAGGCCCTTTGGGTCCGCTCTTTTTTTGTTCCCCACCATTTAGTTATTCCTTTAAATGCTTCTTACGGATCTTTTCCATTTTCGTCATCAATTCGGTTCCAATCGTTGATTCGAATTCCGGATAGATGACGCTCATCTCATCCATCCATTCCTTCTTTTCCTCATCTGACAGTGTATAGATGTCGATATTCGATTTTTGCTGGATTTCCCGAAGCTGTTCCTGATTCAATTCATTTGATTTGAACCATAGCCATTTCGTTGTATCATCCATCGCCCGTTGGATTTGCAGCTGAATATCCAACGGGAGTTTGTCCCAAAACGGCTTGTTTATCATGACGACATACCCTAAATAGCCATGATCACTGATCGTTAAATATTTTTGCACCTCATATAATTTCTTGGAATAGATATTCGAAATCGTATTTTCCTGGCTGTCCGTTTCTTTGATTTCAAGGCTTTTAAACGTTTCATTAAACTCCAGCTCAGCAGTTGTCGCCCCAAAATGCTTGAATTGGCTTTTCAGGACTTCACTTGGCATGATTCTAAAATTCTTTCCTGCAAAATCACTTGGATGCCGTATCGGTTTATTGCTTGTAATCTGTTTATAGTTATTCGACCAAAATGCGAGTCCCTCGATATCGATGGTATTTAGCTGCTTTAGCAGCTCTTCCCCCACTTCCCCATTCAACGCTTCCTGCAAGGCAGCGTCCGTTGGAAAGACGTAAGGGAGGTCCAACAGCATCCATTTCTTTGATATGCTCGTAATTTTAGATGTTGTTGGAGCAATCATCTGCACCTTGTTTTCTTGTAATGCTTCGATTTCTTCATGATCACTATATAATGACTGATTAGGATAAACTTCGATTTTGACACGATGATCTGTATATTCATCAACAAGTTGGGCAAATCGGTTAGCAGCTAGACCTTTAGGTGTATTTTCGGCAACGACATGACTGAACTTAATCACGATTTGATCCTTCATCCCGACCTGCTCCTCATCCTTCGGCAAATTGAAACCGAAGCTTGTAAAGAACGATTGAAACGATATATAGACTGCTATCAACAGCCCCAAGCCAATTAATAAGAAGTACCCCCATAATGCACGCATACCGACAACACCTCACCGCTCACTTCACATAATCACTATTCTATCACAGCTTTTTGCTGTCGTAATACAATGCGCGAAAAATAGCGAAAAGTGATAGAAATTCTGTTACTATAAAGTATAGAAGTAATGGAGGAAAAACAATGGATAAATCCTTTCATATGCCCATACAAATTAAAATCACCCTGCTATCATTCGTAATCGTCGCTTTTTCGATACTTATAGGCGGGATTTTTATATTTGGAAATATCGTTTCGGTAAGGGAAGATGAAATCGGCAAAAGATCCATGATCACTGCCCATACCATTGCCGAACTCCCTGAAGTACAAAAATTGGTGCGAGAGCCTGAAGGATGGACGCAGCTCAATCCGATTATTGAAAACTTAAGGAAAATCCATCAAGCAGATTATATCGTTGTACTCAACAATCAGCATATACGGTATTCCCACCCCGTGTTCAGCCAATTGGGAACCCCCTCGGGCAGCAGCGACGAAAGCGCTGCGTTCGCTGAACACGAATACCTTTCAAAGGCTGCTGGCGAACTTGGCATTTCCGTCCGTGCCTTCGTCCCGATCCTTGATAGAGATAGAGAGCAAATCGGCGTCGTTCTGGTTGGGAATATCTTGCCCACGATACCGGAGTTAATCAAGGACCTTAAAGGCGAAATCGGGATTATCCTTGTCCTGACTCTTCTATTCGGGGTATGCGGCTCATGGCTCATGGCAAGAAGGATAAAAAAAGAGACCTTCCAACTTGAACCACATGAAATTTCACGGATGTTGGTTGAAAGGACAGCTGCTTTCAATGCCATGCATGAAGGAGTCATCGCCATAGATAATAATCAGACAATCACGATTTTCAATGAAAAGGCTAAGCAAATATTCAATATCAACGGTGCGGTCATTGGCCAGAATATCAATGATATTATCCATGATACCCGTCTCCCGGAAGTGCTCGACCGGACATCTCCCATCTTCAATCAGGAAATCTCCGTTCAAAACAGGAATATCGTAAGCAACCGGGTACCGATAAAGATTGCGGATAAAACGATCGGTGCCGTGGCCATTTTCCAGGATCGCACCGATGTGACGAAGCTAGCTGAAGAGTTGACTAGCGTCAAAGCATTCGTTGAAGCCCTGCGTGTTCAAAACCATGAACATATGAACAAGCTCCATACGATAGCAGGATTGATTCAGCTAGGCAATCTTGACGAAGCGCTGCATTACATTTTTCAGATCACGGAAGAACAAGAGGAATTGACCAGGTTTTTAACGAAGCACATTCACGATGATAATTTAGTGGGGCTGATATTAAGTAAGATCTCCTTGGGACGGGAACTCGGAATCGAGCTCATCATGGACAAGCACACAAAATTGGACCGCTTCCCCGCTGATTTGGATCATCACGATTTTGTTTTGATAATCGGAAACCTGATCGAAAACTCATTCGCAGCGCTAAAGCATTGTTCAGAGGAAACAAAACAGGTTTATCTATCCATCTACCAGGATGAACGTCATTGTCAAATCGTGCTTGAGGATAATGGACCCGGCATTCCCGAGGACATTCATAAAGATATATTCGAGTATGGTTTTACTACAAAAGGTGCAGAAGGATCAGGAATTGGTCTTTATCTAATAGACCAAATTGTAAAAAAAGCGAACGGCGAAATGAAATTCACGACACGCCCTAACGAAGGAACAAGCTTTTTTCTTTCTTTTCCAATGCATGATATAGAGGAGAACCAAAATGACTAACGAAATTCGTGTACTTTTAATAGAAGACGACCCAATGGTCCAAGAGGTCAACAAACAGTTCATCGAGCGCCTGCCTGCTTTTAAAGTCGTTGATACAGCTTCAAATGGGCTTGAAGGTCTGGAAAAAATCAGGCAGTCTAAACCCGACCTTGTCATTTTGGACATCTTCATGCCATCTTTAAACGGGGTTGATACACTTTATCAAATCAGAAAAGAGCAAATTGATGTGGATGTCATCATCATTTCAGCGGCAAATGATCAGAAAACGATCAGAAAAATGATACAGAACGGGGCTTTTGACTATTTAATCAAGCCATTTAAATTCGAAAGGCTAAAACATACGCTGGAACAATACTTTGCTTTTCGGATGGACGTTGAACCTGATCATCAAATTTCTCAAAATCAGCTCGACCGGATTCTCTTTCAACATAAAACAAATTCTGAAGCGAGTCCGAAATATGATGTTCCCAAAGGATTGAATGGCGCGACTCTTGAACAAGTGACGAAGTTCATAAAGACCCAGCCTGGGTCACTTTCTGCAGAAGAAGTGGCTGATGGGATTGGAATCGCCAGAGTTACTGCAAGGCGCTATCTTGAATACT
Source organism: Bacillus sp. ISL-34 (assembly GCF_018613325.1). Taxonomy (GTDB): domain Bacteria; phylum Bacillota; class Bacilli; order Bacillales; family DSM-1321; genus Peribacillus. The sequence goes on along the minus strand of NZ_JAGGQJ010000018.1, from coordinate 13,032 downwards.
TGCATGGCGAAGAGGTCCTTCAGCTTGACGTACAATATGGCAGCATAGGCCGTCCAGTCAATAGGTACCGGCTTAAAAAACTTTAAAACGCATGGGGACCGGCCAGAACCGAAACGGTTCCCTTTTTACTTTTATTCATTTACGCACCTGTCTTCCGGTCATATAGGCCCCACTTTCTCTTCAAAAGAAACAGCTCACACTCTTCCAATGCCGTCACTTCTTTAATGACATAGTCCGGCATGCCTCTTCTTAGTAGAATCTCCGCAATAAGGTACGGTTTTTTCTTCATACACTCTCCCCTCCCTTTCCCTTGGTTGCCATTCTTTTAATTTATTATACAAAATAATCCAATAAAGAAAAAATAGACAAAGCCCCATTTTCCGAAAAAAAATATGCCTGATCGGTCCATTCCAATGATTTTCCTTCTCTAAAATCCCGTTTTCTAAGGTAATACTGGAGATAAAAAAATATTTGCAGACTCTAGACAATAAAAAAATGTTTCAGTTGAATTCAGAAATCCGCTCTCCTTTCCGCCGACTGTCTGCCAAGCATCTAGCGGGGTGTTGGCTAGCCAGCTTTTCGGCAGGAGTGTCGCAAATTTCTTCAATTCAATGAGGATTACCGTAAAAAGGGTTCGGGATGAGACCATTCCGAATCTCATTTTGCTAAAATTCGAAGAAAAGCAAGTTTGTATACCAGTATTTTTTTATAAAACGTTTCAGTTAAGCCGGAGATACTTATTTCGACCTTCAACGTACTTTATTCGACCGTTCTCGCATTTATTCGACCTACACAGAACTTTATTCGACCGTGCTCAAATTTATTCGACCTATACCGCACTTTATTCAGCCGTTGAAGAATTTTTACCAACCTCCAGGGTCTTAGCTTTTGTCTACAAACGGATATTTGTTATCTTATTAAAATTATTTTCCAAAAGGGTGGGGTTTCCGTCCAAAAAATTACTAAATGGGTGAGTTAAGTAGACCGTGGGGGCAAAAGGAGATAGAGGATTATCAAAATTTGATCAAAAGAGGTGGAAATCACCTCCTTTGATGTTATTGCTTGTACAGTTTATTATATGTAGTCAATTCCTTTAGCCGCTTTTCATTGATGGCAAAACCGATTCCAGCTTTATCGGGAACCTTGATCATGCCATTTTCGACAAGTACTTCAGGATCAATTATATCTTCATCCCAATAACGGGATGAAGATGATATATCCCCGGGAATCGTGAACCCTTTTAATGTAGCAAGTGCGATATTATGTGCACGTGATATGCCAAATTCAATCATACCGCCGCACCAAACGGGCACATCATTTCCCAGGCATAGATCATGGATTCTTACAGCTTCCAGCCAGCCGCCGACCTTAGCCATCTTAATGTTGATCACCCCACAGCTTTGGAGCGATAGCGCACTTTTGGCATCATGAAATGAATTTATGCTTTCATCCAGGCAAATGGGTGTCTGCAGCTGTTTCTGCAAGAATGAATGTTCCACAATGTCGTCATGTCCCAGCGGCTGTTCAATCATCATCAGATTGAACACATCAAGCTTCTGAAGATGTGGGATGTCATCAAGAGTGTACGCTGAATTGGCATCTGCCATTAGCGGGATATCGGGATAGGCCCGACGTATTTCCGCTAAAAACTCCAGATCATTTTGTGGATTGATTTTTATTTTATAACGCTGATAACCAGATCCGGAAAAATCCTCGATCTGGCGCATCGCGTCTTCAATATCATTGGATGCAACGACTACACCAGCGGCCACTTCACTACGTTCGCCGCCAAACAGCCGTCCGAGGTATACCCCTTTCTGCTTCGCATATAAATCGAGGATTGCCTGCTCTAAAGCTGACTTCGCCATCGCATTCCGTCTGATTCCGCTCCATAAGTTCGGCAGCTCATCAGGATGCTTGATCTGACTGGCCAATGTCAGCGGGATTAAGAAGTCATCCAACATATGAAAGCATGTTTTGATCGTTTCCTCGGTATACCAAGGACTTGTAAAAGGCACAGCTTCCCCGTATCCAATCAACCCATCCTTATCCATGGCTTCGACAATTATCACTTCCCGATCGCTTACCGTTTCGAGATGCGTTTTGAATGGCCGCTTTAAAGGGGCCTTAATGAGCTTTAGGGAAATGGAAGATAACTTCATTGCCCTTCCCCCATTAGCTTCTTCAGTTCCCGTCTCAGAAGCTTGCTTGCGCCATTCCGGGGAAGCTCGTCACAAAAAATCACGTTCCGGGGAATTTTATAGGATGCTAAATATCCCCTGCAATATTCCAGCAGTTCGCTCTCATCAAGCTCTGCACCTTGATGCAAGACGACAAAAGCAAGCGGGACCTGCCCCCACTTTTCATCGTCAGTCCCCGTCACTCCCGCTTCGAAAACATCAGGGTGCTTACTGAGGATATTTTCAATCTCGGCCGGATAGACATTTTCACCGCCGGAGATGATTAAATCCGAGCGTCGGTCAAGCACATATAAAAAGCCTTCTTCATCGAGATAACCAAGGTCCCCAGTATAAAGCCATCCATCGGTAATGGCCTGCTGTGTAGCGTCCATCCGATTAAAATAGCCTTTCGTCACATTCGGGCCTGAAACCACGATTTCACCCACTGCACCCGGTTCACACATAGTGCCGCCTTTCTCTATCCGTAACTGCGAAGGAAATAAAGGCTTTCCCGCTGAGCCGATTTTTGTCATGCTATACTCCGGTGCCAGCGTCACAATCTGTGAAGACGTTTCGGTCATCCCATATGATTGATAGACGGGAATCCCTTTCTCCTTACATGCTTCAAGTAAATGGACGGGTGCAGGGCCGCCGCCCAACAGGAAACAGCGAAAGGTTTTTGGATAGCTTGTTCCCTTCAATTCCTGAACCATCCTATTAAGCATCGCCGTCACGACCGAAATGATCGTCACGCCATTTTCCTGAATGCTCCGGTTTGCTTCCCGTTCATCGAACCGTTCCGCCAAGACGACTTTCATGCCATAAATCACATTTTTCATCAAGATGGATAAACCGCTAATATGAAAGATCGGAACCGCACAATACCAAGAATCCTCCTCATGCAATCCAAGGTTCAGAACCGACCCTACGGCACTCCACCAATGGTTGCCGAATGTTTGGATCACCCCTTTTGGATTTCCTGTCGTACCTGATGTATACATGATCGTAGCGGTATCTTCAAGGTAAAACTCTTCAAGTATCTCCGCAGTGCCATCTGGCAATTCTTCCATTAAGTGAAGGTTCAAATCCGGGAGAATCTCACCAATATCAAAGAGTTTGCCTGAGAAGGATCCTTCTGAAACCAGATAGGCAGTTCCACTATCCTCGATCTGCCAGGACAGCTCTTTTGCCGTTAGCTTATTATTCAGCATCACTATCTTCACACCGAGATAAAATAGTGCATGGATAACGACAACACCATCAATATGGTTACGGAGCAGAACCGCGCATGAATCGCCAGCGCCCAGGCCAATGCTTGCCAGCTTACCAGCCATCTTCTCCGATAATGTATGCAGTTCAAGAAAGCTATACGTATGACCTTCAAACTCAATTGCTGGGCGATCCGGTGAAAGATGCGCCCGATTTTTCAGCCAGTTCGGCAACTTTTCTTCTGCCATTGCTGCTTACCCTCTTCCATTTTGATATAGAAAACAGCCCGGCGATTTTCCGCCAAGCTGTCAGTCTCATCGATTCACGCGTTTCATTAAGGGAAACGAGGGAATTGCCCAAAGTCCGGAGTGCGTTTTTCTTTGAATGCATCGCGGCCTTCTTTCGCTTCTTCTGTTGTATAGTATAAAAGTGTAGCGTCACCAGCCAATTGTTGAAGACCTGCAAGTCCATCTGTATCAGCGTTCATTGCCGCTTTCAAGAAACGAAGTGCAGTCGGGCTCTTCTCAAGCATTTCTTCACACCATTTAACCGTTTCCGCTTCTAATTGGTCCAAAGGTACGACCGTGTTGACCAATCCCATATCCAATGCTTCCTGTGCATTGTATTGACGGCATAGGTACCAAATTTCACGCGCTTTTTTATGACCCACGATGCGTGCAAGGTATCCAGAACCATAACCAGCATCAAAGCTTCCTACATTCGGTCCAGTTTGTCCGAAAATTGCATTGTCAGCAGCAATCGTCAAGTCACATACCACGTTCAAGACATTACCGCCACCAATTGCATATCCTGCAACCATGGCTACGACTGGTTTTGGAATTACGCGAATCAAACGTTGCAAATCAAGGACATTTAGACGCGGAATGTTATCTTCACCCACATATCCGCCATTTCCTCGTACTTTTTGGTCTCCGCCTGAACAGAATGCTTTACCGCCTACACCCGTCAAAATAATGACACCAATGCTGGAATCATCACGCGCCCTTGCGAATGCATCAATCATTTCAGCAGTCGTTTTTGGCGTGAATGCATTATGTACATGTGGTCGGTTGATGGACACTTTCGCAATCCCATTATATTTTTCATACAAAATTTCATCATACTCACGTATTGTTTCCCATTGAATCGTCACCTTAGTTCCTCCTTTTATTTCGCTTTAAAAACTCACTTATTATTTTACCAAACTTTTCTCCAACTTCCACATGAATCGCATGTCCCGCATCATTTATTATTTTCCATTCAGCCCGCGTCAGCTTTTTTTTCATCGAGTCCGCAATGTCACAAAACTTACGGTCGAATTCACCGGTTACAAGGAGAACAGGAAAATCAAGGGTATGCAGTTGTTCCCAGTATGAAGCCTGACTGCCCGTCCCCATACCAAGAAGGCTATTGGAAAGGCCGGCAGGGTCATTTGCCAACCGCTGCTCCCGAATGGCCAACCTGGTTTTGGCCGACAACCGTTTTTGACTTTCAAACAGCGGGATGTTTTCCCATTGATCCACAAACGCTTCCATGCCATTTTCAAGAATTCGTTCGGCAAGCTTCCTATCATTCTTCCTTCGGATTTCCCGATCCTTTTCTGTTAAGAGGCCTGGTGAAGCGCTCTCCAAAATCAATGTATCAACATACTCAGGATACAGACAGGCAAATCCCAATCCGAGCCTTCCGCCCATTGAGTACCCAAGGATATGGGCTTTCGGGAAATGTAACACATCCAAAATATACTTGATATCCTCAGCCACACGCTCCATCTCATACCTTCGATGATCGGCTGGTGACGCTGACATGCCATGACCGATGATGTCGACCATTATCAACGTATACCTGTCACTCAGTAGTGGAATGAGGAATTTCCATGTATCCCGATTTCCCGTAAATCCATGTAAAAGTACAAGAGGATCTCCATTTCCCGTTATTTCAACAGCATAATTGACATCCTTGCTGACAATATTCATGATATTTCCCTGTCTAACACCATTTTTATTTCCTGGGAAACAAAGCTCCACAAATTTCGATGCTTTTGTAAATTGGACTCTCTTTCTGTCGGTACTTCAATGATTTTGAGTCCTTTAACTTCAAATGACTCTGTAAATACCTTCTCTAACTCATCCCAACTTTGCACCTTGTTGTATTTACCGCCATAAAGCTGGGCAGTATGGGAAAAATCAAGCCCATGAGGCGTGCCGAATAGCGTTTCGAAATGTTCCCTCTCATTCGCCTGCGGCAAGAAGGAGAAAATGCCGCCGCCATCATTATTAACCAGCAATATCGTGATATTTTGTTTTTGAAGTTTTGCCGCAAGCAAGCCATTCATATCATGGAAAAAGCTTAAATCCCCGATTGCCAGCACTGTATTTTTCGATACCGTGCTTACCCCAAGCGCAGTGGAAACGACACCATCGATGCCATTCGCCCCGCGATTTGCAATGGTTTTGATTTCTTTTCCATTATTTAAAAAGAAGGTATCCAAATCACGTATGGGCATACTATTCCCGACAAACAGCGTCGATTCCAATGGCATCATATCAGCAAGCAGGGCGAACAGCTTGCCTTCGCTTAACTCCGCTTCATCCCTGACGGAGGCTAAGGCATCCTTCGTCGCTCTGTTGACGGTTTGCCATAAGCCAAGCCATTCATCATCAGGGGAAGAAGTAATACTTTCAGCAATTCGCAGACAAAAATCTTTCTCTTCGCTGTAAATCATATTCGTTGCCAATCCGGCTGGTTCGCGCCAGCCTGCTCCGCCATCGACGACCAAAGTGATTGCCTGTTTTTGTTTTTTCATGAATAACAATAATGGTTTAGAAACAGGCATTGCCCCGAATCTCAAAATCACTTCCGGCCTGAAAGCCGCTTTTGCCGTTTCATCGCGTAGAAAAGTATCGTACGCATCAATTATGACGGCTTTGTCATGACTTCCGCTCCTTAACTGTGAAAGGGGATCAGCCAGTATCGGAAAAGCAAGTTTTTCCGCTAATGCAATGATCGCTTCCTTCATCTCTGGATGCGGTAATTCGCCACATACAATCATACCTTGCTTAGCTTGTGACAATGTAGTTGCAACAGCTTCTATTTGTGATGATGACAGTGACAGTTCTCCACTGTCAATCAACACTGCAGGCGTCATTTCATTTTGCCTGTACTCCTTTGCCTGCTCCAGGTCCGGAATCAATGGTTCTCGAAGCGGGAAATTCAAATGTACAGGCCCTGCAGGTTCAGCTGCCGCTGTAGCCACTGCTCTTGCACCGACCGTTCTGGCATACCGCATCATCCCATCCGTGCTTTCAGGAAGTGCCATTTCGACAAACCATTTTACATGTCTCCCGTAAAGATGTATCTGATCGATCGCCTGCGGTGCTCCGACATCACGCAATTCATGCGGGCGGTCAGCGGTAAGTACAATAAGCGGCACTCTTGAATAGAAAGCCTCTATGACGGCTGGGTAATAGTTTGCAGCGGCTGTACCTGACGTACAAAGAAGTCCGACAGGTTCTTTTAAGGCCTTAGCCAAACCAAGGGCAAAAAAAGCAGCCGAACGCTCATCCACATTAATATGAATTTCGATATCAGGGTGTTCCACTAGCAACAAAGCTAGGGGTGTGGATCGTGAACCTGGGCTCACCACCACATGCTTCACCTCATTTTGTGCCAGCTCATCGACGAATGAAGCAGCATACGCTGTCAATGCATCTCGGTCATTCATTAAGATTTCCTCCTAAAGCACTTAACATCGGATTGAATTTAATCCCTGTTTCCTGGTATTCACTTTCGGGAGTCGAATCTTCCACTACTCCGCATCCGGCAAAGAGCGATGCCTCATTGTTCTGTATTAGGGCAGAACGTATCCCTACAGCGAATTCCCCGTTTCCATACGTATCCACCCAGCCTAAAGGACCCGCATAAAAGCCGCGTTCAAGACCTTCCATTTCCCGAATTCGGACAACCGCCTTTTCTTTTGGAAGTCCGCCCATAGCAGGTGTTGGGTGGAGATTCTCGACAAATTCAAAAATCGTGACACCTTCCTTTGAGATACCACGGACCGGTGTGTACAAATGCTGGATATGACGGTTTTTCATAAGTGTCGGTTCGGCCGGGACCATCACCTTTTCGCATACAGAATCAAAGGCATTGGATATCATCGACACAACATATTGATGCTCTTGTAAATTCTTTTGGTCATGAAGCAATTCTTCACCAAGACAAACATCTTCTTGCTCATCTTTCCCTCGTCCCATCGATCCAGCAAGACAGGTAGAAAAAACTTCATTTCCCTGTTTCTTAATCAAACGTTCGGGAGTGGCACCGACAAAACAGTCACCACCGGCTTCCAAACTGAAAATATAACTCAATGGCTGCTCAGCAATCAATTGTTCAAGCACTTTCCCTGAATCGATGGAACGTTCAAAACCAAGTCGAAGCTCCCTTGCCAAAACGATCTTGTCGAGATCTGTCGTCTTGATTTCCTGAACAGCCTCTGCGACCGTCCGCTTCCATTCCTCAGGTTCGACTTCCCTCCGCATGACCAGGGAATTTGCACCCAATCCATTGCCATCCAAGCTTTCGAAAAGGAAAGCTTCCCGTTCATTTATCATATCTATGAAGAGTTTTTCTGAATCATCAGGCGAACAAAGTAAGTTTGTCGTTAAGTAAGCTTGTTTCCCCACTATTGACAGCATGAAGGCAGGTATATAAAACAGGTTGTCCCCGAACTGATTCCAAAGGAGCGTACTGTCGGTTTCATAATCAAAAGAAAAGCCCCCAAACAGTAAAGGACCTGTCGCTTCTAAATCGGTCACTCCTGTTTTGACAGCATTATTCTGCAGTTTGATCCAGCTCTTTTCGACTTCTCTATAACGTTCGGCATTCGATGCCGCTTTGAGTTTCTTAACATTGCCTAAACCGGTGATGGTTATTTCCTTTGCAGGGTCCTCCCAGAAAAAGCGTTCACCCGCGTACCGTTCTCTTCCAGCTTGATAAAATGAAAGGGGGTTGTTGCAATTAACTTTCTTAATATGACTGAATAGAACTTGATCATTCAAGTCCTTCGCCTTTTGTATAGCTGAAGCAAGTCCCTGAAACTGTTCAGTTTCCTCTGAGATAGCCAAAAAAATCCCCCCAAATGTACATTTTAAAAGCTTTTTAACCTATTTAAAGATACACCTCCCTTGAACCTCATGTCAATAAAACGCCCCTTTACCGACCGATTCTTTCCTGCTTTTTTCCTTATTATATGAATCTTAGCGAATGTAGAGAAATATCCTTGATTCTGGAAATGCAACATCCATGAAAACCAATTATCACCCTTACCGACTTTTCCTGCATTTATTAGGATAACCTTTTGTGCAACATTTCAATATTTGTTATAATTTCGAGAGAACCAATAATGATTTTGAGGAGAGAAATAATGCAAACAGAATACGACGGACTTCCCCTTAAAAGGACCTGGAAGATTTGGTGGGAGTTAATTCGTCCACATACACTAACCGCAGCTTTTGTCCCAGTCTTACTTGGAACTGTGATTGCACTTTTGGAAGATGGAGTGAATTGGTTACTATTCGCTGCCATGATGACTGCCAGTATCCTGATTCAAGCTGCAACCAATTTATTCAATGAATACTATGATTTCAAGCGAGGCTTGGATACGGAGGAATCCGTAGGCATCGGCGGCGGGATCGTCCGTCATGGGATGACCCCCAAACTAATCATGACCTTGGCACTTGGCATGTATGCCATCGCCTTGATAATTGGAATCTATATCTGTGCCGCATCATCTTGGTGGCTTGCTGCAATAGGACTAGTTTGCATGCTTGTCGGCTATCTTTATACAGGCGGACCCCTTCCCATTTCATATACACCATTCGGGGAACTTTTTTCTGGATTGTTCATGGGCTTTTTGATAATCCTGATCGCCTTTTTCATTCAAACCGGTGATGTTTCTTCTACTGCCATCTTAATTGCCATTCCAAGTGGGATTTTGGTCGGGCTGATCAACTTATCAAATAACCTGCGCGACCATGACGGAGATAAGGCACATGGCCGCAAAACGATGCCTGTTGTGATGGGCAGGAAAAACGCCCTGACATTCATGGCAATCATGTTCGCCTTCTCTTATCTATGGCTTGTTGGGCTAGTTCTTACCGGAAGCGTAACGACGTGGATTCTCCTTGCCTTCCTAAGCATCCCGAAGGCCATGGCCGCAATCAAAGGCTTCGTAGGTAAAACGCAGCCGATCACGATGGTGCCAGCAATGAAAGCCACGGCCCAAACGAACACCTTCTTTGGCTTACTCATGGCCATTGGATTATTCATCAGCTATCTTATATAATCTCCAAGGACTGAGCTCATCCGCTCAGTCCTTTTTTCTTTCTTCCATTCCATATTGTTTTCCTATACTCCGATTCGGGTAATAGATAATACAACCATCTTACCAATATAAAATGAGATTTGGACTTTAGAAGGAGTGAATAAGGATATGGCAACGAAACAACAAACGCAAAAAATCAAAAAAGAACTGCTTCAAGAAAAAGAGGATCTAAGTAGTAGAATTCAAAATGATGAACAATCCGTCCTGGATAAAAGCCAGACGGAATCCGTAGGGGAATTATCATCCTATGATAATCATCCTGCTGACCTAGGAACCGAATTATTCGAGATGGAACGGAATCAAGCACTCGATGAGCATGCTCAATCCGAAATGGAGAAAATCGATGAAGCATTAAAAGCCATAGAAGAAGGCTCGTATGGCCATTGTAAAACCTGCAATATAGAAATCCCCATCGAGAGGCTTGAAACGATCCCAAGCACCCTCTACTGCGTCGGGCATGCCCCAGAACGGTCACTTTCACAAGACCGGCCAGTGGAAGAGGATATATTGATTCCATCCAAGGGTGATCATTTTGAAAATCGTCATGGAATCGAAATAGTGGATAAAGAAGATAGCTTTGGTGAAGTTGCCAAATTCGGTACATCCGAAACGCCATCTGATTACACAGGCGATCATGACAATTATAATGATCTTTATAAAACCGAGGATGAAACGAATGGATTTCCTGAAGACTATGAAGGATTTGCCGCAAATGATATCGAAGGAAAAAATAGAGTGGATATACCGAACAAAAAGCAAAAGGAATATGAAGATACACTGGAAGAAGAAAATATCGATTCCAATCTTGGAGACATTCCCTATAAACAAAAAGATAGTTATATCAATGAAAAAAAGAAGCATACATGAATGTATGCTTCCTTTTTTGTTATGACCCGTACGGGATTCGAACCCGTGTTACCGCCGTGAAAGGGCGGTGTCTTAACCGCTTGACCAACGGGCCAAATGGCGGAGAAGGAGGGATTTGAACCCTCGCGCCGCTCGCGCGACCTACACCCTTAGCAGGGGCGCCTCTTCAGCCTCTTGAGTACTTCCCCGTGGCTCCGCAGGTAGGACTCGAACCTACGACCGTTCGGTTAACAGCCGAATGCTCTACCACTGAGCTACTGCGGAACAATATGAATATGGTGGGCCTAAATGGACTCGAACCATCGACCTCACGCTTATCAGGCGTGCGCTCTAACCAGCTGAGCTATAGGCCCATATTTGGAGCGGGTGAAGGGAATCGAACCCTCATCATCAGCTTGGAAGGCTGAGGTTTTACCACTAAACTACACCCGCGAAATGGGGCGACTGATGGGAATCGAACCCACGAATGCCTGAACCACAATCAGGTGCGTTAACCACTTCGCCACAACCGCCGTAATATTTTGCAATAAATTTTGCAAGAAAGGTGGCTCAGGACGGAATCGAACCGCCGACACAAGGATTTTCAGTCCTTTGCTCTACCGACTGAGCTACTGAGCCACATATGATTAAAGTAAAAATGGCGGTCCCGACGGGAATCGAACCCGCGATCTCCTGCGTGACAGGCAGGCATGTTAACCGCTACACCACGGGACCTAATAATTGCGGGGACAGGATTTGAACCTGCGACCTTCGGGTTATGAGCCCGACGAGCTACCGGACTGCTCCACCCCGCGACGGTAATAATGAAACGATTTGCATCAAGTTTTCGTGTATATTGTTTTGTATGCTTCCTCTATGTAAGGCTGTTTCAAAACAACTTGCTGCTTTTTGAAAAAATGGAGGAGGTAGAGGGATTCGAACCCCCGCGGGATTTGACTCCCCTGTCGGTTTTCAAGACCGATCCCTTCAGCCGAACTTGGGTATACCTCCACGGCTTTTAAAAAAAATGAATATGGTGGACCTTGTAGGACTCGAACCTACGACCGGACGGTTATGAGCCGTCTGCTCTAACCAGCTGAGCTAAAGGTCCTTATATTTATTGGTAGCGGCGGAGGGGATCGAACCCCCGACCTCACGGGTATGAACCGTACGCTCTAGCCAGCTGAGCTACACCGCCAATATAATATAAGTATCTGATTGAAAAATGGTGGAGCCTAGCGGGATCGAACCGCTGACCTCCTGCGTGCAAGGCAGGCGCTCTCCCAGCTGAGCTAAGGCCCCATTCATTAAAAATCACGTGGTCGGGAAGACAGGATTCGAACCTGCGACCCCTTGGTCCCAAACCAAGTGCTCTACCAAGCTGAGCTACTTCCCGCAATAAAAACATGGTGCGCCCGGCGGGAGTCGAACCTACAACCTTCTGATTCGTAGTCAGATGCTCTATCCAATTGAGCTACGGGCGCATATTAAGATGGTGCCGAGGACCGGAATCGAACCGGTACGGTAGTCACCTACCGCAGGATTTTAAGTCCTGTGCGTCTGCCAGTTCCGCCACCCCGGCACATACGAAAAGTGGAGCGGAAGACGGGATTCGAACCCGCGACCCCAACCTTGGCAAGGTTGTATTCTACCACTGAACTACTTCCGCGAACATGCGGGTGAAGGGACTTGAACCCCCACGCCTTGCGGCGCCAGATCCTAAGTCTGGTGCGTCTGCCAATTCCGCCACACCCGCATATGAAATGGTGAGCCATGAAGGATTCGAACCTTCGACCCTCTGATTAAAAGTCAGATGCTCTACCAACTGAGCTAATGGCTCGTGCTTGTACTATCTTAAAATGGTGCCGGCAAGAGGACTTGAACCCCCAACCTACTGATTACAAGTCAGTTGCTCTACCAGTTGAGCTACACCGGCAGGTGTAAAATGGTGGAGGATGACGGGATCGAACCGCCGACCCTCTGCTTGTAAGGCAGATGCTCTCCCAGCTGAGCTAATCCTCCATATAAAACCTGCTTGGCGACGTCCTACTCTCACAGGGGGAAACCCCCAACTACCATCGGCGCTGAAGAGCTTAACTGCCGTGTTCGGAATGGGAACGGGTGTGACCTCTTCGCTATCGTCACCAAACAATGTTGACATTTTTTCAAGACATATATTATTATAACGTCTTTTTGAGAAAATGCAAGAAGAAATTTTATTCCTTCAAAACTAGATAATAAGAAGAAGGTATTTCATTTTTCTAAAGCGTTGGTTAAGTCCTCGATCTATTAGTATCAGTCAGCTCCACATGTCACCATGCTTCCACCTCTGACCTATCAACCTGATCATCTTTCAGGGATCTTACTAGCTTGCGCCATGGGAAATCTCATCTTGAGGGGGGCTTCATGCTT
>NZ_JAGGQJ010000017.1 GCF_018613325.1 Bacillus sp. ISL-34 | reverse complement strand
GACGGGATAAGTGCTGAAAGCATCTAAGCATGAAGCCCCCCTCAAGATGAGATTTCCCATGGCGCAAGCTAGTAAGATCCCTGAAAGATGATCAGGTTGATAGGTCAGAGGTGGAAGCGTGGCGACATGTGGAGCTGACTGATACTAATAGATCGAGGACTTAACCAACGCTTTAAAAAAATGAAATACCTTCTTATTATCTAGTTTTGAAGGAATGAAAATTCTTCAAAAATGAATATAGTCTGGCAATGATGGCGAAGAGGTCACACCCGTTCCCATTCCGAACACGGAAGTTAAGTTCTTCAGCGCCGATGGTAGTTGGGGGTTTCCCCCTGTGAGAGTAGGACGTTGCCAGGCTATTCATTTAAATCTTTAAATGGGTTTTAGGAAACATTATATTATTCCGCAGTAGCTCAGTGGTAGAGCATTCGGCTGTTAACCGAACGGTCGTAGGTTCGAGTCCTACCTGCGGAGCCATATGCTTCCATAGCTCAGTAGGTAGAGCACTTCCATGGTAAGGAAGAGGTCAGCGGTTCGAATCCGCTTGGGAGCTTCCCAATCTATCTATGAACACAAAAAAGTTCGGCCCGTTGGTCAAGCGGTTAAGACACCGCCCTTTCACGGCGGTAACACGGGTTCGAATCCCGTACGGGTCACCATTTTAAATCCGGAGGATTAGCTCAGCTGGGAGAGCATCTGCCTTACAAGCAGAGGGTCGGCGGTTCGATCCCGTCATCCTCCACCATTTTATTCTTTACTTGCCGGTGTAGCTCAACTGGTAGAGCAACTGACTTGTAATCAGTAGGTTGGGGGTTCAAGTCCTCTTGCCGGCACCATTTACAACCATATATTGCGGAGGGGTAGCGAAGTGGCTAAACGCGGCGGACTGTAAATCCGCTCCTTCGGGTTCGGCAGTTCGAATCTGCCCCCCTCCACCATTTTAATAAAATCCTGTGGATTAGTTATATATTCTCTGTATTGGGGAAATATATGATTACCACCTTTTTATTTTGTTGAACATTAATCATTACATATCTTATATTGGGCTATAGCCAAGCGGTAAGGCAACGGATTTTGATTCCGTCATGCGAAGGTTCGATCCCTTCTAGCCCAGCCATTTGCGGAAGTAGTTCAGTGGTAGAATACAACCTTGCCAAGGTTGGGGTCGCGGGTTCGAATCCCGTCTTCCGCTTAATAAATTTTTAATCCCTTAGGGGCCTTAGCTCAGCTGGGAGAGCGCCTGCCTTGCACGCAGGAGGTCAGCGGTTCGATCCCGCTAGGCTCCACCATCAACTACATACACCAAAACTTACGTCTTAAGCCAAAAATGGTTTAAGACTTTTTTTTGTTTAAGACATAATTGGGTAAACTAATCCCCAGAAAGATAGTATTTCACAAAAAACATATGTGATAGGAAAACGTGCATCTTTATACATGTAAATGTCGAGTTGAACCAATCGGCATATACGATATAAAATGGTGGAAAGGGGGAATTGTATGTCTATTCAGAAAATTTCCGTCATCGGGTTGCCTATGGACCTTGGTCAAGCAAGGCGAGGGGTGGATATGGGACCTAGTGCCATTCGCTGCGCAGAGATTGTCGAGCGACTTGAAAGGTTGAATATAGAAGTGGAGGATTTAGGGGATATAATTGTAGGGCGTCCTGAAAGTGCAGATGAGCCTGGGACAAATCTAAAAAACTTACAGCTTGTAGCAAAGGGTAACACCCTGCTTGCCACAAAAGTTGATGAAATAATAGAAGGAGGTTCCTTTCCGCTTGTATTGGGAGGAGACCATTCGATAGCTATAGGTACACTGGCAGGAGTCGCAAAGCACTATGAAAGTGTAGGTGTGATTTGGTACGACGCACATGGGGATTTAAATACGGAAGATACTTCACCATCAGGGAATATACACGGTATGCCCCTGGCTGTCAGTATTGGGCTGGGACATCCGGACCTAATCAATATCCATGGTTTTGCTCCAAAAGTGAAACCGGAAAACATCGTAATAATTGGGGCAAGGTCATTGGATGATGGGGAAAAAGAGCTTATCCGTGAGAAAGGGATTAAAGTATTCACGATGCATGAGATCGACCGCATGGGAATGACACGGGTCATGGAAGATTGCATTGATTATTTAAGGGAAAGAACGGATGGCGTCCACCTTTCATTGGATTTGGATGGAGTTGACCCAGCAGATGCACCCGGAGTGGGGACACCGGTGATTGGTGGTATAAGTTATCGGGAAAGTCATTTGGCCATGGAAATGCTTGCGGAATCCAACTTGATTACATCAGCTGAATTCGTTGAAGTGAATCCCATTTTAGATGAGCGAAATAAGACGGCGATCGTTGCCGTGGCCCTAATGGGTTCGTTATTTGGAGAAAAATTATTATAACTGAAAAAATAAAAGAAACAGTAACCGGCTTGTAATGGGTTACTGTTTTTTATATGCTAGAAGACGTAGGTTTATTTTCCAGGGTGTATGTAACAGGAACATATTTATAGATAGATGGTTGCACTCGTATATCCATATCACTTGAGAGCACGTCTGTCTGTGAGATCTTCATTTTTAGTTAAATGGATGTATTGGATGATTAAAGAATCCAGTTTGCTGCTAACTTCAACAACTTCATTATCCACCATCGAAGAACGGGAAGCCAAAAACATCATTTTCTGTCTGCATTGTTCAATATGGTCTAAAATTTGTTCAACAGTCATATAGAGAATCACTCCCTTGAATTTTACAATTTCTTACTATATAGCCCTGTTTTTTTTTTCTTAAACATAAAATGTAAAACTTTGTTAAAATTAATGTATTAAATTTTTGAAACCTTTTAGCTTACGATTCGTAGTAATCGTATAGCCGCATGAGCGGGGGTAATACCGGAAAATGGATGCACTCATTAAAGAGAGAATTAATCAAGTATTAAAGGGAGACCATAATGCATTTGGGGAAATTGTCGAAATTTACAAGGACAAAGTTTTCCAAATATGTTTCAGGATGCTCGGAAACAGGCAAGAAGCAGAAGATTTAGCACAAGAGGCCTTTGTAAGGGCCTACGTGAATATTCGGAGTTTCAATATAACAATGAAATTTTCTACATGGTTATATCGGATTGCGACCAATCTTTGTATTGACCGGCTTCGCAAGAAAAAACCGGACTACTATCTAGATGCAGAGGTGGCAGGAACAGAGGGATTGAATATGTATTCCCAAATTGCATCCGATATGGCGAAACCCGAGGAAGAGGTTGAATCTTTAGAACTACAGGAAACCATTCAAGTGGAAATAATGAAATTGCCCGAGAAATACCGATCTGTAATCGTATTGAAGTATATTGAAGAGTTGTCTTTAAAGGAAATCAGTGAAATACTCGATTTGCCGGTCGGTACGGTTAAGACAAGGATACATCGCGGTCGGGAAGCCTTGCGTAAACAACTACGCCATTTATAAAAAGAAGGTGAGAAAAATGAACTGCCATGAGGAAATCATTGAATATATGCATGATTATTTAGATGAGGACATCAAACCGGAGCATAAAGAAGTTTTACGGGAGCACTTGCATAACTGTGCTGAATGCCGGGATTACTTTCATGAAATGAAAAAGGCGGTCGCTCTTGTACAAAGCACTTCCCATATAAAGGCCCCGGATGACTTTACAGCAAAGGTTATGGCTCAATTGCCAAAGGAAACGAAAACAACAGGTGCCAAACGTTGGTTCAAAAGCCATCCCTTCATGACAGCGGCAGCGATGTTCATCATATTGATGACAGGATCTGTTTTTTCCACTTATAATCAGGACGAACATTTTTCAGTATCAAAGCAGCCTAGCTTAGTGGTCGAAGGTGAAACGGTGATTGTGCCTGAGGGTGAGACAATCAAGGGAAATGTGGTAGTTCAAAATGGTAACATTCAAATAGATGGTGAAGTAGAGGGAGATGTGACAGTCATAAATGGGCATAAATATATGTCTAAGGCAGGGAATGTGACTGGGAGCATCCATGTTATTGACCAAGCTTTTGAGTGGATGTGGTATAAAGTAAAGGACACTGCAACCTCGTTGGTTCCTGCTAAAGAGGAGAATAAGTAATAGAAGCTGGGAGGGGGCACCGTTTTTCATTTGCGGTGACTTCGCTCAGCTTTATTTTTTAAAGGGAAGGGGAACCATTTTTCATGATTCGTTTTTCCTATGTAAATTTCTCACACTAGTTTTTAGATGTATCATTTAAAAAATGGTATACTATTAAGGTTATCGTATAAAGATTGTAATTGGTATTTGGAGTAATACTGACTGGAGGAAACAACATGTCTTTAACCAATTTGACTGTTTGGGACTATGTAGTAAATTTCATTGATATTCTCCTTGTATGGTTTGTGATATATAAATTGTTAACTATTATTCGAGGCACGAAGGCTATTCAGCTGCTAAAAGGAATTTTTGTAATTGTCATTGTAAAAAGCTTAAGCAACCTGTTTGGTTTCAATACACTCGGATGGTTAATGGCACAAGTCATGAATTGGGGAGTATTGGCGATTCTCGTCATTTTTCAACCTGAACTGAGAAGGGCACTTGAACAATTAGGACGCGGGAAGCTCTTTGCAAGGGGCACCGTTCCAGAAGAGAATCAGCAAGAGCGTTTAGTCGAAGAAATCCTAAAGGCGTCCACCTATATGGCAAAAAGGCGGATAGGGGCCTTGATTACGATAGAAAAAGGTACGGAGCTGGGGGATTATGTTGAAACGGGGATACCCCTAAAATCCTATATTTCTTCAGAACTGCTCATTAATATCTTCATCCCTAATACGCCGCTCCATGATGGCGCAGTTATTTTGCAAAATAACCAGGTGGCGGCTGCAGCCTGCTATTTGCCATTATCAGAGAGTCCATTCATATCAAAGGAACTTGGCACACGGCATAGGGCAGCCATAGGCATGAGTGAAGTTACGGATAGCCTTACGATTGTCGTTTCAGAAGAAACGGGAGGGATATCCGTCACTAAAAACGGGGAACTTTACCGGGATTTGAATCAAGAATCATTTAAGGCCATGCTTACAAGTGAACTGGTAGTGGAAAACATCAAATCAACTTCCTCAAGCATCTTTAACTGGAGGGGGAAAAAGAATGGATAAATTCACCAATAGCGCTTGGTTTATGAGAATCGTAGCTTTTGCCTTGGCAGCACTTTTGTTCATTTCCATTAACTTTGAGATGGAGTCGGATAAAAAATCGCTTGGTTTATCGACAGCCCCTGAAATCAGTACGGAGACCATCGAAAATGTACCGGTTGAAGTGTACTATGACCGCGAGAATCTAGTGGTGAGCGGAGTACCGGAGACGGTTGATGTTACTCTTAAGGGAGCAAAAAGCCTGTTGATAAATGCGAAAAACCAAAGGGACTTTAAAGTGTATGTAGACCTTTCTGATCCTGCAATTTCAATGGGGGACAGAACTGTCACATTTAAAATAAGTGATTTGAATGAAAAGTTAGTGGCGACAATCGATCCGGAATATGCGGAAGTCAACGTTCAGGAACGGGTGACGAAGGAATTCTCCGTAGAAGCCGAGTATAATGGCTCTTTACTTGAAGAGGGATATACCGCTGGTCAGCCAACAGTCAGCCCGAAAACTGTCAAAATAACGGGTGCTAAAGATGCGATTGAACAAATTTCCTATGTAAAGGCAAACCTTGAAATAAGTAAGGGACTTAACGAAACGGTGAACGGCAAGGCAACCGTTAAAGCCCTAGACAGGGACTTGAATAAGCTGGATGTCACGATCGAGCCATCTTCCGTTGACGTTTCCTTAAAAGTGAGCATTCCTTCCAAGACGGTGTCGATAGCACCGAAGCAAACTGGCAAGGCTAAGGATGGCATCAGGATCACGAGTATGAGTGTCGACCCAAAAGAGGTCACCTTATTTGGTTCGGAAACGGATCTGGAGAAAATAGATGAAATAAATCTTCCTGTAAATATCTCGAAAATTGATGGTGATACAGAACTGGAACTCGATCTTAATAAACCGGAAAGTGTACAAAAAATGTCCTTGGGTAAGGTAAAGGTCAAGATTCGCACAGAGAAAGTTGATGTAGATGAAGAGAATGCAGAGCCAGTCGTAGAAGAGGAAGAACCAGAAACTGAAACTGAACAAAAACAAGAAGAACAAGTGGTCGAAGAAGAAGCAGAAAAAGATGAACCGGCTGCCATTGAGTCTAAAACATTCAACAATATACAAATAGTGCCTGTGGGCATACAGGATGACCAAGAGGCCGAATTGGAATCCGATGTAACTAGCATCACTTTGCTTGGTGAGGCGGATGATTTGAAGAAAATAACTAAAGACGACATTAATCTTACAGTAGATGTGAGTAATTTAGATGAAGGTACGCATGATGTGGATTTGGCGGTATCAGTGCCAGAGGGAGTGGAATGGGAACTGGATTCTAAAACGATTTCGGTCACCATCACACAAAAAGACGAAGAGACATGACCTTCCTTTAACATCATCATTTAATTCAGTAACGATTCGAAGAAGGAGCGATAAAGATGGGTAAATATTTTGGAACAGACGGAGTCAGGGGTATAGCGAATAGCGAATTAACACCGGAGTTGGCATTTAAACTAGGCCGTTTTGGTGGCTATGTTCTTACTAGAAATACAGAAAAACCCAAAGTGCTGATAGGGCGCGATACTCGTATTTCAGGTGAAATGCTGGAAGGTGCGCTTGTTGCCGGACTTTTATCCATTGGGGCTGAAGTGATGCGCCTTGGTGTCATTTCGACACCGGGAGTTGCCTATTTAACAAAGGCCTTAAGTGCTGAAGCAGGTGTCATGATTTCCGCTTCGCATAATCCGGTAGCGGATAATGGCATTAAGTTCTTTGGACCGGATGGGTTTAAGTTATCCGATGATCAAGAAGCCGAAATTGAAGCACTATTAGATATGGAAAAGGATGAACTTCCACGCCCGGTTGGCGGAGATTTAGGCCATTTGAACGATTATTTCGAAGGAGGGCAAAAGTATCTCCAGTACTTGAAACAATCAGTGGATGAAGACTTTACAGGCATTCATGTCGCTCTTGATTGTGCACATGGGGCGACATCTGCCTTGGCCATGCATCTGTTTGCAGATCTTGATGCAGACATCTCTACAATGGGGGCATCGCCCAATGGCTTGAACATTAATGATAAGGTAGGTTCCACCCACCCTGAAGCACTTGCTGAATTCTTAAAAGAAAAAGGTGCGGATGTTGGACTTGCTTTCGATGGTGACGGAGACCGTGTCATTGCAATAGATGAAAAAGGAAATATAGTGGACGGCGACCAAATCATGTATATTTGTGCGAAATACTTGAAAGAAAATAACCGCCTGAAACAGGGAACAGTGGTTTCTACGATCATGAGCAACCTTGGCTTTTATAAAGGTCTTGAAGAGCATGGTATACAAAGCGCCCAAACGGCAGTGGGGGATCGCTATGTGGTCGAGGAGATGCGAAAAGGCGGCTATAACCTTGGCGGCGAACAATCCGGACATATCATCTTCCTGGACTATAACACGACAGGTGATGGCTTATTGACGGGCTTACAGCTTGTGAACATCATGAGTGATACCCAAAAAACCTTATCGGAGCTTGCTGGCGAGATGAAGAAATATCCACAAACGCTGATCAATGTCAGAGTTACCGATAAACACGCTGTAACCGATAATGAAAAGGTACAGGAAGTCATCAAGGCAGTTGAAGGGGAAATGAACGGAAACGGTCGTATTTTGGTGAGACCATCCGGTACTGAACCGCTAGTCCGTGTTATGGCTGAAGCACCGACAGCTGAGGAATGCACTAATTATGTAGATCGCATCGTCGCAGTTGTAAGAGCGGAAATGGGAATAAACGAATAACCAATCCTATGCATAAAAGGAACGAAATTTCCTTTTATGCATATTTTTATAAAGAAGTTCTTTTTTTTAGGTCTAGGTAATAAAGAATTGACCTATGTCCCTTGTTTAAGGTATGATTATCCTGATTTACAACTCATATTCTGAAAAGGGTTGTGTTAAAAAGGAGGGTAGGCAAGGAGAAACGGATTCACAAAAGCGCCTGAACTAAGTCTGGACGAGAAATGGCTTAGTTGACGAGGAGGAGGTTTATCGAATGATCGGCGGATACCTCCCGGCTGAAGTGCACAGCCGCAGTAATTCCAATCTTAAAACAGTAGGGCAACTTACTGCACAAAGGGTTGGAAATGCACAAAGGGAAAAAGTGCTTTAAGGCATTTCCTTTATAAAAATATATATCAGAGATGAGGGGGCAGGGATGCCCCCGTGCATTCCTGTTCCCTCGAATCGGTTGGAGGAGCAGAAATTATGTGTGGAATTGTTGGATATATTGGACTTAACGATGCAAAGGAAATTTTATTAAAAGGTCTTGAAAAACTTGAATATCGCGGTTATGACTCCTCAGGGATTGCTGTGAGAAATGAAGCAGGCGTTACAATCTTTAAGGAAAAGGGAAGAATCGCGGACTTACGCGAAGCCGTTGATGAAAATACTATGGCACATACTGGAATAGGACATACGCGCTGGGCCACCCATGGTGTGCCAAGCCGTGAAAATGCCCATCCTCACCAAAGTAATTCAGGTCGATTGACTTTAGTTCATAATGGGGTCATTGAAAACTATGCGATTCTAAAACGTGAATATTTGAAGGATGTTGCCTTTAAAAGTGAAACGGATACGGAAGTCATCGTTCAACTCATAGAGAAGTTCGTAAACGAGGGCATGGAAGTGGAAGAGGCGTTCCGTCAAACACTCACTCTATTAGAGGGGTCATATGCCATTGCCCTATTGGATGCTGAAAACGATGAAACCATCTTAGTCGCAAAAAATAAAAGCCCGCTGCTAATCGGTGTCGGAAAAGACTTTAACGTTGTCGCTTCGGATGCAATGGCCATGTTGCAAGTCACAGATCAATTCCTTGAACTGATGGATAAGGAAATGGTTATCGTGACAAATGAAAAGGTAACGATCAAGAACCTTTCCAACGAAGAAGTTATGCGTGCTCCATACACTGCTGAACTGGATGCAAGTGATATTGAAAAAGGTACGTATCCTCACTATATGCTCAAAGAAGTCGACGAGCAGCCAGCGGTAATACGTAAAATCATTCAAGCATACCAAAATGAAGAAGGTAAACTTGCAATCGATTATAACATTACTGAGGCCGTAAGTGAGGCTGACCGTATTTATATCATTGCTTGCGGAACCAGCTATCATGCAGGGTTGATTGGTAAGCAATTCATCGAAAAAATGACTGAAATTCCGGTTGAAGTCCATGTGGCATCTGAATTCACTTACAATATGCCGTTATTATCGAAAAAACCGTTATTCATCTTCATTTCACAAAGTGGTGAAACTGCAGACAGCCGTGCCGTGTTAGTGTCCATCAAAGCGCTTGGTCATAAAGCCCTGACTATCACGAACGTACCTGGCTCTACATTGTCACGTGAAGCGGATTACACGCTCTTGCTGCATGCTGGCCCTGAAATTGCCGTTGCCTCTACAAAGGCCTACACAGCCCAAGTGGCAGTCTTATCGATCTTAGCGAATGTGACTGGCCAATTCCGTAACATGGAGTATGATTTCGACCTTGTAAAAGAGCTTGGAATCGTTGCGACGGCAATGGAAGCCCTATGTGATTCGAAAGAAGAGATGGAAGACATTGCACGTGAATATTTGTCAGTTACGAGAAACTGCTTCTTCATCGGCCGTTCCCTTGACTACTATGTTGTGCTTGAAGGGGCCCTTAAGCTGAAGGAAATTTCATACATCCAGGCGGAGGGCTTTGCTGGCGGTGAGCTTAAACATGGAACGATCGCCTTGATTGAAGAAGGTACACCTGTCATCGCCCTTGCTACGCAAGCGGGTGTCAACCTAAGCATCCGTGGTAATGTAAAGGAAGTGGTTGCCCGTGGCGCCAACCCTTGCATCATTTCCATGAAGGGGCTGGAAGAAGAGGATGACCGTTTCGTCATCCCGGAAGTGAATGAACTATTAACACCCCTTATCTCTGTTATCCCGCTGCAGCTCATTGCTTACTACGCAGCCTTGCACCGCGAATGTGACGTGGATAAACCACGTAATCTTGCGAAAAGTGTAACGGTTGAGTAAGTTGGAATGAATGCAATGTATGTTATGTAGATTTTAAAGTTTGACTGTTTATAAAAAAGTTGTGAAGCTTCACCCCTTTGGCTATGATTAGCTAAAGGGGTGTTTTTTTATGTCTAAAAGAACGAGAACCTCTCAAGTTGACAAGTGATTTAAAGCAGGCCGAGGAATAGAAATCGGTGGGCAATGTATATAAAGAATCCATCGGTAGGTAATCACGGCATCTTTAAGAGCATAATCCATAAGGCATTAAATTATTGATGATACGGATGATGTTTCGAATGGTTCAATTGATGAAATGGCGAATTGGCATGAAAAATTACATATTTCATAAATAATTATTAATTTTAGGAGGAATGACATGGAATCTTTTGCAGAATTTTTAGCGAATATTGATAACCCGCAACATAGGGACCGAACGGAAGAAGTTTTGGCTTGGGTAACTAAGAAATTTCCAAATTTAATGCCGAAAATTGCGTGGAATCAGCCTATGTTTACCGATCATGGCACATATATTATTGGCTTTAGTGTAGCCAAACATCATTTGGCTGTTGCCCCTGAAAAGGCAGGGATTGATCATTTTTCTGATGAAATCTTGCAGGCTGGCTATGATCATACCAAGCAGTTGGTACGTATCAAGTGGGATAGTCCGGTTGATTACTCATTACTTGAAAAAATGATCGAGTTTAATATTTTGGATAAGGAAGACTGTTCAACTTTTTGGCGGAAATAAAAAAAGCGGATTATTAGGTGAGCTGAACCCAATAGGCCTACTTACCTTTTTAAAAGTGTTTTAATCAAACTTTATTCTAAATCATCATGTTATGTAACATTGAAAATATCCCTTTAGATAATATTCTCTATAGGGGTATTTTTATGTCTAAAAAGAATGTCTACGATAGAGAAATGAATTAAAGATAACCTCGCTCTGGAACAGGTGCGGACTAAGAACAATGGGTAAGTTTCATTAGGCCAAAAGAGGAGTGGTGTGGAAACTCCTTATAATTGTAAGTTTGCTTTAATTAGATTATAATATCGGTATTTTTCTTTGTGCTTCAGCCTACTTTTATCCATTTTTTAATTTTAGATGTCCTGTTTATGAAAGATAAAAAAATTTGTTCATTTAGGTTAATAGTATCAATTGGGTCCAAACGTAAATTTAAAAAATAATTCTTGGATGAGTTACTCTATAAATTATTCGTCTAAAGCACATATATTAGGAGCGTGTGTTGAAAAAAAAGATTGATTAAAACACGCTCCTAATATATCAAGTTACTTTTTAATAAAGAAGTTTGTTCATTTCTATTCCATTATAGCGCCCGATTCTTGAAGATATGTCCTACAACGGGAACAGTGCAGATTAATAGCCTTGGTTTGAATATTACAAACCGCTTTTTTTATCCGTTATAGTAGAATACATATCCAGATAAAGTGGAGTTTTTAGTATGACGAATTAAATTTCTATCTATCATATACGACGCTTGTCCCTTGATTACCTGTACCTTTTTAGTTGCCCCTTCAGTTACGTAATCTAAGATACTCCAACCTTTCCAGTGCGGACTACCTTCGCAAATAAATCGTTCTCCATAAGCACATTTATACCAACCACCTAATTTCTTAATTAATGCTTGGGTTTTGTGGTCCCTTGTTACAGCAAAACCCTTACTATACAGCACTATATACCATTAAAGATCCATCCAATCCTCCAACTTTTGATGAAATAGCAGATAATATTAAAGGATATGTATCCGAAGAACAATTTAAAGCTGAAATCGCTGACCGTAAATATCAAATACCAGATCTGGTAGCAAAAGAACTTAAAAAAAGCATTGAAGTACTAGATGTGAATCTTGAAGAACAAAGTATAAATGAGAATGGAACAATAGATTACACATACACAACTGTATTAAAGGTGTATGATGAGAATTCCTCTAAAATTTATGAGAAAGAGGGAGAGCTCACAATATCCACCATAAATAATGAATTGAAAATCACTCGTGAATGGAGTAGAGGGGTTAAAATTGAGGGTAAAGGGTTATCTTTAATGAGTTATCCGCCATCCTTTTTGATTTTTCTTCTGACATATGTAAATACATCCTTTCTTGATATTTATTACAGGATAAGTATATAAAGAAGTTATGAATTGAATATGAACTCCTGAGCATTTTTTCTATTTAGTCTTAGTTATTCCACGAAAATTCGTGTGAACCTTTTCTGAATGATAAAGTTGAAAAAATGCGGCGGACACTTAAAATAGTGTCGGCTTTTTTTAATGAAGATACAAGAAAATTAAATATTCGATGGTATGTGTAAGGACCTCAAGGCTAGATCTGGGCTTTTTTTCATGTCCCAAATGACCATTATGTCAAGTGGTATAGGTAAAAAGGCACAGTTAAATCTTGCTTTTTAATTCCTTTTTAATAATAAATACCTATTTACGCTAAAAACTTACCGGTTTTAACCGATTAAATATGGAGATACAAAAAACAGTATAAGTTAGGTGGAAAAAATGATTATTTTGAATGAGTCCATTGTGTCGCCAATTCTTCTAAAGGTGTTAGAGGAAAGGCAAATTCCAGTATTGGAACAAGGGCAATGGGGAGACGGATTCACATCAGAAAAGCTAAACATTCAAAAGGATACCGAATTTTTCAAGTCCATGGAAATGGACAAAAGAATTCTAACAAACTCCGAAAATGGCATAACATTATTAGGTCATTTTCAACCGAATAGCAATGAATACATATGGTCAAAGTTATTGAAGGATAAGAGTCAGGTACGAAATTTGACGAAATCTATATATCCTGATTTCTATTTCCAAGATATTGATTTATCCATAATAAGTGACCTGGATAAAAATCAAATACCGTTTCCGGTAGTTATCAAACCCAATATTGGCTATTCAAGTGTAGGGGTGCACAAAGTCAAGAATGAGCAGGATTGGGATATAGCCGTGAACCAGCTTAAAGCGGATTTACTTCATTCGGATGGATTATATGATTCAGAGGTGATCGGTTCCCAGACCGTTTTAATAGAAGAGTGGATTCAGGGTGAAGAGTATGCCATTGATGGTTATTACAATCAAGATGGTGAACCGGTCATTTTGAATGTCTTCAAACGATTATTCAAGGATGATTACGATACTTCCGATCGAATTTATTATACTTCCAAGCTGGCCATTAATGAAATCTATCATGATGCACTAAAGTTCATGAGGAATATCCAAACGGTCCTTCCACTTAGGAATTACCCTGTACACTTTGAAATTCGCAAAAAAGGAAACCGGGTGATACCGATCGAAATCAATCCCTTGCGTTTTGCTGGGGCGGGTACAACGGATCTAGGTTACCATGCCTATGGAATGAATATGTACGAACACTATTTTTCTGGGACGAAACCCGATTGGAATCGGATATTGGAAGAGATGGACGATCATATATATAGCTTTTTCTTTGCAGAGGTTCCGCTGGAAATAAATCTGGAAGATGTTGCACGCATTGATCATGACGGACTTCGCCATGAATTCGAACATGTCATGGAATATAGGCAGCTTCCTTTGCAAAATGACCGGAGCATGGCAATCATCTTTTATAGAAGTGAGGATTTGAATAAAAATCTCCAATTGCTTCATTTGGACTTAATACCATATTTGACTATAAAACATCTGGTTTTTAACTAAGGGGGCATGGAAATGAGATATTCAAAGCTGAATCCTAAAAAATCTCTATTGGCAAAACTATTCTTGTTTTATATTATTCCTTTCGTACTTTTCGCAGGGGCCATGGGTCTTTGCTTTTCCTATATTACTAATAAAATGATCAATGAGAATGTCCTTCCGCAATTCGATGATCGTCTTTCTGAAAATGCCCACAGTTTGGCAGCAAGCCTCAATCCCACTTTGATAAACAAAGCTTCGGTACGGGGAGAAGAGATCAAGCGGAAGTTAGATGCCTTCGTTAAAGATAAAAAGGGAATCGAATATGTTTATGTTTTGAAGCGGGAGAATGATACCGACATGATTGTAGCCTTGAACGGCAGCGAGGACTACATGGTGGAATCCCCCTTCACGCCGGAGCAGGCAAAATCGATAAATGGGAAAGAAGATGTATTAAGTGAAGTATATAAAGATAAGTGGGGTACACACAAGTCATACTTTACACCAATCGAAGGAACGGACGCGATTGTCGGAATCGATATGGATGCAAAATTCATTGATGAATTGAAAAGCACAATGATATTCTACAATATCTTATTTCTTGCAAGTGCCATTATATTGGGGGTGCTATGCTCCGTTGTCATCGGGAAAAAGATCTCGGGACCCGTCAATGAACTTGTCGGTTACACGAATGAAATGGCAAAAGGGGACTTAAGTAAATCGATTCCCGTTGATAGACGAGATGAGATTGGGGACCTTTCAAATGGGTTTGAAGATATGAGATTAAGTTTGGCCCATATTATCAAAAATGTCCGTGAACATGCTCAAACGATGAATCAAACGACAGTGTCCATTCAACAATCCTTTGAAGAGATGGTGGAATCCTATGGCCAGATAGTGACTGGGACAACGGAAGAAGCAAAAGCTTCAGAAGAACGTGCCCATCATATTGACCGAATATCCAATATGATCAGTGACTTATCGGATACAATCCGTTTAATGAACGAGCAAACGAATGAAATGAATGAATTTACCATGCATACGAATACACTTGCTGAACAAGGAAGTAAGCAAGTGCAAGATGTAACGAGCCAGATGGATAAAATCATGGAAAACGGCCAAGCGAATAAAGCCAATTTGGTGAGCCTGGAAGAGGATGTAGTGAAGATAAATGAAGTGATCGGACTAATAAGGATGATTGCTTCTCAAACGAACCTGCTATCCCTTAATGCCTCCATTGAAGCGGCACGGGCGGGGGATGCGGGCAGAGGCTTTGCCGTAGTCGCTCAAGAGGTGCAAAAACTGGCCGTGCAAACAGATGAATCCATCGATATCATTTCAGAATCCATTATGCGGATTAATGAACAAACAGCCAAAGTCATCCAAAATAATGATGAGAGTTTTCAGGATATATTAAATGGTGTTTCCTTAGTGGAAAACAATGGCGAGATTTTCAATAAGATCTTTGAATCCGTAGAGAAATTGCTGAAAGGAACAGAACAATTAGCCGCCCATTCGAAAAAAATCAATGAGTCTTCGGATGAAAGCCTGGCATCCATTCAGGAAATTGCGGCGATATCAGAAGAAGGAGTCGCAACAACGGAGCAAATCTCGGCAGCTGCCATTCAACAAAGTACCATAATGACTGGATTGAAGGAACAAAATGAAGATTTAGCAAAAGAATCGGCCATTTTAGAAGAAATGGTAGAAAAGTTCATTACCGAAAAATGAAAAAAGTAAACATCTACAAAATCCTCTCTTAACTTTGTATACGAGAGGTTTTTGCTTGGATGAATGCATGTGAGAGGTAATGAAGCCATTTTCTGAATAGATAGAGTCCATTGGTTACTGCTTAATTTTAAACGAATTTAGAGATTATTAAAAATTGCTGGAAAAAAGTTTACCCAAACTATTTGCAATCGCTACCATTTAATGTTATGCTTAGTCTTAATTATTTTTGTTCGGTACTAAGGATACTAAAAGTACTACTTTTCGTTTTCGATGATGACTTAGAGCAAGGATAGTAATACATTGTGCTTAGATGCACTAGGAGGCAACAACAATGGAACAAGGTAAAGTAAAATGGTTTAACGCAGAAAAAGGTTTTGGATTCATCGAACGCGAAAACGGAGACGACGTATTCGTACATTTCTCAGCTATCCAAAGCGAAGGTTTCAAATCTTTAGACGAAGGTCAAGAAGTTACTTTTGAAGTAGAACAAGGTCAACGCGGACCTCAAGCTTCTAACGTTCAAAAAGCATAATTTCAATAACAAAAAAAGACGGATCCTTGTAAAAGGGTCCGTCTTTTTTTTGGTTTGTGAAAATGCATAACAAAAAACCCTGCTCAACGTTAAGCAGGGTAAATGGTACAAGTAAAGTAAAACGCTTAAAAAGGTTTGACTAAGTATATCATAGTTTTTCTAAAAAATACTAAATTAAATATATTATACTTACCAAGTTATCAATAGGTAATTACTGAAATCATTGGATTGAAGGGGCGTAAAGAAATTTATCTCCCTTTTTTTTTCGCCTGAATATAGGAAAGAGGACATCTCGGCAAATTCCAGGGGAGCCACTCCAAAAAAACCCACATATAAAGACATATAGGGCACTTTCACTAACTTGAAGGAAGGAGAAAAGATTCCAAAACATTCAAATATGGATTTGAATATTCAGGGAATTGTGTTATATTATAATCAAACGAAGATTTGAATGAGAGGTGTGAGAAGATGACGGAACTGAAAGATATATGTGATGTTCACCTGCATGATGAAGTGAAGGTTAATCGCATTCAAGAAGAAATGAGCCAGGTGGATATATCCAGCATGTCGAAGCTGTTTAAAGTTATAGGCGATGAAAATAGGGCGAAGATAGCTTATGCGCTCTGTACGGACGAGGAATTGTGTGTGTGCGATCTGGCCAATATCATTGGTGCTTCGATGGCGACAACGTCACATCACCTTCGTACCCTTTATAAACACGCAATTGTAAAATACCGGAAAGAAGGAAAGTTGGCTTTTTATTCTTTGGATGATCACCATATAAAGCAATTGATTCTGATTGCATTAGAACATCAGCAGGAGGTAAGGGTCGATGGCTGAGTCCCCATTGAAAACATATCGTATCCAGGGTCTATCCTGCACGAATTGTGCGGCTAAATTTGAGAACAATGTCCGTGAACTAGAGGGTGTGAAGGATGCCAAAATCAACTTTGGTGCCTCGAAGATTTCGGTACAGGGCAGCGCGACTATCGAAGAGATTGAAAAGGCGGGGGCTTTTGATAACCTGAAGATACGTGGTGAACAGGAACAGGTAAAGCAAAAGGAACCATTTTGGAAGCAAAAAGAAAATATTAAAGTGGTGTTCTCGGTTATCCTATTGCTGGTCAGCTGGATATTGGATAATCGATATCCTGATGGAAGCATCATGCCAGTAATCGGTTATGCGGCTGCAATCATAATTGGAGGATATTCATTATTTGTCAATGGATTGAAAAACCTTGTAAGGCTTCGCTTTGATATGCACACACTTATGACGGTTGCCATCATCGGAGCGGCCGTGCTTGGTGAATGGGGCGAGGGCGCGACCGTTGTCATTCTATTTGCGATAAGTGAAGCGCTGGAAAAATATTCGATGGATAAAGCCCGTAATTCCATCGAATCATTAATGAACATCGCACCTAAAGAAGCCTTGATCCGCAGGGGGCATCACGAAATGATGGTTGCTGTTGATGAGATTGAAGTGGGCGACATCATGATCGTTAAACCGGGTCAAAAGCTTGCCATGGATGGAAGGATCATGAAAGGGGCCTCGACACTTAATCAAGCAGCCATTACTGGGGAATCCGAGCCGGTTTATAAAACGGTTGAGGGTGAAGTGTTTGCCGGAACCTTAAATGGTGAAGGGTTGCTCGAAGTGGAGGTCACGAAGCGAGTCGAGGATACGACGATTGCAAAAATCATCCACCTTGTTGAAGAAGCACAGGCCGAAAAGGCCCCTTCCCAAGCCTTCGTGGATAAATTCGCAAAATTCTATACGCCGGCCATTATGCTCATTGCCTTGGGGATTGCCGTGTTACCCCCGATTGCGATGAACGGTGATTGGAGTGAATGGATTTACCGGGGATTGGCTGTACTGGTTGTCGGCTGTCCTTGTGCTTTGGTCATTTCTACGCCCATCGCCATCGTGACGGCTATCGGAAATGCTGCGAAACATGGGGTGCTGATTAAAGGCGGGGTCCATTTGGAGGAAGCGGGAGCCTTAAAGGCGATCGCGTTTGATAAAACGGGTACTTTAACAAAGGGCGTACCTGTAGTGACTGATTTCAAGGTGTTATCTGATGTGTTGAATGAACAGGACGTGCTGGTTATCGCTGCTGCTTTAGAAAGCAGATCACAGCACCCTCTTGCCACGGCCATTCTTCAAAAGGCGGAAACCCACGATGTGGACTATCATTCTTTATTGGTAGAGGATTTTACTGCGATCACCGGTAAAGGCATAAAAGGGAAAATCAATCAAGAAATCTATTACATTGGTAAACCCCATCTTTTTGAAGAAGAGGCAGGCTTTGTTTTCTCTGATGATGTGCTT
This sequence comes from Bacillus sp. ISL-34, assembly GCF_018613325.1. GTDB lineage: Bacteria > Bacillota > Bacilli > Bacillales > DSM-1321 > Peribacillus. The sequence continues at coordinate 51,173 of NZ_JAGGQJ010000017.1, read as the reverse complement.
GAATTAATTGGCGGCTTTCAAAATACAGGGAAAACGGTGATGGTGCTTGGCGATCAAGTGAAGCTACTGGCACTCATCGCAGTGTCTGATGAAATAAGGGAAAGCAGTAAGGAAGCTATTCGGAAACTGCATGCATTGGGCATTGAAAAAACGATCATGCTGACAGGCGATAATATCGGAACAGCTAAAGCAATTGGAGCGGCAGCTGGCGTTTATGAGATTGAGGCGGAGCTATTGCCGCAGGATAAATTGACCATCATCAAACGATGGAAACAAAAATATGATCGAGTGGCCATGGTAGGCGATGGTGTCAATGATGCTCCGGCCTTGGCAGCTTCCACGGTAGGAATCGCAATGTGCGGGGCGGGTACAGATACGGCCCTTGAAACTGCCGATATCGCCTTAATGGGTGATGACTTATCGAAGCTGCCGTATACAATCCGCTTAAGCAGGAAAACATTAAAAATCATTAAGCAGAACATCACGTTTTCATTGGTGATTAAAATCCTGGCCTTATTATTGATAGCTCCAGGCTGGTTAACACTTTGGATGGCGATTTTTGCCGACATGGGTGCGACGTTATTAGTTACATTGAACAGTCTTAGGTTATTGAGAATAAAAGAATAGAATAATATGGGCTCCCTGGTGCATCTTAAGGTGCACCAGGGAGCTTTTATTTATCGGCTTTCCAATTGTTTCATGTGAAACTTTGAAAAAAATTAATCGGTCCTGTTATTTTTTTGTTGAGTAAAAGGAAGTCCGATAAAAACACTTAGATTTGGCGGCGATCGTTATGCAAGCGATGTCTGGTATGCTACAATGTGCTGGCTTTTAGGCAGCATGATAGGTTATTTTAAGGATAATATAGGGAGTAAGGTGTGTACGGAAGGGATTTGAAATGATGGAATTACAGCAGAGGGCAATCTTGGTTGGAGTTAATCTCAACGGTCAAAAGGATTTTGAGTATTCAATGGAGGAATTGGCCAATTTGACGGAAGCATGTGAGGTAGAGGTTGCAGGGACCATCACACAAAATTTGCATCGGGTGAACTCATCACATTTTATCGGTACCGGGAAGATCGAGGAAGTAAAGAATCTCGTTGAGTATAAAGAAGCTAATGTCGTCATTTTTAATGATCAGCTCTCCCCTTCGCAACTTCGTAATCTGGAGAGGGACATGGATTGCAAGGTGATCGATCGGACAATCTTGATTCTGGACATCTTCGCGCATCGGGCGAAAACGAAGGAAGCACAGCTTCAGGTAGAAGTGGCGAAGCTTCAGTATATGCTCCCGCGTCTTGTAGGTTTGAGGGAGTCATTAGGTCGTCAGAGTGGCGGAGTCGGTACAAACAAAGGTGCAGGTGAAAAGCAGCTAGAGCTTGACCGCAGGAGAATCGAGGAAAATATAAGTGTTTTGAATAAAGAATTGGAAGACCTTGTTGCGCACCGGCAAACGCAGAGGAAACAGCGGAAAAAGAATGCCATCCCTGTCGTATCCTTAGTCGGTTATACCAATGCAGGCAAATCTTCAATCATGAATGCATTGATCGAGGTGTTCCATCCAACAGCCGAGAAGCAGGTGTTTGAGAAGGATATGCTGTTCGCTACGCTTGAAACATCCGTCCGAAACATTCCGCTGCCGGATAATAAGGAATTTTTATTGACGGATACGGTGGGATTTGTGTCTAAATTGCCCCATCATCTCGTGAAAGCATTCCGATCCACATTGGAAGAGGTGGTAGAAGCGGATTTGTTGATCCATGTTGTCGATTTTTCCAATCCAAATCATGAGCAGCAAATAGAGATAACGGATAAGACTTTAAATGAGATAGGCATTAAAGGGATTCCAACGATTTTTGCCTATAATAAAGCGGACCTTACCGATTTGGAAATCCCTCAGGTGAATCGTGACTCTGTATATATGTCAGCAAAAAACAAAGTCGGCATCGAGGAATTGATAAATCAAATTCGCAAGCATATTTTTGTCGACTATGCTCACTGTGAAATGCTGATTCCATATGATCAAGGGCAGCTGGTTTCCTATTTCAATGAAAATGGACACATAACGGAAACTGAATATGAGTCAAACGGATATCGAATTAAGCTTGAGTGCAAGAAAACGGATTATGAGAAATATAAACGATACGTTATTCATCCAGAATGAACCTTTCTGTTGATAAAGTGTTAACGGCTTGTTGATAAGTGGAAAAGTAGATTCGATAGTGTGGATAACTTTTGTTAAAATGCTTCTGCTATGCACAGAAAAAGAGAATACTGCCATATAATATGTGAATAAGTTGTGGATAAAAGCGAAAAGCCCCAGGAAACCTTGAAATGAGTTTCTGGGCTTTTTTTATGTGGACAAAGTGTTGATAAGCAGGTATCAGAACAAATCATCCAAAGAATATCAGTAAGTATGATGAAAAGTACGTTTGATGTAGAAAAATGCCGATGTTTATCGTTTATTGTTAGGAAATATAACATGAATATTACATATTGCATATCTAGCATCTGGAAATGCTTTACACTTTGTATAATGTAACTTGCTTTTTAACATTATAAAATAAAGAATACTCATTTCTCTGATAATCATCAGGATTTGAGTTTTTAAGATTAGTAGGGGGGCTTTTTATGGCCGGAGGAAGCAGGGACCGAGGCGTGGCCAGTGAGAGAATGATAGAAAATAATAAACGGAATGAGAGAATTTTGGCTAGGAAATCGCCATGACTGTTTGTTGAATAAATTGAAAAACAATGTTGGCAATGATTTTAATATGAGGACAGTAGAGAGAAATGCATGCAATTCCTCCCTTTTTATTTTTTAAAATAAATTTTTGGAAGGAGAAATAGTGGATGAGTATGACGAGCCAGTTAAAAGGTGGCCTAGAGATTAACTTTCAGGAAGCGGAGAGGGGTTTATCCCCAAGGGAAGCTTTGGAAGAATCGAATCGGTGTTTATACTGCTATGATGCCCCATGTATCCAAGCCTGTCCGACCGGAATAGATATTCCAGGTTTTATCAAGAAGATAGCTTCAGGAAATTTTAAGGGGTCGGCCAAGACGATCATGACGGCCAATCCTGTCGGTGCCAGCTGTGCGCGGGTATGTCCGACTGAAGAGTTATGTGAGGGGGCTTGTGTCCTGAACCATTCTACAAAGCCAATCATGATTGGCAATCTCCAGCGTTATTCCACAGATTGGGCCATCCAAAATAAACAAGCCCTATTCAAGGCCGGGAAGCAGAATGGCAAAAAAGTTGCCATTGTAGGAAGCGGTCCGGCGGGTTTGTCTGCAGCAAGGGAGTTAGCCTTGCTTGGCTACAGTGTAACCATTTTCGAAGCTGAAAAGAATCCAGGCGGATTGAATACTTACGGAATTGTATCGTTCCGTTTGCCTCAGAGCATTTCTTATTGGGAAGTTGAACAAGTAAAGAGTTTGGATGTTGATATTAAAACGAATACACGGGTTGGAGTGGATGTTTCCGCAAATCAGCTGACTGCCGACTATGATGCGGTCATTTTAGCTATCGGCATGTCCGATGTCCCTAAGCTTGGAATTGAAGGGGAGGATTTGGCTGAAGTTTATGATGCGATAGATTTCGTAAAAGCAACGAAAACAGGGGCAATCACTGATAAATTCATTGGGAAGAAGATGGCGGTAATAGGGGCTGGAAACACGGCGATCGATGCCGCGACCTGTTCTGTACGCCTGGGCGCCGAACAGGTGAGCATTATTTATCGTCGTACCCAAAAGGAAATGACAGCCTATGATTTTGAATATGAGTTTGCCAAACAAGATGGTGTCGGGTTTCACTGGCTGACTAATCCCTCCAGGATCCTATCGGATGAAAGCGGTCAGGTTACGGGCATCGAGTGCGTGAAGATGGTGCTTAGCGAGGCAGGGGAAGATGGCCGGCGCCGTCCAGTCCAAATTTCCGGATCGGAGTTCGTCATACCGGTCGATGGGGTCATTCGTGCTATAGGCCAATCCAGGTATGTAGGATTGATTGAACAGTTCGGCATTCAACATGATGATGGTGTCGTTACATTGGAGGGGGATTCCTACAGGACATCGAATGAAAAGGTCTTTGCGTGCGGTGACGTGATCTTCGGAAAAGGCCAAGGTGAGGCAATGGTTGTTTCAGCTGCCCAGCAAGGGAAGAAGACAGCCTATGAAATTGACTCGATTTTAAATGGCGAATCGGTGGATATTGCTTAATAACTATGAAAATTAGGAGGCTTATCATGGCTGATTTATCAATTGATCTTGCAGGTATTAAATCTCCCAATCCTTTTTGGCTTGCTTCAGCACCACCTACTAATTCGGGTTATCAAGTTCAGCGCGCATTTGAAGCTGGCTGGGGAGGAGCTGTTTGGAAGACATTGGGTGATCCCATCCTGAATGTCTCATCACGTTTTGCAGCGGTCAGCTTTAATGGACAAAGAGTTGCCGGGTTCAACAATATAGAATTGATTACGGATCGTCCGCTTGAAGTGAATCTGAAGGAAATATATGAAACGAAGAAAAGGTTCCCTGATCATGCAATCATTGCATCGGTGATGGTGGAGCCGCAACAGGAAAAGTGGCATGAAATCATCAAGCGTATAGAAGATGTAGGGGTCGATGGTTACGAGTTGAACTTTGGCTGCCCGCACGGTATGGCAGAGCGTGGGATGGGAGCTGCTTCGGGACAGGTTCCAGAACTTGTGGAAAAGCAAACATACTGGGCGAAGGAAGCTGCATCCAAACCTGTCATCGTCAAGCTTACACCGAATATAACCGACATTACGGTTACGGCTGAAGCGGCGGTGCGCGGCGGTGCGGATGCAATAAGCATGATCAATACGATCAATAGCTTGGCAGGAGTGGATATCCATTCATGGAATACGATTCCCCATGTTGGCGGCAAGGGGGCTCACGGAGGGTATTGTGGTCCCGCTGTGAAACCGATTGCTTTGAATATGGTGGCAGAGTGTGCAAGGAATAAAAAGATAAATGTTCCCATTTCCGGAATAGGCGGGATTTCAAATTGGCAGGATACGGTGGAATTTTTATTGATGGGTTCGACTGGAGTGCAAATTTGTACGGCTGCCATGCATCACGGTTTTAGAATAGTAGAAGACTTGATTGATGGACTTTCCAATTACCTTGATGAAAAAGGGATTTCCTCCGTGATGGATATTGTCGGTAAGTCCGTACCGCGCTATTCCGACTGGGGGAATTTAGATCTTAATTATAAGGTCGTTGCGCGCATCAATAATGATGTGTGCATTAACTGCAATAAATGCCATATTGCCTGTGAAGATACTTCTCATCAATGTATAGATATGTTAAAGGACACGTCAGGCAGCTCCTTTTTGAGAGTGCGCGAAGAAGATTGCGTAGGCTGTAATCTTTGCTCGATCGTCTGTCCGGCCGATGGGGCGATCGATATGATCGAATTGACAAATGAATTACCGCCAATGACGTGGAATGAACGCCAATCGTTCCTTGGGGGCATAAGCAGTGAAAGTGTTGATTTCGTAAAATGATGGAGGGGATGAATATGAAGAAAATCATTAAAAATGGAACGATTGCAACGGCTGCAGATACGTATCAAGCCGATATATTGATTGAAAATGAGAAGATTGCAATGATTGGCAAGGATCTGCAGGCTGTGGGGGCCGAAATCATTGATGCAAAAGGCGCTTATATTTTTCCGGGGGGCATTGATCCGCATACACATCTTGATATGCCGTTTGGCGGGACAACGACAAAGGATGATTATGAAACGGGTACGATTGCTGCTGCATATGGAGGCACGACAACGATCATCGACTTTTGTTTGACCGAAAAAGGGGTGCCGTTAAAGAAAGCGATAGAAACATGGCATGAAAAGGCAAATGAAAAAGCGGCCATAGATTATGGTTTTCATTTAATGATCAGTGAGATTAATGATGATGTATTGGCTGAGCTGCCAAGTATCATCGATAATGAAGGGATTTCTTCCTTTAAAGTGTTCATGGCTTACAAGAATGTTTTTCAAGCTGATGATGCCACGCTATACCGCACTCTGTTGCAAGCAAAGGAACTTGGCGCACTTGTCATGGTTCATGCTGAAAATGGTGATGTCATCGATTATCTTACAAAGCAGGCGCTAGCTGAAGGTAACACCGATCCAATTTACCATGCATTAACAAGGCCTCCGGAGCTTGAAGGGGAAGCAACCGGACGGGCTGCTAAACTGACGGAAATGGCAAATGGCCAGCTCTATGTCGTTCATGTCACCTGTGAAGATGCGGTTGAAAAGATCACTGAGGCAAGAAATAAAGGGGTGGATATTTGGGGGGAGACTTGTCCGCAATATTTGGTCCTTGACCAGTCTTATCTTGAAAAGCCCCATTTCGAAGGATCTAAGTATGTATGGTCCCCGCCTTTAAGGGAGAAGAAAAACCAGGAAGTGCTATGGAATGCTTTGAAAACGGGACAGCTGCAAACGATCGGCTCCGATCAATGCTCTTTTGATTTTAAGGGACAGAAGGAACTTGGGCGTGAAGATTTCACGAAAATACCGAACGGTGGCCCAACGATTGAGGACCGCATGAGTATCCTCTTTTCTGAAGGGGTCATGAAAGAGCGTATTACCTTGAATCAATTCGTCGACATGACCTCTACGCGTGCTGCCAAACTATTTGGGTTATTCCCTAAGAAAGGGACGATTGCAGTAGGTTCGGATGCTGATATTGTCATTTTTGACCCGAAAGTTGAAAGGGCCATTTCTGCTGAAACCCATCATATGGCTGTGGATTATAATGCGTTTGAAGGTATGGAAATTACAGGTGAACCTGTTTCCGTTTTATCGAGAGGTCAATTCGTCATTAAAGACAAACAATTTGTAGGCGAAGCTGGAAAAGGGCAATTCCTGAAAAGGGCAAAATATAATGCGGCGCTGAAGCCAGATGCAGGGAAAAAGCTTCCAGTCTAACTTCGGTAAGGAATCTTGCAAATTAATTTAGGGGGATTTTCTATGGGTGAGAAGAAAGATTATTTAAAGTCTCCCGATTTGCTGCCTATACCTCATAGTGAGAAAAACATAAGTGCAGCCGGATTTGGTTTCATTTGGGTGGGGATGGCTGTAGTATTGGCAGCCTTCGCAATCGGTGGGAACGGTGTCCAAAGTTTATCCTTAGGCTGGGTCGTTCTTGCAACGGTCATTGCCTGTGTGGTTCTCGGCTTTTTGATGACAATGACAGGGGATATTGGTGTTGAACATGGAATATCCTTTCCAGTCTATATGAGGGCGCCGTTCGGTACGATTGGCACCCACATCCCTTCGGTTGTACGGGGTTTTGTAGCGTCATGCTGGTTCGGCCTGAATACTTACTTTGGAGCTACTGCCATGAATGCTATCTTCACAACCCTTTTTGATTTTGATAATTGGTTTATCTGCTTCCTCATTTTTGCCGTTTTACAATTAGTGAATACGGCAATGGGAATAAAGTCGATAGAACGATTCGCCGACTTGGCTGCGCCCGTCATCATTTTAATTTCCGGCTGGATGTATTTCACTCTATCCGATCAGGCTGTAGCCCAAGGAAGAGATGTATGGTCCTGGATTGAAAGTCCGGTCACCGGCGGGGCTGCCGGCACGGCTTTCATGGTCGTCATTATGGCAAATATGGGATTTTGGGGCACGTTGACTGCAGATATGCCCACGCTTTCCCGCTATATAAAGGCACCAAAAAATGAAAAAAATTGGTTCAAGCGCAATAAGGGGCAAATAATTGGGAATATTATCACCTATCCCATCACTCAGACGTTCATGGTGATTATCGGAGCGGTTTCTTATATGGCCGTTTCCAATTATGATCCTGTAGTTGCCATACAAGGATCTGCAAGCGGAATTGCTCTCGGCGTCCTTTTAATCATGATCGTATTTGCTCAATGGTCGACGAATACTACGGCCAACGTCATTCCAGCAGCTACCATTTTCTCCAATGTCATGGGTCCTAAAATGCCATTTTGGGCGGGGGTCGTTGTAGCGGGGGTGATTGGGATAGTAGTTCAGCCATGGAGCCTGTTCGGCATCATCATAGAAGTTTTATTAATAATAGGCGGAATCCTGGCATCCATTGTCGGCATCCTGGTAGCGGATTACTATTTCCTCCGTAAACGGCGAGTGAATGTACAAGAACTCTATGAGAGCGAAGGCCAGTATAAATACTTGAATGGAGTGAATTGGGCAGGAATCATTTCTTGGGTGATTGGAGGAATCGGTGCAATGGTTTTTTCAAATTATTCGTTTATTGTTGGCTTTGTTCTCGGCGGTGCAAGTTATTATATATTAGCCAAGTATTGGTGGTTCAAGCAATATGAACAAGCTGAAATCATTGATCCCAGCGATGAGAAATATTTAGGTATTTCCGTCGGCAGGGATTGGAAAATCGAAAAAGGTCCAGGACTTGAGGAAGAGATGGTTTTTACGGCTTCAACCGGCAAGGAGAACGTGTGAAAAAGGGGGAATGGAAATGTCCGAATATCAAGAGTATCGCTTAGAAAGGGAACAAATCGATTTTTTACTTGAAAGAGGATATCGAATCACCCGGGTTTCCGAAAGTTTAAGTGGAGCCTTTCTCGATTTTGAACTGATTGAAGGAACGAAGCAGGAATGGAAGCAATTGAACATCAAAACCCCGGAAGGAAGGAAATACTTCTCTACATTGCTTTTCAAAAAAAAATTGAATTGAAATAGTTATGGACCGGGCCTATTCCTCACGAATGGGTCCTTTTTGTTCGAGTTTTTTGTAGAATTTTGACGTTAGATTTTCTAACAAGTGTCTGGAGATTTAAGGGTTGTCCGTTTATAATAGGTTTTAAAGCAGTTTTATAAAAGGATGTGGATGGATGAATACATCGATTACAATCGAGGAAATTCTAACACGCAAGCATTTTAATCTGACGGATATAATTGCAGGAAGAAGTGGGATAAAGCGTCAAGTGAAGTGGGTACACTGCATGGAAGTCACCCAAATCAGCCATTTGTTAAATGGAAACGAACTGATTCTGACTACCGGTTTAGGGTGGAAAGATTGCGATGACACATTTCTATCCTACTTAAGGCAGTTAATTGAATGCGATGCAGCTGGACTCTGTATAGAGATTGGCGCCAACATCATGGAAGTGCCGAAATGTGCCATTGATCTCGCAAATGAACGGCAATTCCCTATCATCCTATTTCATGAAGAAGTCCCTTTCGTAGAAATCACCCAGGATATTCATTCCCTTATCATCAATAAACAATATCAGATGATCTCCAACTTAGAAAACTACTCCCAGCAGCTAAATAAAAATCTCCTCGAAATTGACCATTATGAACCAATTCTAAAATTTCTCCACAGCTATTTAAATGTACAGGTTATTCTTATCTTTAATGAAAATGATATAGCCAGCATTCCAAAAATAAAGAAAAAAATAACCTATCAAATGGTAGCGGACATATACGAAGAGAAGCGGAAATTGGATAAAACCGTTCTTGGACAGCCGATTCAAGTGCTCGGTGAAAATTATGCGGAACTGCTCATTTGCAGCAACGACAGAGAATTGACTGATTTTGATTCACTGATCTTGGATCGAACGGCTACCGCATTGGCACAGCATCTATTAAGGGAGTTATATATAGAAGAAAAGAAAATGTCGGAAGAAAGTAAATGGCTTACAAATTGGATTGAAGGTGAATATAGTGACGAAGCAATCCGGGAGAGGCTTTCCTATATTGATCCGAAAATGCAGTTGGATGGCGGAATTGTTTGCATTTGCAAACAACACCCAAAGTATAATAAAAGTTCCACCAAATTAGATGGAACTTATTTTAAGATAATGTTTAGAACGATTTTTGAACAGTACGGCTTTCAGATATTTTCCATGGAAGTACATCAGCATCTTGTTTTTATTTTGGGTGATAATCGTTCATCTGAAGATTGGAAATCAAGGGTTACAAGCGCGGTGGATCGAATCATGAAAATGGATGCAAGCGGTCGTAATCGTATGGGTCTGCTTTCCATTGGTTTTGGAAAGCATGTTCAAAAGTTAAGTGAGATTTATAAAAGTTATGAAACGGCCCGTGAGACCTTGCTGCTTCAGGATACGTTACCAGAGGATAACAGGAGCTTCTTTTATCAGGACTTACATATGCATCGCATGATTTCGCTGATAAATAAACATGGTAATCTGGAGGAAACGGTGTACGAATATTTAGGGCCTGTCATTGAATATGACAAGCAAAACAATGGTGAGCTAATGCCTACCTTAAAGACCTACCTTGCCTGTAACGGTTCTAAACAGGAAACATCGAAACAACTATTCATTGTCAGGCAAACGCTATATCATAGGCTTGAAAAATTGGAGAAACTGCTAGGTTCTGATTTTATGCGTTCAGATAAGCGTCTAGGCCTTGAATTCATGATTTTTGCATTGGACTTCTTACAATACAGCAGCAGGAAGATCAGTGGAAAATATGTAGACAATTATATTGGGAGATAAAAAATAAGTACGGCTGAAGGGTGTCCCGAGGACATCCTTTTTTGAATGCAAGGAAAGGGAGGCAGATAACAAGGTAATGCTGACATCAAAATCGCCTATATAGCTTATTGATGTCAGCATCTTTTATTAATATTCATCTTTTTTGGAAAGGCAGCGGTCACATTCCAAGAGGTAGGATTCAGCTTGTTCAATGATATGGGTCCCGCATTCCGTACATTGTTTAGGCGGAAGTGTCCTGAAGAATTCCAATGGGTTTTTAGTTTGCATGATGATTCCTCCTTATGATTTGGTTTAATCAGTCTTCTTGTTTGGAAAGGCAGTGATCACATTCCATCAAGTAGGATTCAGCTTGTTCAGTGATATGGGTTCCGCACTCCGTACATTGTTTAGGCGGAAGTGTCCTGAAGAATTCCAATGGGTTTTTGGTTTGCATGATGATTCCTCCTTTTTGATTTGGTTTAATCAGTCTTCGCGTTTGGAAAGGCAGTGGTCACATTCCATTAAGTAGGATTCAGCTTGTTCAGTGATATGGGTTCCGCATTCCGTACATTGTTTAGGCGGCAGCGTCCTGAAGAATTCCAGTGGATTTATAGTTTGCATGATGGTTCCTCCTTTTTGATTTGGTTTAATCAGTCTTCGCGTCTGGAAAGGCAGCGGTCACATTCCATTAAGTAGGATTCAGCATGCTCAATAATATGGTCACCGCACTCGGGGCAATGTTTAGCAGGGATATTGTTAAAAAACTCAATGGATTTTTTCCGTTGCATGATGATTTCCTCCTTTTAATATATATTTTCCGATCGCTTTATTCTTCACGTTTGGAAAGGCAGCGATCGCATTCCATCAGATAGGAATCTGAGTGGTCCACATGTGTTTCACCACATTCCGGGCAATGTTTAAATGTATCGATTATGAGTAGATCTGATTGATTTGCTTGCATGTCTCGCTCCCCCTCTTTATAGTACAGTTTTTCCTGTTTGCTTGTTGTTATAATACAGTATATACCCGAATTTGGAAAATGTATAGGTATTTTACAGAAAATTTGAAATTTATTTCGCGGACAGTCTGAAAACCCTATAGGGAAGGGGTTTATCATCTATTTACTTTTTTGTTTTTCTTCACGGCAAGTAGGAAATGGAAGATATAATGCTTTTTATAAAAGGAAAAAACAAAGAGGGAGTGAAAGGGACAGGCAATTTTCAATCGATTGAGATAGGCATTAATGTAACAGATGAGAAACAGGAAGAAGTGATCAATGAATGCCTGTTTCACAGTGCATGTAACATATAAGAGCTTGTTCTAATATGTCAGCCAAGCGGCAGCGATTATGTGTAAGTTCCTGTCTGTGTGGTTTTAATACATCAGTAAAGAGGTAACTTGCTAGTAGAAGTACAATAATGGGAGGTAGCATATGTCGAAAGCGATGATTATAGTCAATCCATCTTCAGGTAAGGAGAAGGCAGGAAAGATTTTGCCGAAAGCGGAAAAGGCACTTGGTGAAATTTTTGATGAGGTATGCGTTCGTAAAACGGAAGGAGAGGGGGATGCTACGGGTTTTGCCAAGGAGGCCTGTTCAGAGAGGTTCGATGCAGTCATTTCCATGGGTGGGGATGGAACGGTGAACGAGATAGTGAATGGCTTGGGCGAGCAGCAGCATCGGCCAATTTTCGGAATCATTCCATTAGGAACCATCAATGATTTCGCTAGATCTTTGGGAATACCCCTGAATCCCAATGCAGCCATCGAGATATTGAAGGATATGCATATTAAGGAATCGGACATAGGGAAGATCAATGACCGTTACTTCATGAATGTGTTGGCAGTAGGGGCGATCGCCGAGGCCACCTATAATGTTACCGTTGAACAAAAAACCCGCCTGGGATCTTTTGCATATTTCATTGAAGGAGCAAAAGCGATCATTAAAAAGACTCCGTTTCCTTTAACGGTTGAACATGATCAGGGAAAGTGGATGGGCGAGGCTCATTTACTAATTGCAACAATGACTAACTCTGTCGGCGGTTTCGAACAACTTGCACCAGAGGCGGAAGTGAATGATGGAAAGCTGCACACATTCATCATTAAGGATTTATCTCTTCCTCTCATCGTCAAGATCATTCCCAGTTTGATTAGGGGGGAGATCATGGGGAATGACGAAGTTGAATATATTAAAACATCCAAGCTCCATTTAACGACATCAGAGGAACTTGCAGTCAATATCGATGGCGATGAAGGCATTCTTCTTCCTTTCCAGGCAAATGTACTGCACAAACATCTTCGTCTCTTTGTCCCGGGAACTAAATAACTTGTTATGTGGGTTCATTGTCATTTATCATGTGGGAAAAGCTGATTATGGGTTAGCCAATCAGCTTTTTTTCTATGCGGTTATCCAAGTTTGTTGATGGAGTTGATTTGTGATGTTCATCGTGCACAACGTAAGCTCCTTCCCTTTTATAAAAGGTATCATTATTCAGGAGGATTCAGGGTTAGAATAGTTAATGCATGAATGACTTGGTATACATATGTTACGCTTATAGTTATGATTATAGATGAGAGAGGAAGTTTGATGTTTGTATGGAGTTTTTTCTTGTTATATTAGCTCTTCTTATATTGATTGGAGTGTCTAATGTAATTAACCATTTTATACCCTTTATACCTGTACCATTGATACAAATAGCACTGGGTGTCATTTTGGCACTTTTACCCCTCGGTATGCATGTTGAGATGGAGACGGAATTATTTTTGCTACTATTCATCGCACCCCTATTATTCAATGATGGCAAAAATGTACCCCGAACAGCACTATGGAAGTTGAGAGCACCCATTCTAATGCTTGCACTAGGCCTGGTATTCATAACGGTTTGGGCAGGCGGTTATTTAATTAATTGGATGATCCCCTCGATACCATTGCCGGCAGCGTTCGCTTTAGCGGCCATTTTGTCACCTACGGATGTAGTGGCAGTAAGCGCTTTGGCGAGCCGGGTCAAGTTACCGAAGAGCATCATGCACCTTCTCGAGGGCGAAGGGCTAATGAATGATGCCTCAGGTTTAGTTGCCTTTAAGTTTGCCGTTGCAGCTACAGTCACTGGTGTTTTCTCCTTAGTCGACGCAACTTTCAGTTTCATATGGATTGCAATTGGTGGGTTTGTAGGTGGAGCAATAATAGCTTTCATCATTATCAGGCTTCGTGTATTTCTTCGCCGTTTAGGGATGGAAGATGTCACGATGCATATGCTGATCCAAATCCTAACTCCTTTTATTATTTTCCTCGCTGTGGAACATTTCCACCTTTCTGGGATTTTAGCGGTCGTGGCTGGGGGAATTGTCCATGCCATTGAACGAGATCGGGAAATATCACCAACTGTAGAACTTCAGGTCGTTTCAAAGAGTACATGGTCCGTCATTTTATATGTATTGAATGGTCTTGTATTCGTTTTGCTTGGCCTGCAAATCCCAAGCGTTGCGAAAACTATCTTTCAAGATCCAGCCTTCAATAATGGACAAGTGATCCTTTATATCGTGATCATTACACTTTTCCTCTTCGCTTTACGATTCATTTGGCTTACGGCTGCCTGGTCGATTGGTTGGATGACGAAAAAAGCGGGAGCCCAAAAACCAGATTTCAAAGCTGCTGGAATCATTACCATTTCCGGTGTTCGCGGAGCTGTTACGTTAGCGGGTTCGTTCTCGATTCCATATGTGTTGGCGGATGGAAGTCCTTTTCCTGAGCGTTCGTTAATCATTTTCATTGCAGCAGGTGTCATATTGCTGACCTTGATTGTTGCTAGTGTATTCCTGCCAATCGTGGCACGGTCCGAAGAAGAGGAAGTGGTGGACAAGCAGGCTGACAAAACGAAAGCTGCTGCCATTCACTCACATCAAGCTGCTATTCGCGTGATTGAGTCCCAAATGACAGATGAAAACCGGGAAGCGGCTTTATCGATCATTTCGAGGTACTGTACCAAGATCAATGAACTGTCCTATGTAGAACAAGAGAAAGAACCAGCTGCATTAAGGGAGGAAGAGAAGGACCTTCGCTTTAAGGCCCTTGAAGCAGAGCAAAGATTCCTGGATAAACTTATTAAGGATGAAAAAGTGGACCGGGAAACGGCGTATATATGCAAGGAATACATCCAGCGTATGGAAGGTGCCGTAACAAATCGACTGAAGTTCCGTTTTTTCAGGACAGTTACGCTTTTCAGAAGAAGTATGCTGAGGGTTTTAAAATTATTTTTCCCTAATAAAAATGAAATAAGAAAAATCAATCTTGAGAGGTTGGAAAAGGTCAGAGATCTTAAAATCAGGATGTATAAAGCTGCCATCCAAGAGATACAAGCCGGAATTACAGCCGATAATCATAAGACATCCTCGATGATCATAGAAGAGTATAAAGTGTTGATTTTAAAGTGCAAACGTGAAAATAGAGGCCGTACCCCGAGTAAAATGGCCGAATATGAAAGAGAGCTATTCTATAAAGCGATCCAGGCAGAACGGGACGAAGTGCAGGATATGTTTGAAAAACGACAAATCTCCCGTGATGTTGCCAACATACTCCGCCAGCAAATCAATTTACGAGAAGCACTGACAATCAATGAAAATACACATTGATTAACAGAGGGAGCACTGCCGATATATTCGGCAGTGCTCCTTCCGGTTTGTGAAGGGAATATCGGACGGGGCATCGAATCATTATTGTATCCAATAATTGATGAAAGAGGGTGTCACTTAATGAAACAGGACAAGGATATCGAGACCATCACCTTAACGCCTTATTTACCGGAACATCTTCACCAGCTTTCCCAGTTTTATTTACCGGATACACAAACCCCTTTTTCAGCTCTGCCGGAAGAGTCACTCAAATATTGCCGGGAAGATTGCGACAGGCATCCTATCGTAATATTGGCTGAGGGTATTCCGGTTGGCTTTTTCGTTTTACACATTGGCGAGAACATCACCCCTTTCACCAGCGATGAAAAAGCGATATTACTCCGTGGATTTCTTGTTGATCAAAAACATCAAGGCAAAGGGATTGCGAAGAAAGCCTTGCAAATCCTTCCGGGATACGCAAAAGGGATTTTTCCAAACAAGGATTCGATCATTCTGGCAGTGAACGTCATGAACGTGATTGCAAAAACGCTTTATTCGAAATCGGGGTATCAGGATACAGGGATTCGAAAGGTAGGCAGAAGCGGGTTGATGGAGATAATGGAATATAGATTAGAAACGCTTAACAAGGAATAAGGACGAATAATAAATATTGTTGGCATGTAGACTTTTTCCAAAGAGGGGAGGTCTTTTTTTGTCCAATTTGTTACAGGTTTCATTATGAAACCATTGATTTGGAGGGGCCGCTTTTAATAAATGCCGCTGCCTTATGGTACACTTTACTTAATGCAAAATTCGTTAATCGAGGTGTAGTCCTAATGAAAACGGTCGTAGTCGTAGGTGGAGGAATTACCGGTTTATCAACCATGTATTATATACAAAAAACAGTTAAAGCGAGGAGTCTCTCCGTACGATTAATATTAATAGAAGGAAATGAGGAACTAGGCGGTAAAATAAGGACTGTGCATGATGGTCCTTTTAAAATTGAAGCCGGAGCCGATTCGATTGTCGCCAGGAAACAGAATATACAACCATTTCTTAAAGAATTGAACCTAGAGGATCAAGTTGTCTATAATGCGACGGGAAAATCATTTATCCATACAGATGGGATGCTGAAGGGAATCCCCGAAGATGCCCTATTCGGAATACCAATGAGCTTGGAGTCGCTGGCGAAAAGTGATCTGATTTCCGCCCAAGGGAAGGTTGACGCCTTAAAGGATTTCTATACAAAAAATGAGACCTTTACGAAGAATGACTCAATCGGTTTATTTCTTGAAAGCTTCTTAGGTAAGGAATTGGTGCAAAAGCAGATATCGCCTGTCCTATCTGGCGTTTACTCAGGAAAATTAAATGAATTGACCATTGCCAAAACACTGCCAGAGATGCTGGATTATAAAAATCAATATGGCAGTATAATACGCGGTCTATCGGAAAATAAGCAGAAATACCAAAGCAAGGGAAATAAGAAATTCCTTTCGTTTAAAAATGGCTTATCAACATTGATTGAACGAATTGAGGAAAGCCTCGATAGTGTCGAGATTTTAAAAGGGGTCAGTGTAGATGAAATTGGAAGAAATGATGAGAGGTATATCATTTCTTTGGCAAACGGTGAAACGCTGGAAACTGACTTTATCGTATTGAGTACACCGCATACAATTGCCCAGAAATTATTGGGTGATCGGGACTTGGATGAGGACTTCGACAGCTTGATCAATAGTTCGATGATTAGCGTTTATCTTGGATTCGATATCCCGGACAGCATGCTTCCTAAGGACGGGACAGGTTTCATTGCAGGTGACAATAGTGATTTGATCTGCAATGCATGTACTTGGACAAGCCGGAAATGGGAGCATACTTCTGAAAACAGTCAGCTTTTGGTCAGGCTTTTTTATAAAAGCTCAAGTCCGGACTATGAACGATTACGGTCCCTTACAAACCAGGAATTGATCTCTGTGGCTTTACGCGATATTAAAAACAGTCTAAGTATTTCTGGGGAACCAATTACGAGTGAAGTGACGAAGTGGCATGAAAATATGCCGAACTACCATATAAAACATCCTCAAATCGTTGAATCCCTGGAGGCGAAAATCTCCGAGAATTATCCGAATGTTTTACTTGCGGGCTGTTCATACAATGGTGTCGGAATCCCGGACTGTATTGCAGATGGGGAAAAGAAAGCGCAAGAGATATGTCTGAAGCTGTAAAAGGGGGACTGCCAGGTAGCGGTCTCAGACTTTAGACAAACTCGGGGAAAATTATCTACAGTTTTTTTGAGTGTTTGTAAAATTGGAACGTTGATTTCTACCCCAGGCACTCGCTTTCCGCGGGCGGTACGGGAACCTCCTCGGCGCGCTTTCCCGCAGGAGTCTCGTACCTTACGCTCCAATCAACTTTGTTTTACCTTATAGATAAAACCCTTTTACCTATTTTTAAAATTAAGGTGATAAAGATACTTTCTAAACATGAATAGTAAATCAGAAAGGACTGCCATGTGGCGGTCCTTTTTTATCATGACTGGAAATTCTGTTTGAAGTTTCCATCATTTCCTGTATAATGATATTCGTAAAATTAAACTGAAAGTTTACTTATATAAAACTTTATCTACTTTGGGTTTACTATAAGTAAACCGATTGAGGGTAATATGATGCAAATTGGAAAAAAAATAAAGAATCTTCGCTTGAAAAAAGGATTGACCCAGGAAGAATTGGGGGAAAGAACGGATTTAAGCAAAGGATATATTTCACAGTTGGAAAGGGATCTTAGTTCCCCTTCAATTGAAACTCTTTTCAATATTTTAGAAGTGCTTGGCTGCAAGCCGAAGCAGTTCTTCGATGAAGAGGATCAGGTCCAAAAAGTAGTGTATGAAGAAGAGGCACAAACATTTTTCATCGATGAAGAACGCGGGTATCAAATCCAGTGGCTCGTGCCTGAATCGAATGAGAAGGAAATGGAACCTATACGACTGACTCTCCAGGAAAAAGGGGAGTTCAAACAATTTGAACCATCCTTGTCGGAAACGTTCGGCTATGTATTAAGCGGAAGAATCATTGTAAAGCTTGGTAAACATACGTATTTCGTCAAAGCAGGGGAATCGATTTATTTTCATGCTTCAGATGAACATCAAATCATCAATGATTTTGAAGGTCCGTCCGAGTTATTACTCGTGGTGACGGAATCTTACTTATAGAATTCAAAACAAATGCAATCGTTGAAGAGTGATGAGTAAGGTAATGGAGAGAGGGAAGAAGCTATGGCAAACGGGAATATAATACGCTTCGATCAGGTTACGAAGCAATTCGATGATGATACGGTAGTTCTCGATAATGTTAGTTTTGAAATCGAGAGGGGGAAGTTCTATACGCTCTTGGGTCCTTCTGGGTGTGGGAAGACGACGATCCTTCGCTTGATTGCCGGTTTTACGGAAGCCTCCAAAGGTGATATTTACTTTGAAGGAAAAAAGATCAATGATGTGCCAGCCAATAAAAGGCAAGTGAATACGGTATTTCAAGATTATGCACTTTTTCCGCATTTAAATGTGTTTGAAAATGTAGCATTTGGTCTTCGGATAAAAAAAATGAAAAATTCGGAAGTGGAATTAAAGGTGAAGGAAGCCCTCAGCTTTGTTAATTTGGAGGGTTATGAAAAACGGGAGATCAGGGAAATGTCCGGGGGTCAGCGGCAACGGGTAGCGATTGCCAGGGCGATCGTTAATGAACCGGAAGTCATCCTTCTTGATGAACCACTATCTGCCCTCGATTTGAAATTGCGTACAGAAATGCAATATGAATTGCGGGAGCTGCAACAGAGGCTTGGAATCACGTTTATCTTCGTCACTCATGACCAAGAGGAAGCATTAGCGATGTCAGATGAGATTTTTGTCCTTAACAAAGGGAAAATACAGCAAAGCGGGACCCCTACGGATATTTATGATGAACCGCTGAATCGATTTGTTGCCGATTTCATCGGTGAGTCCAATATTGTAAAAGGAAAAATGATTGAAGATTACCTCGTGGAATTCGTCGGCAGACAGTTCGAATGTGTCGACCAAGGATTGAACAGTAATGAAGCTGTCGATATTGTCATCCGCCCGGAAGATTTAGAGATTACTACCGTCAATCGCGGGAAACTGCAAGTTCGGGTGGACTCCCAGCTATTTCGCGGTGTTCATTATGAAATCAGCTGCTATGACCATGATGGAAATGAATGGCTTGTCCAATCGACGAGAAAAGTGGCAGTTGGAGATGAAATAGGTCTTTATTTCGATCCAGAATCTATCCATGTCATGCGATTGGGCGAAACTGAAGAGGAATTCGACAAGCGTCTGGAAGCGTATCATGATGGGGAAAGTCATGAAGAATAAAATATCCCGCAATATTTACTTCATACCCTATGTCCTATGGATTGCTTTATTCGTGATCGCACCCATTTTGTTGATCCTTTACTATTCCTTCTTTGATATTGAAGGCAATCTATCTTTGATTAACTATCAAAAGTTCTTTACGCCAGTATATTTAAAAATGACTTTAAGCTCATTTTGGTATGCGTTCCTGATTACGGGAATATCCCTTTTAGTTGCTTACCCGACAGCATATTTGTTAACGAAAACCAAGCATAAGCAGTTGTGGCTTTTGCTGATCATCGTACCTTCCTGGATCAATTTACTTTTGAAGGCTTATGCCTTCATTGGTATTTTTGGCACGTATGGTGTGGCGAATGGTTTTCTGGAGGCGGTAGGAATCGGAAAGCAGCAGATTCTTTTTACGGATTTCAGCTTCATATTCGTTTCGGTTTATATTTTCATCCCGTTCATGATCTTACCGATATTCAATGCGCTTGATGAAATGAATCCAACCCTTCTTGATGCGGCCAATGACTTGGGGGCGTCCCGATGGATGACATTCCGCCGAGTCATTTTTCCATTGACGATGGATGGTGTAAAGACGGGATGCCAGGTAGTCTTCATTCCGGCACTTTCATTGTTCATGCTTACAAGACTGATTGCCGGTAACCGCGTCATTACGCTTGGTACGGCTATCGAGCAGCACTTCCTTGTGACACAGGATTGGGGAATGGGTTCCACAATCGCGGTATTTTTGATTATTATAATGTTCCTGATTATGTTTGTAACGGGTAACCGAAAGCAGGGTGTGTAAAATGGGTACTAAATTATCACCAATATCAAAAGCGTTTCTCGTTTTGATTTTTCTCATACTCTATGCACCGATTTTCTTTTTAGTCTTCTACTCTTTTAACAGCGGTGGAACGATGTATGACTTTAAAGGGTTCACGATGGATTGGTACAAGGAGCTATTCCAAGATACAAGGCTGTTGATCATTGTATTGAATACTCTTGTGATTGCTTTATTATCTGCCCTGATTGCAACGATCATCGGGGTGATAGGGGCGATTGGAATTCGGTCCTTTACGAGCAGCAAAGCTAAGAATACGGTATTGTCATTGAATAATGTTTTGATTGTCAGTCCCGATGTGATCATCGGTGCTTCCTTCCTGATTTTATTCACGATGGCCGGGATCAAGCTTGGATTCTACTCGGTACTGTTGTCGCATATCGCCTTCAGTATCCCGATCGTTGTGCTGCTGGTCCTTCCGAAACTTCAGGAAATGAGCCCTACTTTAATTGATGCGGCCCGAGATTTAGGGGCAAGCCGGTTGGATGTATTGACGAAGGTCATCCTTCCATATATCTCACCAGGTATCTTTGCTGGTTTTTTTATGGCATTGACTTATTCGCTTGATGATTTTGCGGTTACATTCTTTGTGACCGGTAATGGTTTCTCCACTCTTTCTGTGGAAATCTATTCATTGGCACGCCGTGGAATTTCATTGAATATCAATGCACTATCGACACTGCTGTTCGTCGTGACACTGCTGTTGGTTGTCGTTTATTACTTTATAACTCAACGTTTAAGGCAAACGGGAATGGGGGGGAAACGATGAAAAGGCTTGTCCAAATGTTTTTGATCATTTCCCTCGTATCCGCTTTGCTGCTATATGCGATTTCAAGATTGAATTCATCGCAGGGATTTACGAGCAGCAATACGCTTACCATCTATAATTGGGGCGATTACATCGATACCGATCTAATCGAACGTTTCGAAGAAGAGACGGGCATAAAGGTCATTTATGAGACATTTGATTCGAATGAGGCCATGATGACAAAGATCGAACAGGGCGGTACGACTTATGATATTGCCATTCCGTCTGAGTACATGATCGATAAGATGAGGCAAGAAGACTTGCTCGTTCCCTTGGATCATTCCAAGCTTCCGAATTTGAAAAATATCGATGAGCGATTCATCGATCTGCCATTTGATCCGGAGAATAAATATTCCGTGCCGTATTTCTGGGGAACGGTTGGAATTGTTTACAATTCCAAGATGCTCGGTGGAAAGGAAATAACGGCATGGGCGGATTTATGGGATAAAGATTTAAAAAATGAAATCCTTTTGACGGATGGAGCTAGAGAAGTGATGGGCATGGGCCTGAACTCTTTGAAATATTCATTGAATGATATAAATGAAGAACACCTTCAAGAGGCAAAAGCCAAGCTTGATGCCCTCACCCCGAATATTAAAGCGATCGTCGGAGATGAAAGCCGCATGCTATTGGAAGCCCAGGAAGCGGCGATTGGTCTGGTTTGGTCAGGTGTTGCTTCAGAAATCATGGCTGAAAATGAAGATCTCGAATACGTTGTTCCAAAAGAGGGGTCCAATTTATGGTTTGATAATATGGTCATCCCGAAAACAACCAAAAATGTCGATGCGGCTCACCAGTTCATCAACTTCATGCTGGACCCGAAAGTTGCGGCACAGAATGCTGAATATGTAAGTTACTCGACACCTAATAAAGAAGCACTGAAATATATGCCGGAAGAAGTGGTGAAGGATGAACGTTTCTATCCATCGCCGGAACTGACAAAGAAACTGGAAGTGTACGAAAACCTGGGGAAGAAAAACTTGGCCCATTACAACGAACTCTTCCTTGAATTCAAGATGCATCGTAAATAACACAGAAAAAAGCATGGTGTAGGAATTCCCTCCGTACACCATGCTTTTTCGTTTCTGTGTTTTTGGCACTCTGTTACCTATATATCAAAAATCGATATAACGGAATAATTACGTTTTTTGTAATGAGTAACCAAAATCTCAATGCAAATTGGTAGAAGAGAAATACTCTAAAATATCTGTAGAGATTTAAGTATGTTAGTATAATGATTGGATTAGTGAATAGTGAGCGCGGAACTAAAATCTTAAGGATTAATTAATATTTCCAAGCTATCATAATAGAAAAATTAAGGGAGAGTATTCATGAAACTTTTAAGAAGCACGAAGGCATATATTTGGGCAGGGAGCATTTTAATCATTGCCGGGATCATGGCATTTGCGATGATTTCGTCCAGTGATAAGACAATGGCTAGTATCGATGGCAAGAAAATCAATAAGGATGAGCTGTATGACGCGCTTGTTGCGGGATACGGAGCAGATACTTTAGACCTTTTAATTACGAATAAACTGGTTGAAATGGAAGCGGAAAAAGCAGGAATTAAAATTAAGGATGAAGAAATCCAGAAAGAAATCGATGTTATGGCTGAGTCCTATGGTGATGAAAAGGCATTAAAAAAGCAATTGGAAGCAAGCGGTTCTTCCATGGAAGCCTTAAAAAAGGACATCGTGGTTTATCTGCAAACGAAAAAACTGGTCGAACCGAGAATTACCGTGACGGACGATGAAATCAGTACTTATTTTGAGGATAATAAAGAAACATTTGCTCAAGCGGAACAAGTGGAAGCCAGTCATATTTTAGTCGAAGACGAAAAAACGGCTAAAAAAGTTGCAAAAGAAATCGCAGATGGCGGTGATTTCGCTAAATTGGCGGCTGAATATTCCACGGATACTGAAACGGCGGATAACGGTGGAAGCCTAGGATATTTTGGGAAAGGCGATATGGTTGCTGAGTTTGAGGATGTTGCCTTTGATCTTGATATAAATAAAGTCAGTGATCCAGTCAAAACTGATTATGGTTACCATATCATAAAAGTAACCGGTAAGAAGGAAGCGAAAAAAGCTAATTTAGAAGACAGTAAAGATGTAATTAAAGAAACGCTTCTTTCTGAAAAATTACAAGAGGAATATCCAGTTTGGTTGGCTGAAGTGAAAAAAGACCATGAGATAACGAATAAATTAGAGAGTTCTAACTAAGAACATCGAGTGAAATGATATATGGAAAAAAAAGCTGGGGCTTAATGCCTCAGCTTTTGTTTTTTTATGGCTTATACAATTTGGACGTTGATTTCTGCCCCAGGCACTCGCTTTCCGCGGGCGGTCAGGGAGCCTCCTCGGCATGCGCCCGCGGGGTCTTCCCTAGACGCGCTTTCCCCGCAGGATTCTCGCACCTTCCACTCAATCAACTTTGTTATTAAATATAGATAGAAACCATATCTAAGGAGTTGAAGGTGTTAATACGTGTTCCGAACCCCTTTTGTCTACAAAGTGAAGCTGAGGCATCATGCCTCAGCTTTTTTATATATTAGAAGTTGGATGAAATGGATTTTTGATTGGATAATCCTGATTTTTTAACGATTTCATCACTCTCTTTTTCACCTTTATCATTACCGGATTTCAATGATTGTGATGGCGTTTCTTTCAGCTGTTTACCGGCAACGACCACTTTGGAACTGATGTCTTTCAATTCACTTGTTGCGTCTTTAGCTGTACCAAGGGCTTCAGTGGAGATATCCTTTACTTCGGATACTTTACCGACAACGTCTTCATTGACGGTTTCATATAGTGTTTCGACGTCATTTATTGCCTCTTTAATCGTCTCCGTTGCCCCTTTGACCCCTGATACCATCTGTTCCTTCATTTCGCCTGGATTTTGCTTGACCTGTTCAATCATATTCATGGAGTTGTCTTTTAAAAGGACGGCTGAACGCTTTACTTTATTTCTTGTATTGGAGTCAAGCAAGGTCAACGCACCACCAACAAGCCCCCCAATCAGAATCCCTTTTAAAAGTTTGCTATTCGGTTGAGTTTCGATAGTCGATTGATTTTCGATAGTTGATTGATTCATTTATATTTCCTCCTTTAGAATAGTAGATTATTTGCTTACTTTGGGTTTTCCCTTATTTACCATAAGTTAAACTGGAAATAATAAACTGTCATGGGATTGACATAATAAATAAAACAATAGTAATCTACATATAGTTAAATGACTGAACTATTTTTTGGGAGGTGCACCGATGACTAATGACAAAGTTTCTGGATTGATTGATCGATATATGAGGGTATCCTTCTATGTCAATAAGATGGGTGAGCTTTTAATAAAAGACCAGATTTGTGATGTGCTGACGAACGAACAATACTATACTTTACGATTCATTCAACAACAGCGGCTGTGTACATCGACGGAAATAAGTGATGCCTTTTATATTAATAAGAGTGCCGTCACTTCCAACATCAACAGGCTGGAAGGCAAAGGGTTGATAGAACGTGAACAGGACCTGGTTGACCGAAGGGTCTTTCACTTGAAGCTTTCCAAAGAGGGAGAAGCATTGTTACAGGAAACGGAAAATAAGATTCATAAATTGGTAGAGACCATCATGACGAAATTCGATTATGAAGAGATCGTTAGATTCCTTGATACATATGAGAAGCTTTCACACATTTTCATTCAAATGAAGAATGAGGAATGGGAGGAAATATAAATGAGGGGGATCATAAAGGGAAGATGGCTGGTCATTATCGCTTGGGTTGCAATTACTGCAGGTTTATTGTTTGCGGCACCGAATATGGCGGACCTTGTCCGGAATAAGGGACAGCTGGATGTACCGGCAGAGTATTCCTCTGGGATGGCCAATGAGCTGCTGAAAGAGATCCAGGATAAGGATGAGTCACAAGTGGCTCTCGTATTTCATGGTGATAAGAAGCTGTCCTCCTCGGAATTGAATGAGATTGAGGTAGCGATCCAAAAGCTTGAAAAGAATAAAGCAGAGCTTGGCATCAAAGAGGTCATGACCCATTTTAAAGAGCCCTCGCTAAAAGGTCAGTTGGTCTCGGATAATGAAACCACGGTTTTGACATCCATCACGATGGTCAAGGGTGACCGGGAAGCTAAGGAAGTGATCGATGCCCTTTATAAAGAGTTGGAACAAGTGGATGTCGAGCATTATTACACAAGCAGCTGGATGATCGATGAGGATCTTAATGCCAATTCCCAAGAGGGGCTGAAGAAAACTGAAGGCATCACGGTTGTCTTCATTCTGGCTGTATTGCTGATAGTCTTCCGTTCAGTGGTGACACCGGTCATTCCGTTAGTAACAGTAGGTTTCACTTATTTATGTTCACAATCCATCGTCTCATTCCTGGTGGATAAATGGGACTTTCCGATTTCGTCTTACACCCAAATATTCCTGGTAGGTATTTTATTTGGAATCGGGACTGATTATTGCATCCTGCTGCTTAGTCGTTTCAAGGAAGAATTATCGTCACAGGAGTCCTTGCCTGAAGCGATCGTTGAGACATACCGAACTGCGGGTAAGACTGTCTTCTTCAGTGGGCTGACCGTAATGATTGGCTTTGCGGCAATCGGTTTTTCTACTTTTAAGCTCTATCAATCTGCGGCAGCCGTTGCCATAGGGGTTTTTATTTTAATGATCGCCCTTTATACAATCGTTCCATTTTTCATGGCGGTTCTTGGCAAAAAGCTATTCTGGCCGGCAAAAGGCAAGCTTGCGCATAGTGAAAGTAAACTATGGGGAATTCTCGGTAACTTCTCCATGAACCGCCCGTTGTTGGCGCTGATGATCGTTGCAATCGTCTGTGTTCCCTTTTTGTTTATGTATGATGGGAAGATTTCTTATAACTCCCTTGAAGAAGCGGGTGATGATGTTCCTTCCATTATGGCATTTAATATCATTTCCGATGAATTCGGGCCAGGACAATCCATGCCAACACAGATTGTCATAAAAAATGACGAACGCATGGATTCGGAGGATTATGTAGCACTTGCTGAAAAAATCAGCCAGGAAGTCGTCAAGGTGGATGAAGTCGATGTAGTTCGATCGATGACCCGCCCGACAGGTGAACCAATTAAGGACTTATTTGTCGCGAACCAGGCCGAAACTTTGGAAAAGGGAATCGGGGAAGGAAATGAAGGCATTAAACAAATCAGTGATGGATTAAAAACGGCAGGCAGTGAGCTTTCCGATTCAGGACCGCGCTTGAAGCAAGCGACGGACGGAATAGGGGGTCTCATATCCGGGACCAATGAATTAAAGAGCGGCGTAGGTCAGGTGGAGAAGGCGTTAACAAGCATTGAAGCAGGCATTCGCGATGGGTCGTCAGGGACTGGGGACATAAAAAACGGACTGAATGAGGTCAAGGCAAACTTGGAGAAGCTCGCCACCGGAAGTGGACAGCTCCTCGAAGGCTATAAACAATCAGCTAATGGGCTAAGTAAGCTCACAGCTGGATACAATGAGATTCAAACTAATCTTACGGGCGTATCACAAAGCCTTGCTGGTTTAAATCCTTCCTTTAAGCAAATGGAAGCCACTCATCCAGAATTACAGGCGGATCAGTCCTATCAAACGATCAAGCAAACAGTGCAAGGGGCACAGGGTGGCTTGGAGCCCATGGCCGCAGGCCTTTCCGAGCTCAATAGGAATCTTGGTTCAGTGTCCGGCGGTTTGAATACGGCGAACGAAAATATGGCAGAGATCGTAAAGGGTCAAACTTCTCTTGGGCAGGGCCTTAACCAATTGATTTCAGGTGTTGACACTTTACAAAAAGGTTTAAGCACGATGGCCAATGGCCAGGGGGAAGTCATAAATAATCTGTCAGGATTTAAAGGTGGCCTTACCAGCTTAAGTAATGGGCAGCAAGAACTCCTAAATGGTTTTTCAAGCCTCGGCGGGCAACTTACTGATTTGACAGATGGCTTAAATGAAGGTGCGGATGGTCTGAATGAAGTCCATGATGGACTATCGTCCGCACAGGGCTATTTATCAGGGCTGGCAAAAACGGATAAAACGGTAACAGGCATGTACATTCCCAAAGAAGTGGTCGAAAGCGAAGAATTCGGGGAAGCATTGAACGCGTATTTATCTGAAGATGGTAAAATCATGACCATGGATGTGGTGTTCAAGGCGAATCCATATTCCAATGAAGCAATCGAGCAAATCGATTCGATTGAGGCAACCGTCGAAAGAGTAACGAAAGATACAAAGCTTGAAAATGCGCAGGTGGCGATAGGGGGAATCACAAGTACACATCATGACTTGGGCATGATGTCTGAGGAGGATTTCTCACGGACGGTCGTTTTGATGCTGTCGGGTATCGCAATCATTCTCTTTTTCATGCTGCGATCCCTGGTCATGCCGGTCTATTTGATTGTGTCGCTCGTTTTGACTTACTATACAGCGGCAGCCATTACCGAGTTGATTTTTGTTAATATTCTCGGTTATGCCGGCATCGGCTGGGCAGTTCCTTTCTTTGCTTTCGTCATCTTGATTGCTCTTGGCATTGACTATAGCATTTTCTTGATGGATCGCTTTAACGAATGGAAAGATAAACCGGTCAAGGAAGCGATGTTACTGTCCATGAGAAAAATGGGAACGGTGATCATCTCAGCGGCTGTCATATTGGGAGGAACCTTTGCTGCCATGATGCCAGCAGGAGTTTTATCGCTCTTGGAGATAGCCACTTTAATATTGGTGGGGCTTGCTTTATATGCGTTTGTCGTATTGCCATTGTTTATTCCGGTTATGGTTGCGACGTTTGGAAACGCGAATTGGTGGCCGTTTTTGAAAAATAAAGAATGAACTTAAATTAAAGAAGGCATCCGCATGGATGCCTTTTAGTTTGTCGAATAAATATGGATGGAACCTCCCTGGATTGAATGAATTTGCGACACTCCTCGCCGAATAACCCCGCTAGATGCTTGGGGGAGGAGTTGGCAGACAGTCTGCGAAAAAGGGAGCGAATTTAATGAGTGGTCCGCAAAATAAATGCTCCGGAGTCCGAATAATGAGGTGAAGGTTGAATAAAAATCGTGAACGGTCGAATAAAGTGCGGGGTAGGTCGAATAAAATCGTGAACGGTCGAAAAAACTGCGCGTGCGGCCGAAAAAAGTGCTCCGGCTGAAATCAACTGAAACATTTTCAAATAAAAAAACTGCAGGCAAACTCGCTTTTCTTCGAGTTTGTCTACAGTAAGAAGGCATCCGCATGGATGCCTTCTTTAATTATGTATTCCTTTATGGCTGAATCGAATCATAATTGGGGGATTCTTGTTTTATATTTCGCAATGATCTTTTGATTGTGTTCATCTGCCCCTTCGATATTACTGCTTAGGAATACGGGAGGGGTTTCCCCTGATTCAATAATCGTTTGGATGACTTGCGTGAAAATCATATTGAGGAGAACGGCTCCGACCACCGTCGATCCAGAACCAAAAGGTATATTATTTGATTTCAGTAATGTGTCACCTTTGGCAATATGATTGTCTATGACCAAATCAACGACATCATGGAGATAATGCTTCTGTTTATGCCGTGAAGGACAACTTTTTGCATACTCCGGTGATGTTAGTCCAATGACGAAGGCCCCTTTTTCTTTTGCGATGGTGGCGACATCTATGGGAACGGGATTTACGCCGGATGATGAAATGACGATACAGACATCACCAGGACGGATATCCTCATCATGCATGAATTTCTCTGATAGGTCATTTTGCCGTTCAAGTTGGGATGATCTTGAAGCTCCCTTAAAAAGCATCAAATCTTCAACGAAAATAGGACGAATTGCGGCTAACCCACCTGCCCGGTAGAATACCTCTTCGGTCAAAATATGAGAGTGTCCGCTTCCGAATAGATGGATGATTCCGTCTGACATCACCGCTTTTGCGATATGTTCAACAGATTCCTTAATTGATTGCTTTTCCTGTTCTCCCACAATTGTAAGTAAAGCCTGCACTTCTTCAAAGTATGAGTTCATATATGTGACACCCTCCGATTACCTTTGGCATTTAAAAGACTATAGTGATGAAAATATTCAATTTTATCTGCTTATATTGATACTGAACTTATACCTGTCCGCACGATAAGCCGATTTAACATATTCAAGGGGAGTTCCATCTATTAGGAACGTATGCCTTTGAATGAATAATATGGGTGAGTGCTTTGGTATCGCTAAATGGGTGACTTCTAATTCAGAAGCAATCGATGATTCCAACGTTTGTGTAGCATAGTCTATTTTAAGTTTAACGTAATTCTCCACATATTGGTAAAGGGAAAGGTTAATGATTTCTTCCGTTAATCCTTTAATTAAATTGGCAGACATGTACACGGTCTCGAGCGCCATTGGAACATCATCAGCCAACCGAATGCGTTTTATTTCATAAACGGGAGCATAAAGGGAAATGTGCAATTCACTGGCAATCTTCTTATCCGCCGGAATGATTTCAAAGCTCAGCAGCTTACTGCTTGGTTTTAATCCCCTGGCTTTCATGTCCTCGGTAAAACTGGTCAACCCATTGAGCTGCTGCTCCAACTTCTTATCGGCGACAAAGGTTCCCCTTCCTTTTTGACGGTATAAGTATCCGTCATTCACCAAATTATTTATGGCTTGCCGGACGGTCATCCGGCTAATTTCGAATTTCTCGGCATATTCACGTTCAGATGGAAGGGCATCGTGCGCTTGGAACTCACCGTTTTCTATTTGTCTTTTTATTTGTTCTTCGATTTGAAAATAAATCGGAAGAGGTGAGTTTTTATCAATCATCGACTTTCGCTCCTTTTAGGGTATTATTACTCCCGATAACGCTTTTTGGTCTGCGATAATTGTAACATTATTATGTTTTTTTAGGATAGATGCAGGGAAATCCTCTGAAATGTCACCGTGTATCAATTTCTTCAAGGTTTCGGCTTTTTCTTCACCAGATATCAGCAGCAGAATTTCTTTGCTTTTCATGATTGTTGAAATGCCCATCGTAACGGCATGTGTAGGAACTTCGTCTATGGAATCGAAATAACGTGCATTCGCTTGGCGCGTTGAATCTTCAAGTGTCACGACATGTGTACCGGATGTGAAGGAAGTTCCAGGCTCATTAAAACCAATATGGCCATTTTGCCCAATACCGAGTATCTGAAGATCGATCCCTCCCACGGAATCAATCATTTCGTCATACCGTTTACATTCTCCATTAGTGTCATCGGCTGTGCCATTTGGCAGGTGAGTATGCTCTTTATTTATATTGATGTGAGTGAATAAGGAGTCATCCATATAATAATGGTAACTGTTTGGATCATTTGGTTTTAAGCCTATATACTCGTCAAGATTAAAAGATGTTACATTTTCATAAGAAGTATGATTACGCACGTGATCTTCAATCAAATTATCGTACATTCCTTTTGGGGTACCGCCTGTTGCAAGGCCTAATTTGATATTTGGATTTCCTTTGACTTTTCCGATCACTATTTCTGCGGCTGTCCGGCTCATTTCCATGTAATCCTGCACTTGTATGATATTCATTATACATTCTCCTTTTTAAAAGCTAAATTTCCTCTGCAGAACGTCATTTCAACGTCCAAGCGGTCATTCAATATTACTAGATCGGCGTCTTTGCCGACCCGGATGCTTCCTTTTCTGTCAAAAATCCGAAGCTGTTTGGCAGGGTTTTCTGCCGTCATTTTTATAATGTCAGTCATGGAACAATCGGTATATTCCATTGTGTTCTTGATGGCATCGTTCATTTTCAATATACTGCCGGCTAGTGTACCGTTTGAAAGCGTTGCTTTCGTTTCGTTAACATACACAGGCTGACCGCCTAAATCATAGGTTCCCTTTTCAAGCCATTTGGCACGAAGCGAGTCCGTTATCAAAATCATGCGTTCACTGGTAATTTGGTTATATGCCAGTTTCACCATTTCCGGCCTGCAGTGAATGCCGTCAGCAATAAGTTCAACATATAGCTCGTCTCGAAGATAAGCAGCTCCCAAAACACCAGGTTCGCGGTGATGGAGTCCCCGCATCCCATTATAAAGATGTGTAACGTGGGTGGTCCCTGCTTGGATTGCTTCATCGATTTGGTCATATGTTGCATCTGAATGTCCAATGGAAGCGACGACGCCAGTTGCCTTTAAGTGTGCGGCAAGATCTAATCCGTTTGGTTGTTCAGGCGCAAGCGTTACAAGCTTGATTTGATTTTGGGCCTTTTCCTGCCACCTTTTAAATAGAGTGACATCAGGGTCAACGATATGCTCTTCAGGCTGTGCTCCTTTACGGATCGGTGAAATGAAAGGACCTTCTAAATGGATCCCAACTATTTCAGCATATTCTTGAGTTTGATTATCGATATATTTACCAGCATTAAGAAGCGCTGATTCAATGGCTTCGGTAGATTGAGTCATTGTAGTGGCAAGAAAGCTGGTGGTTCCTTCTTTGGGAAGGGTCTCTGCCATTGTAGATAATGCTTCATGTGTGGCATCCATTGCATCGGAATTGGATGCTCCATGAATATGAATGTCGATCGCACCGGGAATTACCTGATAATCCGGTGAAAGAGTAATTATCTTGGCGTCATCGTCCTGTTTGTAGTGGCTGGCTGGACCAACTTCGGCAATTTTTCCATCCACGACTTTAATATACCCATTTTTGTATGTTTCCTTTTCGCTATGAACTATTAGATTATTAATAATGAATGTTTTCATACATAATCTCCTTTATGAAAGTAAAACTTAATGAATGAGTTATGAAATGGTCTCATATATTTTGCCCTCATTTTATCGCTTTTATTAAAAGTTGTCTAGACCAGTTAGGGTGTATCAGGACTGAAAAAGCTATTTTTGCTTTATTTTCGAAGAATATAGTATATTTTTAAGCAAATTGGTATAGACATCTATATATTTTATGTGCTAGTATAAGCCAAAGAAAAGTTATTATATTGATAAAATGAAAACGCTTTATACGTCTTTTCGTTCTGCTAAAATCAAAAGAAGTTAGGAACAAGGGAGATGAGTTCGATGTTAAATTTTTTACAAAAGATTGGGAAGGCATTAATGTTACCGATTGCTGTTTTGCCAGCAGCGGCTTTATTGCTTCGTTTAGGGCAACCGGATTTACTTGATATTCCATTTATGGCTGCCTCGGGACAAGCTATTTTTGATAATCTTGCCATATTGTTCGCTTTAGGTATTGCGATTGGATTATCCAAAGATGGAAGCGGTGCTGCGGCATTGGCAGGTCTTGTTGGTTACTTTGTTCTAACGAATGGTACACAAGCGATTAATAAAGATATCAACATGGCTGTTTTAGGCGGTATTATATCTGGTATAGTTGCCGCTCTTCTATATAATAGATACTCCGACATAAGACTCCCTGAATGGCTTGGATTCTTTTCAGGGAAACGATTCGTCCCGATCATCACTTCGCTTGCGATGATTATACTTGCAGGAATATTCGGTTTTGTTTGGCCGCCGATTCAAGATGTAATCAATAGTGTTGGAGACTGGATTACAGGTGCAGGGGCATTGGGAGCCGGCGTATTCGGCGTATTGAATCGCTTATTGCTTCCAGTAGGATTGCATCATGTCTTGAATAGTATGGTTT
This sequence comes from Bacillus sp. ISL-34, assembly GCF_018613325.1. GTDB lineage: Bacteria > Bacillota > Bacilli > Bacillales > DSM-1321 > Peribacillus. The sequence goes on along the minus strand of NZ_JAGGQJ010000017.1, from coordinate 18,428 downwards.
GGTTCGTTTTTGGTGAATACAATGGAGCGACAGGTGACATAAACCGTTTCTTCGCAGGGGACCCGACTGCTGGGCCCTTCATGACCGGCTTTTTCCCGATCATGATGTTCGGCCTTCCAGCTGCAGCGTTAGCGATGATTGCAGCTGCTAAGAAAGAGAAACGTAAATTGGTGACGGGGATGCTTGTTGGGTTAGCTTTCACTTCTTTCCTTACAGGAATCACTGAGCCGATTGAATTTCTGTTCATGTTCATCGCACCGGTGTTATATGTAATACATGCCCTTTTAACCGGGGTCTCTCTGGCACTTGCTGTTATATTGGATATCCATCATGGTTTTGGATTCTCCGCAGGAGCCATTGATTATTTCTTGAATTTTGGTATTGCGCAAAAACCGCTATGGTTAATACCGATTGGCTTAGTATACGCGGCAGTTTACTTCGTGATTTTCTATTTTGTCATCAAGATCATGGATTTAAAAACACCTGGCCGTGAAGATGATGAGGAAGATGTAGAAGAAGAAACTATTGTGAAAACAGGGGATAAATATACCGATATGGGATCGCTTTTCATTCAAGATCTTGGCGGTAAAGAGAATATTAAACTAATTGATAACTGTGCAACACGCTTGCGTTTACAAGTGGCCGATTCAGGAAATGTGAATGAAGCAGCCTTAAAACGGCATGGTGCGCGCGGTGTCATGAAATTGAATAAATCAAGTGTGCAGGTCATTGTTGGAACGAATGTTGAATTCGTTGCAAATGCAATGAAACAACTTGTCAAAAATGGCGTCGAGCCAAGCCAAATGAAAACAAGTCCATCTGCACAAGTGGCAGAGGATACAGTAGAAGAAAACCAAGCTTTGGGTGCAAATGACTTTGTCCTTCCAATTGAAGGAACCGTTTTACCGATAGAACAAGTTCCCGATCAAGTGTTTGCCATGAAAATGATGGGGGATGGCTTTGCTATCGAGCCGGTCAACGGAAAACTAGTATCCCCAATCGATGGGGAAGTTCTAAGCATCTTCCCGACAAATCATGCACTGGGATTGAAAATGGATAATGGTCTGGAAATTCTGATCCATGTTGGGTTGGATACAGTTAAATTAAATGGAGAAGGATTTACACCTCTTGTGCAAGAAGGTCAAAGAATAACAAAAGGAACACCTCTTTTGGAAATTGATTTAGATTTCATAAAGCGGAATGCGCCATCAACGGTCACTCCTATTATATTCACTAACTTACCTGAAGGAACGGCAGTGAAATTGCAAAAGTCAGGGATCCAGAAACAAAATGCACCAGATATCATCCAGTTGGAAAAAATATAAAACGTGTAAAAAAAGGGATGTCGACTTTGTCGACATCCCTTCAGACTGTAGACAAACTCGAAGAAAAGCGAGTTTGCCTGCAGTTTTTTTCTTTGAAAGAGGTTCCAGTTGATTCTCTTGGCTGAGCACTTGGAATCGGCAGGTTCGGTGCCATTCTGGGACCTTCGATTGGCGGAGTATTAATAGAGTTAAAGGTGCCCATTTATATGAATTTCATCAGTTTTGCACTTCCAGCCTTAATTGCAGCAGTGGCAATAATTTTCATTCAGGATAAATACAACAGTTCGAGGATCCCTATTGAGTTCCAACAACGGTACGAAAAGATAGATTGATAGAAGGCTAATGTTAGTTAGCATGATACGGAGGATATATAATGGCCAATTTCGTTTGCCAGATATGTGGTCGTGGATTTAAAAGTTATAACGAAAATGCTAAATACTGTTCCCAGAGCTGTAAAGGGACAGCCTACATAAAATATGAATTAAAGAAATGTGAACAATGCGGGAAGAAGTACAAACCAAGAAAGGCAAACAGTAAATATTGTTCTTTGGATTGCAGCAGCAAGGAAAGGGAAATCCGTAAAGGAACATATCGTGTTGACTAGGATGAGGATTTCCATCAGGTTAATTTCCCTGCATTCATTTCCGGTTTGCTTACATATATGGTCAAAAAAAAAAAGAGCCTGTTTTATCGCAAACAGGCTCTAAATATTAGGTCTTAAGACTCGGTGAATAAGAATATTAAGCATTTGAGCATATGCTGGTTATTTCTGAAGCATCAACGATACGCTGAACTTCAGATCCCTCAAGTGTCTCTTTTTTCAATAACTCTTCAACAAGCTCTTCATACTGTAGGCGATTCGAGTCAATCAACATTTCCGTTTCAGAAATCGCTTTCGTGAATAATTCCTGCATCTTTTGCTCCTTCTCACCTTTATTAAAGGTGAGGGTAAATCCATCTTGAAGCATTCCGGTATCGACCATTTGTTCAAGTAGATGTTTCGCCTGTTGCACATCTCCGCCTACACCGATGCTATGTTCTCCTAAATACATTCTTTCCGCCACGCCACCTGCTAAAATCATTTTGACTTGATCAAGCAATTCACTGGCTGTTGCCAGATGGAGTTCTTTAGGTATTGGCGCTACATATCCAAGGGCTTCCCCACGCGGAATGATGGTCGCCTTTCGAACGGAACCGGGCTTTGTCAAAGCTGCAATCAGGGCATGTCCACTTTCATGAATGGCCACGCGCCGCTTAGTATCCACATCATTCAAGGTACGTGATGTCGCTCCAAGTATCGTGCGGTCAATGGCGTAATCAAGATCCTGTTTACGAATCATATCCTGTTCATTCCTCAGGGCATGACGTGATGCAGTATCGAACAGGGAGCTTAAGTCAGCACCGGAGAAACCGGATGTGCTTTCAGCCAACTCATCCAGGGAAGCAAGGACATCTGTCGCTAGACGCTTTCCCTTCGTATGGATATTGATGATTTCCTTTCTTCCTTGTGTATCCGGAAGTGGAACTTGGAAAGAGAAATCGATCCTGCCCGGACGTAGAAATGCCTCATCGAGCATATCTTTCCGGTTGGTCGCTGCAATGAATAAAATGCCTTCATTTGGATGGCCTCCATCCAATTGCACAAGCAGTTCAGTTAACGTTTTTTCGCCTTCTTCCCCGCCATGAGCTTTCCTTTTACCAGCCAACGCGTCGACTTCATCAATGAAAATGACAGCTGGCGATTGCTTACGTGCATTTTGGAAAAGGCTGCGGACACGGGCAGCACCGACTCCAACAAACATTTCGTTGAAGGCTGAACCGCTCGTTGAGAAGAAGTTTGCACCAAGCTCTTTTGCGATTGCCTGTGCAAGCAAGGTTTTCCCCGTTCCAGGGGGGCCGTATAATAAAATGCCTTGAGGCGGCTTAATTCCAATTTTAGCTGAACGTTCAGGTTCCTTTAGTGTAGTGAGTGTCTGTAGGATTTCCTGTTTGATTTCGGATTGCAAACCGCCTACATCATCCAAAGTTATCTCTGGCAGGGGCTTTGGGGTGGAAAGGCTTTGTTTTTTACTGCCGATCCGCAATCCGCCCTTTGATTTTTTTTGTATAATGACAGCGGTTATGACGAGTGCCGCCATTAATCCGCCTAAAATCCATAATGCTGATTTATTAGTTGATGAAAAAGAATATTGAACGTTATAAGTTTCGACAAGTTTATTGATCATTTGACTGTTGGGAGGAATACTGGAAACGTATTCTCCATCTGGCGTGGAGATGTGAAGAGTGCCATTTCTTTTTTCTTCAATGGTGACAAGGGCTCCATTTTGGGCTTTAATCGTCTTTTCCACCGAAGAAAAGGGAATGACCATATCCTTTGACTGAGTGACAACATACCAACTGATTCCAGAAATTATCACAATGAGAGCCGTCAGGAACGGCAGCAATTTCGAAACTAATTTAGAGTTCGAGTTCAATTTTTCATCTCCTTTAAGTATATATATTCAGTATAAAATTTTTAAACATGTAATCTATAGGCCTTTATACCTTAAATTAAAGGTAAATAATGTAAAGGTGAAGAAATTACATATTTTGTGAAAAATTAAAGAATGAAGTCCGGTATTTAGAAGTATTTAATCTAACCTGGATATTAGACTTTTTAAATACGAAATGCTAAAGTGAAATGGTCTAAGTCATGAAAAAATAAAATGGTAGAAGAGTGTGAAGTTCTATGAGTAAATTTATAAAAGACTATATGATTACGATGAAGGATATCGTTAGAGAAGGAGATCCCATTCTGCGTCAGGTAACGGATGAAGTCAGCCTGCCGATTTCGGATGAAGATCGTGAAACGTTGGAATGCATGATGCAATACCTGAAAAATAGCCAGGACCCAAAACTCCAAAAGAAGTACAATTTGCGTGAAGGCGTTGGGTTGTCTGCCAATCAGATAGGCTTGAATAAACGCATGTTCGTCATGTATTTTCCAGACGAAAAGGGGAAGCTGTTTGAATATGCCCTTGTGAATCCGAAAATCATCAGCCATTCTGCCACAATGATCTATTTACCTCAAAGTGAAGGCTGCCTTTCAGTCGACCGTGATATTAAAGGATATGTACCGCGTTATGAACGGGTTAAAATTAAAGCTTTGGACGGTAATGGTGAGGAAATAGAGATGCGGCTGAAGGGCTTTGCTGCAATCGTGTTTCAACATGAGTTAGATCATTTAAACGGGATCATGTTTTATGACCGGATCAATACCGAAAACCCTTTCAAGCTTCCGGAAAACGTGGAAGTGAAAAGTCTGTAAACCAAAAAGGCAAAGCGCCATGCTTTGCCTTTTTACTGTTATATGGCTTAGGAAGCATATCCTCTTCCATATGCAGACCACTGAATATGGCCAGGTTCATTTGCTGGTATCCTTCTGAAGTGAGGTATCAAGCGACCCAAGTCGCAGGACGACTTAATATGGGGTCGAATATCGGATCAATGGCACCATTAGTTCCTCTGCAAGGCTTTTTGTTTATTGTAAGTATTCCTTTTTTGAAGGTGTTTCCACTCTTGTTTTTCCCATGAAGAACACAGTGATTGCTGCAAGACCGATCGGAATGAGAGCCAAGGTGAATATCAATGATATCGAATCGGACATCGCATGTACGATTTTATCCAGGATAAAGTCCGGAATCTCGGCACGTGCGTCCGATTGGAAGAGCTGTCTTGGGTCCTCCATCAATCCGGCTGTATCCGGACTTCCTTGCATTCCTTTAAACGCCTCCGTCATTTTACTTGTGAATACATTGGTCTGAATCGCTCCATAAATCGTTACACCGAGTGTCATCCCAAAAGAACGGAGGAATGAGTTTGTTGAGTTGGCCGACCCCCGGAATCTAGGTTCCAGGTTGTGAATGGATGCTATAGGCAAAAGGGAGAAGGAAAAGCCCATGCCAAATCCAGTCAAAATCATGTACAAAGTTAATAAAGTCCTGCTGGTATCAGGGGTGATGGTCCCTAATAAAAGCATTCCTGCAAAATAACAGATGACGGAAATCGTCATTAAGTTGCGAAAGCTTGTCTTTGTATTGAATATCCCCCCAACTGCACTGCCGAATACAGAACCAAGCATCATGGGAGTTAGGATCAATCCGGCATTTGTTGCGGAACCACCGTAAACTGCCTGCACGAAAATCGGGATATATACGGTTAATATAATGAATGTACCGCCATAAAGAATGGCTAAAATCTGAGAAGTGGCAAATAATCGCCTTTTAAACAGCCATAATGAAATGATTGGATCTTTTGCTCTTTTTTCGAAAAAGAAAAATGAAACGAAGAAAACCACAAAACTGGCAAACAGACCTATGATAGGAGAAGAACTCCAGCCATACTCCCCGCCTAGTTCGAGAGCGAACATTAAGCTGATAACCGCAATGACGAGAGTTGCTGCGCCACCCCAATCAACTTTTTGCTCTTGGGTGTTGGGTGACTCCTTGTAATAATTCCAGATGAAAAATAAAGAAATGATCCCAATTGGAACATTGACGTAAAAAATCCAGTGCCAGCTGGAGTATTCAGTAATATAAGCACCTAAAAGTGGTCCCAATACGCTTGAGGCCCCAAATACAGCGCCGAATAGGCCAGTTAATTTTCCGCGTTTTTCAGGTGGGAAAATATCAAAAATGATCGTAAAGGCTATAGGCATCAAAGCGCCTCCGCCTATCCCCTGGATTGCACGGAAGATACTTAACTGCACTATGCTCTGAGCCATACCACATAATGCGGAACCGATTAAAAAGACTATAAGTCCAAAAATAAAAAACCGCTTTCTTCCATACATGTCGGAAAGCTTACCGAATATCGGCATGCTTGCCATCGTGGCGACCATATAGGCAGATGTCACCCATACAAACTTATCGAATCCGCCTAAATCAGAAACGATCGTTCCCATTGCAGTCGCAACAATCGTATTATCCATTGCTGACATCAAGATACCCAATAGTAAACCGGCAACAATGAATTTTTGTTTTTTTTGAGCGTTCATTTATTTTCCTCCTTCGTATCAACCAGCTCATGAATTTCCTTTACATGGTTGAAGGATAAACGTTAAGATGAAACAAAACATTTATCTTGAAAATCAAGATAAATTTAAGTGTAAAAGGGGTGGCATTTTATGTCAAGCGATAATAGGGTGCATGCAGCTTTGTTAGAGAGTTTAACACACAGATTGCAGCGGTATGGAATGAGATCCGTTTTATTTCAACAAAATATGGCCCAGAAAATAGGGGTGTCCCATACGGACTTGAAGAGTGCTGAAATATTGAATGAAACAGGACCGATTACCGCTGGTGAATTATCCAAACTTACAGGATTGAGCACGGGATCGGTTACGGCACTGATCAATCGCCTTGAGAAATCCGGTTATGTTAAAAGAGGTCGAGATCAATTGGACGGAAGACGGGTAATGATTGCACCGATACCTGAAAGGCAGGAACAGATTAAATCACACTATCAATCGCTCTCTATGGCCACCAAGGAGTTATGTTCCGCTTATAATGAACAAGAGCTAAAATTCATCAATCAATTCATTGAGGATATTACAAAAATCATGGACAAGGAAAATGACAAATTAATGAGTGAGCGGGAAAGGTAGCCGATATGTAGGCTGCCTTTTTTATTTTTAGCCATCTGTGAGCTTCTTATCAAAAGTAAAAGGGATAGAGTGAAATTTTTTCGAAGAGGATGAACAATGTCACGTTTCCATTAAAATATATATTTATAATGATTTTCATTATCTTCTAATATGAATCTATCATTTCAAATGAAGGTAAAATCCGGAGAGCTTGAGGAAGTATCGAAAAATATCGATCTTTTCGAGAAAGATTGGCAAACGGTAAAAACGGAAAGCGAGAGTGCGAGGGAAGTCGACGAGAGGCTATCTGCGGTAAAAAGTGCTGTGTGAGAGCAAGCCTCCACAGATGAAATCAAGAAGCGATTATCGGCATTATCAAGTACTCTTGTTACTTATCTGCCGTTGATCAGCTAAATGAAATATTAACAATTTGGCCTAATGTCGAAGGGGAGGTCTCCACAAGGGACAGCAAGCTTTGCAGCGATATGGAAACGAAAGTCCCGGCAGCAATCAGCCTATTGCAATCGAAAAAGGTAAATGCGGATGAAGCGAAGGGAATCGTATCCGATTTAAACACAAGGTTACTCCCTTTAATTGATGATACGGGTTATACAACATGGGATGCCGCTTTGATCCTTTTACGGGAAGGGTTGGAGGCACTCTTGATTGTAGCTACATTATTGTTTCCTAAAGAAAATCGGGCAAGCGACAAACAAAAATGGATTTGGACAGGGTTTGGGCGGGTTTAGTTGCCAGTTCCATATTGGCGGTCATAATCAATATCGTTTTCTCTCAGATCACGGCTGCGTCAAGCCGGGAATATATTGAGGGAATCACTGGGATAATAGCCGTATCGATGATGTTGACAATTGGTCTTTGGCTTCATGGTAAATCGAATGTTCATGCATGGAACCGGTATATCGACAAGCAAATGAACCAAGCCAATGCGACAGGAAGCATCATCTCTTTCGCTTTGATCAGTTTTCTATCCATATTTCGTGAAGGTGCCGAGACGATTATCTTTTATGCCGGTATGGCTCCTTATATGGAATTAAAGCAGCTGCTGAGCGGGATTTTCCTTGCCTTCCTCATTTTAGTGGTAATTGGTTTCATCATGCTGCGCTATAGTGTGAAATTACCGATGACCCTATTCTTTAAAGTGGCAACGGTACTCATATATGCATTGCTTTCAAGATTCTTGGAGTCTCCATCCATTCACTTCAGGTTTCGCAGGTGATACAGACAAATACGATCACATCCTTTCCCTTTGTAGAAACGATAGGTCTTTATCCAACAATGGAAACGCTGGTGCCGCAAGCTGTATTAATTTTGCTGATCGCATTGGCCACCATTTGGGTCAAAAAGAGCAATTCCTTACGTGCAACCGAATAATAAAATGGGACTGACATGTGTCAGTCCCATTTGTGTGCAGTATTAGCGAATAGATCGCCGATAGGAATATTGCTTCCATTGATAAAGGATAAAGCAGCCGATGCAGAATCCAAGAATGGCTATGAGGGAAGCCAAGCCGACCATCAAGGTGAATATATAACCGGTAACATTCCAGCCAAGCAAAAAAGAAGTGAATCCAAGTCCTAAGCAAACGACTGCTATGGCCTGGTTGAATTGTTGCTGTGAATGATCTTCAGGAATATAATCGGACGGTTTCTTTTTCAGAAAAAGCTTTGCGAGACGCATCACTGGATTGAAATTAAAGAGAAGACCTAAAAGTCCTGCTGTTAGAGGAATCACTAATATCCATATTTGTCCCGTCAATAAGGCGGTGGCTACGCTTAACAAAATGACCCATTGATTCGTACGTACTAAGGGACGGGGGATGGAGCGAATTTCTCTCGACATACAACACCAACCTTCCTGATGTGTTTTATTATATTTTATCTTTATTTTAATCACTTGTGAAGTCTAATAAAATAAAGTCAAAAACTCGCCTTATTTATAATAATTTTAATTTAGTATTGATTATCATTATAAAAGTAGTATAATATGTATAGCAAGCAAATAAAGTGAGGAGGACGTATAAATGGCAGCAAAAGTTTGTGAAACATGCGGAACACCAATAAAAAAGCTAAAGCATTCTTCCCTATGCCAATGCGGTCCTAAGATATTGAGCAATCAATTCTCAGTTAAAACAAAAAAATAATATCCCATGGTATAGATTATAAATTAAACCGATTATCAATTAATCGGTTTTTGTTTTTAGACAAAAGGGGTTTTACCAAAAAATTCAAAACAAAGTTGATTGGAACGAAAAGGTGCGAGACTCCTGCGGGAAAAGCGCGTCGTGGGAGACCCCGCAGGCGCAAGGCGCCGAGGAGGCTCCCGGACCGCCCGCGGAAAGCGAGTGCCTGGAGTGGAAATCGACGACGTTCGAGGTTTTATAAACCCTCATAAAAATTGAGACAAACTTTATTTTTATCGAGTTTGACTACAGTCTGAAACCGATTAATCAAATTAATCGGTTTTTGTTTTTCCAATGAAGGGTAAAGAGGATAATAAATATTTTTCATTTACATTAAAATAATGTACGATTATGGAATAGAATAAAACGTCATGGAGGAAAAGACATACTTTCAGTTAGTCAAACCATCACGTGACGGTTAGGAGGGGTTATAATGGGAACGAGACTTTAAAAATTGGCGAATTGGCGGAAATGGCGAATGTTACGAAACGAACTGTAGATTATTATACAAACCTGGGCTTGCTTAAAGCAGAACGTTCCGCCTCTAATTACCGTTATTATTCAGTCGGTGAACTTGAAAGGCTTCGTCGTATCGAGGGATACAAAAGAGAAAACCTTTCATTGGAAGATATTAAAGAATTACTTAAAAAGGATAAGGAAGCCGCATCAGCAATTGAGGAAAAAGGTCTTCAACTCAAGAATAAAATGGATGGCCTAAACGAGGAACTCCAGGAATTCATCAGCTTGATTGAAAAGGACGGAAAAAGTGAGTTCCTTCTAAAAAAACAGATATCCCGCGAAAGCATGGCCTTGATCGAATCATTACTAGTGTTGCTGGTATGATTAAAATTTATCCCTATAGTTTTATGCACAAAGGTGCATATTAACGATATAGGCTAAATGGTTTTGATAAGGCAAAAATCGCTTTTTGAAACGAAAATAACCATTTATACAGGAGGTGCTTGGGATTAAGCCGTACATGTCTAATCCGAAGGTAATAAGGATAGGCATAATATGGCGAACCCACACATATTGGAGATTTTTATAAAATTATTAGCAGTAGCTGTATTAATAGCATTAACCGCATTTTTCGTTGCATCGGAATTTGCAATCGTGAAAGTCAGAAGTTCCCGAATCAATCAGTTGATTGAAGAAGGGCATAGAAATGCCCTTGCAGCCAAGAAAGTGACATCACATATCGATGAGTACTTATCTGCCTGTCAATTGGGGATTACGGTAACCGCCTTAGGTTTAGGGGTGTTGGGTGAACCGACGGTCGAGGCGATCTTAAAACCATTGTTCACTAAATGGGGATTAGAAGAGTCTGTAAGTCACATCATCTCGTTCCTGATCGCCTTCGGTTCTGTAACATTCCTTCATGTTGTAGTGGGCGAACTGGCACCGAAAACGGTTGCGATTCAAAAGGCAGAAGAGGTAACCTTGCTTTTTTCAAAGCCGTTAATTCTCTTTTACCGCATTTTGTACCCATTCATTTGGTTACTGAATGGTTCAGCGCGACTCCTGACGGGCATGTTCGGTTTAAAGCCTGCGTCTGAGTCCGAAATGGCCCATTCTGAAGAAGAGCTGCGCATCATTTTATCGGAAAGCTATAAAAGCGGTGAGATCAACCAATCCGAATACAAATATGTTAATCAGATATTTGAATTTGATGAGCGTATTGCCAATGAAATCATGGTTCCGCGTACGGAAATGACTGTTATCGAAAAGGGCATGCCATTATTGGAAGTTGTTGAACTGATTCAGGAAGAACAATACACGAGATATCCGGTCATAGACGGTGATAAAGATAATGTCGTGGGAATGGTCAATATCAAGCGGCTTTATACAGCGACGATTACAGAAGATAATGTAACAGCTTTGACGGTGGATTCCTTTGTAACACCCATTATCCGTGTTCTTGAAACGATCGCCATTCATGATCTGCTGCTGAAAATGCAGAAGGAACGGATCCATATGGCAGTATTGACTGATGAATATGGCGGAACTGCGGGTCTTGTTACGGTTGAAGACATCCTTGAAGAGATCGTCGGGGAAATCCGTGATGAATTTGACCAGGATGAACGTCCGCTCATTCAAAAGATTGATGAAGGGCACTATGTATTCGACGCAAAAACATTGGTTGAAGATGTCAATGATACCCTTGCGATCGATTTGCCGGAGGAAGATATCGATACATTGGGTGGATGGTTCCTGACAGGCAGATTTGAGATTGCTGTCGGGGATAAAATCGAATACGCCGGATATGAATTTACTGTAAAGGAAATGGACGGTCACCATATTTTATATGTTGAAGTGAAGAAGATTAAATAAACAGGATTACAACAAGGGCCGAAAGTGGAAACTTTCGGCTTTTTAATGTTCCTCGCTTCGAACGATGGCACTTATAACAATGTTCAAGGCAGACTGTTACTTAATTGGAAAATGAATTCATTTAAAATAACACAGTAGATAACAATTTTTGCTTGGAAAATGTTAAAATGACTCTGAGCAATGAATCTATCTATATATCATTTTAAAGTTTCAAAGAATATAAGTGAAAATTCTTCAAAAGTAATACTAATGATAGTATTAAGATTTATTTTGCAAAGCCGCTTTTTTTCGGGCTGGTATAAATAAGTATTGAAGGTGGGCGGAAAAATGGGTTTTAAGAAGAAGCAAATGTTGGGATTTGGTTTGATCTTGCTTTTCTTGGCTATTTTACTTTCTTTCATGATGGTTACGCTTAATAATTTAAAGAGCAGTATGACTGAAATAGTTGAAAATCGCTATGAAAAAGTATCAGCTTCGATGGAAATCCGTCAGCTTTTTTCCAGGTCGGACCGTGAGATCCTGTTTGCAGCTAATGATGCAAACAAAGAAGAAAGAGCAGGGAGCCTCGAAATCATCAACGAGAATCATAGTTTGATTGAATCAAAAATTGCCGGGTTATCAGGTTCGTTAAGTAAGGCGAAAGCAAAGCAATTATTGAAAGAGTTCGAGACTCAATATGCTTCTTACTCCATAACGGAGGCTGAGATCATCCAAAAGATAAAATCGGGAAACTCTTCGGATGACCTCTCTAGCCTGATGGAGGACCAAAGGGAAAAACGAACGAAAGTCATCAGTACGATGGATGACTTTAAGGATTACCAAGAAGGTGTCATGAAAGATACATTAAGCAATACAAAACAAACCTATGAAGATATGATCGGTTTTGTAATTTTCGCTGTTATTCTCAGCATTTTGGTTATTTCGGTAACGGTTGTTTGGATGATCCGCGGTACATCGAAAGATCTGCAATCGATTACGAAGGTCATCAAAAATATCGATTATAAAAATTTATCGGTCATACCAAGAGTTCCGGTTCGGACTACTGATGAAATTGGCGATATAGCAAGATCGTTCAACGATATGGCGGACTCGCTTGAAATCTATAATCAAAAAGAGAAAGAATTCACCGAAAAGATCAGTGAACAGAACTGGATCCAGACCCGTGTTGCAGATATAGCTACAATGTATCAGCGCATTGTTGATGTGGAAGTTCTGGCAGACCGGTTCATTACAAGACTTGCACCGATGATGGGAGCTTCAATTGGAGCTTTTTACGTCAAACGGGGCGAGGGCGTGGATATGCGTTTTGTGAAGCTTGCCAGCTTTGCGGGAGATGGCGAAGATTCAGGCAGACGTGAATTCCGTCTTGGCGAAGGTTTGATCGGACAATGCGCCCTTGAAAAGGAATCGAAAGTCATTGAAGATATCCCTGAAGATTTTCAATTGGTTACGACAGGATTAGGGGAAGTAAACCCGAAAAGCATTGTCATTGCGCCGGTCGTTTTTGAGGATGAAGTGGTGGCGATGGTTGAACTGGCAAGTTTGGAGACCTTTACGAAGCTGCAAAAAACTTTCCTGAACCAGGTTCTTGATACTCTGGGCATCACGATTAATAATGTAGAGGGCCGGATGGAAATAGAACGTTTATTGAAAGAATCTCAGGCACAGACCGAAGAGTTACAGGCTCAATCAGAAGAATTGCAATCACAGTCTGAGGAAATGCAAGCCCAATCGGAGGAACTGCAAACACAGGCTGAAGAGTTGCGAATGATCAATGAACAATTAGAAGAGAGAAATCGTGAAACGGAAGAAAAATCGAAAGAGCTTCAAGTCGCTAAACTGAATCTTGAAAAACAAGCGGAAGAATTGAAGTTAAGTTCCAAATATAAATCAGAGTTCATGGCAAATATGTCCCATGAATTGCGGACACCGCTCAATAGTATCCTGATTTTATCAGAAATGCTTTCAGATCCGAATGATAGTAAATTAAATGAAGAGCAACAGGAATTCGCTCGTGTCATTAATTCATCAGGCCAAGACTTATTAACGTTGATCAATGACATTTTGGATTTATCCAAAGTTGAAGTCGGAAAGCTTGAAGTGGTCTTTGACGAAATGAATTTGAGTGAACTTCCTGAGTTATTGCACCGTAACTTCGATCACGTAGCGAAGAAAAAGAACATTGACTTTATAATAGAAAAAAGTAAAAACGTTCCGGATATTTTCTTTACGGATGAACAGCGCTTCCAGCAAATTTTGAAAAACCTGTTATCCAATGCATTTAAATTCACGGAAAAAGGCTCTGTGACTGTACAAATCAAAAAAGCTGATGAAGAAAATGTAGCACAATGGATACAGACAAAAGGAGCTAGCAATTGGGTTGAAATTAAGGTGACGGATACGGGCATCGGAATTTCAAAAGAGAAGCAAAAGCTTATCTTTGAAGCGTTCCAGCAAGGTGACGGAGCTACAATGAGAAAATATGGCGGTACAGGACTAGGGCTATCGATTTGCCGGGAGTTTGCCAAACTTCTGGGAGGCTGGGTCATTGTAGATAGTGAGGAAGGGCAAGGCAGTACCTTTACTTTCTTTATTCCAAGCATGCCAGAGGGCTTCAAAAATGTCGGCGAAGCAATAGCTGCTTCTCCAGAAGTGGCAGCAGCCAACCACGATGATTCTGCCGCGCCTTTTGACGGTCAGGGAGAACAGGATGTAGTTATAATGGATGAAGAAGATCGGGAGAAGGCCAAACCATTCTGTAATAAAACAGTACTGGTCGTCGATGATGATCACCGTAATATATTTGCTCTGAAAAATGCGCTGAAGCATGAGGGGATGGAAATCCTTACAGCTGAAAACGGCTTTGAATGTTTGGAGCTCCTTGAAAAAGGAAACGATATAGATGTTATTTTGATGGATATCATGATGCCAGGCATGGACGGTTACGAAACGATGACCAGGATTCGCGAGCAAAGTAAGTTCGAGGATCTTCCAATCATCGCGTTAACTGCGAAAGCGATGAAAGGCGATAGGGAAAAATGCCTGAAGGCCGGCGCTTCCGATTATGTCAGCAAGCCGTTAAAATTGGATCAGCTGCTATCCGTCCTAAGAGTATGGCTGACTAATTGATTGATAGATAGTACGGGTAAGGAAGGTTTTGCATGAAGGATACTTTAACGATTGAGGAAAGAGAAGATTTAGAAATCGAATTATTGTTAGAGGCCATATATTCCGTTTCTGGCTTTGACTTTCGCAAATATATGCGTTCTTCAATAAAAAGAAGAGTTGAAAATAGAATGAGACTGGACCATGTTCGCAGGATTAGCGGAATGATTGAAATGGTTTTATATGAAAAAGGGTATGTTGAAAAGCTTTTGAAAGATTTTTCAATAAATGTCACTGAAATGTTTCGCGATCCGGATTTCTTTAAATCCTTTCGTTTAAATATTGTGCCGCTCCTGAAAAAACTTCCTGAAATCAGAATTTGGCATGCGGGATGTTCGACCGGTGAAGAAGCCTTTTCCATGGCGATCATCCTCAAGGAAGAAGGACTTTATGATAAGGCGAGGATTTATGCCACTGATATGAATGATGAAATCCTCCGTCATGCGGAAAAGGGAATATTACCTTTAAATAGAATGCAGTCTTATACGAAAAACTATTTGCAAGCTGGTGGCAACCAGGAATTTTCGGAGTATTATACAACCGATTATCAAAATGCTTATCTTGACCCGAATCTCCTTAAAAACATTGTGTTTTTCCAGCATAATTTAGTTACTGATGGTTCGTTCAATGAGTTTCATATCATCATGTGCCGGAATGTGATGATTTACTTTACCAGTGAATTACAGACCTATGTTAATCAGTTGTTTTATGACAGTCTTTGTAAAGACGGCTTCCTTGCGGTCGGCAGCAAGGAAACACTTCATACATCATCCTTTTCGGAAGATTATGAGGACTTTGACTCAAAGGAACGAATTTATCGGAAATTGTAAAAAGAAAGAGTTCGCATATAAGCGGACTCTTTCTTTTTAATTTAGTGTATTATTTTTCGTTTTTTTTTTCATTTCTATGTTTGAGGTATCGGAAGAAGGGGTATAAATAATGAGTTGGTCTCCATGTAGCATCACTATCGTGGTTTATTATTATTAAAAGAGACTGAACTTCGTTATAATATAATAGAAAAATCCCTATTAAGGGAGCTTTATGAAAGTACTGATCCATATAAAAAGATAAATGTTGCCGCTCGATATAAGCCAAAAGGGGAATGAAAGAATGACGATTTTAATCGTAGATGATAACCAGGTTAACCTTTTCGTTATAGAGAAAATTCTAAAACGAGCTGGCTATACGGATTTTCTATCATTAACTTCAGCTGTTGAGATGTTTGAATATTTACAGGTGGATAGTCCGCAACCTAAAGAGACTTCAGTTGATATCATTCTGCTTGATATCATGATGCCGGAGATCGATGGGATAGAGGCGTGCAGGAGACTTCAAAGTATTCCTCACCTTAGAGATATACCCGTCATTTTTGTGACCGCCCTTGAAGATTCAAACAAGGTCGCCGAGGCACTTGATGTTGGCGGAATTGATTATATAATGAAGCCTATCAATAAAATAGATTTACTTGCGAGGATTCGCGTGGGGTTAAGACTTAAATATGAAAAAGATTGGCATAAAATGCAGGATGAAAAAATCCGCAATGAATTGGATCTTTCCATGCAGGTTCAAAGCGGTTTATTAAGTGAACCCATTATAAATGACCACTTAACCATAAGGGCATCATACTTACCTGCGAATAAATTGGCAGGGGATATGTATTATTGGCACCGCATCGATGAAAGTCGGTATGGGATCATCCTGCTGGATATGATGGGGCATGGCATTTCCGCCTCACTTGTGTGCATGTTCATTTCCTCCGTATTGAGGGATGCCATCAGGATACATACGGATCCAGTGGCAGTGATAAACGAAATGAATCGCTGGATGAGTACCCTTAATAAAGAAGATAATCCAGTGCATTATTATTTTACCGCAATTTATATGGTCATTGATACAGAGCAAAAGACAGTGGAATATGTGAATGCCGGACATCCTCCGGGATTTGCTTTAATGGACGATGGAAAAGTGGCGTCACTTTCAAAAGGGACATGTCCTGTTGGGTTCTTCACCGAGATGAAAATAGAGAAGTCCGTCATTCATTATGAAGAGAAGATTCAGCTTATGCTATTTACGGATGGAGTCATGGAAGCGATAGATCGAGAAGGGACGGAAGGACTCGACCAAATAAAAGAAGCGGTCTCGACGAGATGGTTTGATTGTAAAGAATCTCCCCCTATCGATTTTTTGATGTCCCCGGAAATGCAGCAAGATCAACCTGATGATATGTGTGTTGTTGTTATTCAAGCAAATTGAAGAAGGAAGAGGCGGCAGATTATCTGCCGCCTCTTCTCTATAAAAGGGGGGATCACTTTTATGTGAAATGAGAATGTTCGTTAAGAGAGTGAATCATGTATTCGGCTATTTGCCATTAACGGTCATTTTTCAATTTACTAACGCCATCTTGGAGATTGCCTTTTAATTTATCGACTTTACCTTCTGCTTGTAAGTGAGGATCATTTTTCGCGTTTCCGACTTGGTCTTTCGTTTCACCTTTAACTTTATTCACAGTACTTTTTATTTTGTCTGATAAACCGCTCATTATGTTACCTCCTTTTTCTTTATATACTGTATATACCCATGAAGTATATGGATAAACCTGATTTATATGGAGAAAGGAGTTCAAGAAGCGATTATTACCCTTTTACTTAACCTTTGAATGAATTGATATGACCTTCCAATGATAAGGTCTTTGTCATGATCCAACGAGGCCACATGATATGAATTTTCAAGGGGCGCCATCTCCTTATCCCCGGACATGACAGTATCGTAAATCTGATAGGAACACGAGTCTGGTACAACGTGATCTTCTGGAGAGTGGAAGATAAGTATCGGGCACGAAACGTCTATTAGTTTTTGACTGGTATGTTCCATTATATCAAGCAATTGATTAATCGCTTGTGATGGAACTTGGTCATATGTGATTTCTTTAGTTGTATTGTCTTTTATGTCCGGCTTGCCTTCAGGAACGAAGCGTGGAACCGATTGGTTGCGATATATTTCATATTCAGGAACTTGGAGAGCGGCATTGATGGTGAGAATTCCATCACAAGCCACTTTGGTCGCTAAATCGAGAACAAGGGCGCCTCCCATTGATTGTCCGATGGCGAATACATGGGTGCAAGTTCGCTTTAATTTTGCATAAGCCATTTCAACATCCTGTATCCATTCCTGATAATTACTTCTTTCCATTTCATATTCATCCGTTCCGTGGCCCGCCAGTCGAGGAGCGAAGACAGTAAAGCCTTTGGCAGCGAACTTTTCACCTAAATACCTTACGCTTTGTGGCGTTCCGTTAAAACCATGGCAAATAAGAATGCCGATAGAATTGCCGGGTAAGAAAAAAGATTCCGCACCTGGTATTACCATTGCTGCTGTCATATTCCCATCTCCTTTAATTTAGCTAAGTTTTATTAAAAGAAAGTTCATAAATAAAATTAACTATTCCGATTATTTTACTTGGTTATATAATAGCATACTAAAAATTGTGAAGTCAACTTGGTTATATTCCAAACTTCATTATCATTAAGAAGCATTAAAAAAGGATATAAAGATACTTATTAGGTCTATTTCGTGTATGGTTGCCATTCTTAACTATAAGTACTGTCTTGTTGATTAACTGAACAAGCTAATAACAGGTCCAAGATATAAATATAAGAAATGAAGAAAAAGCGTTGACTTTAAAGTGAAATGGGATTAATATAAATAAGCACCAACTAAGACAAACGAAAAACTTCATCGCTTTTGGCTGATTGCTGAAAGAAATAATAATAACTATTGACTTCTT
>NZ_JAGGQJ010000016.1 GCF_018613325.1 Bacillus sp. ISL-34 | reverse complement strand
ATGAAACTATACTAACTCCAACATGATGTTTTTATTTGCAGATAAATATTAACAGGGATTTACCTTAAAATTCACAATTCAACATCATTAGTCAAATACCCTAGATACAGCAACAGCATGTCCACCCTTGGTAAATATATCTCGAAGAACAAACCCAAATGGGATAGTTATTTTATTATCGACAATAATTTTTGCTCAACCCATTTACTGATACTAATCCCTTCTTGTTCAGCTAAGTCTGAAATTGTTTCTAACAATTCAATAGGTAATTCAAAACTAGTTTTTCGATATGGACTACGTAATATTAAAGCATTTTCTTTATGATGAATTTCTCCATTGATTAAGAACGGTAAAATATCAGCAATACCAAACACCTCAGACATTAACGGCTTTTCCCCTGCCTTGATGTAGAGTAAAACTGAATCCCTTTGTTCTCTAACTCGAATGTTTTCCACTCCCCAAATTTCATATAAATAGTCAAGGAAGGGATAAAACACTACTTCGTTCTTGGGTACATGAAGCTCCACATATCCTTTATAATCCAAAATAGGTTGGTGGATTGAGTATGATGGCTTTAAAGTATAATTTTTAATTCCCTCTTCATACGTCAACCATTTTTGGATATTGGGTAGGTAGAAACCAAATACATTATCTTCATTACGAACCACACGTGCCTCTGGTATTTTAGTTGAATGAAATCTTTGATACAAAACAATGTCATTTTTTGAATCATAATATTCATATTTTTTTGGTCGCTGTGTTTCAGATGGTTTGAGAGATTTCTCTGCTTCATGATAGGCTGTTTCCGATATTACATACGTGATTCTTTCATCACCATAAGGGACGGCCTCAGCTTTTATTGAACCATCTTGTATATACTTATAAACACTTTGTACAGATAATCCCAATTTCTTTGCAACCTCATTAGGACTCATGCCAGTAGGTAAAGATTGCTTTTCATAGACTAATCGATCCACTTCAGCTTTTTGATAACGTGCCTCTTTATGTAATCGATGTGGGTCCAGAATTTTCATGATTTTCTTCTGCTTTCCATAATGGTAGACCGTTGCCTTGGATACTCCTAATAAGTCAGCTACTTCTTTTTGGGTATACCATTCCACTTTATCCGCCTCCCACCCTTCTGGATGATCCGTACCTGTTATGGGAACATCCCGTTGGTCCCCATTTGTCAATTCCTCATGATACAAGACTGCTTCCGCCTGGCCAAATTTTACACGATATTGGAGGCGTGGGTGTTCGATCACTTCCAAAATCACGCCTTCTTTTTTTTCAAATTGTTTAAAGTAGTAAAAACTCTCTGGGTCTTCTTCTTCCGTACATGTTTGAAGAACATAAACCGTTTCCCCCATTTCATAAGATGCAGTCTGCGTGTTTTTTTCATGGTTTAGTTTATTCATGATTTGTCTCTTCACCCTTTATCTTTTATTGTTATATGTCTTTCTATTTCATGATTAACTATTTAATTTATATATCTATCATAATATATAATATTGTCTTAAATAAGTATAATTTTAAATTTCTCTTATATAATCATTAAAGATTTAACGTTTGCATCAAATATTATTATTATAATTTAAGAATCTAATTTTATACTAATTATATTTCATATAAATAAAGATAGGATTTATTTAGGTCTTTCTTAATTAATTACCTCTTGTCATTTGTTATAATGTAAGTAATGTTAATGAATAGGTTTGTACTACATATAGACATTATCTTATAAATAATTGAATCATAAAAGTGAGGGATACAGGTATGCATAAACTGATAGATAAAACGAAAGAGATTCAGAGTAGTGCATGGAAAAAAAGTCTGTCAGACATTTCGATTCACACGTTACAAGAACGATTGGATGCGACAGAAAAGAATGGACAGAAATCTTTTTCCGATTTTAGCGATGTAGACATGCTACAGTGGTTTATTCACCGGCGGGAACATTTAAAACGGCAACATGAAAAGTCCACCCGCACCGTCCAAGCCTATGAGCGAGAACTTCTTCAATTTATTGAACAATTACTCACCTATTCAGCGGAAATCCACGTAGACTTGCAAGAAGTTGTGGATGGTTCCCTCTTTAAATCTCTTTCTACCCGGCACATTCGAAGGTACCAGGAATGGTTATCGGAAAAAAGCCCCTATGTCTTAAAAAAAGGAGCGTATTCCGTTGCCGCATTATCCAGAAAGACAACCATCATTAAGAGTTTTTTAAAGTTCCTGTTCGAATCAGGCTATATCACGGAACCCATTCATGAAGGTTTCTTTAAGATCAATATTCGTAAAGATGATCGGCCGAACCGTGATTTGGGACCAAAGGAAGTCATTCAGCTACTTGATTACTTCAGGGAAATCAACCACCCCATCGTTTTTTCGATCATTCATATCCTCACGATGACAGGCATGCGTAATGAAGAGTTTACACGACTCCGAGTCAAGGATCTTCAATATGATTCCATTACCAGTTCGTATTTTTTAGAGGTACTAGGAAAAGGAAATAAAAGAAGGCAAATCCCATTGAAAGAAAAAGGACTAAATAGTATTCGGATATTCCGTTCAGCTAGAGGAATCGACGATATAGAGGCAGCAGAAGGAGAAGATCCGCTCTTTACGACCAATACCGGCCGGGCCTACTCTCCCTCTTATCTGTCTCAATACATCACAAAAGCCATTAAAGAGAGTGAATTGCCCTTTTTGAAGTTTCGATCTTCTTCCATTGGTCCCCATACCTTTAGGCATGCTTTTGCCATCATTTCGCACTTAAATGGAGTGGATGTCTATCAGATTATGAAGAGTCTGGGCCATGAACAACTCTCCACGACAGAAATTTATTTGGAGAAGGTTTTTGAAAAAGAACGCCATGCGATTCATTTGTGGAAATCAGATGTGTTTGGGGAGTATATATAATAGAAGAAACTCGTCATATTCAGAAAAGTTTTTGCTGAATTTTAAACTCTCATTGAGTGGCGCGCTCTTAAAAAATCCGTTTCGAAAATGGTTAAATATTGAAGATATAAAAAAAGGTCGAGATTTAATAAAAGATACTCCATACATTGCAAGTAGTATATTCAGACGTATGATTAAAAGGGGAGAACAAGACATCTAGATGACTTGTTCTCCCCTCTTTTTGAATAATCATTTTTGGTATTCCTAAGCCTAACGTGAATACATATCTCCATCTTTAGTTTTTCTAATGATATAAGACCAACCTTCGGTATAGACCAAATTAACTTTTAATATTCCATGAATCTTGATCCCTTTTATATAGCCTTTATGTTCTCTTTGATAATTCCTGCGATAGCTTTAAAATCATACTTATGGTTGACGACATCTACAACAAAATCCTGTTCTTCCTCTATTCCCATTATCCATTGATAATGATTGATCTTCAGAAACATAATAAGGGAAGCGAGTGCTGTCCTTTTGTTTGCGTTGTGGAACGCATGATTTTTTGAAATGGATTCGAATAAGGCTGCAGCCTTTTCATGAATAGATGGGTAAGCATCATTCTCGAAAACAGTTTGTCTGGGTCTGTTTACTGCAGAATCAAGGAGACCGGGATCTTTCACTCCGATTTGTTCAGTAGGAGAATAAACTTTTATTTGAATGGCATTGATAGCAATAATTTGATTAGTGGAAAGATAGATAATATCAAACGTCATATTATCTATCCACCAATCCCTTAAATGCTTCGTCATGTTCTTTAATAATGTCTGATAACATTTCCATAAATTCTGGATCTACACCTTTAGGTAATTTCACATTTTTATTTTTCCTTAAAATGATTTCTTCACCCTTAAACTCAACCTCTAATTCGTCTCCAAAAGCTAAATTTGCTGTTTTCAACATTTCAACTGGGAACGTAATACCCAAGCTATTGCCGACTTTAGTTAATTTCCTAATAGCCAATATACATTCCTCCTTCAAAAGAAAGTTATAATTGTTACTACTATTATAACATTGGTCGTTATTATTTATACTACTTTTATCTGAAACCTTTTATTAATTACGCGAAAAGGCTTGCTTAGACCTTTAAAGCTACCTTATTCTACAAGCTGAACAACCTCCATTATTTCTAGGACATGGACCTACTTTTCAATGATAGTCTGTCACTGATACTCAAATTTGAGGGGGTATTTACAACGATTATTTAATGTTTCCCCTACCGTCCCTTTATTGTTTCGCCGTTGCACAATGTTTTTACCTCTAAAGTTCATAAAAAATTATAGGTTGATATATCCGTTCATTAAAGGAGAAAGTTCAAGATAAGAGAAGGGAATTATAACAGTATGGAATAGGTGTAATAGTAGTTGTATAAGTGTAAAAGGAATGTCAAATGTATACTAAATAATGATACCCTCAAAAGAATTAACTATTAAACGTAATGTTTTAAGTGCAAGTGACAAAGGAAGGAGAATTGTTTTGGCTATAATATACTTTTCGCTAGTGGAGAAATTGCGAAGAGTCAATTCCATTCTATCTTGATACATTTGACATTGATCAATTATTAGATAAAACGGATAACTGGTAAAGAAAAGCATGCTCTAAATAAAGGAGGATAACCATGACAGCAAAAGAAAATAAGGATCAAGATCTTCCTGAAGAATGGGTTGAGTTAGTAAAAATAGCAATGAAATCAAATATAACAAAAGAGGAATTTAAACGATTTTTGGAAGAAAGATCAAAAATCAATAAAAATTGACTATTTTTTACATCGTTCGAATAATCAGAACGGTGTTTTCAGTGCTATAGTAGTCTGAATACTTAATAAACTGAGGGAGTTCTAGGAACTTATTTGTAGAGTTGACACAAACTTACCGTGATGATTAAAGTTTTGTGTCATAACTCAATTTTTTAAAAAATAAATGTTATTTTGAAAATTATTCCACTCATTACAATATGGTAATTTGTTATAAAGATTTCTTTAATTTTTTTATGTTTATGAACACCAAAAGAAGAGGCAAGTATAAAACAAGGAAGCACACGCTGTATGGATTGATTATTTTATATAAAATATATAAGGAATCGGCATCGAAAAAAAATATATTGATAAGTAATATGAGTATGGACATTACCCATAACGGGTACTTTTGCTGGACATTAAATAAGCGCTTATAACCCCTGCTGGCAGCCCACAAAGGAATCACCATGTTGGGTATAATAACGAGGGTCCACCAAGAAATGATTATGTATTCGAACCGTTGAATGAAGGGCAATTCAATAATACTGGTCATTGTTAATGTTGGCCAAAGAGTAATAGCCAACTGTTTTTCTGAATAAAAGACTTCCGAAGTAAAATATAGTAATAACATCAATAACGTCGTAGCCAAGGCTCCTCCTTGAGCATACTTTTGTGATTTTTCACCATTTTGAATGAATGGATAATACATCAGGATCACTTCAAAACCAATCATTGATAATGAAGTACTTCTAGTTCCTTTCATTATTTCCAATAAAGTATGGTTAAAAATAGGGAGGGAATGTGTAAAATCAGCGTATTTCAAACCATAAAAAGGTACAAATATCAGCCAGTATGAAACGATTACAGTTAAAAAGGTAATACCCGTAATGGTTTTGAACCCTCCCGTAATAATATAATAAATCAGGAACAGGAAAACCATAGCAAATACCCATGAAGGTACCTCTTCAAACATCCAAACATGTATGACATTTATATAGCCGATTATGACCGTCATTCCAAGGACAAAAAAGTAAAGGATAAATAAGAGACTGAAGAAATTCCCAAACCATTTACCAAATGCATGATTATTAGCAGAAATGATATCACCAGGAACAAGACTGAAAATTTTATATATAAGCCAAATTAATATATGAATAATGAGCCCGGCTAGGAGTAAGGAAATCCAGCCATCCGTTCCCGTCGCCTTAGCTAAACTTCTTTGAAAACTCAACACGCCTAATCCTGTTTGCAGGGAATGCACTAAAAAAAACACATAGAAAGGCGCGACCTTATACTTATCATTAACACTAGCTTGGTTCATATAGTACCCTCATTATCACCCATATTTCTCATTTTTATAATCTGGCTTTTACAAGTGAAATTTATTCATAAAGATACAAACTTAAAGTACACAGTACGACTAAACTACGCTTAATGAACTAACCTGCCTCTTTAGTTTCATAAAGAAAAAGCTGCCTTAAAGACAGCTCTGATCTACAGCTAACGTTAGAACCATCAAATCCTCATCAAAATAGTGCTCATTATACTTTAAGGCATTTCGTTCTGTACCATAGACCTCAAATCCCAAAGACTTATATAGTTTCTTTGCGGAGTCATTACCAGATACAACAGTTAAATTTATTTGTTCCAATCCTTCAGAATTCTTCGCCCTACTTATAAGTTCATTCATTAATGATTTTCCTAAACCCTGACCTCGATTGCCTGGAGCTATGTACATTCCAAAAGCATTCCCTTTATGTCTGGTTTTGAGATTGTTTTCACGTATAAAAGTAACAATTCCAACTAAAGATTTTCTATTATCAAAAGCACCTAAAATGTACTTGTCCCTTATTGGTTTAATTCTCTCCTTTACCGTTTCTAATGAAAATCCCACCTCTCTCTCATATGTTGAACCAAATGCTTCTGGGTTAATTTTCAATGCATTCAATCGTACTTCCTGGTATAAATGGGCATCGGACTCTTTTAAAATACGAATATTCATTAACTACTCCCTCCCGTTTATTTTGCATGAAATTTTGTATAGAAGAGTTTTTCTATACAATTAAGTTTGAATAAAGCATTCTATTTATCGCTACTAATATCCTTCTTGAGCTAACCTGCCCCGATAGTTGCATAAAGAAAAAGCTGCCTTAAAGACAGCTCTGATCTTCAGCTAACGCACCCGTTAGTTTAAGTAGATTTCTTCACAAATTCATTAAATCGTTTTTTATCGGCCAGTTTTCAACAAATTTAATTTACTTCTTTTTTATATTTACTGCTAAACCTTCTATACCATTTTTAGTAAGAGTTTTATTCACTATTTTTTTCAGATTTTGTTTTGTACTATCGAAATCTTCTTTTGAAGTTCTAATCCCCAAATTAACTGAGTTGGTTTCTGTGGATATTCCATAAGCTACAACAACGTCAACCTTCTGCTTGTCTAGTTCCTTAAAAATCAATGATTCAATTTCCTTTTCTTTCTTATTTGTTGAAAATATTTCTGGATCTTTAGGAGTATTAGAACAAGCAGTTAAAAACATAAACACTAGACTTACCAAAATTAAGTTCTTATTAATGATTTTTCCTCCTCTTTTATTCGGCATATTAATCCCTTGAATTTAACATTACAGTAATTATTTTCTTTGCTCAATGGACAAATGGAACTTTTTGGGGTAGAACTAACCTGCCCCGTTAGTGCCATAAGAAAAAGCTGCCTTAAAGACAGCTCCGAACTTCAGCTATAGCACCCGATAACTGCCCCGTTAGTTGCATAAGAAAAGGAGCTGCTGATCAGCTCCCTGGTAATGAAGTAAAGCACCCGTTAGTTCCATAAGGAATACAATTAGGGGTACCGTCAGGAAAATGCGGATTTACAACGTTAAGGAATTTTCAATACTAAAAAGCCCAACTTCACCGTTAATTAAGAGAAATTGGGCTTTTTCATTACTCCATAAGCATTTTTAAGTTATATTCAAAAACCATGCTTTGACATTGTCTAAAGCATGGTAATTATTTAAACTAATATAAATCTGCTAAGTTGATTTTTTTAGCTCATCTATTTATTGAATTCATTAACTGGAAGAAGTATTCAGGTTTGTGAGTCTTATTTAAGTTATACCATGAATGTAATGTATCTGGTGCAAATACATCTAATTTTTTCAGTACTTCCATCGCAAATTCCAGAGGAGCTACTCCTGATGCAGTAACCAAATTCTCACCAGATACCGCAGGTCCCATCTCATAAAATTTTTCTCCTTTATAATTAGGACAAACCATTTTAATATACTCTAAGTTATTGCTTGTATGCTTTCTAGAATCTAGGTATCCCATATTCGCAAGGGCCTCAGTTGCACCACAAATTGCAGCAACAATAGTGCCAAGCTTTAAAGCTTCGCCAATTTTTTTCATGATTGGTTGATGAATAACTTCTCCCCAAGTATTCCCTCCAGGCAAAACTAAAAGATCTTTACTCTCAAGAGTACACTCATCAAGGGGAATATCTGGTTTTATGCTCAGTCCCCCCATCGTAGTAATAATTTCTTTATTAGCTCCTACTGTAACTACTTTTAAAGGTGCTATATCTTTTTTGAAATATCTTCCTGTGTTTAGTTCGGCAATTAAATATCCATATTCCCAGTCTGACATTGTGTTAAATACATATAGATAAACTTTTTTTGTTTGCATCCAATAACACTCCCAATCACAATTGATATAGCCAATTATAATATAACTTCCCTGACAGCTAACGTCAGGGAAGTTATCATACTTGATGAAATTTTATTAATTCCGACAGAACTTCAATAAGTCTTTTCTTTAGACTTATTGGCTCAATAACTTGAATAGATTTACCGTACGGTAAAAGTAAATAAGGTACATATGTATGTATCATATCCTTTTCAAGAAGAAATACTGCTTGATTTGAAGTCCGTTCTTGTAAATAATGTCCTAAAAACCAATGTTGGCAAATATCTCCCAACGTCCTTGTATTCCCATTAATAACTAAAGAAGTATTCCCTCCCTTATCTTCTATAGTTGGAAGGAGGTTTTTCATAAAAAAGTCACGTGCTGAAAAATTTTCTGGCCGGTTAAACTTATTTTCGGTTAGCATTAGACTTTCAATTCGATCTACTCTAAAACTACGGATATCATCCCTAAGATGACAAAATCCAATCACATACCACTTATTATTCCAATAGATAATTCTGTACGGATCGACCAATCTATAATTTAATTGCTTTTCGCCACTTTTATGGTAAAGAATTTTTACTGAGTACCCGTCAGCTACGGCCTGCTCCAACTCCTTCAAAAAAGGTTCCATAGAGATTGAACTTAATCGACTTATTACTTCAAGACTAGTTAAATGTTGGTTTATCTTTGTTTCCTGCTCTTGATTTGAGTATTTACTTAGTTTTGAAATGGCCCTATTTAGTGCTTCACTTCCATAATATCCGGCTTCTTCTGCAAAAACAGCAGCGTGAAATAGTGAAGTTTGCTCCTCAAAATCAAAAAAAAGAGGAGCCTCAATAAAATTGTTCAATAAAGTGTATCCACCGTTATGTCCTGGTTCTGAAATTATAGGTACGCCACTTGTTGAAATTGTATCAATATAACGATACACAGTCCTTATATTCATCTCTAACTTTTCTGAAATTTGTTTTGCAGTAATTTTTTCACCTGAACGAAGCATCCATAGAATTGCTAACATATTGTCAATTTTAGGCATATAATTCCACCTCTATATGGAATTTATTTTCTATTATATATTTCCAATTTTTGGTATAACTCATCAACTGTTCCTTTCCGATAGCTTTCTATATAATGAGGCCCTAGACACATTTGTAATTTCACAAATTTGATTTACAGTCATATCTCCCTCTTTATAAAGCTTTACTGCATAATTCATTCCTGCATGATTTTTATGGTACTTCTTTAACCGACCTTAAAACTTTCCTTCTTTCTTAGCCAGTTCAATCCCTTCACGCTGCCGCATACGGATAAGATCACGTTCTAATTGGTTTACACCCGCCATCTTCGGTATCCCGGTTGGCCATCGAATTTAAGTGAATTGCTAAAAAATGGGTGGTTCCATCTTCAACTAAACTGCCCCGTTAGTTGCATAAAGAAAAAGCCGCCTTAAAGACAGCTCTGATCTTCAGCTAACGCTCCGTTAGTTCACTAAGAATCGCTATTTACATTGAATGTAGATATACTCTCCATTCTTTCCACGCTTTAAGATAGCCACTTAAGTCATGTGGGTGAACCCTAATACAAACGCCTATACGTGTGTATAATTGAAAAATAACTTCCTCCAAAAGCCTTTCTATATTAAAGGGGACATCTTGAGACAATAATGAGAAAGATGACAACAGCGTCTCTAAATTTAAATCGTCTGGAGAAGAGCAAAAAGCATATGTAAAATCATAAATTTTTGGACCGATTAAAGGCATAGGGTCAATAACCCCATTTAATTTGTTGCCCTTATATACAAAATTATGAACACCAGCATCTCCATGAAGGTAATACTTCTCTTCTTGATGTTCGTATGTTTTCAATTTATTAACCAATAACTCTACTTTTTTATGATCCTCACTTGGTAATAAATCGCCTATATCCTCTTGGGCGAATTCCAAACTACTTAAATTGAAGTCCACCCATGAATTTCTATGTATTCCATTTACTCTTCCCCAGTTTTCTTTGTTTACTTTTTTGTATTTATTTAATAGTTCCTTAATTAAAATAGTCATCCATTCTATTTTAGAACCTCGATTAAAATGAGTTTCTCCAGAAATATAAGAGTATACTATAAATTCTTTTTTCTCGTCTGTATAAAGTACATTGGGCAACAAATTTACATCTTTATAAGTAAGGAGAAAAGCCTCTGTTGCAGCTATTAATTTAGGTTTGTCCAATTTAATGACATATTTTGGTATATCATTATTATGTAGAGTATATAGAATTCCATTTGTAGTACCACTTTTTAATTTCTTTATGTCTATATCATCATTTTTTATTATTCCTTGGTTTATAAGACCATAAATAATTTCATTTATTTTCCCCATTTATTTAGTCCTCTCGATTAATTTTGGTAAGTCTTTATACTATATGTAAGTTCGCTCTTCTTATGGAACTAACCTGCCCCGATAGATCCATATGAAAAAGAGCTGTTAAAAGCAACTCTCTTATTGAAGTAAAGCACCCGTTAGTTCAAGAATATTATTAATATCAATTACTAATTTGCAATCTTTCAGATTGTCCCTTACTTATAAAATGATTAAACAAAAGATAATATATACCCCTATCACACCTCCAAGGGTATTTAGAATGACATCATCAATGTTTGTTGAACGAGAATATAATAAAAACGCTGACCCTGTAGAATTTTCAATAAATTGAATTAGTTCAATCCCAATAGAGATAAGCATTGTAACCATAATAGTCTTTTTTTTACTTTTTAAGATGCTAAGAGACATTAGTGCAAAAGCTAATGGGGTCAACATTAATAAAGGACCCATTAATTGTGTAATTTGTGATTCTAAAATTGTTTTAAAAGGAACTAAATTTAGCAATGGAGTTGTTGAAGATATAACTGGACTTTCCAAATACTATACTGGAATAAAGGTAACTATCTGATGTAATGAGCATAAATACACAATAAAAGCAGTTAGAACGACTAACTTATAAAAATTATTTACTATCGCCTTTTTTATCAAAAATATTACACAAACCGTTATAGGAATACAATTGATATAAAGCTCAATTAATTTTATACGTAAAAAACTAGAATCATAATTAAATTTCAATATTAAGGGGATAAGGAAATAAAAAGTAGGAATAAGAATTGTAAACCATTTCACATTTTTTGACATAGCCAACCTCTTTCTAAATTAATTGCACAAATTCATATGAACATTTTAACATTTCTCTATATGGCTTTGTCCAAGTATTAAAATCTTGTTAAACTAATCTGCCCCGTTAGTTGCATAAAGAAAGAGCTGCCTTAAAGACAGCTCCGATCTTACGCACCTGTTAGTGAAATAACTATAAACTCTCAGGTAAATGATGTTTATACATTTCTATTACATCATTATGTTCCTCTAATACAGCTATCGTTTTGGGATGTGGCTTTGTATAGATAACTGGATAGTCCTTTTCATCAAATTCCTCATGAGTGTGAAATGCTAATTTTTCTTCATCAATTGAAAATTGAGCATCATTCCCCTTTTTATTTCCACGAGCATCTAATCTTACCCATTTATTAATTGGTTTTAGGAAAACAGCATTTAAAGCGTGAATACAATACCCCTTTTCCGGTGTATCAAACAACATCAATCTTTGATAGCAGAAACCTGTTGGTATGCCTTGCGACCGTAATAAGGATGCGAATAGATTTGATTTTGCATAGCAAATCCCCTCTTTATAGGCTAATACATCTGATGCATTACAAGTAACACGTTTCCCTTGAATATCCCAAGAATGAGATATTTCATCACGAACAAATTCAAAAGCTACTTTTGCTTTTTCAATTTCTGTTTGAGAAGGTTCGAAAAGGTCATCCACCTTTGCTCTAATTAAAGGGTTAGAATAATTGACTTCACTTAATTCAAGTAGATAATCATCCGATTTTTCTGACTCACAAATCATATTCACTAACTCCACCCACTCCTATTTTGTATAAAAATGTATATATTAATATTATTTTATATTAATGAGAACTGAATTTATAGGTGTACTGTTCAACTATCCTGCCCCTTTCGTATTATAAAGGTCAGCCAGTTATTTCTGGTTGAACAATTTTTATATCGATATATGATAACGGTAGCTGGGGTAGAACGTTCCTGCCCGTGGGGCTTGGACCCCGTCAACTAAACAGTTCGCCCCCTACTTGTAGAAACATGATTAGGCTGGTTGGGACAAAGATCTCGTATAACAAGCGAAGATATGATACTGCAAGAAGGATTAGGGGTTACGGCAATAATATGTTTTTGGA
>NZ_JAGGQJ010000015.1 GCF_018613325.1 Bacillus sp. ISL-34 | reverse complement strand
CCCCACGGGCAGGAACGTTCTACCCCGGCTACCGTTATCATATATCGATATAAAAATTGTTCAACCAGAAATAACTGGCTGACCTTTATAATACGAACGGGGCAGGATAGTTGAAGAACAAATATGGTTTTTTATGGTAATATAAATCTAAATTATCTTCATTAAGGGGTCTACCTGCTATGAAATTAGATGATAAAAAGAAAAAGATTCAAATGGAATATAGGGAGAAATTACAGCAAAAGAAAAAGAATAAAAAATTCACACTCGAAGCAATTGTAGTTGCTATTATCATTTTTCTATTTATTGTTTTAAATTCAATTTTTAAATCATTTTAACTGTTTTTTTATGTCACAACTTGTGTTAACTCACAATAAGTCTTATTCAACAAACAAGTGCTTTACTTCAATAAGGGAGTTGCTTCGGCAGCTCTTTTTCTAATGGAATTATCGGGGCAGGATAGTTGAAGATAAACTGGAACTATTATGTAATGTGAACGTGTAAATTTATGGAGGTGTATGATGAAAAAGATAATAAATTTCACTTCTCTTTTTGTTTTTATGGTGTTATTGGTCGGTTGTGCTGGGGAAGAAAAAGGACAATTATCAAGAGTAGATGTTCAAAAAATTGATACAGAAGGAAATTACGAAGATGTCGTAATGATAACAGATAGCGAAACAATAGAGCTGCTAAGGCAGACATTTGAACAAATCAAATGGGATGATAAAGTGGTTAAAATGGCTAGAAAACCAGACGTAGAAGCTACTTTGTTTTACACTTTTGATGAAGATATACCTGAAAGACTTTATGAATATGAAATTTGGTTTAATGAAAGTGCAAGTACAGCAACAATTATTAGCAATAATGAAAACGAAAGTTATGGAGAGTTAAATAAAGGTAATGCACAAACCCTAAAAAAAATTTTCTTAAGTAACGTGTGAGTTAGCTGAAGATTGGAGCTGTCTTTAAGGCAGCTTTTTCTTATGGAACTAAATGGGCAGTTTAGTTGAACAAGAAATCAAAGTAATTATAGACTTTGGAAGAAGAATATTGGGATATTATGCTAAACTATATAAAAGGATATTGAAAGGACTCGACATTATTAATGGATATTAGAAAACCTATCGATTCGGAACTTAAAAAGGTTATGTTACTTTCTCCACAAGCTGTATTTGATGGCACATTGGGTGAAGTAAAACCTACAAATGAAAAAATCAAACATCTTGTTGAACCTCTACTGGAAAAGGGAAGCTATTATTTAATTGCAACAGAGATCGATAAATTAATGGGATGGATTCTTATAGGGGCAAGTAAAGATCAATTTACTGATAAGATGAGTGGATTTATTTATGAACTATTTGTTATAGAAGAATTTAGAGGGAATGGAATTTCTAAACGGTTAATGAGAACTGCCATTGACCATTTAAGACAAGATGGATACTCAGAAGTCCGTCTCAGTGCATTTGCAGAGAATCAAGCTATTAAACTGTACGAAAAAATGGGATTTAACATTAGAACAGTTACTTTGAGTTTGCCATTATAAACAACTGGCTTCTTTCACTAATGGGTGCTTTACTTCAATAAGGGGTTGCTGCGGCAACCTTTTTCTAATGGAACTATCGGGGCAGTTTAGTTCATTAACACATATGGGTTATTATGGTAATATGAGGTTGTAAAGGAGGGTCTAAATGAAGCTGGTTTTTCAAGCATTTATTGGTTCAATTGCAATTCATATAATCTATTTAGTCGGTATGATGTTAGTCGGATATATAAAAACAAGGAACTATAAACCAGATATTGCAAGTGCATGGGATAAAGTAGAAACACTTCAAAATGAAGTAGTTTTTGGTAAGGTTAATTCTCCTTTTCTTTACTTATTCACATTTGTAGGAGTAACTGTGATTTGTGGAATTATAATATTTTCATATAAAAAATTGTTCAACTTAAGGTTTCTTAGTTAAAGATGAGGGAGTTTAAAACAAATGAACGAAAAATACAGCAAAAGATCTGCGATATTAAGCATTATAAGTGCAATAACAATGTTTATTGCTTATGAATTTGCTCCTGATAAACCTGAAGGTATGATGGTTGTTTTCCTAAAAGTATTATTTTTTAGTTCTATTATTACAGGTGTACTTAGCCTGGTTTTTAGTTATATAAGTTTTAAAAACAAAGAAGAAGGATTTCTAAAGAAGGTAGCTCCTTTTATAATCTTATTGATTTTATTAGTATTTTCTTTTTCGATTATTGGGGTAGTAATAGGTTTAATGTAAAAAAATTCAATATCACTTATTGTGCGAACGTGTGCTTTACTAAGAACAGGAGCTAATCAGTAGCTCCTATTCTTATGCAACTAACGGGTGCTTTAGTTGAATAAGGATTAAACAACTTTAAAGAGCCTTACTACAATAAAATGTAGCAAGGCTTTTATATTTTTGTATTAAAATTAAATAAAAAAACTGATGTGTTGAAAAGAAATTTTCAGGGAGAAAGGGATATGGAAAGTAATATTGAATTATCCAAAAAAAAATTAAACCTTAATCTAAAAACACTCTAAAATATAAAACAGTGGGAAACAAATGCTTCCCACTGTTTTTACGTTATTCAGCTGATCTTTTCATTAGTTGTTTTGAAAAGTTGATTGATCTAATTTCACTAACAAATGTAGAGCCTAATAGCAATACACCACCAAGCATTTGAACAATTGTCATTTGTTCTTGCAGGATAATTGCAGAAATCAATATAGCTACAAATGGATCTACATAACTTAGCATAGCTATACTCTGTCCTTTTAATTTTTCCATACCAGAGAAAAATAACCAAAATCCAATCCCTGTATTGATGATCCCTAAAATTAAAATAAAAGGAATGGAAGAACTTGATACTTCAAAGATACCAAAGCCTTCAGTAAGGAAAACATATGGCATTAGAAGTAAAGTGGTTATTCCAAGCTGAATGATGGTCAGCTCTAACTTCCCCATATCTTTAATAAATTTATTTAAAAGCAATAACGCAGCATAAAATGCAGCTGCGATTATTCCAAAGGAAAGTCCAAGTATATCATCTGATCTAGATGCACTCACGCCTTCTCCTACAATCATTAACATACTTATGATTGCTACACCTATACACACAAATTTTTTAATGGATAACTGTTCCCTAAGTACAAAGGGAGAAAGAATCATCACAAACACAGGTGCAAAGTAATAACCAAGTGTTGCATTGGCAATTGTCGTATAGTCAAACGATTGATATAGAAAAATCCAATTTCCTCCCAATGCAATACCTGAAAGAATCAAAAATAAAGCATTAGATTTAACTAAATTCCATGATATTTTTTTCTTAATCATGAAGAATACTAGCAGTAAAAATAAGCATCCAAGGAAACTGCTTAGTAAAGCTCTTTCGCTCGATGATAGATCAATGTATCGAACAACTAAACCAATTGTACCGAAAATAATCATTGATAATATAAACTGAATTTTAGATTTCATCGTCTACTCCTACGAATCTGCGAAACAACATATATTTCGCAGATTCTTAATCTGTATTTAATATAAGTGATCACAAGTCCTCAATAATATTCAAGGGTGGCAATATTTACACCGATTTGTGCGTATGCTTCAAATAAAAATATCTAATTCCCTCGTTTTTTTACATTTCAATTACTTTCGGAATGTGCTTTGCATAGGTTAGGAAGTTATTGACGATCAGCTCTGTTTTGACCTTCATATATCCGGTTGTCGTTCCATCGCTACAACCATACCACTCTTCCAAAAGCACATTTTTATCGAAAACCACCTGCACAAGATTTTCCTTGTCCATTAAAACACCAAATACAGTAGCAACTCCGATTTTTACGCCCAGAATTTGTTCCATTAGTTCCGCAGGAGCAAAGGAGACGCGTGATATACCGAGTGCATTGCTGAAATTTTTTGCTTTGAATGGTTTATCTGCGGTGGTTATAAATAAATAAAATTCTGTCTTTTTACTATTGCAGAGGAACAGCGTTTTTACCATTTTCATATCCAATTTTTGATTGATCTCAATACAGTCCTCCATTGAAATTGCTTCATCTGTACTCACTCGTTCAAATGGAATCAGTAACTTTGTCAATGATTCATAGACCGTTTCTTGTAGATGAGACTTGTAGCTGTCTGGTGCTTTTTCCATAATATCACTCACAAAAAACATCGTTTTACACCTTTTCCTTTCCTAACTTGAATAATTAATAGTAAAAATATATCATAATCACATACATTACAAAAACGAATGTTTATCATGATGTATATGATAAAATCAGATGGGGTGAGGAAAGAGATATGAATATCCAAAAATATATGGCATTTGTCAAAGCAGTAGAATTGGGTAGTTTTACAAAAGCTGCCGAAATATTGGACTATTCACAGTCTGGGATTAGCCGTATGATTAACGATTTAGAAAAGGAATGGGGGATTTTCCTTTTTGAAAGAGGACGTGCCGGTATCAATTTAACCTCGGATGGTTTAAAGTTACTGCCCCAATTAAAGCGAATTTGCAATGAGTATGAAATCTTAATGAAGCAGATCGAAGACTTAAATAATTTGGAATCTGGGATACTTCGTATTGGGATTTTTTCCAGCGTAGCATCTCATTGGCTCCCTAACATTATTAAAATTTTTAAGAAGGATTACCCAATGATAGATTTTGAATTTCTGCTTGGTGATTATACAGAAATAGAGAGTTGGATCCTAAATGGGCGTGTTGACTTTGGATTTTTGCGGCTACCGACAAAAGCAGAACTTGAAACAATCTTTTTGGAACAAGACCGTTTGCTGGTGGTGATTCCACAAAATCATCCTCTTGCTAATTGCGAAAAGTTTCCCATCAACGGCTTACTGGACAGTCCGTTTATGCTGTTGGAAAAGGGGGCAAAAGCAGAAATCTCTGAAATTTTTGAGAGGCACCATATTACACCTCGTGTTAATTTTACAACATGGGATGACTATGCCATTATGTCTATGGTGGAAAATGGGCTAGGAATCAGTATATTACCAGAATTGATATTACAGCGTATTCCTCACAAAATTATAGCGAAAGAGCTTGAAGTTCCTGCTTTTAGAAATATTGGTGTTGCTATGAGAGAACAAAAAACACTTTCCCTTGCGTCCAAAAAATTTTTAGAATATTTATCATATAAGAACAGAGATTGAATGAGTATAGTGGATCAAATTGTTAAAACACACATGACAGCCTGTTTGAAATATTTCAAATTATGGGTTCGCACCTATACGCTGGTCCGAACCTTTTATGATACTGAAGAAAATATTCAGACAGGCAACAATGCATGTTATTAAACATATACATCACTAAATCCTTAGCATACTATAAATAACAATTCCTAATTGTAGTTCCTTCTTGCACTAAACTACCCGTAAGCTTAAGTACAATCCTTCACAATTTCCTCGATAAATATCCAATTTCCTTTAAAATGATACTCCACAATCTGACTCGATTGTTTAAGCTAACGCTTGCGTTAGCTGAAGATCAGAGCTGTCTTTAAGACAGCTTTTTCTTTATGCAATTAAAGGGTCAGGTTAGTTTACTAAGGAATAACTATTGAGTTTAGCTAAAGAATAAGGAGTAAACAGAAATATAAGGTGAAACTTGTTGGCTAAGCGGATATTTAATCTTATTAGGATTTTTTTATTTGCCTTTACTCCTATGCAAGCAGTTAAAGCAGAAGCGGTTTCAAAAATGGAAGGATGGTATGGAACAACAGAGGATATTTTTGGAGATATTGTGTTTCCAACTCTAGATAAGAAAATTGAAAAAGAGTATGGACGTAATTGGGGTTGGCAATGGCAAAGAATTGTTGGCATAAGTTACAATGAAAATCATTCTTACGATGTCGATATAAAAATTCAAGTCTCTTCTGAACGTAATGAACCGTTGGATTATGTAGACGACCAAGTTAAATTAAGAATATCTCCATCCTGTGACAGTAGAAAGCTTAATCAACTGAAATGTAATCATGGTTTGAAGATAGAAATATTAGAGTACAAACATTTGTCACAATAAGAATTTTGAGCAGCTTTTAAAGGCAGCTTTTTCTTCTTTAACTTATGTGTGCGTAAGTGAGATCAGGGGCTGCCATTTGATGGCCTTTTTGGCTTAATGAACTCCCTCAGTTTAATTGATAATGCTCACGAATACTCGCTTATTCGCAGGATTTCAAACCACATGGTATAGGTTGCTTTAGATGAACGAAAGAGATCGGACCGTTTTGATAAGATGAGGGCAGATTGAAATAGGGGATCTGTTAAAAATCCCATATTATTACATATGCTGCACGCATTTTCCACGCTGCCCCTGGAGGCTTTCCCTCCCATGTCTCAACGGGTCATAATCCTATGCCCTTTCATTCCTTCGTCATGCCTATCCAAGGGGTGGAGGCCGGTTTTGCTAACGGAACGGGTCATTGCCCTTTTGTTCATTACATCCAGTACTTCGTGCTTTCTTTGAAATCCTACGAATAAGCCAACTTT
>NZ_JAGGQJ010000014.1 GCF_018613325.1 Bacillus sp. ISL-34 | reverse complement strand
TAATTGCATGGGCAATATCAGTAATACTTGCTTTTGTTCGCCAATCCACCATTTTTCGAAGACCATCGGTCTCTATTTTTTCACCATTTAAAATCGCTTCAAGGATACGGCGTCCCGATACACCAAAAATGTCTGATAGAACGGATGTTAGCTTGATATTAGCAT
Organism: Bacillus sp. ISL-34; assembly: GCF_018613325.1. GTDB lineage: Bacteria > Bacillota > Bacilli > Bacillales > DSM-1321 > Peribacillus. Next base: position 44,488 of record NZ_JAGGQJ010000014.1, on the reverse strand, counting down.
CTTGAAGAATTTTGTGAATGCGATTCTGCTCTGATGTGCGATGATGAATCAATTTTTTTCGATAACGAGTAAGATCTCGTAAATCACGAATGTCCTCTGGTGGGACAAAATTACTTTCAATAAGTCCGCATCTTAGAAGCTTGGCAAGCCATTCGGCATCTTTTACATCAGTTTTACGGCCTGGAACATTTTTGACATGCCTGGCATTGGCAAGAACAAGGTGAAAAGATCCTTCGAGTATATTCCATATTGGTTTCCAGTAGACTCCGGTACTCTCCATCACAACATCGGATACCTGAAGGGTAGCGAGCCAATCACTTAAAGCCAAGAGTCCCGTTGTTGTAGTTGAAAACGTTTCTCTAGAGGTTTTTGGCTTTTTATCTAATGGACCAAATAATACACAGGCTACTACTGTTTCTTGGTGTACATCTAGGCCAGCACACCGTTCAATCATTGCTTCCATAGGAGAATCACCTCAAAAAAAGATTAACCATACATATGACAGGAGATTTGTTACAAAAATTTTTGTATACGTACTAGCAGTACACTAAATGGTTCTTCCATACTGTCACAACCAGTTTCTTATACAGGGTATCTTCTTTAAGATCCACCAAAAAAAGTTCAGCCTGGTTGTATTGTTATCATCCATTATCGTCAAGAGGTTAATGGGTTAGACTCTATTTTGAGTTTAGGTTTTCGTAGTAGATGGTGGCGGCGAGGAGCGCCGCCATAGGAGTTTCTTATGGAACTATAGGGATTAAATAAATTCCAAAAGGCACGGATAATTTCTGCAGATAAGAAGGGAGGAAAAGCTACTTTCCCTGAATGAATTACGCATAAGGAGAGTATGTTACTATCTCCATACGGTAACTCCATCGTAAAATACCTATCTTTTGTGAGGGGGCCTTTTGATTTGTTAGAGGCAGAAAAAGCTAAATAAATGAAAATCCACTTTCAATAATCCTTGAAAAAACCCTCAATTTATTTACTTTCAGTTTGAAAGCCGCATTCCTCCGTTGAAAAATGCGGCTGTAATAAATATTTAATTGAAAGCAAATAACAACAATTATAATATGGTTTAATACCCTCGGTTCCGATCTACCATTCCATTCAATGGTTGTTCACTTGTAAATCTCCTTAAATTTTCTATGAAAAAGTTGCTCACTTCGTTAATCGTACTTGGCCCTGACAGATGAGAAGTGACAAACACATTTGGCATTGACCAGAAGGCATGTTCTTTTGGCAACGGTTCTGTCTCGAATACATCGAGGACTGCTCCCTGAAGATGTCCCGCTCGCATGGTAGATATTAAATCCCCTTCATCTATCAATGCTCCACGGCCAACGTTGATAAGGTAAGCTGTGGATTTCATAGCTAAAAGAAGTTCCTTGTTAATGATATGATAAGTGGAATCCGTTAAAGGAAGGGTTAGGACCAAATAATCTAGATCTTTTACAAATTTACCCCATTGATCTGAAGTAAAGTGGGAATCCACTAGTGTTGCTTGCTTTCCACTAAAGCTTAAGCCATGCACATTCATATCAAATGCTCGAGCTTTACGTACAAGTTCAGCACCAATCGATCCAAGTCCAGCGATCCCGATCGTTTTCCCCTTTAGGGTTTCAGAAATGAAAGGATCCCACTTTCGCTCCATTTGCGATTGTTGCATCCGAGGACCGTCTTTCACTATGTCCAAGAGAAACGAAAATACATATTCAGAGATGTAAGCACCAAATTGATCAATAATTCGGGTTAATGTAATGTTTTTAGGTATCGATTTGTCTGCGATCAAATCATTGACTCCGGCTCCCATTGACTGAAACCAGCGAACAGATGAGGCAATTGGTTTACATAGTAGTTGTGTAGGGAAATTCCATCCCAAAATAACTTCAGTACCTGGTAAATATTTTTCTGCTTCCTCCAAAGTTTTCGCTGCCTTCACCGATATAAACCCATTATTGCGGATACAATCAGCATATGCTTCAACCTCTGTCTGAATAGGACTAAATACAAGAATGTTTGGTTTGTGTGTACCACCCATTGACTTTCTCCTTATTGATTCTTTAAATATAGTATAAATTCTTCCCCCTGAGTCCTGCATCTTAAGAAAGCAGTGCACTTCTTTCGGAGTTTGCACTGCTTTTTTTATGATTTTTAATTAGAAAATCGTTATTGGAGACCCGCTTAATGAATCATTAGTTTATTTGTTTAATAAAATTGCTTCTGCGTTACTAGATTGTAGAGCTATTTGTAGTGCTCTTTCTTCTTCATTGTTTAAAGGGACCAATGGTAAGCGGATACCTCCAACATTTATCCCCCGCATATTTAATGCTGATTTTACCGGTGCTGGGCTTGGTGCAGCAAATAATGCTTTCATAATTGGAAGAAGGTTACGATGTGCAGTGGCAGCACCACGGACATCACCATTTTTAAAGCTATTGATCATTTCTTGCATTTCATTACCAATTATGTGTGAAGAAACCGAAACGATGCCTGTTCCACCGATGGCTAAAACCGGTAATGTTAACCCATCATCGCCGCTGTACAATGTAAAATCACTAGTTGTTTTGCTTATGATTTGTGCCATGGCATCTAAGTCACCACTTGCTTCTTTTACTGCCACAATATTGTTGATTTTTGAGAGGCTAACAATCGTCTCTACTGACATGTTCACAACACTTCGTCCTGGGATATTATAAAGCATTACCGGTAATGAAGTTGAATGGGCAATAGCACTAAAGTGCTGAAATAATCCTTCTTGGGACGGCTTGTTATAGTATGGGGAAACGAGCATGATTCCGTCGACTCCTGCTGCCTCTGCTTGTTTTGTTAAGCTGATGGAAGCTTTCGTGTTATTTGAGCCAGTTCCAGCTATGACTGGGACTCTTCCATCAACAACTTCTACAACAATTTTGAATAAATCTACTTTCTCTTCTGCAGTTAATGTAGGAGACTCTCCAGTTGTACCAGCTATTACTAATCCATCAGAACCATTAGCAATTAAATAATTTACTAAAGTTCTCGTAGCATTAAAATCAACCTCATCATTATGATTAAATGGGGTAACCATTGCGGTTAAAACTTGGCCAAAATTCATAACTTCACACCCTTTTGTATAATTTTTTTAAAAATTCAGAGGTGGTTAGGGCCATTCAGGAGTAAACGCAAAAAAGCAACAACGAGGATTCGCTGCTGCAATAGAAACAATGTTTATCAAAAAAATGTTTCCGCGCATAAGATAGCCCTCCATATAGTTTCCTATATGACAGTCCTGTATTTATTCAATAGCAGAACCAGCTTCAAGAACATGAGATTCTTTCCGCTTCGGCAAATTCCCCTTTCCACAATAGTCATAGGATCTCATTCTCCTCAAAATGTGTACTAATGGTCTTTGCTCCTCTATCCTCACTTCAAAAAGTTTGAAGTAAGAAAATATTCAATTGACTGTAATATAACGTGGAATCCTTTCTATTGCAAGGCTATTTTAAAAATATTTTTTTAGAATACATGGATGATTGATGGAAATGGCTGAGTAATGGGGTGGATTCATCTTTTTTAGTAGTATGTAAACTCAATATAATAGTTTTATAAAACAATCTGTATGAAAAGCTTCATCCTTTTATAGTCCGTTTTGAGAATTGATATATCTTATAGAAGGAATTAGTATTTGTCTAATGAATACCTAGAGTAATGATCAAGGAGACATGACCAATACAAAAAGGTATGAATATTCGTGATGTCTGGGGAAGCAAGAAAACGAATCGCTTCAATTGTAAGTAGAACTCCATTGATTCAATCTACTATACTATCAGAAAAAACTTGTTACTTGGATACAGCATCGTGAGCCCTTGGAACAGGCTCTTGTAAATAGTGGTTTTCAAATAAAGCTAGTAGTCAGCGAGCCTCAAACCGATTTCCTTAAGAACAATGTCGATGTTAGTTTTGTATTTGTTAAGTATTCGGATAATGGTGAAATAGTCGCTAACGGATTTCCAGATGGGGTATGGAGGAAAGATTCTTGCCAATGCAACGTTATAATTTACAATACTTAAGAAAAAAATTTACGAACAAGGAACAGGAAGAACACTTCGTCCAAAGGATCTTGAAAACATAGAAATTATTCAAGAGATAATTGATGCAAAAAGTTAGAAGTTTAAATAAGATCTTATTGTGCTTACTAAGGGAGGTTGCTAAGGCAGCCTTTTTCTTTTTGGATCTATCTTGGCAGGAAAGTTGAATAAATATATCAAATATAAGTATTGGGGGGAGTTGATGAAAATGAATGACGCAAAAATTGGCACGGATAGCGGAGTAATAATAGCGGTAAGTAAAAGTGATAAACACACATTCAGTAAGGAAAATTGCAATAGTATAAAACTGTTGAAAGGTTTGGGCGTTGAAGGGGATGCCCATTCAGGTAAAACTGTTAAGCATCGTTCACGTGTAGCGAAGGACCCCAATCAGGCTAACCTGCGGCAAGTTCACCTAATCCACTCAGAATTATTAGATGAATTGAAAGATAGGTTTAATGTTACAGCTGGACAAATGGGTGAAAATATTACCACAAAAGGTATCGATCTGCTTGAATTACCGAGGGATTCGTTACTATATATTGGGGAAACGGCAGTTATTAAAGTAACAGGCCTGCGAAATCCATGCGCTCAGATTAATCAATTTAAATCAGGACTTATGGACGCGGTTTTGGACCGGGATCAGCATGGGAACTTGATACGTAAAGCAGGAATAATGAGCATAGTTTTGGAAAGTGGTGAGGTTCACCCCGGGGACCTGGTTAGAATTCAATTACCACCTTTACCTCATTTACCTCTTGAAAGGGTATAGTGTTTTCAATAGAACTTTTTATTTTCAGTAAAACAAATCAAACTAAATGATCGCTTTCCTTCAATTAGGGGTTGCAGAGGCAGCCTTTTTCTTATGCAATCCAAAAAGAAATTCGTTTAAAAATAGGTAAATTATGGTATTGTGATATTAGAGGTGATCACTTGAGGAATTGCTTTGTTTTTATTAGCCTATTTGCTTTATTCTTTTTATCAGCATGTTCATCAAACCCTTCTCTGGAAATAGTAGATGCGAAAGTTGATATTGTTAAAGATAAAAATTTGCTTGGTTCAATTGTGATAACTGAAGGAGAAAGAAAGGGAGATGAGCTGATACCGACAGCTTTATTTTATGAATTCACCATTATAAATACAGGTAATAAAACAGCGGGTATTGAAGAAGTTGATAAAGGAATTGAACTTAAGATTGAGCCCAAAGACAAATTGAAAGCGGTGTCAGAAGACGTAATGGGCTTCAATATTTATGATCCTGAAGATTATAACGGGAGTGGTGTAGGGTTCGGTCATTCATTTTTATCCGTTCTTAAGCCTGATCAAAAGGGTGAGTATACTCTTAACTACGATTTAGGTGTAAGCGAAGAAAATCCCCAAATTCCACTGCTCGTACCATCAAAAGAAAAATTAGCTGAACTTAAAGAGTATGCATTTGATGCTTTTTTAGTTGTGACAATTGAAGATCAAGAAATAGCAAGATTTGACCTGAATACACTTAAAAACTAACGTTAGTTGTTAGATCACACGGATAAACGCATCTTAGAGGAACTATCTAAAAATAGTCGAATCACAATGAAAGAGCTGGGTGAGAAAGTCCATTTGACTGGTCAAGCCACAGCATCTAGAGTGGCCAGATTAGAAGATAATGATGTAATTGAGGGATATACAATTCAAGTGAATCAATTGAAGGTAGGGTGTTTGGTATATGCTTTTATTAATATCTATACAAAAAGTACAAATCATGGGCCTTATCTATCGTTTATAAAATAACAAGAGAAATACGTTATTAATAATTATAAAATTAGCGGAGATAGTTGTTATCTTCTGGAATGCAGGTTTCCATCTAATGAATTATTAGATCAATTTTTGATAGATTTAAACAAGCATGCAAACTATAAATTATCGATCGTTATTAGTAAATAGGGCATGAATAAAAATGGATATTTGTGAAATAATCACATCTAAACTATTGAGGCTTGAATAGTACTTAAACTAACGGGTATTTACATCATTACCAGGAACTGATCGGCATCTACTTTTCTTATTAGTAAAATAAGTACCTTACAGATAAATGCTGTTAAATAATGAAAATATAAAATACTTGGCGGGATAAATAATATTTAAATGATTAAGGGAGGAAGAATTATGTCCAATAACGTAAGATCAAGAAGAATGATTTTAGATTTAGCAGTTACTTTAGATGGTTTTATAGAAGGGAAAAATGGGGAAGTTGATTGGTGCATCATGGACTCTGAAATGGGGTTTATTAATTTCTTGAATCAAATTGATACGATTTTATATGGAAGAAAAAGCTACGATTTATGGGGACAATTCACTCCAGGAATTGAAGATGCTGATACTGAAAAAGAACTTTGGGAAATAGTTCATAGTAAAGAAAAATACGTGTTTTCCAGAACGCAAAAAGGAACTGATAGTAAAGCAATATTTATAAATGATAATATTATTGAAGAAGTAAATAAATTAAAGAATAAGCCTGGTAAAGACATCTGGCTATATGGCGGAGCAAGTCTTATTACAACATTTATCAATTTAGGGCTTGTTGATGAATTTAGATTATCTGTTCATCCTGTTGTTTTGGGAGAAGGAAAACCATTGTTTATTGACATAAAGCAGAGGTTGAATCTAAAACTGGTTAATACAAGAACGTTCTCCTCTGGCGTTGTGCAACTAATATATCATTTGAATGAAAATTAATAATATTGTCTTCAACAATCGGGAGCTTTAATGGTGCAAGCGATATTAGGCTTTCTAGATGATGAGAGGAAAAATGGTTTCAGTATGTTATGCATTTGCACCAACCAGAACATAAATGGCTTCAATTATTAAAATAACATCTTGTTGAACAAACAGGTTATTTACTTCATTATCAGGAGCTGATCAGCAGCTCTTTTTCTTATGCAACAAACGGGGCAGTTTAGTACAAATCTTCTTATATATTGTTGCTGTGATTATTGAAAACGAAGTATTAAATTTAAAATCATAGAATAAGTATTAGAAGTGAAAAGGAGCTTGCCTAAGTTATTTTTTTCTTATTGTTTTCGTTTTATCTTCAACTTTCTTCCTTTTTATTATCAGGGGAAAAGACGTTTTGAAAAAGGACTAAAAAAACATCAAATTTCTTTCCTGCTAATAATAATACTCTAGGGTGTGTGAACATGAAAAATAGAATAAAAACAAAAATGATAAAAATATTCAGTGGAAACAGGGAAACTAGATTAACCGTTCAAGTTGCAGATACTCATAGAAAAAGAGAAAAGGGCTTAATGTTTGTTGGAAAATTACCCGAAAATGAGGGGATGTTATTTGTGTATCCAGAAAAGATATATGGTGGCTTTTGGATGAAAAACACATTTATTCCTTTATCTATTGCCTTTCTTGATTGGGATGGGGAAATTCTAAGAATACTTGATATGATGCCTTGTATAGATGATATATGCCCTACCTATGATCCGGGAATTTCTTACCAATATGCAATTGAAGTGAATCTTGGATGGTTTGATAAGAATCAAATCAAAGAAGGGGATTATGTAAAGGTATATTGAATTCATCTCACCTCATCTAGTCCTTAGAAGTGAGGTGATTTTTTAGTCTTTAAGTCAGCTTAGTCTTATCCAGCTATCGGGGCAGTTTACAACAGTACTGTTTGATCTTTGTTCAAGGCTCTTTTCATGATGCTTGTGGATTTTAAGTGAAATGAGGTGTAATTTACTTTTTATGGTATTGTATATACAGGAGCTTTTTAAGCAAAAGAACAGTTATCCCGAACGTTTAGATAAAAACGATGGATTTTGCTTTCTTAAGGGGGGATTAGCATAAATCGTTCACGGACAAATGTGTTTCTCTTCTTTTTGGCAATCTTATTTTTCGCAGGTATTATTCTATTTTCATATAGGTTATTTGTTTGGGGATTATTACCGCTGATATTCTTGCTCATCATCTACATCTCAACTAATAAATACCGTTCATCAGCTTCCTTGTTTATGTTTTTCTTATTAGGTACATTAGTGTATCAACTCGGAAGCAGCTACATCAATGAATGGAACATATCCATGGAAATGAAAATCATAATAAACAGAAGTTTACTTATGTTTATTATGGTTGGAACAGTGATTTCACTAATGTTATCTAAGCAGAAGATATTTTTCTTCGCACTATTACCAGAGTGGCACAGAAGGATCACAATGCCGTTTCATACAATTAAATTACCGTATTTTTTACTTATTGGGCTAATGGTATCGAGCACAATACTTATACCATTATTTAGTCAAGAAATGAGCGATTTAAAAACAATATTACTTTTCGGCATATTGTTTGCCATCATAAACGCTACACTTGAAGAGGTAATTTGGAGAGGTATTATGTTATCTAGTTTAAAAAGAAATGTTTCCACCTTTTATGCTGTCGTAATAACCAGTATCGGATTCGGGCTACTGCATATATCAATTGGAATTCCTGTAATAATAAGCTTACTTTTTTCTTTCGGAGGGCTTTTCTATGCAATCGTAGTTTTAAAGACCAATAGTATATATCCATCCATAGTTTTTCACATTGTTATCAACTTGGGGATGGTTTTCAATGGATGGATAATTTGAACTTATTCCATACAAGGTTTCTAAATGAACAAACAGGTGTGTTAGCTAAGAATCAGAGCTGTCTTTAAGGCAGCTTTTTCTTTATGCAACTATCGGGGCAAGTTAGTTCAACAAGCTGATAACTCTAAGAAGCCAGTGAAAACAACAACATTTTCACGTGGTATATAATAAAAATATAATTATCCGGAACTATTAAGTGAGGCGAATAACATGAAGGTAGAAATAAGCTACTTCCCTCCAGAAAAAATAATAACTGTACCTGGCCCAGAAGCGACTTATCCTTTTGAGATAACCGGTGAGTTCCAATATATCGTAGAGTTTTCTTGTTATATTGACGGGGATTATACAGATGCCCATGAAGAATTCTTTTGCAATTGGCTGGAGAGCCCCAATTATTACCCTATTTATTCACTTGCGGAAATCTATGATTTTCAACTAGCAGAGTACGAAGAGCTGTTTAAGATGCAAAATATAGAGTTCAATTATATGAAGGGGAGTCGCAAAGATACGTTCTTTGTAAAGGCAATTATCCGTAGCCCACAGCAATTTAAACAATATTATCCTTATTTGCACGGGAATGGGAGCATGTTGAACTTATCATTATGGTCCTTAAAACAGGATATATTCAGACTAGAGGAAAGGGAACATGAGTCACCTTATCCTGTAAAAAGGACTAAAAATAACCGAACCAGACTTATCAAACTAAAATGGATAGCCAATACCCTGATAGCAACTTTATCTGAGAGTTCCACTATGTTTTGGGTAGGGCATGATGGCGATTATATAGCCGCATTCACAAATGATGAACACTTTTCAACAATAGAGTCTCTTCAAAAAATAATGCCAGAAAAGGTTGAGTTGGTGACTGATTATGAATGGGAATAGTGTTCTCCCTTTCCATACCCTTGTTGAACTAACAGTGCTTTACTTCATTACCGGGAGCTGATCAGCCGCTCCTTTTCTTTCGCAACTATCGTGGCAGGTTACGATATATCCATCTGTTTAATTGAGTGCCAGCTCATGTTATAATGAATAGCTTACGAAATATTACTATTTTTGAACGGATGCCAAGAAAAGCCTCCGCAAAGCGATAAAATATGGAGGTGTAAGAGAATGAATAAACAATGGACGATTGGTAAAATTAAAGAATTTGTTGAGAACAATTCGGAAAGTAAGTTGCTAACGACGGAATATCACGGTTTTTCTCAAAAGTTACTATTTAAATGTACATGTGGCAGCAACTTTGAAAAAACATTTAAGAAATTTAAAAATAATAACCAACGTAAATGTGATGTGTGCCAACCGCCTAAAGCGGCACGATAACGTATAGTGAATAAACGAAGTGCTGATTTCTTTTAAAAGAGAAGTTGGCACTTTTTTTGTTTTGGAAAATAAAAGTGGATTTCAATAAAGGGGAGTTTAGACACTTATTCCTTCCAGAACTAACGGTGCTTTAGCTGAAGATCGGAGCAGAAGCTTTTTCTTTATGCAACTAAATGCCCAGGAAAGTTTAGAAGCATGTTACAAAAAAAGTTGGTTTGTGGAAAGTTTTTCTAATAACAGTTTTAAAGAAACGGGATTAGCTAATAGTGAGGGGCGGAATGAAAAATTCGAAAAAGAGAAAAAAAAATCCGAAAAAATATTAAAGACCCTATAAATAAACATTTACCCTTAACGGAAAATGAAGAAGAAGTTTCCCTTAGGACAAAGGAAGAGATTATAAACAGAATTATCATTAGCGATAGTCTCAGCGAAAGCCATGGAGGCTCCGCCAGCAAAAATTGAGGAATTTATTGAAAGGTATAATGCTAATGAATTATTCACAGAAGAAGAACAAAAGTTTTTAATGAAAAAACATCCTAATCAGAACGAGCTGATTCAATACTCGTGGAAGTTAGAATGTATTTGGCTTCTGCTTTGGTCTGTCAATCTAATATCCGATATAGATGTTCCAGCCGATACGTGTAATGCTGAATATGTTTTTGAGACGGTTTTTCTTCATTCTAAACAAGAGTTGCTTGATATATCCACTTTAAAACCAGCCAGTGATATATTAGATAGTCTTGATTTTATTTATAGAGCACATTGGGCGGTACGAGAAGCTCAAATAAATCATTTGGAAGTTCCATCATCTCTAGATGAAGGCGTTGTATATGAAAGACACTACAATCTTAATTGGCTAGTAAATTATATGGATCAAGAATGGGAGGAAATAAGTACTGGTACATAAAAGCTGCAATACATACTTTTATGCTCCCTTATCAGGGGGATGAAGTTAACCACTTAATCTAAAGGCAGGAAGGTTGCTGAGGCAGCCTTTTTCTTATGGCACTAACGAGGCAGGTTAGCTGGATAAGGGACGAATTACCAGTACAAAAGTTTTAATATTTTGAGATAATCAATATGAACCAAGACTTCGAAAGTAATAGGGTGGATTTGTGAAGAAAATATTCTATTGGCTTCGTTTTAGGTGTATTAGTTATAATAGTATGTATAAAATTAAGTAAACATTTCATGGGGAATGTATTACTTGGTCTACCAATTGGAATATTTATTGCGGCCTTTATAAGGCAATACACAGATAAAATTACAAATAAATTGTAGGTTCCATAAAATACATAGTTAAATAACTTAATCTTAATTAACTTAGGTCGGTTTGGTTGAAAATGGAGTTGGGACGGGAGCTCTTTTTTCACGTAAAAGAACAGGCATGTTATAGTATAGGAGAACCAGATTATTATCTGAGGTAATTTTAATCATCAAAGGAGTTTATTCATAATGCATGTGCTACAAAAAACACAAAAAATAGTTCGCTATCAGAATCAACAGGGCAAGATACATTACGGTATTGTTGAGGATGAGATGATATTACAACTGTCCAGCAGTTTTGCTGAACTTGTCAACAAGGAAATAAAGTTTGACGGGGTAGAGGTAAAATATAGTGACGTGAAAATTTTGGAACCTGTAAAACCTTCGAAAGTGGTTAATTTCGGCTGGACATATGCAGGTCATGCGAAGGAAACAGGGGGAGAGGCAAACCTTGTTGAACCATTTTTATTTTTAAAGCCATTATCTTCGCTTATTGCAGACAAGGAGAATATTATCCTTCCTCCAAACGATCTATCCAACCAAGTGGAACTTGAAGGGGAAGTAGCCCTTGTTATTGGAAAGCGCGGAAAAAACATTAAAGAAGAAGATGCGCTTGATTATGTATTTGGGTGCACGATATTTAATGACGTCACAGCAAGAGATCTTACAAAAAAAGATCCACAGTTTACGCGGGGCAAAGGATTTGATACATTCGGACCTTTGGGGCCGTGCATCGTTACCGGCGTAGATCCCACTAATTTACGGATTGTGACCACCTTAAACGGCCGCGTTGTCCAAGACGGAAATACCAATGAAATGTCTCTAAGCATTCCGTTTCTGATCAGCTGGCTTTCACAGGTGATGACACTGGAGCCCGGTGACATTTTGGCCACGGGTTCACCATCTGGCAGCTGCCCGATCAAATCGGGGGATGAGGTCGTTGTTGAGGTCGAAAATATCGGTCGGTTGTGTAATGGTGTCCAGTAGGATTTGCTGAAATTCTTAATACCGAAATCTAAATAGTTAACAAGAATCAGAGCTGCCTTTAAGGCAGCTTTTTCTTTATGCTAATTAAGGATATAATGGAAGATAATTTGTTGAGTCAAAATATACTTAAAGTAACGAGGACGATTGTTTAAGAAGAAGGACATTACATATTGGTCATATATAATATGTAATGTCCCTTGATTTATCAGCATTTGTTTAAATAATGTAAAATCAAAAGAAAAGCCTACTCTCCAAAACTAGTAGAAATCTCTTCAAGCATTAATTTGTATATTAAGAATTTTTTTTGGGATATGGCTGTATATAGAATCCATTTGTTTCTGACCATTCTCCATATAGGATATCCTCAATTGTTTTATAATTTTTTTTCTGAAGCCCTTCCAGAAGCCATTCTTTTGATTTTTTCACGGATTGCAGCTCTTCCTCTTTTATTTGGCCTTCCTCAATTACTAAGATAGATGGGTCTTCATCCACAGGATTGAGGCCTAGCATATCTGGTGTGACGCTTCCTGCCTTAGTATGAAGCTTTACACTGATGTCCCCGCCAGGCTCAAGATATAAATCACGCACTTCCCGGAGATTGAACACACCCTGTTTCCGTAGCATGGTTCGGACCTGTTCAAGATCCAGATGATTTTTTTTCATTTGCTTTAAATCCAATTCGCCATTACGAATAATCAAAGAAGGGTGTCCTTTGAGCAATTTTTTCAAGCGATCACTTCTTAGAGCGCAGACCTCTATTATATAAATGGAAATGCCCCAAAGGCAAATTGCAAATAGAATCTGCCAAATCGACACTTTTTCATCGTAAATGCCTTCTTCTAGAATGCCGCCCAATACTAAAGCGTAAATAAAATCAAAAGGGGTCACTTGAGACATTTCTTTTTTTCCAAGAAGTCTTGTCACTGCCAGGAGTCCAACCAGCCCAATCACCAGCTTCATTGCTATTTCCAGGTATATCATTTTATCACCTCATCTTTTTTTCTTTTTCTCCCTTTTAACAATCATTTAAACCAAATAGTACCTGTTATTTATTGCACACGCAGAATACCGTTTTCTGCAAAGTGATTTATGGAACTAAAGGGGCAGTTTAGTTGAAGAAGACCCGTTTGCTTTATGGTATAGTTTATTAAATTCAGTTTGTAGTTTATGGGGGAAATTTAGTGTCAAATAAGTTGAAATATGTAATGGGATTGTTTTTTGAAAAAAGAGAAAGTACTAAACCATTTATACTGATTAGATATTTAATGATAATAGCAATGGGCTTAATTTTAATATTATGTATAATTAATGATTTTAATTTTAATTTCATAAAAAATATATATCTTTTATTAGGAATTGGTTCAATAATAGATGGATTTGAAAGTTTTTTAAAAAAGGAAAATAAGAGGCAGATGTTATTAAATTTTGGTATTGCGTTTATGTGGTTCGTAGTATTTTTGATATAGTATTTATATGGTGGTTCGGAACATTTTTTTTATGGAACTATCGGGGTAGGTTAGTTCAAAGAACTGAAAAAGGGTGAAAGTGAATGAATTGCATATCAAGTGTTAATTGGAATCCCATCTTTTAACACCCTTTATCAAAAATTGATTGTAGTTGTTTAAGAAAGTTACTTACCCAATTTTATTTAATTTTTGACGAACAAAACATACAATACACAACAGTAAAGGTATATATACCGAAAATATCGGATAAACATACTTAAGTACAATATCACTTTGAGCCATATGAGATGTATAATTTTCAGCAAAGAAGATTGAGGTAAAAAAAGTGATAAGACCAAATGGAATAATTAAGGTGTTTTTAGATAGTTTAAAAATAGTTGCTCCACCTATAACAGCCGCATACATAAAAATAAGAACTTTAAAAAAATCATTTGCGACCAACCAAATTAAAAATAATGGATCTACTCTGTTTATAAAATCAGCTATATTAATTTTTTGAACCATTTTCAAAAGGGGTGCTATAGATTGATTTCTTGTATATTCTCCTAAAACTGATATTGTAAGTAAATGTATGAAAGCTAGAGCTAACCCACCGGATATAACTCCTGCGATTCCAACTTTTATTTGTGACTTCGGTTTTTTTAAATAGGCGAATATCATCGTAAAACAAATGATTTCTCCAAATGGGGCCATCCAAGCTTCATTAATTGTAGTCCGGAAAATCGTTTCCCACCCTGGTTCAAGAACCGGAAGTAAGTTTTCAACTTTAGCGATATCTGAAACCAACAGAAAGATTATCATGAAAACTCCCGTGATTACGAGAAATACAAAAAAAGTCTCAACTGTTCTACATATTACTTCTATTCCTAAATATAAACCATAAAGTATAGGTAATATGAAAACAATTCCAATAGCCGAAATAGGAGTTCCTTCTAAAAATAAAGGGGTTAATTCCATTGTATCTCTCAAATCCCGTGAAGCACCATACAAAAAAAATAAGATATAAAAAATACCAATAATAGTCCCAATATATTTCCCGAGGATTTTTTTGCAATACTCCGTAAATAATAACTCAGGATATTGTCGATTAAGATAACCGTAAATAATAAGTAAAGGTAAGCCACAAAACATCCCAAGTATAATAGAAATCCAAGCAGCTTGTTTTGCATCCGATGCTAAAGGGAATATTACTGTAGTCCCTATAACAAAAGTTACAATCATAGTGAATAATTGATAAGAAGATATCTTAGAGTTCTCCATCATTTTTCCCCTTACATTTTAATCGTTATGCTTATATATTGCCCTATTTACTTTTTTTTCAAATCAAATTCTATCTTCATTTTCACCTGGTCGCTAAGGAATATCAGTTTAATTGGTTAATTTTAACCTTCTTCATCTTGAAACGGAACATTGGTGGCTGAATATTCTCATCTTGTTGAAGGGGTTTCATCATATCCGGCATTGAGGGAGGAATTAATGCGGCTGCGGGAATCAGTGCCGGTTCACAGGAGGTCAAGAATCACTGTCGTCACCCTCATTTTGATCATCGGAATATCCTTAGCGGTCCAGTGTTCATTATGACGTTTGCTTATACCTATACTCAAAGCAAGATCTTTCAGTTTTCCAGGAAGCGGGTCGAATGCAGGAGAGACAATCTGAGATCCCGTTATTTTTGATGGAGAATGCCCTTTATGGTCATTCTTCTTTTATGTGCTATTAATCAACTAACGGGTGCTATAGCTGAAGATCGAGCTGTCTTTAAGGCAGCTTTCTTTTTTATGGAACTAAAAGGGCAGGTTAGTTGAAGTAGGTATTTGTAATCGAAAATTGAATAATTAGTTACATATACAAAAAATGTAAAAGTTTTAGATTTGAGTTAATTAATATAAAGGAGGAATTAAATTGAGCGAACTTAAACTAATTAATACTTACAAAAACGAGCTTCAAAATTACTCTTTGGAACAGCTAAGATATAAATCTGAAGAAACGGTTTGGTCTATTGGGCAAATGTATGACCATTTAATCCTTGTTGCCCTTGAGTATCTAGATAATATGGATACATGTTTCACCTTAAATGGTGAACACCCCCTTGGGAAAACGGAGTTTGGTAAGCATTTATATAAGATTGGAGGGTTTCCACCAATTAAAATTAAATTACCGGATGAACTAAATACTCCTCCTAATAATTCAGATAGCAAGGACAATCTTATCAGCAGAATGGATCAAGTAATTCTAAGGTTAAGCCAATGGGAATCGAAAGTGGATAATATTAACCCTAATTATAAAGTCGAGCATGGAGGGTTCGGATGGCTGAATGCAAGGGAATGGTATGATTTGGTTGGTATGCATTTTCGTCATCACTTGCGCCAAAAAGATGAGTTAGAACAAAGGCTTGTTAAGTGACGGGTGTTTAAGTTGAGGATAGGATTGTTTTGGCGAGCATGTTTTCTTATTCAAGCAACAGGTGCGTTAGCTGAAGATCGGAGCTGTCTTTAAGACAGCCTTTCTTATGGAACTATCGGGGCAGGATAGTTCAATAAGAGAACCCCAATAATCACCAAAGACTGAATGGTGATTATTTGTTACAATCCCCTAAGTAGAGACACTAACTAGCAGTTATAAGAGGTGTATTCGTGGGTACTTTAAGTCTTATATTCTTAGCAATTTATTGGGTTGGAATAATTATTTGGTCACTAAAAAATAAGGAAAAGGCTAAAAAAGAATTACTTCAAATAAAAAACAATTGGAAGACAGGAGTAATAGTATTTTTACTTGTTTTTTCTCCATTTTTAGTTGTGGCTCTAATGATATTTATACAGTAATTTGTTGTGCCTTATTAATTTAACAAGGTGATTCTTCATTAAGAAGATTGCCTTTTCTTATGTGCTAAAGGGGCAGTTTACTTTTACAAAAATCATGTTATTGAGGGGATTTTTTTATTAAATGTCTAAGGGCTTTAACATGAAGGTTTTATACTGGGTAGTAATTATAGGTTGGTATTTTTTGATTACGATTTTAGCTACAACGGATTGGAAAGGACTTGGTTGGTGGTTTTTAATAATTTGTGCAATTGTATTGTTTTTTGGTGACGGCTTGATAAGAAGATTATTTAAAAAATAACTATTCTATTTTTTTCAACTAACAGGTGCCATACAGTAAGATAGGAGCTGCCATTACGACAGCTTTTTTATTGTTCACTAAAGGGATAGGTTAGCTTAATAAGAGTTAAACAAAATTAGGCGTTGTTTTGTAATGGGATTGTTTTTTGAAAAAAGAGAAAGTACTAAACCATTTATACTGATTAGATATTTAATCGTAATAGCAATGGGATTAATTTTAATATTTAGTTTAATTAACGATTTTAATTTGAATTTTATAAAATACATAATTCTTTTATCTGGAATTGGTTCAATAATAGATGGAATTGAAAGTATTTTTAAAAAGGAAAATAAGAAGCAGATGTTATTAGATTTTAGTTTTGCGGTTATATGGTTCGTAGTATTTTTGGTATATGTTGGTTCGTAACATTTTATAGAACTAACGGGTGCGTTAGTTGATTAAGAAAATAAAAAGAGAGCTACCCGAAGGTAGCCCATAGATATTATGCTTTGTTATATACAGTAGTGAACCAACCAGTAATAGCAGATGCTGTAACACCTGCATCATCAGCATCGACACGAGCTCTCCATTTACCGTCATTGATACGTTTTACGAATGTACCTTTAACACCTTGTGTGTTGGAAGATTACGGAAAAAAATTACGATTTTATAATAGGAAGTGTGTTTTGAAATTTTTCTTAATGTAATTGGCTGAAGAAACAAAGACACAAAAAAGGAAGAGGACTACAAAAGTTCTTCTTCCTTTTTTTTACTTTATTTTTTTGAAATTTACGTAATAAATATAAAGCGTATATGATAGCTGGTATAGCTCCAATCATTAAAATCATGTTTATTAAACCAAATATAAAATAAGAAGACGATACATTCATTTTAATTCAACCCCATTAAAAATTTTAATCTCTATATGTGTATTTTTGATAAACACGAGCAACTTTACTAGTTTTATTTAAAGAAGTAAGTTTGATATAACTAGTAAGAACTATATAGCCATTATTAAGTTTACCATTTAATTTATAAGTTCCTACAGCAATTCATATCATAACCTACTTTTTCAGCTTTTGAATCAGTAACTTCACATGAAGCATCTACAGCTGACCAAACAGTAACATTTGTTCCTGCTACATCAGCATATCTCATTTTCAACCCATAATCAAAAAAGCAAAAATAAAAGCCTAACCAAGATTTTTAGTCTCGATTAGGCTTTTATTTTTTGGCTTTTATTTGATTCATTTCTGCCAGAGTTTCTTTAGCACGCTGCTCAGCACGTTCATAATTTCTTTCCTCAACTTCGATGAGCTTTCCATCAATTATAAAATTGTAATGGTATTTCATTGAACAATTCCTCCTTCTTTGTTGTTCCATAATATAACATATCTTTATATGTTTTTTCCTTTGAAAATGTAAAGATTAGATTTTTAAAGTTCACGGTCAAACTGCGTTTTGGGTCTGTAGTGTGAACGACACTTCACACGTTATTATAGGTAAAAAAGTGATTTTTTATGAAAGTGGTAGGGCGTACCTTTAAGTCTTTCCTCGAACTCATTTGGATCCCTGCGGATTTGTAACTGAATCTTCTATCAATGGAGGGTAAACATTGTTTACCTTGACCTGCTTGATATGCTTCTCTTCTTGTGCTCTCTATGTTGTATCCATCATTGATTGAACTACCTATCATCATAACGTCATGCTCTTTGCTTACTCATAGCATGATACATCAACCATCATAAGCATAACGACATAACGCATTAGACATATCATCTATCATTGGTGGGGATACACAACAGACTGCACCTCACAGTCATTGCTGGTTCACTCATTGAAGCATACTGTTAGAACATATGATTCACCATCACTGTACCTCTGAGCACCACCCAGGACCTCTATACATATCAATAGCTTATCTGTATCAGCTGTATCAGTTAGATATAAGTACCAACTACCTTCATTACCTTATATAGGGGTAGCATCAGGATAATGCGTATTTACAACGATAAGCATTCTGATACAAGTCATATGGACATTATGATCTCTATTTTGTAGGTGATTGGATTGTGTCTAAAAAGGCTCTACACTATTGAGATTGTGAAAAAATGTACTTAAACTAAAGGGGCAGGTTACTTGAAGAAGAGCTATTTTAAAAGTCTAACCACTTTTACTAATTTATGGTAACATCAAATTAATGAATTTTATTAGGAGAGCTGAAATATGGGTATTATACTTTCAATTTTTTACGGCATTGTTGGGTTATTTATTCTATATATAGTTATCGAAACAGCAGTAAGGAAAGGAATTAACAGTTCAATAATTGGTCAATTTTTTGAAAAGAAGTATGGAATTAAAGAGGATAAAAAGTCTTTTCTTGAAGATGATTTAGATAATGATAAATAAATTGGATTCTTAAGCTAACGGGTGAATTAGCTACGAAATTTGGCGAAAAAGTCTAAATGAGTTGAAATAATGAAGGTACTTATGAGGTATTTTACGTTAATTACCATTTTAACAATAGTTTGTGGTTGTCAAAAAAACTATACTGGAGAATATGTACAATGGGGAGATACTGTTGAGACTGTTGACACAAAAAAATTAAAGGAAAATGATATCCCATACAAAATAAAGGATAATAAAGTTTTTATTCCTGAAGATGCCGCAAAAAAGGCAACATTTTGCTGTACATAATACAATAATTTTTAAGTAACAGCTGAAAAAGAAAATATCATTTTGGATAAGAACAGATTGTGAAATAAGGTACTTAAAGTAAAGGGTGCGTAAGCTGAAGATCGGAGCTGTCTTTAAGGCAGCTTTTTCTTATGGCACTAACGGGGCAGGTTAGCATTCCTGTAGTTCGTTATTTTTGAGCTTTGAAAAAAATAGGGCTCCTCAGTAAGATATGAGTAAGACACCACTCTAACTCAAATCCTTAGGAGGAACCCTAATATGAAGTTTAAAATGCAAGATAAACAAAATCAACTAATAGAAAGAATTTCCGATAAACACCTTGTTGTTGGAGTGGATATTGCCCAACATTTACATGTGGCTAGAGCAGTGAATTTCCGTGGAATTGTAGTCGGAGATCCACTTACATTTGAAAATAATGAAGATGGGTTTGCTAGATTATTAAAATGGATGGATAAGCTTCAAAGGTTAAATAAACTTGAGGTAGCCATCGTGGGAATGGAACCTACAGGCCATTACTGGATTAATCTTTCAAAATGGCTGTTTAAACAAGGAATTGAGGTAGTAACGGTAAACCCTCACTTAGTAAAAAGGAATAAGGAAAACCGGGATAATACTCAGTCGAAAAGTGATAAGAAAGATGCCCTGGTCATCGCTGATATGGTGAAGAACGGTTACTACGCTTTTGTCAGGAACACTTCAGAATCATTTGAAATACTTAGGGTCCTTATGTCTAACCGTGATGTGGTAGTTAAACGACTCGTTAGCGCGATTAATCAATTAAACCGTTGGGTGGATATCGTCTTTCCCGAACTCAGGCAAGTATTTAAAGACATTACTGCTAAAGGCGCAATCGCCACACTTCGTTTATTTCCATCTCCAATGGAACTGCGTTCCCTGAAACCTTACGATGTTGTTTCAGGATGGAAATCAATAATGAAGAGGCAGCCTGGATTAAAGAAAGCTCAATTACTTCTTCAGTTAGCTAAGAAATCTGTCGGCACAAGGCAAGCACTTGAAGCGTATAAATTTCATTTGGAACAATTATTAGAGGAGTATGATCTCGCAGTCTTACAACTCGAAAGAGTGGAACAAGAGGTTAAGGATATATTAAAACAAATACCTTTTGCCAAGAAGCTGCTTGCCATAAAGGGAATTAGTGAAATTTCTTTAGCCGGAATATTAGGTGAAGCAGGAGATCTAAGTGGTTTTTCACACGGTAATTCTTTACTTCGGCACGCTGGGTTGCATCTGGCTGAAGCAAGCTCTGGAAAGTGGAAAGGCCAAATTGTCATCACTAAGCGAGGGCGATCCAGGCTAAGGCGTTTCCTTTACTTAGCCACCATGAGCCTTGTGATGAATAACACGGAATTTCAAGCCATTCACTCCCATAATGTTAAAGTGAAAAAAATGAAGAAAATGAAATCGATTATGAAATTGGTAGGAAAGCTAGCTAGGATATTTGTTGGAATAGCACGCAGAAACGAGTCTTATTGTGCAGATAAAGTTCAACCTATAACCGAACTGGTTGCGTAGTTTTAAAGGGGTATTTCTTAATAGGGTTCTCGAAGGGAACCTTTAAAAACTAATGTTCATAGTTTTCTTTTTACTAATTTTGGCTTATTCGTAGGATTTCAAATATGTACGGAGTACCAGATTTCTTGAACAAAAGGGCACCGACCCATCAGGTTAGCATAACTGGCCTCCACCCCTTGGATAGGCATGACGAAGGAATGATAGGGCAATTGACCCGTTGAGACATGGGAGGGAAAGCCTCCAGGGGCGGCGTGGAGAATGTACATTATATGGTAAAATGTGGAGTGTTGTACAACTCCTTTATTTCCCTGTGCCTTCACGAAACATCCATGTCCTGAAATCACTCCGTTTAACCATGAACTAAAATTCAAGGGTGATGAAATCCTGCGAATAAGCGAGTATTTGTGAGAAAATCGGATTAAACTGAGGGAGTTCAACAAATAACTCAAGAACTATGATTATAATGTGGCTTGATTCATACTAATATCTAGAGATTCCAAATATTAGTATGATACAGTAAATATAAGGAATTTATAGATATCATAACGAGGTGGGACGAGAAATGATAAAAGGTCTTTATGAGGCACATTTACCTGTAAGTAATCTTGAAAACTCAATAAAATTTTATAAAAAGTTAGATCTAGAAATTGCATATCAAAATGATAAATTAGCTTTCTTCTGGATTGAGAAAGGTAAAAGTTGGCTTGGTCTATGGGAAACAAACCAGGTAGAAATTCCATACCATCCTTCAATACGACATGTAGCCTTACAAATAGATATAGAGGATATGACATCAGCAAAAGATTGGTTAAATAGTAAAGGAATTAAAATTCGTACGGCCTTTGACTTAACTGAAGAACAACAACCTTTAGTTCTTGATAACAATCCACAAGCTCACGCAGCTATTTATTTTAATGACCCAGACGGAAATTCTCTTGAATTGATTGCTCCTTTAAGATTGGACTTTGAGGAATCCTTTGGAGAGATGTCATTAGAGGATTGGTATAGACGAAATGCTGCTCACAACTAATTCCGTTCTGCTTCAGTAAAAGATTTTTGAATTTAAAAAGGGGGTTGCTGTGGCAATCCTTTTCTTTAGTGAACTAACGGGTGCTTTACTTCATTACCAGGAGCTGATCAGCAGCTCCTTTTCTTATGCAAAAAACGGAGCAGGTTAGTTGAAGAGGTCTGTTTAATCTTTGTTCAACAATTGGGACAGATTGTTGAGTAAAGAAATGATTGTTTTATGTTAAACTAAAAATAAGGTAGGAATAGTTAAAAAAGTAAATAAATTCAAGGTTATAGGGTTTTAGACTAGGTTTCTATGAAAGGTGGGCATATAAGACATGTCATATCAAGTTCTAACAGATTCTGACGTTTTGAGATTGACTAGAATGAAACCCGTCATTGAGGCAATTGAGCGCGTTTTTCGTGAACAAGCAAACGCAACCCTTGTTTCACCGCCTCGATTTCAATTGGAGACGGAGAATGGAAACTTAGTTTTCACTGCTGGCGCCGCAACGGAGACTGAAAAAGTTATAGGCTTTCGAGTTTACGATACCTTT
Organism: Bacillus sp. ISL-34; assembly: GCF_018613325.1. Taxonomy (GTDB): domain Bacteria; phylum Bacillota; class Bacilli; order Bacillales; family DSM-1321; genus Peribacillus. The sequence continues at coordinate 21,866 of NZ_JAGGQJ010000014.1, read as the reverse complement.
TCAAACGATCATTCGGGTCACGAACAATTGGTATCTGTGTTTGATTCCGTGACAGGTGTATTCAAAGGCATTATTATTGGCAATTTACTTGGTGCCCTTCGCACGGGCGCAATTGGGGGAGCTGCCATTAAAGTCATGTCTCGTCCAGATGCTGAACAGCTAGCGATAATTGGAACAGGTATACAAGCTCGTACTCAGTTAGAAGCAGCTATAGCTATTCGTGATATCAAACGGGTTCTGGTTTACAGTCGTAATGATATAAATCGAAAGAATTTTGCCGAAGAAATGTCTGAAAAACTTGATATGGATGTAATTCCTATGGATTCACCCAAAAAGTGTGTTGAGAAGGCAGATATCATCATCTGTGCTACAAATAGTCGTTCACCAGTGATTAATGCGGATTGGTTAAAACCGGGTGTACATATCAATACTGTTGGACCAAAATCGATGAATGGGCATGAGCTACCCATAGAAGTAGCTGATAAAAGCTCCGTAATTACTACAGATTCCCTTGAACAGTTATGTGCTTATTCAACACCTCACTTCTTAGCCAATATTCCTTATGAACAGAATATTGTACAGCTTTCGGACATCATAACTGGAAAAACACCGGGCAGAACTTCACTCAATGATGTTACATTGTTTTGTTCCATGGGACTTTCTGGCACTGAAGTGGTTGTTGCGCATGAGATTATGAAATTGGCTGAAAAGTATGCGAGGATATGAAAGGTCACAATCGGGAGGGCAAAATGGTTGATTATAGTTATGAGAAACAACATCTGAAAAAACTCAGGACTTTTATTTTTATCACGATAGCATTAATTTTTTCAATGATATTTATATTTATTAGCATTTTTCTTTTGTATTTTTCTATGTCAGGCATTTTAGACGTTGTGTATTTTCCACCAAAGCTAGCGATTTTTTCATTCTTAATTTCTATTGTATTTTCTGTTTTAGCTATAAAAAATCTCTTTGGTAAAATATTGTTAGTATTAAACATATTTCTAATGCTATTTATGATTTTTTTTGGACCATAAATATATACAAGAAGACTAACTTAGGATGTAATAGTCAGGCTGTTGTTTAGACAGCCTTTTTTATGGAACTAAAGGGGCAGGATAGTTCAAGAGTGCATAGGGAGTTGTTCAACAATTGGGCCATATTGTTGAAAATCAGCAAGGAATATTATGACTAAAGAGAAGAAGAGTTTAGGAAGGAAATATTCACACATTCGCTGAAATATATAGATATGTTAAATAAATCGGGTTTCAAATGACGAAACCCACCCTAGGAGATGATTGGAGATGGAAATACGGGTGAATCAAATTGAATTAAATGGACTTACTTTTCAATATCGCGAGAGTGGGGAACCTTCTGCACCACCGGTTGTTGCACTTCACGCACTGGGAAAAAGTGCTGAATCATGGGATCGAGTGGCTGCTGTATTAGGAGAAAAATACCGAGTTTTAGCTTTAGATCAACGGGGTCACGGTGGGAGTGCGAGAACTAGTACATACACTTTTGAACTGATGTGCGATGACTTGCTTCATTTTGCGAATGCAATGAATTTGGAACGGTTTACGCTTATAGGTCATTCCATGGGGGGGACAGTATCCTATATTTTCTCAGAAACATTTCCGTCAAGGATAGAACGGTTGATTGTTGAAGACACTCCTCCTCCTCCCGTTCCGGATAGGCCGTTTGAAATTCCTTCCAAACCATCTGATCCCCTCCCATTTGATTGGCAGGTTGTGCCTTCGATTCTAGGGCAACTTAATAAACCCAATCCAGAATGGTGGACACGTCTTACCGACATTAATATGCCGACTCTTATTATAGGTGGGGGGGGGACCAGTCATATTCCCCAAAACAAATTGCAGGAGGTTTCTGAGCTTATTCCGAATTGCAAATTGGTGACGGTAGAGGATGCTGGGCACTTTGTTCATGATGCTAATTTACCATCATTCTTAGCTACCGTAGAAACTTTTCTTAATTCATGAGTTTCCGAACGCTTGCACCATTACCTTCATTCTTCTTAAACAAACGGGCGCGATTCTTGAATAAGGTTCGCTTTTCTTAATGAACTAACGGGTGCGTTAGCTGAAGATCGGAGCTGTCTTTAAGGCAGCTTTTTATTATGGAACTAACGGGGCAGGTTAGTTGAAAATAGTTTGGGTTTTTATGGTAACATAAAGTAATAGGTCAAAGAACTATTTTTGAAGTTTAAAGCTAGGATAGATATCGTTAGGAAGAAAGGGATTACTTATGAAGAAAATAATGTTTAAACCAGAATATATTACAATGTTTTTGGGGTGTTTAGTAGGGATGGTGCTTCTCATAGGAATAGCAAGTAGACTGTTTTCTATGAAAGAAATAGTTTCTTTTTTTCTCATAATATCTTTACTTTTTGTTATTAGTATTGATATAAAAAAAGGTGCCTTTAAGAAGAAAAAAAACAAATTCCCTATCAAATATTTTGTATTGATTTGTCTATTTTGTTTATTAGCCATTATCTAATTTATGCTGTATTATTCTATTCATTATTGAACTAATTTCAATAAATTTGTGAAGTATTGTACTTAAACTAACAGGTGCGTTAGCTGAAGATCGGAGCTGTCTTTAAGGCAGCTTTTTCTTTATGCAACTATCGGATGTATGGATCATCCGAAATTAATTTCCACTAAGGTCTTTTGTCTTTCACTGGAGCTGAATAAGCAAGGTTTGTGCGAATGCATTCAATCGCTTTTGTTAAATGTAGAGTATACCAAACACTAATGGACCCAAGGCAAAGCTTTGAGAGGTCGACGGGTTTGCCGTTTAGAGGGCAATCGATGATTGCATTAACGACCTTCCGCTTTATGCGTGAAGGTCGCTGTATCGTCTATTTTTGAGTTGTTGAGGCATTTCAAAAGTTTATATAATATTACCAATTATTTTTCAAAACAATTTTCCCTATCGCCTTGCCTGACTCCATGTACTCATGGGCTTTTGAGACTTCATCAAACGTAAACTTGTTTGGATCCACTAGCGGACGCAGCTTTCCTTCCTCAACTATCCTGGCAACCTTCTTCAAAATTTCTCCATAATGCTTATGCATGTCCTTGTTTAATATCTTCAACAACATAAAGGTGACATGTAGGGAAAGCCCCTTTGAATGCACGGGGGAGAGGTCATGAGTCGAACGGGCAGCAATGGCTGCTATCGTCCCATGTACCGCGGCCGCCTCAAAAGAGCGATCAAGGTTTTCTCCTCCTACCGTGTCAAACACAACGTCAAATCCTTTTCCGTCTGTATATTTTTGTACATAGTCGTGAACGCTTTCTTCTCGATAATTAATAGTTACATCTGCGCCAAGTCGCGTGCCAATCTCCAGCTTTTCTGGCGAAGAGGCGGTTGTATAGACTGTCGCGCCTCCCCATTTGGCCAGTTGGATGGCAATGTGTCCTACACCGCCGGCGGCTGCATGTATCAGTATATCTTGTCCAGGAACAAGATTTGCCCGATTAAATAATGCTTCCCAAGCAGTAATGGAAACTAAAGGTAAAGCGGCGGCTTCCTCCATCGTCAAATTATTTGGCTTGTGGGCCAGTAAATCAACATCTGCCAGCATAAACTCTGCAAGTGCACCGCCAGTCCCTTTAAAACCACCGGCGCATCCAAACACTTCATCACCAACTTTAAACTGAGTTACTCCTTCACCCACTGCAGATACCAAACCTGCGACATCCCCATGTAATACTGCAGGAAACTCGGGGGCAACGGCTGGAACTGCACCAGCACGGACTTTCGTATCAATTGGATTTACACTTGTAGCCTTGACTTGAATCAGTACATGTCCAGGTATTAGTTCAGGTTTTGAAATCTCTTTAAATTGAAATACGGATGGTTCACCAAAGGATTGAATAATTTGTGCTTTCACTTAAGTCACTCCTATTATTTAATTTATGGTAAAATTTAGCGTAACCTATTCGTGTTAAGGATGAATTATATGGAAGCTTAATTTCTTGACGTTACCACTATGATCCGAATTTTATTAGTAACATCTTTAATGGTGAATAGTATGAAAAGAACGAATGTTTAGTCTTTTCTTGCAAAATCAATGATACTTTATATAATATAAAATTAAAAGTACGTACATTTTTGTTGAATAGGATAAAATTTGTAATATAGTATACAATTTGATACTTAAAAGATCGGGGTGTCAATATGAAGGACTTTAAAACGGAAAAGTGCCCTGATACCACTGCTTGTCCTGTTGCAGTTACAGTAGATGTGATAGGAGGCAAATGGAAAGGGATCATATTATATAACTTAATTTCCGGCCCTAAACGTTTTAACGAGTTAGGGAGACTTATGCCCTATACCACAAAACGTATGATAACGTTGCAGCTTCGGGAATTGGAACAGGATGGTATTGTACATCGTGAAATATATCGAGAGATTCCTCCAAAAGTTGAATATTCCCTTACTGCTTTTGGGGAAACATTAAAACCTATTATTTACCTAATGCGGGATTGGGGAGATATGTACGGAAATGAGGTATTAATGAAACGAAAGATCTCGGAAAATATGTAGCCTCAATGGGGGGCTCCGCCGACGGGCAGGTGCTTTATGTGAAATGAATATAGTATTCTCATACTATCTTTGTAAAATAAATACACTCAACATACAATTATGTTGAGTGTATCGTAAAGCGGCTTACTTAAAGGCAAATGTCTGATATGCTGCCGAAATTATTCTTTGATCATTTTACAAAGCCAAGTTTCATAGCCGAAAAGGAAGGAAAAATAGTCGGTTTCCTGATAGGAATTCTATCTCAATCACAAGTCTTCTTTTTATAATCATGGTTCGGGGCATTCCATTCCGAACCTCCATTTGTATAAAAGGGAAACCAGTTTTCCTACAGTTCTTTGTAGTTGACTGGTTTTTTTGTGATTTTCTTCTTCTTAGGCAGCTCTTTTTTTATGGTTCTATATGAACAGGTTAGTTCAACAAAGATAAGATATAATTTGGATTAATATACAAAATTTTAATGAAAATAGAAAGGAAGCATGAATATGGACAGAAATGATACCACTGACATCGGAGAATTTGGAGCTATGTATCGAACTCTACATGAACGTTTTTAATAGTGAACCATGGAATGAAAGATGGACATATGAAGCGGCTAAAGAGAGACTTTCCGACTTATTGCATACGCCTAAATTTCTTGGCTTTTTATTTCATGTTGATCACAATCCTGTTGGTTTTGTTGCTGGAAATAGTAAGGTGTCTTATCAAGGTTTAACTTATTATTTGGCAGAACTTTGTGTGAATAATGAATTGCAAGGTAAAGGGCATGGCTCAAAAATGCTTCAATCTTTAGAAGCTGAACTTCAGAAAAGAGAGATTAAAAGTCTATATTTATTAACCGCCAATGACGGTCTTGCAGAAGCATTTTATCTAAAAAATGATTATGTTGCAAATGAAGATAGAGTGGTCATGAAGAAAAAATTATGAATTGATATTGCTTCCTAATCCTACTTCTAAGAAAGGGAAAAAGTGAATAATTATAATTTTATAAAGTAGTCAAGGGGTGTGATGGAAAATTGTCGAAATCTGTAAAGTTGTATCAATTAAGCCGAAAAATACATAAATGGACTGGATTGGTTTTATCCGTTTTTTTTATGTTCATCGCCGTCACAGGCCTCGTACTTGTTTATATGATACCACTTGGAGTGGCTGATGAGTTAAGGACGGGGAAAGAGGCGAGTCCAGATCAAGCGATACCTATGGAGAAGGTCGTGTCCATTGCTACATCTCAGGATCTACCAGGTGCGGACTCGGTAGAAGATATATTTAGAATCGAATATAGACCAAGTGCAAATGTGTACCAGGTTCGCTTTAATAACGGTCAAGGTGTTCAAATAGATGTGAGTACGGGAAAAGTGTTATCCACAAATCCGGATTACTCGACTTTCCTCATCACTTTGCATGATGGATCATTCTTTGGCGATTGGTATAGATACAGTATCCTTACAATGACCGGTTTATCCTTAATCCTGCTCTCATTTTCAGGGTATTACATGTTCGGGTATCCTCTCTATAAGCGTCTAATGGCGAAAAAAAGGTAATCTTAATATGAGGTGGTAGAGTGTCTATAAAAGGTTTGAATCACTTTTTATTTTCAGTTTCTAATTTAGAGAGATCCATTGAGTTTTATCAAAATGTTTTTGATGCGAAATTATTAGTTAAGGGGAGAACCACTGCCTATTTTGATTTGAACGGAATGTGGCTTGCCCTGAATGTGGAAAAAGATATTCCCCGTAATGAAATAAGCCAATCATACACACATATAGCATTTTCCATAGAAGAAGCCGACTTTATAGACATGTACGAGAAACTAATGAAATTGAATGTAAACATCTTGTCAGGCCGTCCAAGAGATGAAAAAGATAAGAAGTCCATTTATTTCACTGATCCAGATGGTCATAAGTTCGAGTTTCATACTGGTTCTTTACAAAATAGAATAGATTACTACAAACAAGAAAAAGCGCATATGGAGTTTTTTGACTGATAAATTCACAGAAAGGGGAATATTCATGAAAACCATTGGCCTTATTGGCGGAATGAGCTGGGAGTCATCATTGGAATATTATCGAATCATTAACGAAGAAGTAAAAGCCAAATTGGGAGGATTGCATTCAGCAAAGTGCATTTTATATAGCGTGGATTTTGAAGAAATCGAACGTTATCAAGCTGAAGGAGATTGGGAAAGCTCCGGGAAATTATTAGGCGATGTTGCTCTTTCTTTGGAAAAGGCAGGTGCCGAAATGATTGTCATTTGTACAAATACGATGCATAAAGTGATCGGATATATTGAAGAGAAAGTCAGTTTACCGATTTTACACATTGCTGATTCAACAGCAAAACAAATCCAAAAGTCCAAAATCAGTACGGTTGGTTTACTTGGCACTAAATATACGATGGAGCAAGCCTTTTATAAAACACGAATCGAGTCTAATGGTATCAAGGTTTTGATACCAAATGCTGAGGATAGAAAAGTCATCAATAAAGTAATTTATGAAGAATTATGTTTAGGGGAAATTCAACAATCATCAAGAGACTATTACAAAAAGGTTATCAAGGGGTTAGTTGATGAAGGAGCGGAAGGAATAATATTAGGTTGCACAGAAATTGGACTGCTAATAAAACCAGAGGATTCAGAAGTGCCATTATTTGATACGGCTGTAATACATGCCATTGATATTGTTAATATGGCATTGGAAAAATGAAGTGGTTAGGTATTGTACTTCAATAACAGGGTTGCTTCGGCAGCCTTTTTCTTATTGAATTAAGGGGTAGGTTCAAAAAGAGTTATAATATATTAGATTCAGAAGCTTGTAAAAATGGTGTTGAAAAATGCATATAAAGTAGTAGAGAGATCCACCTCGATACAGAAAGTCAATAGTGTATATACATCCTTTAGAAGTGAAAGGAAATGAAAAGTTAATCAAGGTCCCCATATATGTGCTTTGTATTTGAGGATTGGAATACATTCATTCTGAAAGTGATGATGGACTTTCTGTCTGAAAGATGTAAAATATAGGTTTAATTGAAGTTCATTTTTTACATAATGGAGCTTAATAAGGGTTAAAGTGATAATACAATCAGGAGGAATTTTTCAATGGTTTTGTCCGAAATGAATAGTAAATTGTTTAGAATGATTAATAATCTAGGTAAACAATATACCGATTTAAATCCTTTCTTTGTATTCATCGCTGAATACATGATTTTTTTCTTAGTATTGGTAGTCCTGATGTTTTTGTTTTCTCGAAGAAATAAAAATAGAATCATGGTAATCTGTGCATTTATTACATTAGTTGTCTCGGAAATATTGGCGAAAATAGCAGGGCATTTCCACTCGAATTATCAACCGTTTGCTGAGTTGCCCAACGTTAATAAGTTAGTTGAAAAAGCAGTCAATAATTCCTTTCCAAGCGACCATACGGTCATATTTTTTTCCTTTTGTATAACCTTCTGGTTGTTTAATAGGGGTTGGGGGTTTTTATGGGCAATTTTGGCTGTCCTTGTAGGAATTTCGGGAATTTGGGTAGGTGTCCATTATCCAGCAGATGTTCTTGTCGGAGCCATCATCAGTATCGTTTCAGCCACGATCGTTTACAAAATTGTTCTTAAGTTAAGTCTGACTAAGAAATTTATGGGGAATCAGGAGGGCGAACAAGCCATTCTATCTGCCCTATCCAAACAAAAGAAGGGTAAGTCAATGGACTTTTAAACCAAATCGATCATGGCTACACTTGCACTTGTTGTTTTAAGTCTTGCTCAAGAACCGAACGGAAAGAAGCAAATGGAGCAGGACAGACAATGATGTATTTATCAAAAGACAAACATTCTGATATTCTTCTTGAAACGAAAGATTATTAAACATTAAGTTTTAATTAACCATTCTTCAACTGAAAGGTCGATAGTTTAACAAAGGGGTGTTTCGGCAGCCTTTTTTTTATGGAGTAAAAAGGGCAGATTAGTTTAACAGACAGGATTTATTTTACGGTTTATAGAAAAGTCATATTAGGGAGGGGTATTTAGATGTCAAACCTTGAAAACGAAGAAATGCTAACAGGAGGGAATGTCTCTAACGTTTTTCGTTCAGGAGATACTGTGCGACGAGAATTAAAGCCAGATAGTCCCAAAATTCATAAGTTATTAAGGCATTTGGAGAACAAAGGTTTTAGGTATGCACCAAAGTTTTTAGGTATTGATGAAAAAGGAAGAGAGATATTATCATTTATTGAAGGAGAAGCTGGTAATTATCCTTTAAAAGAATACATGTGGTCCGATGATGTCTTAATAGAAATAGCGAAAATGCTCCGTCTTTATCATGATTCTGTGAGTGATTTTTCTTTTAATGATAGCTGGCAATCGATAGATAACACACCCAAACAATTTGAGGTACTATGCCATAATGATTTTGCAATATACAACATTATTTTTAATCATGAAAGACCAATAGGTATTATTGATTTCGATGTTGCTGGACCTGGTCCAAGGCTGTGGGACATAGCTTATACTCTTTATTCTTGCATCCCCTTAAGTAGATTTTATCTATCTGAAACAGGTGAGAAAGTTAATTATAATTCATTACAGCACGCTTACCTTATAAAACAAAGAGTTAGATTATTTTTTGAATCTTACGGTAAGGGAATAGAAGAGGATTATTTGGAAATGGTATTGCTACGATTAGAAGGGTTATGTCAAACCATTACAAGAAAAGCCACTGAAGGTGATATTGCTTTTAAAAAGATGATTGCCGAAGGGCATCTCGACCATTATCAAAATGATATCCAATTCATTCGACAACATGGAAAAGAGTGGATTTAAAGGTGGGTTTAAGTTGGTGCTTAGCTTCATTAACAGGGGCTGATCAGCTTATGTAACAAACGGGGTAGGTTAGCTTGAAGAGGAAAAAACGAGTATTTGGGATTATTTTTATAATGGACAGTAAAAAAGGGGAGTGGAAAATGGAAAGTGAATCTTCGTTAAAAGAGCATTTACGTCAACTGGAAGAGAAATTGTTAAAACCAGAAATTCGTACATCTCAAAAAGAGCTTAATAATTTACTTGCAGACAATTTTTTTGAATTTGGAAGTTCTGGTAAAGTCTTGTACAAAGATGAGGGTATTGGTGAAGAAGGAATAGGTGAGGTAAAAATGACATTGAGTGATTTTGAAATACATCCATTGTCTGAAGAAATAGTGTTAACTACCTACCGAATATTTAACGAAGTAAAAAAACAACATTCATTGCGTAGTTCAATTTGGAAATTTAGAGATGGAAGATGGAAAATGTTTTTTCACCAAGGTACAAAAACAACTCCTTCGCTTTAGTTACTGAACTAACGGGTACTATTATAGAGAAACGATACAAAAAATGGTCACCAGGAATATCTGGTGACCTTATAGTACGAATAGCAGTTTAGTTAAACAGTAGATTTATTAAAGAGCAGGTTTAAGTATATTTCTTCACAATCTTAGTACATTGATGAAAATAACCCCGGCTTTACTCTTCTTAGGAGCACAAGGTGTACAAATGGGGAAGTAATCTGTTTAAAAAGAGGTGCGTTAGCTGAAGATCAGTGCTGTCTTTTATGGCAGCCTTTTCTAATGGAACTTTCTGGGCTGTTTAGTTCAATAAGAATTCAAACCTTTTTTGGGAATTATTGTTATAATGAGGGAGGGGAATTCGTTAGGAAGGTTGCGTTCAAGGTGGAGTTTAGATATGAAATCTAAAAAGAAAGTATTGATTATTGCTATTGGTGTAATATGTATAGCTATATTTATAAATCTATTAAAGAAGGATTTATGGGATGTAAACGAGGTGTTGTTAAAAGAAGAAGTGTTATCAATTGGACAATCCGTTGAAACAATAAATTTATCAGATGTAACACCGTTTGACTGGGATGTAGTATATTCCTTTGGACCATATACCCCGAAAGATCATATATATGAAACGGTAGGTTATAAATGGGATATTATTAGCGAGACTGTAAATGAAGGAATGAATCAAATTGTGTTTTTGAAAGATGGAAAAGTGGTCTGCTATTTATATGGTTATCCTGAGAATAATGGATATGGCATATTTTTTGAATCTGAGAATTATAAAGAAACGGGCTATATGCTTAATATTAAGGATGATTTGAATTTTCAAGTAGAACGAAGCGACAGTGTTGTATATTTGAGAAAATAGGCAAGGATTTAAATGTGGGGGTTGCTGAGGCAGCCTTTTTTTTTGTGGAGCTAAAGGGGCAATTTAGCTGAAGAGCGGTTACATATAAAGGTATTGTCCTTTTTACATAGAATATTTTAAGAGAAGAGCATGTGAATAAATGGGGGGACATATATGGATATTTGTTTTATTGGTGGCGGGAATCACACGAATAATGAATTAGGCGCTGTGTTCCTGAAACTTTCAAAAATGATTAAACCTGATGCTAAAATCTTAATAATCCCTTTTGCAACCGACAAATCCAGGTATGAAAGTTGGCTGGCAAGTATCAAACAAGCCTTTTCACTTATGGAGAATGTAAGTATTGAATTATTAAACGAAGACCTTTCATACAAAGAAATGAAAAAGTCTATAAAAGAACATGATATTCTTTACTTTATTGGTGGAAAGCCAGATAGGTTAATCCATGTAATAGAAGCAAAAGGACTTGCCCCAATTATCAAAGACTTTCAAGGTTTAATCATTGGATATAGTGCGGGTTCGTTAGCTTTCTGCAATGATTGCATAATAACAAAAGATAAAGACTATCCAGAAACGATAGTGATCAAGGGCTTGGGATTAGTCGGGTTTAGCGTTGAGGTCCATTACGAGGATAATATAGATGGAGAATTAATTCCCCTTTCAAATGAACGAAAGATATATGCAATACCAAATGGAAGTGCAATTTTCTCCAAGAACGGAGAACTATTTAAAGTTGCAAATGATATTTATTCCTTTAAAAATATGAAAAAGGAAATAGTGAATTCCTAAGTCTTAAAGAAACAACAAGCCCTTTACCCCAATTGGAGCAGGGCGCCGGGCACTAAAGGATAGAGAAAAGGAGACTGCAATGAAAATAAATTTAATGATCTTCATTTCATCAGTAAAAGAACAAGAAAAGTATATATCAATGATGAAAACATTTGAATCTGATATTCGTCCTGTTAAAGGGGATATATTGGATGATCCAGGATTTGATTCAGGATTTCACAATGGTTATGAAGTTGTAAAGGTTTCGATCAATTACGCTTCGAATGTATGTTTTGTTTCGCTGCACCCGCTTGCGATGGAAATTGAGGAAATCAGGATGGAAACCTATATAGAGAAACTGGAAGCACACGGTTGGCATGCTGTTTCAAAAGAAGAATTGAAAAGTATGTAAAAAGGAAACCCTTCATTTTTCACGAAGGGTTTTTATATTCGATTATCGTTGTGTATATTCAGCTGCTAGCTTTTGATTAAGATGATTATCTTTATTTTTGAGGAATTTTAAACAGTTGTTATGATAGTTTACACCGATGATAACAACATATTCAAAAATCCCCGATAATACATAACAAGATATGGAATCGACAATATTTTATATAAGTGCTATCTTTGTACTTTTCAGGTATGCCCTGCCCACCTTTAAGTTAAGGCAAACATAAAAAAAATTGACAAGGACTTAGATGGTTCTTGTGAAGGAAATCTTCATCCATTATTATATTTTCTCGCTTGTTTATAGACGATATTAAATACTTCCCTGAATTTCTGTTTCTTTATTGATGGAGAGGAGGATAGAATTTTTAATTGGCGAACTGCTCCTTCACAAAGACTCCATCTTATACGAGTGTTTTGACATTCTTCCAGGATAAAGTCAATTAGTTCTTTTTCATCCTGAGAGTCAATATCATTCTTTACTTCGTCTAGTAGATTCTTGATATTCATGACAACCGTTTCCTGGGTTTCAACTGAACTCTGTATGCTAAATGGAAAGAGAATATGCTTAGATTGTTTTGTTATTTCTATGTTTTTTTCTAATCGAAGAATGTTGTAATCTAATATATCAGAACTATTCGTATCAAGGTTCATTTGATTAGAGTACCTAAATTGATAGCCTAATCCCCCAATGAAGTGAGTGGATAAATCCATTGCACTGGCTTCGATGCCAATACCATAAACCTCAATCAAACGTTTAGCTAACCAGTTTAATTCCTTATAATGGCTATCGGCCATATACTTCCTTAACACCTCATCATTTTCTGCCATCGAGATATTGTAAAGTTCCGCAATCCTCTCAGTACTGTATATGGAGTGTTTTACTCGAAGTTGAGAATAAAAAGTTTGCTTGCTATGGGGATCACCCTCTAACAGTAACTGGCTTTGTTGTTCTTCGACTTTTGCATCGACCTCTTGAATGATGCACTGAATCAATTGAGATTTAGAAGAAAAGTGATTATAGAAGGTACCTTTTGAAACCCCTGATTGATCTAGGATATCTTGTACAGAAGTATCATGATAACCCATCGTTCGAAAAAGCAATTTTGCTACCTCAATTATTTGTTCTCTTTTAGTCATTCATCTTCTTCTCCTAAAAATTATTGTTGACAGTTTCATTATACTATATTGTATACTAAAAAAGTATACTCGAGTATAAAAAAATGTACACGAGTAAAAATAGTTAAAAGGAGTGTGGGTTTTCTATGGGAAAAGCTCTCTCTTTACCAGTAGATATAGAGGGAAAACCCTTTAAGAGAGGTGGGTTTGTAATCGTTTTAATGGTGGGTACTTTTATAACCATTATTAATCAGACCCTGTTAGTTACAGCTCTCCCGAGAATTATGCAAGATTTAGGTATCACTGCTAATAATGCTCAGTGGCTGATCACTGCGTTTATGTTAATAAGTGGGGTAATGATTCCTATTTCAGCATTTTTATTGAATCAAATCGCTAATAGGTCTTTATTTTTTATGGCGATCGGAAGTTTTGCTTTGGGAACATTGGTTTGTGCTTTTAGTACAACCTTTCCAACTTTGCTTATTGGTCGTATTATACAGGCCATTGGAACGGGATTAATGATTCCATTAATGCAAACGTTAATTTTTTTAATATTTCCAGCCGATCGTCGAGGAGAGGCAATGGGATTAGTTGGGATTGTAATAGCATTTTCGCCTGCAATCGGTCCCACTTTATCTGGTTGGATTGTTGACATGTATGATTGGCATTATCTATTTTACTTAATCCTCCCAATCGTTCTGATTGATATAATTCTTGCTTTCTTTTACATGAAAAATGTCGTTCATTTAACAAAACCGAAAATGGATATTCTATCGATCTTGTTAAGTAGTATAGGTTTAGCTTCACTACTATACGGAATTGGTGTTGCAGGAAATATAGGATGGGGAAATAATACCGTCCTGATAACATGTGGAATTGGATTTGGAGTACTGATTGTGTTTGCCTGCCGTCAGTTCAAATTAACAGAGCCAATATTGGAGCTGAGTGTCTTTAAGGATAGAACATTCACTTTGACCACGGTCATTGTCTCCATTATTTTTATGACTATGATTGGATCGGAAATTCTCCTACCCATTTATACACAAACGATACATGGGTACTCAGCACTTCGTTCAGGTTTAATACTTCTGCCAGGTGCACTGGTGTTAGGGATCATTTCTCCCGTTGCCGGAAAAATTTTTGATAAGCATGGTATTAGAAGACTATCCATAATAGGACTGCTCATTCTTTCTTTAGGGTCCTTTCCATTTATGTATCTAACTCAGGAGACCTCTATTTGGTGGATAATTTGTTTCTATTCCTTAAGAATGGCTGGTATGGGGCTAGTAATGATGCCACTCGCTACCGCGGGGATAAATGTACTACCAAAGAAGTTTATAAGCCACGGTTCTGCGGCTAACAATACGGTACGGCAAATATTTGCTTCACTTGGTGCGGCCATTATGGTAGGGGTAATGTCGACTGCCATATCTAAATATACTGGCGATCAAACAGTGAAGAAAGGAGAAAATATATTACTGGAAGCAACTGTGAATGGGCTTAATAATGGTTTCATGATTGCTTTTATTCTCATTATTATTGCATTCATTTTGTGCTTTTTTATAAAACAGCCGTTTACAATAAGTAATAGAGTTGACGAGAAAGATTGAAAAGTAATAATTTTTCATGAAAAAGATCAGCTCCAAATAAAGAGGGAGGCTATCTTTTGAGGTGGAAAACATTTTAATGAATTTTAGAAATGATTAAAAAATAGAAGTTCTGTACAGTTATATAATGAAGTATTTCTAAGCCATTAGGCCTTAAAAAGAAATTAAATCTAATGTTTTTTCAAAATGGCATATGAAAAAAACTATAAAAAGTGGGTGTGTAAATGTACGAGTATAAGTTTGTAAGGATTAATTATAAAGAGAGCCGCAAATCCCGGGAAAGCTATCAAGATGTCATAAATCAACATTCAGAGCTAGGTTGGAGGTTTATTCAAATATTTGCACCGCCCATCCGTTCTTATGGAATAGCTGCATATTATGAAGTGATTTTTGAAAAAAGGAAACAGGATATATAAATTCGTTTCATATAGAAGAGAAATGGTTCATATGAGGGCTCTGAAAGAAAGGACGGTTTCTGAACTTGCGAAACCATTTGAAATGTCTTTGGCTGCAATTTCAAAGCATAAAGGTCTTGGAGCGGGCAAATATAGTCGATAAGTTTGTGGATGGAAGAACTCATATATGTCGATTGAATACCGGGTCACTATCAAAAGCTACAGAGTGGCTTTGCGGCGAGGGGGCTTGGCAGGGCGGAAAGTGTAGAAGGTCATTAAAGCAAGAACATTTCAGGTATCTCTAATTGCTTATTAATCAACCATTTCACAAATTAATGTACTCACTTTTGTGTCTAATCAGTAGGAACCAAAAGTGAGTACATTCTTTATATGGAAGGCAAAAGTGAGATCATTTTAAGCAGTGTAGAATGAAGCAATTCTTTAACAAATTTAACAGCATGTTTCTACAAATTACCGAGATTTCGACACAAACTAGCCCTATTGCTGAACAAAGTTAAAAAACACATTTTATTATTTGTTCCAAAACTCGTCCTTTTCTGAACACACCACTGTTCGATTTGAAAAGGACGTTTTTTATTGCCTTTCTCGTAACAAAACTTTGTTCATTATTCTACGTTCAATAACCTATCTCTTTTTATCTTATGTTACAGTAAATATAAAAGGAAAAATAAGAAAGAGTGATTTGAGTGTTAATTGGATATGCACGTGTGTCGACGGGATTACAAAATTACATTTACAGATGGACGCTCTTACGCAATATGGCTGTTCCAAAATTTTTCATGATATGGGGCAAAAAGACAGCGTCCTGGTTTAGAGGAAGCACTTCAGTATGCACGTGAAGGCGATACGATTGTAGTTTGGCGATTGGATCGATTAGGACGCAATATGCAAGATTTAATTCAAATTGTGAATAGCTTAAATGAACGTGGCGTGGGCTTCCACAGTCTACAAGAAAATTTAACAATGGAAAAAAGCAATGCCACAGGCCAATTGATGTTTCATTTGTTTGCGGCATTTGCGGAATTTGAACGTAATTTAATTGAGGAACGTTCGGCTGCCGGACGAGCTGCAGCTAGAGCACGTGGTCGTCTTGGTGGACGTCCTGAAAAATTTGGACCGAAAGATATTGAAATGATGAAATCTCTAATTGAAAATGGTACACCGATTAAAGACGTCGCAGAAAAATGGGGCGTATCTCGAACAACGATTTATCGATATTTAGAAAAGCAATAATAATAAAGCAACCCAGCTAATCTTCTTTTATGAAGGTAGCTGGGTTATAAAGTTGTATGTGCAAAATAGCACTTACTCATTTATTATTTAACTTAAATTTCCCACACAAAATCCACTTAAAATAGCATTTTGAATTGTCTATTATGATTGTACTCAAAATTCACATTTTGAATTTGTGTTATTGTAACATTGTGTTAATAACTGTACTCTCCTTTATTTATTAAGGTTCTTTATAATTAGATCCAGATAACTTTGAAAAACTAACAAACATTAAAGGACCGTCAATAGACCTGTTTTTTGTACGAAAGAAGGATGGCCACCAAGTTTCGACGAATATATCAATATACTTTGTGGAGGTGTTGGATATGGGGATTTGTTGTGGAGAGTGTCACGTTGAATTAAAGAGTGATGATTATGTCACATTGGATGAATTTAGCACGCTGAGGCACACATATTGCGGTTATGATCTTATTGCCGAGCTGATCAAAGACATTGGGACTTATCGAAATATCAAAACGAAGTATTGGTTTTCCCGTGAGCTTACTAAATGAAAATCGGTGAAATCTTGGAGTTAATTAAAACTGATAAACCAGCGAATATTGCCAAAAGGGCTGATGTTCATCTTTCAGAAAAATTACTAAGAAAAGCCTTGAATAAAGCTGGTTATGAGTATAGAAATTCAGGCGAAAAAGGCTGGTATTTCGTTGGTGAAGGTGACGAGGAAACGGTACAAGAGCAGCTTATTTATGACTTTGCAACAGCAGGAAAAGCAAAGGCGAACGTTTCAACTAATGTAAATAAAGAACCTATTAACGATACCAACCAACGTTCTAACGTTGGCATAAAACGTGGTAAAGAACAGGTCAAACAAGCGAACGAACAATCAGCACCAACCATAGAACGAACCAACGTTATAAGAAAACGTTCTTCATTCGATATGGATGTTGAACTTATGAAGGAACTAAAAATACAAGCAATCATTCATGATAGGACGGTTTATGAACTAGTTGAAAGTGCCGTAAGGCACTATTTACTGAATTAAGGGGAGAATGACGTAAAGGAGTGCTTATATAGCATTTTGGAGTCCTATCAGCAAACACAAAAAGCCCCCCAAAAAACGGGGCTTTTTGTGTTTTTTTATTTAAGCTCTGTTAAATAATGTTGTTGATTTTCTTGATGAACTAACGGGGCAGGATAGTTCCATAAGGAATACTGTTAAGTGACATTAAAGTTGTTTAATTTACAATAAAGTCGTTTAAAACATAATAAAGTTGTTTAAAAACGTCAGTCATGTTATTCCATTAAAGGGCCAGATAGTTGAGGAAAACTCTCGAAAACAAACAATTGGATATTTATGTGGATCTGAGATTGAGAAGTTTTGTGCTTAAATTAACGAATTATATTATTCAATAAAACTAATACGATTTTTATAAATGAAGAGGATAATTTTTCATCCATTTACATGACAGAAATACTTTCGTATGCCGATTAAAAGTAACACTTAAAAAAACTAATGAAAGAAGGTGTTTATATGTCAAAAGATAAAGGACGAGTTTCAGGAAAGGTTGCTTTAATAACTGGTGCGACCAGTGGTATTGGTCAAGCAGCATCTCGAATGTTAATTAAAGAAGGTGCAAGAGTTGTTTTAACAGATGTGAATGAGGAAAACGGTTTCAAATTAGCTGAAGAATTAGGTGAAGACGCATACTTCATACGATTAGATGTTAGATTTGAATCCGAATGGAAAGATGTAATAGCGAAAATCATACAACAATTTAAACGACTAGATATACTGATTAATAATGCTGGAATTACAGGTTTTCAAGAAAAGAGTGGAGGGCTTCAAGATCCGGAAAATGCCAGCATAGAAAGCTGGCATGCCATCCATGCCGTTAATTTGGACGGAACATTTTTAGGGTGTAAATATGGTATTCGTGCTATGAAGGAAACAGGAGGTTCAATTATAAATATTTCCTCCCATTCTGGAATGGTTGGCGTGGCACATGCGGCTGCCTATGCATCCAGTAAAGCTGCTGTCCGTAACCATACCAAAACGGTTGCTCTTTATTGTGCAGAAAAGAATTACAATATTCGATGTAACTCCATCCATCCAGGGGCGATTTTGACTCCAATATGGGAACCGGTTATTGGAGTAGGGGAAATTCGTGAGAAGAACATAAAGACTTTTACCAAAAATGTTCCATTAAAGCGATTTGGAACGGTTGAAGAAGTGGCTTATAGTATTGTTTACCTTGGTTCTGATGAATCTGCATACACTACGGGAATCGAATTGGTAATTGATGGAGGAATGATGGCTGGGGCATTTAGTGCAGAATAAAACCAATCCTCGCTGAACTTTTTAGCGAGTTGAACTCGTAACCTCCTGATTTCGTCGGTTCTTCAGCTAGGATCAAGGCGCGATTCTTTAATAAGAATCGCTTTTCTTAATGAACTAACAGGTGCGTAGTTGAAGATGAGAACTGTCTTTAAGGCATTTCTTTATGGAACTATCGGGGCAGGATAAGGGGTCTACCTGCTATGAAATTAGATGATAAAAAGAAAAAGATTCAAATGGAATATAGGGAGAAATTACAGCAAAAGAAAAAGAATAAAAAATTCACACTTGAAGCAATTGTAGTTGCTATTATCATTTTCTATTTATTGTTTTAAATTCAATTTTCAAATCATTTTAACTGTTTTTTTATGTCACAACTTGTGTTAACTCACAATAAGTCTTATTCAACAAACAGGTGCTTTACTTCAATAAGGGAGTTGCTTCGGCAGCTCTTTTTCTAATGGAATTATCGGGGCAGGATAGTTGAAGAAGAAAAAAATGATAAATAGATAAAATGGAATAATATGGAATATTAATGTATAATTGGATTGAAATTAGAAAGGGTGGAAAATAGGGGGTATGAAATGAAAGGCTTTTTTAGATTATTTATAGGAATGTTTTTAATTTCTATATTAACAGGATGTATAGGAGAAGATTATGATGTTGGTGTTCCAACTGCTCATTTATATTCAGAAGACCTTGCTACATCTGTGCAATTAGCAAAGGAAATGTCAGTTGGAGTTCATCAAGTGGAGATGTAGATCAAAAAATAGATGATATTCAAGAATTCGGATTATCACAAGAAAAAATGAAGGTTACTGCTAACGAAAAAGTTTCCTTAGAATTTCAAGAGAACGTAAGAAATGGTGGAGATATTTGGACAGACCCAAAAATAACAGTTGCCCTACTGAAAGACGAACAACGAATTGAACTCGAATTGCATGAAAATAGGGAATTTCAAATCCCCAATAACAAAGGAGGGTATGTTTTAGAAGTTGTATTCACAAGTTCAAGAGGTACTGCCCAATATGTAGGGAATATCTTAATTCAGTGATACAAAAATACCTTATTTTTGAACGGAAAAATATTAGAAGCTTGAAGATACATTTTCAAGCTCATTATAAGTGTATATTTGCTTTAGTTTTTCACCTTAGAATGCGGTGTTTGATACCATAAACGCTTATGATTTATTCAAAATCAACCAAGAACTTTAAAATAGCCTTTTTCTTATCTAGAAACGGGGCAGCATTCCTGTATTAACTGAATACTAAAAAGTTTGTGAAGAAATCTACTTAAACTAACGGGTGCGTTAGCTGAAGATCAGAGCTGTCTTTAAGGCAGCTCTTTCTTTATGCAACTAACGGGGCAGAATAGTTGAAGAAATGATATTATTATGGAATAAATTAACATGACATTTGGGAAGGTTGAGCAAAATTGGAGATTTGGAAATTAAGTGAAAAAGTATCGAAAATTAGCGATGTAATACCTTATTATTTTTTTAGTCTATTCTTGTCTTGTATCTCTTTTTCTGTTTTTATAATTGTATTTAGTGGAGAACCCTCTTGGTTGCAGTTAATGCCTGTTATTATTTATTCTTTTTATGTTGTTATACCTTATTTACTTTTTGCAGTACCATTGCAAATTATATTTAATAAACGCCCGAGAAAATTTAATGTGTTTTATCTTTTAATTTACACGGTACTTTCTTTTGTAGCAGTATTTTTATTTAATGTAATGTTATTTAGAATTGAACCTATATATTTAGTTAAAACCCAAATATATTACGGTTTTAGTTTTGCAGCAGCTGCTATTTATTGGTTTTGGGATTCTGTCTTCTTACAAAAGAAAAACTGAAATATCCTAGTTCTTCAGCTAACAGGGTGCGTTAGCTGAAGATCGGAGCTGTCTTTAAGGCAGCTTTTTCTTTATGCAACTATTGGGGCAGGTTAGTTCAACAAGCTTTAATTAAGAAATATTTCCATTTTAAACTTATTTAGTGCAAGGTTATTTCTTGCTTTTTTTCTTGTGTTTTAAAGTTTTTTTATTCAAAAAGGAAATTTTTTATTGAAAAATAATACTTTTAGTGTAAAATTACACTAAAAAGGAGTATTTAGTATATATGGAAAAAGAAGAATTCATCAATTTAATATCAGAAAAAATGAAACTTGTTCGAACAGAACAAGGTTTTTCTCAAGATAAGATGTCTGAAATTCTAGGAATTTCAAAAAAAACACTAGTTCAAATTGAAAAAAGAAGAACAGAAGCCAATTGGACCACCGTTGTTGCATTTTGTGCTTTGTTTAATCATAGCCAATTGTTGATATCGTCAATTGGTGACAATCCAGTTGATTTTGTTCAGTTAATTGCTAGCAAAAATGGTGGTACGCCTAAAGAAAAAACACTGGGTGGTAAGATATGGTGGAAAGAAATCGAGTATAGAGGGGATTTTCGTTTGCAACAAAATTTGATTAGTAACCATTACCGTATATTGGATCAATATGATTATCGTTGGCATAGTTCTTTTAATAAAGAAGAGAGTTTAAGTCGTTTAAATGAATTACAGGCGGTGGGGACTATCGAGATAGACAAAGGTATAGGGATATATGAAGAATAAGATTTTGCTTGTTCTAAGAAAAATAGTAATTGGTATTCTAGTAGTCTGTTTATACTGTTTTCCTTTTGTTTATTTTTCAATGCACCAAGATTTTGCTAACCGTTCAATGCTTGGCTATTTAATTATGATTGTAGTGACTTCACTTCTTGCTTTCTTCGGCAAACTCTTTAATAATTCAATCTCTCTTATTATTGGTAATATATTATCTGTAATAATTTAATTTTATTTCATAAGCGAGATGACAGGGAACGAACGATGGGGTGGCTATTTTAAGCCACTAACTCCATATCAATTATTAATCTTGGTTAGTTTTTTGAATTTAATTCCTCAGTTCTTTGCTATGAAGTTAGCAAATAGACACAAAAATAAAGTTAAAGATTAATTTGATTAGGAAGAGTAACTTCTTTGAATTAGAAGTTACTCATTTCTTTAATAAATATCAACAATATTCATTAACATAGACTACATAAAAAGAAAAAGTAAAAAAAGCCTACTTCCTTAAATAGCAAGGATCGTAGGCTTTCTGTCGTACCGATTTGAAAAAAGTTTAACCGTTTTTCTTATGGAACTAAACCAGCTAA
>NZ_JAGGQJ010000013.1 GCF_018613325.1 Bacillus sp. ISL-34 | reverse complement strand
TCATTGGCAGCCTCATTTTTAGGAACCAAATGGTTCGCTGGCACCAATTGATCTAAAGTAATCATTTCAAGTTGATCTCGCTGAATAGAATCATGTTTAGAAAGCATCCTCATCACCTCAAGTTTTAATACTTCCATTTTAAAACAAAAAAGACTGTAGGCAAAAGAGGTTCTATCTAAATTTTATAACAGAGTTGATTGGAGCGAAAGGTGCGAGACTCCTGCGGGAAAAGCGCGTCTAGGGAGACCCCGCAGGCACAAGCCGAGGAGGCTCCCGGACCGCCCGCGGAAAGCGAGTGCCTGGAGTGGAAATCAACGTTCAAATTGTAAAAGCCATAAAAAGACTGTAGACAAACTCGATTTTCATCGAGTTTGTCTACAGTCTGAAAGGACGATTCAATAAATGAATCGTCCTTTTTATTTATTTCATAACAATGTAATTAATGAAATTATTCATAAAAAAATAAAGTTAACTACAAAAACTTAAAATAAATTATAAAATAATCATTAAACTATAATTAATTATTCTGAATTTTTCTTATAGAATGAATATATAACATAACAAGGGGGAAATGAAAATGAACACGATTACAAACAAGGTTATCCGTTATACTGGAACAGAATTGCATACTAAAGGATGGCAACAAGAGGCAGTGCTTAGAATGCTTATGAATAATTTGGATCCTGAAGTTGCTGAACGTCCAGAAGATTTGGTGGTATACGGAGGGATTGGGAAAGCAGCTCGTAACTGGGAATGCTTTGATGCAATCGTCAAATCACTAAAAGAGCTTGAAGAAGATGAAACTTTACTTGTCCAATCAGGGAAACCGGTAGCCATTTTTAAAACGCATTCGGATGCACCGCGTGTCCTGCTTGCAAATTCAAATATCGTCCCTGCATACGCGAACTGGGAAACATTCCATGAACTTGATAAAAAGGGATTGATGATGTATGGGCAGATGACAGCAGGCAGCTGGATATATATTGGATCTCAAGGAATCGTACAGGGTACATACGAGACCTTTGCCGAGCTTGCAAAACAACATTTCAATAACTCGTTAAAAGGCACCATTACTCTAACGGCAGGTTTAGGCGGAATGGGAGGGGCACAGCCACTGGCAGTTACGATGAACGGCGGTGTCTGTATCGGGATCGATGTAGATGAGACAAGAATTGACAGGAGGATCGAGACTCGTTATACCGATGTGAAAACGGATTCATTGGATGAAGCCATTCGTTTAGCCAATGAAGCTAAACTTGCAGGGAAAGCATTATCGATTGGTTTGATTGGGAATGCTTCAGATATTCTTCCGGAAATGATCGCAAGGAACTTCATTCCTGATGTCTTGACGGATCAGACTTCGGCCCATGATCCGCTAAATGGATATACTCCTTCAGGCCTGTCAATGGTGGAGGCTGCAGAATTACGGAATGCAAATCCAGAAGAGTATATTAAACTCTCTAAAGCCTCAATGGCCAAACATGTAAGAGCGATGCTTGAAATGATGGAAAAAGGAGCCGTGACGTTTGACTATGGCAATAATATCCGTCAGGTTGCGAAAGATGAAGGCGTAGAGAATGCTTTTGACTTCCCTGGCTTCGTTCCAGCGTATATCCGTCCACAATTTTGTGAAGGAAAAGGTCCATTCCGCTGGGTCGCTTTATCTGGTGATCCTGAAGATATTTATAAAACAGACCAAGCCATTTTACGCGAATTCGCTGATAATGAACATTTATGTAACTGGATTAGAATGGCTCAAGACAAAATCCAATTCCAAGGTCTGCCTTCCCGCATATGCTGGCTTGGTTATGGGGAGCGCGCCCGCTTTGGTAAAATCCTCAATGATATGGTTGCAAGCGGTGAATTGAAGGCCCCGATCGTGATTGGGCGTGACCATTTGGATTCTGGCTCTGTCGCTTCGCCGAATCGTGAAACGGAAGCCATGAAGGATGGTTCCGATGTAGTGGCCGACTGGCCGATCTTAAATGCAATGGTGAATGCAGTGGGCGGTGCAACCTGGGTTTCCGTACATCATGGCGGCGGCGTAGGAATGGGTTACTCCATGCATGCAGGCGTTGTAATTGTGGCAGACGGCACAAAAGAAGCAGCAGCCAGGATTGAGCGAGTGTTGACAACTGACCCTGGGATGGGTGTAGTGCGTCATGTTGATGCAGGGTATGAACTGGCAGAGGAAACAGCCCGTGAAAGAGGTATTAATATCCCGATGCTTGATAAAGGAATTGATAAATAATGACAAAACCAATTTGGATAAAACATGCCGCTCAACTTGCTACCCTTACCTCTGATAGGAAAGGTCCTCGTTCCAAAGAGGCAATGTCAGAGCTTGGGTTGATTGAAGATGGAAGTATATGGATGGAATCTGGTTTGATCCAAGCGATCGGTACGACCAAGGAATTGGAAGAACTCTATGCAGATAGAATGCATGAAGCTGAAGTCTTTGATGCAACTGGCCATTTGGTGACACCGGGGCTTGTTGATCCCCATACGCATGTTGTATATGGCGGGAGTCGTGAGCGTGAATTCGAAATGCGTCTAGAAGGCGCAACATATATGGACATCATGAACGCAGGTGGGGGCATTCATGCTACCACCCGCATGACAAGGGAAGCAAGTGAAGAAGAGTTGATGGAACAAACCATACGACGCCTTGATTCGTTTCTTGCTCATGGCGTGACTACAGTAGAAGGTAAAAGCGGTTATGGAATGAATTTGGAAACCGAATTGAAGCAGTTGCGGGTGATGAAGAAGTTACAGGAAGAGCACCCGATTGATCTAGTTCCTACTTTTATGGGAGCACATGCGGTTCCAAAGGATTATAAAGGCCGTGAGGATGAATTTGTCGATCATCTGATTAATGATATGCTTCCAATCGTCTCTGAAGAAAAGCTTGCTGAATTCAATGATGTCTTTTGTGAAAAGGGGGTTTTTACCCCTGAACAATCAGAGCGGATACTAAAGGCGGGGAAAAAGTACGGCTTGATCCCTAAAATTCATGCCGATGAAATTGAGCCATACGGGGGAGCGGAACTAGCTGCCAAAATTGGGGCCATTTCAGCTGAGCATTTATTAAAGGCTTCCGAAGAGGGAATTCAAGCCATGGCTAAGTCAGGAACCATTGCCTGCTTGCTTCCAGCCACAGCTTTGTATTTAAGAGAAGAAGCCGCCCCAGGACGCCGAATGGTTGATGAAGGTGTAGCTGTTGCCATTTCGACCGATTGCAATCCTGGATCCTCGCCGACGACTTCTATGCCTCTTGTCATGAACCTGGCATGCATCTCGATGCGGCTTACCCCTGCTGAAGCACTTACGGCGGCAACATACAATGCTGCTTGTGCAATCAACAGACAAGAAAAGATAGGCTCGCTTGAAGTTGGAAAACAAGCTGATGTCGTTTTATGGAATGTTGAAAACTATCAGGAATTGCAATATTTATTTGGGGTTAATCATGTTAAGACTGTATGGAAAAACGGTGTTCAAGTTGTGAATGAAAGAGTGAAGACTGATTCCAAAAGCCTGACTGGCATTTAAAAATCACTATTCTCAATCAATGTCTACTCATTCCATCCGCTGAAAAATTCAGCGGATGGAATGGGCTTTTAGAAGTATTTATCAAACGCAATGGAATCGTAGGATGGAGGTTTATCATCCTACCCATTGCCAGCGTTAAACACTTTACTGCTTTACAGTGAAATTAAATGAAAGTGTTTTAAGGAAATCGTGGAAATGAATCTTCCATGTGGAGGGAATTTTATGTGGATAATCACTATCCATTCAAAAAATGGCATAAAAATGTTTGAGTTTACCACAGAAAAGGAAGCTAGGGAAAAATTCGAGGTATTAGAGGGTTGTAAAATCCTTAGTGAAGTCATTTATTTCAATGATTTACAATTGGTCGAATCTTAAAACATATAGTCATAAATAAAAAGACAAAAAAGGTAGAATGAATTGAAATAAATTATAAAAAGATTATTATTTCATAATATTCTTTGCTGGATTTCCATTATAGTACTAGTCTTAACCATAAAATGAAAACTGCCAGTAAGAGCAAAACTTCATGCATGCAGGTGTACATTCTTTGTTTCATAAGATCAGTAAAATATCATTATTTAGTGTGAACTGAAATCTATTCATTTAATTTCAGGGTTTAATCCATAAATCTGATAAATCAAAAAATGGAGGGGATTCTTTGAACGAACAAAAATTCACTATAGACGATGCCCCATTTAAAAAGTTTCATTTTCGAATTGCAGGACTTACATTCGGTTCTAGCTTCTGTGATGGCTATTCCCTTGGGATCATTGCGATGGCCCTGACAGTATTCGGGCCTCAAATGAATATGAATGCGATGTGGACAGGGCTGATCGGCAGTTCTGCTTTAATCGGCCTGTTTGCGGGATCTTTAATACTTGGAAGACTTTCTGATCGCGTAGGCAGACAGAAAATCTTTCTCGTAAACTTTTTACTTATCACGGTAGCTACTATTTTACAATTTTTTGTTAGCAGTCCAGAAGAGCTTTTTATTTTACGGTTGTTAATTGGTTTTGGACTTGGAGGAGATTACGCTGTCGGTACGACTTTACTCGCCGAGTTTTCACCAAAAAAGTATCGCTCCTCGCTCCTCGCGTCTATAAACGTAGTATGGACGCTTGGATATGTAGCATCAAACTTTGTTGGTCATTACCTGGGACAGGCTGGTTCAGACTCATGGCGTTGGATGCTTGTCAGTGCTGCCATTCCGGCTATTGTGGTTTTAATCTTAAGAATAGGAACACCTGAATCACCAAGATGGCTTGTAAGCATGGGGCGCGTCGAAGAAGCTCGCCAGATTGTAAAAAAACACCTTGGACCGAACGTTGAAATGGGAGAAACGACAACTGGCACTGAAAATCAAAAGACGCTAGGATTTCGTGGACTCTTCAGTAAAAAGCTCCGTAAGCGCATGGCTTTTGGTGGAATATTCAAATTAACTCTTGTTATTCCGTATTTTGCAATCTACACTTTCCTGCCGTCCATACTAAGTACAATGGGTTTTGAACAAAACTTTTTTGCCGATACAATGTTAAATCTATTTTTGCTTGTTGGGGCAATTTTTGGTCTTTGGTTGCTTGCAAAATTTTCACGTAGAGGATTTACCATCGGGGCTTTCACGATCCTAACCGTTTCATTGTTTTCTCTCAGCTTCTTGCACAATGGTTCTCAATTCTTAATGTTGACAGCCTTCTTGATCTTTACTTTTTTCATGTCAGCAGCATCGAACCTTACATTAGTATACCCGGCTGAGCTTTTTCCAACTGAGATTCGTGGATCGGGAATAGGTATGGTTACGGCAATTAGTCGAATTGGTTCTGCGATTGGAACATTTCTGCTGCCTGTTTCTTTAAGTTCATTCGGATTAAGTGCCTCAATGGCAGGAATGGCAGCCATTCTGCTAATCGGCTTGATCGTATCGATTGCCTGGGCACCAGAAACGAAGAATCTTTCCTTACATGAAGCGAGTGACCCTTTGCTAGAAGCGGGGAACAATCCAAAGAGAACCGATATTCCCTTAACAGAAAATAAGAAATTAACATAAGGTTAATTGTCCAGCAAATAAATGAGAAGGACCAAACTTTTTCTCCTTCTTGATGAGTCATATGAGAGGAGATGTGTAAGGATGACAACTACCGATTGTTTACATCCTATCGATATTAAAGAGGTTTTACTAGGGGATGGTGCCATCTCGATCCAAGAGGTAATTGCGGTTGCAAGATATGGTGCAAAAGTTACTTTCACTGATGCATATTGTGAAAGGGTGGATAAATCACGAAGCTTAATAGAAAAGTTTTTAGATGATAATAGATTGATTTACGGTGTAACGACAGGTTTTGGCAGTAATATGACAGAGGTGATTTCTCCACAAGACGCAGAAACCCTTCAACGGAATATTGTTCGTTCACATGCTGTTTCAGTAGGGGAAACGCTTGAAAAAGAAGTCGTAAGAGCCATTCAATTGATGATCCTCGTGAATTTAGGCCAGGGTTATTCAGGGGTCCGTTTACAAGTTTTAAAGCTTATCGCTTCACTGTTAAATCACGATATACTTCCCTATGTTCCAGGTGAGGGGTCTGTGGGGTATCTTTCCCCTGAAGCACACATGGCCTTATTGGTGATCGGGGAGGGACGGGCTTGGCACAATGATGAGCTTCTCCCGGGAAAGGATGCGTTAGCACAATCTGGATTGAAGCCAGTTACGCTTGGCTGTAAAGAAGGACTGGCTCTAATAAGCGGAACTCCTTCCGTTACTGCGATGGCTGTCCTTGCTTTATACAATAGCATGCAAGCGGCGAAAACTGCCGACATTACGGGAGCTATGTCCTTAGAAGTGCTAAAAGGTACAATAAATGCATTTGATCCCCGTCCCCACGCATTGAAAAAACATGAGGAACAGGCTAAGACAGCCAGAAATGTAACAAGGATTCTGGAAGGCAGCCAAATCATTGAAACTTACAAGGAACATAGATTACAAGATGCACTTAGCTTACGATGCATTCCACAAGTCCATGGAGCCATAAAAAGAGTATTGAAGGACGCTGCTGTTTCGATTGAGAATGAAATGCACTCTGTAAGTGACAATCCTCTGATTTTTCCGGAAGAGGAAGATGGAATTGCCCTGATGGCCGGGAACTTTGATGGTTCATTTGTTGGGATTTATGCGGATACGATATCCATTGCGTTAGCAAACTTGGCAAAAATAACAGAACGCAGAATAGATAGGCTTGTAAACCATCACCTTAGTGAATTACCTAATTTCTTGGTCGTTAATCCAGGTTTGAATAGTGGCTACATGATTCCGCAATATACAGCTGCCGGGCTATTAAATGAAATCAGGGTGCTCTCGCATCCAGCCACTATAGATAATATCCCTACATGCGCAAATCAAGAAGACGTGATAAGTTTTGCCTATTTCGCTGCGAAGAAAGCCTATCGGATTTCGAAGAAACTTGAATATATTCTAGCCATTGAACTGATGACGGCAACGCAAGCAATGGATTTTCATCTGCCCCTGAAGCCGTCACCGGTTACGGAGGGGGTATATCAATTAGTTCGGAGCGAAGTCCCGATGGTTGAAGAAGATCGTTTTTTTCATCCTGACATCGAAGCGATATATAGGCAAATTCATGAAGGGGAAATAGTGAAGATCGTTGAAACCGCGATCGGGGAAATAGAGTTCTAAAACCATTTGGAAGCTGTTTTACTTTATTTAATAAGGTAAAATGGCTTCCTTTTTTTCCAATGAAGGATCATATTTAAAGGAGGAGGGATGTAAGATGCACTATGATGTAATTGTAATTGGAGCTGGATCCATGGGAATGTCTTCAGGTTATTATCTATCAAAAAATGGACAAAAAGTATTATTATTGGATTCCTTTGCTCCTCCTCATAATAAGGGCAGCCATCACGGGGAAACAAGAATTATTAGACATGCTTATGGTGAAGGAAGGGAGTATGTTTCGTTGGCTCTTAAATCCCAAAAGCTATGGGGTGAATTGGAAATAAATTCGGGGCAACAATTATTTCTTCCAACGGGGGTCCTGAATGCTGGAAGCGAAAACTCGACTTTCATCAAGCAAGTGAAATCAGGTTCAAAGGAATATGGGTTACCTATGGAAATCTTGGATTCACATGAAATTCATGATAGATGGCCTGGTATAACACTGCCGGAAGACTACATTGGGTGCTATGAATCGACTTCGGGCGTATTGAAAAGTGAAGAGTGCATAAGAGCGTATCAACAACTTGCGAAATCTCATGGTACCGACATTATTGTAAACAGTGAAGTAAGGAAGATAGTTGTTCACAGCAATGGGGTCACGGTTAAAACGGATGAACAGACATTCCACTCAGAATCTTTAGTGGTTGCAGTTGGGGCATGGGCCCCGAAAATACTGTCGATGTTGGATTTAAATCTGCCGCTGGAACCCATTAGAAAAACGTTTGCCTGGTTTCATGCAAATGAAAAATTATATAATCATAATGATTTTCCGGCTTTTTCTTTTGATACTTCAATTGGTACATACTATGGCTTTCCCTGTATAAATGGTTCTGGTTTGAAAGTAGGGAGACATGATGGGGGAACCCGTATAAATCCTGATGGCTGTATTGAAGGTTTTGGTGAATTGGATGAAGATGAGGGAGATTTGGTGAAGTTTTTGCGGAAATATATGCCTGCTGATCAAAAAATGAAATATGGGAAAACTTGCATCTACACCATGACCCCTGATGAGCATTTTATAGTGGATAAACATCCTTATTATCCACACATTGCCATAGCAGCAGGTTTCTCTGGACACGGTTTTAAATTCAGCAGTGTCATGGGGGAAATTTTGAGTGACCTGATTATCTCCGGTACGAGCAAGGAAGATATTTCATTGTTTTCTATTAATCGATTTAAAAATTCATTGTCATAATATACTCCAAATTTTCATTCTGTAATCATGGCCGTTGCTTCCTTTCAAAGGAAACAACGGTTTTTATTATTATTACTTATATCCAACTATAATGTTAGGTTATCTAACAAACCATTGTCGAAATAATTAAAATATGCTAGAATGAGAATATTCCGAAATATGAAACTATAGGTCCGAATTTCGGAACTAATGCAATTAAGTGATTGAAAGAGTACTTACATATTTACATGGATTATTTACTGAATTTTCCGTTAATAAAGGAGAGGGTAGTATGAACACGGTTGATTTGAATTGTGATTTAGGAGAAAGTTTTGGCGCTTACCGAATTGGAAATGATCAAGAAATTTTGGATTATGTAACATCTGTCAATATAGCTTGTGGATTCCACGCTGGTGATCCGACAGTCATGAGAAAAACGGTTCAGCTTGCTTTAGGGAAAGATGTCAAAATCGGGGCACACCCAGGTTTACAGGATTTAATAGGATTTGGCAGACGAAATATGAATATTTCACCACAGGAAGCTTATGATATTGTCGTCTATCAAATTGGTGCATTAAATGGCTTTCTGCAATCCGAAGGCGGAAGTATGCAGCATGTGAAACCGCATGGGGCTTTATACAATATGGCCGCAAAGGACAAAGGGTTATCCATGGCCATTGCCGAGGCGGTATATAAAGTGAATCCTGAGCTTATCTTATTTGGATTGTCGGGCAGTGAATTAATACGTGCGGGACAGGCTATCGGATTGCAAACCGGGAGTGAAGTATTTGCCGACCGTACCTACCAACATGATGGTTCATTGACTTCCCGACTGGAAAAGGACGCATTGATCGAAAACGATGATGATGCCGTTGCGCAGGTCATACGTATGGTGAAGGAAGGGAAGGTTCAGTCTCAACAAGGCTCAGATGTGGCTTTAAAAGCAGATACCATTTGTATTCACGGTGACGGGGCACATGCTTTATCCTTTGCTCGGCATGTTAAAGAATCTTTGCAATTATCTGAAATAACAGTCAAGTCTTTTTCTTGAAAAAATCAAAACCATCAGGAGGTAGATTCCATTGGAGCCAATCAAAAATAAAATAGCACAGGAAAAGAATCCGACTAAGCCAAAAACAAACCGTACTTTATTGTTAGGTGCGGCATTCCTAATGGCAACATCGGCAATAGGTCCAGGTTTTTTAATGCAAACAACCGTTTATACACAAAGTCTTGCGGCAAGTTTCGGATTCGTTATTCTTGTTTCGGTCATTCTTGATATATTTGCCCAAACAAATGTATGGCGCATTATTGCTGTATCTGAAAAACGGGGTCAAGAAATTGCAAACATGGTCCTTCCTGGGCTGGGTTATGTACTGGCAGCTCTGATCGTTATGGGCGGGCTGGCATTTAATATTGGAAATATAGCTGGAGCTGGATTAGGACTTAATGCGATGACGGGAATATCCCCAACAGCCGGGGCAGCAATAAGTGCAGTCATCGCCGTACTGATTTTTGTAGTGAAAGAAGCAGGAAAAGCCATGGATCGTTTTACGCAAATTGCCGGATTTTTCATGATTTGTTTAATGATCTACGTTGCTTGGACAACCTCTCCTCCAGTCGGGGAAGCGGTAGTGAAGACCTTTGCGCCTGATAAAATCGATATTATCGCCATTGTTACATTAGTGGGTGGATCTGTAGGCGGCTACATTACTTTTGCGGGAGGCCATCGTCTATTGGATGCTGGCGTGAAGGGCGTTGACTCATTACCACAGGTCACGAAGAGCTCGGTAATGGGGATACTTATAACGACGGTCATGCGTGTTGCCTTATTTCTAGCAGTATTGGGTGTTGTTTCGAAAGGTTTACAAATTAATCCCGATAACCCTGCAGCATCCGTTTTTCAACTCGCAGCTGGTAATGTAGGATATAAAATCTTCGGTATCGTTATGTGGGCTGCCGCAATCACATCAGTAGTTGGAGCGGCATATACTTCCGTTTCATTTATCAGAACATTCAGCGAAAAAATAAATAATAAGGCTAATTGGATAATCATTGGCTTTATTGTCTTATCGACCATTTGCTTTCTATTAATTGGTCAACCGGTTAAGGTACTGCTTGTAGTCGGGGCCATTAATGGACTCATTTTACCAATTGCCCTTGGAACATTACTAATTGCCGCATATAAGAAAAACATCGTGGGTGATTATAAGCATCCTTTATGGTTAACGATTTCCGGTGTATTCGTGGTAGTCATCATGGCGTTAATGGGTGTATATACATTAATGAAACAACTGCCCGCACTTTTTTAATGATTATTGAATGAAAATCCAATAAATACAGGTGGAGGCGGCGTGCCAGTTTGTCACTGACTGCCAGTTCTTAATAGGAGATGAATACTAATGATTGATCTTTCTCAAGCTACCCCGGCTGAATTGCGTTCAATGATTCGACACAACGAATTGATAAAACCGACTGCTGGCATGGCTAACGGTTATGCACAAGCGAACTTAGCCATCTTAAAAAAAGAGCATGCTTTTGATTTTTTATTATTCTGTCAGCGCAACCCCAAATCCTGTCCGTTGCTGGACGTTACGGAAATCGGTTCACCCATTCCCGCATTTGCAGCAAGTTCTGGGGATATACGCACGGATATACCTAAATATAGGGTATATAAATATGGAGAATTAGTGAAAGAAGTAACGGATATCTCAAACTACTGGGAAGACGATATGGTTGGATTTTTAATCGGGTGCAGCTTTACTTTCGAACACGCCCTTTTGAATAATGATATAGCGATTCGTCATATTGAAGAGGGATGCAATGTACCTATGTATAAAACCAATATTCCGTGTATTGAAGCAGGGATTTTTCATGGGAAAATGGTAGCTAGCATGAGGCCGATTCCACAAAAGGATGTGGTGAGGGCAGTTCAGGTGACATCACGGTTTCCTGCAGTACATGGGGCTCCGATCCATATTGGTGACCCTGAAGCGATCGGTGTTTCCAGCATACAGCATCCGGATTTTGGTGATCCGGTAACGATTCGTGAAGGGGAAGTCCCGGTCTTTTGGGCATGCGGTGTAACGCCGCAATCCATTGCCATGGAGACCAAACCGGAGATCATGATCACGCATGCACCTGGACATATGTTCATAACGGACATTCGTGATGAAAAATTAGGAGTTTTATAACTGACAGAAAGAGATGAGTCCTATGCCGGAAAAGCTATTGAATAAAACTACATGTACACTTTCTCCATTGGGCGATTCCGCTATCGTGATTACATTCGGGAATGGAATGGAATACAGTATACACAAAAGAATAAAATTGTTAATGGATTTACTTGAAGATGAACCTTTTGCCGGGTTTATAGAATGTGTACCGGCTTTTACCAATTTAACGGTTTTTTATGATCCCCTTGTTATTTATAAAAATCAAACACAAAGCAATAATACGAAAACCGTATCTCCTTATGAAGTGGTCCGTTCCATCTTGGAAATGAAATTACAGGATTTAAAAGAAGATAAGAAACTCTCACATCGAACAGTTTCCATTCCCGTGTGCTATGGGAAGGAATATGGACCGGATTTGGAATATGTTGCCCGTTATAATGATTTGACTACTGATGAAGTCATTCATATTCATTCAACCGGGGAGTATTTGGCCTATATGATTGGGTTCGCACCAGGTTTCCCGTTTCTTGGCGGACTGTCAGAAGAAATCGCGGCACCTAGGCGTTCCTCTCCCAGAACGACCATTCCGGCAGGGGCAGTAGGAATCGCCGGTATGCAAACAGGTGTATATCCTATATCAACACCGGGTGGATGGCAATTGATCGGACAGACGCCAACCAAACTATTTTTACCGAATGTAAATCCTCCAAGTCTATTACAAGCAGGAGACATTGTGAAGTTCCATCCGATTTCGGATCAAGAATATAAAGAAATGATTCTTAAGGAGGGGATACAGTGAGCCTGCGCGTAATCAAACCGGGATTATTGACAAGTATACAAGATCTTGGAAGGAAAGGATTTCAGCAACATGGGGTGATTGTAAGCGGGGCAATGGATGGTCATTCTTTACGAATTGCCAATATGCTGGTTGGCAATGAAGAAGGAGAAGCGGCTTTGGAAATTACATTAATGGGGCCGACCATTAAAGTCGAGAAAAATTGCCTGATTTCGATAACGGGTGGAAACTTAACACCTACAATCGATAATCAGGTTGTACCGATGTGGAGGCCCATTCTTGTAAAAAATGGATCGATGCTTCGATTTGAAGGGTGTAAATCAGGTTGCAGGGCTTACTTAACAGTGGCGGGAGGTTTCACTATTCCTGAAGTGATGGATAGCAAAAGCACTTATCTAAGGGCTGGGATTGGCGGATTTATGGGGAGGGCATTAAAGGCTAACGATGTCTTGGAGTTTAACGAACCTTCGAAAGTTCTTGGAGATCGGGCGTTCAAAGGGTCATTTTCCTTCCCAAATTGGTTTGTCAATGAGAAGGAGTTCATGCCAGGAGGAAAACCTCTCATCCGTTTCATCGATGGAAGCCAATATGGATATTTCACAGATTCAAGTAAAGATAGTTTTGTAGCGGGGGCATTTAAAGTTTCCAATCAATCCGACCGCATGGGATATAGATTATCAGGCCCCACACTGGAATTAAAGAATAATGGGGAGTTACTATCTGAAGCGGTCACAAATGGGTCCGTTCAGGTTCCTCCTGATGGAAACCCGATCATTCTCCTTGCAGATAGCCAAACAACGGGGGGATATCCTAAAATAGCTCAGGTGATTACGGCAGATTTACCAAGTATCGCCCAGGTTAAACCAGGGGAATCCATTCAGTTCTCACGGGTGAACTTAAAGGAGGCTGAAAAGCTTTTGCTTCAAAAAGAACGACAATTGAAGGAATTGCAGGTTTCGATTTCCTTAGCCCTGAACAAATGGCTGGATATATGAACTCCGGTCGCAAACGATGAGAAAGTACTCTTTAAGAGGCTTTCTTTTTTTGTTCCCGCTTTAATATATATTTACTGAAGGTATCACATCCTTTCTTCCATGTTTTATAATAGAGTGATAGTTAAGGAAAACATGTATCATGAAAGGAGACAATGTATGCAGGCACATAATAAAACTGTCGTGAAATCCATGCAAATCTTAACTCTTTTCATAAATCATCCGAAACTCACCTTTAATGAAATGATGGAACTTTCCAATTTGCCGAAAACGTCGTTACACCGTATGGTGGGATCATTGGAGGAAATGGGGTTTTTAACAAAGGATGATGATGGCCATTATTCACTTGGACTGATATTTCTGCAGTTTGGCCAACTGGTAGGGGAGCGTTTGGATATCAGGTCAATCGCCTATCCCATCATGAAAGACCTTCGGGATGATGTTGAAGAAGCAGTGAATTTAATTGTGAGGGATAAGGATGAAGCGATGTATATTGAAAAGGTGGACACCCTGCATCCTGTACGTCTTTATACCTCCATTGGAAGGCGTTCGCCATTGTACGCTGGCGATTCTCGAATCATTCTAGCGTATCTGCCGGAAGAAGAGCGTGAAAAATATTTGGAAAGCATTCAATTAAAACCAATCGCCATTGGAACGATAACGGATAAAACGAAACTCCGTCATTCTTTGGGTGAAGCGAGAATGAATGGTTACACGATAACATCATCAGAACTTGAGGATTATACAAAAGCGGTGAGTGCACCGATACTCGATGGCAAAAATCAAATAGTAGCTGGTATTAGTGTGGCTGGGATTGAAGCAAGATTTCAGGAAGATCGCTTGCCTGAATTGATTGACAAAGTAACGAAAGCCGCCAAGGCCATTTCCGTGAAACTTGGTTCTCAAACACATTAATGAAAATAGAAAAATCATGTCAATTTCGGAATATATTTTCCTGATATAAGATAACTTACATAAAATAGTCGATTCCTAAACGAAGGAAGTAAAGCCACCTCTTATGGTGGTTTTTTTGTCATGTTGGCATGCTCAGCTGAACTAAAAAGAAAAGGTGAACCATTCGGGGTTCACCTTTTTTTATATAATAAGACGGATACGAACGATTGTTGGTCAGCATTAAATACGCACAAAGTCAGATTGATTTATATTTCTCGGCACCACGATGTCAGCCATTGTAAGTAAACCTGGTTTACGGAGGGCACCAATTTGCTTAGCGGTATTGATAATCATTGCTGCGGTTGCGGTATCTCCAAAGATACCGTTTGGAACAATCAGCCTTTGGGTTTCGTTCCCCTCAATAACGATTTCATCTTCTTGTTTAATACCTGCAGACATCGTTAAATCCAAGGAAATTTCCTTTCCGTCCACGGTCTTGCCAATGGAAATTTGATGAAGCCCATTAACATCCCCTGGTTTTAAGGTAGTTAGCGGAACGGTCATATTTTCGCTTGCAATCGTTGGTTCAATGGTATTGATTACACTTGAAAGTTTCCAATTCAGCCCATAAGCGATTAACCTGACAGACTCCTCAAGTCCTACATGCCCAATTTTATTCCGTTCAACCAAGTTTTCAAACTCTTCTCTGGTCATCCCGATTCCGACCTTTTTTTGTAAGGGGAGGCGCCGTTTCGAAACATCAACTTTACGATTGACCTTAATGTGGTTAACCGTGGTCAATACTGTTGTAAATGAAATGGCCATAGTATCCATGATGTACCCGGGATTGATTCCTGTCCCAATGACACTAAGCCCCTTAGCTTTAGCATAATCATCTATTTCCTTTGAAAGTACAGGGTAGCGATGCCAAGGGAAGGAAAGCTGTTCACAGGTGGAAACCACTGAAAAGCCGTGATCTAGAAGCTCTTTGATTTGGGGCCATACTTGTTGTGCGTTGGATCCTGTTGCATGTAGGGCAATTGGGTGGTCGGCTTCAGTTTTTACTTCCTGTATATGCGAAACTACATTCTTGTTCGTTTCCTTTTCATTGATTAGTAAGCCAATATCCTTTCCTACCTTATCGGGATCAATATCGACAACACCGATAATCGATTGCGGATTCGTTTGATAAGCACTGCGTAGAATTTCAATTCCGATGGGGCCCAGCCCGAATACTGCGAATTCAGAAAAGTGCATGTTCATTCATCTCTCATCCTTTCAAATAACTTATAACAAAATGCTAACATTGAGTGCTAAATTATAAAAATAGTTAATTTTTATATAATTATAATTAATCGTTATAAAAGCAAAGACAGTAATGAATGAGGTGATATAGTGGAGAATCACACTTCAATTTTAGGGTTACTTTTCGCGGGAATTGTGAAGTTTTCATCGAAACAACACCTTTTTTAGTTTTGTATATAAAACTATTTTTTTCAGTTGGAAAAATATTAATCTGAATATTATTGACTATTATGAAAATTCAATATAACATTAAATATTGGTAACATTGTTTTTTATATAAAACAAGAGTTGCTGCTATCTTTTGAAAGGGGGAGTTGATGAAGTTTGATAGGAATTTTCTTTATCAAAATCATGAAAGCGCATTCAAAAGAGCCAGTTATAAGGGGGAAATAACATGTTACAAGGTCAAAAAAGATGGTTGTACATTGCGATTCCTATTTTTTTCTTTTGGTTTTTCGGTCAGATTGACAAAGTAGGCATCTCTGTTATCCAAACCGATCCGGGATTTTTAAGTGATCTTGGTTTAACTGGCCCGGATAAAAATGCGAAAATTGGCTTGATCTCCTTTATATTCATGATTTCATACTCCTGTTCCAACATTTTTTGGGGAGTTATTATCGACAAGTTAGGGGCACGGAAAACAGCAGTTTTAGGTTTACTCGTATGGACAGCGACAATGGTCATGGGAGGGCTGTCCACTTCATACGAAATGTTTTTAATTAGCAGGGTCATCCTCGGAATTGGGGAAGGTATGATGATCCCGATATCGGGTAAATTCATTTCGAATTGGTTTAATAAACGAGAGCTTGGCAGGGCACAGTCATTCTGGATAACTGGAAACTACCTTGGCCCGGCAGTGGGTACCGTTATGCTCATTCTAATTATTTCAACGTTTCACTGGCAGGCCGCGTTCTTTGCTCTCGCCGCTTTTAACTTGTTTATAAATATTCCAATGTTCCTGTTTTTGGCTCGCAATACGCCAGAAGAGCATCCACGCATGAGTAAAGAAGAAGTCTCCTATATTCGCCAAAAAGACGAAGCGGATGATGTGCAGTCGAAGCAATTCTTCGCAAAGGATTATCGTTATTGGATTGTCTGGTTTGGTAATTTGATGTCGTCTTTTCTTTTCTTTGGAATCAGTATTTGGCTGCCTACATATCTCGTTGAGGCCAAAGGGTTTGAAAGGGAAGCAATGACTGGTATTACTTCATTATCGTGGCTATTCGCGCTTGGATTTGTGCTGGCTGGCGGATTTCTGGCGGACAAAACGAAGCGCCCGAGTTTGCTTGCGACGATTCTTTTCATACTAACAGCTGTATTTTTGACAATCGCTGTCATTGCACCAAATCCTATTTTGGCCGGCGTTTCCATGGGGCTCGCCATGGGAACTCAGGGAGGAATGTTTCATCTGACCAATTTCTTCATCATCAAATTTTCAACACCTGAAACAGCGGGCCGCGCAGCCGGTTTAATGGGATTCACAAATATTATGGGTGGATTTTCAAGCTATATTATGGGGTGGAGCCGTGATTTGTCTGGCGGTGATTTTGGTCCCTCCATTGCCATGCTGATTGTAGCAGCCATTCTTGGGTTTGTGGCATACTTGTTCATGATTAAACAAGAAGTTGCCGACTACCACCTAAGTAATACGAAAGGAAACAAAGTAACACTATAGAGCGCTAAAAAGTCAAAATAATACGTTTTTTTTAACGGTTTCTCAGTAATAGGGGCGCTAGAATCTTACTGAGAAACCACAAACAATCTTGAATACTTATTGACGAGTACACAGTAGTATGGATAACCACAGCTTGATATAGAATATAAGTAGTGTATTCCGAACGTTTGTTTCAGTTTTTTACATTGACAATAAAGCGATTACATTTTAGAATTGTTTATATGAAAAACATTGTTTTATACATAAAACATAGTGTAGTCGTTATGAAAAAATATATGCTCGCTTACAAGACCGTACACTTGAATGGAACCGTTCTTTGTATAACCGTTCAACGTTTGAAAGATAACAGAAGGGGTGGAGACAATGGGCATGGCCTTAAAAGATAAAGTCGTATTGATTACAGGGGGAGCTTCTGGAATTGGAGAGGCTGTCACTCGCCGTTTTATACAAGAAGGAGCAAAAGTGAGCATTATCGGCCGCTCTAAAGACACGTTAGCGAAAATGAAAGAAGAATTCGGGGAAAATATCCTTACTTATCAGGGAGATGTAAGCAAATACGAAGACAATGAGCAAGTGGTCCAAGCTACTGTAGAGCAATTTGGAAAGTTGGATGTTTTCGTTGCGAATGCCGGCGTGTTCGATGGATTTGCCAAATTTGCCGATGTGACTCCTGAGGCGCTTTCCGAAGCGTATGATTTCCTGCTCAATATTAACGTAAAAGGCTCTTTTTTCGGAGCGAAAGCCGCTCTTGAAGAACTGAAAAAAACAAATGGCAATATTATTTTCACTGTGTCCGGTGCAAGTTTTTATCCAGATGGCGGCGGTGTTTGGTATACAGCGAGCAAACACGCCCAGATTGGATTGATGCGTCAGCTTGCGTTCGAACTATCTCCTTCCATCCGGGTAAATGCAGTAGCCCCAGGGGGGACTTTGACAGCACTTACGGTGATCCCGCCGCTGCGTCCATTTGTGAAAATCGTCGATAATGATACGAAAGCAAGCAACATAAAAAAACGGAATATTCTTCAACTTGCCCAGATGCCGGAAGATCACGTTGCAGCGTATGTACTGTTAGCTTCCGACGAATCACGCGCGATCACCGGTGAGGTCATTTCCAGCGACGGCGGATTGTCAGTACGAGGACTTGGCTAAGCTGGCGCAGTTTTTTCATACTGTTTTAGCTAAATTGTAAACCAGGAACGGAAGCACTTTCTTTATAGGATCAAAACGAAAGCTATTTCCAAGCGAAATATAAATATAGTGAATCATTCGCTATTTTAAGAAAGATATTTCAAGTATAGGTATTTTAAGAGTAAGAGATTTACCTAAAAGGGGGACTGATATTATGCCATACGTAACAGTAGAAGATTTAAGCATTCATTATGAAATAGAAGGTCATGGAGAACCTTTAGTATTATTACATGGCATGAGTAATAATTCACAGTCATGGAAGGAGCAAATCCAGAAATTAAAGGAGCATTATACAGTAATTGCATGGGATGCGCCGGGTTATGGGAAAAGTTCAGATCCAGCCACAGAATTTAAGTGTTTTAAAGAGTTTGCACGTATTCTGAATGGCATGCTAGATCAGCTAAAGTTGGAAAAAATCCATCTGCTTGGCCATTCCATGGGAGCGGCAATCGCGATAGAGTTCTGTAGCATGTACCCTAATAAGATTAATAAACTTATATTAGCAGATTCGACAAGAGGGGCTGCTGCTCTAACTCCAGAGGAGAACGAGACGAAATTGAAAAATCGATTATTTTCAATTGAAAATCTTTCGACTGAGGAGATCGCTGAAAAGAGGATACAAGCATTGCTATCTCCCCATGCTTCAGAAAAAGTCCATACACGAGTAAAAGAGATTATGACACAGATAAGACCGGCAGGATATCGTTCGGTAGCATATTCACTTTATCATCTAAATCAAATGAGTTTGTTATCTCATATAGATGTTCCTGTTCTAGTAATTTGTGGTGAGTTGGATACTGTAACTCCTTTAAAGGAGTCGGAAGCAATTCATGAAGAATTAATGAACTCCCGGCTAGTGATAATTCCAGAAGGCGGTCATTTATGTTATCAGGAAAATCCTGAAAAGTTTAATTCAAGCATTTTGGAATTTTTAAACGATATTGGGTAAGGAAAAAAAGAATTGGAGCGCTTTAGGCTTCTAAAACCCTTATTAATAAATGCCTAGTAAAAAACCAGGTTCTAGATTAGAGAGAGGAATGGATAGTGAAAATGGCTAATTACACCATCGTAGATAAAGAAACTTGTATTGCTTGCGGAGCTTGTGGTGCTTCAGCTCCGGATATTTATGATTACGATGAAGAAGGTATTGCGTTTGTTATATTGGATAATAATGTTGGGGCAGCGATTATACCTGAAGAACTCGAGGAAGATATGATAGATGCTTCAGAAGGATGTCCAACCGATTCTATAAAAGTGGCTCAAGTATCCTTTGATGGTAATCCTAATAAATTTGAATAATATTTCTAGGTTTAATCAATGAGTACATTAATAGCTTTCTAGATTTTCAAACTGAGGAAATTGACATCTCTAGATTGTTTTGAAAAGGGTGGATATTCACCTTATCCATCATTTGGGAACTGGAAAAAGGAAGAATTACTTGTAGTAACAATACAAGTCTACCCCTTACAACCTGACCAACCTAGAAGAACAAGGAGTGATTACATTGACAGAAGAAAAAACGGTCTATGACATAACAATTATTGGCGGCGGCCCAGTTGGTTTGTTTACGGCGTTTTATGGAGGAATGAGGCAAGCAAAGGTGAAAATCCTTGAAAGTCTGCCTCAATTGGGAGGACAGCTTTCAGCTCTTTACCCCGAAAAATTCATTTATGATATAGCTGGATTTCCAAAAGTAAGGGCACAGGAATTGATAGATAATTTAAAAGAACAAATGAAAGTATTTGAACCAACAATTTGTCTGGAAGAAGCAGTTGAACAGCTGGAAAAGCAAGCAGACGGAACATTTAAAATCACTACAAACCTCGATACTCATTTCTCTAAATCAGTAATCATTACTGCTGGAAATGGAGCTTTTCAGCCTCGCAAACTGGAATTGGAAGATTCAGCACAGTTCGAAAATGAGAATTTGCATTATTTCGTGAATGATATGAACCGCTTTCAAGGAAGAAAAGTGGCGATTCTTGGAGGCGGAGATTCTGCTGTTGATTGGGCCCTTATGTTAGAGCCGATTGCCGAAAAGGTAACATTGATACACAGAAGAGATAAATTCCGTGCCCATGAACATAGTGTGGAAAAATTAGTGAATTCCTCTGTTGAGGTCAAAACACCTTATATTCCCTCAGAACTGGTAGGCTCAGATAGAATTACGCAAATCGTTTTAGAACACTCTAAGACTCAACAAAAAGAAGTGGTTGACGTAGATGATTTAATTATTAATTATGGTTTTGTCTCTTCCCTTGGTGCGATTAAAGAATGGGGACTAAACATCAACAAAAATGCAATTGTCGTTAATTCCAAACAAGAAACGAATATACCAGGCATTTACGCAGCAGGGGATATTTGTACGTATGATGGAAAGGTTAAATTAATTGCTTCCGGATTTGGTGAAGGTCCTACAGCAGTCAATAATGCCAAAGCCTATATTGATCCTATGGCGAAAGTTCAGCCGTTGCATAGTACGTCCTTATTTGGTTGATCTATAGCTAAAACATAGCGAGACTCAGAAATAAAAAGTGATAAATTGATAGGGAGGCTCGATTGACTTGATTTTTATATAAATGAAAAGTAAATTGAGTCTTTCAGATTTTATTGCCTAACAAAGGGAACATGCTAATATGACTGAAAGAATAAAGTCGAATTCCTTCTCAGCTAGGAATTCGTCTTTTTAGATTGTTTTAAGCAATGCCCGTATAGTGATACTCCGCTTTATTCTTCGATGACAAATTCCAGGAACTCCAAAAATATATTTCACCCCGAGTCGTTTCGCAGCTTTTTCCAATCAAGAATCTCATATACCGTTAAATTCATGATCATTCTCTAACGTTTTCAAAATATGCTTGGTCAGAATGGATGCATCCATGTTTTTCCAAACTGCCGATATGGAACTGGATAATTCCGAGTTATCGATGTCCAAGGCTTTTACTTGGCTTTTTCCCAGCAAACTCACCATATCTTCCGGCATGAGGGCTACGCCTAGGTTATTGGATATTAGATTGGCGATCGTCAGTAATTCAGAGCCTTTACATAATTCTTTTGGTGAAAATCCAGCTGTCAGACAAGCCTTTTCCAAAAGGAATTGAAGGGAGTGTGCTTGAACGGCATCATAATGGATAAAAGGTTCATCTTTTGCTTCGTATAAATGTATAGCATCCTTTTGGGCTAGTGGATGATCAATGGAGACGACTAATTGTAAAGGGAACCTCATGAATTCAATCATGCTTAATCCTTCATTGACGATGATGTTACTGTGAATGGGCGTTCGGATGAACCCGATATGATAATCTTGTTGGTTTACGAGTTTTACAGCTCTTGAGGATGTTGTTTCATGCACGTAAAACTCTGTTTCCGGGTATTTCCCCACTATCTTTTTCAATAACTTCGGGATATATATACTAGCTGCAGAGGGGACGGTAGCAATCTTCAGTTTAGGCTTGGGGATGGCTTTATTTTCAACTATGTAATTCACTGTTTTCTCAATATCTTCAAAGGAAGGAGCAAGTTTTGTATAGATGTACTCTCCTTCTTCCGTCAATGTAATTTTTCTTGTCGTTCGATTCAATAGTTTAAAGCCTAATTGTTTTTCGAGGGATGAAATCTGTTGGCTAAGTCCGGGCTGGGATATATGCAGGGTTTTGGAAGCCTCGCTGAAACTAAGATGGTTAGAAACCTCTATGAAATAGCGGAGGGATAGAAAATTCAAACAATCACCCACTTCAGTTGGATTTAAAATACAAGGCTAAGAAAGGGTGGACTTTTAATTCCCTTTCTACCAAAAACTGGATATAACGATTAAAGGATAGAAGTGCTAGGATAATCATTTTATAACATAGACTTATAAGTTTATAACAATAATATATTTCTAAAATGGAAGAGTCAATATTATCCTTAAATAAAGGAAGAATGGTCAATAAAAGGTAAAATACTCCCATTTAATATCTGGATTTCCTGTTTTTTGATAGGTGTTATTACACATTTATGCTTGTTGATTTGATTTCTATAAAACTTATTAATGTATTACTAGTGCTTTTGAAGGGTGTGTCTAATTTTGTAAAAAAAGGGAAAGTGAGGTGGTCGGTAGAATAATAACAGTATCATCTTTTGCAGATGATGAAAACACATGAGGGGGGAGTTTTATGAAAAAATTTCATAAGTACTTTTTATTAGTGATGATTTTGACGGTCACCGGTATTATCACGGCTTGCAAAGACAGTAATGAAGGTGTCTCAGGCAGTGGTAACCAAAACTTGAGTCTGTTGACTGGTGGAACGGGAGGTACATACT
Organism: Bacillus sp. ISL-34; assembly: GCF_018613325.1. Taxonomy (GTDB): domain Bacteria; phylum Bacillota; class Bacilli; order Bacillales; family DSM-1321; genus Peribacillus. Next base: position 159,178 of record NZ_JAGGQJ010000013.1, on the reverse strand, counting down.
ATCCACTCGGAGGACAAATTGGAAAAATCATTTCCGATAAAACAAATGCTAATATAACACCTCAGACATCCGGTGCCTCGGCTGAAAATATGGAAACCTTAAGAGTTGGAGAAGCTGAAATCGCTTTTTCGCAAACGGATATCGCCGCATACGCACTGGAAGGAAAAGAAATGTTTGACGGGAAACCCATAGACAATATACAAGCAATCAGTTCTCTATATCCTGAAACGGTTCAAATTGTAACGACAGCAAAAAGTGGCATTAAATCAATTGAGGATTTAAAGGGTAAAAAAGTATCAGTAGGTGCACCGGGTTCAGGTGCATACATCAATGCCATGCAAATCCTGGAGATCCATGGGTTGTCTGAGAAAGATATAAAAGGACAAAATCTATCTTTCGATGAGTCGGCGGAAGGAATCCAAGCAGGAAATATTGATGCAGCCTTCATTACGGCAGGAACACCAACTGGTGCAGTTGAGGCGCTGTCCGTACAAAATGATATTATGATTCTGCCTATTGCAGAGGACAAGATTCAAGCTTTGGTTAAAAAGTATCCATACTATGCAGAAGATACCATTCCAAGCGGTACGTACAAAATCAAATCCGAGGTGAAAACAGTAGCAGTTAAAGCTATGTTAGTGGTTACAAAGGATCTTGATGAAGATTTAGTTTATGAAATGACTAAAGCTGTTTATGACAACACAGATCAAATCACTCATGCAAAAGGCAAGTTCATTACAGCAGAGACTGCACTTGAAGGGTTAGGGGATATGGAAGTTCATCCTGGCGCAGCAAAATACTTTAAAGAAAAAGGTGTTTCCAAGTAATGCAATTGGGTCGGTAGCTCGCTTTTTGTGGCCTATCGGCTTTGTTTTTTCTGAATGGGATTTCGGTTTTTGAAAGGAGGTACCTATGAAATTCAAGATATTCATGGCGTTTGGTATACCTCTGATCATCGCATTTCTATTATTTTTTCCGTATAAACATGTCATTGCATTTTCCTACCAGGACCAAGGGGAATTAGTGGCGTACTTACCATTGAAAAGCGGAAAAAATTTCCAGATTAAGTATGCCCACTCCATCCACCTTTCGGATGTACTGGAATCATATCGTTTTTCCGATAAGCAAATCATACAAACCGAACTTGCTTATCATGATTTTGCAGTCGGTATGCCTTCCAATGCAGAGGGGGAAGAAGTATTCGAAGAAAAAGACGGTACCTACTTCATAAAAAATATGAAACGCAATTTCACTTATATAGATTTACGAGTAGGACGAGTCAGGGCTAACCATAGATTGGTATATGATGAAAAAACATATACATTGGCAGACTTTATTAAACCAGGAACATGGGTCAGGATTTCATCGGAAAGCATTTCATTATGGGAGCAGTTGAAGGGAGTGAAGATTAGTGGCTGATAATGAAAAAATGAAATATTTAACCGAAGCAGAGCAACAGGAGTTATTGGAAAAGTATGATCCAGAAGCCGGGACAAGGAAATTAACTGGTATCTTGGGTCATATTGCGTTTTTTGGACTTTTAGCTTTTTCGTTATTCCAATTATATACTGCTATTTTTGGTGTTTTTACAGCACAAATCCAACGGACGATACATTTAGGGTTTGCACTCTCCTTGATTTTTTTACTTTTTCCTGCAAACCGGAAGAAGCGTCAAAAAGGGAAATTTCAAGCTGCCTGGTACGATATCATTTTAGCGATCCTTAGTATAGGCGTAGGTGCATATTGGCCCTTATTTTTCGAGGATATCGTCATGAATGTAGGACGTTTGGGCGTATTGGATTTTGCGGTTGGTTTAATGGCCATTCTGCTAGTTTTAGAGGCAACTAGGCGTGCAGTTGGACTTCCCATTATGGTCATTGCTTTATTATTCGTTTTCTATGGAATTTTTGGACAGTATATGCCAGGGTTCCTTGCGCATCGCGGTTTAACTCTAGAACGTTTGGTGCAAACGATGTTCTTCTCGACAGAGGGCATTTTAGGTACTCCGTTAGCGGTGTCATCGACATTCATCTTCCTATTTTTACTGTTTGGATCCTTTCTGGTCCGAACAGGTGTGGGTCAATACTTCAATGATCTCTCAACCGCCATTGCCGGCAGAAGGATAGGGGGACCTGCAAAGGTTGCGATTTTTTCAAGTGCCCTGCAAGGAACGATTAGCGGAAGCTCTGTAGCTAATGTTGTCACTTCAGGAGCATTTACGATACCCATGATGAAAAATCTTGGATATAAGAAGGAATTCGCTGGGGCAGTGGAGGCAGCAGCTTCGACAGGCGGTCAATTGATGCCTCCGATAATGGGGGCAGCGGCATTTTTAATGGTTGAGTTCATTGGGAATGGGATAACGTATTGGGATATAGCAAAGGCGGCTGCGATTCCGGCTATCCTTTACTTTTCAGGAATTTGGATCATGACCCATTTTGAAGCGAAACGACTTGGGCTGCGTGGGTTAACGAAAGAAGAGATGCCAAGTAAAAAGGAAGTGTTCGGCAAATTTTATTTACTTATACCGATCCTTGCCATTATTTTATTGCTCATGCTGAATATTACGGTTACACATGCAGCACTGTATTCCATTGCTATCTCGGTTCTTGTAGGTTTCATAAACAAGGATGTCCGCATGAAATTCATCGATATCATTTATGCATTGGTGGATGGAGCTAGAACGGCACTTGCTGTTGCAGCTGCAACAGCAGCAGCAGGCATTATTGTAGGAATCGTTACGAAAACTGGGCTAGGGCTGAAGCTGGCAAATGGATTAATCGATTTGGCTGGTGGATATTTGATTCCAACACTGATGCTAACGATGGTAGCGGCACTTATTTTGGGAATGGGATCACCTACAACTGCCAACTATGTGATCACCTCGACGATTGCAGCACCTGCGATCATTTTACTTGGCGTCCCTGATTTATCTGCACATCTATTTGTCTTCTATTTTGGGATTATAGCGGATATAACTCCTCCAGTTGCATTAGCGGCATTTGCAGCGGCGGGGGTAGCGGGCAGTGAACCGATAAAAACGGGGATTGAGTCATCAAAACTCGCTATCGCTGCATTTATCATTCCATATATTTTTGTTCTTTCCCCACAAATGCTGATGATCGATACAACTTGGATGGAGGTTGTCTGGGTCGTATTTACAGCAATGTCAGGCATGGTTGCAATTGGTGCGGGTGTTATAGGGTACTGGATGAGGGGGATGCACTGGGTGGAAAGAGTCCTCGCTATAATCGTTGGTTTACTATTAATCTATCCTGAAACGATATCAGACATCGTTGGGGTATCCGCTTTTATCGTATTATTGGCTTTACAATATCTTTGGAAGAGTAATAATCACGACAGCTCCAAAATCTTGGGAAATAACCAAAGCATAGAGAAAAATTAGTCTACGAATATCGATCCGGAAGTAAAGGGTAGAGCTGAATCTTTAGGGGGTGATCTTTTGAAGTGAAACATCATTGAGAACGCAACGCCCAATGGGAATGTGCAGACTGCTATTATATCGAGACAACAAGCATATTCCTACTATAGACATCTGCTCGTTTATCCACTCGCTTTATGATAAAACCCTAATCTGTTTTATTTTGAAAGGAGACTAATTCATGAAGTTTTTAAAAAGTATTATTTTAGTTACTTTCAGTTTCTTTTGTATGATCACACCAGCTTTTGCAAGTGTCCCTGGAGTAGATGAGTCAATGGGGAAGGGTTTTACAAATGGAATCGTATCAGTTTCTCATCCGTTAGCAGCTGAAGCGGGTATTGAGATACTAAAACAGGGTGGAAATGCAGTCGATGCAGCAGCTGCCATTCAATTATCGTTAAATGTAGTTGAGCCAATGATGTCTGGGATCGGCGGCGGTGGTTTTATCATGATTTATAATAAAAAGGAAAATAAAATAACGATGATCGATAGCCGCGAAATGGCACCGCAAAATGTTACGCCTGAACTTTTTTTAGATGAAAAGGGAAAACCTATTCCTTTTAGTAAACGGCACACATCCGGGAAAGCGGTAGCAGTTCCTGGGACTCTGATGGGCGTAGAAACGGCACTGGAGAAATATGGAACATTGAAATTATCTCAAGTTATGGACTCGGCCATTAAACAAGCTGAAAAAGGGGTAAAAGTCAATTGGGCAACAGCTCAATATATCGGTGAAAATGTAAAAAAACTTGAAAATAACCAGGCGGCTGCAAAAGTTTTTGTACCAAATGGAAAACCATTGGAAGAGGGAGATACCCTCGTGCAGCCGAATCTGGCAAAGACTCTTAAGTTAATAAAAAAACAAGGTTCTAACGTTTTTTATAAAGGTGAAATCGGGGAAGCCCTCGCCAAAGAAGTTCAAAAACGTGAAGGGACGATGACAACCGAGGATTTGGAAAACTATGTGGTGAAAGAAAGAGAGCCAATTAAATCGGAATATAGGGGCTTTGAAGTGGTGGGGGCAGCTTCACCAAGTTCAGGCAGCTTGACTGTCCAGCAAATCCTGGAGCTAATGGAAGGATTCGATGTACAAAAGATGGGGGCGAACTCCCCTGAGTATCTTCATTATCTGACGGAAGCCATGCATCTAGCTTTTGCCGATCGAGCTGCCTATATGGCAGATGAAGATTTTTATGATGTACCTGCAAAAGGACTATTGGATGAAGATTATATAAAAGAAAGAAGAAAACTCATTAATCCAAATAGATCAACAGCAGATGTCAAAGCAGGCGATCCATGGAAGTATGAGGGTAAAGAACCCCCTTCAATGGAGAAGGTAAAGGATGAGAAAACCCCGATCGGACAAACGACTCACTTTTCTGTAATGGATAAGTGGGGAAATATGGTTGCTTATACGACTACAATCGAGCAAGTATTCGGTTCAGGTATCATGGTACCTGATTATGGATTCATGCTTAATAATGAAATGACGGATTTTGATGCCACACCGGGTGGAGTTAACCAGGTGGAACCAAGAAAAAGACCAAGAAGCAGTATGTCCCCGACCTTTGTATTAAAAGATGGTAATCCCTTCATGGCCATTGGTTCACCAGGCGGGGCGACGATAATCGCATCGGTATCTGAAACGATTATGAATGTGCTTGATCATCAAATGCTTATTCAAGATGCGATATATGCGCCACGTATTTATTCTGCTGGTTATCCGACAGTTAGATGGGAGCCGGGAATTGAACAAAATACAAGGTTGGAGTTAATGGCAAAAGGCCATGTTTATGAAGAAAAACCCCAGCATATCGGAAATGTGCAAGCTGTCATTTTTGATTATGAAAAGGGGAAAATGTATGGAGGAGCCGATAATACGAGAGAAGGAACTGTTCAAGGAGTGTATAATGTTTCCCATAAATCGAAAAAGCCAAAAGAAATAAAAGAAGAAAAGAAAGGATCGTTTACCTTAAAAGTGAATGGAGCCGTTTATCCTTATACAGCTGAACAAATGAAACTGATAGATGAAAAACCCTATATCCAATCAGACAAATTGCTACTTGGTTTGGGTGTAATTGGATCAGGGGACTTAGAAACATTTAAACCAGATAAAAAATCTTATCTACCGGTGTTAAGAGTAGCGAAATCATTAGGATATAAAGCAAAATGGAACGAAAAAGACAAAGAGGCACTATTGGAAAAAGATCCGGTGGATATTGAAGATCCAGACGATGATGGCAGTGTCACGAATTAATTTTACCCTGACGAATATAGACTGAAATACCTTTAGCAAGATGTAAATAAGGACACCAGTAAAATGTCCCAGAGCAATGAAATTAAACATTCTCCTTGTGCAATGTGCATAAGGGGAATGTTTTTTTGTTCATCATTCAAAGAATTCTTTTGATTCTTTTTTAGGCATCAATCCTACCATCACCCTCAAAAAAGCTATGTATCTCTTCAACTAATTTACATACCGCAGGAGACAGATATCGATCTTTCAAAAAAGCCAGGTAAACAGTCCTTTCCAAAAAATTCGAATCAATCGCACGAATTGCAGTATTGGAGGTTGCAGCGGACTTTATATAGCTTTCCGGTAAAATTGTAACCCCAAGCCCTTCTTCCACCAAACTGCAAGCCGTTTCAAGCCTTTCTATTTCGTATAGGATATTCGGAATTGCATTTTCACCCTTAAATGCTCTTAAGATATCATCTCTTGTTTGAAATCCTGTTGTACTGATGATCAATTCTTTCTTTGCAATGTCTTGGAAAGTGATGGACTCTTTTTCGTTTAACTCGTCATCTTTATGGATCAAAAGCATGAATTTTTCATTATAAAGGGGAGTGGACAGAATTTCATCATTGTTGATGGACTGGTTCGTGATGGTGAAATGAACATCATACCGTTTTAACGAGTCGATAACTTTCTCTTCCCCTAATATTTCCCTGACTTTTATATGTATATTAGGATAATTGATTTTAAAATTCCTGATTATCTTCGGGAACCAAAATTTGAATGATTCTATGGAACCTATAGATACTGTTCCGCTTCCAACATCCTTCATTTCCTTAAGCTCCACTTGCATATTATCGAATCTTCTTAACAGATCAACAGATCTCGTATAAAAAATCCCCCCTGCTTCCGTAAGCTCGAGACCCCTTGTATTACGTTCCAAAAGCTGAAAATCAACTTCATTTTCTAATTTCATTAGGGCATTACTTAGGGAAGGTTGTGATATATGCAGCATTTTTGCCGCTTTTGAGAAATTCTTTTCCTGGACTATTGTAGTGAAATACCGAAGTTGACGAAGATCCATTTATTCTCCTTTCTATAGCTTTAAACTATAGATATATTGAATTTTTGTATTGGTAATTATATATTATCTCATTTATAATTTTTAAAAAAGATATTTCGGAATTTTTTAAATAAAGGAGAAATTATGTATACTAATCCGACTTTAAAATATTGGAATGGAAGAATTGATTCAGAATCTGACATGGACAGCTTCAGATACCACCAAAGAGTACGTTTGGCACCGATTTCGGAATTGGCCATCTCTTCCAATGCATCAAAGACCTTTGGGTTGATTGGCTTCAAATGTGATGAAGGCGTCAAAAGGAATAAAGGCAGGATTGGTGCTGCAGAGGGCCCTGATCATATTAGGCAGTACTTGGCGAAGTTACCCTGCCATTTACCTTCCCAAACCGAGCTGGTGGATGCCGGAGATGTAATATGTGAAAGTACTGAGATGGAGACCGCCCAATCCGAACTGGGATCAGCCGTTGCCCGGATATTGGATAGTGAAGCGATTCCTATCATACTTGGCGGAGGACATGAAACCCTTTTTGGCCATTATCTTGGGATAAGGAAATACATTGGACCAAAGGCTAAATTAGGGATCATTAATATTGACGCTCACTTTGATATGAGGCCTTATGAAAAAGAAAGTTCATCAGGAACGATGTTTAAGCAGATTTTGGACGAAGATCAAAGTTGTGGATATTTATGTGTCGGAATTCAGAAGCAGGGAAATACGAAGGCACTGTTTGAAACTGCTGATAGGAGTGAGGTCGACTATATATTGGAAGAAGATTTGTCATTGAACGAAATGGATGAAACCAAGCGGCGGATAAATGAATTCGTTAAGAAAAATGACTATATTATTCTTACATTATGTACGGATGTTATTGATTCAGCCTACGCACCTGGGGTAAGCGCACCATCGCCGTTTGGGCTGAATCCAAAATTGGTCCGTGCCATTATTAGGCATGTGGTATCGAATGATAAGATCCTCTCCTTTGATATTTCGGAAGTGAATCCTTCGTTGGACGAAAATAATAAAACCGTAACATTGGCAGCACATTTATTAAATGAGGTTTTGCTGCATTTTAAATAATAAATGGACATGGAAGAGGGGCAACTCCAATTTGGTCCTTCTAGGTTCGTGCCGACTGTTGGGGCTTTCCTCAATGCTATCTCCATAATCAACTATCAGTAATGAAACGAAAAACCTTTGACAGCGCCCAGACTGTCCGTGAATCATTCATGGACAGTCTTTTTTACGCCTCCTTTACACGGATTTATGGTCCGGGTAATACTTGATTCCCTGTTATACGATTAACCATGACTCTGCTGAAGTTCAATACTGATACTTGTGGGTTTTTGGTTTATAATAACAACCATCTAGGGGGGATTTTATGAATGAATATAAAGTAACGGTCAGGAATGGCAGTACCTTAATTTTGTCGGAAATCATTAAAGCTGAAGATGAAAGAGAAGTACTTGGCACTCTTTTGATTTCCAGCGAATTATTTAATCAACCATTTACCGACATCAGGATTTTAGAACGCTGATTTGTGCCTGCCCGTTCCATTTGTTACACTGTAATAAATTCTAATACGGTAGGCGATATTATGTGTGGACGTTTCACCCTTTTCACTGACATTGAAGAAATAAAAGAACGGTTTGATATTCAAGGATCATTTGATGACGAATACCAATTCAGCTACAATATTGCTCCTTCCCAATCCGTACTTTCCGTCATTAATGATGGGGCAAGGAATCGACTTGGATATCTTCGGTGGGGGCTCATTCCTTTCTGGGCAAAAGACGAAAAAGTTGGCTACAAAATGATCAATGCCAGAGCGGAAACCATTGGTGAGAAAGCAAGCTTCAAGAATGCGTATAAGAAGAAACGATGCTTGATAATCGCTGACTCTTTTTATGAATGGAAGAAGACACCAGAAAGAAAAATACCGATGCGAATAAAACTGAAGAATCATGCACCATTTGGAATGGCCGGTCTATGGGAATCCTGGAAATCTCCTGAAGGCATCAGCATCTATTCGTGCTCCGTTATAACAACCGTTCCTAATGAGCTAATGACCAGCATTCATGATCGTATGCCAGTCATCCTTAAACCAGAAGATGAAAAAGATTGGTTGAATCCATCCATTAATGATTCTGCATATCTGCAGCAATATTTAAAGTCATTCGATTCGGAACAGATGGAAGCTTTTGAGGTATCGACTGATGTGAACTCGACTAAAAATAATTCACCTAACCTAATACAACAAATTTGCTGAGAGGTCATTAGACCTCTTTTTAATATGAATTCCGTCACTAAATATATTTGGTGTTTTATCTAAATATCATAAGAGTTTCATAATTGAAAATAACTGATTAACTGCACATGTCTTGATCTCTTTATAATCAGTAAGGAGTGCATGTGAAATACTATAAAATTAAACCTTGCGATAATAGACAAAATGCTGTACTCTTATATTTGCTTTTCAAAACGACTTTCGATGTCACTTTCATAAACTAGATTGGTTTTTGCAAGTTTCCAGCCTGGTACTTTTCTGTTAGACATCGGAACATTTGATAATTATATAATTTTGATCTTCTTATCAAGAGAGACGGAGGGACTGGCCCGAAGATGTCTCGGCAGCAGACTTAATAGGAGTGCTGTGCCAAATCCAGCAGGCTGAAACTCGCCTGAAAGATAAGAAGGGTGTTTTTTATAAATTAAAAGACCTCTTCTTGTTGTTAAATAGAAGGGGTCTTTTTTATGCTGACAGTTTTTTTGCTTTAGCTCCTTGAGTGATAATCAAGTTCAAAGAATTGGTGTTATTTGAGAAAACTGTTAACAGAATAAGAGCTGTGACACATGTCGCGGGAAAAATAAAAAGAGGTGTTCATCATGAGTGCAAACAATAAAGGGAATCCGTGGGCATTGATTCCATTTGTCGTATTTTTAATTTTATTTATAGGGTCCGGAATCATCACTAAAGATTTTTATTCATTTCCGGTGATTGTAGCGATTTCAATTGCATCGGCAGCTGCATTGGCAATGAATCGGAAAGAGACATTCAATCAAAAGGTTGATATCTTCTGTAAAGGTGCCGGTGACGCCAATATTATGTTAATGGTTATCATTTTCCTTTTAGCCGGCGCTTTTTCCGAAGTTGCCAATGGCATGGGGGCAGTTGAATCAACAGTGAATCTTGCCTTAGCTGTTTTTCCGCAAAATCTATTAATGGTAGGGATTTTCATTATTGCTTGTTTTATTTCTCTATCCATGGGGACAAGCATGGGAACGATTGTTGCCCTAGCACCTATCGGGGTTGGAATTAGTGAGCAAACAGATATTTCGCTCGCCCTTTCAATGGCGGCCGTTATTGGTGGTGCGATGTTCGGGGATAACCTTTCCTTCATTTCAGATACGACAATCGCTGCAGTTCGAACTCAGGGAACGAAAATGAAGGATAAATTTAAAGTGAACTTTTTCATCGTTTTACCTGCGGCCATCATCACATGTGCCATCCTAGGAATTTTAACGATGGGTGAACAAGCTGACATCTCCCAACATACTTATAATTGGGTGAAGATTCTTCCATATCTTTGCGTATTGATCACTGCATTGGCAGGCGTCAATGTGTTCCTGGTCCTTTCCATCGGAATCGTATTTGCTGGAATTATCGGCATGGCTGATGGAAGTTATCAACCGCTGGGTGTCATTCAAAAAGCTGGGGAAGGAATGGCGGGAATGTATGAAATATCCTTCCTTGCCATTTTAATTGCAGGTATGGTAGCTGTAATCAAACATAATGGTGGCATCGATTATCTACTCCACCTCGTGACCCGAAATAGCAAATCAAAAAAAGGGGCGGAATTGAGCATTGCCGGGCTTGTTGGTTTGACGAACCTTTCAACGGCGAATAACACGATTTCGATTATCATTGCGGGGCCACTTGCCAAAAATATCGCTGATAAGTATGGGATTGATCCGCGTAAATCGGCGAGCTTGCTTGACGTATTTGCCTGTTGTATCCAAGGGTTGATTCCGTATGGGGCACAACTGCTTGTTGCAGCAGGAGTAGCAAAGATTTCTCCGATAAGCATCTTGCCGTATTCATATTACCCAATACTAATTGGACTTTGTGGAGTCGTTGCCATCCTGATTGGTTTTCCACGGTTTCAGCCGGGAAATGATGACACGAAGAAACGTACTTCTTAAAAAGAGAATAATAATGTAAAAACACCCTGAATCATTAGATGCAGGGTGTTTTCTGTATGGGTGAAATACTATAACATAAGCAATTCAAAAGTCATCTAACAAACTTTTTTCCATCACCAATATAACTGCTTAATTCCGGTCCATATTGATAACGCGACGCATAATGGTTGTGTGTGCGGCATTTGTCATGAATAGAGGACAACACCAACTAAACCAGATAGAATCATTACATAGGCTGGGTGCCAGCGTAATTTCATTAGGGCAAATAACGATAATCCAAAAACGAGTAATAAGCTTATCGTATGCCATGAAAAGTTCAGGGCTATCATATGATTGGAAAGTGCAAAGCTGATCGCTGCAAAGAGGATTAAACTAGTGACAATGGGTCTTAGTCCATAAAACATGGATTGAATAATTGGGTAATGATTCAATTTGCTGAAGAAGGTGGCTATAACGGTTACGAATATAATAGCAGGAAGCAAGATTCCGAGAGCAGCTGATATGGCTCCTGCTAATCCAGCAGTCGAATAGCCAACAAGAATGGCACTATTGGCGGTGACAGGTCCTGGGGACATGCTGGAAATGGCGATGATATCGGTAAATTGCTGCGTCGTCATCCATCCATGCTGTGAGACTTCCGATTCTATTACGGGAATCATGGCGTATCCGCCTCCAAACGATACAAAGCCGATAATAAAGAAGGTGCTAAATAACTCCCACAATTCGATCATTCTATCACACTCTTTCTTGAAAATTAGTTAGACCCTTTTTTGATTTACCTATATGCCAGCACCCATGAAAGGTTCGAAATCATTTTCTTCATTTCCTATATCCTTTCTGTTCATCTTGACTTCGCAACCTAATTTTCTCTTAATGGAGATGGTCACAATACCAGCTACAGCTCCTGCTAATATAACCATCACAGGGTGCAGAAAGAAAAGGACTGGAATCCCTGCTATTAAAATACAGAAAGTTGTTTTGTCTACAATTGCCGTTTTTCCTATCTTGATAGCCGCATAGGCGATGATGGCTACTATGGAAGCTCTAATCGATACGAATGCGGATTCTATCTTCGGGTTATCATGAATGAAAAAATATAAAATGCCGAGGAGCAGAACAATTAAAAAGGTGGGTAATGAAACACCGATCATGGCTGCCATTGCACCCTTCATTCCGGCAATTCGATGCCCGATAAAGGTGGCGGAGTTAATGGCGACAGCTCCCGGTACGGACTGAGATAACGCAAAAACATCTGTAACTTCTTCGCTTTTCATCCATTTTCTCTTTTCGACCACTTCTTTTTCGATTAAAGGGATCATCGCAAACCCGCCTCCGAATGTGACAGGTGCTATTTTAAAAAAGGTCCAAAATAATTGGAATAGAGTTTTCCATTGTCCTTTCATTGACATCAGTCACTTCCTTTGCATGCTTTGTTTAAATCTTATTATTAACATATCAAAGAAAAAGGAATGGGTAAATTGCAACAAAAACATCGGGTATAACAAAACGTTATACCCAGAAGATTCATCCGTTTTATAAAGAATGCCGCCATTAATTGAATTGCCTCACTTACAGGGATGTACACTCTATTTCATTTCACCATTTACCTATATGATGCTATCATTTTAATAAACTATCTAAAAACATGGAGGTCGTTTTCTTGAAATTGGAAAATCTTAAAATGTTTTGTTTAGTGGTGGATGAAGGAAGTATAAGCCAGGCAGCTAGGTTAAGTTTCCTATCTCAACCGGCTGTAACACGACAAATCCATCAACTGGAAAATTATTATAACACTTTGTTATTCGACCGTGAGGAAGGAAGGCTGAGAGTTACAGAAGCAGGAAAGCTGTTATACCCTTTTGCAAAAGCTATTGTAAATGACTTCAACCATTCAAGAGAAGTGATTCAGCAATCGACGGGCGCGTACAATGCAAACCTCATAGTAGGGGCATCCTTGACTATCGGTGAGTATTTGTTGCCGAGCTTGCTTGGGAGATTTAAAAAACAACAGCATGAAATAAAAGTGACATTAACGATAAAAAATACCCCCCGGGTTCTGGAGGATCTTTCGAACGATGTCATTGATTTGGCCTTGGTGGAAGGACTTGTGGAAAACACCGATTTTATTGTAGACAAGTTCGCCGAAGACGAATTGATATTGGTATGTCCATCCGACCACCCATGGAAAGACAGAAAAGAAATTCAGCTAGAGGAATTGGGAAATGAAAGGATGATTTGGCGTGAATCCATTTCTGGAACACGGCTTATCGTAGAAAACATGTTAAGGGAGCATGGGGTTTTAGAAAAAATAGAAAACTATATGGAGATTGGCAGTACACAAGCGATAAAAAGTGCGGTTGAAGCTGGACTTGGAATCAGCATTTTGCCAAGGTTGACAGTGGCCAGGGAATTGGAGCAAGGCTTTTTGCGGGAAGTGGGTATTTCCAGAATAGAAATGACAAGAAATTTATGGCTGGTCAGGAAAAACAAGCGATTCAATAAAATGGGGGTGTCTAAATTTGTTAATTTTCTTCAATAAGGAATGAAAATTACCTTGGTTTACTACTACAATTGGCAGCGTTTACAGTTTCTTGGTTTACGGTGTGGCCCCGGCCCCCTTACCTTGCAAAAGTCATGGCAAATTGCATATACCGCATTGCTTATTCATTAATGCTCTTCTCTATCGGGAGGGGCATTTTGTATTTATTGTTCAGCCTTCGGTTAGGCAAACAAACCAATTGTTATTTTTTATATAAATAAAATTGAAGTTACTATTAGAAATAGGAAATATACTTAATGGCAAATTAATTATAAAATAAATTCATATTATTCTAAAAATTTCTAAAAAATGAGAAAGTTTACTGCTGCATCATTCGGAATATAGACATGATTTCTACTTAGAAAGGAGTATGAAATGTCCAAAGTATCTTTTATTAAAGGAATTGTTTCCGTTCCCATTGTTTTTGTTTTACTGGCAGGGTCTTCCGTTACAAATGCTGCGTCAGATGAGCCAATGCCGGCGACAGATACAACAATTTCAGCAAATAAGGCTTTTTATGAACAGTTGAATTTTAAAGATAAGGAAGACTTCAAGAATGCACATAAAGGATTTATTGCGCCTTTGAATATGAATCCAATTAAAAATTCAAAAGGTGACGTAGTATGGGATAGTAATCGATATTCATTCATCAAAGAAGATCAGCCGGCAAGTTTTACTGTAAACCCAAGCTTGTGGCGACAGGCTCAATTGCAAAATATAACAGGCTTATTTAAAGTGGTGGATGGCGTTTATCAAGTTCGGGGCCAGGATTTATCAGTGCTTACCATTGTGGAAGGAAAAACTGGATTAATAGTTTTGGATACACTTTCTACTATTGAAACGGCCAAAGCAGCCATGGAGCTTTACTTTGAACATCGGCCCAAAAACCCAGTAAGTGCAATTGTTATTAGTCACAGTCATGCTGATCACTTTGGTGGTATGAAAGGCATTGCTCAATACGCTGAAAATCCAGCTAAGGTGCCGATTATTGTCCCAGCAGGTTTTAACGATGAAGCGCTAAGTGAAAACATTCTTTTAGGCAATATAATGTCTCGCCGTGCAGGTTATATGTTTGGAAATCTTTTACCCGCAAATGAAAGGGGATTTGTTACTTCTGGTATTGGTCCGGGATTAAGTAACGGAACTTTTAGCTATTTACCTCCAACAATGGAAGTGAAGGATGATATTCAAACGGTGGAAATAGACGGAATAACATTTGAATTTTTATTGACGCCGGATTCAGAAGCTCCATCTGAGATGCATTATTATATCAATGATTACAAAACTTTAGTGGTAGCCGAAAACACCGGACACACGTTACATAATATTTATACATTAAGGGGAGCTAAAACCAGAGATACCTTAAAATGGGTGAAAGCACTTGATGAAACGGTTGATCTGTTTGGAAATGAAGATATAGATGCTATGGTTACGGCCCATACATGGCCCATATGGGGAAGGGACAATGTTCTGGAGCAGTTGGAAAGTCAGCGTGATTTGTACAAGTATATTCATGACCAAACCATACGATTAGCCAATTTAGGTCTTACACCTGATGAAATCGCGGAAGAGATAAAACTTCCTGAAAAGTTGGATAAAGTCTGGGCGAATCGGGGGTATTACGGAACATTGAAACACAACGTAAAAGCTGTGTACAACTTTTATTTAGGATATTTCAACGGTAATCCATCCGACTTGGATCCATTACCACAAGAGGAATCGGGCGCTAAATATGTACAATATATGGGTGGGGAAAAGAAGGTTATTAAACGGGCAAAACTTGATTATAAAAAAGGGGAATATCGCTGGGTGGCTCAAGTCTTAAAGCATGTAGTCATGGCCAACCCCGAAAATAAAGAAGCAAAAAATTTACTGGCTAATGCTTATGAACAATTAGGATACACAGCTGAATCTTCTGTGTGGCGTAATTTCTATCTTACTGGCGCAGATGAGTTAAGGAATGGTGTGGCAGATTCGAAGGGAAGTGGCGGAATGATGAATCTCGATACGCTGCTCAATATGCCAATGGATGATTTCCTGAAATTCTTGTCCATTAAATTAAACGGAACAAAAGCGGAAAATAAAAATATGACATTCAATTTGACATTTGCAGATTCGAAAACCAATTACAGAATTGATCTGGATAATTCTGTATTGAATTTCAAAAAAGGGAAAATGGCGTCCAACCCTGATGCAACATTAACATTAGATAAAATAACCTTCTATCAGATTGCTCTGGGACGTGAAGATTTAACCAAAATGGAAGCAGCCGGTAAAGTTTCCATTTCCGGTGATAAAGAACAGTTTGAAGATTTCCTGACTTTGCTGGATCAATTCCAACCAAAGGTTAATATCGTAACTCCGTGATAATCAACTACTTCATATTCTAAAAACCAGGATGGATCGGTTACCCACGAGTCTACTAATTAGTCTCGTGGGTTTGAATGTATCAATTAATCCTGTAGGCATCCAATTTCGTTTTTAATTTTTGATGAAACGCTCCTAATAGTCACAGAACAAAAGTCAATAACCGTAAAAAGAAAATTCCAAGTTTTGTAATTTGAAAGGAATTGTAAGCGCTTCCTATAAGGCTAAGGTTTTGTGGAAATATAAAAAAATGGAGTGATGGGGAATGCAGCTATATGCAAGCAAGAAACGAAAAATAATGATTAGCGGCCTTTTATTTGTTGGAATGATTTTAAGCTTTTTTGATCGAGTTGCCATAAATGTCGGGATTATTCCTATTGCAGATGAGTTTCAACTCAATACGTCCCAGACAGGTTTTTTAATTAGTATATTTTTTGTTAGCTACTCACTCATGCAACCGCTTGGTGGATGGATGACCGATAAATATGGAGCCAGAGTCATGGTTACTGTTTCTTTGTTTAGTTGGTCCTTGTTCACTGTAATGTCTGGGTTTGCTTGGTCATTTATGTCTTTATTATTCATCCGTTTTCTGTTCGGGTTAGGTGAAGGGCCTTTCTATCCTGCCAGTATGTCCACTATAAGAGATAACTTCCCGGAAGAAGAACGGGGCCGGGCAAATTCGTTTTTCTTATCTGCCCAGAATATTGGCGGGATATTAGGTACTGCACTTGCCGCTTCCATGGTGGTCGCATTCGGTTGGCGGGGCATGTTTACCATTGCCGGAATTCTAGGGATAGTAGTTTCTTTCGGAATTTGGTTCATTCTGAAGCCTCAAGGAAATCAAGTGGTTAAAAAAGACAAACCGAAACAACAAAAGATTGCTTTGAAACAGATATTTAAAATCGAAAATATTTGGAAACTCATAACATTCAAGTTTATATCAAATATTATCAACTATGGTCTGATCACTTGGATGCCTATATATTTGGTTAAGGAAAAAGGGGTGGATTTAATAGACGCCGGGGGTTTATTGGCAATCCCTTATATTTTTGGTTTCTTGATGTTTAATGTAAGCGGATGGCTTCTGGATAAATATATGGCTAACCGGGAGAAGTATCTTGCCGCTGCGGGCGCTTTATTATCGGCAATTTTTCTCTTTTTAATGTCTAACGCATCGTCCATAGCACTTATCATCACTTATCTCACTCTCAACTCCATAGCACTGTCTTTCTTTGGAACCGTTCTTTATACGATCATCATAAAATATTCGCCAAAGGAACTTACTGGCTCTGCCTCCGGACTCGTAACTTTTGCCGGTCAAATTGCAGGTGCGATTTCTCCTCTAGCCATCGGTTTAATAATCAGTTCGTTTAATGATTCCTATAATGCAGCCTTCCTGTTTTTGGTGATAACTGCGTTATTGGGAACGGTTGTTGCCGTATCTATTAAAAATAATCGGGCACAACCCGCTAAAGAATACGAAAAAACAACTACAATTGTATAAAACTGGCATTCTGCTTTTGAGGAGACAGTTGAAGTGTCCTGAATCCACTTCTCTAAAATTGAAAGGGCTTTCTATTCGAGGTATGATATTAGTAATAGGCTAGAAGGAGAATGAACCATGAATATTGAACAATTGGAATATATCATTAAGGTAGCCGAGGTTAACTCGATTTCCACGGCTTCAGAAAGCCTCCATATCTCCCAATCTGGAATCAGCATGGCCATTACGAGTCTGGAGAAGGAATTAGGTATAAAAATCTTCAAGCGGTCAAGGTTGGGAACCATACCTACAGAAGACGGAAAGGAAATCATCCAGAAAGCTCTTGAAGTATTAAGCAAATTGGAAGAAATAAGAGACAGTGCCCAAATACATTCAGATACAATGGAAAAAGAGTTACGCCTATCATCAACACAAGGTTTATTTCTTACGGTTTTGCCTAAATCCTTCGCCTTATTTAAGAAGAAGTATCCCGAGGTGAAAATTGTCATTGAAGAAAAAGGGGGACAAGAGATAACCGAAGATGTACTGAATGGTAAGATAGACATCGGGCTATTGAATATTCCAAAGGTTAAACCAAAAGAAAATGAGTTGGAATTCCATCCCTTGATGGAAGCTAAAGTGATTGTGTCGGTCAGTAAGAACTCCCCTTTAGCCAACCGTAAAAGCATAACCCCACAAGAGCTAATGGACCAAAATTTGGTCGTTTACAATGGACCAAGAATGAAGTCATTCATTAAAGGTTTTTTTGATACTTACGGTGAGATGAATATTTTGTTTTTCACAAATAATACAGAGATCATCAAAAAAACCGTCGCTGAGGGATTAGCGATTGCTTTTTCTTATGATATTGGAGTTAACAGCGACCCCTATTTCCTAAGCGGGGAACTTGTGGCCATTCCTTTGGTGGAGCTAGAAAATAATACAATGGAATTCGGTTACGTTCGCTCTAAGAAGCAGTATTTTTCAAAAGCTGCCAGGGAGTTTATTAAATGTCTCGAATTCTACACTACTCTTAAATATTAGTTTCCTATGATGATAGGGAACTAATATTTTTTTGTTTACATCAATAATTTTTATATTTGTATCATATATCCTTATTTTACTTAAATATTATTTACATTTAAAATTAATTTTATAACATTTTAAATATTTAAAAAGTTCAACACTATAAAATGTGAAAGGGGAATCTTATGGTAACGACGCAGGAAGAGAAATTAGAGGTACTTCAAACAAAGTTGCAGGATTTCATTCAAAATGAATTGCTTCCATATGAACAGGAGCATGGATTGAACGCTGAAGAGGATATCCCGATGGAAGCCATAAAATGGGCAAGGAAACGATCCAGGGAATTGGGGTTTTACGGAATTAACCTCCCTGAAACTTATGGTGGACAAGATGTTAGCTTAAAAGGATTATGCATGTTCAAGGAAGAATTGGCCCGTTCCGGAGCGGTTTTATGGGGGCAGGTTATCGGCGAGATTGGCGGGCCGCTAAGAATTGGTCAGATGTTGGAAAGCTTTACACCGGAGCAAATAGAAAAATATGTGATGCCCGTTGTGACCGGAGAAGCGAGCTGCTGCTTTGCCCTTACAGAACCAAATGCCGGATCGGATGCCTTTGCTATCGAAACAACAGCCGTTAAAGACGGAAATGATTATATATTAAACGGAAAAAAACATTTTATCAGTGCTGCCCCCTATGCTGATTTCGCCATTGTCATAGCGAAAGAATCTCAGGAAGAAGAAAAAGAAAGAATCACTGCTTTCCTTGTTGATAAAAAAACACCCCAACATTCGGGGTTTGAACTAGGAGACATTCAAGTTCCCCTATCAGGGGAACGCATACATGCTGAATTGAATTTCCATCAATGTCGAGTGCCTGCCGCCAATATAATCGGAGAACCAGGAAAAGGGCTGCTGCTCGGATTGAAAAGAATAAACACAAATCGCGCTTCACATGCCGCCGGATTTATCGGAATGGCTCAACACCTTCTCGATTTATCTATTCAACATGCTAAAACGCGAGTTCAACACGGCCGGCCCATCGGTGACTTCCAGGCAATTCAGCATATGCTCGCAGAAATGGCGACGGAAATCTATGCAGCAAAGTGCATGGTCTATGATGTGGTTGAAAAAATTGACCAAGGAAAAGAGGATCGAGCCGGCACATCCATGGCTAAGCTGTTTGCTTCGGAAGTAAATTGCCGTGTAGCTGACAAGGCTGTCCAAATCTTCGGCTCCAAAGGCTTGGTAAAAGGACATCCAGTAGAAAAAATGTACAGGAGTGCACGGATGTATCGGATCCTGAGCGGAACCTCAGAAATTCAAAAAAATACAATTGCCAAAGCATTATTAAAAGGGTAAAACCTTTTTCAAGGGAGGAAAAAATACATGCTGCATAAGTTGACATTTCAGTCACTGTTGAATAAAGGAATGAAACGATTCGGCGAACTGCCGGCCATTACCTTGTTGCCAGCCGGAGAAACGATAACCTATGACGAGTTATGGAAGAAAACAGAACTTATCACTTCTTATTTACAGCGTTTAGGTGCAGGAAGGGGTGTCCGCATAGCGACCATCATTCCAAACAGTTTGGAAAGTGTGATGTTTGGTTTGGCCATCCAGCAATGTGGAGCTACCTTGGTGCCATTAAGTGAAAAACTGGGGAAACGAGAAATACAATTCATTTTAAAGGAAGCAAAACCAGAAGTGGTCATAATAGCTACACAGACACACTTTGACACCTTCTTTGAGTATTTAGAAGAAATGAAGAAGGAAGCTGTCCATGTCATTGGGCTTCCAGGCTTTAATATTAATTATCCGGAGGAGTTTGAACTGTTTCAATGGCCTGGCGAAATAAATAATTTAGAATTGCCATTAGCTGAAGCGGAAGACATTGCCCTTCTGTCATATACAGGCGGGACAACGGGTACACCCAAAGGCGTCATGCATTCCCAGAAAGGACTCGGCGCCGCCATACTTTCTGCAGCTATCGAAGACCCGCTGGACGACCGTGACCGGGTATTGCTAAGTACGCCTATTGTGCATTCAGCCGGTTCATTACTTTGGAGATCCCTTGTTTCGGGCGTCCATGTCTATGTGATGGGTTCATTCGACGCTGCAGCATTCATACAGGCGATAAAGGAACATGAAATTACGACGACATTCATGGTACCGACCATGTTATATAGGCTCCTTGATCAGACAAAGAAGATGGAATATGATATGAGCTCCATGCGCAATATCTTCTACGGCGCGTCACCAATTTCTCAAAAGCGACTTAAAGAAGCTTTTGAAGTATTCGGGCCTATCATGCGCCAGCAATACGGCATGACAGAATGTAATATTGTCATTACCAGACTATCGAAAAGCGCTCATGTATGGGCTTATCATAACAATTCCGAAATTTTGAAAAGCTGTGGGAAACCGTGCATCTTTACCGAAGTCCGACTGATTGATGAGGAAGGAAATGATGTAAAACCATTAGAACTTGGTGAAATTATCGTAAAATCACCAGCAATGATGGCAGGCTATTATCAAAGACCTGATCTTACCCAAGAATACATCCGTGATGGCTGGTTCTACACTGGTGATATTGGCAAATGGGATGAAAGCGGTTACCTTTATATTGTGGATAGGAAGAAAGATATGATCATTTCAGGTGGGATGAACGTATATTCTTCAGAAGTGGAGCGAGTGGTGAACCAGCACCCTGCTGTTGCATTAAGTGCCTGCATAGGCGTTCCCCATCCGGATTGGGGAGAAATAGTGTGTGTAGTGGTATCACTGCAAGAAGGATTAAGCTGTACTAGTGAGGAATTAATTGATTTCTGCAAACAAAGAACCTCTAAGTATATGGTTCCTAAAGTAGCCTATTTTCTTGATAAGTTTCCATTAACGCCGATTGGAAAAATAGATAAGAAAGAATTAAGAAAGATGTTTGCACAAGGTATTCTAACCATCTAGGAGAGGCAGAACAAAGGTATCATAACAGACTCAATTTCAACATTGAGACCTACAGAAAACTAGAATATATGATAGACACAAATTATTTTAAGTTGCATCATAATTCATACATGAATAGAAAATTCAGGTATATATTTCGAAAAAAATCATTTTTGCACCAGAACCCTTAATAATAAAAAAGACGATTCCAATTTTATGAAAATAAATTGGAGTCGTCTTTTTTACTACTAAATCAAATACCAAAAAAAACGAAAGTTTTCAATGGCCTCAATTTTTTCAAGTGTGTATTTTGATTTTAACTTTTAGATCCCGTTTGATGATTTAATTTTTTAACTCCTTCTTGAAGGGCTGGCAAGTAGATTTCTAATAATTTCTTTTTATCTGTTCGGATGACCTGGGTAGAAATATTTACTGCGGCTATCGTTGCCCCCTGCCAATTGATAATGGGCATTGAAATGGAGCGGAGTCCTTCCTCTAGCTCTTCATCACCTATCGCATAACCCCGTGACCTGGTCATGGCCAAGTCTTCCTCGAATTTTTCATAAGTGGTGATTGTATTTTGGGTAAAAGCTTCGATATTGGTGATTCCCCAAATTTTTTTCCTCTCGTTTTCGGGTAACCAGGCAACAAGTGCTTTTCCTAATGAGGTTGCATAATAAGGCAACCTTGAACCGACCTTCAAGTTTGCCCCGACGATCCTTTTAGCTGCATTCACTCTGGAAACATAGACAACCTCCGCACCATCCAGAATGGCCAGGTTTGTTGATTCCTTTACAGTGGCAGAGATAGATTCCAAGATTGGTTGAGCAAGATCCGGTAAATTCAATGTTTGTAAATAATGGACCGCTAGATCCAAAACCTTCGGGCTGAGTTGAAATCTATTGTCTTCTATTAACCTTAGATAACCGAGGTCGACAAGGGTTAATGCAAAGCGTCTAACTGTCGCTTTATTAATGCCTGTCCGCTCTGCAAGTTCCCGAAGCGAAAGGCTAGCAGAACTTGAATCAAAAGCTTTTAACACTTCAAATCCTTTTGCGACTGATTGGACGAAATAAGATGATTGTTCCGTTTCATTTTCCATCACGAACTTCCTCCTAAAAATAAAGAAAATTTATAGTGAATTATCAGTCTAATTGTTAGAAAAAATAAACAATTAGGTTGACTTCTTAACAAAAGATAATTATGATTATCCCAAGGTACACTATATGTACTAGGTGTACGTATAGTGTACAGTTGTAATCGGATTTACACAACTCTTATTTTAAATTTTTTTCAATGAGTATGTAAGGGGTTACATTACGTGGAAGAGGAGGCTTTAAGCTACATTGGATAAGATCATTACTGCATCAGAAGCTGTTTCGTATATAAAAGATGGAGACACCGTCGCTGTAGGAGGTTTTGGGTTGGTAGGATGCCCTCTTAACTTGGTAGAATCATTGGCTGAACATCCAGTTTCCGATTTAACAATCATTAGCAATAACCTAGGGGAACCAGGAGGAAAAGGTCTAGGTAAGGTTCTACTTCAAAATAAAATAAAAAAAGGGATAGGTTCATATTTTACGAGTAATATGGATGCCGTCCGTTACGTCAAGCAAGGCATCTTGGAAGTGGAGCTGGTTCCGCAGGGTACATTAGGCGAAAGGTTACGAGCAGCAGGTGCCGGTATAGGTGGATTTTATACTCGCACGTCAGCAGGGACACTTATAGGAGAAAATAAAGAATCACGCGTGATTAATGGAAAAGAATATGTTTTAGAGTTACCGTTATTTGCTGATGTGGCTTTAGTGAAGGCTAAAAAAGCAGATAGGTTGGGTAATTTAATCTATTCAAAAACAGCTCGGAACTTTAATCCTGATATGGCTAGTGCAGCAAAAATAACTATAGTTGAAGTGGAGGAGATTGTTGAAGTGGGCAAGATATCTCCCGAGGAGATCATAACGCCTCATTTGTTCGTGGATTTTATAGTGGAAAGGAGAAATTGACCGAAGATGTCGTCACTTACTATTAAAGAAATGATAGCCAAAAGGGTTGCTATGGAAATAAAAGAGGGAACAATCGTCAATTTAGGGATCGGCATTCCGACCCTGGTTGCTAACTATATACCCGAAAGTAAATCCGTATACCTTCATACGGAAAATGGGCTCCTTGGAGTAGGTCCTTCGCCAGAGAAAGGGGAGGAAGACCCTGAAATCATAAATGCCGGGAAATTACCGGTCACCGCACAAAAAGGTGCTGCTTATTTTTCATCCTCCGAATCATTTGCGATGATTCGCGGCGGACATGTTGATACAGTCGTTTTAGGAGCCCTTCAAGTCAGTGAAACAGGAGATTTAGCAAACTGGGCTGTACCAGGAAAGGATATTTTAGGAGTTGGTGGAGCAATGGATTTAGTCGTGGGTGCAAAGGAAGTCATCATTGCAACTCTGCATTGCACGAGAGAGGGCGATCCGAAAATTGTCAATCACTGCGATATTCCACTAACAGCCCAAGGCGTTGTATCGACATTAATATCTGAATATGCAGTTTTTCGATTTAAAGATAATGAAATGGTTTTAGAAGAGTTAGACAAGGGGTGTACGGTAGAGAAATTAAAAGAAATCACACCTGCAAATTTTATAATTTCACCAAATTTGAAAGCGTATTCAGTCGAATGAATTTAAAAATCCGGAGGTATTATAATGGATCATGAATTTGTAATTGTTAGCGCAAACCGTACAGCCATTGGTAGAGTTGGCGGACGATTAAAAGATGTACCTGCTGGAATTCTAGCTGCAACAACCATTAAAGATGCGATTGAGCGTGCTGGGCTAGCACCTGAGCAGATCAATGAAGTAATTTTTGGTGAGGTGCGGCAGTCCACTGAATCATCTAATCTAGCACGTGTTGCTGCATTAAGAGCTGGTATTCCCCAGGAGGCCTCTGCTTTCACAGTAAACCGACTATGTGCTTCAGGCATTCAGGCTGTTGTATCGGGGGTTCAGCACTTAGCATTTAATCCGGATGATATTGTCGTTGCCGGCGGAGCGGAAAATATGAGCAGAGCCCCCATTTATTTAAGAAATTCACGATATGGGGAAGGAAATCCTTACCTTGTAGATTCTAATCTCGAAAATGGCCAGCAGCCAATCGAAGTTTATGGAAAAGACTTAGGTATGGGGGTTACAGCTGAAAACGTTGCGGAAAAATATAATATTTCCCGTGAAGATCAGGATGCATTTGCTTTGGAAAGCCAGAATCGGGCAAAATTAGCAATTGAGTCTGAATCCTTCAAATCGCAAATTGTTCCGATTGAAATAAAAACTAGAAAAAACACATCGATTTTCCAAATAGACGAGCACCCAAGAGACACTACCTTAGAAAAATTAACTCAATTGAAACCAGTCTTTAAAAAGGATGGAACTGTCACAGCGGGTAATGCCTGTGGCCGTAATGATGGAGCGAGTTCCTTAGTATTAATGACTCGAGAAAAGGCTTCTAACATCGGTGTCAAACCCATTGCCAAAATCGTTAACTGGTCTACAGCTGGTGTCGATCCACGATATATGGGAATCGGTCCAGTTCCCGCAATTGAAAATCTTTTGAAAAAGACTGGTCTGAAGGTTAAGGATATTGGGCTGTTTGAATTGAATGAGGCTTTCGCTTCGCAATCACTTGCCGTGATACGTGAAGCGAAGCTGGATCCGGATAAAATCAATGTAAATGGTGGGGCTATAGCTTTAGGTCATCCATTAGGGGCAACTGGAGCGATAATCATAACAAAATTAATTCATGAAATGCAAAAACGACAAGAAAGATACGGGATAGCGACTCTATGTATTGGCGGAGGTCAGGGCATGGCTATTTTATTAGAATTAGCCTAAGACGATTCTAAATGAATGGACTACATTAAATAAATATATTGGGGACATTTACCATCTGAGGAGGTATTACATGAAGACAGAACTTAATAAGCCACAGCTCAAAATTCCACCAGCTACGATGGGGGAAAAACTAAGACAGGTTGGACCAGGTATAGTTGTCGCTGCCACAGGTGTAGGAACTGCCGATTTGATAACATCTATCGTTATTGGAACGTCTTTTGGAATGACCTTTGTATGGGCCATTATTGTCGGTGGAATTTTGAAATACTTTTTAAATGAAGGTGTAGGGCGCTGGTATTTGGCAACCGGACAAACCATGATTGATGGCTGGCATTCATTAGGGAAATGGGCAACAGGTTATTTTGGTATCTATTCAGTCATTTGGGGATTTATCTATGGAGCAGCTGCAGCATCGACTTCAGCATTGGCCATGCACGCCATGTTTCCAATCATGCCGCTTTGGGCTTGGGCTATCCTCCATTCGATTCTAGGCTTCGGTCTCGTTTGGACAGGCCGTTATCTTCTGTTTGAACGTGTAATGACAGTTTTAATAGGTGTTATGTTTGTAACGATTATCGGTACAGCGATTCTTTTCCTACCTAGCTTAGGAGATTTCGCAATCGGATTCGTTCCTAGGGTTCCAGAGGGCTCATTCATTTTAATGCTAGGCTTGATTGGTGGAGTTGGTGGAACAATCACAATGGCTTCCTATGGTTATTGGTTAAGTGAAAAAAGCTGGAGTGGAAAAGGTTGGATTTCCATGATGAGAACAGATACCAAGGTTGCCTATACATTAACAGCTATTTTTACATTGGCTGCATTGATAATCGGTGCTCAATTTCTTGCGGGTACAGGTGTCAGCATCCGTGATGATCAAGGACTTATCCAACTTGCCGAAATGCTTGGGGCGGAGTTTGGCACACCCATGCGCTGGTTATTCTTAATTGCATTTTGGTCTGCAGCTTTCTCTTCCTTACTTGGAGTTTGGAATGGGGTTCCGTATCTTTTTGCTGACTTTGTCAAAACGATACGCAAGAAAAAGGCTCCAGGAAAACAGGCTGTTTCAGAAACGGAACCTGCTTATCGTGCCTATCTAGCCTGGCTGACATTCCCTCCGATGATTTTGTTTTATTTCGGAAAACCCGTCGAGTTAATCATCATTTATGGAGCTTTAGGAGCATTATTTATGCCATTTCTGGCGATCTCCCTGATTTTATTATTAAATTCGAAAAAGGTAGATAAAGAGTTTAGGAACAAAGCGGTTCCTAATTTGGTTTTAACAGCTTGTCTCATCATGTTCGTCTATTTAGGGGTTAACGAACTTATTGAAATTTTTACGAAATAATAGGTAAAGGCTGTGGGGAATCTTCTTCCTGACAGCCTTTATTTTTCCCTTTAGCTGGTCAGTCTCACTTTCATACCAAGTTTTTTTACCCTCAAATCTCATTTTCGCTGCCCCGTTAGCTCAATAAAAAAAGCATATGTGCTTTACGCCTTCACGGAAAAGCTGATGGTCATCGATAATAGTTATACTAAAGAAGGATTTCTAGCAAACATATTCAATCCAAAAGTATCCAGCAGACAAGCACATAGCTTTTACATTAGAGTTTGGAATGGTATTTCTTTTATATGCCATTAATTAAAGAATTATATGCCTTCATGTAAAATGAAAAATTGAGAAAATCGATGGAGATGATCTGTGTTCATTCCTTTAATGAAATATGGATTTATGATTTAGTGTATTTAACGGTAGTTTAAAATGGAGTTGCATTTTTTAGGCAGAAGGAATAGACTTGAATAAAATTTAATGTTACGGGAGTCTGTGGAATCAGGCTGAGAGTATGACTAACTGTTGTAGACCGTTTGAACCTGTTGGGTAATGCCAGCGTAGGGATTGTGACTAGAGTACCACTATGCACTTTGCTTACGCAAAGTGCTTTTTTTATTTTCTATGAAAGGATGGATTCGAGATGAATCAACAGCAAGTCATAACCAATAATATTGTTCGCTATATGCAGAATGAAGTTACATCAGACGAGGCATTCAATGAACAGGCCTTACAATTATTTTCTTATCAATACCATCATAATCTTCCCTATCGAACCTTTTGTTTTCAAAAAGGAAAGACACCAAGGGTAGTCAAGACATGGAGGGATATTCCGGCCGTTCCGATTAATGCTTTTAAAGAGGTCACGCTAAGCTCCATAGATCCCTCTGAAACAGAAGCGGTTTTCATGACGAGCGGAACTACAAAAGGAATTAAGGGCAAACATTATCATCCCACTTTGGAAGTGTTTGATAAGTCCATGCTTTTAAATTTCAGAAAGAGATTTATGAAGGAAACGGAGAAAATCCGCATGGGGATTCTTTTTCCAACCGAAATAGAAATGCCTAACTCTTCATTAGCTCGCTACTTGGGTCTTGGAATGCGTGAATTCGGTACGAAGGATAGCCACTATCTATTAAAGGAAAGTGGAATCGATATGGACCGCTTGCTGGAGGACCTTGAGCATGCGGAAAAAACTGGGGAGCCTTATGCCCTTTTAGGCGCGAGTTTTAGTTTCGTACATATGATCGAAGAATTAGAACGAATGGGAAAGACCTTAAGTTTACCAAAGGGAAGTAAAATCCTTGACACGGGAGGATATAAAAATCAATCAAAGGAATTGGGTTTGGATGAATTCTATCATATGCTTTCCACTCACTTAGGTGTAGACCGGTCTGAATGCATCAATATGTATGGGATGACAGAGCTAAGCACGCAATTTTATGATGACGGTAACGAGACTGTTCCTCCTGTAAAATCGGGACCGCATTGGATAAGGACTAGAGTGATTAATCCTTTAAGTGGGGAAGAGGTCCAAAAGGGCGAGCGGGGAGTACTTGTTCATTGTGATTTAGCTAATTTTAATTCGGTCACTACCATCCTAACAGAAGATTTAGGGGTCGAGGTGGATGGTGGTTTTCTTTTATTAGGAAGAGTGCAGGGAACAGAGGCAAAGGGTTGTTCCATAGCGGTGGATGAGTTTTTAAAAGCTGCAAAGGGCTTTTCGGAATGAGCGAGATTGCAGGATATATACCGGATATAGGGGATAAAGATTTCACAAAAAGGATTTTAGTATTTAAGAGAAAGAATGAAGAAGTGGAAGTGGAGATTCCCCTTCTTACGATAGAACAGATGAATAAGGTTATAGAAAAAGTTAAAAGGGCGAGTGTTGAGACATTAAAGGCATTTACGACGGTGGAAATCATGGACATTATTGACAAAGCGATTGAGAGATTACTGGATCGTCGTTCACCGTACCGTCAAAAGGCTGAACAGCTCCTGCCGATTATTACAGGGTACGATGAGGAAATAATTCGTCTTGGTCTTACTATCTATTTGAAAAAATTCCGCAAACATGAACTCCAACGCTTTGTTGTTGAAGATTTTGGAAATCCCTTGTTGCTTGATGACTTTCAACCTCGAATCAAAGGCGGGTTCTCTAAGGCAGTCGGGCCAAATCTAATCACCCATATTTGGTCGGGGAATGTCCCTGGTCTTCCTTTGTGGAGCTTCATCTCCGCCTTGCTTACCAAGTCAGGAAACATTGGGAAGGTCTCAAGTGCGGAGCCTTTGTTTGCGGGCTTGTTTGCCCGTTTGTTAGTGGAAATTGAACCTAAATTAGCGGATTGCTTTGCTATTGTTTGGTGGAAAGGGGGCGATGAAGAGCGGGAAACATGCATATTGGAACAAAGTGACGTTGTAGTAGGGTACGGCGGCAACGCTTCGCTTCAGTCTCTTCAAAGCCGAACGCCAATAACCACCCGATTTTTGGCTTATGGGCATAAAATCAGTTTTGGGTTGATCTCTCGTTTTAGCCTGGATTCACAAAAAGCTTTTGAAACGGCACGTCAAGCGGCACTTGATGTCATCCGTTATGATCAGCAAGGCTGCTACTCTCCCCATATTTTTTATGTCCAACATGGCGGCAATGTTTCGCCAAAAGAATTTGCGAGATATCTGGCACATGAACTCGAAAACATGGAAAAAAGATATCCTCGGCGGACCCTTTCAATGGAAGAGTCTGCAGCACTGGCATCGTGGCGTCAAAGAGAAGAGATGAGTGTTTTTTATGATTCCCAAAAAGAGGTATTGGGAAATGTAGTACATGATTGGACCGTCGTATACGAAGAAAAGGGTATTTCCTTCACCCCAAGTAGTTTGAATCGAGTGATAAAAGTGATTGCCTTTGAAAAAATAGAGGACCTGATTCCTTCCATTGAGCCTCACCGTTCTTTCCTCCAAACCGTTGGTATAGCTGCAAGCCCAAGGGAACTTTTTCACTGGGCCGAGTTATTAGGGGGGCTTGGTGTAACGAGGTTAACCGCTTTGGGCAGTATGACGTCTCCCGAAGCTGGATGGCATCATGATGGCCGCTTTAATTTACTAGATTTGATCAACATGGTAGATATAGAGTCCTCTGCTGTAGAGTACAGTGAAAGATTTGCCCCTTATGTTGATTAGGAGGTAGTGGAATGGGTTTTTTGACAGTTAATGATGTGACATACAGCTATCAGGGCAGAGGGTCCGTTATCAATCGTGTAAGCTGGGAAATAGAAGAAGGGGAGTTTCATTGTTTGCTGGGGAAGAGTGGGTGCGGGAAAACGACGTTATTAAAGCTGGCAGCAGGCTTACTGCAGGTGGATACTGGAATTATTTCCTTGAATGGGAACATCGTAATCAAGCCGTCACCTGAAGCCGGATTTGTCTTTCAATCCCCAACCCTATTAGAGTGGAAAACTGTAATGGACAACGTTCTGTTGCCCGTTTCCCTTAGGGGGAAAGTGAAGGTAAAGGATATAGAGTATGCGATGAAGTTATTGGAGACTGTTGGGTTAGCAGACTATCTTCAGAGTTTCCCGGCACAATTATCAGGAGGTCAGCAGAGTCGTGTAGCCATTGCAAGGGCACTTGTTGAACAGCCGTCCATGATGTTCTTAGACGAACCATTTGCTGCATTGGACGCGATTACAAGAGAAGAATTACAGGACGACCTTTTAAAGATATGCAAACAGCAAAATACGACAGTCCTTTTTATAACACATGATATTTCAGAAGCTGTTTATCTCTCAGACAAGATAGCGGTAATGGATCAAGGAAGCATTGTCTATGATACAGCTGTCGATCTTGCAAAGCCGCGAACGGTGGAAATGAGGTACAGCTCGTATTTTAATGAACTTTGCCTCAAAATCCGCCAGGTTATGGGGGGAGCACGGTTATGAGACGATTTCCTATATACTCCGTAATCCTTTTACTACTTTTGCTGTTTTTATGGGATCTAGCAGCAAGGTCCATGTCGGAGCTTGTCCTGCCGACACCTATTGTGATTTTCCATACTCTTTTTGAAGGCATAATGGGCGGATACTTTACCCCGCATATTATCCGAACCACATCAGAGGTGTTGCTGGGACTGTTTTTTGGAGGGTTATTCGGATTTGTGGCAGGCATTATTTTGGGCGAGGTGCCTTTTTTACGGAAGCTCTTATTTCCTTACATTATTGCCAGTCAAGCCGTTCCGAAACTTGCTTTAGCCCCTCTTTTTATCCTTTGGTTTGGATTTGGAATGACCTCTAAAGTGGTGATTACGGCACTGATCTGTTTTTTTCCTTTATTGGAGAATACGGTGATGGCCATAAAGTATACGGATAAGCAGAAGCAGGAACTGTTCAAAATGCTTGGTGCATCACGCTGGCAAACCTTGATCCATTTAAAGATACCTGCCGGGATGCCTGGGATTATAGCAGGGCTTCGCGTAGCGGTCGTTTTGGCAATTGTAGGAGCGGTTGTTGGAGAGTTTATCGGCGGAAGTGACGGATTAGGAGCGGTGATCATCGCTTCACAGGGAATGATGGATACACCATTGATGTTCGCGACCTTGATATTGTTAACGGCCATGGGAATGGTTCTATATCAGGCAGTGCAACTAATGGAAAAGAAATGGGTCAAACGATTTATAAAGGAGACGGAGAAAAAATGAAATCAAAAATTATGCTAATGGGTTTATTATTATTGATAGCAATAATTACAAGCGCTTGTGGAGCGAAGGAAGAGACAACCAAGGAATCAGGCTCAGAGAAAATACAGCCGGTCAGAGTAGCGAATTGGAGTAAGCCGATAACTGAGCAAACGAATTTATTGGTGGATGAGAAAAAACACTTTTTCAAGGATAAAGGATTGGACGTTTCGGTTATTCCAGGAGAAGGTGGCGGGGATGCCATTAAAAATATTGTTTCTGGACAAGCTGACATTGCGTTTACAGATCCCGGCTCTCTTTTCTTTGCATTAGACAAAGGGGAAAAGCTGAAGGTGATTTATAATATCTATCCACAAAATGTGTTTAACATTGTATCGCTTAAAGACAAAAAAATAAATAAGCCACAGGATCTTAAAGGGAAAACAATTGGTGTATATAGTTTAACAAGCGGGACGCGTCAAAATTTATTGGTTCTTCTGCATCAGGCTGGACTTTCGGAAAACGATGTAAAAATCGTGGAGACGGGATTGTTGAATTTTGCTCCTTTGATGCAGGGAAAGGTGGATGCTACAGCTGCAACGGATACTGGATTAGCAGTCGCTAAACAAAAAGGATTGGATGAAGTAAATGTCATGGAAGTAAAAGATTATTTGAATGTGCCTAGCGATGTATTTGTTGTCACAGAAAAGACGTATGATGAAAAGAAAGACGTTCTGAAAGAATTTTTGGAGGCTTATAGTAGCAGTGCACAGTGGATGATCAAAAATCCAGAGGAAGCCGCTAAACTAGCATCTGAATATGCCATTGATGGAAAAGATGAACAACAAAACTTGAAAATTATTAATTTGAGAAATATTTCGAGTGTTTCCTCTGAGGGAACTGATAGTAAGGGGCTAGGGGAACTTGATACATCGGTTTTACAAAAAGGGGCAGATACGTACCAACAACTAGGACTAATTGAAAATAGCATCGATATGAAAGAGGCAGTACGTGACGATCTTCTTCCTAACAAAACGGAGGAGAAAAAATGAAAAAATTTCAGGGGAAAGTAGTACTGGTGACGGGAGCTAGCCGAGGAATAGGAGCTAGTATAGCCCGTGCCTTTGCTAGAGAAGGGGCACTGGTTATCATCAACTACCTGCAAAATCACGAGGCCGCTGAACAGGTTGCCGTGGATTGTACTAAACTGGGCGGTGAAGGATGGGCTATACAGGGAGATGTCACTTCTGAATCGTCCGTCAAACAGATGATCGAACAAGTTATGGAAGCGGGTAAAATTGATGTTCTCGTGAATAATGCCTTCAAGTCTTACATTTTTGATGCTGACAACCGAAAAATGTCATGGGAGCTAAAATGGGAAGATTATCAGGAGCAAATTGATGGGGCTTTACGCTCGACACATTATATGTGTCAGGCAGTCTTACCCATTATGAAAAAACAGAGCAATGGCAGCATCATCAATATGATCAGCAATTTAGTTCAAAGACCGATTGTACCTTACCATGAATACACGACAGCAAAAAGTGGACTTATGGGGTACAGCCGTAATTTAGCTGCAGAGCTCGGAGCTTTTGGGATCAGGGTCAATTGTGTGGCTCCGGGGCTTGTCTATCCAACGGATACAAGCAAGGATACAAAAGAAGAGTTGAAGGACCTCATCATATCCCAAACTCCACTCCGCAGAATTGCAGCACCAGAAGATGTAGCAGGACCCGTGTTGTTCCTGGCATCAGATTGGAGTCAGTTTATGACAGGGCAAACTTTATTTGTAGATGGCGGGCTTGTGATGTAACAACACGTCAATAAATCAATACTTGGACACAGTTTTATGTAGGGGGAGCAGAAATGCTCCTTTTTTATGAGTCTCTGCCTATTGATTTTACGTTAGGCATAGCAAAATCTTTTTTGTTTTTCAATTTTAACAGTACCCCTTTAGTACTTTTTTATAATGATGTGGATAAAAATAGGGAATATCTCCCGTTGGGAACGAACGTTAAATGATGTGAGGAAGAAAGATTATTATCTATAGGTAATAATACTGAAATATTATATTTTTCGATTGATTCTACCAATTCATGAATGAAAAAAATTGTGTGTTAGGATATAATAATATTATTGTATTGGAGATTCATTCTGGAATTTCCTTTTTTTATGGGCTTCATTTGTTTAGTTTATCTCCCTAATGAATCGGGAAATGAATTATAGTTGTATATGTTTTTATAATAATAATTAGATTTAGTAGAGGGGTTTGGTTTAATGGAGATGTTAGAAAATTTTATTAGTGAGACAAATGATGTGTTATGGTCTTCCGTATTGATCATCATGTTGATTGGATTGGGTCTTTATTTTTCCGTCCGCACGAAGTTTGTCCAATTCAGAATGGTAGGGGAAATGTTCCGGCTATTGGGCGAAGGGGCCACAGCGGATAAAAAAGGTGTAACATCCTTTCAGGCATTTTGCATAAGCACGGCTTCCCGGGTAGGAACGGGTAACCTTGCAGGTGTTGCCATCGCGATCACGATGGGCGGTCCTGGAGCCGTTTTCTGGATGTGGTTAATAGCACTGATTGGAGCTGCTTCCGCATTCATTGAAAGTACACTTGCTCAAATTTATAAGGTCAAGGATGGGGATGCATTCCGCGGCGGTCCTGCGTATTATATGGAAAAAGCATTGAATGCCCGTTGGATGGGCATCACTTTCGCAGTGTTGATTTCGCTTACATTTGGACTAGCTTTCAACTCAGTACAAGCCAATACGATTACAAGCGCATTCAACGAATCGTTTGGGATTGAAAAGTGGGTTACGGCTGTCATCCTGGCTATCGTCACGGCTGTCATCATTTTTGGCGGGATCAAAATGATTGCAAAGGTATCTGAAGTAATCGTCCCGATCATGGCAGGAGCCTATGTGATAGTGGCGTTGATTATCATCATCATGAATATTACCGAGTTACCGAGTGTCATTGCTTTGATTTTTGAAAGTGCATTCGATGGGATTAGAGAAGTGGCTGGCGGAGTATTGGGAGCAGCCATGATGCAAGGAATCAAGCGCGGCCTGTTTTCAAATGAAGCAGGTATGGGTAGTGCACCTAATGCTGGTGCGACGGCTGATGTCAGTCATCCTGTCAAACAAGGGCTCATACAGTCTCTAGGTGTTTTTGTCGATACGCTCATCATTTGCAGTTCGACTGCCTTCATCATTTTGTTTTCAGGTCTTTATACATCGAAGGAAACGGATGGAATCGTCCTTACCCAAAATGCCCTTGGAACGGCATTGGGATCATGGGCTGGTATTTTCCTTGCCATCATTGTACTGTTATTCGCCTTTAGTTCCATTGTGGGCAACTATTATTATGGAGAGTCGAACATTGGCTTCATCAATGAAAATAAGGTTTGGTTAAATATCTATCGTATCGCAGTCGTAGGGATGGTTGTATTCGGTTCGCTTGCCTCATTGGAATTTGTTTGGGGACTGGCTGACTTGTTGATGGCCCTTATGGCCATTATCAACCTGATTGCCATAGCATTACTTGGGAAGATCGCTTTTGCTGCACTGGCGGATTATCAAAAGCAAAAGAAAAGTGGAAAAAATCCAGTCTTCCATGTGAACAATATTAAAGGTTTGAAGAATGTGGAATGTTGGGGTGACCCATCCGATAATGTGGATGTGAAGAAGGAGGGCTAAGCTCTCATTAAGCTTACAAGTAAGTCCTTGAAAGGGGATTTTACTTGTAAGCTTTTTTTGCATTTTCCCTCCTTTTTTTATCATTATTGAATATTGCTTCGCTTTTTACACAAAATACCTTTGTCTTTAATACTGCTGTAAAACGATGTTTGGACAATTTGAAAACTAGGAGTGAAAAAAATGGATAGCAAGCAATCAAAAAATGAATCTTCAGAAGTCGCCGGAAGAATATATGATGTCAGTGATTATAAACGGGAAGACCCTTTATCTTCTGGACTGGCCAGAACCCACGAACAAGTTTCGGATACTTATGCGGAAGGCGAGATAAAGGCAGTCATTGATGATGTAAACGGAAGAGATATTGAGATTGCAAAAGAAAGATCTAAAGAAGAAAGGTAATAAAATTCGTTTTTTAGAGACAAGAATTATCGCCTGCTATTTTATAGATATATCGGTGTGATCCCCTAGCTTCTTGAAAGATGAAACAAGAGCTAGGGGATACTTAATTAATAAATCCTTTCTGTCTCCAACTTTTGAAGCAATTCCTCCTTCGTTCTTGGGAAAAGATCCCTTTCTGCAGGATTCCTTGATTGAAGAAGGGCTTGAAACATTTCAAAAACCCACGGTTTCTCCAGATGTGCCAGCAGCAAAACGTCTTCATCATGGAAAACGGATACAGGGTCCCCTTGGTATATGACCTTACCATCGTTCATGACAATGACTTCATCAGCCCATTGATAGGCTAAATTAACATCATGAGTTGATAGGATAATCGTTTTGTCAGGGTGGTGGATACTGTCCAGCAGAGCCATTATCTGTCTTGAGAAATAAGGATCCAATCCAGCGGTAGGCTCGTCCAAGAGCCAGACATCTGGTTCCATGGCGAGTATCCCCGCAATGGCGACACGTTTTTTTTGCCCAAGGCTCAAAAAATGGGTAGGTCTGTCTTTCAGTTCCGTTACTTCCGTTTGAGCCATTGCCCAATTTACTTTCTTCTGGACTTTAATACTATCCCATCCTAAATTCATCGGTCCAAACGATATATCCTGTTGTACATTGGCGGAAAAGAGCTGCGAGTCGGGATCTTGAAAAACGATCCCGACTTGCTTTCGTATTGATAATAATGATTTACGGTCATATTTCATTTTCTTGTCCTTAAATCTGATTGTTCCTGCTGTAGGTTGTAAAAGACCATTTAAATGGAGGAATAAAGTCGATTTGCCGGCACCATTATTGCCTAATAATGCAATCTTTTTACCATGTTGAATCGTTAGCGAAAGATCGTTTAAAGCGAACGTTCCATCTGCGAATTGATGGGTGAGACCTTCTATATGAAAAATATGCTCGTCCATTGTTGGGTTGCCTCCAATTTACAAATATCCATTAATAAAGATTAAGCTTCCTAATATTACAATCGCGATCAGCCAATTGCGTGAGGAGTAGGTGTAAGTATCCTCGATATAGGAAAGGTTCTCCTGATAGCCTCTTGCGTTCATGGCCATCGTCAATTGCCCAGAGCGCTGCAATACTCCTAAAAATAATGATGAGATCAGTAATCCGAGAGATCGCATGCCTTTCCTTAACGAACCATATCCCAGTCGTGAAGCTTGTGATTGGTGAATGGCCAAAGCTGTATCTAAAAATATAAAGATGAAGCGATAGGTCAATTCTATTAAATCGATCAATAAGGAAGGCACTTTAAGTTTTCGCAGCACGGATAGGATGACGGTAATGGGTGTAGTCAAGGTCAGGAAATATAAACAGCTGATACTGCCGAATACGACAGTGATCAAATTGGCCACTGTACCGATGCTGTCATCGCTGATGAATATTTGCCAGTTTCCGACCTTCCAGGACCACCATATATTCGATAGCAAAGTAAATTTACTTGTGAAAGAAAAAAGAATGGTAATTGTTCCCGATAGTATAAAGAAACCTGGCAATAGAAGTAATTTTAGATAATAGAAAAGCGGGATTTTTGCCGCAAAAATGATTAAAGCGCTCATCACCGTGAAAGTGATGAGCGAGACGGTCATATCCCTTACCGTTAACGAAAACAGCAAAAGGGAAAGTGCAAAAACCATCTTTTCCAACGGATGTACATCCTTTAGCCCATTGAAATAGGCATATTTATCAATGAGTAACATGCTTTGATTTTTCGGCCAATTCTTGTTTGGTTTGCTTATTCCTTTGTCTCATTACGCCAATGAAGTATCCAATGAAACCAGCTCCGATTGCAGCTTGAAGCGCAAATAATAAGCTTTCGGTTTCTGCACCTGGCGGCTCCCAAATACTGTTGAACCATGGCTTGTATTCAGGATGGATTTTAGTGATGGCTTCTTCAGCTTCGCCGTCGGCACCGCCAAATTCCGTTCCTTGTTGGGTGATTAACGGAATGGTTGCAAGAATGACGACCAGGAAAAGCAGCAGTAAACTTTTTTTCATGTTAACGGGCCTCCTTAGATAAAACTCGAAGCAATTTCAATTCGCCTAGATTGTATTTTTTCAAGAAATTCATCACGACGACTGTCAATAACCCCTCACTGATTGCCAAGGGAATTTGGGTCAGGGCAAAAATCCCTGCAAATTTACTGAAAGAGGCCATGAATCCTCCTATCTCGGATGGAAAAGCAAGAGCAAGTTGAACGGAAGTGACCACATAGGTTCCTAAATCTCCAAAAGCAGCTGCCAAGAAAACGGCAAGTGAAAAAGACCAACCCAATTTAATTGCGCCTTTGTAGACAAAGTAAGCAATGAACGGTCCGCAAACGGCCATGGAAAATGCGTTGGCCCCTAATGTCGTCAATCCTCCGTGAGCGAGTAAAACAGCTTGAAATAACAGAACGATGCTGCCAACGACACTCATGGCCAATGGTCCGAATAATATGGAGCCCAAACCAACTCCGGTAGGGTGTGAAGAACTTCCCGTAACGGAAGGTATCTTTAGGGCCGATAATATAAATACAAATGCGCCCGATAGACCAAGTATCATTTTTGTTTCTGGGTTTTCCCTTACTTTGGACCTAATGGACCGGTAACCCAAGATTAAAAATGGAAGTGTCACGGCCCACCAGAATATAGCCCATTCAATGGGTAAAAAGCCCTCCATGATATGCATGGCCATTGTCCGTTTTGGGACAAAAAGCAGTAAAATGACAAAATAAATAATTTTCCAATTGGTTCTTTTCATTCTTTCTCCTTTCAACACTTTTAATTTTTCTGATCAATCTTTAGAAGAAAAGCGGCGCCCAACATAAAAAGCACTTCTCTCAAAGAAAGAAGTGCGTAATGAACAGGAATTTTGCAGCATGAACCAACCATGGGCCATTCTGCCTGATCCGCACACCCATCCTCGTAGGCTGAAACAGTTTCACGCTTCATGGCAGGTCTCCTGGCTTTGGTTCATCATCCCATTACATCCTTCCCATCTCATTTGACAGTGGATTAAAGTTAAAGTAATAGGACTTCCCTTTACAGTGGCGGGACCGCTCCGGATTTTCACCGGCTTCCCTTTTAAGCTGAATTCCGAGAAATTCAACACCATGAAACTTATGTAATTATTGTGAAAATTCTCGTATAGTGTACCATAAAGAAATAATTCCAGCTACACTCTCTTTTTTTTTTTCTGGACGAAGTTTGTTGAGATGAAAGGATTGTAACTGGTTTTACACTATTAAACTTTTCTAAACAGTCGGAATAAACTATTGAATTTTGATAAAGTTGTTATATGATAGATAAAGTTAGTTAGAAATGTATAATAAAAACCAAATATTTCATTTTAAAAGTGCTCTTGTGTGAATAAGCAAGGGATAATAGGGAAATCGGTGAAAATCCGATGCAGCCCCCGCTACTGTAAACGCTGATGAAATTGTCGATAGCCACTGGCATGATGCCGGGAAGGGACAAAGTAAAATGAAGCGTAAGCCAGGAAACCTGCTTTTAAAATTGCATGATACTTTTCGGAGGGAAAGGTAGAAGGACTATGACGATTTTGGGAGGATTTGGCATGCTTGCCTTTGGCTCCTCATTCATATAGTTTTTTAAACCTTGACTCTTAAGTTAAGGTTTTTTATTTTGCCTTTTCCCTGAACGCAGGAGGAAGAATATGACTACTTGGAACTTAATGGGTACAAATACACATCTGTTGATTTGTAATGGGAGCAGCTGCATGAAAAAGGGCGGGGAAGAAGTAACCCAAGCGATTCGCGATGAAATTACTTCCAAAGGACTGGATTTGAAAATCCATACAACCAGGACACGATGTAACGGAAGATGTAAGGATGCCTGCGTTGTGATTGCCTATCCCCAAGGAAACTGGTATCGAGTGGAAACGCCTGATTTCGGTCGGAAGATTGTCAGCCATATCAATGATGGGGAGTTGGTTCCACAGATGATCTACCAATTCAATGATGGGGAAATGACCCCTAATCCAGATTTTCCTGCTCATACAGGTATTTCAAAGAACAAAGCGTAAAAGGAGATGTCTTAATGAGTACAAACGGTAAATTATTCGTCGTGGGCTTTGGGCCAGGGAATTTTGAACACATTACCAAACGTGCTGTCGAAGCCCTTCAAGAAAGTGACTACATCATTGGTTATAAAACGTATGTTGAGCTCATT
The DNA here is from genome assembly GCF_018613325.1 of Bacillus sp. ISL-34. Taxonomy (GTDB): domain Bacteria; phylum Bacillota; class Bacilli; order Bacillales; family DSM-1321; genus Peribacillus. The sequence goes on along the minus strand of NZ_JAGGQJ010000013.1, from coordinate 119,657 downwards.
CAGGGACTGCTTACAGATCAAACGATCATTAGTACGGGGATGACTGAAGAGGTGTCACGTGCTCAGGAAGCAGTGAAACAAGCGGAGCTGGGAAAGAAAGTTGCGGTGATTTCCAGTGGAGATGCCGGAGTTTACGGGATGGCAGGGTTGGTTTATGAAGTATTGATTGAAAAAGGCTGGAAAGAAGAAACTGGAGTGGCCATTGAAGTCATTCCTGGCATTTCTGCAATCAACTCATGTGCGTCTTTGCTTGGGGCACCAGTCATGCACGATTCGTGTACGATCAGCCTCAGTGATCATTTAACTCCTTGGGAACTGATCGCTAAAAGGGTGGAAGCAGCTGCAATGGCAGACTTTGTCATTGCACTGTATAACCCGCGCAGCGGCAGGCGGACCAGGCAAATTGTTGAAACACAGAAAATTCTCCTTCGCTACCGTTCGCCAGATACACCTGTCGGGTTGGTGAAAAGTGCTTACCGCGATAGGCAGGATATTGTCATAACCAATTTGAAGGATATGTTGAATCACGATATTGGGATGTTGACCACCGTCATTATCGGTAATTCATCCACTTTCTTATATGACGACAAAATCATCACACCAAGAGGCTATCAGAGAAAATATACTTTGAATTCGGAAAAGCAACCATTGAAGCCGCATCAGCGTCTGCAAAAAGAAGCGGAACCTTGGGCATTGGATCAAGAAGCCTTAACCGAGTCTGCTGGAGGAGTTGGATTACTTACAAAGGCACCAGAAAAGAAGCCAGCTTCCTTTGAAATGGCAATGGAGGCCCTGTCAAGAGTCAAGGGTCAAACCGTTCAGCAATCCATTAAGCCGATGGTTCATCAAAAAATGGAGTCGGTATTCGAACTTGCCGTTAGTCCAGGTGTGGCGAATAAACAATTCACTCCCAAACAAATGATGACACTTGCGGAAGTTGTCGGGGAAAAAGGAACGATGGAATACACGCCAAATCATAAAATCGTATTAAAGATTCCGACAACGGATCCGGAAGTCATTACGGGGAAATTGCAATCAGCAAACTTTCTATTATCGCCGATTGGAGATGTACTGACATTAAAAGCCTGTGATTTCTGTGATGGTGAAAAAGCGGAATCCATTCCTTATGCGGATGAAATACACCGGGTGCTTGGCGGAATGAAAATGCCCAAGGAACTGAACATTGGTTTTAATGGGTGTGGGATGGCTTGTTATAGTGCTGTGATGGATGATATCGGGATTGTCTTCCGAAAAGGGAAGTTCGACTTATTTCTTGGCGCTAAACCGGTTGGAAGAACAGCCCATCCAGGTCAGCCGGTTGCGGAAGGCATTGAACCGGAACAGCTTGTTGAACTGATCACGGACATTGTCGGAGAGTATAAGCAAAATGCCCATCCAAATGAGCGGCTTTTTAAATATTTCAAACGTTCGAAAAAGATACAGAATTTTTCTTATCAGGACATCGCTCCCAAAATAAACATAGAGCCTGCGCCTTGTGAAGACTAATCAAGAGGGGGAAAGTAAATGAAAGCAGTTTTGTTCGTAGGACACGGAAGCCGGTTGGCTTCGGGAAATGAAGAAGTCCTTCATTTTATTGAAAATATGATTCCGGCATTGGATGATCGCTTCCTGGTGGAAACGTGTTTCTTGGAATTTGCGGCACCGAATATATCCAAAGGCATTGATAATTGTGTAAAACGAGGGGCTACTGAAGTTATTGTCATACCGATCATTTTATTGCATGCGGGACATTCGAAATTACATATCCCAGCTGAAATAGAGGATGGGAAAAACAAGTATCCAGAAGTGAAATTCACATATGGTCAAACGATCGGGGTACACCATGATGTATTGACGATCCTGACAGACCGTCTTGAGGAAGCGGGATTCGATACAACCTCTGAACAGGCTGAGACAGCAATATTGCTAATTGGCCGAGGTGGCAGTGATGCTGATGCAAATAGTGATATATATAAAATTTCACGATTATTATGGGAAAAATTAAACGTTAAATGGGTCGAAACGGCCTTCATGGGTGTAACGGACCCGCACGTTGATGAAGGTATTGAGCGATGCATCCGGTTAGGGGCAAAAAAAATAGTGATGCTGCCATATTTCCTCTTCACAGGGGTTTTGATGGAAAGAATGGAAGGTATGCTGAAAGGCTATCAAGAGCTATATCATGATCGAGAATTCATTTTGGCGAAGTATTTTGGGTATCATCCAACATTACAGAACATTCTGCAAGAACGAGTAATAGAAGCTAGTGAAGGCAGATCAAGCGGGGCACTTGATTTGGAAAACTATCGTAAACATGTCGAAGAACATGGACATGCCCACCATCATCACCATCACGATCACGATCACGACCATGATCACGATCATCATCACGACCATGACCACCATCACGATCATGATGGGCAAGTGGTGGGGACGTCAAAATGATTTTGTTCTTGGCTGGTACGAGTGATGCAAGGGAATTAGCGATTGAGATGCAGCAGGTGGGATTCAAGGTTTTGGCAACTGTTGTAACCGAATCGGCGGCTAAGAGTTTGCAAGATGCAGGGATATCCACCATGATTGGCCGATTAACTGCAGAGGATATGACATCTTTAATCTCCGAAAAAGGTTTTCAGGCTGTAGTTGATGCAAGTCACCCATTTGCCGAAGAAGCATCCAAGAACGCCCTTAACGGTGCAAAGGCTGCAAATGTTCCTTATATTCGTTATGAGCGTGAAAGTCAACGGTTTCAGAATGATAAATTGATAGTTGTCCGTGATTATGAGGAAGCTGCCAAGCTTGCCGCTTCAAAACGGGGAGTCATCATGCTCACGACCGGAAGTAAAACCTTAGCGGTGTTCGCAAAAGAATTGGTAGGGCTCGAGAATACCAGAGTCATAGCGAGAATGCTGCCGCGCATGGACAATATGGAAAAATGTGCACAGCTGGGCATTGAACAAAAAAATATCGTTGCGATTCAAGGGCCTTTTTCCAAAGAATTGAATAAAGCTTTATATGAACAGTATGGCGTCACATTGATGATAACGAAAGAAAGTGGCAAGGTCGGTGCGGTTGATGAGAAATTGGAAGCCGCGTTGGAATGTGGAATAGAGACGATCATGATATCGCGACCGGATGTTGACTATCAAAATGTTCATTCTAGTTTTGATCATGTCATTGCCGAGTTGAATAATCAGTTAAATGAAAAATAGGAGGAATGCAAGATGGATTTTAAAACGGATTTTAAACCACTAACGGTAGACCCTGACAAAATATATGATTATAGCTTTTCGATCATAGCAGAAGAAATGGGCAATCATGATTTTTCTGAAGATGAATGGAAGATCGTCCGCCGGGTCATTCATGCTTCAGCGGATTTTGAATTGGGAAGAAGTGTCATCATCCATCCAAATGCCATTCAAGCTGGTGTGGAAGCCATTCGCAAAGGCAGACATGTCATTGCGGATGTGCAAATGATAGAGAGCGGAACAGGCAAAAAAAGATTTCAAAAACATGGCGGGGACGTTCATTGCTATATCTCAGATCCAGATGTGATGGTCGAGGCAAAACGTTTGAATACGACAAGGGCGATCATTTCGATGCAAAAAGCCGTAAAGGAAAATGAAGGGGGCATTTATGCCATTGGCAATGCACCTACAGCTTTACTTGAGCTCATTCGCCTTATTAAAGAAGGGATTGCAAAACCGGACTTAATCATTGGAATGCCTGTTGGGTTTGTTTCTGCAGCGGAATCGAAAGAGGAACTCGCTAAGATCACAGAAGTTCCATTCATTACGAATATTGGCCGAAAAGGTGGAAGTACTGTCACTGTTGCAGCATTGAACGCGATTTCCCTTTTAGCTGATAGTTAAAAAACATGGAAAAGAAAGTAAAAAAAGACCCCTCACAAATGCGTCATGGGTATACGACGGGGGCATGTTCGACTGCCGTGACCAAAGCGGCATTGACCGCATTGATCACGGGGGATGCACTTGAGGAGGCAACGATTTCCTTGCCAATCGGCCGGGATGCCACTTTCACTATTGAGAAATATGATATATCGGAAAATGCGGTTAGTGCTGAAACGATCAAAGATGCCGGAGATGATCCCGATGCCACCCATCTGGCACATATTATCTCTACTGTCAGCTGGTCGGATGCACCTGGGATTATCCTGGATGGAGGGACCGGAGTTGGTCGTGTGACCAAACCCGGGCTTCCCGTTCCTGTAGGAGAAGCGGCGATTAATCCTGTACCGCGCAAAATGATTTTAACCACTGTGCAGCAAACATTGGAAGAATTTAAGATCAATAGAGGAGTGAAAGTCGTCATCTCCGTGCCCGCAGGTGAAGAAATAGCGAAAAAAACATTAAATGGCCGTTTGGGGATTGTAGGAGGCATTTCCATTTTGGGAACAAGGGGCACTGTCGTCCCTTTTTCCAGTTCCGCCTATATGGCAAGTATCGTCCAGGCTATCAGTGTCGCCAAAGCGAGCGGGTGCGAGCATCTTGTCTTAACGACTGGCGGGCGCAGTGAAAAGTATGCGATGGGCCTTCTCCAGGATTTACCTGAGGAAGCCTTTATAGAAATGGGTGACTTTGTAGGCTTCTCACTTAAGCAATGTAAGAGGCAGGGAATTAAAAAGGTATCACTGGTCGGCATGATGGGTAAATTTTCCAAAGTGGCCCAAGGTGTGATGATGGTGCATTCAAAAAGTGCCCCGGTCGACTTCGGTTTTCTATCCGAAATAGCCCAAAGCGTCGGAGCTGATGATGATCTTGTTCTTGAAATCAAGAATGCAAACACTGCGTCACAAGTCGGGGACATGATGTCAGCTATTAATAATTTTGATTTTTTTAATAAACTATGTGAATCCTGCTGTCACTCTGCCATAAAGCAAGTGAAGGGCGGCATTGAAATGGAAACGGCGATTTATTCGTTGAAAGGACAATTATTGGGAAGGGCTGTTGGAATTGAGTCAATCGATTAAATTAATCGGGATAGGGGATAACGGTCAGGAAAGCTTACTGCCCCAATATGCCCAATGGATAGAAGAAAGTGAAGTGCTGGTCGGAGGTGAACGGGTCCTATCCTTCTTTCCGAACTATTCTGGCAAGAAGATTGTCATAAAGGGCGGTTTGAAAAAGGTGGTGGAACAACTGCAGGATGAAATTCGTCCAACAGTTGTTTTAGCTTCCGGTGACCCAATGTTTTATGGAATGGGAGGCTACCTTTCCAGCAAAATCAACATGGAGGTTTACCCGTATTTCAGTTCAATTCAGCTTGCTTTTGCAAAAATGGGGGAAAGCTGGCAAGATGCCTTCCTAGTAAGTATTCATGGCCGCAGTATGAAAGGGCTGGCCCAAAGGATTGATGGGAAAGCGAAAGTTGCCTTGCTTACAGACAGCGAAAATAGTCCCAATCAACTGGCTAAATATCTCCTTTCATTTGGAATGACTGAATACCGGGCATTTGTGGCTGAAAATCTTCAAGGAGAAACCGAAGACTTTGGCTGGTATGAACTTGATGAAATGATGGAGCGGGAATTCTCCCCGTTGAATGTCGTCATTTTGAAAAGAAAATCGGAAGGTCCAAGCTGGTCCTTGGGGATAGAAGATGAAGAATTTTCGCAGCGGAAGCCGGATAAAGGACTCATAACCAAAAAGGAAATTCGGGTATTAAGCCTGCATGCGTTGAAGCTCACGAAAAACAGCATCGTTTGGGATGTTGGGACGTGTACGGGCTCAATGGCAATTGAAGCGGCCAAGCTTGCATCCGAAGGTCAAATTTTCGCGATTGAAAAAAATGAGCCTGATTTAGAGAACTGTAATCAAAACCAACGTAAATTCCGTACCGATATTACGGCTATTCATGGTAAAGCCCCGCAGGGATTGGAAAATTTTCCTGATCCTGATGCGATCTTCATTGGCGGGACTGGCGGAGAAATGTCAGAGCTAATCAATACATGCTGCAAACGTCTTAAAGAAGGCGGCAGGATCGTTCTGAATGCTGCAACGATTGAAAATCTTTACCGGGCTAATGAGGCATTTGCGGAAGCTGGTTTTCACACTTCCATCATGCATGCGCAAATCTCCAGAAGTAAGCCAATATTGGGAATGAACAGATTTGTTCCGCTTAATCCGGTTTATATCATTACTGCACAACGAAAGGAAGACATGAATGAGTAATCTTGGTACATTATATGGCCTTGGCGTGGGCCCGGGCGATCCAGAGCTTATTACAGTAAAGGCATTTCGCGTGATTCAGGAATCTCCGGTCATTGCGTATCCCAAAAAAAGAAAAGGGAGTAAAAGCTACGCCCATCGCATAGTTGAAGTTTACATTCGTCCTGAAGAGAAGGATATGCTTGGCCTTGTTTTTCCGATGACGAAAGATCAAGCGATTTTGGATCGGGAATGGAACGGAACGGTTGAAAAAGTTTGGCAAAAATTAAATGAAGGAAAAGATGTTGCTTTCGTTACGGAAGGCGATCCGCTTTTATATAGTACGTTCATACATATGATGAAATTGATGCAGGAGTTGCATCCCGAAGTCGAAATCAAGACAGTCCCGGGCATTTCTTCGTTTAATGGATCAGCGTCAAGGCTGGGCATCGCTTTGGCTGATGGTGATGATCATGTTGCGATAGTTCCTGCTAGGGATGATTATGAAGCAATGAAGAAGGCGATCGAAGATCATGATGCCGTGGTGTTCATCAAGGTGGCAAAGGTCATCGATTTAATGATTACCGTTTTAAAAGATTTGGACTTGCTCGAAAAGGCCTCGGTCGTAACCAAAGTCACTTCCGATGAAGAAGTGATTTGGAAAGTAAGTGAATTGGAAGGACTTGAACTAGAGTACTTAACATTGATGGTGGTGAGAAAATGAAGATATATATTGTAGGTGCCGGCCCGGGTGACCCGGATTTGATTACTGTAAAAGGATTGAACATTCTCCAAACGGCTGATGTGATTTTATATACGGATTCATTAGTGAATGAAGAATTGATTGCTAAGTCAAAACCAGATGCCGAGGTGCTGAAAACGGCTGGAATGCATTTGGAAGAAATAGTTGGCATTATGGTTGATCGCGTTAAAGAAGGAAAGATGGTTGCCAGAATCCATACAGGAGATCCTGCCATGTACGGCGCAATCATGGAACAAATTGTCCTATTGAAGAAAGAGGGTATTGGTTATGAGGTGATCCCTGGCGTAAGTTCGGTATTCGCCTCGGCAGCGGCAATAGGAGCAGAGCTGACCATCCCTGATTTAACCCAGACACTCATATTAACGAGGGCTGAAGGACGTACGCCTGTTCCGGAGTTTGAGAAGTTACGTGATTTGGCAAGTCATCATTGTACGATTGCCCTTTTCTTGAGTGCGACCTTGACTAAAAAAATCGTTAAAGAACTCCAGGAAGCCGGTTGGAAGGATGATACACCGGTCGCAGTCATACAACGGGCAACATGGCCGGACCAAAAAATCGTCCGTACCACGTTAGTGAACTTAGATGACGATATGCGTCAAAATGGTATCCGCAAGCATGCGATGATTTTGGCTGGATGGGCGTTAGACCCTACCATCCATGATAAAGATGAATACCGTTCCAAACTATATGATGCGAGTTTTACCCACGGTTTCAGAAAAGGTGTTAAACCATGATCATTGAATTGAAAGAAGCGGAACTTGCTCCCATTAAACGGTCCCATACTTATGCGATCGTAGCGATTACAAAGCATGGTGTCGAGCTGGCACGAAAATTACATACCGTTTTTTCGAATTCCGATCTATATTACATGAGCAAGTTTGAAAAAGGGGACGAAGAGCATAAACAGATCCAGCTTTTTTCGGGCAGTGTCCGGATGCTATTGCCAGCTTTATTCAAGGAATATAAAGGAATCATATTAATTATTTCACTCGGGGCAGTAGTGAGGATGATTGCACCAATTTTGAAGGATAAGAAAACGGATCCAGGTGTCGTGGTCATTGATGATAAAGGGGAAAATGTTATCAGTGTACTTTCAGGGCATCTGGGAGGGGCAAATGAACTGACTAAGGAAGTTGCTGCAGCCCTTGATGCAAGAGCTATAATCACCACGGCTTCGGATGTACAAAAAACGATTCCTGTCGACTTATTCGGCCAGCGCTTCGGCTGGATTTGGGATTCTGCAGAAAAATTGACGCCAGTAAGTGCGTCCGTTGTAAATGAAGAGCATGTTGCCGTTGTACAGGAGTCAGGTGAACGGAACTGGTGGCCTTATGAAACGGCATTACCTGAACGAATTATCGTATACCCATCCATTGAAGAAGCACTTCAAGCAAAGCCGCAAGCAGCTCTGGTCGTGACTCACCGCATGCTTAACCAGTCGGAAAAGAGGATCCTGGAAAATGGGATCTTATATCGTCCGAAGGTCATTGCTCTCGGTATCGGGTGCAATAGGGGAACGGCGGCTGCTGAAATTGAACAGGTGATTGCAGAAACACTAGCCGATTTATCATTTTCCTTAAAAAGCGTTAAAGCGATCTGTACAATTTCCTTAAAGAAAGACGAAGTCGGTTTGATTGAAGTTGTTGAAAAATATGGCTGGCAATTCGTGCATTATGAACCGGAAGAGCTTAATCAAGCCAAAATCGAAGCGCCATCAGATACAGTATTTAAATACACGGGTGCTTATGGTGTGAGTGAACCGGCTGTGAGGATTTATACTAAAGCTGAACAATTGGAGCTGGTTAAGAAAAAATCGGGGAACGTAACCATATCAGTTGGGATCATTCCTTTTTAAGGAGGGAGAAACAAATATGAACGATAGAAGATTGGTAATTGCGGGTACCGGAAGCGGTGTCGGTAAAACGACATTGACCATCGGAATCATGGCAGCCCTCCAAAAGAAAGGCTATATTGTTCAAGGGTTCAAATGTGGTCCTGACTATATTGATCCTACTTATCATACCGCAGTTACAGGACGGATTTCACGCAATCTTGACAGTTGGATGTTTGAACATGACACAGTCCGAGAAATTCTTAACAAAGCAGGTACCGGAGCCGATATATCGATCATCGAAGGAGTCATGGGCTTTTTCGATGGCAAAAGTCCTTTAGCCAATACAGGATCGACGGCTGAAATCAGCATCATCACGGAAAGCCCTGTCCTGTTGGTAGTCAACTGTGCCAGCATGGCCCGGAGTGCAGCTGCCATCGTAAAAGGATTTCAGGACTTTTCGACCGGTCCGAACATCATTGGTGTCATTGCCAATCAAGTGGGAAGTGCAGGTCATTACAAAATTGTCAAATCAGCCATTGAGCAAGAATGCGATGTACCGGTGCTGGGTTATATGAAGCGGGAAATGGATATTGATATTCCTAGCCGTCATTTGGGTTTAATTCCTGCTATTGAACGCGGGGAACTAAATCCGTTTTTCGATAAGCTTGCACAATTAGTCATGGAAACGATCGATATCGATCAGTTGTACCGTTTGTCCAAGACTAGCTCCGTTTCCAGTGGAAACTCAAATATATTTCAAGCCCAAAACGAAAAGGACGTGTGCATTGCCGTCGCAAAAGATGCAGCCTTCAATTTTTATTATCAGGAAAACCTTGAGTTACTTGAAGCATTTGGGGCGAACATCAAGTATTTTTCTCCATTAAAAGGGGAAGAAGTTCCATTGGATGCTGATGGTTTATACCTTGGAGGCGGTTTTCCTGAGGAATTTGCAGCTGAACTTTCCGGTAATGTGGGTGCTATCAGATCCATCAGAAGCTCCATTGAAAAGGGAATGCCGACTTTAGCGGAATGTGGCGGTTTCATGTTTTTGAGCAAATCGATTGAAACAACTTCCGGAGAAACGCATCAGATGGCAGGAATGATACCGGGCAGGATTAAAATGCAGAAAAAGCTTGCAGCACTTGGGTATCGTGAAATTACAGGAACTCCAGGCAATTTTTTGATCAATGAAATGGAGCAGGCAAAAGGTCATGAATTCCACTACTCGACATTTGAAGCGGATGATGAACTCACACATGCTTATGAAGCCAAAGGCAGATTCGGTTCGAAACAAGAGGGGTGTGTATTAGGTAACCTTGTTGCTGGGTATACTCACTTTCATTTTGCTTCCAATCCAACACTTGCAAAGAACTGGATCGATGCTTGCTTAAAACAAAAAAACAGATCTGCCCAAGAAACTATCAACTAGGAAAAGTATTTTTTGAAGATTAAGAGGAGGCGCGAGCATGAAACCGGGAAAAGTTCATCTGGTCGGTGCGGGTCCCGGAGATCCGAAACTGATTACGGTATATGGACTGGAATGTATCCAAAAGGCGGATGTCATTGCATATGACAGGCTTGTCAATCCAGAACTATTAAACTATGCAAAAGAAGGTGCAGAACTGGTGTATTGCGGGAAATCACCAGGGAAACATCATCTCATTCAAAATGAAATACATGAACTTTTAGTGGAAAAAGCCTTACAGGGGAAAAACGTCACCCGTCTGAAGGGTGGAGATCCATTTGTCTTTGGTCGGGGCGGTGAGGAAGCGGAGATACTGGCTGCTAACGGGATTGAATATGATATCGTCCCGGGAATCACAGCGGGAATCGCAGCACCGGCTTATGCGGGCATCCCGGTAACCCACCGTGATCATGCCTCAAGTTATGCCATTGTGACAGGCCATGGCCGTGATTACAAGGGGCAGGATAACCTGAATTGGCAGGCATTGGCTCAAGGCATCGATACCATCGCCTTTTATATGGGAATAGGTAATATGCCGTTCATCTGTGAAAAATTGATGGAGCATGGCAGGGACGGTAAAACGCCAGTGGCTGTCATTGAATGGGGCACCACAAATGAACAAAGGACGATTACCGGTACTTTGAGTTCGATTTCTTTGAAGGCTATAAAAGAAGAAATTCAAAATCCTTCTATCTTTCTAGTAGGGGATGTCGTCCAATTAAGAGAAAAAATCCAATGGTTTGAAAGAGTGATTGAATCAGATTCCATTAAGGAAGGGAATGAGTCGGAATGTCCATCATTCAAGAATTGAAGGAACGCCGGGCAATAAGGAATTACGAAGAAAAAGAAGTGGAAGACGAAAAAATCAGGCAGCTATTGGAAGCGGCTACCTATGCCCCTAACGACCGAATGCGTGAACCTTGGAGTTTTTATGTAATCAAGGGAGAAGCGAAGCACCGTTATGAAAGATTGGCAGAAAGGTATTTACATGAACGCTTCCCAACAAAACCAAAATTGATTGACAGTTCACTGGAAGTTGTAAAGACAACACCGCTGATCATTGTCGTGACTTCTGATATTATACCTGACGATCCGGATTCATCCGAAGACAATGTATTCGCTTCTTGTTGTGCCGTCCATTCGATGTGGCTTGCCGCAAAAGAACTTGGTCTTGGATTCGTTTGGCGCACTAGAGGAGTGGGTCTTGTCAGGGATGAACGCCTGCACGAATTTATCGGTTCACCGGAAAACAAAAAAGTGATCGGCACCATTTTTGTCGGATACCCTAAAGGCGATCAACCGGTTCCTGCTACTAAAAGGACTTCATACATAGATAAAACAGTTTGGCTATGAAGGTAGGTGAGTGAGTGGCACGCAGAGGATTAATGCTTATTTATACGGGAAACGGGAAAGGGAAGACGACTGCCTCATTAGGGATGACTTTAAGGGCAATCGGCAGAGGAATGAATGTCAAATACCTTCAGTTCATAAAATCTCCAGAGCGTACATATGGGGAAGCATTGGCTTTGAGAAAATTAGGAGTTGAAATGGAACAGTTAGGTATTGGTTTTACATGGACCAAAACACCAGAAGAGCATCGCAATGCATTATCGTTAGCTTGGGAAAAGGCGAAACTGGCACTTAATGATCCGGACATTGATTTACTTGTTTTGGATGAGTTGAACAATGCGTTAGCGATCTCCAAATTCCCGATTGAAGATGTCTTGCCAATGGCTGAAGTCATCGACGCAATTCGAAATCGTCCCGCTCATATGCATATAGTCATTACCGGCAGGGATGCCAAGCCAGAGCTCATGGAAATGGCGGATTTGGTTTCATCGATTGAGGCGACCAAGCATTATTATGATGAGGGCATCGGCGCTGTCAAAGGATTAGAGTTTTAGGGGGTGAACGTATTGAAGGCACGATCCATCATGATACAAGGGACGTCATCTGATGTAGGGAAAAGTTTGATTTGTACGGCATTTTGCCGTGTATTTTCCAATAAAGGATTACATGTCGTCCCATTCAAATCACAAAACATGGCATTGAATTCTTATGTAACCTTGGATGGCGGTGAAATCGGACGGGCTCAGGGAGTACAGGCGGAAGCGGCACGGATCACGGCAACGACCGATATGAATCCGATATTACTGAAACCGAAGCAGGATATGGTCTCGGAAGTCATCGTGCACGGAAAGCACTTTCTTGATATGAATGCAAAAAGCTATCGGTCCCAATTTGTCCAGGAAGCCATGCCCATCATCCAAAAATCGGTGGAAAAACTTCAAGAAGAATATGACATCATCGTGCTCGAAGGGGCAGGAAGTCCGGCTGAAATTAACCTTAAGGACCGGGATATAGCGAATATGCGAATGGCTAAACTCACGGATGCGGCTGTCATTTTAGTGGCCGATATTGACCGTGGTGGAGTATTTGCGTCCATCATCGGGACACTTGCCTTATTGGATCAAGACGAACGCGATAGCGTAAAGGGGATCATCATCAATAAATTTCGTGGCATGCGTGAATTATTGGACGATGGCATTGAATGGGTGGAAAAGGAAACCGGGATTCCGGTTCTCGGGGTGCTGCCATATATAGACGTGAATATTGAAGCGGAAGATTCACTTGCCCTCTCTTCCTTACGTTTTAAAAAACCTAAAAAGGCTGAGTTTCCGATCGATGTAGCCGTCCTGAGATTTCCGCGGATCTCCAATTTTACAGATGTGGATCCTTTTTTTGATGAACCCGGAGTAGGTGTCCGCCTGGTAAGCAGTGTCCATGAGTTAGGTAATCCCGATCTGCTTATTTTGCCGGGTACAAAAAACACGATGGAAGATTTAGAGTGGTTGAAATGTATGGGCTTGGATCGGGCCATCAATGAATTGCGGAAACAAGGAACGATGATATTCGGCATATGCGGCGGTTTTCAAATGCTAGGTACTAAACTTTTCGATCCCGATGCGGTCGAGGGTGACGGTGAGGACGCGGAAGGGCTTTCGCTTCTCCCGGTGGAAACCATATTTCAAGCGGAAAAGAAAACGGTACAAATGGAAGGTGTCCTTTCTGCCGGGATAATGGAAGGTCAAATGAATCTTAATGGTTTCGAAATACATTTAGGCAGAACGACATTGAAGTCACAAGTAAGGCCCTTTCTTTTATTGAAGGATGGAAGAGAGGATGGAGCCATTTCCAATGACAACAAGGTAATGGGCACATATCTTCATGGGATATTCCATAATCGCTTGTTCACTAGATTACTAGTTAACCAAATTCGACGGGACAAGGGGTTGGAAGAAGTGAAGGAAAACGTTCAAAGCGACTTGGAGCGTAGGGAGGAAGCGTACAATCTCTTGGCTTCCCATTTGGAGGAAAACATTGATATGGATACCATCTATCAATGGCTTCAGCTGGAAACTGCAGAAAGTTGAAAAAGGGTCATTAGGCTTCAAAAATGTCAATATAGAGCTATTATTCCTTTTATTTAACCATATTAAGTGACAGAGGCATACAAGATATGTTATGTTGTCTTCTCTACATACTTTATACAAAATAAAAGGATGAGGTGTTCATATGAATAAAACAGAATTAGTGAGCAGTGTTGCAGCACAAGCTGAACTGACAAAAGATGACGCAAAAAAAGTAGTGGACGCATTGTTTGAAACAATCACGGCTACACTTGCTAAAGAAGAAAAAATCCAATTAGTTGGTTTTGGTACATTTGAAGTGCGTGACCGTGCTGCTCGTACAGGAAGAAACCCGCAAACTGGCGAAGAAATACAAATTGCAGCTAGTAAGGTGCCAGCTTTTAAAGCAGGTAAGGAATTAAAAGAAGCTGTAAAATAAAAGATGAACGAAGAAAAACCTGGCGATGCAATATTCGCCAGGTTTTTTTGTTCACTGTCTGATTTTCATCCTTGTACAGGGCGATTCGGAAAACGGTAAATTATTTTCATTTAACAGGGCTTATGACAGTCGTTTATAAATATTCGTACCATTTCAATCGAAGGCATTCAGGGCGTTCTCATGACCAGCAATGGAATAAGCCCACTCCATGAAGCAGTAATGGAATGTAACACAAATGAAAAATAATTATAGTACTTATTAATAAGGTTTATACTGTGACTATGTTAGGCTAAATGAATAACAAGTTTTAAAACTAAAATAAAGAGGTGAAAGATATGCTTAAGAAAATAATGAAAAAAATCAAACAACTTTCCCAAGGCAGCAGTGAGCGAAGACATGGGCATTATCGCCGAGGCAGCAGTAGCAGCCGAGGGTACAAAAGGTATCCCATGAGTGGAAGTGACCGCTACAAGAGAAAAGGGCGGGGCAGTAGCAGCTAATTCAATTTCTTTGACTTCAATGCAGCCTGCAGGTCCACTGAGATTTCTTTAATATCTGAATAAGGTTCTTGGATGCTTAATAACCTTTTCAGTAAATGCACGGTTTCTTTTTCTAACGAAAGCTCTTCTGTCCAAGGAAGAGCCTTTTTATGTTTGGAAGCGTACGTCGTATAAAGCATATATAAAAGTATTTCCCCCAAGTCGTAAAAATCCTGTCTTTTCAGCTGCAAAATGGAGTCTTTTGCGAGATCGGCCGAATTGATCATTTTAGACAAACCAAAGTCTATCAAAATGGGCTGATGGTTCTTAATTAAAATATTTGGTATACGTAAATCTTGATGGAAAATGTCATGGTCATGTAGATAAGATACTAAACCGACCAGCTCCTCAAGAAAAAATAGTGACTCTTTCTCATTGAAAGTTAATTGATTCAAGAAAATATGGTCTTCTAAATTTTCCCCTTCAATGAAATCCATCACAAAATAAAAATTTCCGTCATGTGAAAATTTCTCGTGAAATTTGGGGATGTTTTCGTGGTTTAACATTCGTAATATGGAGATTTCATTTTCAAACTGTTTCAGCTCTTTTTTGCTGCGGCGTTTACTTTTCCGGAGCTGCTTGATCACTATATTTTCATTCATTTTCAAATCATTGCAAAGATAAACAATACCGTAGCTTCCTGTTCCGATTACAGCTTTTACCTCGTAGCGGTAATTCAAAACCACTCCTTTTTTTAAAGGAATATCCACAATAAATTGGTAGAACTTTCTAAAGGAACGCAAAATTGAAACTTCCCTCACCACTTTCATATTTTCGAGTCAAGACCAAAAAGCATTATTAACTATGCTGGAAATGAATGATCATGGATAGTTTAACACTGATTTTTGCTAATGCGGTAATGAAAGTCTTTTATTCGGGGAGTTCTTTTATACGATAGTTCACAATTAAAAAAAATTCCTTAAATTTCATATTATGAAATTATATGATTTTTAAAATTATTATGTTTACTATAATGAATTCATAATAAAAGAGTAGGAGGTGATAAGATGGATGGGCGCGAGTTGAGAAATTGCTTTGGTAAATTCCCAACCGGAGTCACGATAGTGAGCTGGTTTGATGGGAAAGTTCAAAAGGGCATTACTGTGAATTCATTTACCTCGGTTTCCTTGGATCCCCCGCTTGCTTTAGTATCAATTCATAAAGAAGCAAAAGCCTGCACTAGCATGAATGATAAATCTTTTACCATTAATATTTTGTCGGATGAACAGGAATCCATAGCATGGAAAATTTCTGGAAGTAAACAGGAAACACTTAAAATTGACTGGGATATCAAGGGGATCTCGCCAAAAATAAATGGAAGTGTTGCTTGGATGGAATGCAAACCATGGAAAGAGTATGATGCTGGTGATCATGTATTGTTCATCGGTGAGATTCAGGAGATACATTCCGAAGATTTGGAAGCGCTTACTTTTTATCGAGGGAAAATGGGGTCAGCTAAACAACTTGTAAAATAAGGGGGATTCTTATGGGCATTAAAACCGGCGAAGAATATATTAATAGAATTAAATCAAGGAAGCCAGAAGTCTGGCTTGGTGGACGAGTGGTTGAGGATATTTATAATGAGCCAATTTTTAATCAGCCGATACAAGAAATTGCGAAGTTGTATGACATTCAACATGAACCGGAATATCAAGACGAAATCACCCACATTTGCAAAGAAACCGGAGAACGTGTGAACAATGCTTTCTTATTCCCGAAGACATCGGAGGATTTGCAAAAAAGAAGTAAATTATTTGAAGTGTATGCAAGGATGACATATGGACTTATGGGGAGAACGCCGGACTTTTTAAATGTCGTGGTCACTTCCATGGCACATAACTCCTGGTTTCTTGATAAATACAACAAAGACTGGTCAAAGAACATCAAGGATTATTATACCTATATTCGTGACAATGATTTATTCTTAACGCATGCGATCATTAATCCTCAAAATGATCGAAGCAAGCAATCTCATGAACAAAAAGAAACATATACCCACTTAGGGACCGTTGAGGAAAAAGAAGAAGGAATACTTGTACGCGGTGCAAAAATGTTAGCAACCCTGGCACCGATTACAGATGAGGTGATTATCTACTCTTTCCCAGGATTCACACCAGGGGATGAACGTCATGCGGTAGCATTTGCATTGCCGATCGATACGCCTGGATTGCGCATAATCTGCCGGGAACCAATGCAGGACGGAACACGCTCGATGTTTGACCATCCATTGGCCTCCCGCTATGAGGAAATGGACGCCCTGCTTGTATTTAATGATGTCCTGGTTCCTTGGAATCGCGTCTTCTTATACAACAATGTGGAGGCGGCGAACCGCTTGTATCCCATGACGGGGATCGCTGAACAGCCTGCTCACCAATCAGGCGTGCGTGGATATATTAAACTGGCATTTGCCGTTGAGGTTGCTTGTAAAGTGGCAGACTCTATCGGAGTCGATGGATTCCTGCATGTACAGCGTGATTTGGGTGAACTTGTTCAATCCGTCGAAGTCATCCGTTCACTGCTTCGGGTTGCGGAATATGAGTACACGATTAATGACTACGGTGAGGCCCGGCCAAATCCGGATGCATTGGAAACGATTCGAGGTTTCCTTCCGGAGATGTATCCCCGTGCCATAGAGGTCATACAGACCATTGGAGCTGGAGGGCTGTTGATGTCACCAACAGGGGCCGACTTTGATAATCCGGAATTGCGCAGTGATATCGATAAATATTATGGAGGACGTAGCGGAGTTTCAGCGGAAGAGCGGGTTCGGGTGTTTAAACTTGCTTGGGATTTATGCGGGGAAGCATTTGGGCAGCGCCTCCTTCAATACGAGCGTTATTACACGGGTGATCCAGTTCGGAAAAGAGCCATCTTTTATAATAAATATAAGAAAAATAGAAACTTTACAATGGTTGATGAAGTACTTAACAAACCGATGGAAGTAGCCATCGATGTGGTTAAGCAGTAACTTTAATAGTTGAATAGGGAGGGGGGGCCGTCATGATTTCGTCCGTTGAGAAGTTAATAAAGATACTTGATTTATTCACTAATGAAGAACCTTCACTTGGAAATAAGGAAATAGCTGAAAAATTGAATATGAGTCCAAGTTCATCACATCATCTAGTGAAAACGATGTGCAATGATGGAATGTTAATCCAAGGTAAAGATCGAAAATACCGGCTTGGGTGGAAGTTACTTGAGTGGAGCAGTAAAGTCATGTATCAGCAGGATATACATTATGAAGCAGGTCCAATTATCAGTAATCTTGTCCTGCAATTTAGAGGGAATTCCCATATTGGGATGTTTCACGAAGGTGAAGTCAGGTTTGTGATGAAAATGTCGTCCCCTCATGCTGAGCATTTGACCACACATATAGGAGCAAGAAAACCAGCTTATTGTACGAGCAGCGGGAAAGTATTACTTGCGTTTAACCCATCCTTTATTCAGCCTACCCTTGCAAAAGGGCTATTGAAGCATTCAACTAACACGATTACTTGCATTAACCAATTGAATGAAGAATTAAAGGCCATCCGCAAACAGGGATTTGCGATCAGTGATGATGAAAATGATTTTGGCTTATATGGAGTTGCTGCCCCCATTAAATCATACAATGGCCAAGTTATTGCAGCACTTAACCTTGTCGGGGATCGAAATTATATGATAGGGAAAGAAAAAACGAGAATTATTCAGTCTGTTATACGATCGGCACAAATGATTTCAAAACAAGTTGGTTATATGTCGTTAATGTAAATTTTTTGACTATTATGAAAACGAAAACGGGAGGTAGTTTATTTATGAAAGGATCTGCTCAATCTTCAAAATTACAGGCTAGATCATTAAACGTATTGAAAGTTATTGAAGACAATAAAAATTTATTGAAACCGCCGGTTAATAACAAAGTGCTTTGGGAAGATTCCGAATTCATTGTCATGCTTCTGGGTGGTCCGAATTATCGGCGTGATTTTCATGTAGACCCTTCAGACGAGCTATTTTATCAAATAAAAGGCTCCTGCTATGTAGAATGCATCAACCAAAACGGCGAACGCGAAGTAGTGGAGGTGAAAGAAGGGGAAATGTTCATGCTGCCCGCTGATGTACCTCATTCTCCTCATCGTGTATCAGATACTTACGGCATTGTCGTAGAGCGCAAGCGTGCTAATGATGAACTTGAAGATTTTGTTTGGTTCTGCGGGGATTGTAACCATGAGATGCACAAAGTTACGATCCAATTGACCAATATAGAGGTCCAGGTGAAAGAAGCCATTGAAGCCTTCAACAGTAGTAAAGAACTTCGCACTTGTAGTGAATGCGGTCATGTCATGTCAGAAAACGTTGAGGCATGGAAATGCGAATAGATTTTCATACACATATTCTTCCGTTGGACCTGCCGGACTTAACCGGTGAATTTGGTCAGGGACGCTGGCCAGTGCTAGAGCGGAAATGTTCTTGCGGGGCGGATATCATGGTAAGCGGAAAGCTGTTCAGGAAAGTGACTGACCAGGTATGGGACCCGGAAAAGCGCATTCAGGATATGGATGCTGAAGGAGTCGATATGCAGGTGCTCTCACCGGTTCCAGTGACGTTTTCATACTGGGCGCCAATTGACCAGGCGCTATACATGTCCCAGTTCCAGAATGATTTTATCGCTGAGACTGTGAACAGGCATCCTGACAGGTTCATCGGTCTCGGTACTGTACCGCTTCAGGATTTGAAAGTGGCAATTGGCGAAATGGAACGTTGTAAATTTGAGCTTGGTCTGGCGGGGATCGAAATCGGTACTAACGTAAACGGAGAGAATCTGGATTCACCTGTTTTATTGGAATTCTTCCAAATGGCTGAAAAATGGAATGTCCCGCTGTTTATCCATCCATGGGAGACAATGGCAAAAGACCGAACGGAACGGCATAACCTCATGTATACAGTGGCGATGCCGAGTGAAACGGCATTGGCGGCAGCAAGCATTGCATGGAGTGGCGTCATGGAAAAGTTCCCGGATCTGAAAATCTGTTTTGCACATGGCGGCGGCTCATTTCCATATATTTTACCGCGGATCGATCAGGGATGGGAAGTATGGCCTGAATTAAGAAAAACTTCAATGCCACCAAGCCATTATGCACAAAAGTTTTATTTCGATTCCCTGAACTATGACGCCCGGAATATTCAGTATCTGATTGACCGTTTTGGAAATAAGAAAGTGCTGATGGGTTCCGACTATCCATTTTTATTGAGAGAAAAGCCCCCAGGCCGGGTGATTGATGACACTCTAAATCTTTCTGATGAAGTGAAAGCGAATCTTCTTGGAAGAAATGCATTAAGGTTTTTAAATTTGGAATCGCGAGGGGATAAGCATGGAAAAACAGATTAAAGCACCAGAACAAGTGCTTGAGGAACTTGGAATCATGCTTGAGCCGCCAAGGGAAGCGGTCGGCAACTATGTCAGCCACGTCCGGGTGGGAAATTTGATTTTCACATCCGGACAAGGTGTTGATGATTTCCACGGCAAGATTGGCAAAGAGCTGTCGGAAGAGGAAGGGTATCAGGCAGCGAGACAGTCAATGATTAATCTTCTGAGGGTGCTGAAGGATGAGCTTGGAGATCTATCCAGAGTGAAGAAGGTAATCAAAATTCTCGGAATGGTAAATTCAACAGAAAATTTCACAGGACAGCCCAAAGTATTGAATGGTGCATCAGATCTGCTTGTTGCCGTATTTGGAGACAGGGGCAGACATGCCCGGTCAGCAGTGGGAATGGCCCAGCTTCCAAATAACACTGCAATTGAAATTGAAATGATTGTGGAAATACAGGATTGAGGCACTTGATTTCTAAGCCAGTGTCTCAAAAAAAGGAGAGGGATGTTTCATGCAAGCAGCAAAAGATAGTATAAATGCAGCTAAAGCAATAGATTGCCGGCACTTTATTAACGGGGAATTCCTGAATCCAAATCAATCCAAGACTTTTGACAATATCAATCCCGCAACGGAAGAAAAACTTGGATGGGTTGCAGAAGGAGGAAAAGAGGAGGTGAATCAGGCTGTTTCTGCAGCAAGGCATGCGCTTAAAGGTCCTTGGAAATCTTTTACCGATAATGAACGCTCTGCGGTCCTAAGACGAATCGGCGACCTCATTTTGGAAAAGCAAGAAGAACTGACAATGTTGGAAACCCTTGATACAGGGAAACCATATAGTCTTGCACTGGAAATGGACATCAAGCGTTCAGCTCACAATTTCCACTTTTTTGCGGACTATATCACTACAATAGGTAATGAATCCTACAATCAGAACAACATGGCACTCCATTATTCTATTAGGCGGCCCGTAGGGGTGGTAGGGATGATTAATCCGTGGAATTTACCTTTGCTATTGTTGACATGGAAATTGGCACCATGCCTGGCAGCTGGCAATACAGCGGTTATGAAACCAGCTGAACTGACACCGATGACAGCGACAAAGTTAATGGAAATATGCAAGGAAGCGGGAGTTCCCGATGGAGTTGTCAACCTTGTGCATGGATATGGTGTAAATTCAGCAGGAGCCGCTCTAAGTGAACATCCGGACGTAGATGCGATAACCTTTACAGGGGAAACAAAAACGGGAACAGCGATTATGAAAGCTGCCGCGCCCACTTTGAAAAAAATCTCTTTTGAACTGGGCGGGAAAAATCCGAATATTGTGTTTGCTGACTCGAATCTTGATGAAGTAATCGAAACGACATTGAAATCAAGCTTCATGAACCAAGGTGAAGTTTGTTTGTGTGGATCACGAATCTATGTTCAGCAAGGTTTGTATGATGAATTCCTTGAAAAGATGGTCGCGCGAACAGAAAAATTAAAAGTCGGTGATCCGTTTGATTCCGAAACGGAAGTAGGAGCTGTAATAGGAAAAGAACATTATAACAAAGTGATGAGTTACATTGATTTGGCGAAAGAAGAAGGAGCGAGAATATTAACTGGAGGAAGAAGAGCTGGACAGTTTGAGAAAGGGTATTTCATTGAACCGACAATTATTGCCGGAGTTACGCGTGAATCCCGTTGTGTACGGGAAGAAATTTTTGGTCCTGTGGTAACGGTCATGCCTTTCGAAACGGAAGAAGAGGTACTGGAGCATGCTAATGACACACATTACGGACTGGGGGCAACGATCTGGACCAATGATTTAAGGAGGGCGCATCGTGTCGCTTCTAAAATAGAAGCGGGCATTATCTGGGTGAATACTTGGTATTTACGTGATTTGCGCACACCTTTTGGGGGCATGAAACACAGTGGCATCGGACGCGAAGGTGGATCGCATAGTTTCGAATTTTACAGTGAATTGTCTAACGTCACGATTAAATTATAAAGAAGGAGGGAAGCATTCATGATCGTTAGTTTAACAGAATGGTCTGCCAGGTTTTTGAAAGCGGAAAAAACAGGAATAGGAATATCGGCCCCAACCAGTGAAATTCCGGATTTGGAAGTGGAGGATGCCTACCAAATTCAGCTTGAAACGATTCGGAGGAAAACCCAGTCCGGTCTGGAAGTATCAGGTAAGAAGATAGGCTTGACTTCTAAGGCTATGCAGGAAGTTCTGGGAGTGAATGAACCAGATTACGGACATTTACTTGATGCGATGGAAATCGAAAATAATGGCAGCATCTCGAGTTTGCGGTTAATTCAACCAAAAGTGGAGGCAGAAGTAGCTTTTATATTAAAGAAAGATTTACATGGCCCCAATATTACGGTTGATGATGTAATCGAAGCAACTGATTATGTGGTTGCTTCGATCGAAGTGGTTGATAGCCGGGTGAAGGACTGGGAGATTAAACTTCCGGACACTGTGGCGGATAATGCATCATCGGGCTTATATATTCTTGGAGATCGCAAAATTCATTTGAGTGAAATCGACCTCCCTTCCATTCAAATGAGCCTATATAAAAATGGTGAATTCATTAACCAAGGAACAGGTGAAGCAGTACTTGGAAATCCAGCAACGTGCGTAGCATGGCTAGCAAATAAACTGCATCGGTTTAAAGGTTCATTGAATGCGGGCGAAGTCATTTTATCCGGTGCATTATCCGCAGCAATCGAAGCGAAACCGGGTGACCGTTTTTCTGCTGACTTTGGAGAAAAACTTGGAAAGGTATCGGTTAATTTTGAGTGAAAGGAGCCCAGAGGCCTTGAAAAAACTAAAAGTAGGCATTATTGGATCAGGGAATATCGGCACGGACTTAATGATGAAAATTCATAGATCTGATGTTCTGGAAATGTCGGTAATGATTGGTATCGACAAGGAATCAGAGGGTTTGAAAAGGGCTAGGATGCATGGACATCATGTCATCGCAAATGGCATGTATGGATTTTTGGAAAGGCCGGAGCTTGCAGACATTTTATACGATGCCACATCTGCGAAGGCGCATGTTTTTCACTGCGAAGCCTTGAAAAAGATGAACAAGAAGCTGATAGACTTGACGCCTGCCGCAATCGGACCTTTTATCGTTCCTTCCGTGAATTTAAAAGAAAATTTGAATGAGGCCGTTGTTAACATGATTACATGCGGCGGTCAGGCGACAATCCCCATCGTTCATGCCATCAGTCAAGTGGCCCAGGTCGAATATGCCGAAATAATAGCGACAATTTCCAGCAGGAGTGCCGGTCCCGGAACCCGTGCTAATATTGATGAATTCACCCAAACGACGGCAAGGGCCCTGGAACAGGTGGGTGGAGCAAACAAGGGAAAGGCTATTATTCTGCTGAACCCGGCCGAACCGCCACTCATCATGAGGGATACGATTCATTGTCTGCTTCAATCGGATTCCTTTGATGTGAAAGCAATAACCACCTCCATAAATAAGATGGCGGAAAAAGTTTCTGAATATGTTCCAGGATACCGCCTGAAGACAGAGCCGATATATGATGGGAAACAAATAACAGTCCTTTTGGAAGTGAAAGGGTTAGGAGATTTTCTCCCCGTATATGCAGGTAATTTGGATATAATGACGGCTTCAGCTGTAAAAGTAGGGGAAGAGATTGCTAAAAGACAATTCGAACACTATGTTTGAAAAAGATAATCGGAACTGTAAAGGAGGGGTTCATTTGCGAAAAGATGTATTGGTGACTGAAGTTGCATTGCGGGATGGGAGCCATGTAGTGGCACATCAATTCACCATCGATCAAGTAAAGAACATGACTGGGAAACTTAGTGCTGCAGGTGTCCCTTATATTGAAGTGTCGCATGGAGATGGACTGGGAGGATCATCCTTACAATATGGTTTTTCAAAAGTGAATGATATTGAATTGGTGGAAGCCGCTGTTGAAGCTGCAGGCCAATCGGTTATTTCAGTACTTTTAATCCCTGGTATAGGGACAATCGACCATTTAAAAGAAGCCGCTCACGTTGGGGCGAAAATGGCGCGTATTGCAACCCACGTAACGGAAGCGGACGTCTCAAAGCAGCATCTGGAGGCAGCGAAACATCTTGGTATGGAAGCAATCGGGTTTTTAATGATGTCTCACATGGCAACACCGCAAAAATTACTTGAACAAGCGATTTTAATGGAATCCTATGGAGCGGATGCTGTTTATGTTGTGGATTCTGCAGGGTCTTTTTTGCCCCAAGATGTAAAGGCGCGGATCCGGTTATTACGAAGCAAGCTGAATATCGATATTGGTTTTCATGCACATAATAATTTATCGCTAGCAGTGGCGAATTCACTTATGGCAATTGAAGAAGGGGCGAATAGAATCGATGGCAGCATCCGCTGTCTCGGTGCAGGTGCTGGAAATACCCAGACGGAAGTGCTTGTTGCCGTTCTGGATAGGATGGGTATCCGTACCGAAATTGACTTATATAAAATGCTTGATCTTTCGGAGGAAGTTGGAAACACAATCATGCAAAAGCCCCAGGAAATAACAGACTCGAGTTTAATAATGGGTTATAGTGGCGTGTACTCCAGCTTTTTATTGCATGCAAATAAAGCGGCTAAAAAGTATGGAGTCGACGCCCGGGATATTTTGATGGAGCTTGGTCGACAAAAAGTGGTTGGTGGTCAGGAAGATACCATAATTGAAGTAGCTGAACAAATGGCGTTTCAGAAAGAAGGGACTTTAAGATGAAACTAGATCAACTAGCAAAACGGGTTGCCGAATCGCAAAAAAACGGTCGTGAAATGGATAAGCTTACATTATCCAATCCTGAAATAACAGTAAATCAAGCGTATGAAATTCAGAAGTTGAGCATAAATGAGACACTGACCGGTGATAACAGATTCATCGGATGGAAGATGGGCTTGACGAGCAAAGCCAAACAACAGCAGGTAGGGGTGGAGGAAGCGATCTATGGCAGGTTGACTTCTGCCATGGAACTAACTAAACCAGTATTAAAAGTTGGGGAACTCATTCATCCGAGAGTGGAACCTGAATTTGCTTTTTTGTTCAAGGACGAACTGAAAGGGGAAAATATAACGGCGAAAGATGTCTGGCCGGCAGTTGAATGTGTATTTCTTGCACTAGAAGTTATTGACAGCCGTTATAAAAATTTTTCTTTTACACTTACCGATGTAGTAGCGGATAACGCATCCTCAGCCAAAATCCTGCTTAGCAATCAAGCTTATTCACCTTATCACACGGACTGGGCTCAAGCAGAAGTTATGCTTTATCAAAATGGTGAAATGCAAAAGAGGGGTCGCGGTGAAGCTGTGCTCGATCATCCGATTCATTCGATTGTGGAACTTGTAAAAATGATTAGCCGGGAAGGACTTTCCATTCAGGCTGGAATGATTGTTTTGGTTGGAGGAATTACAGATGCCGTTTCCATACAGGCAAACGATGAAATAATAGCAGATTACGGCGAACTAGGGAAACTGACATTACATGTTATAGCGTGAAATATGGCAAAGAGGAGGGAATTAATTGCGTGAAGTCAATGCTTCGGAAGTGGTAGGTAATAGTAGATTTGGCCGTTTTCATTTAATGGTCTTTATGTGGTGTTTGTTCGCAATTACCTTCGATGGATTTGATATAGCCATGTACGGAGTAGGTTTGCCTTTGATGATGGAGGAATGGAACTTGACGCCAGTCGAAGCTGGAGGAATAGCAAGTTACTCATTGTTCGGTATGATGGTGGGAGCACTCATTTTTGCACCCCTGGCGGATAAAATGGGGAGAAAAAAAGTGCTTGCCACCTGTATATGTATATTCAGTGTTTTTACATTACTTTCAAGTTTTGCCCCGAATCCTTCCTTTTTCTCGGTTATGCGATTTATAGCAGCCTTGGGAATGGGCGGATTAATGCCAAACGTCATCTCCTTAATGGCGGAATACTCACCAAAAAAGAATAAGGTTCTCATTGTAACCGCTATGTACTGTGGTTATTCTATCGGAAGCATACTCGCTTCTTTAATTGGAATGTATGTGATGGAACAAATGAGTTGGAGGGTTTTGTATTGGATAGGGGCGCTTCCATTACTGGCACTGCCATTCTTCATGAAGCAATTTCCTGAATCGCTTTCCTATTATGTTATTCGAAAACAAGGAGCAAAGCTCGCTGGAATCCTGAATCGCATTGATCCTGACGGCGACTATAAAGAGTCGGACGATTATGAGTTTGCCAAAGTCCAAGAAAGGGCAAAGGGCTTTCCAGTCAAGAAACTCTTTGAAAATAAGCGTACTACTAGCACATTTGCGTTTTGGGTAGCCGCCTTTAATTGTTTACTTATGGTATACGGACTCAATACATGGCTACCCAAAATCATGCAGCAATCAGGATACGGCCTTTCATCCAGTTTATCTTTCAATCTTATATCGGGAATAGGACAAATTGGCGGATCAATAATTGGAGGGTACTTAGTTGGGAAAATAGGCCATAGAAGAGTACTTGTATCTCTTTGTGCCATAGGAACGGCCTGTTTTGTCATATTAGGGTTGACCTCGAATGCAGTAGCATTATATATTCTGATCGCTTTTGGAGGTGCCTGTACAGTTGGCACGATGAATTTGGCCAATACGTATATATCCGAGTATTATCCGCGGGAGATAAGGACCACCGGGATAGGTTGGGCCCTGGCTTTTGGTAGAATTGGAGCGATTGTTGCCCCAACATTAATTGGATTACTGCTGGCTGCAAACTATTCGCCACAAAATGCCTTCATGGCCTTCACAGTTCCGAGCATAATGGCTGCAATGGCGTTACTCGTTGTGAAAGAGAGGTATGGCAGCTATGATAAACCACAGATTGAGGAAAATATAAAACTAAAAGCAACATCGAATGTATAATATTTTTCTTTAGTAGATGTCCTATATGTCAGCGGACAGTCATGTAACTGTTCCCTGACATATAGGACATTTTTTAGAGAATAAAAGAATTCACGAGTAAAAGTGCTAATTTTACGAGTAAACCAGCTGAATTCGCGAGTAAACCGGCCAAACTCACGAGTAAACCAGCTGAATTAGCGGGTAAACCGGCTAAACTCACGAGTAAACATCAAATTTATGAGTAAAATTGCTGAATTCACGAGTATGACGACTAAACTCACGAGTAAAATACGAAATGAACACCCATTGATTAAAGTATTTGAAATCCATTAAAAGGCCGGGAAAATGGTGGTTATGCTAGAGCGAAAGGCTGGTAATACTAAATAATTAAGTTGAAAAATTTTTCTAATACGTTTGACAATTGGATATATCGTGTTAATATAAAGGCAAATGAAATTTAATATACAATTTGTACCACTAGGGGTGCTTTATAGGTAAAAGTTGATTTTTTACCGCAGAAGCTGAGATTAAAGTATGACTTTAAGACCCTTGGAACCTGATATGGTTTATACCAGCGTAGGGAAGTGGGGTCTGGAACAGTACGTTTCTGTATTATTTCTTGTACAACCACTTTCTTACGTTTAAGAAAGTGGTTTTTTGTTTGCAAAAAAAGGGGTGATAAAAGGTTTTTTTCCGTAACATTCTTTGAAAAATACAATTTGGAGGTAATGGACATGAAGTTTTCAGAGGAAATTCGTCAGGAAGTTGATCATATTTGGGAAGCTAGTTTTAATCACCCGTTTGTTGCAGGAATAGGAGATGGTACATTGCCATTGGAGTGTTTCCGTTTTTATGTCATGCAAGATGCCTATTATTTATCTCATTTTGCTAGAGTTCAAGCTTTAGGGGCAGTCAAAGCTACAGATTTACATACAACAAGCAGGCTTGCCGGCCATGCACAAGGAACATATGAAGCGGAGCTGAAGCTTCATGAGAATTTTTCTGAGAGATTAGGCATCACTAAAGAGGAAAGGGAAAATTTCAAACCTGCCCCGACTGCTTATGCTTATACGTCCCATATGTATCGTGCTGCTTATTCGGGACATTTAGGGGATGTTATTGCAGCTATCTTGCCGTGTTACTGGCTGTATTATGAAATAGGTGAAAGGCTGCAAGGGTGCACACCCGAAGAGCCGATTTATCAAGAATGGATAGCGGCTTACGGAGGAGAGTGGTTCCGCACTTTGGTGGAAGAACAAATTGCGAGGCTTGATGAGATTGCTGAAAAAGTGACAGAAGAAGATAAGGAAAGAATGAAAGAGCATTTTATCCTCAGCAGCCAATATGAATACTCATTTTGGGAAATGGCCTATCGTTTAGAGGCATGGCCTGTGCATAAGGAAACACTAGAAGTATAAAGGAGAATGAAACAATGAAAAAAGGATTGAAATTAACGGATATATTAGTCACGATCGTGATTGCGGTAGCATTTGGAGTCGTTTATATCCTTTGGGGTTCGATTTATTATTCCGTTAAACCATTAGGATTACATCTGGATCAACTTATTTATGGAATGTGGTTTATAGCTGGCCCCGTCGCCTTTTTAATTTTACGGAAACCGGGTGTGGCCCTTTTGGCGGAAATAGCTGCAGCTTCCGGGGAATTCTTTCTAGGTTCACCATGGGGCTTGACCGTACTGTTATATGGGGTGGTCCAAGGATTGTTCGCGGAACTGGTGTTCATGGCGTTCAAATATAAAAAATTCAATATGTCGGTGGCCGTTTTAGCTGCGATAGCTTCCTGCCTGGCATCAGTTATCATGGATTTTGCATACGGGGAAATTGGTGCGCTTTCTACTTGGAATCTATCGTTATTCATGATAGCGAGGTTTGTGGGTTCCATATTCTTTGCAGGTGTGACCGCCTATTATTTAGTTAAAGTCCTGGAAGCGACAGGAGTAACTAATCTTGTTCGTCCGGTTTCAAATAAAGATTATGCAGAACTGGATCAAAAGTAGAGGTTGAGGGCCATGGAACCAATCATTTCTGTTGAGAAGTTAAGAATGAAATATCCCGGTGATGGATCATTGATTTTCAAGGACCTATCCTTATCGTTTGATAAAGGAGAAAAGGTACTATTGTTGGGACCATCAGGATGTGGTAAGTCCACTCTTTTGCAAGTGTTAAGCGGATTGATTCCGAATTCCATCGAAGTCCCGATGAAAGTTGAAGAAATGAAATGCCCTTCTTCATGGGGGTATGTTTTTCAAGACCCTGATAGTCAGTTTTGCATGCCATTTGCCGATGAGGAAATTGCCTTCGTCCTTGAGAATCTTTCCGTCCCTAAAGATGAAATGAAAGGGAAGATCGAAAACCATCTCCGTAAAGTAGGATTGAACCTAGGTCATACAAGTATAGAAACATTATCAGGCGGGATGAAACAACGTCTGGCAATCGCTTCAGTATTGGCCCTTGAACCAGAAGTGATATTCTTGGATGAACCAACCGCCATGTTGGATCCGGAAGGAACAAAAGAAATCTGGGACTTGTTGAAGGAAGTCGGACGAGACAAAACGGTTATTATCGTCGAGCATAAAATTGACCATGTTTTAGAATTCATCGAACGAATCGTACTTTTTAACGCTGATGGTCAAATCATAGCTGATGGTCCAAGAGACACCATACTTTCACGATATAAAAATGAAATGAAAGAACATGGAATTTGGTTCCCAGGTGTTTGGGATGAATATATACAGAAGCATGCACCCATTCGGGAACACCAATTTATAGATGGTTCACCCCTTATGCATGTGCAAGGCTTTAGCGGTTTTCGGAATAAAGAGGAGAAAATCAAGGTTGAAGAACTGAAGGTACATTCAGGGGAATGGATTGTAGTCAGGGGTGAAAATGGCGCGGGGAAGAGTACTCTTTTGCATGCACTGATGCAGTTCATAAAAACGAATGGTAAGTATGAATTATTGGGGACCCCCATTAAAAGGGTGAAAAATCCAACGGATCATATGACGTTTGTCTTTCAAAATCCTGAGTTTCAGTTCGTTGCAAATACTGTATATGAAGAGATTGCTTATTCATTGCGAATTGATAAAAGGCCGCAACAAGAAATAGATGAAAGAGTCCGCTCATTGCTTAAAGTGTTCCGCCTGGAGGCACATCGGGATAAACATCCGTTTCAATTATCAATGGGTCAAAAGCGTCGCTTAAGCGTAGCCGCCTCAATCGTAATAGACAAAAAAATCATTCTCCTGGATGAGCCAACCTTTGGCCAAGATTCGAAAAATACCTTTGCATTGCTGGAATGGTTTGAGGAATATCGAAGGCGCGGAATAACAGTGATCATGGTAACTCATGACGATCATATTTCAAAATACTTTGCAACCAGGATCTGGACGGTTAAGGACGGAAACGTAATAAGTGATGAAAACATCGCGCAAGCCGGATTTTTGGAGACCAAAGTTAAAAGGGGTGTCATGTAGATGAATGTTTCAAATGCAGAAACATGGCTCCATAGAATTAATCCAAGCCTTAAACTTGGTGTACTTATTGTGTTATGCATCGTGGCGTTATTCATTCATGACCTGAATTATATGATGAATATCACCATTGGCGTATTACTTTTATTTTTGTTTTTTACCGGGCATTCGATAAAACGCATCTTACTTTTGTCGATTCCCTTTTGTTTCATTTTTATATCCACCTCATCTGCAATGATATTATTCGGGCAAGGTAAGACGCTTTGGTTTGAGTGGGGCCTAATATCGATTACGGAGGAAAGTTTCATGAGGGGATTACTGGTAGGCTTTCGAGCTTTGTTCTTTGCGGCCCTTGGTTTAACTTTTTCCTTAACGACGAGACCAGTGAACTTGTTTTATTCGTTAATGCAGCAAGTTAAGCTTAAACCGAAATATGCCTATAGTTTCATGGCGGCATTAAGACTGATTCCCATCATGATGGAGGAGTTCCAAACGATTCGAAACGCGATGAAGATACGCGGTTTTGAAAGGGGAAAAGGGATAAGATCGGTATATTTTAAAATGAAAGCCTATTCCATCCCGTTGTTATCCGGTAGCATCAGACGTGCTCACCGAATCGCGGTTGCGATGGAGGCAAAGCGATTTACAGACACTCGGGATCGAACATACTATTATGAATTTGGTTTTTCAAAAAAGGACCATGGTTTCATTCTGTATTTTATCATCCTGCTGTTGGCCGGCTTTTATCTATCGATTCAATTCCCGTTAGTATCTATTTGATTTTATGAGATTGTAACTTTACTAGTTAGGGGTTCTTAGTATGAATGCACATGAATTGCATATTATTTCTACTGGGAAACAGCCAATTGAAAAGTTTGTGGAAATCGCTTCAAACATTCAGGAACATGTTGATTTCTTTTATCTAAGGGAAAAGCATATGAGTGCATCTGAACTTTATCGAGCAGTGACCCTATTACATGATAAAAAGATCCCGCTTTCTAAGATCATCATTAATGACCGGGTGGATGTAGCCTGGGTACACAAAGTATTTGGTGTGCAATTGACTTTTCATAGTTTAGATGCAGAAGTCGTAAAAGGAGCTTTTCCAGGGATGAATGTTGGCTGTTCGATCCATTCCATGGATGAAGCGAAAGCAGCTTTCAGCAAAGGGGCCGATTACGCGATTTATGGACATATTTTTGAAACGGATTCAAAACGCGGCCTTCCTCCTAAGGGAGTTGAGGAGCTTCATGCAATCACAAGAAATGTCAATCTTCCGATAATTGCGATAGGCGGGATAACACCTTCCAATTGCCAAGTCGTGCTGGATGCTGGGGCACGTGGAATTGCGGTCATGTCAGGTGTGCTTGAAGCTGAAAATCCGGTTAGAGCCGTTAAAGAATATTCGAAGTCTTTGGGAAAGGAGACATAAGATGAATTCCATTTATGATGCAATCATTGTTGGGGGAGGGGTAATTGGTGGATCCATTGCTTTTCAATTAGCCAAACGAGGTAAAAAGGTCCTGTTATTGGAAAAAGATAGACTTGCCAGTAAAGCATCCAGTGCTGCAGCCGGGATGTTAGGGGCACAATCCGAGTTAGATGCTGATGACCCGCTTTTTACATTGGCAAGCCGAAGCAGGGGGATGTTTCCTGCACTGTCGGAAGAATTAAAAGACATAAGTGGAATAGACATCGAATTAGTGAACAAGGGCATGTTTAAGGTGGCGCAAACGAATGATCAGGTAGCCGAGTTGAAGAACATGATCAGAGTCCAGCAAGATGCGGGACTTGAGGCTGAGTGGCTATCGACTGCCGAAATAAGGAAAGCGGAACCGCTTCTATCGGATGAGATTAAGGGAGCCATGTTCATTCCGAAGGATGGACAAGTTTCAGCCACTAGGCTGTCGCTCGCTTTTACTGAATCTGCAGCTGCCCTTGGTGTAGATATAAAGGAATTTGTTCATGTCTCCGATTTAGTTACGGAAAACGGTTGTGTAACGGGAGTGGTCACGAACATAGGTGGATTTTCAAGTGAAAATGTCATCGTAGCAGGTGGGGCTTGGAGTGCTTTCCTCCTTGAAAAATCAGGGATGAGACTCGACAGTTATCCTGTAAAGGGAGAGTGCTTTTCCGTCCTGACCGATCGTCCATTGCTTGAAAAAACGATCTTCTCGCATGGCTGCTATCTTGTGCCCAAAGTTGGGAGAAGAATCATTGTTGGGGCTACGGTTAAAGCGAACACTTTCGATCAAAAGGTAAGTCTTGACGGGATTTCTACATTAATAGAAATGGCAGCGCAATTGCTTCCGGCGATTAAAGGAACCGAATTGGAAAAGACATGGGCAGGTATACGCCCCCAAACTGGGGATGGTTTGCCGTACTTTGGTGAACATCCAGCATGCAAAGGACTTTTCATTGCAACGGGGCACTACAGGAATGGCATCCTGCTTTCTCCAATTACAGGTGTACTAATAGCGGATATTGTAGAAAGGAAGACAAATCCCGAATGGTCCGCTTTTCGATTGGATCGTTCGATACAGACCCTTTTTTCTTAATGGAGGTGGATGAATTGGAATTGATTATTAACGGGGAAAAAATACGGATTCCTGCTGATGAATCAACAGTTACAGGGCTTTTGCAACACTTTAATTTACATCAAAAAGTAGTGATTGTTGAATTGAATGATGAAATATTGGCAAAAGAAAGTCTAAGTGAAACACTTTTGTCAAATGGAGACAAGGTCGAGATTGTACATTTTGTAGGAGGCGGATGATATGTTAAAGATTGGTTCTTATGAATTTTCTTCAAGATTATTATTAGGTACTGGAAAATATCCAAATTTCGATGTTCAAAAGCAATCAGTGGAAGTTTCGGGGACGGAAATATTAACGTTTGCGGTCCGGAGAATGAACATTTTTGAAGCAAGTCAGCCCAATTTTTTAGAAAAGCTTGATTTGAAAAAATACACACTCCTTCCCAATACAGCAGGAGCTAAAACAGCCAAAGAAGCAGTGCGCATAGCCCATCTTGCAAAGGCTTCCGGCTTATGTGACATGATTAAGGTAGAAGTCATTGGCTGTCAAAAAACTCTGCTGCCTGACCCGATTGAAACCTTGAAAGCTGCTGAAGAATTAGTGAAACTGGGATTCACCGTATTACCTTATACTTCGGATGATGTGTTGCTCGCTAAGCGCCTGGAAGAAGTGGGGTGCCATGCGATCATGCCTGGAGCTTCACCAATTGGCTCTGGTCAAGGCATTATAAACCCACTGAACTTACGATTCATCATGGAACAATCAGAGGTTCCAGTAATTGTTGATGCAGGGATTGGAACTCCCTCCGATGCGGCAATCGCCATGGAATTAGGGGCGGATGGCGTATTGCTTAACACAGCAGTTTCCGGAGCAAAAGACCCCGTCAAAATGGCGAAAGCAATGAAACTCGCCATTGAGGCAGGTCGATTGGGGTATGAAGCAGGAAGAATTGAAAAAAATGATTATGCGATAGCAAGCAGCCCAGTTGAAGGATTGAGCATTGGATGAATGAACGTTATTCACGCCAAGAACTTTTTGGCCCTATAGGGGAAGAAGGGCAAATGAAAATTCGCCAAAAACACGTGTTGGTGATTGGAGCGGGTGCTCTCGGTACGGGAAGTGCGGAAGGCCTTGTACGGGCAGGAATTGGGAAACTCACCATTGTAGACAGAGATTATGTGGAGTGGAGCAACCTTCAAAGACAACAGCTTTATTGTGAAGCTGATGCGCAAAAAAGAATACCGAAAGCAGTGGCAGCGAAGAATCGTTTGAATGAGCTAAATTCCGACGTTATTGTAAAATCGCATGTGGCTGATGTTTCGGTTGATGAACTGGCGAAACTCGTTGAAGGCGTGGATTTAATATTGGATGCCACTGATAACTTCGATACCAGGATGCTTATTAACGATACTGCGCAAAAATATAAAATACCCTGGATTTACGGGGCTTGTGTAGGGAGTTATGGAATAAGTTACACGGTGATCCCAGAGGTGACCCCATGTTTGAATTGTTTACTGGAAACGGTTCCGATGGGAGGGCTGACATGTGATACGGCGGGAATCATCAGTCCTGCCGTTCAAACGGTCGTTGCCCATCAAATGGCGGAAGCTTTAAAAATCCTTGTTGAAGATCATGCATCGCTAAGAAACAAAATCGTTTCATTTGATCTTTGGAAAAATGAACATTCATCCATAAATGTAGCGCAATTAAAAAAAGAAACTTGTTTGTCATGTGGGTCAAATCGAACGTATCCCCATCTCTCTTATTCAAATCGAACAAAGACAGCCGTTTTATGCGGAAGGGATTCTGTCCAGATTCGTCCGGCAATGAAGCTTGAAAGGGACTTAGCGGAACTCGAAAAAAATCTTCTCGCACAAGGTGGTAAGATCGTCAGGAATCCTTATTTACTTTCATTTACTATCGGAACCCATCGGTTGGTCGTTTTTAAAGATGGGCGGGCGTTGATTCATGGAACAAAAGATATTGCAGAAGCAAAAACGTTATATCATCGTTATTTTGGCTGAACTGGAATGGCACGGATACGTGCCATAAAAAGATGCCCATATAATAGGAAGGCATCGAACCTTTCCCTTGTGACTTTTATTTGCTGCACAATTATAAAACGAAAGCGGTGTCTGCCTTTTTGGGGCGGCACCGCTTTGTTATGGAACGATTATTTAAGCAGCTTACATATCATGACTGCTATTATGCTTCTGACGGGAGTGCTGTCTGTTTTTCACCTTATGAGAACCGCTTAACGGTGCAGGTTGACCTGGGTTATTTCCTTTAGGAGCATTTTTTCGAATATCCTTACCATCGTTTTTGTTCATGTTCGATCCCTCCTATCTCTTAAGATAATCAGTCCGTGAAATTTTATTCACATACATATATTTGCAAACCTCGTACATGCTATGGATGGACACTAATTAAGGAGCTGAACCCAAATGCAGGATAAACAAGATAAGCGACGGACTTTCCAGGAAGCCCAGCAAAGTTATCAACAAGTATTTGATGTATACTCATCCATTGAGAAGAACGCACCGAATTACGGAACGGAATTGAAACATGTGAAGCAGGAAGTGAACGAGGCCTATCAGCAAATACAATCTGCTTTAGTCACCGCTTCCGAACATCAGAAAGAACAATTGAGAAAATTCGAACAGGATATTCAGGCAATCGTTAATGAGGTCAATTCTGAGGACTATTGAGTGACAGGTTCCATCGTCGTGAGTTCATGCGCTTTACTTTTGCGTTTCCTGATTTTAGAATAGAATAGGCTTTTTGAAAAATGCAGTACATCTGCCATTTCAAAAAGCCTATCCTGTTTAACGCCTAGAAATGTGGGAAATCATTGATTTTTCTTTCTTTTTTTATTATTTTGCCTTTGCATTTCCGATAATGGCGGTTCATTTCCCAGTTCATCATTGTATCCAGCTCCATTACCTTGCGCTTTTGCAGCATTCATACCTGGTATAACATGATTTGCCTTTTGTTTTGTCATTTCGACACCTCCATCCATAGAATGCGATAATGTTGACTGATTATGTATGAAGTGCTAATATGTTTTGCTGGAATAATTTATCAGGCCATAAATAGGGGTATTTTCAATAAAATGCATATCAGCAAGGCTTCCTAAATGCACTTTAATATGTGGGGGAATTTTTTCTATAAGAGAAACTTATCAAAAACAATAACTTTCTTGTTATTTACTTATACTCATTTCTATATTAGTATTAAGTTGAAGGAAGAGTTAGGGTGGGAGAAGAGAGAGAAAATTCGACAAACTAACTTTTTTACTTATATTTATAGTAAACATGGTTTCAGTGAACCAGGTTTTACTTTTATGTGTGCAGAATATGTTCTGACAGTTTAATAGGGGGTAATATTCATGACGAAAAATGACGTATACCAAGCGCGTAAGTCCTTTGAAATTGAAGGGAAACGCTACAACTACTACAGCCTAGACGCTATTGAAAAAGCAGGGGATGGCAAAGTATCTCGCCTTCCATATTCCATTAAAGTGTTACTTGAAGCGGTACTTCGCCAAGTAGACGGAAGAGTAATCACAAAAGAACATGTTGCGAACCTTGCTAAATGGGGAACAAGCGAGCAACAAGATATAGATGTTCCGTTCAAGCCATCACGTGTAATCCTACAAGATTTCACTGGTGTTCCAGTTGTTGTTGATTTAGCTTCTTTACGTAATGCTTTCGCAGCACTTGGTGGAGATCCTGACAAAATCAACCCGGAAATCCCGGTTGACCTTGTAATTGACCACTCTGTACAAGTTGATAAAGCAGGTACAATGGATTCCCTTGATGCCAATATGGATCTTGAATTCGAACGTAATGCAGAGCGTTACCAGTTCCTAAGCTGGGCTCAAAAATCATTCAACAATTATCGTGCAGTTCCACCGGCAACTGGTATCGTTCACCAAGTTAACTTAGAGTACCTTGCGAACGTGGTTCATGCTGTTGAAACTCCAAACGGCGACTTTGAAGTATTCCCTGATTCTGTTTTCGGTACAGATTCACATACTACAATGATCAACGGTATTGGTGTTCTTGGTTGGGGTGTCGGCGGTATCGAAGCAGAAGCAGGCATGCTTGGACAGCCTTCTTACTTCCCAGTTCCAAAAGTGGTTGGTGTTAAATTGACTGGCCAACTTCCTAAAGGTACAACAGCTACTGACCTTGCATTGAAAGTAACACAAGTTCTTCGTGCACACGGCGTAGTTGGTAAATTTGTTGAGTTCTACGGCCCAGGAGTAGGATACCTTCCACTTGCTGACCGTGCAACAATCGCTAACATGGCTCCTGAATACGGTGCTACAGTTGGTTTCTTCCCTGTTGATGCAGAAGCGATCGATTACATGCGCTTAACTGGCCGTGATGAAAAACAAATTAAAGTGGTTGAATCATACTGCAAAGAAAATGGATTGTTCTACTCTCCTGAAAACGAAGATCCAGCATATAATGATGTTGTGGAAATCGACCTTTCAGCAATTGAACCAAACCTTTCAGGCCCTAAACGCCCGCAAGATTTGATTCCACTTTCTCAAATGAAAAAATCTTTCCATGACGCTATCAATGCACCTATGGGCAACCAAGGTTTTGGCATGGACAATTCTGAATTGGATAAAGAAGTAACTGTTAAATTTGCCGATGGTAAAGAAACGGTAATGAAAACAGGGGCGATTGCAATTGCTGCAATCACAAGCTGTACGAACACTTCTAACCCGTACGTAATGCTTGGAGCAGGTCTTATTGCTAAAAAAGCAGTTGAAAAAGGCTTGACTGTTCCGGATTATGTAAAAACATCATTGGCACCAGGTTCTAAAGTTGTTACTGGTTACCTTC
Source organism: Bacillus sp. ISL-34 (assembly GCF_018613325.1). Classification (GTDB taxonomy): domain Bacteria; phylum Bacillota; class Bacilli; order Bacillales; family DSM-1321; genus Peribacillus. Next base: position 81,933 of record NZ_JAGGQJ010000013.1, on the reverse strand, counting down.
GTGATGCAGGTCTTCAACCATACCTTGATCAATTAGGATTCAACGTAGTTGGTTACGGCTGTACAACATGTATCGGTAACTCAGGTCCATTAGCGGACGAAATCGAAGCAGCAGTTGCTGAAGCAGATCTTCTAGTAACTTCAGTACTTTCTGGTAACCGTAACTTTGAAGGTCGTATTCATCCACTAGTGAAAGCAAACTATCTTGCTTCTCCAACTTTGGTTGTTGCATATGCTCTTGCTGGTACTGTGGACTTCGACCTTAACAATGATTCACTTGGTAAAGACAAAGATGGTAACGATGTATATCTTGCTGATATCTGGCCATCACAAGAAGAAGTTAACGCTGCTGTTAAAGCAACAGTTACACCGGAATTATTCCGTAAAGAATACGAAACAGTATTTAACGATAACAAACGTTGGAATGAAATCCAAACAAGCAACGAAGCAATTTATGCTTTCGATTCTAAATCAACATATATTCAAAATCCTCCATTCTTCGAAGGATTATCACCAGAACCAGGTTCAGTTAACCCACTTTCTGGTTTGCGCGTAGTAGGTAAATTCGGTGACTCAGTAACAACTGACCACATTTCTCCTGCAGGTGCAATCGGTAAAGATACACCAGCTGGTATCTACCTTCGTGAAAACGGTGTGAAACCGCGTGACTTTAACTCTTACGGTTCCCGTCGTGGTAACCATGAAGCGATGATGCGCGGAACATTCGCAAACATTCGTATCCGTAACCAAGTTGCTCCAGGTACAGAAGGTGGATACACAACTTACTGGCCAACAGGCGATGTAATGGCTATCTATGATGCTTGTATGAAATACAAAGCTGATGGAACAGGTCTTGCAGTCATCGCTGGTAAAGACTATGGTATGGGAAGCTCTCGTGACTGGGCTGCGAAAGGTACTAACCTTCTTGGCATCAAAACAGTCATCGCTGAAAGCTTTGAACGTATTCACCGTTCTAACCTTGCATTAATGGGTGTTCTTCCACTTCAGTTCAAAGAAGGCGAAAACGCTGAAACGCTTGGATTGACTGGTAAAGAAGCGATTGCAGTCAAAATCGACGAAACAGTTAAACCGCGTGATATCGTAACAGTTACAGCTACTGATGAAGCTGGAAACGTAAAAGAATTTGATGTACTTGTTCGTTTCGATTCCGAAATCGAAATCGACTACTACCGTCACGGTGGTATCCTTCAAATGGTATTACGTAATAAATTAAAAGGCTAATTTCAGCTTTTAGGAAGCGGTAAACCTACTTTTCAGGTTTACCGTTTTTTTTTGTGTCAAGTTTATGAAACAAAGCGATATCATGATATGATTTAAAGGAATTGCACTTTTCCGCATACCCTTTTATTGTTAAGATGGAATAGGGAAGTTGTTCTATTTCTGGAAATGGCTAATATTTTTATTGTAATGGGACTAGGAGGACGAGTATGCTTAAAAAAATTATTGCTTCGGTGGCCTTACTGTCACTTATTACAGTAGCGATCGTACAGGCGATGGGTAATGAATCAAAAGAAAATGACGAAAAAGATGCTTTGGGCGGATTGAAAATTGGAGCCAAAGCACCGAATTTCTCCCTGAAAACTTTAGATGGGAAACAAGTTGAATTATCGGATTATAAGGGCAAAAAGGTAATGCTGAATTTTTGGGCAACCTGGTGTCCGCCCTGCAAGAAGGAAATGCCGGATATGGAGAAATATACACAACAAGCGGGTGATGATGTCGTCGTACTTGCCGTCAATATTGACCCTGAAAATGATGTACAAGCATTTGTAGAGGATAATGGAATTACTTTTACCATACCGCTGGACAGTCAAAGTGCCAAAAATCCAGTGAATGAGCGCTACAAGATTCTTAGCATACCAACAACTTACTTCATCGACAAAGAAGGCATTATCAGGAATAAGGTAATTTCAGCCATGCAATTAAAAGATATGGAACGAAATATAAATAGTATGCAGTAGGGGAAACTTATGAAGTTCCATCAGTATTGAAGAAATTAGCGACACACCTGCCGAATAACTGTGTTTAGCGAAGACCCCGGAGACGCCTGGGCAAGGATGCCTTGCAGTCAGTCGGCAGAAATGAGCGGATATTTACGGAACTGTTTTTGACGGAACCTTAATGAAGGTTCCGTTTTATTGTTTTTGTTAACAAAGTTGTCAAAATTTAATGGAAAAATCAAAAAATTTAAATAATTATAGTTAATGTTTATGAAAAAAGGGTTAAAGTATAGAGAGTGGAGAAATGCAATCTTTATCAGGTTAAAAATCTGATAATTATGACAATTAAAGGGATGGAAACCATATAGTCATAATTTTACGTTAATTTGGCAATACTGAATAGTATATTAAAATAAGTAGGTGAAAAGCATGAAAAAAAGAAAAAGGACATTTGAAGAATTAATTAAAGAAAACAAAAGGGAATTATTGATGGACGTTAAACAAATGGAAAGACTTGAGGAACGTCTTGAAAAAAAACATATGCAAAAGGCTGAATAGGTTTTGCAAAAAATATCTTAAAAAGAGCCAGTGCCATGAAGGTCCCTTCAAAGTGCTGGCTCTTTTTTCATGGCTTTTTCAAAAACTGGCATTCATGAATTTCCTCTTTTTTAACCATGATAAGAGAAGGAGGCGATAGAATGGGTAATCCAAAAAAAGATTCCAAACACTTTAGACCGAGCCATCAAGGGACACAGCCAATAGCGGCGGGTGGGAATAACGGTAAGAAAATGCAGGACAAATCCGGCAAACATGCCCAGGTCATTCAAACTAAAGGTGAGTAAACAAGTTTTGATTAAAGATTGTAATAATATTATGTAAGAAAATATTACTCGAGGTGAAAATAATGAGCTCATATAAGCACAATCCTGATAACCGTTTGGATAATGTTGAAAAAATTCAAGATGCGATTGAAAATACTGAAGAAAACATAACCGCAGCAAATGAAACGTTATCATTCTCTTCACCAGTGGAAAAAATGTCAATTAAGGCCAAAAATGAACGAAGAAGAAAGAGCATCGATGGGATGAAGGAAGAATTGCAAGATGAGCAAGAAGCACGGGAAAGCGGTTATAGAAACGATAATATGTAAACGACCAGGTAAAGGGGAGAAAGAGCGCTAATTCTTTCTCCCCTTCTTTTATGGCAGGGAAACAGTATAAGACAGTCTAAATGAAATTTTCACAATTGTTATGGTAAAATGTTTATTGCATTAGAAATGAAAGTGGGGAAACAAAATGTTCATAGCTGAAAACGAAATTGAAGTGCGGTATGCAGAGACAGATCAAATGGGTGTTGTTTACCATGCGAATTATTTTATATGGATGGAACTAGGCAGGACAAAATTGATAAATGATTTAGGATTTTTTTATGCTGATATGGAAGCGGATGGCATCCTCTCACCTGTTATGGATATTCAGGCTTCGTATAAAACCCCTGTTAGATATGGTGATAAGGTAATAGTTAAAACCTGGATTGAAAAATATGACGGCTTACGGGTCGTTTATGGGTATGAGATCGTTAATGGAAAAAATGAGGTGGCGGCTACAGGTCATTCTTCCCACGTTTGCGTTAAAAAGGAGAGCTTCCGCCCGATATCCATTAAACGCATGTATCCTGAATGGCATGAGGCCTATGAGAAAAATAAAAAGCAGGATGAATTGGTTTAATTATTATTATTGAGGTGAATAAAAAATGGCTTTTGGGATTAAACGGGTAGACGTGGCAGCCTGGAAGCAGAAAATCGATCAAGGCCAAATAGCTTTTTTAACTCATTATTGGCTGGATGACCGATTTCCCGGTTGCAAGACGGTTACAAAGGTCGGATGTAAAGATTTACGGCGTTTATCGGATTGGGGTAAGCAATACGGGCTTAAAAAAGAGTGGATTCATCACAGGAAAGATGGCTATTCTCATTTCGATCTTTTAGGGGACAAGCAAGCGGAAATACTTAGGGCGGAAGATATTAAAGAGCGTCTGCTCGATTGAACAAGAAAAAACAGCAGTTTACACCGCTGCTTTAATGTCAAGCATTCTTTTCATAGTGAAATTCCGGTTCAGTCAGTTTTTCATTAAATGTAATAAGTAAATCGTGACCATCAAAGTACCATAAATCTTTTTCTTCTACATAAAAATTAATTTCATTCATAGTTGTTACGGCTGCTGCAGTTTCAGGTTCTTCTTGCATGATTCCTAATGAAAAGCCGCTTTGGACGGTACTATGTCCGCCATATCTTACATAAAAGCGCAAATGAGAGCCTTCATTAAGCCCTAGCTCATCAATATACCACTTAGCTGCCTGATCGGAAATGGTCAGTTTCATACTAAATCTCCTTCCTAGAGGTTCGTTATTTAAGTATAAAGTAATTGTGAAATAGATGCGAATAATGTGCGTTTAAGAAAGGATATAACCATGGATATTATCTATAATATTTGTTTCATAACTCGAAAAAGATTCAACGAAGTCGAAGTGTTGATGCTATTTCGCCAAAAAAATCCGAATAGGCATAAATGGAATGGTATAGGCGGAAAAATAGAACAAGGTGAAACCATCGATGAATCGATGGAACGCGAAATTCTTGAAGAAACTGGGTTGAAGGTAAAGGGGATGGCCTTTCGAGGAATTGTGACATGGAATCAAACAGGCGGAATGTATGTTTACCGAGCTGAAGATGCAGGGGGAGGGCTCACTGCCTGTAATGAAGGGGAACTTGCCTGGAAGCCATATCAATGGGTTATGGAGGCAAATGAAGTTGTGTCCAACATAAAGTATTATCTAAAAGATATATTACTGGATGAACCACCAATGGAATTTGCCTGTACCTATGAAAATGAACAATTAATATCAGTCAAAAAGAAGTCTTTGCCTGATTTGGCAAAAGAATTGACTTTCAATTGAAAACCGCCGATGCGCGGTTTTTTGCTTATTTTGATACCTAAGCTAAATGTCAGAAGAATGTTCGGAATGGTATTTTTAAGCAAGGTTCGGAAATTAATCATTGTGATGATTTACGCAAAAACGGAGCTGTTAAAAGGGAGTACGGAAATGGTGTTGCTTTCATTATTGGCTCAAAAGGATATGTATGGGTATGAGATGATCGAACAGCAGCTTAACCAGTTAAGTGAGGGTTATTACATTATAAACAAGGCATGTATATCCAGCTTTAAATAGGCTGGAGGAGAAAGAGTATTTAAATAGTTACTGGACCGAAAAGGAAATATTATTATGCGCGAAATTGATTGCTTAGTTTCTAATCCGTTAGGTCGTTTCGACATATATGAGTATACACAAAAATAGCTGCAGATTCCTGCAGCTATTTTGTATTTTCTTTTTCTTTTGCTTCAGCCTCGGCAAGCTTTCTCAGCAAGACGGGTGTAGGCATATGCATGATTTGCTCTAAAGGCAAGTTTAGTGACTTGGATAACTTTAATGCTGTTTCCGGTGATATTTGCAATGGCTTCATGGCATTTTCTCCTATCGATAGTTAATAGCTAGTTCCAGTGTAGCCCCTGTTCTACAATTATTCAATCCTTACCTGACCAATTTATCCAGTAAACGAAATCCATACAATTCTTTTGGTGGGAAGTTAATGTAGAAGTATTTTAGGTCCTTTTACCTTGACAAAAGAATTGGATTGAGGTCAGAATAAAAATGAATATAGTTCAAATGGTTCAATTGTTTCGTAGGTAAACCGATTCACTTTCAATGAAATGGATATAGCTGAAATGCATGCAAACATCAAATGTTGTTGATTCTGTCCGTTCAAGCGGGCAAGAAAGAATTGGTGTTAACAGAAAATTCCTTCAAGGAAAATATCGGTCATCAAAGGTAATATAACGGATTCTGCAGAAATGGAAATGACGATTCAGGAATTAGTGTCAATCATCCAGGAAATCGGAAACGCTACTGAAAAGGTTTCTAGGATTGGCGGTATATGAATAACACGGGAAATGAATTGTAGAAAAAAATAGGCCCATTCATACGGGCCTATTTTCACTTGGATATGCGCATGTTCTTACAACCACTTTACTTTCGGTTCTGTTTTATCGATAATCCTCTTGATGTTTGCGCGATGCCGATAAAAAATGAAGATTGTTATTATACCGATTACAATAATGAGCGGCAAATCATCAATATGAAACACTAAACTGTAGATGAGAGCAAGTAGACAAGCAATCATGGATGAAAGCGAGACATATTTGGATATGTATAAGGATATAAAGAAAATGATGACGGCAAAGACAAAAAACCATGGTTCATAAGCAAGAATGACACCAGCAGAAGTTGCCACCGCTTTTCCGCCCCGAAAGTTTGCGAAAATAGGAAACATATGACCGATTACCGCAATAACTCCGGCTAGCAATAAATGCATTTCCACGCCTAGCATATACGGCAGGAAAGTTGCTAGGGTACCCTTAAGTATATCCATGATAGTAACGGTTAGCCCTGCCTTGACACCAAGTGTCCTGAAGGTATTTGTCCCGCCTAGATTTTTACTGCCATGCTCCCGGATGTCGATTTTGTAAAATGTTTTACCGATTATTAAACCGGAAGGAATCGAGCCGATCAGGTAGGCAGCCAGTATAGTGATAAATGTAAGCATTCTATTACCCTTTCTTTTAAGAAAAATCTTCTTTTTTTATCACGTTTAAGGGTCGATTGTTCCCTTTTTCAAAAATAAACGTGTAGAAATAGCTAAAAACAGCCTTAAAATACCTGTTAAGCTTCTCTTATTGTAACATTTTCGTGACAAAATGGTACGGCTGTCCAAAAAAAATCCACTAAAAAAATGAATTTTCCTTGATGAACTTACATCTTTTGATATACGTTAAGTTCATGAAGGGTGAAAGGTTTAGGCTTCCTTATTTTCGTAAATATAAAATGAAGGATGCCTTCTTGTATAAATTGTTACAATACGTGGTAGTCTGTATGAACATAAGAAAGTTAAAGAGTCATGCCTTTTCGAAACTTATTCTTTCTTGTATAATGGTTTTTCTTAATAATGGTAATAAACAGCTTTTGTCTGTAAAATTCCTTTGTTAGGAATACTCTTTATTCAAATATTACATTTTATTATAAAGGGGATAGAAAAGAATGATAGAAAATCCAAGCAGGGAAGAAATGGGAAAGATGTTGAAAAAATCGAAGCGCATCGCTGTCGTTGGTCTATCTAATAACCCTGAGCGTACTTCTTATATGGTATCGAAGGCCATGCAGGAAAGCGGTTATGAAATCATCCCGGTAAACCCTGCTATATCAGAAGTACTGGGTGTCAAGGCAGTTAAAGCCCTGAAAGATATTGAAGGGCACGTCGATATCGTCAATGTTTTCCGCCGTTCAGAGTTCCTTCCGGAGATAGCCAAGGAATTTGCAGAAATAGATGCAGATATCTTTTGGGCGCAGCTAGGTGTAGAAAATGAAGAAGCCTATAATTTTTTGAAAGAAAAAGGATATACTGTCATCATGAATCGATGTATAAAAGTCGAACACGCCCTTACTAAGTAAAATGAAGAGCGGAACTTCCGCTCTTTTTTTAAGGTATCGCTGTATCTCGACAGGAGAAAAACCAAAAGGCAGGGCAAAATTAAGCCATCAAAGCTTAATTTGATTAAAAAAAGTAAAAGTATATTTGCCAAATGAAAATTTACCGCTACAATTAGAAAGGTAGCTATGATACGTTTTGTTCCTCACAAATGTGCTAACGCTAATAAAAAGGACAAAAAAATAGAACACTTGTTCTTTGTTCGTAAAAGTATTATACTTTTTATATGATATTAACGTATTAATGGATTTGTTAAGCTAGTGAGTCATTTCATTGCAGTATGATTTGGCCCGGAAATTGTGTTTTAGTAAGGAAAGGGGAATTTCTGTGGCAAAGAAAGTAAAAACAATCGAGTACAATGATGATGCAATTCAGGTACTGGAAGGACTCGAAGCGGTCAGAAAACGTCCCGGTATGTATATCGGCAGTACTGATGCACGCGGACTTCATCATTTAGTGTACGAGATTGTAGATAACTCCGTAGATGAGGCTTTAGCTGGATATGGAGACCAAATTAGTGTGAAAATACATAAAGATAACAGTGTAAGTGTGTCTGATAAAGGGCGGGGAATGCCTATTGGCATGCATAAATTAGGTAAACCGACGCCTGAAGTCATTTTGACGATTCTTCATGCTGGAGGTAAATTTGGACAAGGCGGATATAAAACGAGTGGAGGCCTTCATGGAGTCGGTGCTTCGGTCGTTAACGCGTTGTCTGAATGGCTTGTCGTGACAATCAAAAGGGACGGGTTCATTTACGAACAACGTTTTTTCAATGGCGGAAAGCCAGAAACCACATTGGAGAAAATCGGTAAAACCAATCAAGCCGGTACCAAAATCCACTTCAAGCCAGATCCAAAAATATTTTCGGTGACGACTTTTAATTATGAGATCCTATGTGAGCGTCTTCGCGAATCAGCTTTTCTTTTAAAAGGCATGAAGATAGAATTGACGGATGAGCGTAACGACCATAATGAAATTTTTCACTATGAAAATGGCATTGAAGCGTTTGTTGATTATTTAAATGAAGAAAAAGAGACCCTTCATAGTGTAGTCAGCTTAGAAGGGGAACAAAATGGGATAGAAGTCGAACTCGCTTTTCAATTCAACGATGGTTATTCAGAGAATATTTTAAGCTTTGTAAATAATGTTCGTACGAAAGACGGAGGCACCCATGAGATTGGCGCAAAAACGGCCATGACACGGGCATTTAATGATTATGCCAGAAAGATGGGGCTATTGAAGGAAAAAGATAAAAACCTCGAAGGTACCGATATACGTGAAGGCTTGTCTTCAATCATTTCAGTACGTATCCCTGAAGAACTTCTTCAATTCGAAGGGCAAACCAAGAGCAAACTTGGAACAAGTGAAGCCCGTTCTGCAGTCGATTCCATCGTATCAGAGCACTTAGCCTACTTTTTTGAAGAAGATCCGACCACGAGTACCCTATTGGTTAAAAAAGCGATTAAAGCGTTCCAAGCAAGGGAAGCGGCACGCAAAGCCCGTGAAGACGCAAGAAGCGGGAAGAAACGGAAAAAATCCGATGCCATACTTTCTGGGAAATTAACACCAGCTCAATCGAAAAATCCCGAACGGAATGAATTGTACCTTGTAGAAGGGGACTCTGCTGGGGGATCCGCTAAACAAGGGCGAGATCGCCGTTTCCAAGCAGTACTGCCATTACGGGGTAAAGTTATCAATACGGAAAAGGCAAAATTGGCGGATATTTTTAAAAACGAAGAAATAAATACGATCATCCATGCAATCGGCGGAGGTGTCGGGGCGGAATTCAATACGCCGGACACTAACTATGATAAAGTGATCATCATGACTGATGCCGATACGGATGGGGCCCATATCCAAGTGCTGCTGCTGACTTTCTTTTATCGCTATATGAAGCCGTTAATAGAGTCAGGAAAGGTTTACATTGCCTTGCCCCCTTTATATAAAGTGAGCAAAGGGACCGGGAAGAAAGAAGTTATTGAATATGCTTGGAGTGACGAGGAACTTCAGGGAGCGATAGACAAGGTTGGGAAAGGCTATATGATTCAGCGCTATAAAGGGCTGGGTGAGATGAATGCCGATCAATTATGGGATACCACCATGAACCCGGAAACAAGGACATTGATACGTGTGAAGATCGATGATGGTGCCCGTGCGGAAAGACGTGTGACAACGTTGATGGGAGATAAGGTTGAACCGCGCCGTAAGTGGATTGAAGCCAATGTCGCTTTTGGTCTCGAAGAGGAATCGAATATTTTAGATAATGAAAATATGTCGATTGAAGAGGAGGTCATTAACGATGGTATTTGAAGAAACGTTTCGAGATTTGCCGCTTGAAGAGGTAATTGGTGACCGCTTCGGGCGTTATAGTAAATATATTATCCAAGATCGGGCACTTCCGGATGCAAGGGACGGTTTAAAACCGGTACAGCGCAGGATATTGTATGCGATGCATGTCGAAGGAAATACTCAGGAAAAAGGATTCAGGAAATCCGCAAAAACGGTCGGTAATGTAATTGGTAACTATCACCCACACGGAGATTCCTCCGTCTATGAGGCAATGGTTCGGATGAGCCAAGACTGGAAGCTGCGGAAGGTCATGGTCCAAATGCACGGAAACAACGGCAGTATTGATGGAGATCCGCCAGCTGCGATGCGGTATACGGAAGCGAGGCTTTCATCGATTGCCTCAGAGATGCTGCGGGATATTGAAAAAAGGACGGTCGATTTTGTACCGAACTTTGATGATACTTCAGAAGAGCCCATTGTATTGCCTGCAATGTTCCCTAACCTGCTTGTAAATGGCTCTACAGGAATTTCAGCAGGCTATGCCACTGAAATCCCGCCACATCAACTAGGTGAGGTCATTGATGCGGCCATTATGCGAATCGATAAGCCGGAAGCGACTGTCGCTGACTTGATGACGGTCATTAAAGGTCCGGATTTTCCTACTGGCGGTATCATTCAAGGCATTGAAGGCATTCGTAAGGCTTATGAAACAGGTAAAGGGAAAATAATCATTCGCGGGTTGGCGGAAGTGGAAACGATTCGGGGCGGCAAACAGCAAATCGTCATCACTGAAATCCCATATGAAGTCAATAAAGCCAACCTTGTTAAGAAAATGGATGAGTTCCGCCTAGACCGGAAAGTGGAAGGTATTGCCGAAGTAAGGGATGAAACCGACCGTACAGGACTGCGCATTGTCATCGAACTGAAAAAAGAAGCAGATGCAAATGGAGTCCTGCATTATTTATACAAAAATTCCGATCTCCAAATTGCATACAATTTCAATATGGTCGCGATTTATAAAAAACGGCCAACATTGATGAGCCTGCCAAAAATGCTCGATGCATATATCGACCACCGTAAAGAGGTAATCGTGAACCGTTCACGTTATGAGTTGCAAAAGGCACATGACAGGGCACATATCGTCGATGGTTTAGTGAAGGCTTTGTCCATATTAGATGAAGTCATCGCTGTCATCCGGGCATCTAAAGACAAACGGAATGCCAAAGATAACCTCATTGCTAAATTCGATTTTACAGAAGCGCAAGCTGAAGCCATTGTCTCCTTACAGCTATATAGGCTGACAAATACGGATATTACAGCACTTGAAGCTGAGGCAGCGGAATTGAAGAACAAAATTGAGGAATTGACAAAGATTCTTGGCAGTGAAAAAGTTCTTCTTCAAGTAATTAAAAAAGAACTTCGATTCATTAAAAAGGGCTTTGATGACGGACGGCGTTCCAAAATCGAAAAAGAAATTGAAGAAATCAAAATCAATCTTGAAGTCTTGATTGCGAGTGAGGACGTTATGGTGACCGTGACGAAAGAAGGCTATGTCAAACGGACTTCGTTACGATCTTATGCTGCTTCAGGGGGTCTTGATTTTGGCATGAAGGATTCCGATCGCCTGCTCCAGAGGCTGGAGATGAATACAACGGATGTCCTGTTGCTGTTCACATCCAAAGGGAACTACCTCTATTGTCCAGTTCATCAGCTTCCTGATATTCGCTGGAAGGAAACTGGTCAGCATATCGCGAACATCATTCCAATCGACAGGGAAGAACAAATCATAAAAGCGATTCCAATCAAAGATTTTACAATGCCGGAATTCTTAGTGTTCATCACGAAAAATGGTATGGTGAAAAAGACAGAATTAGCTTCCTATAAAGCTCAGCGTCATTCAAAACCGCTGGTTGGTGTCAATTTAAAAGGTGACGATGAACTTGTCGATGTCCATCATACCGATGGACAGGCTGACCTTTTCCTAGTCACCCATAACGGCTATGGTTTATGGTTTGATGAAGAAGAAGTAAGTGTTGTCGGTGTTCGGGCAGCAGGAGTCAAAGGGGTTAATTTAAAAGAAGATGACTATGTCATTGGCGGAAAGGTTTTGGCCAAGGATAGTAAAGAATCGATCTTTATCGTTACACAGCGCGGGGCCATAAAGAAAATGAAATTAACCGAGTTTGAAAAAACGAGCCGGGCAAAACGCGGTGTCGTGGTCTTGAGGGAATTGAAATCGAATCCTCATAGGGTCATTGGATTTGATATCATTAACAAAACGGACAGTCTATTCATTCTTTCTGAAAAGGGAACCATTGAAACGATTCATGCCGCTTCATTAAAAAACCATGATCGATATACGAATGGATCATTTGTATTTGATGAAACGGTTAGTGGAAAAGCGAAAGAATTATGGAAAATATCATTGGAAGATGACTCCGCCATAGAGCAGTGAATCATTTTTTGAAACGGGATGCTGATTTTGATCAGCATCCCGTTTTATTTTCAAATAATATCCTTAAAGAAAATAATCCCCACATGCCGCGTACTACAAGTTGTTTCCTTTTACGAAAGCATCTCTAAATTCAAAAATGACTTATTGAGTCAATTTTAAATCCTAGTATTATGAACCTAATATGATTAAGGGTGCAGCAAATAATTCAATTTTGAATTTTAGCATTAATTGAATCAACGTAACATAACGATTTATTTTTGGCACACTCCTTGCATATTGTTTAGTATGACTTCTTTATTTTTTTGAATGAAGAAAGGGGAGGGCCAATGGATAGACCTTGGAAAAAGCATATCCCGCAAGGAAATCCAATAGAGATTGAAATTCCTGAAATGTCTTTGACAGAACTATTTTATCAATCAGTCGAACAATATTCGGATAAAACAGCGGTTACGTTCATGGAGCAAAGGTATACATATTCAGAGTTGGGGAAGTTAGTGAAAAGATGTGCCCGCTTGCTTGCCGATGAAGGTATTGGAAAGGGAGATCGTGTGGCTCTTATGCTTCCTAATTGTCCACAATATCCAATTGGTTTTTTTGGAACTCTTTTGAATGGAGCCATTGTTGTCCAAATCAATCCAATGTATAAGGCGAACGAATTAATACATGTCCTGAAAGACTCTGGTGCAAGGCACATCATCGTGCTGGAAGACTTATTGCCAATAGTTGAAGCCGTTACAGCTGAAACCGATGTCGAAAAGGTGTTGAGCGTGTCGCTGGAAAAGGGCAAGTGTGAAATGACAAAAAAACTTCTATCAGTAACAGAGGCGGATTTCACTGTGGAGATTGAACCTGCCGAAGATGTCGCAGTCCTCCAATATACAGGAGGAACGACAGGGCGTTCTAAAGGGGCTATGCTAACCCATCGTAATATCGTTGCCAATACGCTGCAAAGTGCAGCCACTTCAAGAATCAATACTCAAAAGGGTAAGGAAAGGGTACTAGGCGTTTCCCCATTATTTCATGTTTACGGCATGACTTCAGGGATGAACCTGACGTTTTATAATGGCGGGGAATTAATTCTTGTATCCCGGTTTGAGGTGAAGGAGATCGTTGATATCATCAATAATCTTAAACCGACTATTTTTCCAGGCGTACCGACGATGTATATTGCTTTATTACAATATTACCAGTCCCATCCATTTGAGTTGCATACATTGAAATCTTGCGTTTCGGGTTCGTCACCATTGCCATTGAATGTATTATCAAGGTTTAACGAATTGAGTGGAACAAAGATTGCAGAGGGCTATGGACTGTCCGAGGCATCACCAGTCACGCACCGGAATCCAGTTAGCGGCCTGCAAAAACCCGGAAGTATCGGGATTCCGATACAAAATACGGATGCCGCCATAATTGACAGTATTACAGGAGAGCCAGCCCTCTTGGTTGATACACCAGGTGAATTGGTCATAAAGGGTCCGCAGGTAATGAAAGGTTATTGGGGCATGCCTGAAGAGACGCGGCAGACGATTCAAAACGGGTGGCTGCATACCGGTGATATTGCCAAGATGGATGAAGATGGCTTCTTTTACATTGTGGGACGAAAGAAAGAGATGATCATCGCAGGCGGATTCAATATTTATCCAATTGAAATTGAAGATTTACTATACAGCCATCCTAAGGTGCTGGAAGCTGCCGTCTTTGGCGTTTCCGATCAATATCGCGGTGAAACGGTACATGCAGCGGTAGTTCTAAAACCTAGTGAAAGAATAACTGAAAACGAATTGAAGGATTATTGCCGAAATCGGCTTGCTGCCTTTAAAGTACCAAAAGCAATCACATTTGAAAGTGAACTTCCGAAGACGGCGGTCGGTAAAATCTTAAAACGCAAGCTTCAGGAAAAGCATATCGCTTATTCGGATAATATATGAAAGCGTTAACAACCAATTCGCAGATAAAGGGGAATTCAAATGGACTTTCGCTTAGATGAAGACATCCTGCTATTAAAAGAAAATATACGCCAGTTTATCGAAGAGCAAATCGATCCATTTTCCATGCAGATAGAGGATGAAGATCATATCCCGGAATCGATCATAAATTTATCGAAGGAAATCGGGCTATTCGGACTTAGTATCCCGGAAAGGTATGGCGGGCTCGGAATCGGGATGGTGGGAAAATGTGCTTTATATGAGGAAATCGGCAAAACACATAATGGATATACCACCCTGATTGGGGCCCACACCGGCATAGGGACGGTAGGGATAGTTGAAATGGGCAATGAAATGCAAAAGGAAAAGTATCTACCAGATATGGCAAGCGGTAATAGAATTGGCGCTTTTGCTTTAACTGAGCCTGCAGCGGGGTCACATGCTACGAATCTCAAAATGACGGCTGTCAAAAATGGGGATAAATATGTTCTAAATGGGACTAAGCATTATATAACGAATGCAGATGTAGCAGATATTTTTACAGTTATGGCCGTAACGGACAAAGATAAAGGGGCGAAAGGAATCACCTCATTCATAGTAGAAAAGGATTTTCCGGGTTTTAGAGTCGGTAGCCTGGAAAGGAAGATGGGACTTCGAGGCTCACATTCGGCCGAATTGGTTTTTGAAGATTGCGAGGTTCCTGCCGAAAATGTACTGGGGGACGTTGGCCAAGGGTATGTAAATGCATTGAAGATCCTTGCAAATGGCCGGGCAGGCCTTGCCGCACGTAATTTGGGGTCCTGTCAATACCTGCTCGATCTATCTACTAAGTATGCTACTGAACGTGAACAATTCAATGTCCCGATCATTGATCATCAAGCCGTATCCCATATGATTGCCGAGATGGCAATGGAAATAGAAGCACTTCGCTCATTCACATACAGGGTCGCATGGATGGTCGATCAGAAAGAAAAAATCATTAAAGAAGCGGCAATGCTTAAGTTGTATGGTTCGGAAGTATATAATCGTATCGCTGATAAGGCCGTTCAGATTCATGGCGGGATGGGATACATGAAGGATTATCCAATTGAACGTTTTTATCGGGATGCCCGAATCACTAGAATATATGAAGGCACGTCCGAAATCCAAAAAAATATCATTACCGGACAATTGAAGAGAAAATACCAAAACTAGTCTAATTGGAAAGCGGAGGGGTTAAAATGGATTTACGACTATCGGATGAACAAAAAATGGTACAAAAAACAATACGCAAGTTCGTGGAAAATGAATTGATTCCCTTGGAAAATGAAGTGCTTCGCAATGAAATGGCAGGAAAACCTAGTTTGCCGGAGGGGACATTGAAAGATTTACAGGAAAAAGCAAAAAAAGCTGGATTTTGGGGCATCAATACTCCGGAAGAATTTGGCGGGGCAGACTTAGGGCAGCTTATGATGGCAATTGTCTTGATGGAAGTATCAAAAACGTTTGTACCATTCAGCTTTGGAGGTTCGGCTGATAACATACTTTATTATGCAAATGAGGAACAGAAACAGAAATATCTGATCCCTACGATTAACGGTGAGAAAAAGTCCTGTTTTGCCATGACGGAGCCGGGAGCAGGGTCCGATACGCGAAATATTAAAATGACGGCAGTAAAAGATGGGAACGAATGGGTGCTTAACGGTGAAAAAACTTTCATTACAGGAGGAAATGATGCCGATTTCGTCATGGTCATTGCTGTAACCGACAAAAAACGTCATCAAGCAACCGGAACGGAAGGGGTAACCTGTTTCATTGTAGACCGTGATATGGGCTGGAGATCAGAGTATATCAATACGATGGGAGAATGGGGGCCGGCCGGATTAGTTTTTGATAATGTCAGGGTACCCGAAGAAAACATCTTAGGGGAAGTGCATGGCGGTTATAAACTAGGCTTGGAATGGATAGGGTTTGCAAGATGGATCGTGGGCGCACGCGCTGTCGGTTCTGCAGAAAGGTTGCTGCAAATGGCTATAGAATACGCTAAAGAACGAGTCACATTCGGTAAACCGATCGCGGAGCGCCAGGCCATTCAATGGCAGATAGCTGATTCGGCTGTCGAGATCGAAGCAGCAAGATGGCTTGTATTGAATGCTGCTTTTACACTTGATAATGGAGAAGACAATCGCCATTTAGCTTCAATGGCCAAACTCTATGGAGCCAATATGGGAAATCGGGTCGTTGATCGCGTATTGCAGATACACGGTGGCATGGGCTATACGAAGGAGCTTCCCATCGAACGTTGGTACCGCGAGGCTAGGCTTTGGAGGATTTATGATGGTACGGATGAAATACAGCGTATGATCATTTCCCGCAATTTGATTAAAGGGCATGTTAAACTAGGACAATTCTTATAATAGATTAGGAGGAAACGATTATGACAGGGAGATTTTCAGGGAAAACGGCTTTAGTTACAGGCGGAAGCAGGGGGATTGGCCGGGCGATCGTCGAATTATTTGCCAGTGAAGGCGCAAACGTAGCGATTATCGATATCAACGAAGAGGTTTTGACATCAACAGGAAATGAATTAAGGGATAAGGGTTATACCATTTTTACGAAAGTGGCCAATGTGGTCAATTCCGAAGAGGTGGAAGCATCCATAACAGAAATAGCCGACACCTTCGAATCGCTTGATATTCTCGTGAATAATGCTGGGGTCATCAGAGATAATCTACTTTTTAAAATGACCGATTCAGATTGGCAGACGGTAATGGATGTGCATTTAAAAGGTACTTTCAATGCAGTACGTGCCGCCCAGAAGCATATGGTTGCAAATAAATACGGAAGGATCATCAATATATCCTCCACCTCGGCCCTCGGGAACCGCGGGCAGGCTAATTATTCAGCCGCTAAAGCCGGGCTTCAGGGGTTAACAAAAACACTGGCGATTGAACTTGGCAAATATGGGATAACGGCTAATTCGGTCGCACCAGGTTTTATCGAAACCGAAATGACGAAAGAAACAGCTAGGCGGGTGGGAGTGAGTTTTGAGCAATTCATCCAGGATAGGGCAAACAGTATTCCTGTTGCCAGAAGCGGTTTGCCAAGTGATATTGCTCATGCTGTTGCGTTCTTTGCCGATGAAGCATCCTCATTCATTAGCGGGCAGGTTTTATATGTTGCGGGCGGTCCAAAAAATTAAGGGAAAAGGCGGGATGTTATGTTCAACGAAAGTATTGGAAAACGATCCACCCCCGTTAAAAATATAGTTGAACGGGGAGCCGTTAAAAAATTCGCATTATCGATTGGTGATCCCCATCCGATTTTCATGGATGAAGAAATAGGCAGACAATCAAGGTACGGAACGAATATCGCTCCACCAACTTTCCCAAGGGTCTTTGATTATGGGACGATAGAAAGCTTAAATCTCCCGAATAAAGGGTTGATTCACGGTGAGCAGATATATCGCTATAACAGGCCGCTGAAGGTAGGAGAAGAAATCACCTGTTATACGGAAGTGAAAGACTATTATGAGAAAAAAGGGAAACAAGGGGAAATGGGATTTCTAGCCTTTAAAAATTATGGAACGGATGCAAATGGGGAAATTGTCTTCACTGCTGAACAGCTTGTCATTATAAATGAAACGATCAGAAGGATGGTGATGAGTAAGTGACGACATTAACCGAACTTCATATTGGTGACTCGTTACATTCCATCGAGCTTGCACCTGTAACGCGATTGGACCTCATTAAATATGCCGGCGCATCAGGTGATTTCAATCCCATTCATACGATTGATGAGGAAGCAAAAAATGCTGGTCTCCCCGGTATCATCGCACATGGAATGTGGACGATGGGAAACCTCGCAAAGCTTTTCAGTAATCTTTATGAAATTGGTTTTATCGAAGAATACAAGATTCGTTTCAAAGGTATGATTTTCTTAAATGATGTCATAACTCTTCAAGCGGATCTAAAAGAAAAAAATGGGGATAGATATTTTTTCAACGTAGCGGCCACTAACCAGTCAGGTAAGGAAGCGATCAGTGGAGAAGTTATTTTTAAGACTTACTGAGGGAAAGTAGTGATGAAAATTATTTCATCACTACTTTTTTTAGGAGCGAAATTCGACAATTTTAAAGGAGTTTCGAAATTTATCCAGAATTGTACTTAAAAAGAATTCTTTTTGCGGCGGTGAATAGTAATGAATCAAGTGAAACAGGATTCTCAGATTAATTTGTTCAAAGAGTGGACCTTTCCTGCACTAGTCGTGGATTCTGCAAATCGGATAAAAGATTGGGGTAACTATTTTAATCAATCGTTAAGTCAGGATGGTAATAATACACTAAACGAACAATTCGATGAGTGGCAATTTCTCGATAATAAAAGGCTTGCAGCTGCAAGGCTGCATGATAAGCGTTATTTATTTTTATTAATGAAACAAATGGATGCTGACAATATTCTATATATAGGCAGTGAAACAGAATTTTTGGATGATTTATTGAGTGATGCTCATGAATCGGATAAACTGAATCGCGCACTGGATGCCATTATCGAAAATTCCTATGATGGGATCTACATCACGGATCAAGATGGAATCACGCTTTATACCAATTCGGCAATTGAACGGATCACTGGCATACCAAAAGAGTATTATATCGGCAAGTCGGTGGACCAATTGATAAAACGCGGCATCTTGAATGCTTCGGTGACACATAAGGTAGTGAAGCTGAGACGAACGGTATCAGTCGTACAGGATAATTTTGCTGGAAAGGAAACATTGATTACAGGAAGTCCCGTTTTTAATGCAGAAGGGGAAATAGAGCAAGTCGTTACGAATATAAGGGATTTATCCGATTTAAATGAACTGATGCATGAGTTGACGAAAGTTAATGAACTGAATAATCAATATAAGCAGGAAATCGAGAAACTGCGGAAGATAACAAGCAAGGATGGAGTCGTATTTGTCAGTGATAAAATGAAAATGATTTATGAAATTGCTGAAAGAATATCGGATATCGATGCGACCGTACTCATTCTGGGAGAAACGGGTGTTGGAAAGGATGTCCTTGCCCGCAATATTTATAATCGGAGCATCCGATCTAAAAAAGGGGATTTCATCAAAATAAATTGTGGGGCAATACCTGCTGATTTATTGGAATCCGAGCTCTTTGGATATGAAGGAGGGGCATTTACCGGAGCCAATCAAAAAGGCAAACCAGGGATGTTTGAGCTGGCAGAGAGTGGGATCTTATTCCTGGATGAAGTCGGTGAGCTTCCCCTGCAGCTTCAGGTGAAGCTGCTTCGAGCCCTTCAGGAAAGGGAGATCCAAAGAATCGGAGGTACAAAGCCAAAGAAAATTGATGTTCGCATAATAGCAGCCACGAACCGAAATCTATCGGAAATGGTCAAATCGGGTGATTTTCGTGAAGACCTCTTTTATAGGCTGAATGTCATTCCGATTACAATTCCTCCTCTTAGGGAAAGAAGAGAGGATATCTTGGCATTGACTGACTTATTTTTAACAAAGGCAAACGAACAATATAAATTCTCAAAAGAAATAGATTCGCGGTTGAAGGAATATTTTTATCAACATGATTGGCCAGGAAATGTCCGTGAATTGATTAATATAGTGGAAAGGCTCGTCGTGCTTACGGATAATCAAATATTATCGATTAACGACCTTCCGGAAGAATATCAGCCGGAAAATCGGAATCAGCCGAACCTCAATGCTACCCTAACTTTAAAAGAAGCGGTGGAAAGGGCCGAAAAGGAAATTCTGACGAAAGCGGCCCAAACCTACCAAACTACATATGAAATCGCAGAAGCCCTTGATTCCAGTCAGGCAACAATTGTAAGGAAACTTAAAAAATATCGATTAAAGGTCAGTGGAAAAGAATAGGTAAGTATGAACAGCACCTCCATTGTTGGACATTATCCAACAATGGAGGTGCTGTTTTTTTGACTATTAATATACGATAGGCGAATTACATGGGGTTAAGTACTTTGAAGGAGGAAAATTAAATAAATTCAGATGAAAGGAATGTAGGTATATCCATCTCAAAAGATGGGTGACTTGCTATCTAGTAGACAGGATGGAAGGAAATGCTTCATCATTTTATAGATTGTTATTCAGTTCTTGTTCAAAATATATCTTTATTTTTTTTCTAATATTCAAATAAATAAGGAAAAATATTATCGTGTTAGCAAGATCAAGGTAGGGTTTTAAATTATCCAGAAGATTACCTGCTATTGCAAGAAAGGATTGTTGTTGTGAAGGTGGTTTTTGGATGTTTTTCATTTTATGTATTCATTTAATTTTTTAATTGATTCAGAAATGATTTTTTCAGTCAATAGTGAATGAAGGACATGCCGTATGGAACCGATACTTTTGATTTCTTACAATTCAATAATGAATTAACAGACAGGTGAATAGTCGTATTGATGGTGATTTAATGTTTGGCACGGCACTTGCATTTATATACAGGAAATTAATCTACGTAATGGTCCTTTAGAGGTGTGGAAGGAGTGAATGATCCAGACGATTACCATGGGTAAACCGTTATAAAAGAGAAGATGGAATCATTGGCTATCCCTAAAAACAGCATATGCTTGTCAACATACCACTTAATCTTTAAGTAGAGTCAAGGAAACTATGATGATATCCAATTGAATTAAGTGGTCATTAGAAATGAAAGCGCTAACAAACAACCGAGGGTTTTTTCCGTTACACCTAATCTATATCTGTAGGCGGAGAATATAGGGACATAAAACAAACAGTTCCTATTTGAATTGATCGACTAAATTACTGTTCCTCCCGGAGAGGCTGAGACCGTGGAGGAATAAGTGAAAGTGTGTTTCGTCGCAGATGTATGCTTTAGAAATATGGACAGGATTGTAGGCCAGTGAAGGACATAGCAGCAAAGTGAAATTCAATAATTATCAAGGAGGAAGTAAATGGAAATTTTGATCCAGCAGCTTTTTAATGGTTTGACGATTGGCAGCGTATATAGTCTTGTTGCCCTGGGATTGACGCTAGTATATGGAATTTTGCATATCCCGAACTTTGCACACGGTGCCCTATATATGTTGGGTGGATATATCACGTTGTCAATGATGACATTATATGGGGTCAATTACTGGATTGCCATGTTCGTATCCATTATCGTTGTTGGTTTGTTGGGAGTCCTTTTGGAACGTTTCGTGTTCCGCCTGTTAAGGGAGGCACCTCCATTGCACGATAAGATTGCAGCAATCGGCATTCTCCTTTTTCTTGAAGCTTTTGCCCAATTTGTCTGGGGTGCCGACTTCCATACAATGACTTCTCCATACGGTCAAGTCGTCAATATCCTGGGACTGACGTTCACACTTCAGCGATTATTGATAATCGTGTCAGCTATCGCAGTGATGGTTTTACTTTACCTTTTCCTAAAGAAAACTTATACCGGTTCGACGATAATAGCGATGTCCCAAAGCCGTGAAGGTGCGTCATTGGTGGGAATCAACATTAATAAAGTCGCGATGCTCACCTTCATGATATCGGGTGGATTAGCAGCCATCGCTTCATCCCTTGCATCACCGATTAACCTTGTTTTTCCCGGCATGGGCCATTTAGTCATCCTAAAAGCCTTCGTCATTATCATATTGGGCGGGATGGGGAGCATCCCGGGGGCGATCGTAGGCGGATATATCCTAGGTTTCAGTGAGAGCCTTGGCGCAACTTATATTTCAAATGATTATAAAGACATCATTGCATTCATACTTTTAGTCGTAATATTAACGGTGAAACCAACAGGTCTTTTTGCAAAGGGGGAGAGGTAGCGTGAAGATATTAACGAAAAGAAATGGGATTATCGCTCTTATCATCTTTGCTTTTTCATTCCCCTTTATCGCGCAAAACGACTATTATCTCCATATGCTGACACTTTCGTTCATCTGGGCGATAGCTGTTTATGGAATCAATTTATTAGCAGGCTATACTGGTTATCTTTCGCTTGCACATGCTGGTTTTTTTGCGATTGGAGCATATTCACTTGGCCTCCTGACCGTAAAAGCGGGAATGAACTTTTGGCTGGCACTTCTAGGGGCATGTTTAATCACATGTGCAATTGGGTTTTTAATCGGTTTGATCGCGCTGAGGACAAAGGAACACTTTTTCGCGATTTATACCCTATGTGTGGGTTACATCATATATCTGGTCATCGATAAATGGGAGGGACTTACAGAGGGGGTTAGGGGATTGATCGGTATCCCTGCTCCTGGGAATATAGGGCCGATCACATTCGATACTGCAGCATCCCAATATTATTTAGTCCTCATTTTCCTGCTTGCAGTGATTTTAATCGTGTATCGAATTATACGCTCGTTGACCGGCAGGACGTATATGGCCATCAGGAACAGCGAGGACCTTGCACAAACGATTGGTATATCCACAATGAAGAATAAGTTAACCGCATTTGTCCTATCCACATTCTTTGCAGGTTTGGCAGGTGCCTTGTATGCTTCATTCATTCGTTTCATTGGACCTGATATCGGATCAACTGCCATAATGTTCGATCTATTGATGTATTTATTGGTTGGTGGAATCGGGACACTTTCAGGTCCGTTGGTAGGAACGTTATTGTTAGTAATCCTTTCGCAGAATCTGCAATTCCTTCAAGAATATCGAATGTTGATATTCGGGCCATTGCTTACGGTGATCATTATCTTTTATCCGCGCGGAATTGCAGGGGCCTTCTTTGATCGGCAAAGAAAACGAAAAGATAATGAACTGTCCAGGGTGAGGAGCGAAATGCACATAAAAGCTGAGGAGGGATGAATTTGCTAATCGAAACTAAGAATTTGACAAAGCGGTTTGGAGGATTGGCGGCCGTCAATAATGTGGATTTTAAGATTGAAAAAGGTAGAATCAATGCAATAATCGGACCAAATGGTGCAGGAAAATCCACTTTTTTCAACTTGATCAGTGGCTTTCATCGACCAACTTCCGGGACGGTCCTTTTTAAAGGGATTGATATCACCAAACTTCCCGCCAATGAAATAGCGGGGCTCGGAATCTCAAGAACCTTTCAAACGACAAGCCTTTTTGATCAATCTACCGTGTTGGATAATGTCATTGTCGGTCATAGACTGCGAACCAAATCCAATTTGATGGATGCCATTCTAAGAACAAGACGTTTAAAAAGGGAGGAAGCGGCATGCAGGGATAAGGCAATGGAGGTGCTTGATATTGTTGGATTGACGGAATCGGCTGACAGAATGGTCTCCAGCATCTCGCAGGAGGAAAAGAAACGGACAGCCATTGCCCTTGCCCTTGCGACGGAGCCGGAAATTATCTTTCTTGATGAACCTGCTGCGGGAATCAACCCGGATGAAACGGAAGGCTTGACAGAACTGATTAAAAAATTGAATCGATCGGGACTGACCGTTTGTTTGATCGAGCACAAAATGCATATGATCATGAACTTGGCAGATCACATCATGGTCCTTAATTACGGGGAAAAAATTGCCGAGGGCACACCTAAGGAAATCCGCGGAAATGAAGCGGTCATTAAAGCCTATTTGGGAGGTAGTGCCAGTGCTTAAGTTAACAGATGTCGCCGTGAATTATGGGAGTTTCACTGCGATAAAACATGTGAATATCGAAGTTGCCAAGGGAGAGATCGTTGTTTTGTTAGGAGCTAATGGGGCAGGAAAAAGCACGACTTTTCGTTCCATAAGCGGAATCAGTAAGCTGTCCAAGGGGGAAATTCACTTTCTGGGCATGCCGATAGGGGGCCGTGCCCCGGATAAGAATGTTCGGGAGGGAATCGTCCAGTGTGCCGAAGGACGTAAACTGTTTCCACAGATGACAGTCCAGGAAAATCTGAGGATGGGTGCTTATGTGCATCGAAAGAAGAAAGCGGAAATCAAGGATTCCTTGGAATACGTCTATCACTTATTCCCTATTTTAAAAGAAAAGCATCATGATGAGGCGGGAAGCCTGAGTGGCGGCCAACAGCAAATGCTCGCAATTGGAAGAGCTTTGATGTCGAAACCGAAATTGTTGATGCTTGATGAGCCTTCAGTGGGACTCGCTCCACTTATTGTCGAACAAATGTTTCGGGTCATTGAAGAAATAAACCGCGAAGGAATCACTGTCCTGCTTGCTGAACAAAACGCAAATGCTGCTCTTGGCATTGCAGATAAAGGATATGTTTTTGAAAATGGGGAAATTGTCGTTCAAGGGACAGCAAGTGAGTTATTAGCCAATGATGAAGTAAGGAAAGCGTATATTGGGGCCTGAAAAAATTGAATGGGGGATTTTTATGAAAAAACTGAAAGTATTATTTGTCTTTCTCCTGCTAATGATCACTGTGTTGACCGGGTGCAATAAAGGGGATAGCCCTGTGTCAAGCAGTGGCAGTAAAGGCAAAAGTGAAAATGTGGTTAACATCGGTTTTAGCGGTCCTTTAAGCGGGGCAGCAGCGTTATATGGGAAACGGACATTGAATGGTGTAGAAATGGCTGTCAATGAAATTAACGATGCCGGTGGGTTTGAAGTGGATGGTAAGAAATACACATTGAATCTAGTTTCGTTGGATGATAAATATCTACCCAATGAAACTGGGTCGAATGCTAAACGATTAATTCAGGAATATGATACGCCGATCATTTTCACGCCTCATAGCGGAGGTGTGCTGGCACTTCAGGTTTTTAATGAACAAGAGGAATTCATCATTGGTGCATATACGAGTGAGCCGGCAGTGACCGAGAGCGGAAATTCATTAACCGTTCGAATTCCACCGAATTACGAGGGGTATATCGAACCTTTTACAACATATGCAATGGAACATTTCGGCAAGAAGATTGCCGCTTTGCCAACATCTTCGCAATACGGTAAAGACTGGACGGAAGCCGTGCTTCCACATTGGGAAAAGCAAGGCGGAAAAGTCGTTTATAATTCCTCGATTGATTTCGCCAAAGAAACCGATTTCTTTACGATTGTCACCAATGCCTTGAAAAAAGATCCTGATGTGCTATTTATCGGTGGTGCTTCCGAACCTACGGCAAAAGTAGCGAAGCAAGCACGGGAGCTAGGATTTAAGGGCGGTTTCATCATCATGGATCAAGCAAAGCTGGATCAAATGAAGCCGATTGCAGGGTCATATGAAACATTGGAAGGCTCGATTGGCGTTCTGCCACTGATGGACTCAGATGAAGAAGCAGTACCTGCTTTCGTTGAGAAATATCAAAAGAATTATAAGGAAGATCCAAGCTCAGAAGTAGGATTGAATTATATCGCCATGTATGCGTTTGTGGAAGCGATGAAATCTGCAGGCAGCGTTGATGATGCCAAGGCCATCCGTAAACATATGCAAGATGGACTTTCAAATATAGGGCCAGATCAAAAAATATACGATATTCCCTCGATTGATGAAAATGGAGGATTTGCATCAACCATTGTTGTCGGTGCAGTAGAAAACGGGAAAGTAGTCCCTATCCGTTAACTGGGTAAAGGGATGCAGGTATCCCGGGGCCGGTGTAGTATGCTAGTTTAGCATTTTGTTATTTACTTGTGCGTGTATCGTACCCAAGTTTGGGGACGGTACACGTTTTTTTATTGTTGAAAAAATCTCGGGGGGGCAAAATTCTCAAAAATATCTTGTATTCGAGTAATGAAAACGCTATCATTGAATATAATATGAAATATAATTTCATTATTTTCTATTAAAAAATGAAATTATATTTAAGTAATTGTTTATAGGAGGATTTAATTGTCTATGGAAGAACATCTGCGTTCATTAACGACTGAATTACGAAACGAAAAGACGATGAATATCGACAGTGTAAATACGATGGAAATCATTTCTGCAATTAATAAAGAAGATTTTAAAGTGGCAGCAGCGGTTCAGGAGGTATTGCCAGAGATTGAAACGGTGGTTGAATGGGCTTGCGAATCGTTAAAAAAAGGAGGGAGACTCATATACATCGGGGCAGGAACAAGCGGAAGACTCGGTGTTCTGGATGCCGTGGAATGTCCCCCGACTTTCAGCACACCACCTGATAGGGTGCTGGGAATAATCGCAGGAGGGGAAAAGGCGTTTGTTCGGGCTGTTGAAGGTGCAGAGGATAAAGAAGAGTTTGGGGAATGTGATCTGATTGACGTGGAACTTACAGCAAATGATACGGTTATTGGCATTGCGGCAAGCGGCCGTACCCCTTATGTGAAGGGCGCTTTACGCTATGCAAGTAAAGTCGGGGCTAAAGCGGTCGCTTTATCATGCAATAAAAACGCGAGCATCACAGAAGCGGCTGATATAGGGATTGAAGTGATTGTCGGGCCGGAAGTGTTAACAGGATCCACGAGAATGAAAGCGGCAACCGCACATAAAATGGTACTCAATATGATTTCAACGGCAACCATGATCCGGTTGGGAAAAGTCTATGAAAATCTGATGGTAGATGTTAATGTCAGTAATCAAAAACTGAAGGACCGTGCAATAAGCATCATAGAAACCGTAACGAATGCTGACTATGATCAAGCATTGAATACGCTTGAAAAGGCAAATAATCAAGTTAAGCCAGCGATTGTCATGATAAAAACGGCAACAGATTATGAAAAAGCAATGGAGTTACTGGAAAATGCTGATGGAGATGTCAGAAAAGCCATCTCGATCTATAAAGATTAAGGAGGGGACGCAATGGCTACAGGAGGATTATCCATCATACAGACGATGTTGAGCAAGCTGCCGCAATCTGAACAAAAACTAGCAGAATATATTCTAAAGAATCCTCATGAAGTTGTGAACAGCACTGTACAGGAATTAAGTACGTCTGCCCAAACAAGCGGGGCAGCTGTAATAAGGTTGTGTAAATCGCTTGGGATAAAAGGATTTCAAGATCTGAAAATAAGGATTGCTGGAGATTTGATGAAGACCGTTGAACAGGGATACCGGGATATCGAGCCTTCCGAATCACTGTATCGGATTGTGGAGAAAACAACGAGTAATTCAATTCAGACCATTCGGGACACATCTGAAATAATCGATCACGATAATCTCAAACATGCGATAACGCTGATGCTGAATGCTAAAACCGTCCACTTTTGCGGAGTGGGTGCTTCGAATATAGTTGCTGCTGACGCTCAGCAAAAATTACTTCGTATCAATAAAGGGGCAACCGCTTTTACAGATATGCATTTAGTTGCAACACTGATTGCAAATGCTGATGAAAATGACATCGTTTTTGCCATTTCATTCTCAGGGGAAACACCTGAAGTTGTCAATATATTGAAGCTGGCAAAAGAACGTGGAGTCAAGACAATCGGGCTGACTCATTATGGCCAAACAACGGTATCTTCTTTATGTGACGCCACACTGTATACATCCTTTTCGAATGAAGCACCGTTTCGAAGTGCAGCAACATCCTCACGATTGGCACAATTATATATGATTGACATTTTGTTTTTGGGGATGGCTTCAGAGCAATATGAAGAGACTGTCCAATATATTGATAACACCAGGTCTGCCATTAAATCGATGACAGATCGATATAAATGATTTGACAAAGGGGGCTTTTGAATGGCTAAGGGGGATAAGTACGCCAGTTTAGCAGAAGAGTTATTGGGGAAATTAGGCGGGGCATCAAATGTTGCCGATGCTGCACATTGTATGACCAGACTAAGGGTACTGCCGATCGATCGTTCGAAAGTAAAAATGGAAGATATAAAAAATACGGAAGGCGTTTTTGGCGTCATTGAAGAGGAAACGATACAAATCGTCCTCGGGCCAGGCTTGGTGAACAAGGTTCATACAGAATTTGAAAAGCTTCTGGAAGATTCTTCAGGCAATTTGAACTTAAAAGAAGTAGCCTCGAAGAATAAATCAGAGATTGATAGGAAAAACGCAAAGCCTTTTAAACTTTTTTTACGCAGGATTGCAAGTATTTTCATCCCTTTAATTCCCGCCTTAGTGGCATCAGGTTTGATTACCGGTATTACAAAAGCGATCGTTCAAGCAGGCTGGCTAGCAGCAGAATCACAATTAGCTATCATCTTAACAGTTATCGGATCGGGGCTGTTT
The DNA here is from genome assembly GCF_018613325.1 of Bacillus sp. ISL-34. Taxonomy (GTDB): domain Bacteria; phylum Bacillota; class Bacilli; order Bacillales; family DSM-1321; genus Peribacillus. The sequence continues at coordinate 53,663 of NZ_JAGGQJ010000013.1, read as the reverse complement.
GCCTACTTGGGGATTTTGGTTGGGACCAATGCAGCAAAAGAATACGGTGGATCACCTGCACTTGGTGCACTTGCAGGTATCTTGGTCATCAATCCCGCCGTCGGCGACATTTCATTGTTCGGTGAAAATTTGCTTCCTGGCCGCGGTGGGTTGATAGGAGTCCTCTTTGCCGCTATCTTCATAGCATTGGTGGAAAAACAGGTAAGGAAATTCATTCCTCAATCACTGGATATCATTTTGACGCCAACCATCGCTTTACTCATTACTGGGATTGTCACTTACATTGTATTTATGCCGGTAGGAGGGTTTTTATCGGATGCCATTACGACTGGGTTATTGAATGTTTTGGATTTCGACGGTGTTGTAGCTGGATTCGTGCTTGGTGCGGCCTTCCTCCCTCTCGTCATTACCGGTTTACATCAAGGTTTAACGCCTGTCCATCTAGAATTGATAAATTCGATTGGAGATGATCCACTGCTTCCCATTTTGGCGATGGGTGGCGCGGGCCAAGTGGGAGCGGCATTTGCCATCTATATGAAAACGAAGAAAGCAAGTTTGAAGAGAGCAATCGGAGGAGGCCTTCCTTCCGGGATGCTGGGTATTGGCGAACCTCTTATATTTGGAGTGACCCTGCCATTGGGCCGGCCTTTCTTAACGGCATGTTTAGGTGCAGGAGTAGGTGGAGCATTCCAAGCTCAATTCGGAATCGCAACGTCGTCCATCGGTGTATCCGGACTGCCGCTTACCTTTTTAGTTCATCCAAACCAAATCGCTCTGTTCCTCGCTGGGTTGTTCATTTCCTATATAGCAGGATTTATTTTTACGTACCTGTTTGGATTTAAAGATGAAATGGCGGTTGAATTCAAGTGATCGGAATCTCTTTTTATCTTCAAGACCCGCATGCAGAAACACAAATCATACATGCTGCTAACCTGGGAGTGAAGAGAGCATTTACCTCACTTCATATTCCTGAAGAAAAGGGTGACCTCGTGAAGAGGATGATCAGGCTTTTAAAGCTTTCAGAGTCCTACGGAATGGAAATCCATGCAGATGTTTCATTAAACACGCTTGATCATTTGGGAATTAGCAAATTTACGGATTTATGGCCATTAGGTATTAAAGGTATTCGCCTTGATGATGGGTTTGATAAAGAAACGCACATATCTTTATCTAAGGTGTTTTCACTCTCACTGAATGCAAGTACGTTGAATGAAGATGAACTTTTAGCCGTGCTTGGGGGCGGTGTGGAACCGGAAAATCTGATAGCTTGGCACAACTTTTATCCAAGGCCTGAAACGGGCCTTGAGGAAGAATTCTTTCATGAACAAAATCGAATGTTCAAGAAATACGGCATACCGATCTTTGCTTTCATCCCGGGTGCAGGAAGTAAACGCGGCCCAATTCATGAGGGTCTTCCAACGCTTGAAAAACACAGGTTGATGAATCCATACGCTGCCGGTATCGAGCTGTTTCAGCATGTGGATGGAGTTTACGTTGGAGATCAAGGAACGGAGAATAATCTGCTTGAGAATCTGACTGCCTATAAAAATCTAAATATTCTAACTGTTAGAGCAGAATCCCGACTCTTGCAAAGCGGTCAGTACAAATTGAGGCCAGATGTTTCTCAATATGTTTTCCGTCTGCAGAATACCCGGGTTACAGCAAATGTTGAGCCGAGTAATACAGTTGCACGCAGCCTTGGATCCATAACGATGGACAATGATGCTTACGGAAGATATCGGGGAGAGGTCCAAATTTGCAAGAGAGACCTAGGGGCAAATCACCGAGTTAATGTGATAGGGCGAGTTATAGAAGAAGATATTCCCTTGCTGTCCCTTCTAAATCCTGGTCAAACGGTAAAACTTATAATTGAGTGACCATTTGGGCTCTATGAATCAAATATACATGGATAAATGGATAGATTTCATGATGGCTTGTTAAAATAGGCGGCTGACGGGATTCCCAATGCTGCCTTGATTTCTTTATAGGATCTATATAGTTCTTTTCTATTCGTTTTTACCCCTTCATGGAAGTGGATATGGAATTGCTGCTAACAGAACTAAAAAGTATACAAGGGAGGAAGCCTAAATTGATAAAAAGGATATGTGCCCCTGCTGGAATCGCATTATTTTTGGTTTTATCCGTTCTGGGAGGGAATGCGACAGCTAAAGGATCAGAGGCTGAAAAAACGGTAGCGGATATTCAGGAAATCGTAGCAAACATGACAGTCGATGAAAAAGTCGGTCAAATGCTCATGCCGGATTTTCGTAATTGGCAAAAACAAGGAGAAGCGAAGGCGACGGGGTTTATTGAAATGAACTCAGAAGTTGAAAGCATCATCAAAAAATATCATCTGGGCGGTGTGATTCTGTTTGCTGAGAATGTAGTCGATACCGAACAAACGGTTCGGCTGACCGATGGTTTGCAGATGGCAAGCCCGGACCTTCCGCTGTTCATAACGATTGATCAGGAAGGGGGAATCGTAACTCGCCTTCAAACTGGAACGAACCTTCCTGGTAATATGGCACTTGGTGCAGCCAGAAAAGAGAGTTATGCTTATCAATCTGGAGAAATCATTGGCAAGGAACTGTCGTCACTTGGCATAAATGTCAATTTCGGGCCGTCTGTCGATGTCAATAATAATCCCGGAAATCCTGTTATTGGCGTTCGTTCCTTCAGTTCTGATCCGGAACTTGTATCAAAGCTTGGCATTCAGACCATAAAAGGATTGCAAAATCAGAACATGATAGCGACGACCAAGCATTTCCCCGGCCACGGAGATACAGCAGTCGATAGTCATTATGGTCTCCCCCTTGTTTCTCATGATAAAGAACGTTTGCGTTCCATCGAGTTGGTTCCTTTCCAAAGGGCCATCGATGCTGGAGTTGATATGATGATGACTGCACATGTTCAATTTCCTGCATTCGATGACACTAAGTATATCAGTAAGAAAGACGGTCAAGAAATTATGGTTCCTGCAACGTTGTCACATAAGGTCATCACGGGTCTATTACGTGAAGAAATGGGTTTTGACGGTGTTGTGGTTACAGATGCATTGAATATGAAAGCCATCGCGGACAACTTCGGACAGGAAGAAGCTGTGGTCCTTGCCCTGAAATCTGGCGTTGATATTGCACTGATGCCTGCACAGGTTAATTCGCTTCAAATGGAAAAGAATATAACCTCTGTATTCAATGCAGTGAAGGCAGCAGTGGAAAGTGGGGAAATTCCTCTAGGTCAAGTCAATCAATCTGTAACGAGGATACTTGAACTGAAAGTGAAGAGAGGGATGTTAAACCCTGATGATACTCCAATCGATAAAAAAATCGAAACCGCGCTTAAAGTGGTCGGGAATGAAGATCATTTGAATAAAGAAAGGAAAATCGCGGAAGATGCCATCACTCTTTTGAAAAATGAAGACAAAACATTGCCTTTCAAACCTAAGAAAAATGATAAAGTTTTAATTCTTGCTCCTTTTGATGAGCAAGTTGAATCCATGTCCAGGAGCATCAGCGAATTAGCTGATAAAAAGAAAATCAAGAAAGTCCAAATAACGGGCATGAGTTTTTCAGGAAAGTCATTTTCAAATCAAGTGGCCAGACTCATTGATGAATCGGACTTTGTCATAACTGGTTCCTATATTGTCAAAAACGATCCGGCTGTCAAGGATGGAGTGATAGATGATAGCATTAAAGATTCGTCGAAGTGGGCAACAGCCTTCCCTAGGGCGGTCATGAATCATGCTAAGAAGAAAGATAAAGAATTTGTTTTAATGAGTTTAAGAAACCCTTATGATGTTGCAAACTTTGAAGAAGCAAAAGCGGTTCTTGCTGTTTACGGGTTCAAAGGGTATTCGAATGGGCGTTATAGACAGCCAAATATCCCGGCAGGCATCTCGACCATTTTTGGAGAATCAAAACCTAAAGGGACGTTGCCGGTCGATATACCATCAGTAACTAAGCCCGCTGAAAGTCTTTATAAATTTGGATATGGATTAGATATTAAATCTGGAAGACCCATAAAAAAATAGGGAGGGAAGCATTTTGAAAAGAATGATAATCCTATTTACCATTTGTCTGTTGACTTTCGGCATCGTTTCCTCAAAAAGTGTAACCGCTGTTAAAGAGAAGAAAAAACAAAAGGTCAGTCCCGGTATTGAAGTCCTTTTAAAAGAAGAAAAGAACGTGTTAAGCGGAAAGAAAGTCGGCTTGATTACGAACCCAACTGGCATCGATTCAAAATTAACCAGCATCGTCGATCTACTTCATGATGATCCGGACATTAATTTGACAGCGTTATTTGGTCCTGAACATGGAGTGCGTGGAGATGCGCAAGCTGGTGCAAGCGTTGAATATTATATTGATGAAAAAACAGGGTTGCCCGTTTATAGCTTATATGGAAAAACGAAAAAACCGACGCCTGAAATGTTAAAGGATGTTGAGGTCCTTGTTTTTGATATCCAGGATGTCGGAACACGCTATTACACTTATATCTACACGATGGCATATGCAATGGAAGCAGCCAAAGAAAATGATATCCCTTTTATCGTGCTGGATCGGCCGAACCCACAAGGCGGGGAGTCGGTAGATGGGCCGGTACTTGAACCTGAATTCTCATCGTTTGTTGGATTGTACCCAATACCGCTAAAGCATGGGATGACTGTTGGGGAACTCGCCACTTTATTCAATAAGGAATTTAAAATTGGTGCAGATCTAAAGGTCATCAAGATGAAAGGCTGGAAGCGAGATATGGATTATGACGATACTGGTCTCCCTTTTGTCTTGCCGTCACCGAACATGCCGGCCGTTTCAACTACTTTCGTATATCCGGCTACAGGCTTGATCGAGGGAACGAATGTCTCGGAAGGCAGAGGAACGACTAAACCATTCGAGTTGATTGGTGCTCCTTATATAAACAGTGATGAGCTTGCTGGGAAATTAAATGCATTAAGGTTACCTGGCGTAAAATTCAGGGCAGCCTCCTTTACACCTACATTTTCAAAACATGCAGGTAAACTCAGCCACGGTGTGGAAATTTATATAACGGATAGAGAGGAATTCAAGGCTGTCCCTACTGGACTTCACATCATCAAGACCATTCAGGATCTATATCCTGGTGATTTCGAATTCCTTGCAGCCAAAAATTTCAATTTATTGATTGGCAATGGCTGGGTAATGTCAAGAATCGAAGAAGGTTCATCAGTAAATGAAATCATGAAAGAATATCAAGCAAAGCAGGATGCTTTTAAAAAGGTTCGCAAAAACTACTTGCTCTATAAATAAGTGAAAAAAGAAAAGTCCGGTTGGACTTTTCTTTTTTTATGAACTTTCGATGGAGGAGTATATCGCTAAGACTTTATTCCTGAATTATATATGAAATGAAGTTCTAAAATGGAAGGAACCGTTGTCTAATAGAATATGGGGTTTGCCCTAAATCAGTAATTGACAGGAGGAAAGCGGAATGAAAAAATATCTTCAAAAAATTGGACGTTCCTTGATGCTGCCAGTAGCCGTATTGCCGGCAGCCGCCATTTTAATGGGGATCGGTTATTGGATAGATCCAGCAGGATGGGGAGCGGGAAGTCCGTTAGCGGCTTTCTTAATAAAAGCAGGTTCTTCGATCATTGACAATATGGCTATCTTGTTTGCTGTTGGAGTGGCGTTGGGGATGTCGAAAGGAAAAGATGGAGCCGCCGCTTTGAGCGGGCTGGTAGCCTATCTAGTCGTAACGACATTGCTTTCCACGGACTCGGTGGCGATGCTGCAGGGAATTGATGCAAAAGAGGTAAATCCAGCTTTTGAGAAAATAGAAAATGCATTTGTCGGAATCCTCTCGGGCCTTATAGCGGCAGCAATGTATAATCGGTTCAGTAAGGTCGAGCTGCCGGATGCACTCGCTTTCTTTAGCGGTAAACGCCTTGTCCCGATCCTTACTGCGGTTGTAATGTTACTGGTTTCTCTTATATTATTCTTCGTATGGCCACTCATCTACTCCTGGTTAGTTATATTTGGGGAAGGAATAAGTGAATTAGGTGCTGCTGGAGCAGGACTCTATGGATTCTTCAATCGGCTTTTGATACCAACAGGTTTACACCATGCGTTAAACTCCGTATTCTGGTTCGATGTAATAGGCCTTAACGATATCGGTAAATTCTGGGCTGGAACAGGAATAAAAGGAACCACAGGCATGTATCAAGCCGGATTCTTTCCCGTCATGATGTTCGGTTTACCGGCAGCGGCTCTTGCCATGTACCATTCAGCAAAATCACGAAAGAAAAAACAAGTGGCCTCATTAATGCTCGCAGCCGGTTTCGCATCATTTTTCACAGGCGTCACTGAACCGTTGGAATTTGCTTTCATGTTTGTTGCACCAGCCCTATTTGTTGTGCATGCCTTATTAACAGGAATATCATTAGCTATTGCTGCGACTTTCCAATGGACAGCAGGGTTTGGTTTTAGTGCAGGATTCATTGACTTTGTATTAAGTTCAAGATTGCCACTGGCAAATGAACCTTATATGCTGCTTCTTCAAGGACTGGCTTTTGCTGTCATATACTATTTCTTATTCCGATTCTTGATAACAAGATTCAATTTAATGACTCCCGGCAGAGAAGATGATTCAGAAGATGAGCTTGATGGCGGAGGAGCGATTGCGGAGACAGACAGCAGTCAAGACGGGGATAATGAGAGTAAATTCTTTGGAATGGCTTCCGCTATTTATGAGGGGTTAGGCGGAGACGCCAACGTATCATCTGTAGATAACTGCGTAACCCGTTTAAGAGTTGAAGTGGAAAATATGGGAGCTGTCGATCAGAATAAAATCAAATCAACAGGGGTTGCTGGAATCAATATCGTGGGTCCCCAAAGCATTCAAGTCATCGTAGGGACACAGGTACAATTCATAGCTGATGAAATTGAAAAGATCCGGCGGCAATAGCTGATACACTAAAAATCTACGATCAGGATTAGATTTTCTGATCGTAGAGATTTTTATGATAAAGGACTGATATTAAACGCGCAAAAGGTTTACCTTTATAAACTCTGCTCTTAAAATAGAATAAAACGAATCAATGTTCTATAATATATAAGGGTATTGAATGAAGGATTTGCCATGAAGCTTGGAGAATTAGTAATGAAGCCCGTCCGTCAATCATTGATAGTCAGGATTTCATCGGTGATGAAGGCTGTATACATACACGTTAATCTAAAAACACTATTCATATAGTGTACTAAGTTTTGAGCAAAGGATATCTTTTGCATTTTTCAACCTTTTAGTATAGGGGAGGTTCCGGCCATGTATAAACAAAAAACCAAAGAAACTGACAGTAGTGTCATTGAGTTCATTGAGAACGTCGATAATCCGAAAAAACGTGAAGATGCATATGAGTTGTTGGATGTTTTCACCAATACGACAGGTTATGACGCAAAGATGTGGGGACCGAGCATCATAGGGTTCGGTACCTATCATTATAAATATGAATCAGGTCACGAAGGCGATGCCCCTCTGGTGGGCTTCTCGCCTCGAAAAGCAAAAATCAGTTTATATTTCTCCCCAGGGGACAAAAAAAGGGAAGAATTGTTACAGGCATTTGGAAAACACACTTCCGGAAAAGGGTGTGTGTACATCAATAAAGTGGCAGATATCGATATTAATGTATTGAAAGAATTGATTAATCAGTCTGTCAAGTTCTTGAGAGATACATACCCGGATAATGAAATATAATAAAATGTATGTTTAAGAGGAACAAGAAAGCGAGTGGGAACGAAAATGAGAAAAATTAAAGTGGGCATAGTTGGGTACGGATTGTCAGGAGCTACTTTTCACGCGCCATTACTTAGTGTTCTAGGGCAGTTTCAAATAGCGAAAGTTGTCAGCTCCAATAAGGAAAAAGTCCAAAAAGATTTGAAAGATGTGGAAGTGGTAAGCAGCTTAGAGGAAATTCTTGAAGACCCGTCCATTGATTTGGCTGTTATTACGACACCGAGCGGTTTGCATTATGAAATGGCCAAGCAAAGCTTGTTAGCCGGGAAGCATGTCATCCTCGAAAAGCCGATGGTAGTGGAAGCTTGGGAGGCTGAGGAGCTCATTAAGATTGCCGAGGAAAAGAATCTGCTATTAAGTGTCTATCATAACCGGAGATGGGATAATGACTTTTTGACCGTGAAAAAACTTATGGATGATGGAGTGCTTGGGGAAATCAATACATACCAAGTCCATTATGATCGATACCGGCCTGTGGTCAGGGATAGATGGAGGGAAAAACCAGGCCCGGGATCAGGTATGCTTTATGATTTAGGGTCACATCTCATCGATCAAGCACTGCATTTGTTCGGGTTGCCGCAATTCGTTTGGGCAGATGTATTTTCGCAAAAAGAAAATGCAGAAACGGATGATTATTTCCATGTGATATTAGGATATGAAAAGCTGAGAGTTATATTGCATTCAGGCTCAATCGTTCCGTTTAATGGACCGCGCTATCAGGTGCATGGAAGTAAAGGAACATTTATCAAGTACGGACTTGACTGCCAAGAGGCAGCCCTAAGTGAGGGAAAAAAACCGATGGATGACTCTTGGGGTGCAGATGATCCCGAATTATATGGTAAGCTGGTTACGGTTGAAGGAGAAAATGAGATACATGAAACCATTGAAACACTGCATGGATCTTATTTAACGTATTATCAGGCAATTGCCGATAGTATATTGAGCGGGAAAAAAGCTCCAGTAACCGCCCAAGAGGGATTATCGGTCATTAAAATCATTGATGCGGCATTTGAAAGCAGTAAAGGGAAAAAAGCAGTTTATATTAAATGAAATTCATTTTCCCCTTATAACAATATAAATGAGAAAAACTGAATGATAAGCGGCCTTATTCATGGAAATAAGGTCGCTTTTTATTTTGGTCAAACAAAATCATAAACTTAAGGAGCAATAGGAGCAAATACTCCAGAAATTAAAGCATTTACTCGTGAATTTGAAGCATATACTCGTGAATTCGACTGTTACGCAAGATTTTGAGCTGCTTTCGCATGAAAATGGAGCGAATATCCGAGAATTGGAAACGTTACTCGTGAATTCGTACGATTTACTCGTGAAATTGGAGCAAATACTCGTGAGATTCGTCCATTTACTCGTGAATTCGTACGATTTACTCGTGAAAATGGAGCAAATACTCGTGAGATTCGTCCATTTACTCGTGAATTCGAAGCAAATACTCGTGAATTCGACTGTTACGCAAAATTTTTGAGCAGTTTCCGGCATGAAATTGGAGCGAATACTCGAGAGAAGTATTACTCGTGAGATTCGACTCGGCAAATTTGAACGTTTTAATCGTGAATATGCGGTTTTGGAGGATTTCAATTGATATAAAAATCATAATGAAAACCCCCGAATAGCGGCTACTACTCGGGGGTTTTGTTAAGTCATGAAACTTGAAATGCCTTTTAAGCTCTAGGATAATGCCTTAGCATGAAGAGATCGCTTTTGCCAAGCCATTGTAATCATCAAAGTAATGAATAAAAGGATAAGGCCCAACATGAACGGATAGGTAATGTGGACATCATACATCATTCCGGCAAGTGTGGGTCCGAGCACATTTCCGATGCTCATATACGCATTATTCATACCCATTGCAAAGCCCTGCTCATTTCCTGCCATCTTGGAAATCAGTGTGTTAAGAACTGGACGCAAGATGGAAGTGGATAGGAAGATGATAAGCGAAATTAAAAAGAAAATCAGGTAACTTGAAGCAAAAAGTGATAGGAGGAAACCGATTGCTGCAACACTGATAAAGATATTCAGAATATTCACTTCCCCGAAACGTTGTACGATCCGGTCGACGACAAACAGTTGTACAATTACACTGACGATACCGGTGGCTGTAACCATGACGGCGATGTCCTTAGGACTTGAATTGAATTGATTATCAAGATAAAGACCAATTACAGATTCATATGCCATTAAGCCAAAGCTCATTACAAGAGTAATGATGAGTGGGATGAAATAGGGCATTTTTACGGATAAGACAATCTTCCGAATCATCGTTTCATTTTTTGCATCCATGGAATGTGGAACCTGTGCCGTTTCGCTTTCTTTTAAAACAAATATCGAAAATACCACTGCTGATAGGGATACAAGCGCAGAAATCAAAAAGGGAAACTTCAAGCCAAAGTCAGCTAAAAATCCTCCAATTCCCGGACCGACTACAATTCCGAGGGACATGGCGGCAGATACTAAACTATTGCCTTTTGCGCGTTGATCAAATGTGGTTATATCGGCTACATAAGCAAAAATTGCGGGTATAAGCAAAGCTGCCCCGATCCCGCCGATGATACGTGAAGCATACAATAACCAAATGGAATTGACTGCATAAAAAATAAACATGGATAATGTCAAACCGACCAATCCATAAATAATCATTTTTCTGCGCCCGTATTGGTCCGTCCATTTTCCGGCAATTGGCGAAAAGATAAGTTGTGCACCTGCGAAAATGGCGATCATTAGGCCAGCGGCGGTTCCGCCTTGATTAATGGAGGCCAGGTATGCTGGTAAAATGGGTATGATGATACCGAAACTTCCTATTGCTATAAACATATTGATCATGAGGATAATGATCTTTTTGCGTTGTTCTGCTGACATGGGACAGCCTCTCTCTCTTTAAAAATCAATAACCAATTTAATTCGCATGGTTAATTTTTTGATACGTTAATTATGTTATAGTTTTAGATAGATAGTGTCAATAAGAAAGGATTGTCAAACATGCATTCAAGTGAACTGTATAATTTACATCTAGAAATCAAGGAACTAAGCAGCCTCTCACAGGAATTGGTGGAACCGTCATTGGTTAAATTTGATATAACTTCTGTACAGTATCACGCATTGCAATTAATAGTCTTGAATGAATCCATAGCTGTTAAAGATGTTTCGAATCATTTGAAGATCAAACCTGCAGCAGGGACTGCACTAATTGACCGGCTTGAACGGAAGAAATTGATTGAGCGGGTACACAGTGAGGATGATCGGCGGGTCGTTTTTATCCAGTCCACCGAAAAGGGAAGGGAAACCTATCATTCCATCAAAAAGTGTGTTGCCAAAATCTTTCGTGACTTTTATAGCGTCCTAAATGAAGAGGAAACGGAACGGCTCAAACAAATCGTTGGGAAACTGACCGAACATGTCTCGTCACGCATAGAGAATAAAATATAGTCTTCCTGACGTGTACAGTTTCCATTATAATAGAAAGAAGAAGCACTATATATTTATTAAAACAGTGAATTCCACTGTTTTTAAGAGTAATTATCAGAATAATTAAAAAAATTACGAGTATAAACGTCATTCAATTATATGATGTAAGAAATCCACTACAGAAGATATGACGTTTGGAAAATGAATATGTATCAAAAGGTTAAGAAGTTTTTTACTCAATGATTCATCATGACGAAACAGCTGGTGCTGTAAGCAGAGAATCTCAATAGAAGGAGATGGTAAAATGTTTTCCCCATTAACCCCAATGGATTGGAAGCGCAGGGCCGTAAAATATTATCCTCATAAAGTGGCAGTCATCGATGAAGAGAAAGAGTTTACATACAAGGAATTCGGGCAGCGGTCAGATCAACTTTCCAAAGCACTGTATTCTTCGGGAATTGAAAAAGGCGACCATATTGCAGTAATGTTGCCAAATACGCATTATATGTTGGAATGTTTTTATGGAATTTGTCAAATGGGAGCGGTAATGGTTCCTTTGAATTATAGGCTTGCTGCAGAGGATTTGGAATATATTATCAAACATAGCGATTCAAAAATGTTGATAGTCGATGAAGAATTCACCGCTCCGATCGAAAAGATCATTACTAGACTTTCATTGGAAAAAATCATTATCGTGCCTGCTGAAGGACATGAAACCACTTTACCTGGAATAGACTATGAGAATTTCATTTTGCATGCAATTGATGAAGAGCTGCCAGAGGTTACAATCGATGAAAATCAACTTTTGACTATAAATTATACGAGTGGAACGACTTCAAAACCAAAAGGGGTAATGTTAACCCATCGCGGGAATTACATGAACGCCGCTAATTTCATTTATCACCTTGGAGTGAAGCATGACGATGTATACTTACATACCCTGCCAATGTTTCACGCAAATGGGTGGGGAGGTGTATGGTCGGTAACGGCTACTGGCGGGACTCATGTATGTTTAAGGAAAGTTGATCCCCCTCTTATCCTCAAATTATTCGCCCAGCATAATATTACATTGTTATGTGGAGCACCTACTGTCGTCAATATGCTAGTGAATGATCCTAAAGCAAAAGAAACAAATATCAAAGTGCGTCCAAGGATGGCAACAGCAGGTGCTCCTCCAGCAGCAGCGCTTATACAAAAGGCGCAAGAAATCCTTGGTTTGAATATGATTCACGTATATGGATTAACAGAAACTTCCCCTTTCATCCTATATAACGAGTGGAAGGATGAGTTTGAAGCCAAATCGGCGGACGAACAAGCAATAATAAAGGCGAGACAAGGTATTGAATTGGTTTTCAATGGGGAAACGATGGTAGTCAATCAAGATGGAAAAGCAGTCGCTTGGGATGGAAAGGAACTGGGGGAAATCATTACTCGCGGCAATGTTGTAATGGAAGGATATTATAAGGATCCGGAAAAGACGGCTGAAGCAATTAGGGGTGGATGGTTTCATACAGGGGATCTGGCGGTGACCTATCCTGATGGATATATTGAAATACAGGACAGGGCTAAGGATTTAATCATTTCCGGGGGAGAAAATATTTCTTCTACAGAGGTGGAAGGGGTATTGTATAAACATCCAGATGTTCTGGAGGCGGCGGTCATTGCCATCCCAGACGATAAATGGGGAGAAACGCCTAAGGCAATCATTGTGCTGCACCCCAATGCGGAAGTGACAGAAAATGAGATCATTACCTTTTGCCGCTCAAAAATGGCCCACTTTAAAGCACCGACAAAAGTTGAATTCGTAGAGTCTTTACCGAAAACGGCAACAGGTAAGCTGCAAAAATACCGTTTGAGGGAAATCCATTGGAAAGGATCGAAAAAGGTAAATTAAAGGCTTAGGAATGGGACATGTATCAGGGGGTTGTCATAAAAAAAGTATAACAAGACCAAGAATGCTTTTAAATCAGCATTCTTGGTTTTTTTATTTATGCAAAGCACCATTTCCTCTGTAATTTAACGAGGGCTCCTAAATGAAAGATTAGACTTAGTGTAATATATATACGTTATTTTAGTACCACAAGCATAGCCTGATACATGATAAGCGTGTTTTCCGGAATAATATGCTGCTATTAATCTATAAGGACTGCCAGCGAGTGCCTGGAGGCAACGTTCAAATTGTTCAAACCCTTAAAATCTCATCGAGTTTGTCTGCAGTCTGAATTAGAGTTAGTTTTTCTTTATAATCATTATTTCTGGATAATCAATGGTAATTTTGTAAGAAGCCGTGAAAAAATAAAAAGGCGGGAGGAAAAACAGATTGTTTTTCCTCCCGCCTTTTTTATGAATAGCACAGGAAATTTTAAAAAACCTAAATGAGATCAATATATATGGAAGAAACTAATGAGCACATAGAAAAATAAGCGAGGATCTATTAAAAATTCTGTTAATTTCAATTAAACATTATAACGTTATATTGATTAGTTCGACAAAATATGATAATCTATTTTTGTAAAGAGAAATGAAGTGAATTCTCACACAATTCAGTGTAACCGTATACAAAGTACTTGCAATCTATAGGATGTACCGAAAAGGATGAGGGAAATGACAGATACGTTAGTTCTGAAGAATGTAAAGATGTTAGAGGGAAATGCAGCGGATATCATACTGGAAAATGGGATGATTAAAGAAATCGCACTTCCCGGAACAGCAACAGGGGATAAGATAATTGATTATGATCAAAAAGTTTTTGTATCGAGCGGATGGATTGATATGCATGTACATGCTTTCCCGGAATTCGATCCTTATGGTGATGAGGTTGATGAGATTGGATATAAAACTGGTGTAACAACGGTCATTGATGCAGGAAGCACGGGGGCAGATAGGATATCTGATCTGGTTAGCAGTTGTGAAAATTCCAAAACGAATGTTTTCGCCTTTCTGAATATTTCGCGGATTGGATTGAAAAGGATTGATGAGTTATCGGATATTTCATGGCTGGACGAAGGGGAATTAAGGGAGGCAATTTCCAAGTACGGAGATTTTGTCGTTGGACTTAAAGCGAGAATAAGTAAAAGTGTGGTTGGTCCAAATGGAGTCGAGCCACTAAAAATCGCTAGGAAGTTCTCGGCTGAAACTGGTTTACCATTAATGGTCCATATCGGTTCAGGGCCGCCGGATATTAAGGAAGTCCTTGATTTACTTGAGGAAAAGGACATTATTACGCATTTCTTAAATGGTAAAGCGAATAATTTATTTGATGAAAGAGAAGAGCCGCTACCTGAGTTAAATAAGGCGATACAACGTGGTGTCCATTTGGATGTAGGTCATGGAACAGCAAGCTTTTCCTTTAAAACCGCAGAAATGGCGAAAAAGCGGGGAATCCGCTTCAATACGATCAGTACGGATATATATCGGAAAAACAGAGAGAATGGGCCAGTTTTTAATATGGCAAATGTGCTTACAAAATTTTTGTATCTCGGTTATCCATTAAAAGAAGTAATAGATGCCGTTACCATCAATGCAGCAGCTTGGTTGCATAAACCAGAGCTAGGCAGGATTTCAGCTGGGGATATTGCGAACTTGACTCTATTCTCGATCAAGAATGAGCCGACCCTTTTAGTGGATTCCGATGGTGAAAAAAGGATGGCAGAAAAAAGAGTTGTTGTAAAAGGAGTGGTTATAAATGGAGAATTCATTGAATGCTAAATACGGTTTGAAAAGAGTCATTAATGCAAGCGGAAGAATGAGCATATTGGGGGTTTCTGCCCCAACTGACACAGTGATGGACGCGATGAAAAAAGGCGGGCAAAATTATGTGGAAATTTCTGATTTAGTCGATAAGTCAGGTCAGCATATAGCAAATTTGCTTCATTCTGAAGCAGCTGTCGTCGTAAACTCAGCATCAAGTGGAATTGCACTTTCAGTAGCGGCGATCGTTACTGAAGGAAACAGAAGGAAAAGCGAACGGCTTCATCAAGATCCGATCCAAAAGAATGAAATCATCATGCTGAAAGGCCATAACGTTCAGTATGGTGCACCGGTTGAAACCATGATTTACCTGGGTGGCGGAAAATTGGTTGAAGTTGGGTATGCAAACGAAGGGAAGGCAGAACATATTGCGGATGCCATAAATGAAAATACTTCTGCCATTTTATACGTGAAATCGCATCATGCTGTTCAGAAAAATATGATATCTGTCGAAGAAGCATGGGAAGTGGCCAAAACGAATAATATCCCTCTGATTGTCGATGCAGCAGCGGAGGAGGATTTGGAAAAATATGTACAATTCTCCGACTTGGCGATTTATAGTGGATCAAAAGCAATTGAAGGACCCACATCCGGTATCGTTGCTGGCAGAAAAAAATATATCGAATGGGTAAAGGTTCAATTGCACTGTATCGGAAGGAGCATGAAGGTTGGAAAGGAAACTACCTTTGGGCTGCTTCAGGCAATGGATGAGTATTTTGTCAAGACGGATACTAGCGAAAAAGAAAAAGCTAGTTTAAAAGTTCTCACATCACTTGACTCCATTGATGGCGTAAAAGTAACGATAGTTCAGGATGAAGCCGGCCGTGCCATATATAGAGCACGTATTTCCATTGATCCTTTGATAACGGAAACAACGGCGAAAGAAGTGAACGAGCAGCTCAGAAATGGGGATATTGCCATTTATACACGTGATTATGGGATACGGCAAGGCTTTTTCGATATAGATCCGCGTCCATTGCAAGGTGATGATATAAATGTCATTGAAGCACAATTAAGAACCATACTAGGAGGAAAACAAGGATGACAAACATAAACAAACGTTTATTGAATGATCGTGTAGCCCTAAATGTACTGGCAAATAGTGTAGAAAATGCAGTGGAAGTCTTTGAAGCAGCGGAAGGACATGTATTGGTTGGTGTACTCTCAAAGGATTATCCAACTGTCGAAGCTGGTGTTACAGCAATGAAAGAATACGGGAAAGCCATTGATGAGGCCGTTTCAATAGGATTGGGCGCGGGCGATAATAGACAGGCAGCAGTTGTCGCAGAAATAGCAAAATACTATCCAGGCAGTCATATTAACCAGGTTTTTCCGGCTGTTGGTGCTACGAGGGCCAATTTAGGTGAGAAGGATAGCTGGATAAATTCACTTGTTTCTCCAACTGGGAAAGTTGGTTATGTGAATATCTCCACTGGTCCAGTAAGTGCAGGTGCAGAAACTGCCATTGTGCCTATCAAAGCTGCCATTGCGCTTGTTCGCGATATGGGAGGAAATGCATTGAAATACTTTCCGATGAAAGGCCTTAAGCATGAAGATGAATATCGTGCTGTTGCAAAAGCTTGTGGTGAAGAGGGATTTGCTTTGGAACCAACAGGTGGAATCGATTTAAATAATTTCGAGACCATATTAGAAATCGCATTAGAAGCAAAAGTGCCTAAAGTCATTCCCCATGTATATTCTTCCATCATCGATGAAGAGACTGGTAAAACGAATGGGGAGGATGTACGGAAATTATTAGCCATAACAAAAAAATTGGTTGAAAAATATGCCTAAAAGGATTGTGGCATTCGGGGAAGTAATGATGCGTTTGCAGGTACCTGGGTATGAATTGCTATCACAGGCTAACACTCTGCAATACTCCTTTTCAGGCACGGGGGTAAACGTTGCTTCTGCGATGACAAAACTAGGACATGATGGGTATCTTGTGACAAAGTTACCGGATAATCCCCTTGGGGATTCAGCGATTTCATCTTTGCAGCGATTAGGAATTGGAAGGAACTTCATCTCTAGAGGCGGCAAATACTTGGGGATGTACTTTTTGGAAAATGGTTTTGGACAGCGGGCGAGCCGTGTCACATATTCCAATCGACTGGAAAGCAGTTTTAATACAGCCTCCTTATCCGATTATGATATGGATATGATTTCGGAAAGTACGGATATCATCCATTTTTGCGGAATCACGCTTGCAATGGCGGAAAATGTACGGGAAAGTATGAAGGTGCTGGCAGGTAAAGTCAAAGAAAAAGGCGGTACAGTCTGTTTCGATTGCAATTACCGCCCCTCTTTATGGGAGGGAGGTTACGCAGACGCAAAGCCTCATTATGAAGAAATGCTTTCTTTGGCTGATATAGTCATGATGAATGAGAAAGACGCCCTATATATTTTAGGCATGAAGTCAGAAGGCTCCACTAGGGAAGAGCAGCTTATTGAGTTGATTCCTGAAGTGGCGAAGAAATTCAATATTCAATCGATAGCAGGGACACATCGTTCAATCAACAGTGATAATAGCCATACGCTGAGGGGGTATATGTACAAGGAAGGAACATTTTACTTTTCCGATATCCTATCATTTTCCGTATATGATAGAATAGGTTCAGGCGATGCTTACACCAGCGGAATCCTCCATGGCGAATTGCGGGGATATTCCCCTGAAAAGACAGTTCGGTTCGCGGCTGTTTCAGGAATGCTGGCATGTACTGTCGTTGGAGATACTCCTTTGGCAACCGAAAAGGAGATACTCTCGGCAATGGAAGGTAAAATGGAAGATATTAAGAGATAAAAGGCAGGAGATTAGGAATGAATGTGAACAGAAAAAATGGACCGATGTATTTACAAATAAAAGAAATATTAAAGGATCGTATTTTACATGGGGTTTATGCCATCGACACAAACATTCCCTCTGAGCCTCTTTTGGAGGAAGAATTCAACGTAAGTAAGGTCACTGTCCGTAATGCAATCAAAGAACTTGTGCAAGAGGGGTATGTTGAAAAGAAAAGCGGCAAAGGCACTAGAGTCATAGCTAATGGTTCGATTGTCAAACTTTCCAAAGGAAAGCGTTTCACAGAGCTGTTGGTGGAGGAAGGGCACTCTATTTTAAAAAAGGTGTTAAACATAAGTCATGTTGACCTTTCTGCAGACTCTAAGCTGCATTCTTTATTTGGTGACCATTGCATAAGTATTGAACGGATATATTTATTGGACAATGAACCTTATATTTACTTTACACATTATGTTTCACTTGATATAAACCAAGAAGAGATAAAAGAGGTCCAAATCAATTCTTTGTACCGCTTTTTGGAAGATCAAAACGTCAAACTTGAAACATTCAGAGATGAGTTTGCCGTTGCCATCGCTCCGGATCACATTTGCGAAACACTGAAAATCGAAAACAATAGTCCAGTACTAAAAAGAATTCGGATTTCCAGTGATGGGGACGGAAATGTTATGGAATACAGTGAAGGGTATTACAATACGGCTAAACAGAACTACATCGTGACATATAACGAGCCGGTACAATAATCCCATTTATTGTATTGGTTTGACTGTAAGCGATTTCAAAAGGGTGGGGAGAACATATGGATCTATATTTATTAGGAATCACGCTGATAGCAATCGTAATTGTTATTTTGGGGGTATCATGGTGGAAATGGCATGCATTCATTAGCTTGACTGTAGCCAGTTTATTTTTAGCGGTTTTTTCTGGACTGCCAATGGACAAGATTGTTGGAGCTTATGAAACGGGTGTCGGAGCGGTCCTTGGTCACCTTATTGGAATATTGGCCTTAGGGACCATTTTAGGAAAGATGATGTCCGACTCTGGAGCCGGTATGCAGGTTGCTGACTTTTTCATTAATAAATTCGGCGTGAAGAACCTGCCATGGGCCATGCTTTTATCTGGTTTCATCATCGGCATTCCGGTATTTTTCGAGGTTGGTTTAGTCATATTGCTGCCTTTGGTCATTTCCATTCGGAAATCAACCAAAGTGAACATCTTGTTAATAGGTATTCCAGTACTTGCCGGTTTATCAATCGTACATGGGCTGGTACCTCCGCATCCGGGAGCCATGACAGCCATTGGAATCTATAATGCTAACATGGGACACGTACTTCTGTACTCATTGATCATCGCATTCCCGACTGCTGTAATCGCTGGACCTCTATTCGCAAAATGGATTCATAAACGGGTCATTCCTGTCGGAGAACCGGAATTGATCCGGGTTGTAACAAAGTCAAGTGGATTACCAGGGACTGGAGTTTCGTTCTTCATCATCCTCTTGCCAGTATTGTTGATGGTTTTAACGGTAGTGGCGCCTTATCTGCCGATACCGGGTTCCATTGAAAAATTCTTATTGTTTGTCGGAAGTCCGGTGATTGCCCTATTAATCTCCTGTTTTGCAGCTTACTATTTCTTGGGCTACAGACAGGGTATGGACAAATCATTAATTAAAAAGTTGACGGAAGAATGTTTATTGCCGTTAGCTTCCATCATTCTTATTATCGGTGCTGGCGGAGGGTTCAAGCAAATTTTAATTGATAGTGGCGTAGGGACTGCAATCGCTTCCATGTCTGAAGAAATTTCTTTATCACCGATCGTTCTTGCATTCCTTGTGGCCGGATTGATTCGGATTGCCACAGGTTCTGCAACCGTCGCTTTGACCACGGCAGCAGGGATCGTTTCACCGGTCGTGGCCAATATGACGGGTGTTAATCTAGAATTGCTCGTTATTGCCACGGGAGCAGGCTCACTTATGTTCTCCCATGTTAATGACGCCGGTTTCTGGTTAGTAAAAGAATACTTGGGATTAACCGTTAAAGAAACTTTCAAAACATGGACAGTCATGGAAACATTACTTTCCTTCGTGGCATTCGGTTTGGTTTTAATTTTCGATATATTCATTTAATTAAAGAAAATTTTTGCAATGCTTGATTAAGTCGCATTTACCTCCGTGATCTGTCTTGGGGTGACAGATCACGGAGGCTTTTCTTTATTATGAACATACTTGTATTCTTACAAAGTATTTGACTGGAGGAGCTCTAAAGTTTGGAAGTGGTTAGACTATTGACAAGGGTGTAGTTTCATCCAGGAGACGTTTGTTTGGCTCCTCGAAGATATAAGTCCTGACAGAGGCTTCTATATTGCAAGATTGACAGCTTCCCGTTTACATATTCATTCTGAATGTAATCCAATAACTCATTGGCATGGTTAGGCTTTTGACGTTTTTCCTGAATATAATGGAGAATTAAAACTTCAATATTCACACACTCACCTTACTTGACAAGTATTTTTTTCCATTAACAATATAACATGGGTATTCAAAAAAAAATCATTTTTTGAATATTTTAACTATCGACATATTTATACAAATAAAGGAGTGATTCGGGGTAAGCGGTCGGAAATTTTATCGGGATATGTAAAGAAAAAGCGATACCGACTGGCATTTGCTCTTTCTAACTTCTATTGTACCGGGCTTGCTCTTTAGTAGGATCAAGAAAAAACCCTTGATTATTCAAGGGTTTGATTGTTAATTTAGGTGATAAAACATTCTGATCTTACAAGGACTTCATACTTGTATCTTTTGTACAGGTATAGGTGATAAGCGCAGTTCTGCCGCTTCTCTCTTAATGGAGAATATATAAGCTCCCAAACCTAAGAGGGCTGCAAAAATCAGCATGGCGATCGAAGTGCTGAAATCCCCGCCGGACAAGTCACGAAGCCACCCCATGATATAGCTTGAAAAGCCTCCCATTATATTCGTGAATCCCATTAGTCCAGCAGCCCGTCCTGCCGTTTCAGGTGTTGAGTATTTTACCATGAGCATATTACTTAGATGGAACACGCCGCCTTGACATCCCATTGCCAGTCCCATACATACCCCGGCCAAAATAGGATTGGGGATGAATACCGCTACAGTCAGAAAGGCAGCCGTCAATGAAAATAGAATCGAGGCCATCAAACTTGGACGTCCGGTTTTGTCCGCCAGAAAACCGCATGCCAAGACAAATCCTAAAGCAAATAGCCAGGAAAGCGAAGTAATGCTTGACATCCCTTCCTTTTCGAATCCTTTTGCTTCGATGAGATAGGTAGGAAGCCAAATGCTGATCCCGAAAAAAAGGAAGGAGCATACGAGCATGCCGAACCAGACTATCCAGAAACGATAATCCTGGGCGAAACTCTTACTCTCGGAAGGGACGCTTTCTTTCTCTTCATCATCCGATTGGCGGATGAAAGCCAATTCCTCCTTACTTATACGGGGGTGCTCTTCTGGTGTATTCCTCGTCAAAAAGATGAACATCGGGATATTAATAAACAAGTTGAAGGCTGCAAGCATAAAGAAAGCTGCTTGCCAATGGAGTAAAGATATCACGAGTACCAAAACAACGGCTCCAATTGCAGGACCTAAATAGTTTCCGGTTAGCCATGATGCCTGGGCCCTCCCCAATTCTCGTTTATTAAACCAGTTAGAAATAAATTTACCGGAAACTGGAATCATCATCCCTTCGCCAAAACCGAGAATGACCCTGCTAATTAAAAACATTTCATATGAATTTGCTAGACCTGATGTAATCATGGTAAGAGTCCATACGAATAATCCGGCGATGGCTGTTTTTCGGGCACCTAATTTATCAATGATGAAGCCCCAAAAAAGATTCGAAACTCCATAAGCAATGGTGAATACAAAAGAAAGAAGACCGATCTTCGCATTTTTGTCGTCGCCTGTCATCCCAAGTGCATGCAAGAATTCTGGATCTGTTTGAATGATGGAAATGCCAACCTTATCAATTTGTCCGAAAAACCAAAAGAAAAAAATTGGAACGGCAATATACAGCCATCTTTTTTGCCCATTTAACATAATACCATCTCCTTATAGCTTTTAGCATTGCTTAAAACACTTACCATTGGAATAAGTGAAAACGTTTTCCTTTTGATAGGTACTAGTTTTGATTAAGATCTGTATCCCGCCTTTCGTTAAAATAATGAAAGATAAATAAGCAATGGTATGTTTTGTAAGTGAAACAAAGTTTTACTTACTTAACGATAAAATAAATAGAATTGATTGTCAATTTAATATTTTGACAATTTCTTATTTTTAGAATAAACAATCTTATAAGCGCTTTCAGTTAAAGGCGAACTCTGTTTCATCCTATTGGACTAGAAGGACCTCTATCAGGCAAGGACTAAGAATGGAAGCAAATCTAATTCTTTGTGTCAAAAAAACAAATTATTATCAAATTATTAAAAATTCTGACTTGTTGATATTGAATTTAAAATCAGGAAAATCTATAATTCATTTATATTGTTTTGTATATGAAATACTTAATATGGGAAATTTTGTGCTTTGGCAGAAACATGATGTATTAAAATTCTTTATTTGTTTTTATTTGTATATTTGGTTATATAACAACAAGCTTTTCTATCGATACGTCAATTAAGCTAGGCTTCCAAATAGTTTTATATAAGTAAATATGCTTTAATTGACACATATACACTATTCTATTTATACATGAAGAGTAAAGTATTGTGAGGTAGAAATGGTTGCCAATTAGAAGAACTGCCCGATTCATTATCAGGAATCGGGATAAGGAATGGCGCTTGTTCCTGCAGTGTTCGGGAAACAAGGAGAAACCAGCTCGGTCATTAGATGGGCTCGGTTATCGCTCTCGGCTTTTACTAGCCATTTTCCGGAAGTGGTGAAAGCGTTGATTATATCAGATGTGACTCGTGGAGCAGCTGTAGTTAGCATGAAAGAAAGTAAACGGAAACTTCTTAATGGATTAAAATCCATCAAAATGTGATCAGATGAACTTGCAAAGCAGAGGGCAGTGCGCTACTGGCGCTAAATGTTCCTGTATAGTTAAGGAAGCGCAAGTTCTTACGTCCGGATACCGGTCATCAAATTTAACACAAGACCAGTGTCGGGACAGATATTGAAGATAGGATGTCCATTTTGTATGAATCAGGTCAGACCTGATAGTGAGTCAAGAATATTTTAATAATTGATTCCTTATTCCGGGTTTTCCATTATGCGTGAAGACCGGCCATTTATGTTATCAGTAAGATCTGTGGGTGTTACGGATGCTACTTACAACAGGTTTGCAATCATTAAGTATGGATCAAAAACATTCACTAAATGCCGGAAAAAGATGTACATATACTGCAAGTTCTTCTTTCTAGGTATGAAGAAAGCTTTACTGAATGGGTTATAGTCAGGAGAAAATGAGATTTATTCACTACGGGGGGAATACTCGAATGGCAAGCGAAGAAAAAGAGAAAGAGAAATATAGTGCTAATTCATTGGTTAGAGGGTTGGAAATCATTAAGCTCTTTAATGAAGTACAGCCTAGTTTGTCTCTTTCAGAAATTGCAAAACAACTGGGAGTAAGCAGAACGGTACCATATCGTTTATTATTCACATTACAAAATATTGGTTATTTGTCTCAGGATGAACATACCAAACGTTATAGTTTAACGCCAAAGGTTCTTGAATTGGGATTCAGCTATTTGAATAGCTTGAAATTCCAGGAAATTGTCCAGCCTTATATGGAGAACTTGCGTGATGAAATCGGAGCCTCCTGCCATCTGTCCATTTTGGATGGACAGGAAGTTGTTTATGTTGGAAGTGCCCCAATCAGAGGTGTATCCGCTGTCAATGTGAACATAGGATTGCGGCTTCCGGCACATGCTTTGGCAAATGGAAAATTACTTTTGGCATATCAACCGAAAGAAATGTTAATGCAAATGTTCAAGATCTCAAATCTAACTCCTTATACAGACAAAACGCTCACCGCGCCGGGTGAATTTCAAAAACAGCTGGAATCGATTCGGCAAAATGGCTATTCGATGACAAGCGGGGAATTCCACCCTGGCATACGTTCTGTTGCCGCTCCGATTTTTGACAGGACTGGGAAAGTGTTGGCAGCCTTGAATGTCGTGGCAACAGAGTCTGCTTACCAGGAGGATTTCATCGATAAAATTGCCTTGCCGAAACTGTTGGAAGTTTCTCGGCAGTTATCCGTTTATATGGGATATAGTGGGGTTAAGCCGTATCAACACGAAGATGTCTGAACCATTTAAAAGTGCCAATCCATTAATAACTGAATAACCTTTTTAGAAAGTGTGGATCTCCCAATAGGGATCCACACTTTTTTGTGTTAAGAAAAGCGGATATTAGATTAAATCGTTACAAGTTTATCCCAAAGCGCCGAGCGTTCGGATTATAAAAATAGTTTTAAATATTCTAAAAACTAATTGACAATGAAGCGTTTTCATCTTAGACTTAATTCATAGACAAAACAATGTTTTGCTTATGAAACATGTTGCGGTTTAGAAACATCCAATAAGGGAGGAATTTTAAAATGACAAAAGAAGCTTTTTCAGTGAAGGATTTTGAAAAAAAATATGTTGCCCGATTGAAAGACCGTTCGCTTGATTGGGGTGTCTTGAAGTTCCAAGAAGAAATCGATCCCGCTTATAGACGTGCACAGATGAGATATATCGGACGTGGTGCGACTGCCAATAACGATACGAATGTAATTGCAGGTATACATTTCACTTTAAGTACAATGGTTCTTCCTCCGGGATGTATCGGGCCTTTGCACCTTCACGACGATGTTGAAGAAGTGTTTTTCATTCTTGAGGGTGAAGTCACGGCATTAATTCAAGAGGATAGCTACAGCGAAGTGCATGAAATTAAATTAAGTGCGAGAGATTGCATCAGCAGTCCACCAGGGGTTTATCGGGGAATTAGGAATGACGGGGATGTGGAGGCGCGCATGCTCGTGATGCTAGGGGCAGTGAAACCTAACTTGCCGACTTATCCTGAAGGCAGTGACCTGGAAGAACTGCGTAAACAACGCGCTAAAGAAAGAGAAGCCATTATTAAAGACTGAACATTTAGCCGAAAAGGGCACCTGCATTATGAAAATTAATGAGGCGCCCTTTTCGATTAGATTGTTAAATATGGCCCATGCAAATTATCTAAAGGCCAATCTAAATTATGGGAGGTATAAAAAATGCTTGGGATTACTCATTTACGGCATATAAGCATGATAACTCCGAATTTCGACGATCAAGCAGAGTTTTATGAAAAGGTTTGGGGACTGGATAGAGTGGATGTTCCGGAAGAGGAGAATACGGTTTATTTCCGCGGGGCTGGACCGGAACATCATATTTTAAGCCTTCACAAGGGAGAAAAACGTGGTTTGCATCATATAGCTTTTGGCATGGTCGATAAAAATGCGGTGGATCGTGCAGCAGGGATATTACAATCGAAGGGCGTTCGAATTATTGAACCGCCTGGATATTTGGATGAAGCAGGTGCCGGTTATGGCCTGCGGTTTATTGATCCGGAAAACCGCGTAATAGAGCTTTCGGCTTGGGTGGAAGTACAAACGTCTATTTGGAGCAAGAAAAATGTTGACCCAGTGAAATTGAATCATGTTGTAATGAACACGAAGAACTTAGATATGATCGTTGAGTTTTATACGGATGTACTTGGTTTTAAAGTTACTGATTGGAGTGAGCACCAAATGTCATTCCTGCGATGCAACAGGAAACATCACTCCATTGCCTTCAATCAAGATGAGCATGCGTCAGTCAATCATATCGCATACGAAGTCGACTCCGTGGATGAACTGATGCGAGGAATAAGCAATGTGCGAAAAGCGGGCTTGTCAGAACTTTGGGGACCTGGACGTCATGGGCCTGGAGACAATATTTTCTGTTATTTTCAAGACCCAGGCGGTTTTGTTATGGAGTATACATGTTATCTGGAAACGATCGAAGATGAATCGGAGTGGAGAGCACGGGTATGGAAACGGGTCCCGCATTTAATGGATCAGTGGGGGATTGCAGGTCCGCCGAAACCAGAAGCCCGCAAAGCAATGGGAGGAGATCCCGATCCAGGCTGGGTTGATTCTCATATAGATGATTCAGTCATAACGGAAAAATGAGGAGGATATTGATTTCCTCCCATTATTCTTGGAGTAGTTAGCTTCTTGTATATTAAAAGAAAGCGTTTAAGGGAAATGGCTTTGAAAAGGAGTGAAGAGAGTGGATTTAGGATTGCAAGGAAAAGTGGCTGTCATTATGGGCGGCACGTCGGGCGTGGGATTAAAAACAGCAGAAATGTTTCTGGCTGAAGGAGCAAAAGTGGCTATATGCGGCAGAAGTGCAGAGCGTATGGAAAGTGCACAAACTCAATTGCTCTCATTTGGTGAAAAGGCAGATATTTTTGCATCAACATGTGATGTCACCTCAAAATCGGATGTGAATTCTTTCATTAATGGTACCGCTGAGAGGTTTGGCGGAATCGATATATTGGTGAATGCAGCCGGTCAAAGCGTGATGGGTCACTTTTTTGACATAACGGATGAGCAGTGGGAAGAACAGATTCAGTTAAAGTTCTTTGCCATCATATATGCCGTTCGTGCTACGCATCCTCATTTAGTGAAAAGGGGAGGAGGGCGGATTATTAATATTAATGCAACGCTTGCTAAAGAACCTGAACGTCATATGGTAGCGACTGCAGCAGCAAGGGCTGGTCTCCTTAATTTAAGCAAAACCTTGTCCCAGGAATTAGCCTTTGACAATATATTGGTAAATTCAGTGAGTCTTGGATTGATCCGGACCGATCAATGGGAGCGAAGAAGATTGAAAAATGCGCCTGATATGGACCCTGAAGAGTATTACGGAGACCTTGCGAAAAAAAGGAATATCCCTCTCGGCCGCGTCGGGGAAGCGGAAGAAGTGGCCAGTGTCATTGTTTTCCTTGCTTCAGACAAAGCAAGTTATGTAGCTGGTTCGACGATTGAGACGGCAGGAGCGATCGGAAAGGCACTATAAATATATTATTAAAAAGGTAGGATAACGCGATGAAAATACAAGAAGAAATAGAATTTACGACCGCCGATTCCATAGTAAAGGAGCTGGTTCAAGCAGGAGTGGAAACTGCTTTCGGGATTGTCAGTATTCACAATATGCCCATCTATGATGCAATTCTTAGAGAAGGAAGCATCAAACTCATTTGTTCACGCGGCGAGAGCGGTGCCGTCAACATGGCTGATGGATATGCCCGCGCAACTGGGAAATTGGGTGTAGTGATTACGAGTACCGGTACAGGGGCAGGAAATGCTGCTGGTTCACTGGTGGAAGCATGGGCAGCTGGCGTCCCTCTTCTTCATCTTACTGGTGAAGTGGCTTCTTCTTATCTTGGTACAGGCAAAGGATACATACATGAGTGTAAAGACCAGCTGTCCATGATGAGCGGAGCTTGTAAAAATGCAGTGAGGCTTAGAAACCCTGACCAATCTGCAGCAGTTGTAAGGAAGGCGATCCAAGAAGCGTTAACTGCACCAACGGGTCCGGTTACATTGGAAATCCCCATTGACTATCAATCGGCGATCATAGAAGATCTTTCACTTGAAGGGCTACGAGCTTTAACTTCTGAAACAAATCCATTGCCGTTTATTCCTGAACAAGCCGTGCAAAAAATAGTGGGCGCACGCCGTCCTGTAATATGGGCCGGTGGCGGAGTCATCAGTGCCAATGCTTCGCAAGAACTGCAAAAATTAGCGGAAATCCTTGGTGCAGCGGTTATAACCAGTCAGTCAGGAAAAGGCTCGATTCCAGAAAACCATGAACAATGCATCGGACATTTTGCGGCATATGAAACAACAAAAGAGTTTTTAAGAAATGCAGATTTATTGATTAGCGTAGGTGTAAGGTTTAGGGGGAATGAAACATCCAACTGGAAAGTGCCGGTGCCACAAGAACATATAGCGATCGATGCGGATTGGCAGGCCATTAACCGGAACTATAAAGCCACGTTAGGATTGGTTGGCGATGCAAAAGATATGTTAGCTGCCATCATTCAAAAGCTCGAAGAACATTCAGTTCAAGCTGAGTCTTCATATTTACAAGAAGTTCTTTCGCTTAGAAATGAAGTGCGCGCTCAACTCAGGGAAACACTTGGACCTTATGAGCAATTTGTAGATGGCATGAGGGAGATATTACCAAACGATACCATTCTAGTTCGTGATGTAACCGTACAGGCAAACGTTTGGGGCAGCCGTTTATTCGAAATCTATGAACCGAGAACATCCATTCATGCATCAGGGGGCGGAATTGGTCAAGGTCTTCCAACAGCAATCGGTGCCCAAATGGGGTGTCCAGATAAAACCGTCGTTCTAATGGCTGGAGACGGTGGGTTTATGGTGAATGTAGGGGAAATGGTCACGGCAGCCGAAGAAAACTTACCAGTTATCATCGTATTGTTCGATGACTCAGGCTATGGGGTTCTTCGCAACATTCAAACAGCCGCATATGGTCGGCAGGTAGCCGTGGATTTATTGAGTCCTGATTTTGTGAAACTGGCAGAGTCCATGCATTTTGATGCTGTCCGTATTGGTTCTGGAGATGAATTCATATCCGAACTGAAAAAGGCAAAGGAAAGACGTAAACCTTCAATGATCGTTGTTGATATGGAAGCCGTGGGGCCTATGGCCAAGCCATTTGGCGGACCGCCAGGAGCTGCGGAAGCGTTCAAGCCCAGGAAACTATAAGGAGGATTGAGAATGATTTCGACATACCCATTTGTTTCAGGAAAATACCTAGTTAATGGAGAATGGAAAGAATCGGCGGATAAAGTCGATGTAGTAAATCCGGCATATACATCGGAAGTAGTTGGCCAGGTGGCAAAATGCTCTGAAGAAATCGTGAATGAAGCGATTGAAGCGGCAGAAAATGCTTTTGAAACGTGGTCTCGCTCTGATATTGGGGAACGGGCAAACCGGATGTGCACTGCTGCAGAAGAACTTTCAAAAGTAATCGAGGAAAATGTTACAGTGTTTGTACGTGAAAATGGGAAAACACTTGTTGAAGCTAAAAAGGATTTACTGCGCTGTGTTGAAGTCATGAAGGGCTGTGCAGCAGAGTTACTTGATTGGTGGAAGCCTGAAGTGCTTCCAGGAAATCAAAAAGTCCAGATCCGAAGAAGGGCAAGAGGTGTCACGGCAATAATCACACCTTGGAATTCTCCGATG
Organism: Bacillus sp. ISL-34; assembly: GCF_018613325.1. Lineage (GTDB taxonomy): Bacteria > Bacillota > Bacilli > Bacillales > DSM-1321 > Peribacillus. The sequence goes on along the minus strand of NZ_JAGGQJ010000013.1, from coordinate 24,671 downwards.
ATATTAACCTTTAAAAGGGTGATTCCTGCTGTTTTGGCAGGCAATGCCGTTGTCGTAAAACCTGCAACGAATTGCCCGTTAACGATAATGACCTGTTTAAAAGTAGTTGCTGAACATTTTCCTCCAGGAGTCATCAATGTAATCTCAGGATCAGGAAAAGCTATCGGCGACAAACTATGTTCCGATTCACGCGTACGGACATTGGCGTTTGTCGGAAGTACGGAAACCGGAAAAGATATCATGAAGAAATCAGCTGGAAATCTGCAAAAAGTATATATGGAACTTGGCGGAAATGATCCTGCCATCATTTTGGAAGATGCCAAAATGGATGAAGCCGCTATCAAACGTTTGAGGATGGGGATTTTACGAGCAGCGGGTCAGGTCTGTTCTGCTGTAAAACGGGTGTACGTCCAAGAATCACGTTATGATGAGGTTGTTGAAAAGCTGACCAAAGAGTTTAGCCGGATGGTAATTGGTGATGGCATTCAGCCTGACGTGACTATGGGTCCATTGAATAATAAAGCACAATATGATTTTGTGAATGGCTTGATCGAACGTACCGCTGAGTCAGGAGGTAATATTATCACGACTGGCATTCAGCTGAATCCGGAGACTTGGGATAATGGTTATTATATGCTTCCTTCCATTATTACTGGTGTCGATCAGCAGAGTGAATTGGTTCGGGTAGAACAATTTGGACCCATCATTCCAATTTTACCTTTCAATGATATTGATGAAGCTGTAAAATTAGCGAATGATAGTGAGTTTGCGCTGCGTGCATCTGTTTGGACCGAGAATGAAGATATCGCTGTCGAAATGGCAGATCGCCTTGAAGCTGGTGCGGTTTTCCATAATAATCATACCGTTTTCAGCGACTTGGCACTGGATTTCCCTGGCTTAAAAGAAAGTGGTGTTTCGCGGGAAACAAGACATTGCGGGTTGGAATTCTTTGCGGACTCATACGGGTTTGCTGATTGAGGAAGGATGAAACTATATGAAATTAGGTTTAATCGGGTGCGGTAATATCGGGAAATTTCTACTTCAGGCCATTAATAATGACGGGCTTCTTCCAGGTGGGAAAATCGTTTCGATTTATGCCCGCCGTGAAGAAATCGCGGCACAGCTAGCTGAAGAATTCAGGACACAGCCATATAGTGATGTCGATGAACTCCTTAAATCCGATGTAGATTTAGTCATAGAGGCTGCAACGATTGAAGCAGCTGAAGAGTATGCATTGAGAGTGCTTAAAAGCGGGAAGGACCTCTTGCTGAGCAGCATTGGCGTGATGGCGAACCCTGCCTTTGAAGAACAATCAAATCAGATTTGTAAAATGAATAACGTGAATATTCTCCTTCCGTCTGGTGCGATTGGAGGTCTCGATGTACTTAAGTCGGCAAAAGCGGTGAATGGCCTTGAATCCGTTTGCATCACCACAAGAAAACCGCCAAACGCATTGCCTGCAGGTTCTACAGTGACAGAAGAAACGGTATTATTTGAAGGATCTGCTGCAGAAGCCATCAAACAGTTTCCGAGAAACATTAATGTTGCGATTGTGCTGTCTATGGCTGGTCTTGGATCTGAAAAGACGAAAGTGAAAATCATTGCCGATCCCAATGTGTTAAAAAACAATCACCTGATAGAAGCGTCAGGTTCGTTCGGGAAACTGAAACTGGAAGTGGAAAATGATCCGATGCCAAATAATCCGAAAACGAGTTATCTAGCGGCATTAAGTGTTTTGGCTACTCTGCAAAATAAGGAAAAGAGCGTTCAAATCGGGTAAAGACTTATGATTTAAAGCTTGGAAGGGAGAGAAAAAGTATGCTTAAAACTGATAAATCCTTAGAAGAAATGTCGAAACAGCAAGTTATTAACTATCTGAACGAAACGGTTAAACCAGAGGAAGGCGCTATACCTGCATACCTCCTTGGAGACCCAAAGGTTTATGATATAGAACATGAAAAAGTGTTTTTGAAAACATGGGTTTTTATCGGTCATGATTCTGAAGTACCCAACAAAGGAGACTTCATGACCCGTGAACTAGCTGGCTACTCGCTCATCATCACTCGTGATGCTGAAGGGGAAATCAGGGCGTTTTATAATATGTGCACACATCGCGGAATGAAACTATGCCGTGCAGATAAAGGGAACAAGTCATTATTTACGTGTCCCTACCATGGGTTTAATTTCAAAAACACTGGTGAGCTCGTAGGGGTGCCATTACAAAAGGACATATATGGGGGCAACCTTGATCGGGCGGAAATGGGCCTTCACAAAGTAAAGCTTGAATCCTATAAAGGTCTTTTATTTGGAACTTGGAATGAAGATGCAGAGCCGCTTGAAGAGTTTCTTGGAGACATTAAATGGTATTTGGATATACTCGTAGGTCGTGCAGAAATGGAAGTAATCGGGGTTCCGCAAAGATTCGTTGTTAATTCCAACTGGAAAGTTGGTTCCGATAACTTTGTTGGTGATTCCTATCACACGATGGTCACACACGGATCCATTGCCAAACTGGGCATGGTGCCCAATGCCACCTATTCAAAGCGTGGTTTTCAAATCCATACGGATAACGGGCATGGACTGAACTTAGGGACACCTAACCCTGACTTCGCTTTCCCGGAGGAATTGAAAGAAGAATTTAAAACTAATTTGTCTGAAGAACAATATGAAGTGTTATCAAACTTAAAGAATATGATTGGGAACGTTTTCCCCAACTTATCATTTTTAATATCCCATACAAAAATCAAAGACCAATTCATCTCCAACACTTCAATTAGAATGTGGCGGCCAATCGGTCACAATAAAATGGAAGTGATCGCTTGGATGCTCGTGGAAAAGAACGCCTCCCAAGATTGGAAAGATAGATCAAGAGATTCATTTATATTGACCTTTAGCCCATCCGGCATTTTCGAACAGGATGATACGGAAGTGTTTACGGATATTACTGAAGCAGCTCAAGGCCCAATGCCTTTCCTAAAGAATTTAACCTACAATTATACAATGGGGCTTCATCGTGAACCAGTCGATTTTATAGGACCGGGTGTTGCTTACGATGATAAATTCACTGAAGCGAGCCAAAGGAATTTTTACAAGTACTGGCTTGAATTAATGACGAAATGATAAGCGGGAGGGGGAACGGAAATGAATGTGGAGAAAATGTTGCTTAAATGTGAATTTGAACAGTGGTTGTATGATGAAGCTCAACTACTGGATGATATTGAATTTGATGATTGGTTCGATTTAATGCACTCGAGCTTGCGTTATCAAATGCCTGTACGTGTTAATAAAGAAGGGGTGGAACGCCCGGATTATTCAACGGAAATGTTTACATTTAATGATGATATTGAGCTGCTTAAACTGCGCGTGGATCGTTTGAAAACGGATTATGCTTGGGCTGAAATACCGCCATCAAGAACACGGCGTTTTGTCTCTAATGTACGCGTTAAAGACTTTGTTGAAGGTGAAAAGGCAGTCGTCAAGAGCTATCTGCTAATTTATCGAAGCCGCAGCACGGATATTCAACATGATCTGATTTCGGGGGAACGAAATGATGAATTCATTTTCGAAGAAGGTAAATGGAAACTTTCCAAACGGATATTCATTGTTGATCAATCAACGATAAATACCAGAAATCTTGCTATCTTCGTATAATATTGACTTGGGTAAATAGAGATAACAAGGAGGCTGGTTACAATGTCAATGGCGTTAAAGGATAAAGTAGTGTTGATTACCGGAGGCAATTCAGGTATCGGAGAGGCTGTCACTAGACGTTTTATACAAGAAGGGGCAAAAGTCAGCATCATCGGCCGCTCGGTAGAAACGCTAAAGAAAATGAAAGAGGAATTTGGTGAAGATATTCTCATTAACCAAGGCGATGTAAGCAAATATGAAGACAATGAACGGGCTGTACAGGCCACTGTCAAGCAATTTGGCAAGCTGGATGTTTTCGTTGCCAATGCTGGAGTCTTTGATGGATTTGCTAAATTTGCCGACGTAACTCCCGATGCACTTTCCGAAGCATATGATTTTTTGATCGATATTAACGTTAAAGGATCTTTCTTTGGTGCTAAAGCCGCTCTTAAAGAATTGCAAAAATCGAATGGCAATATTATTTTCACCGTATCCGGTGCCAGTTTTTATCCGGATGGAGGCGGGGTGTGGTATACAGCAAGCAAGCATGCCCAAATAGGGCTGATGCGGCAACTTGCCTTTGAACTCGCTCCTAACATAAGGGTGAATGCTGTAGCGCCTGGTGGCACTCTGACAGCATTATCGGTCATTCCTCCCCTACGTCCATTCGTTAAAATCGTGGATAATGAAACGAAGGCCAATAGTATAAAAAAAAGAAACCCTCTTCAGCTTGCACAGATGCCCGAAGATCATGTAGCTGCATATGTCCTGTTAGCATCGGACGCAGCGCGTGCAATTACCGGTGAAGTCATCTCCAGTGATGGAGGATTGTCAGTTCGCGGACTGGGTTGAGTTCATAACAAAATAAACTATGGGGAAGAAGGTTTATAAGTATGACTGAATCACTATTGGGCAATAGGAATATTAATCAACTCGCATTTGTTGTAAAAGATATTGAAGCTGCTAATGAAGCTTTCACAAGACTGCTGGGCATTAAGAAGGCAGAACCATTTCTAACTGGTGACAGTTCTGTTTCGAAAGTCACTTTTAGAGGTGTACCAACGGAAGCACAATCCAAACTGGCTTTTCTGAATACACCAACCGTCCAATTTGAACTAATAGAACCCGATAAAAATCCAGGAACGATGCGTGAGTTCCTGGATGAAGTAGGTGAAGGGATCCACCATATTGCTTTTGATGTAGACTCTATCCAAAAGAGGCTGCCAATCATGGCGAAAAGTGGATACCCAGCTTTGCAAACGGGTGAATTCACTTCAAGTGACGGCAGATATGTATATGTGGATACAATGGATGATCACAAAACGTTAATTGAAATGCTTGAAAGTGCAGAGCCAAGAGAAACGGCATGGGAGAGACCAGAAGATGCTAGCATTCAGCCGCTATTAGGGACTAACAAAGTGGAACAGCTTGCGTTAGTTGTAAAAGACCTTGATGCGGCTGCAGATACATATTGTAAGTTGTTGGGTGTTGAAAAACCTCCCATCATCCATTCTGGTTCAAGCGATATTACAAACGTGATTTACAAAGGGAAGCCCACAGAAGGAAAATCAAAATATATGTTCATCGATACTCCGTTAATTCAAATTGAATTGATCGAGCCGGGCGAATCACCCAGTACGTGGAAAGATCATCTTGAAACATATGGTGAGGGTGTTCACCATATCTCTTTTGTCGTTAAAGACATAGAGACTAAAATGAAGATGTTAGAAGAAATGGGCTATCCGATCATACAGACAGGTAACTTTTTTAACGGAAAAGGCCGATATGCCTATATGGATACAACATCGACCTATAAAGTGATTATTGAATTGCTAGAACGTTTTGATGAGTAAACATGTAACAATCGATCATCAAAAGGTGTTCTGGATGCAATTGTATGAGCACTTGGAACATACATAATCAGGAATAATGATCCCCAGCAATCATTAAATCGAAAACCTAGCCATTTTTCCACCTAATCAGCTGATTAACTTACTAGAAGTGAAACCGTAAAAAGCATACAAGGCAATGGGCAGGAAGGGGACTTCAACCATGGCCTTGTACGGTTGGAATAAAAATGAAAAATTTAACAACAAGCGGAAAAATTTATCGACAAATAATTCAGAATATTAATATTATTGAAAGTGGTAATTGGCTTGGGAATTTTTTAAGCTAAGGTGTATACATGTATGCAGGTGAGGGTGTTCTTTTTTCAAAGCAGCAATAGGTTATAAAAAATTTGTACGATCGGGGACGAAGAGAATTGGAGATATCGGGAAAAATAAACTTGTTAATTTGAATTGTGATACACGTTTTATGTAATCAAGGTAATAATCATAGTTTTTTTTGGATATGGATCGTATTGACCTTTATTGCTTTTTCTGCATCTTTGTCACGAATGGCATGGATTACCTGTAAATGCTCGTTGTTTCGTTCCCCATACCAAGATTTATCAACCATTCTAACATCTTCATTACGGGCGGATAAAAAGGAAATTCGGAAAGAAAGCCATAATGAATCAGTAGTTTTTTGGAGAAAGAGTATTTCTCGAGTAGGAATATAATAAGCGGTGAAATTCATTGTTTGCACGACTTGCCGCAATCCGGTCATTACTATTAATCGCTTGTTGCAGTTTATCCGTTGCCCATTCCAGTTTTTTTTAATTCCTCTTCCGTAATTCCTTCACAAGCTTTTTGTATCGAATAGTTTTCGAGCATCCTCCTGATTTCCAATTCTTGCTGTAAAAGTTCAATATCCACATTGGAATGACCATCCCAATACCAGGTTTCACCTGAAGCAAATTTTCCTGTTCCAATTTCCTCAAAGCTTCACGAACCGGTGTACGGCTACAAATGAATTGCTGGGCGATATCATCTTCGGTTAAACGGTCTCCGGGCAAAAATATCCCTTCAATGATCGCATTTTTTATAACAAAAAATATAGCTTCCCTTAAAGGCTTAGAAGAATAATGTTCTATTTGTTCTATAAAATATTGATAGTGATTGGTTACCATGTTGCTCCTTTCTAAAATCCAATTATATACATGTATATTTATTTTATCTTAAAAAACGATTGAAGTCATTCTCTGCTTCAGACTTTTGATTGTTTATACATTTCAATGGGGCGAGTCCGTTTCTGTTTCGGCGATTTTATATGAACTATGAAACAATTATAATCAAAGATGCTTACAAGGCTATCTGTCCGATTGGTAAGGTATAAAATACAGGAAAGCACCCATCCATGCTGAAAGTGGGAGAACTGCCTGATACTTTTGGGGAAAACAAGGGTGTCATAGAGTAAGCGGAAGCAAACTTACAGTAGGTTATATAATCATCGGTTTTGGGGTCACTTTGCCGCGATGAATGATGTATATGGGGATTCTTTTTACAAATGACCATGCAAGAAGTGAGATTCATGTTGCTCGATTACATAAAGATGCTATGATTGAAATCGAAGTTTATTTTAAACAAAGAGAACGTCAGATTGATATTTTCTTTTATTTAATATACATAGAGGATACAGGAGGAGTTTTAAAATGAATTTAGCACAATTTCCTAGAAAGCGATATACACCGACATATACACCAGTTGAGAGATTAGATCATTTTTCTGAAGTTCTTGGTGGACCATCCATTTACGTTAAACGAGATGATATGCTTGGTCTGACGGCTGGGGGAAATAAAACAAGAAAACTGGAATTCCTTGTTGCCGATGCATTGGAAAAAGGCGCGGATACGTTGATTACGTGTGGAGGCATTCAATCAAATCATTGCCGCTTGACACTAGCTGCTGCCGTTAAAGAGAAAATGAAGTGCATCCTTGTGTTGGAAGAGGGACTTTCAAATAATTCAGAGCCGGATTTTAACGGTAACTATTTTCTCTATCATTTATTGGGGGCTGAACAAATTATAGTTGTCCCTAATGGAGCGGACTTGATGCAAGAAATGCAGAAAGTGGCAAAAGAGGTAACAGAGAAAGGACATCGACCTTACATCATTCCGGTTGGGGGATCCAATGTCATTGGTGCAACGGGATATGTTGCATGCGCTCAGGAGATTTTGGCGCAGTCCTTTGAGCAAGGGATTGATTTGAAAGCAGTTGTTTGTGTAAGCGGCAGTGGGGGAATGCATGCTGGCTTGGTTGCCGGATTCCACGGAAATCAAAGTGGAGTATCAGTAATTGGAATAAACGTAAGCAGAGGAAAAGCGGAACAAGAAGAGAAAGTTTTTCAGCTTGTTAAAGAAACCTTAACACATATCGGCATACCAAATTCAATTCCTCGTGAGGCTGTTACGTGTTTTGATGAGTATGTCGGACCAGGTTATGCTTTGCCAACACCTGAAATGGTGGAAGCAGTCAAGCTCATGGCAAGAACAGAAGGGATATTGCTGGATCCGGTATATACGGGTAAAGCGGCAGCGGGACTCATTGATTTAATACAAAAAGGCACATTTAAGCCGGAGGAGAACATCCTATTTGTTCACTCTGGTGGCGCTTCATCGTTATACGCCAATACTTCCCTATTTAATTGAAATACTTAACATACAGGGGGGCCTTAATCCCGCTTTTTTCAATAAAGTAGGCATGGTTATTAAGCGAAAAACATATGTATCGAATTATTAATCCAACAATCTTTCATGCTGAATTTTGCTAAGTGTGAAAACGGCTTGATGGAATTTAATTGTAATTTTAAAGTTCCTGTTATCAAGTGGAGAGCGCTTAAAAGAAGAATTTTAAAGAAGAAACAGCAACCGGTTCCCCAATGTGCTAACGAATTGGTAGCGGAACAGACTATTGTCCATGGGCAAAAGAGGTTCTATCTGAATTTTATAACAGAGTTGATTGGAGCGAAAGGTGTGAGACTCCTGCGGGAAAAGCGCGTCTAGGGGAGACCCCGCAGGCGCAAGCCGAGGAGGCTCCCGGACCGCCCGCGGAAAGCGAGTGCCTGGAGTGGAAATCAACGTTCAAATTGTAAAAGCCATAAAAAGACTGTAGACAAACTCGATTTTCATCGAGTTTGTCTACAGTCTGAGAGGATTCTACAGTTGTAGAATCCTCTTTTAATAATTATATTACTTTTCGATTAAAGACGTCGTATGATCAAAAACAACTTTTCCATCAACGATTGTTAGCTGTACCTTTGTATTGGGAATTTCAGCTGCTGGAACTTCAAAGAGATTTCGTTCCAATACTATCATATCTGCAAGTTTCCCTACTTCTAATGTACCCAGTTCCTCATCTCTAAATGTACCATAAGCGGGTCCGGCTGTATAAGCTTTCAATGCTTCGGCAAGTGTGATGCGCTCATGTGGATGCCATACCGTTTTTCCGCTGCTGTCGATTCTCGTTACTGCACGATAGATTTGTAGAAGCGGATTAAGGGTATCGATTGGGAAGTCCGTTCCGAATGCCAATTTCGCACCGGCTTCTTGCAATGTTTTAATCGGGAAAACATGCTTTTCCCGTTCTGTACCAATTCGCTCGGTGTAAACACCTCTTTCGGACATCGCAAAGTGATCCGGCTGCATCGAAGCAGTCACGCCTAGCTCTTTGAACCGATGAACATCATCCGGGTGGATCACTTCAATGTGTTCAACAGAATGACGCGAATCCCGTTTACCGTTTGTCTTTTGCGCTTCCTCATAAGCATCCAAAGCAAGGCGAATCGCTCCGTCGCCAATGGCATGAAAACGAATGCTAAAGCCTTCTTTATCTGCATCAACGACCCATTTTTTGATTGTTTCAGGAGGGAACGAAGATTCACCGCATGTTTTCGGTTGATCAGCATAAGGTTCAAGTAAATAAGCGGTACGGGCGGTAATGACGCCATCTATAAATTGTTTAAGGCCTGATACACGAAGTTTATCCGATTGATACGTATCTCGTAATTGTTTCACACGTTCAAGGTTGCCATTTAATGCTGGCCATAAATGAATGCGGGCTGTTAATTCCCCATTGTCTTCAAATTCCTTGAAAACATCATAATCATTAAGCATTTCCAATGCTTCTATGGCAAATAAGTCGTGGACGGATGTTACTCCTAAACTAGCTGCATGAGCGAGGAAATTCGTGAAAAGTTCTCTCTTTTGTTCTTTAGTAAAATCATAGGCATGGAGGATAACCGCTTCCATTGCTTTTTCGTATAAAAGACCATTAGGTTCTCCAGTTTCGTCTTTTCCAATAAATCCATACGAAGGGTTTTCCGTATGACGGGTAATATTAGCGATTTCAAGTGCCTTTGAATTTACCCATGCGTAATGACCTTCGGCGTGAAACATAAGCACCGGACGATCGGGGAGAATACGATCCAATGAATACCGATTCGGTAATTGCTGCGTATCCCAATATCCTGCATCCCATGAAGCGCCAATTATCCATGGATCTTGCGGACGTGATTCGGCAAATTCACGAATCATTTCCAACGCTTCATCTTCTGAACGTGCCGAGAATAAATTGGCACTATTCATCGCAACAGCCCCATCCATCATGTGAAGATGGAAATCATGAAAACCCGGTATAATTAATTCGTCATTAAATTGGTAAATTTTCGTATTCTCGTCTGAATGAGAATAAACCTCCTCCTCAGAACCAATCGCAATGATTTTGTTGTCCTTAATCGCAATCGAGGCGGGCTCCGGATGATCCTTAAGACCTGTAAATACAGCATTACTTGAAATGATCACATCAGCTGGTTGTTGATTCATTATCAATCATTCCTTTCAATTCAAAGAGTAGCTTCCTTATTATCAAGCTTGTTCAATGGCAAGCTCAGGAGGCGGTTGTCTAAACATTTTCGTAAGATTTAGAAGGTACACAAATCCGATCGCAAACCAAGTTCCTCCGAGTATTAGCGAATAGATGTCTAACTTTATCCAAAAGAAACCTGTCAGAGAAGCACCAATTAACGGAATGATAAGGTACCGGATCGTCCCCATTAAGGAACGTTGCTTTTTTCGGAAATAATAGTGAGCGATAACCGAAAGATTAACGAAAGTAAAAGCGAATAATGCACCGAAATTTATAAGGGATACGGCAGTTGTAAGACTTAAGAAAAGAGCGCTTAAAGCAACGCCCCCTATAATTAATATGTTGAAGACAGGTGTACGATATTTAGGAGAAAGATATCCGAATATTTTGGCAGGGAGTACACGTTCACGTCCCATTGCATATAAAATGCGTGAAGCACTTGTTCCTGAAGCAATTGCAGATGAAAAGCTTGACATGATTCCTTCAGCAAGAATATAACTTATCAAAAAGTTACCCCCGATATACATGGCAATTTCCATATAGGCAGATTCCGGGGCTTTAAATGATTGGTAGTCTGTCCAGACAAGCTGTAAAAAATAAGAACCGATAAAATAATATAATCCACCAATGATTGTTACAAGATAAATAGCCCTAGGTATAGATTTTCGAGGGTTTTTCGTTTCTTCAGAAAGAGTTGTTACTGCATCAAATCCTAAAAAGGAAAAGCATAAAATAGGGATTATGGACATGAAGCCCTGCATATTTATATTTGAATCAATAAACGGAAGGATCGAAAAAAGCGTTCCTGCTCCTTGACCATTTAAAAGACCCTTTATCGAAAAAATCGTGAACAACGCAAGTGTTATGAATTGCAAGATTAGAAGCCCCGTATTAAGCTTAGCCGCTATCTTGATCCCAAGGATATTTATAACCGTAACCGTGACGATAAAGAGAATAATCCAAATGTACATAGGAATCAAGGGGAAATAGGCCTTCATTGCAATTCCTAACAATAGAGCACTAATCATAGGACTGAACATATAATCCAGTATGATGGTCCAACCTACGAGAAAACCAATGTGAGGACTTAGGGATTTTTGCGTAAACGTATAGGCAGCGCCAGCATTTGGAAATGCTTTCACCATTTGCGCATAGCTGTATGCTGTAAATAACATAACGACTAAGGCAACGATATAAGCAGTTGTAATCATCCCGTTCGTGCTCTGGACAGCTACTCCATATGTCGAAAACAAAGTAGTTGGAGCCATAAAGGCCAAACCAAAAAACACGACATTTTTTAATGGTAGTGAACGTTTAAGAGTTGGTGAGTTTGTATTATTCATATATCTGTCCCCCGTATTTAAATGGCTACATCAATATTGTAAACAGTAGGTGATTAGACGCTCTTTAATGGGCCCTTTGATTTATAGCCGTTTATTAATGCCCCAGAATATCATAAACTGCTTTTCCATCCACGATCGTTAACTGTACCTTTGTATCTGGTATTTCTTCCACGGGTACTTCAAAAAGATTTCGCTCTAAGACTACAATATCTGCAAGCTTATCTACTTCCAATGTTCCTAATTCCTGCTCTCTAAATGCACCGTAAGCGGGTCCGACTGTATAAGCTTTCAATGCTTCGGCAAGTGTGATGCGCTCATGGGGATGCCATATCGTTTTTCCGCTGCTATCGATTCTCGTTACTGCACGATAGATTTGTAGAAGCGGATTAAGGATATCAATTGGGAAGTCCGTTCCAAATGCCAAATTCGCTCCTGCTTTTTGCAATGCATTAATCGAGAAAACATGCTTTTCACGTTCAGTACCAATTCGTTCGGTGTAAACTCCCCTTTCTGACATCGCCAAGTGATCCGGCTGCATCGAAGCAGTTACACCCAGCTCATTAAAACGATGGATATCATTTGGATGAATCACTTCAATGTGTTCGACGGAATGTCGTGAATCTCGTTTACCATTTGCCTTTTGCGCTTCCTCATAGGCATCTAAAGCAAGACGAATTGCTCCATCTCCAATCGCATGAAAACGAATGCTGAAGCCCTCATTATCGGCATCAACAACCCATTTTTTGATCGTTTCAGGAGGGAAGGACGTTTCACCGCGTGTTTCTGGTTGATCGGCATAGGGATCAAGTAAATAAGCTGTCCGGGCGGTAATGACGCCATCGATAAATTGTTTCAGCCCTGACACACGGAGTTTATCCGATTGATACGTCTCTAGCAATCGTTTGGAGTGCTCAAGATCGCCATTTAAAGCAGGCCATAAATGAATACGCGTTGTTAATTTACCTTTGTCTTCAAATTCTTTGTAAACATCTAGTGATTCTATTGTTTTTAAACCATGTAAGTCATTGACAGCTGTTATCCCTAGGCTTGCAGCGTGTTCCAGGAAATTAGAGAAGATTTCATTCTTATGTGTATTTGAAAAATTAAATGCATGACGGATAACCGCATCCATTGCTTTTTCAAATAAAATACCATCGGGTTCTCCATTTTCTTCTCTTCCAATAATGCCATAAGAAGGATTTTCCGTATGACGAGTAATATTTGCAATCTCCAATGCTTTCGTATTTACCCATGCATAATGGCCTTCTGCATGAAACATGAGTGTTGGCCGATTAGGGAGAATGCGATCCAATGAATGGCGAGTCGGCAATTGTTGTGTATCCCAATAACCTGCATCCCATGTAAATCCGATTACCCATTGATTTTCCGGTTTTGACTCAGCGAATTCAGAAATCATATCTAGCGCTTCAGCTTCTGAACGAGCTGCGAACAGATTGACACTATTGAGGGCGACGGCACCTTGCATAATATGAAGATGGAAGTCATGGAATCCCGGCATTATTAATTGGTCTATGAACTGATAGATTTTCGTGTGCTCTCCTGCGTAGTGTTTCATTTCTTCGTCAGAACCAATCGCAACAATTTTGTTGTCCTTAATCGCAATAGAAGCGGGTTCAGGTTGGTCGGTAAGACCTGTAAATACAGTATTGCTTGAAATAATCATGTCAGCTAGACGTTGACTCATCATCAATCATTCCCTTCTTTTATAGCTCTATTATTAAGCATCTTCAAAGGCAAGCTCAGGAGGCGGTTGTCTAAACATTTTTGTTAAGTTTAATAGATAAATAAATCCGATAAGAAGCCAAGTTCCACCTAGTATTAATGAATGTTTATCCAGTTTTATAAAAAACAATCCTATTAGTGCTGCACCAGTAAGCGGGATAATCAAATATTGAATCGTTCCTTTAAAAGACTTCTGTTTCTTTTGAAGAAAATAGTAAGAAACAACCGAAAGATTCACAAAGAAAAAGGCAAATAACGCTCCAAAACTAATAAGAGATACGGCTGTCGTTAGATTTAAGAAAAGAGCACTTAACGTCACAACACCAATGAGTAAAATATTGAACACAGGTGTCCGGTATTTTGGGGAAAGATAGCCGAAGATTTTTTTCGGCAATACATTTTCCCTTCCCATCACATACAAAATACGAGAGGCGCTCGTTCCCGATGCAACGGCTGAAGCAGTGGTGGATGTTAGCCCAACTGCTACAAAGAAGCTCACAAAAATGTTTCCGCCGATATACATCGCGATCTCTAAATAGGCGGATTCAGGGTTATTGAAGGAATGAAAATCCGGAAAAATTAGTTGTGCAAAATAAGAGCCTGTGATAAATAAAAAACCGCCAATCATCGTTATGAAATAGATCGCTTTTGGCAACGTTCTCGTAGGATCCTTCGTCTCTTCTGACAATGTAGTTACTGCATCAAAGCCTAAAAAGCTAAAACATAGTATGGGGATTACAGATAGAATAGCAGGTACGCTAATTTCAGGATCATAAAAGGGAACGGTTGAAAATAATGTCCCTGTTCCTTTTCCTGAAAGAAGCCCTTTAATGCACAAAATAAAAAATAGGGCAAACAATAAAAATTGCAAGAAAAGCATATACGTATTAAGTTTCGCTGCTAATTTAATGCCAAGGATGTTGACCGTGGTAATAACCACAATAAATAAAATGATCCAAACAAACATCGGAATGGATGGAAAATAAGCTTTCAGTGAAATCCCTACGATTAGGGCGCTGATCATCGGGCTAAATATATAATCAATGATGATTGTCCAACCAACGATGAACCCAAGATGCGGGCTTATTGATTTTTGCGTAAACGTATATGCTGCCCCTGCGTTCGGAAACGCTTTCACTAATTGAACATAGCTATAAGCTGTAAATAACATGACAAATAAAGCAATGGCATAAGCCGTAGGCATCATCCCGTTGGTGCTGTGTACAGCAACCCCATATGTTGAGAAAAAAGTTTTTGGAGCCATGAAAGCCAATCCGAAAAAGACGACATACTTCAAAGTAAGAGTACGTTTAAGAGTTGGTAAATTCGTATTTTCCATAAATCAATCCTCCTTGTAAATGATTTGCTAACGGTCACTTCATCAATTGATAGATTATTCTGAATATTAAATTTGGAATTCCGTATATATTCAGGTAATGGTAAAGTTTGTTTTTAAGGATAACCAAAATAAAAAGTATCTAGTTGTGAACGGAAACAGCTTCCATGACTGGATGCTGTTAAAGCGTTTTCATAATTCCTCTTTAGTGCCTGTCCTTTAATCGGTAGAGGAGTTGGTAATGAAGAGTAGTTAAAATGAAAGGAACGCTAACAAAACGGCATTGTCTTTTTGGGATTTTAAACTTTTTAATAAATGGCATCACTCCTTGGAACAAAATGATATTTTCAAATAATGCCTTGCTGTTTCATTTAGGAAAGCATCACTCCATTCAGTATGTTTAAATCCATTATAAAGTCTCGTCTAACACCAGAGTAAACAGTTGCCATTCAAAAAAAAACAGCCTTCGAAATGAAAATGTTATCATTTCGAAGGCTGTTTACTAGTTTACTTTATCTTGAATCGGAATTTGTATTTCATAATAAGCTTCATCATATTGATCAGTCAGAGAAACGTCAACCTGCATAATTCGAAAGGCATCACCGGTAATAACATAGCCATGAGTATCGCAATAATGGAGTAGCTTTTTAAGCTGGGTTAGCATTTTCTCCCTTGTGAGTCCTCCATAGTAGGAACATAAAAATAGCCCTTTTTCAATTTTTTTTAGGGTTGGTTGCTCTGACTCTCCATCCTGAACAAGAATGAATAATTGAGATTGATAGGCACTTAGGTTACCGGAAAAGTCAGATGATTGACGAATTATATCAAAGTACTCTTTATTGATGAAATCTCCAAATTTATTGCTGGCCAAAGCAGGAATGATTCCACCAATCCTGTTTTCGAGTTCTACGAAACCAAGATACAGATTTTCTGTATCCCCCCAACTTACCGGCCTGGCTAGCTGGATGTATTCCCGTTCTTCAAATTGTTTTATCACGATATCCGAATTCCTGTAACTGTTTGTGAAATGTTCAATATTGTATAATCGTGTCATCAATATATTATGGATATCTTGCAATTTCTTGATTTCTTCCTGTATATTGGCCATTGATTTTTGAAGTGATTGAACCGACTTTTTGACATTCCGATTCGTAAGAAATTGCTTGATTTCCCCTAAGGAAAACCCAATTCTCCTTAATTCTTTTATCGTTCCAAGAACTTCATACTGGGAAATGGAGTAATAACGATAGCCAGTTTCGGGGTCAATATGATAGGGCTTTAGCAATCCAATTTTATCGTAATGACGCAATGTATCTACCGTTACACTTCGCAACTTCGCCATTTCTCCTATACTCAGCTTATTTTGCATGGCTTTTTCTCCTAACCAACACTGAATTTATCTATATTAATAACATGAATATCCCTTATTATAAAGTAGTGATTCTTGTTGTGTATAGCTAGTAGTAGGATGATTTATAGTGCAGTGCACTTCCAGGTTTAAGTCGAATACTGGACGGTAAGTTTGCGCTGCAATTTTATGGACGGGGGTTATCCATTACAGCACTTGAAGGATGAAAATACCAAAAATTGTTTTCTTTGGACGTAATTAAAGGGAGCAAAAATCGGTTCAACATTTTTTCTGGTAAACTGGTAACCGAAACCTCAAGGATGCACAAAAGTGATTAAAGCGTTTTTTTAACACCAATTTATATATTAAGTCAATGACGGTCAAAATGAGGAATTTGTAATGAGGGAACATATGTTTTATAATGTATTTTGAGTAAGTATTACCTATCGAAAAGGGGAGGTATTATATGTATATTACCATTTCGGATTTTATTAAAGAATGGAATAAAGAAGCCAAACTGACTCAGAATGTTTTGGATAGTTTGACTGATGATTCATTAGAACAACAAGTTTATCCCGAAGGTCGCACTTTAGGAAGAATTGCATGGCATTTCACCACGAATATTCCAGATTATCTAGCTCATTTCGGGTTAAAGATAGACCGTATAGAAAGTTCAGAAAACGTTCCATCTTCTGCGCAGGAAATTGCTATCACTTTTAAAAATGTAAGTTCTCACGCAGCCGAAATTATTGAACAACAATGGACAGACGAATCCCTGGAACAAATACAAGAAGCGTTTGGAAGACAGGAAACAAATGCTTCCATCCTTATGGGGCTAATCAAGCATATTGTTCATCATCGCGGACAAGTCACGGTTCTGATGCGTCAAGCAGGAATAAAACCTTATGGGGTTTATGGACCGCCAAAAGAAGATTGGATTCATCTAGGTGTGCAAAATCCACCGCTTTAATAACTTGTGCAAGCTTAAGTAATGTTTAAGTAATGAACTTCAACATATGGGCGCCATTGGTGAATAATTAAATCCCGGTTCTCAATTTTATCACTGAGTTAATAATATGTTAAAGCATCCTTTGAAGGGTGCTTTTTATTGTGCCAAAGAAGGTGTTTAAATGAAACTATTTGGGAGCCTTTGTTTTAACTGCCATTCTCCCTTTTTTCCAATTAAAGCTAATGATGTTAATACAAAAAGGTGAGATAGATCAACAAGCCTTGCATACAATGACCGTTTATTCCGGCATTTCCTTTTGGTTAGGCCATGTTAAACCATTAGTGCAGAACAGTTCTTTAATAATATTATTTATAATTATACTATTATTAAGCCGCCATATCCTGCCCCCCAGAGCGGCGCAACTAAATCCGTCAACGATTAGGAATTAAACAAAACGACAATAATGACGGGACCTTCACCCAATCAATTTAAACTGACTGAAAGTGTATAGTTAAAGATCAGGGCTTGTAAATATCAGTATTTTGTAGAAAAATGTCGTTATTTGCGAATATCATTTTTGTCATTTCTGAGATATTATAATACTGAATGTACTTTAATACATTGAAGTGGTAATGCGAGCTTTATGTCGGTGCTCAACTGAATGAGTGGGGGATTATAAATGAGTGTAATCATCGAGAAGAAACTAGTGGAAAACTATACTCATATGGAAGATGTAATGTTGGTTGGGAAAATCCAAAATGGTGATGAAGATGCACTGGACTTTTTAATCAAAAAATACAGATGTGTCGTTCAATCAAATGCTTTGAAGTATTTTTTAACGGGTGGAGATAAAGAAGACGTCTTTCAGGAAGGGATGATTGGTCTTTATAAGGCCATTCGAGACTACAAGAATTGCAAAAAGTCGTCTTTCAGATCATTTGCGGAACTGTGCATTACAAGGCAAATCATAACGGCTGTTAAAGCGGCTATCTGCCAAAAGCATTCTCACTTAAATAATTATGTTTCATTGTATACGCCTATCTATCAAGGGGAGTCGGAACAGGCCCTGATTGATCTAATCCCTGAACAGAGCCAAAATGACCCAGTCACGATATTAATAAAATCAGAAGAAATTTGCGATATTGAGCTAATTTTAACGGAAGTCCTCACTGAGTTGGAAAGCAGTGTTGTGGACTTGTACTTGGAAGGAAAAACTTATTTTGAAATATCGAAGGAACTGAATATTCAAAAAAAGACGATCGATAATGCACTTCAGCGGGTAAAAAGGAAGTTGGAGCGGTACTTCGAGTCCAGGAGGTTGGAAGAATAACAACTATAATTCTTTAAACTTTCATTGATTATTATTTGCAAAAATAGTACTGGAGCTAATAATCATCGCAGCTTTCTTATTTATTGGCTTTGTTAATGTAGTGTAGTGCCATCTCATGGGAAAATAAATATCCCTCTAGATAAATGCCGAAGATTCTCTGAGTATAAACATAAAAGCCCTACTGAAACAGAAGGGCTTTTTACTATGTTCATTTTTTAATTCACTCTACTCAACAGGAGATTATATCTCAATGTTTCATCATCTGAATATAATTTGTATCCAAGTCCATCGCTGTAGTTAAGAAATACTTTATCCGGAAGATGCTTTTTAGACTCACTTGATATTAATATGGGGACCCCATCAATTATGAATCTCTCATCATCCTCGTTTTTATTATCAATTTTCAATTCGTGTTCTACATAAATCGAACAGCTTCCAACATAAATGGCTTCAATACGAACACCTTCATTCTCTTTATAATCCACTTTTTTTAGTTGTTCAATCGCTGCTTCTTTAATCTGAATATTCATAAAACCACGCTCCCATAAAAAAATGATATTATTTTTTATCTATACAAGGAAAACAAAATCAATCTATGGAGAATCCTCTATTTATTCGTATACCCATTTGTTTATAAGTTAATGTGTTAGACCTTTCATGGGAAAAAATTAAAAAAGATTTACTTGAGAGGTGGGGAAAAGCGTCAATATTCCGGAAGTTTATCAATAATGAAGTTCCTGATCTTTGTGAATTAGGAAGGTATTTTCTAAGGTAGAAGAACAAACTTAAACTTTTTGTGAAAATCTGGAAAACTAATATTCTTTAAAAATTTCATATGCTGGTTCTACTATCGAGAATTTGTTAATTATTATTTGCTACCCTTAAGACATGCTATCCATATAATAATTTTCCTAATTAGGGATCAAAGAAATTTAGTGTTAACAATAGGTGTTAATTTAGGAAACGAAAGCCAGTGGATTAGTAAAGTCAATAATTACATCACGACATAAAGCGTAAGTTTTTCAGCCTCTTCCAAAGAGTGGGGTGGTCGTGATTTGTAGTATCCAAGACTGACGATGCCAAGGGACCTAATTCAGTAGATGGATGAAGTCGATTCCTTAATGTTGAACTGCACCCCAATTGTTAGACAAAACTAACAATTGGAGGTGCAGTTTTTTTATGGCAAGAACTCTCATGCCGTTTAATATACGCTTTTTGCTGTCAGGCAAAGGGTTTCCAGCATTAATGAGCCTGCATTCTTCGCAATGATCAGCCTATCGGCTTTGCTTTCATAGGCCATTTTTTGTTTAATTCAGTTATAAAAGTCTTGACATTCTTTTTATCTTCCATTATTGGGGAATAGACGTAAGAAAGTGTTCTGTTAAAGGATTCATTTTTAACCTGAATAATAGAAAGGATTTTATTTTGTACATCCCTTTCAATGACACTTCGGGAAAGAAGGGCCAGACCTGCGCCGTTTTTTATAAGCGTTTCTTTAATTCCTTGATTACTGCTTATCGTGAGTATCGATTTAATTTTCAAACCATTTGAACGTATGACATGGTTAAGGTATTCACGTGTACCAGATCCAACTTCCCTGGTTACCCATGCTTGGTCATGTAGATCAGTAATCTCCACTTCGTCTTTATTAGCGAGTTCATGATTGTTAGAAGACACAATGAATAGCTCATCTTGCATGAATGGGTGAACAGAAAGCTCTTTTTCATTAGTTTGACCTTCGATTAAACCAATATCCACTTTGTATAGCCGAACGGCTTGAACGATTTCTTCCGTGTTTCCAATTACGACTTGAAGTTCAAGTTCAGGATAGTCCTCTTGAAGGTCGATAAGTAAAGAAGGAAGGATATACTCTCCTATTGTAAAACTTGCCCCTATCTTTAATTCACCCTTGATGGTACTATCGTGTTCCTGAATGTCTTGTCTGGTCTGTTCATAGATTGTGATCATTTGCTTGGCCCGGTCGTAAAGAATTTCTCCCGTTAAGGTGACTTTTAGGAATTTAGGAGAACGGAGAAATAATTTGGTTTGGAACTCTTCTTCCAATTTTTTTATATGTAAACTTACACTTGGTTGCGACATAAGAAGCATTTCTGCTGTTTTTGTAAAATTCTTGACCTCCACAAGGGTCACGAATGTTTTTAGAGCATCATAGTACATAGAAATTTCTCCTTATTATTAATATTCTTAATAGTTATAATAAAATATATATATTTTACTAATGATGTGACTTCCAGTAAAGTTTTAATGAGAAACTTATTTTAGGAAGAGTATAGGTTGGGGAAAGTTATTGTCCTTTATAACCTTATTTTTTTATTTGTTGCGTGCTATGAACCTATATGACTGTATTTTAAATTTTTTTACAGTTAAAACCGACTTGGTCTATAGGAGTAAACGAGTTAATTAATTTATTTATGGATGGATATAGAAATGTTTAAATCCACTCGTTATACATAATAGTCAACTAAGATAAGTTAATATCCCTTTGTGAGGTGGAAATCGTGCAACTTCAGGTGAGTAACAGTCCCTTTAATCAAGAGCAGGCAGAGCTCCTTAACAGCCTACTGCCTAGCTTGACAGAAACACAAAAAATTTGGTTGAGCGGTTATATGACTGCATCTTTGTCAGTTTCGAATATGAGTTCAGCCGATGCCCCGGTATTGGAAGCTCAAAGCGGCGGGAAGACAATAACAAAAGAGGTGACCATTCTATATGGTTCACAGACGGGCAATGCTCAAGGGCTGGCAGAAAATGCGGCGAGTAAGCTTGAGGGTAATGGCTTTCAGGTTACCATTTCAGCCATGAGTGACTTTAAAGTCAACAATTTGAAAAAAATCGAAAATCTTCTGATCGCCGTTAGCACGCATGGAGAAGGCGATCCGCCGGATAATACATTGTCCTTCCATGAATACCTTCATGGCAGGAGGGCACCAAGCCTTGAAGGACTCCGCTTTTCGGTATTGGCGCTAGGGGACAGCTCATATGAGTTTTTCTGTGAAACGGGAAAACAATTTGATAAACGCTTGGAGGAACTTGGCGGAACACGGTTATTTCCGAGAATGGACTGTGACCTAGATTATGATGAGCCAGCTAGCGAATGGCTGGAAGGAGTCATTTCTAATTTAAATGAAGGGGAAGGCAGTTCTATTACTGCAGTTCCCGCACCGATAGCTTTAGTAAGTGAACAAACGTATTCGAGAACAAATCCGTTTAAAGCGGAAGTGCTGGAAAATATCAACTTGAACGGCCGTGGCTCCAATAAAGAGACACATCATCTTGAGTTATCTCTTGAGGGCTCAGGTCTTACTTTCGAACCTGGAGACAGCCTTGGTGTTTATCCGAAAAATGATACGGATTTAGTGGATATGCTTCTTACGGAACTCAATTGGGACCCTGAAGAAACCGTGAAGGTCAATAAGCAGGGCGACCTTCGACAGCTTAGGGAATCGCTCATCTCCGATTTTGAAATTACGGTTTTGACAAAATCGCTCATTGAACAAGCGGCCCAGCTTTCAGGTAACGAGGATTTAAAGGAGCTTTTAGAGCCTGGTAATGAAGAAAGATTAAAAGAATATCGTGAAGGCCGTGATTTGCTTGATTTTGTCCGTGATTTTGGTTCATGGGGTGAATCGGCGCAAGAGTTCGTATCGATACTCCGGAAAATGCCAGCCCGTCTATATTCGATTGCGAATAGCTTATCCGCATATCCGGATGAAGTGCATTTGACAATAGGAGCTGTCCGGTATGAAAGTCACGGACGAGAAAGAAACGGTGTCTGCTCCATTTTATGTGCGGACAGATTACAGCCAGGGGACACGCTGCCCGTTTACATTCAGCATAACCAAAACTTCAAGCAGCCGAAAAACCCAGACACTCCCATTATCATGGTTGGACCGGGTACGGGCATTGCTCCGTTCAGATCCTTTATCCAGGATCGCGAAGAATCGGAAGCGAAAGGGAAAACGTGGCTCTTTTTCGGCGATCAGCATTTCGTGACGGATTTCCTTTATCAGACTGAATGGCAAAAGTGGTTGAAAACAGGTGTACTTACGAAAATGGATGTTGCCTTTTCACGTGATACTGATGAAAAAGTGTATGTTCAAAACCGGATGCGCGAGCACAGCGGTGAATTATACGAATGGCTTCAAGAAGGTGCAGCCGTATACATTTGCGGTGACGAGAAAAACATGGCACATGATGTCCATAATACGCTTATTGAGATCATTGAAAAAGAAGGCAATATGAGCCATGCTGATGCGCAAGCTTATCTTGAAGAAATGCAACAGAATAAACGCTATCAACGTGATGTATACTGAAATTTGGATGAAAAGGAGATAACAACATGGTGAAAACACTATTAAAAGCACCAGAAGGCCCGCCTAGTGATGTTGAGCAAATTAAAGAAAAAAGCGATTATTTGCGAGGTACACTTGGAAAAGTGATGCAGGATCGGATCAGCGCCGGTATTCCGGATGATGACAATCGACTAATGAAACATCACGGCAGCTATTTGCAGGATGACCGGGATCTGCGCAATGAGCGTCAAAAACAAAAACTGGAGCCTGCCTATCAGTTTATGTTGCGTGTCCGCATGGCCGGCGGGGTTGCGCAGCCTTCTCAATGGCTTGTTATGGATGACCTTGCTCAGAAATACGGTAACGGAACCTTGAAATTGACAACAAGACAGACGTTTCAAATGCATGGTATTTTAAAATGGAATATGAAAAAAACCATTCAGGAAATCCATGCTTCCATGCTGGATACAATCGCTGCATGCGGAGATGTAAACCGGAACGTAATGTGCAATTCGATTCCATTTCAATCCGAAATCCATTCCGAAGTATATGAATGGTCGAAAAAATTGAGTGATTATCTATTGCCACGTACAAGGGCGTACCATGAAATCTGGCTGGATGAAGAAAAAGTGGTTGGTACTCCTGAAGTGGAGGAAGTCGAACCAATGTACGGAAAGCTTTATTTGCCAAGGAAGTTTAAAATAGGCATTGCCGTCCCTCCATCCAATGACATTGATGTTTATTCCCAGGATCTTGGCTTCATAGCAATTGTTGAAAATGGAAAACTCGTTGGTTTTAATGTGGCGATCGGCGGCGGTATGGGAATGACCCATGGTGACAAGGCGACATATCCTCAACTAGCCAAGGTAATCGGCTTTTGCCAGCCAGACAAAATACTGGATGTGGCTGAAAAAATCATTACGATTCAGCGAGATTACGGAAACCGTTCCGTACGGAAAAATGCACGATTCAAGTATACGGTAGACAGGCTTGGGCTCGAATCGGTAAAGGCTGAATTGGAAAATCGTCTAGGATGGAAGCTGGAGGAAGCGAGAGCTTATCATTTTGATAATAATGGTGACCGCTATGGATGGGTCAAAGGCATGCAAGGAAAGTGGCATTTTACACTATTTGTCGAGGGTGGCCGAATTGCCGATATCAATGATTACAAGCTGATGACCGGTTTGCGCGAAATCGCAAAGATCCATACGGGTGATTTCCGTTTGACGGCCAATCAAAATCTGATCATTGCAGATGTCTCAAGCCAGAAAAAGAAAGAGATCATCGAATTGCTTGAAACGTACGGTTTGACGGATGGTGCACATCATTCGGCGCTCCGACGCAGCTCGATTGCATGCGTGGCGCTTCCAACATGCGGGTTGGCAATGGCCGAAGCAGAGCGTTATTTGCCGGTTCTGCTTGATAAAATCGAGACCATCGTTGATGAAAACGGCCTGAGGAACGAAGAAATTACGATTCGCATGACCGGTTGTCCGAATGGATGTGCCCGGCATGCACTCGGGGAAATTGGTTTTATCGGTAAGGCACCTGGCAAATATAATATGTATCTCGGTGCTGCCTTCGATGGAAGCCGATTAAGCAAAATGTACCGTGAAAACATCGGTGAAGAAGAGATATTAAAAGAGCTTCGCGTACTTCTTTCCCGTTATGCAAAAGAACGCAAGCAAGGAGAGCATTTCGGTGACTTTGTCATAAATGCTGGCATTGTCAAAGAAGTGACGGATGGAACGAATTTTCATGATTGATTAAATAGAAAGTGAGACAGGAATAACTTCCTGTCTCAGTTTGTAGACAAAAGGGGTTCGGAATTAAAAAATTCCGAGCCCCTTTTGAAATTTCCTTTGAATTTTGGCCCAAGGTTGAGAGATTAGGGCTCTACGAGCCCTCTATGTTAGGCCATTTTTGGACCTTG
>NZ_JAGGQJ010000012.1 GCF_018613325.1 Bacillus sp. ISL-34 | reverse complement strand
CCTCCTTCCTTAAACTGATTTACAATTCAAAAGTGTAGAATCGGAAGGAAGGTTATAGTGTACAGCGGTCTCGTTAATCGATGCCCCATATTCGTTCATATATTTATGTACCTCTAGTTTAAAGGGTAGAGTGTAATTTGTATAGGATGAAACAAGTCCTTCCATCCCATGTTTTAGATAGCGAGCGACCCATCTTTTCAGAGGGGATAAACCTACATTTCTTTCTTGAGCAATGGATTTATAGGATTTTTTCCCTTCTAAGTACTCTAAAACTGCATTTGATTTTTCGTCTATCGAATATTTAGTCAAAAAAACTGCCCCCCAATTGTTAGATGTTGTCTAACAATTGGGGGGCAGTTCATTGGGCAGCTCTTTTTTTTATGTAAATAAAGGAATTTTAAACAATGGAAATGAAGCCTCTAATGAAAGAGGCTGAAAATTTTAGTTATCGCATTTTAATCGGTGTGTTTAATTGATAATGATCCCTATATGATCGATAAGATACTATTTTTTTATCCTGATAATGTCCATCTAGCTGCAAAATTTTTGATTTATTCGTTTCTAAATAATAATGATACCCTTCTGTTTCTAAACTATGGAAGGTATAGGAAATTCCAAGCATTTTTTTCTTGGTGACTTTTGTATCAGGGTGACGTTGTATGAAATCAGCCAATTGTTTTACAGATGTTGATGGAATGTCTGCGATATCAAATAATGTTTCCTTAATATTAGTCTTTACTTTATTCAAAGTAGTTTTTGCTTTATGTTTGATTTTGTTGGAATGCCTTGTCATCAATATCACTCCTACTCTGGTTATAGTTAAATGGTTTATTATGTTATTTCCAATCAGCAAACGAAGTAAACACAAATCTGAACCTTGGGAGAACTTATACCAAAAGAGAAAAAGTCTTGGTGGAAAAGATAATGTTTTTGGGGGAGGTTTAAAACTCAGGGTAAGTGGTATATAAGGGGTATCGGTTTATAGCAGTTTATTTCCCTGCCACCTTGTTTCATGAATAATGTCGACAAGTAGCACATATCTTCTTTTACTTATTACATTATTTTTGCATAAAAAAGGAGAGATATATGATGAGGCAAATGTGTATTTACTGTTTTAAATGGGCTGACATAGATACCATGACACCAATTTTTGAACAAGGTAGAGAGTTCGTCAATTATTATTGCGAAGATTGTGTTACTGCTGATATGGATAATTTGTTTAAGCTACCATACAAACATGGTCGTTCCTATACCGATGTATGCAACAATCAAGAACCCACTAGCATCAAGTAATTCGTTTTAAAAGGTAAGCGATTGAAGATGTATCGCTCTTATAACGTTTTGATCACCAGCCGTTTCTCTTAAATGATTAAAGCATTACTACCAATAGCTCGTACAATATCTCTATATCAAATGATAATATCTAGATTTGATATCGAAATAAAGTAGGCTGAAAAAAGCTTAACTAGAGGCCATCTCAAACGAGAAGGGCTTTTTTTGTTCGTCTTGATAATATCGCATTTAAATTAATCTAGTCGAACCCTTGTGAAATATAGTCATTTTTTGTATCCTATTTGCTCATATCCCCTTAATATGGGGGGGAACGGGGATTCAGTAATGAGTGCCCACCTTACATGTGGATATCTTTGAAGTTTTAAGGCCTCCCACTGATGGGAGGCCTTTCCTTTGTTGTTTGAATATATGTATGTCCTAATCATTGTCGGATTTCTTTCAACCCTGACCCTGGTCATTTCAACCCACTAAAACAATATGATCATTACGAATATTATTTAAGTAGTACTTATGAGATAGTATATCGGAGTAAGGAAAATTTAATAGGATTTACATGATTTAATAGTGGATTAAATATTAACAAAATATTCTTGTACAACAGATGGGCAACTAAATAAAATTATTGTGATTTGTCTTTAACTTTAACAATATCGCTCTTTATTTCTTATCAAAATAAAAAGTTAAAGAAACTAAAGCATTTAAGGGGAAGATTAACCTGTTAAAGGAATTCAATGTTTGCTATACTCTTGACGCTGATGTTAAGTGGGAGAAAATAAAAAAAGGATTGAGTAGTAAAAAAGAGGATGTTTTACAAGAAGTCTTAAAAAGGATGGAGCACTGTGAGTATTTTATTGTAAAAAGTGATAGTAAGCATCATATTTTCAATACATCATTAATACGTTATATACGTATTTTTGAAAATAAGTAATCTCACTACTGCTTTCTTGGAATATAAGTTATGGTTGTATTCTCCTAACAGTCTATCTGGGAGGGGATTTTTCTATGGCAAAAAAGGGGCAAACCTTTCATATATATACAGAGCGAGTAGGATTGGTTAACACTTTGAAAGGAGTGTAAAGATGAATAAAGAATTAGATGATGTTTTTATTGAATCATTAATGGTTTCCCTTCGAGACGAAAGGGTCATTGAAAAGATAAAAGAAATAGCAGATGCGGGCTCGTTTAGTCAAATGGGGGAACAACATAAAGAGCTTCTGAGAGAAAAAGAAAAAGAGATAGCAAGACTCCAACAAGAGATTGAGTCGAAGAAAGAGGAAATTAGTGAGTACCAAATAAAGATCACCCATCTAAATGAAAAAATGGAAGCCTATTTTACTGAATTGCAAAAGAGAAGAGCAGACTTTCGGGAAGCGGAAGAACTTTACGAAGCTGTTCAACAATTATCCGAATCCACTAAAAGTTCGTTAAAAGGAATATTCAAGGGCGGGTCAGTGCAGGAATTCATTGTTTGCGGTGTGCAATATGAAAACATTTCATCACTGTGGGATTTTATCAAAAACGAGATTATGGAGGGACGGGAGCGGGAAAGAGAGATTTTGCTCGCCCTTTTTCTGTATTTCTTTCAAGAATACAGTAAAACATACGATACCCCTTTATATAGAATCCAGCAAGTGAAAATGAATGAGGTCTTCAGGGAAGACTTGTACATAAGAGCTCTCAATAGCAAAATATCCGGGAACATTACGGACATCCTGCTCCCAGGTTATATAAGCATTAATGGTAAAACCATCAAAAAATCCGTTGTGAGAATCTAGCAGGCGAAAAAGATATTAAAGGAGAAATAACAATGACATCGATTATCATCCCAGAGATTGAAGAAGGAATTGAAAAAATCCTTCTTGTGCAATGGTATAAACAGCCAGGCGATTATATTACGGTGGGCGAAAGCTTAGCCAAATTCAGCTGTGAGGGCATTGAATTTGACCTCTTTTCAGAAAAAGAAGGTACCCTTAAAGAATTGAATGTAGCGGAGGAAACTATAGTCAAGATTGGTGATCTGATATGTTATTTGGATTCTGGTGAAGTCCTTTCAGAAGAATTATTAAAAGAAGTTGAAAAACAAGAAACGATAGAAGATAAAGAGCCGCTTGAGAACGAAGCAAGCTTAGCTGAAAACAACAACATAGACAGTTCTATATACTTAATGAATAAGAACGAAGAACAGGTTCCATTCTCACCTGATTCCCAAACCGTTCCGGTCTCTGCCATTTCAATGACTTATAAAGAAGTGAGATCTTTAATCAGCCATTTATATCAGAGTGCAGAAGAAACCTTTTTTAAGGATGAAGCGAGCTTCTTTCAAGACATTAAAAAGATGCTCCGTTCCAGATGGGTTTACATGAATAACGGGAATGTTATATATGATCACAATATTGCAGCTTTATTTCCTTATAGAAAATACTATGAATTAATGGATGAAGATTTTGACTATAAAAAGCATCTGGACGTTTCCGGTTTTAAAGGTGATGCCATGACACGGGAAGAAGCTGCCAAAAGTTTCAATACAACCGATCACCCTGTTTATAAGAAAATAATAGCTTTAGATGATTACTCCACGAGTAAAAATCCTTCCATTTCTAGGATATTTGCCAATCAAACGGCTAACTCTTCTAAATCAATAGCGTTTAAATTCAACGGGTACGACATTCAAAGTTTCGATGTAGTCAATCAAAAAAACAATTTGCTGGGAAAAGGATTTTTCGTTCCTGTTTTCCGTCTGAATGGGGAAAATGCCTTTGAAATCAATGATCAAATGGCTCTCCATCTCTGGCTGGAAAACCGATTGGTGCCAAGTGGATTAAGCACAGAACGCCAGAAGGAGTATGATTATTTGCTGGCATTGTATCAATTAAAGGATTTAGATCAGGAAAATTTCCTAAAAGAATTGCCATCAATCGCTATCGATTCCAAGACATTTTATGAGAAGCTTTTAAAATCTGAAAAAGTAAGAGCAGATATTGATACATATGATGAAAAGATGTTAACAGATCCTAACCGGGGACATTGGGATTTATGGCCTGTCCACTCTGATGAAAAACCTTTAACGATAAAACTGAACGAAGAAATAATGGCCAGAAACCCTAAAATGGATATTAGGGAGGACGGCATAGTTGGCATTGATTTTGGAACGAAAAGTACAGTGGTCGTTCATCAAGAAGAAAGTGATTTTACTCTTCCCATGCGTATTGGGGTTGGCTACCTTAACACGGAAGTGCAAGACTGGCATTATGAAAATCCAACCGTGATTGAATTTATTGATTTAGAACATTTCCTGGAGCTTTATCAAGAAAAAGAAGGAAGACCAGATACAAGGTGGCAGGATGTGACGGTTTCCCACAATGCTCTTAACAACTTGATGAATGGAAAGAGTGACCATTATTATTCCATATTGAATAATCTAAAGCAGTGGGCTGGAGAAAAGAGAAACGAACTCCGATTAAAAGACAAGAGGGGATATGCCGTTGTACTGCGTTCCTTTCTGGACTTAACCGATCAGGAAATCAACCCAATTGAGTTATACGCCTACTACCTTGGTTTGTATATCAATAACCAGAACAATGGAATTTACCTGGACTACACCTTGTCTTTCCCGGTGACGTATGAAAAAGAGGTAAGGGAAAAAATTCTAAAGTGTTTTGAGCGTGGGTTAAAAAAGACGCTTCCTATGCCGATTCAGCAGGACGAAGAATTAATGAAAAAGTTTCGTGTCACCGCTGGGGCGAGTGAACCTGCTGCCTATGCCATTTGTGCGTTACAGGAATACGGGTTTGAACCGGAAGAGGATGAAAAAACGTACTATGGCGTGTTTGATTTTGGTGGAGGAACGACAGATTTTGATTTTGGCATTTGGCGTGAAGCGGGCTTGAAAGAAAGCAGATATGATTATGTCATCGAGCATTTTGCAGCGGGCGGGGACCGTTATTTAGGGGGAGAGAACATGCTAGAACTTTTGGCGTTCCAGGTGTTTAAAAACAACCAAAGAACAATGCGTGAGCTAAACATTCCTTTTACTCTCCCAGCAGAATGTGTGAAATTTCCCGGAAGTGAAATGCTGATTAATGAGTCACAAGAATCCTATTTAAATACGAAACAATTGGTGGAAAAATTAAGGCCGCTTTGGGAAAGACATGAACGGTATGAAGAACAGTTTGGAAAAGGAATGATCCGGGCAGACTTGTTTGACAAAGCCGGCCACGCAAAACTCAATGTGGAACTTTTGATCGATCAAGATGAAATGGAACAACTGATTGAGGAAAGAATTGAAAAAGGCATTAAAAATTTCTTTGAGTCATTAAGGCGCGCTTTTGCCCGGTCAGAACGCAGCAAAATTAATAAAGTGAATATACTGCTTGCGGGTAATTCAAGTAAATCCCCGGTCGTTATGAATCTATTTAATAAATGGATTGAAAGGGAAGTGCAGAACACTCAAAGCTGGGGAGAAGTGTCTGATGATCTTTTTGAGATTCTCCCGCCACTGGGGACAGAAGGCGCTTATTTAAAGCAAGAAGAGAGAAACAGAGTGGTTAACCGAGATATTTTAACAGCCCCTACAGGAAAAACAGGCGTTGCCTTTGGACTTGTACAAAGCAGGAAAGGCGGAAGTATAAAAGTTATTGACCGCGATATGATGAATGGGGAATCAAAGTTCAAGTATTTTCTTGGCATCGGGAGAAAAGGGAAATTAAAAACAATGATTGATCAAGAAGAAGAGTATAACAAATGGCATCTTTTCATTGATGCGTCAGAAGAAGATTTTGAAATTTATTACACAAGCCTGCCGGAAGCTAGTACCAACCAGCTTGATATTAAACAGGCACAGAGGAAAAAGCTTCGGATTGAGCATGTAGATGATTCAGCTTTTGTTTATATTCGAACCATAAGCCCGACTGTTATCGAATATGTTGTTGCAGACGAAGACTCGATTTTAAATGGGGTCCATTTAAGTGAAATTACTAAAGTGGAATTAAGTTAATAAGTATGTTGAACGAAAAAATTTCGTAAACACACAACAGATCATTTAATTGTATGGGCATTTGTGGGTTTGATTGATTCAATTGAATATATCAAGATTAAAGATCTATGTTCATTTGAGTGGTATATAAATAGAAGATGTCTTCACCTGGTGCATCGGTTAAGGTTTTATGAAAAAAGCGCCTTAAGTGGAAAATAACTCACTTTTAAGTTAAAGGCCCCCCACAGTTTACTGTGGGAGGTCTTTTCATGCTCATCAATATTGTATTTCCCTGGTCGCCGTTTAATAGCTTCCCGTGGTGCTTGCAATGAAGAAGTTTTCATTTTCAACATTTATCCTAGATACTCTAGGTGTTATCCTGAGGATTCACTTCTTTGATCCTCCTGATGTTCCATAATCATTAATGGTTAATTTTACATCGTAGTTGATCGGAGTTTCACTAAATGTTTGGTCCCAATCCTTTTTGACCTTATTCCATACTTTGGGGTGCTCAATTCTTAATCGATTTCCGAAGCCAGCAACGTCCACTTGGTATTCTTTTTGCATTTTTTCTATTACATTCCCCACCAAACGTTTCACTTCTTTTTCAGATGATTTTTCTGCTTTTTTTAGAAATTCATTTTTAAAAGAATCCCCTGAAACTACCCAGTTTTCAGACAGTCTACCCACTGATTCAATGTTTACATCAAAAGAGATGCTGTCTCCTTTAACCCGAGGTACGATACTGCTTTTCATGGACTCTATTTCATATACAATCAGCTGACCGGTTTCTTTATCAAAGCTTTTCACTACACCGCCTTTCCCCTTACCTGTTATCCATGTTACCCCCTCCAGTTCTTCCTCATTTAAAAAACCAGTCATTTTATGTGTCTTTCCATTAATCACGGCAGCTCCGGCAAATTTAACTTGCCCATTCCCCGATAATACATTTTGCAACAGAAAGCTAGATCCTGATTTGATCTTGCTTTCTACTTTAATAAGCGACATGGGAGGCAAAATCCTCGTTGTTCGATAGGCATTTTCTACAATGCCAGTCAGACGAAACACTGGAATTTCCCCTGCTGTCTTTGTTTCCAGTGTCTTGCTTGCTCTTCCTTTACTGATGAGCACAAGACAGCTTGGTCTAAAATCATTATCACGAAAATTAAGATCAAGTAATTGTTCCAAACCATACGATTTTGCAAGATGTTCACTGATAACAATCACTTTCATATGGTGAGCGGTAAAAGGTTGTTCGCTTCTCAATGATAATTCACGAGTCATTTGAAGGAGGGAATCTCCCGTTTGAGAAACATTAACATAAGATTTATTTTGTGGCCCGGATTGTTTCATTGTTGAACTTGCTACTTGTGGAGAGATAAGTTGATAGGTTGCAGTAATCAGGTCTTTTTTCAAATATCCCTCCCCTTGTCCATTTAACTTTTTCTCAGTGAAGGACTGCTTGCCTTTATCGAATGCCAAACCTATACCTAAACTTTGCTCTTCAATTTCATGGCTGCTCCAACATCCTGTAAGGGATAAGAACAAAAGAACGGTGAGGGAAATGAAGAGGGGGCGTATATTGCTATGTGATTGTTTCATATTTTCCTCCCTTTATTCTTGAGATGATAAGCAAGAGAAGCGGGAGCAAACCAAATAAAAACATTGCCATATTGCCGACAAAATCTCCTTGCTTAAATAGGTCATTGATATTTTTCGGAATCATGGCAAGGATGAAGAGAATTGGAAGCAAACCAAACATGAATGGGTGAATGCTTTTTTTTGTAATTTGAGCTAGCCCTAAAGCGGCTGCAAAAAATGTGATCGTAAATGTGGCGAATATTTGCATGATCCAGACAACGAGCAATAAAGATTCAAACCGTTCAAAGATCAAACCGGCGATTTCAAAACTTCGGATAAGATCAAGTGTCGGCCATGTCCTCAAGACCACTCCATCAACAGATAATGCCCCGATAACCATGACGACCGTTATCACGTAAAAAATCAATGGAATGGAAACTCCAACAAGCAGGGCTTTTACTGCTTTTTTTGGCGAATTCATAAACGGAATAAGCAGTAGCATGATTTCAGGACCTGAAAAAGCGAGAGCCGTTGTTTTTACTCCTTTTAGTACAGGGATGATTCCTTCTCCTAATACCGGACGCAGATTATCGATCTCAAATATTTTGATGCTCATTAAGGTAACGACCAAAAAAAGGATAACTGTCAAAGGTAATATAATTTCAAAAAGACGGGCGATCGGGTTAATGCCGCCGATGACCAGATAGAGACCGACCCACATGAAAATCATCATAACTGCCCATGTTGGGGTACCCTCCAGAAGTAAATACCTTATTACTTCCGCCATTGCACGGAGCTGAAAACTGGAAGTTGTAAGAAAGTAACATATTACAACTAAACTTATTAACCCGCCCAGCCATTTTCCTACAATTTCATTGATGTATTGATAGAATGTCTTTTCGGGAAACTGTTGGCCTAATTTGACCATGATCAGCCCCGCGGTAATAGTGATTACTCCGCCTAAAATAACGCTTATCCATATATCTGGTGTTTGTACCTTCTCCGTAGATGATCTGGGTAGGGTGAGTAATCCTGTGCCGAGTATGAAGTTGATGACAATGACAGCTGCTTGAGGAGTTGTAATTTTGTCTTTCGGACTGAGAATCATTCTTTAACCACCCTTTCTCCGATAGGTTATCCTTTACGTATGGGGTTTTTTGTATGCAACATCTTTGGACGGCGTTTCATCATCATAAGTGGCATGCGTACCATCAGGTCTTTCCACTCACTTAAGCGATAAGGAACGGCTGGACTCAAATAAGGCACACCAAAGCTTTTTAATTTCACTAAATGGCTGGTCATTAAAAGAAAAAAGAGAATGACCCCGAATAATCCAAATGTAGCAGCACATATCATCGCTGGAAAACGAAGAATCCGTAATGTAATCCCAATACTATAGTGCGGAATGGAAAATGATGAAATGGCGGTTAAGGCTACTACAATGACCAAAACAGGGCTAATAATCCCTGCCTGCACAGCAGCTTCCCCAATGATTAAGCCGCCGACGATACCCATTGCCGGACCGATTGGCTTAGGCAATCGCAGTCCTGCTTCCCTCAAGATTTCGATGGATATTTCCATGAATAATGCTTCGATAAGTGCCGGAAACGGAACCCCCGACCTGGTTCCTATAATGGAGATGGCCAGTTTGGTCGGAATCAACCCTGAATGAAATGAGATGAAAGCTATAAACAAAGACGGTGTAAAAAGAGCCAGAACTGCTGCTAGATAACGAAGTAAACGTATGAATGTGCCAGGAATCCACCTTTCATAATAATCTTCCGGTGACTGCAACATCATGCTTAAGGTAACCGGAGCGATTAAAGCGAATGGCGTCCCGTCTAATAAGATGGCAACTCGACCTTCCATCAAAGCAGCGATCACGCGATCTGGACGCTCTGTATTTTGTACCTGCGGAAAAGGACTAAGGTAATTATCCTCGATAAGTTGCTCTACATAACCCGATTCCGGAACACTATCAATATCAATTTTCTTAATTCGATTTTCTACCTCTTGAACTAATTCGGGATCAACAATATCTTTAATGTAAGCGACAACTAAGTCTTTTTTTGACTGCTTACCTACTTGGAATTGTACTAATGATAAATTTTCAATTTCACCGCTACTCCGTAAAAAAGATGTATTATCAACTAAAGATTCAGTGAAACCGATCCGTGGACCTCTGACTAATGCCTCTGATACCGGCTCTTCAACAGTCCTTGTTTTTAGTTTTGTTGTACCAAGGATTAGGGCATCCATTGATCCATCAATTAAAAGCGCGGTAGAACCCGTTAATACTTTTGATGCTAACTCTTTAATGGAACTAACTTCTTCTACCTCACTAATGGATAGCACTTCATTTTTTATGAATTCTTTTGAGATGCTTCCTTTGATGTAAGGAAGGTCCTGTTTATATTCTGCTGAAAAGTCAACCATCAATGATGTCATAATATGTTTATCAATGATGTCTTTATCTGATAATCCATCCGCAAAAATGATAATTGACCGAATACCGGTACGCCCTATATTAAATTCCCGAAAATGCACATCCCAATTGTGGCCAATTTCTTTCTTGATCATTTCTAGATTTAAATTAAAATTATCTGTAAACTGACCAGTTGTATCTTGGGAGGTAGATGCTTCTTGTTTGTCTTTTTCATTACCTTTTCCTTTATTACCAATCTTTGATAGCCACTCTTTCATCATCATCACTCATCCTTTGAGGTGCGAAGCAAATTAAATAATTTGCTGATTAGATACGGAACAACAAACACAATGAAAGCTTGTATAAAAACCTGCCATTCTGGAAGGTAGGAAACAATCGTTTTCCACATTTTCATCACCCTATACTTATCTCAAATAGCAGCTGAATTCCTTTATTTCTCAAATAGTATTAATATCTTCTACGTTTCTTATGCAATGAAGTTAAAAGCAATTAGCTGTATTTGCACCACTTTATACTTCGCATTAGATAAGTGGGAAAAGTGATTTTGAATATAGTAGAGGAGAAATCGATGTCGGCAACTTTTCCGAATGACCCTTTGATTATAATTAACTTTAATAAACATGATTCGTGAAATTGGTTTTTCCTCTTTGAAATGGGGATGACTTATGTTCAAGATTTGAAATATAATTTTAAAAATATGAATATCAAATTGAAATGATGTTCGAAATAATATATACTGAAAATTGAGAATTATTGGTAAATATTACCCGATTTTAGGAAATGTACACTTTTATAAACTTAAATACGAAAAGAGAACGGAATGAATGAGGATATTATCTTTCGGTAAAGTTGTTCTTTATTTTTCTAAAGTGATTTCAAAGGGGTGGAAAATGATGAATATATGGACAAGCTGCACACTAAGTTCAATTCTGGCACTTTCCTTGCTAGCTCCATCCGCGTCTTTTGCTAATGAAAATCCAAATCAGGAGGCAGCCGTGAGTAAGGAAACTGCCAGCCAGTATCCCATGTTAAAGAAAGCAAAAAAACCAGAAGAAGCGGGCTTTTCGTCTGAAAAGCTGGAAAAGGTGGATCAGCTTATTGAAATGGAAGTGGCAGCCGGTTTCCCTGGTGCAGCCCTGATTGTCATAAAGGACGGAAAGATCGTTAAAGATGAAAGCTACGGGTACAAACAGAAATATATTGAACATACACCTCTTAAAAAGTTCCTGAAAATGGAAAATGACACGTTGTTTGACCTTGCTTCAAACACGAAGATGTATGCAACCAATTTTGCCATTCAGAAATTGGTCAGCGAAGGCAAACTAAATATCCAGGCAAGAGTCCAGCAATACATTCCTGAATTCAAGGACACGGAGGAGGATGTGATCAAAGGAAAGGATAATCTGAGGGTTATTGATGTTCTTCATCACACAGCAGGGTTTAAACCAGATCCGCAATACCATAATCCAAAGGTGTCGAAAGAGCTTTATTCCCAGGAACGGGATAAAACCTTCGAGTTCATTTCCAAAACACCGCTCACATATGTACCTGGAACACAGAATGTATACAGTGATGTCGATTATATGCTGCTTGGCGCCATTGTTGAAGAAATAACGGGTCAGCAGCTAGATACCTATGTTGAAAATGAATTGTACAAGCCGCTTGATTTGAAAAATACAAAGTTCAATCCACTTCAAAAGGGCTTTAAGCCAAAGGATTTTGCTGCAACTGAATTGCTTGGTAACACCCGGGACGGCGTGATAGATTTCCCTAACATTCGCACATACACACTTCAAGGGGAAGTACATGATGAAAAGGCATTTTATTCGATGGGAGGCGTTTCAGGGCATGCAGGTCTTTTCTCCAATACGAAAGATATGGCCGTCCTTCTGCAGGTGATGCTGAATGGCGGGGGATACGGTAAACATATGTTGTTTAATCAAGAAACCATCGATGAATTCGTCGCACCTTCCGAGATGAATCCTACATATGGACTTGGGTGGAGACGAAATGGCGATGCTAGCATGGAGTGGATGTTCAGTCCTTATGCGAGCGACAGTGCGTACGGTCATACTGGATGGACCGGGACAGTCACGATCATTGATCCGGAAATGGATTTAGGGATTGTTTTACTTACAAATAAAAAGCACTCTCCGCTCGTTAACCCTGTAGCCAATTCCAATCAGTTTTTTGGCGACCTCTTCAAAACAGGAAGCTATGGAAGTGTTGTAACTGCGATTTATGAAGCATTGGAAACGAATGAATAAATGTATATCTCCATTAAGTGAAAGGCCACCCATTAATGTCGGGAGGCTTCTTTTTTCGTTATATGGATTTTTTTTAGCCAAGCTTTAATTTATACAGTTTGGGCAAGGATCAGATTTTTATATGCTCCGTCTTGATGGAGCAAATTATCATGGGCACCTTGTTCATGATTTCCCTATTTTGTACAACGATGATGCGGTCGGCGTGTTTAATTGTCGCCAATCTATGTGCAATGACAAGTGTTGTCCGATTTATCGAGAGTCGTTCCAATGCTTTCTGAATTGCTTTTTCGGTCTCGGTGTCTAGAGCTGAAGTTGGCTTCATCAAGGATTAATATCGGGGGATTATTCAGGAATATACGAGCAATCGAGACGCGCTGCTTGTGCCCTCCCGATAATTTTACTCCCCCTAAAAGATTTATTTTAAAAAAATATGTTGACCGAACAGCTTGTATCCGCTTACAATGATATTTAGTTATTAGTGTATTTAGAAAATTGTAAAAGAGGTACCTGCATGACAAAGGAATTCGACAGAAGAATCGGGCGCCATGCAATCATGTACGCGTTTGCGAACGAAGAGGAAGAAGTCATATTGACTAATGATCTAAAGCGGATGGATTGGCTTTATGGAAAAGGTAAAGTCGGTTCAATGGAGCTGCAGAAAATAGTTGCGGCCATTGAGACATCAGCGAAAAGACTTGGATTAGTCAATCCCGATATGTATCGTGAAATGCATGCGCTGTATCATGCGATCATCGAAGCACTCCAAGGAGTGACGCGCGGCCAAGTCGAGCTTGGCGGCCTTTTGAGGACTGCGGGCCTTCGGTTTGCAATCGTCCGGGGCAGGCCGTTTAAAAACGGGGACGAAGGTGAATGGATTGCTGTGGCCGTGTATGGAACGATTGGAGCACCGGTTCGGGGATTTGAACATGAAGCCGTTGGCTTGGGAATTAACCACATTTAAATAATTAAAAGCCTATAGTTATTTAGTGAAATAGGGGGCTGTATTGAAAGACTGGATAAGTCTGTCAATACGGCCTCCTTTTGTTTGTTTAAAAAAAGAATAGGGGTGCAGGAAATGATTATGTTAACGGGTCAAACTTTAACGATTGAAGAAGCGAAAAAAGTATTGTATGAGGAGGCATTCGTCACGGCTTCTGCCGAGAGTGTCAAGAAAGTTGAAAAGAGCCGGGAAGCGGTTGAAAATATCGTGAAACAAAAGAAAGTCATCTATGGCATCACAACAGGTTTTGGAAAATTCAGCGATGTATTGATTGATGCAGAGGACGCAGAGCAGCTGCAGTGGAATTTGATTCATTCCCATGCGTGCGGAGTGGGGGAGCCGTTTCCTGAGGTGGTTTCGAGAGCTATGGTCCTTCTCCGTGCCAATGCGCTATTAAAAGGGTTTTCCGGCGTGCGTCCTGTCGTCATTGAACGTTTGATCGATCTTTTGAATGCTCATATCCATCCGGTCATCCCTCAGCAAGGTTCTCTTGGAGCAAGTGGAGACTTGGCGCCGCTTTCCCATTTGGCGCTAGTATTGATGGGTGAAGGGGAAGTGTTTTATAAAGGAGAGCGAATGGAGGCCATCATTGCTTTATCGAAAGAAGGCATCCTTCCTCTGACACTTAAAGCAAAAGAAGGTCTTGCATTAATTAACGGAACACAGGCGATGACTGGTATGGGCCTTGTAAATTACATTGAAGCCGAACAGCTGGCCCATCAAACTGAAGCGATCGCTTCACTGACGTTAGAAGGTTTACGCGGCATAGAAGATGCCTTTGATCCCGATGTTCATCTAGCACGCGGTTACCGCCAGCAAACTGAGGTCGCGGAACGGATTCGTCGCATGATCAGCGGCAGCCAGCTCATCACCAAGCAAGGAGAACTGCGGGTACAGGATGCTTATTCGCTCCGCTGCATCCCGCAAGTGCATGGGGCATCATGGCAAACACTTGATTATGTAAAAGAAAAACTGGAAATCGAAATGAATGCTGCGACGGATAATCCGCTTATTTTTGACGATGGCGAAAAGGTTATTTCAGGGGGGAACTTCCATGGCCAGCCGATTGCATTTGCGATGGACTTCATGAAAATCGCTGTTGCTGAGCTTGCGAACATTTCAGAGCGCCGCATTGAGCGACTCGTCAATCCTCAGCTGAATGATTTACCGCCATTCTTAAGTCCTTCACCTGGTTTGCAGTCGGGAGCGATGATCATGCAATATTGTGCAGCTTCACTCGTCTCTGAGAATAAAACTCTCGCACATCCTGCAAGTGTTGATTCCATTCCGTCTTCAGCGAACCAGGAAGATCATGTAAGCATGGGAACGATTGGGTCCCGACACGCACACCAAATCATTCAAAACGTTCGCCGCGTTTTGTCGATTGAGCTCATTTGTGCCTTACAAGCGGTGGAATACCGTGGAATAGAAAAGATGGCTCCGTTTACAAAAGAGTTTTATTCGGAAGCAAGAAAGCTCATTCCAAGCATTACACAA
This sequence comes from Bacillus sp. ISL-34, assembly GCF_018613325.1. Taxonomy (GTDB): domain Bacteria; phylum Bacillota; class Bacilli; order Bacillales; family DSM-1321; genus Peribacillus. The sequence goes on along the minus strand of NZ_JAGGQJ010000012.1, from coordinate 29,821 downwards.
GATCGTATCTTTTCAAAAGATATCGAAGCAACGGCAAGCTGGTTACATCAAATCGATTGGAATTCATTTATTCATAGGAGTTTACCTACAACATAATATGAAGTGCGGAATATCCGAATAAACGTTAGGCTTATAGCCCTTTGACTTGGGTTTTAAGCCTAACATCGTTATGTAAATGCAACATAGATCCCAGAAATCCAAAAAGGTCCCAGCATTAGAGAAAATGACCTTGAAATAGTAATAAATGCAGGAAATGACCATTGATGGAATGATCGGCTTTACCTATTCGTGCTAGATTAAATATGCATTTTTGGAGGGGAATCTAATTTGGAAAATCGGCAATTGCAACCACCTGTCATAAATGAAAACCAGCCGTCAAATACTTTACAAAGGAAGCTGAAAGCGCGCCACCTTACGATGATATCGCTGGGCGGTGCAATTGGAACAGGGCTGTTTCTCGGAAGCGGTCCGGCCATTCACTCTGCAGGGCCTGGCGGTGCTTTGGTCGCTTACACCGTAATTGGTATAATGGTTTATTTTATTATGACAAGCCTTGGAGAACTGGCATCATTCATGCCAGTCAGCGGAGCTTTCAGTACCTATGCTTCGCGTTTCATCGACCCGGCATTAGGGTTTGCGCTTGGTTGGAACTATTGGTTCACTTGGGCGATGACTCTTGCCGCAGAACTATCTGCCGCAACGATGGTAATGAAGTTTTGGTTTCCTGACAGCTCGTCTTTTTTATGGAGTTCTTTGTTTCTAGTGTTAATATTCTTATTGAATTACGTATCTGTTAAAGGGTATGGCGAAGGGGAATATTGGTTTTCCCTCATTAAAGTCGCAACCATCATCATTTTTATTGTTGTCGGAATATTGATGATATTCGGAATTATGAACGGAGAAGCGATTGGTTTTAAAAACTTCACAGTTGGTGACGCTCCATTTGCCGGTGGCTTTTTGGCAACATTGGGTATTTTCATTGCTGCTGGATTTTCTTTTCAAGGTACAGAAATAGTCGGTGTTGCAGCCGGTGAAAGTGAAGACCCGGCAAAAAATGTACCTCGTGCAGTTCGCAGTATTTTTTGGAGAATCTTCCTCTTTTACATCCTGGCCATAGTTGTTATTGGATTGATCGTTCCTTATACGAATGGCAATCTGCAGGGACACACGATCATGGTTAGCCCGTTTACGATGGTGTTTGAAAAAGTGGGACTGGCATTTGCTGCTTCCGTGATGAATGCCATCATTTTGACAGCCGTACTATCCGCTGGTAATTCAAGTCTTTACGTGACAAGCCGAATGTTGTACTCAATGGCAAAAGATGGCCTGGCACCGCGTATTTTCGGGAAGCTTAACAAGCGCGGCGTTCCCATTTGGGGACTGGTTGTCACTTCACTTGTAGGGATGTTGGCCTTTTTTGCTTCCATTTTCGGTGATGGAGTTATTTATATTTGGCTTATGAATGCGGTTGGAGTCACTGGATTTATATTTTGGCTGGGTATAGCGGCAAGCCATTACAGGTTTAGAAAGGCTTATATTGCTCAAGGGTATTCACTGGATGACCTTCCCTATAAGTCAAAATGGTTTCCTTTCGGACCGATATTTTCCTTTGCTCTTTGTTTTTTCGTTTTATTGGCGCAAAACTATCAGGCCTTCATTGGCGATGACATTAACTGGGCAAGTGTGATCGCTGCCTATCTTGGCATCCCATTCTTTTTGATAATGTGGCTTGGTTATAAGTTCATTAAGAAAACAAAAGTAGTTCCGCTAGAGGAATGCAAAATCGATTTTGATGAACATAGGAATGCCAATTAGTATGTATTGATAAAATGCATCAGCCTTGAAATGAAATAGTTGTTTCAAGGTTTTTTTCTGTATTTGTGACACATTTCCATGTATGTCTGCATAAAACATAACCTATAAAAAAAGTATGGATTACCCGTTATTTTTACTGGAAATCGCTTTTTCCGTTTTTTGGATCATTATGGAATTAAAAAAAACTGAAAAAAATTTGTGGCGGATGATGGGCGTTTATAATTATAAGAAGCCAAAGTGTTGGTACATCAAGGTTTTTAGAGTCTTTCGGAACCTTTGGAATCGGTGGCGAAAATGGGCTTTTTAGGCAAGAATTCCGCCCCACATCATTTGAACTTATATTCATTCTTTGTTAAGGTAATTAAGTACTTTAGGGATACAGGTTCATTCCGTATGCGGGGAGTGAACAAAACTCTAAAATAAAAAACCATTATATTTCAGTTGATATATGCTGTGCCTGTTAGTTTCCTCAGTTGTATTGCACCTCTTTTCCCTGCAAAGCTCAAATTAGTCACATTGGGAATCCCATAATCATATTTCTATGCGTTTTGGTGTTATACTGCACTGCAAGTATCATTCCACCTGGTTAAGGAAATGAAGTACTTTAGAGGGTAGTCGTAAGTCCATCTGGACAAAACTCTAAGTGGAAATCGTTTATATTACAGTTGGTATATGTTGTGCCTGCTTGTTTCCTCAGTTGTGATTGCACCTCTTTTTCCCTACCTGAAATGCTCAATTTATCACACATAATATAATCCAAGTAAAGAATTACTTCTTGGGAATAATAAATTTAGATTATTTTTCTTTCCACGTTATTCCCTGTGCCACTTCCGCTTTTAAAAAGTAATGGGGTAGAATTTCGGTTATTTCAAGGTACTTGTGCATTAATAATCATCACTCGCATAAAACGGGGGAATTCAGCAAAACTGAATATCATATGGGCAACTATTAGAATGAGGTGACTTGATGAAGCCGTATGTAGAAGTCAGAAATGTCTCGAAAATTTTTGGCAAATCTCCAAAAGCAGCAACAGACTTATTGAAGCAAGGCAAAACGAAAAAAGAAATCTTGAAGAAAACGGGACAAACGGTCGGAGTTAATAATGTTAATTTCGAGATTTATCCCGGCGAGATTTTTGTCATCATGGGCCTATCAGGAAGCGGGAAATCCACTTTGATCCGCATGTTCAATCGTTTGATCGATCCCACTTTGGGTGAAATTTTAATTGATGATGAAGATATCGTGAAGATGAACGCAGCCCGCTTAAGGGAAGTCAGACAAAAGAAAATAAGCATGGTCTTCCAGAACTTTGCTTTATTTCCGCATAAAACGATATTGGAAAACGCTGAATTCGGGCTCGAAATTCAAAAAGTGGATCCGGCAAAACGTCATGAAAATGCGATGAAGGCTCTTGAGGCCGTTGGATTGAAAGGCTACGAAAATCAGCTGCCATCACAGCTTAGCGGCGGTATGCAGCAAAGGGTTGGGTTAGCGCGGGCACTCGCAAGTGATACGGATATCCTATTGATGGATGAAGCCTTCAGCGCCCTTGATCCATTGATTCGTAAGGATATGCAGGATGAACTGATTCAAATCCAAGATCAGTACAAAAAAACGATCATTTTCATTACCCATGATCTTGATGAAGCATTAAGAATCGGGGATAGAATTGCCCTTATGAAAGATGGAAGTGTAATTCAACTGGGAACCCCTGAACAAATCATGATGAATCCGGCCAATGAATTTGTCGAGAGGTTTGTGGAAGATGTTGATCTATCAAAAGTATTGACAGCGTCTCATGTAATGATACGCCCAGAGAAGATCGCGGTGGACAGAGGTCCGAGGGTTGCCTTGGAAATCATGCGCAAACAAGGGTATTCCAGCATTTTTGTTGTGGATAGGAAGCAGAAGTTATTGGGGGCCGTGACTGCTGAACAGGCACGTCAGGCAATGAGCAATAACCAATCGATTTCTGAAGTGATGTCAACCGATATCCCAACTGTAAAAGAGGATGAATTACTTGGAAACCTCATGGATGTGATGGCGACTTCAAGCTTGCCAATCTCAGTCATCGATGATCAGAACAGAATTAAAGGAATTCTTCTTCGCGGAGCCGTTATCGGTGCCTTGGCAGGAAATAAAGATTCCTTGAATGAAATGGAGAGTGAATAATTCAATGAATATGCCGAAAATCCCACTAGGAGAATGGGTCGATTCTTTAGTGGATTGGATAACCATTGTATTTGCTGGATTATTTACATTTATAACGAATGTGATTGAGGGTTTATTGAATATCTTGGTCGATGTAATGAGTGCTGGACCTTCGATCGTTTTAATCATCGTCCTGACCCTTCTGGTTACCTATACAAGCAAATGGACATTGGGAATATTTACACTAATCAGCTTACTATTGATTGATAATCTTGGTTATTGGGAATCAAGCATCCAAACACTGGCGATCGTTATTTTGTCAGGATTCCTCACCATATTGATTGGGATACCGATCGGAATATGGTGTGCCCAAAATAAAACCGTGCGCAATATCGTAACCCCAATCTTGGATTTCATGCAGACGATGCCTGCATTCGTTTATTTGATTCCTTCGATTTTATTCTTTGGAATAGGGGTAGTGCCTGGGATCATCGCGTCATTCATTTTCGCGATCGCACCGACAATCCGAATGACCAATCTTGGGATTCAGGAAGTGCCTAATGATTTGATAGAGGCATCTGATGCTTTTGGTTCAACAAGCAGCCAAAAGTTATTCAAGGTACAAATACCGTTGGCTACTCCAACGATTATGGCAGGAGTTAACCAAAGCATCATGCTGGCATTATCCATGGTTGTTACAGCCTCATTGGTTGGAGCACCCGGACTTGGGGCGGATGTCTACAGGGCTGTCAGCCAAATTAATGTGGGACAAGGATTTGAAGCAGGATTATCCATCGTAATCATTGCAATCATTCTCGATCGTATCACGCAAAACCTACGTAAACCCGCTTACGAACATATCGTTAGCAGGAAAATCATTTTTACGATTTTGGCTTTACTTGTTGTGGGTGCTGCACTGTTCGGTACCTTTACAAAAGAAAAAGCGGTGAACGGGGATCAAAACAGTTTTGCTGCCAAAGCCAATTTTGAAATCATCGGAATTGAACCTGGAGCAGGAATAATGAAGTTGACTAAAACGGCTATAGATGATTACAAGCTGGATGATTGGAACGTGGTTGAAGGGTCATCGGCAGCGATGGTTGCAGAATTGAAAAAAGCAATGGATAAAAAAGAACCGATCGTCGTTACTGGATGGTCACCGCATTGGATGTTCTCGACATATGACTTGAAATATCTCGAGGATCCGAATGAATCCTTCGGCAAGGCTGAAAACATCAATTCCATTGCCAGAAAAGGACTTGAACAGGATGCGCCCGGTGCCTATAAAATCCTTGATCAATTCTACTGGGAAACAGGAGATATGGAAGAGGTAATGGTCAAGGTTGCTGATGGGATGTCCCCTTCAGAAGCAGCAGAAAAATGGATCAAGGAAAATCAGGACAAAGTGTCCAAATGGACCCAAGGTGCACAATCAGGAAATGGTGAAAAGATCAAACTGGTTTATGTTGCCTGGGATACTGAAATTGCCAGTACAAATGTGATTAGCAAGGTACTGGAGCAGAATGGCTATGATGTAACATTAAGTCAGGTGGAAGTCGGGCCAATGTTTGCTGGCGTAGCAAACGGAAGTGCGGACGCAATGGTGGCTGCATGGCTACCGGGAACACATCTTGAATACTATAATAAGTATAAAGATGAAATGGTTGACCTTGGGCCAAACTTAGAAGGAACAAAGCTTGGTCTGGTCGTTCCGGATTACGTCGATATTGATTCGATTGAAGACTTGAAATAAGAAAAACGCGGGAATTTCAGAAATGAAATTCCCGCGTTTTTTAGTTTAAATGGGCCGCTGGGGATCAATGGATGGAAACGAATTTATTCCTCAATTCATCTTCCGTTACTTCGATCTTGCTTTTCAAATCTTCAGCCAGCAATACATAACTTTTCACGCCAATGAACTCTGAATGTGATATTAAAAAGAATTTTGTTCCTTTTTTATATGCAGAAGGATCATCTTCAATCAACTTAAACATTTTCATCCTTTTTCCACCTTGGATATCATAAATTCGTAACGCATGTATTCATAACTGCCTTTGGAGTAGATGTAATAGCACGAACAAGTTGAAAAGGAATTACTCACAACTAAGATACAACTTCTTCTTTTCACTTTTTATATCATTGATATTTATGGGCGGTCAACTATTTTTACTGGTAAATACAAGAACGAGCTGGCATTGTCATTTGTTTGCGAATTATGATTATTCCCAACTTTCTGTGGAACTGACTATCGTTGAATGTTAAAATTCAGTTGGAAAACAGTGTTTCTTTATACATAAGAAAGAGAAAAGAGAGGCAATGAATTTGTTAAAACGCTCTCAAAAAGTGTTTTGGAAGGTGTGGAAATATTGAAACCAATCATTTTTGATGTAGATACTGGGATCGATGATGCCATGGCGATGGCATATGCTTTAAATTCCCCGGAATTGGAAGTGCTCGGATTTACCACTTGCTTTGGTAACGTGCCAGTTGTTGACTCGACCCGCAATACGCTTGCCGTTTTGGAGAAATTAAATAGGCGCATTCCGGTTTTTGAAGGTGCTGACCAAACTTTGGTGCGCGGAAGGAAGAAGAGATATCCCAAGCATGTTCATGGGGAAGACGGGTTAGGAAATACCCTTCGGTTTGAACCAACCATCAAAGCATCACAAGGAAATGCAGCAGATTTCATTATCGATCAAATGCAAAGCCGACCGCATGAAATTACGATTATTGCAGTTGGACCACTGACTAACATCGCATTGGCGATTAAAAAAGCCCCTATGAGCATGTCTTTAGTAAAAGAGGTCGTTATTATGGGCGGTGCCGTAAACGTACCAGGAAATGTAACCCCTTATGCTGAAGCGAACATAATTTCAGATCCTGAAGCAGCTGAACAGGTATTTGCTTCAGGCCTGCCAATCAGCCTAGTGGGGCTTGATGTGACACTGCAAACATATCTTCTGAAATCGAAGCTTGATGATTGGCGTGCCACTGGTAAGGATAGCGCCGAATTTTTAGCGGAAATGACCGATTATTATATGAAAGCATATGAAAACTCCCATCCAGGTTTGGGCGGTTGCGCACTTCATGATCCGCTTGCTGTCGGGGTTGCGATTGATTCAAATTTTGTGAGTACGGAATGGATGAACGTCAAGGTGGTGACCGAGGGTGAAGAAACAGGCAGGACAATCGGTCAAAAGGGTGGCGAACCTAGAATCCGCGTCTGTACGAATGTTGAAAGTGACCGGTTTGTGAAACATTTTTTGGAACGGGTTATATGACTAAGCAACGTAATATTAAGTATAAAGGCTATCTCTTTTCCCAAAAACTTTGGGAAGAGATGGCCTGTTTCTGTTGAATAAATATATGACGTCTTTCTGTTGCAGCTAAGTAGTAGGAGGCCGAAATTGCGTATGATTGGAGATAGGTCGAATTATGATGGTGGCAGGTCGAAATAATTGGAGATAGGTCGAATTATGATGGTGGCAGGTCGAAATAATTGGAGATAGGTCGAATTATGATAGTGGTAGGTCGAAAAAAGCTGGTGGCAGGCCGAAAAAAGCGGAGTCAGGTCAAAATATCGTTGTAAAAAATGTCCTGCGTTCATTGTGATGGCCTTTTTTATGGTTGGGGTAAGAAGATCAGTATGAAAACGATTGTTTTTCAAAATTTAATCAAACGTTTGATTAAAAAGAAAGTCTAAAGTCACTATTATTATGATGAAAACCATAATATTGGATTGTGGTTCGGAAATATTGGGTATAAGGAACTTTTTTTGCCATAAAAAAGTAAAATGTTAAAAATTAATTAAAAAAAGGGTTTGAAAAAATGAAAAAACAGGTACTTAGACTTTCGTAATGCCATATTTAGGTTTTTTTGCATAATCATAATTTACCATTTTTCGACTTTCCGCTTATTTATATGGCAGAAAATGTATGGTTCTATTAAAATGTACTATATAAGATAAAAGGAGGAGTTTTTTTCTATGTCACAAATTCGCGTAACACCTTCGGAACTGAAAGATGTAGCAAGACAATATGATAATGAGAGCCAACAAGTAACGGATATGATTGGTCGTTTAGATAGAATGAGAGATCATTTAACTGGTATTTGGGAAGGTTCTTCCAGTGAGGCTTTCGTAGGTCAGTACGAAGAATTAAAGCCTTCATTCATGGATATGGCTCGCTTGTTGAATGAAGTTTCTCAACAATTGAATAAATCAGCTCAAATCCTTGAAGACACAGATAATCAGATTGCTAGTCAAATTCGCGGATAATCATTAGGTCTATGAGATAAAGATATTTCTAGGAAAAAGCGCCGCGACTCTTTATGAAGATCGTGGTGCTTTTTTGTTTTAAAAGAGGTGGTTTCCATATATATTCAACTTACGATCGATTTAAACAGGTATACAGGGGAAGTATTTGATTTGCAAGTGTCGAATTACCGCTCCATCAAGAAGGTAGTGGAAATTATATGGCAGGTAAAGGATATTGCCAGTGCACCTAAAGAAGGCTATTGGGTGCGGGTCCAGAATAAAGAGTTCGTATGTTCAGGTTATGAAACCCTGCTTGATAGCGGAATTACGACGGGGGACCGCCTTGAGATCCTCTAATGGATTGGTATGCGGACTCTTTATAGGAAAAAAGTCTAAAGCCCTTTAGCAGGGGTAAAGGAGTTACATAAAATGGATGAGAAAAAATCCTCATATCTGGAGAAAAAAACAGAAGCTGCAATGATGAGGGATGATAATGGGCATTTGTTCGTTTTCCAACGGGCAAAATTATCGATGCAAGACCCACTGGAATTACAGCTTATTCATGAAGCGGATGATGCTCTCCAGAAACATATAGAAGTGACAGAGGACGAGGTGCAGATCAGAGTAAATCCACCAGCCTCTTTTTTTGTTTTTTCCACAGCTAAAGATAAAAATCCGTTAAGTAGATGGTTATCGTCTTATCAAATCTTGAAGAAAATCAGGAATCATGAATTGAGTCGCCTGCAACTAGTCATCTGTCCGGAAAATATCGTTTTTGATTCAAGCTTGGCCCCATATTTCCTGCATTATGGCGTAAAAGACAGTTTGCCTCCTTATGAGCATGATCAAGATGAGCTATTTAAAGAAACGAAGGCAACGATTTCGGCACTTGTGGATGGGCAGTATACATTCGAAGAGTATCTGCTTTACCATAAAACACTAAAACTATCGAACGAATCACAAAGTATATTGGCATCGGGGACTTGGGATGAACTTTCCACGGTCATTCAAAATCGGATAGAAGCTTTAGAGAAGGAAGAAAAAGCATTTGTGCATATCCCTGAAAAGAAATGGAAAACGGGCCGTTATACACTTTGGGGTACGGTGATCGTTCTAGTGCCACTGCTGTTGTTTACGATTTACACACTATTCTTCTCCCAACCTAGGCAGGAGGCATATGTAGAAAGCGGCGAAAGCTTTTTAAAACAAAAATACAGTGAAGTGATTGACCGGTTGGAGAACTACGATCCGAAAAATATGCCGTATGTCGTTCAATATGAACTGGCGAAGTCCTATGTCACTTATGAACCGTTAGATGATGTCAGGAAGAAGAATGTAGAAAATGCAATCACTTTGCAGACTGATAGCCAGTATCTCTTATATTGGATTTATATAGGCAGGGGCATGAACGAGGACGCGATCGATTTGGCGAGAATCATGGAGGATCGCGAATTGATTATGTATGGGCTGGTAAACCAGAAAGAACAAATTAAGTTGGACGATAACCTTTCTGGGGAAGAAAAGGAAACGCAAATTAAAGAAATCGATACTGAGTTGTCCCAATATGAAAAGGAAATAAAGGAATTGCAAAAGCAATTGGAGGAACAGCAAGATCAGAACCAGACTTCAACAGAGACGAATATAGAGGATAAAGGCGCAGCGGTAGCAAAACCTGCAGTAAAAGAAGAAGAAGCGGAAAACGAATCTACTTCTGGGGGGGAAGAGGACAGTAAGGATTCCTCCAATAAATCATCTGAAGAAAAAGAGAAAAGCAAAGAGTGAGCAATTGGCCTTTTGCGGAGGTGAGATTTAATGAGTTTATTATGGGTTTATTCTAGGGGGACCTACCAATCCTATACGATCAAGGATAATCATAACCCAATTACGATTGGGCCATCAAAACAGGATACGATCACCGTTTATTCCATTCCCTTTGAACATGCTCCTATCAAGCTGAATAAACATGAAGGACTTGATGGATATGAGGTGTTTAGAGAGGATAAGAAGCTTGGCGATGTAAAGCCATTCCAAAGCTTCACCTTTCATGAAGGAGAAGAAACGGTCGAGATTTTTTATACGGCAGGGGAATTGGAAGAAAGCCTCTATTATATAGGCAACTTGAAAGAAATCACTTTATCGGCCAAGGTGGGAGCGACTATCCGTAAAGAAGGACCCGTTTCCGGCGATGGGTTTTCCTTTGTGCTTCATAAAGGGCAGTGGCTTCTCATGCCAAAGGAAAATAGCAGGATATACCTGAATGGTGAAAGGGTAACGAAGGCTGTTCCCGTTCAAAATGGTGATCTGATTTGCTGGCCGAATATGTTGTTGAGGTTGATTGAAGGCGACTTATTGATGATTCATAGTGACGAGAGCTATGAAACATCTTTATCTAAAATGAAGAAGCCAATCTCTGAAATGAAAAAAAACTATCCACAATATCGCCGGACACCAAGGATGATCTACGAATTGCCGGACGAAAAAGTGACGATATCCTTTCCGAGCCAAGAATCGGAAGATAATAATAGAGGGTTATGGCTAATCCTCATGCCGCCTTTAATGATGCTAATCGTCATGGGGGTCATCACGGTCATTCAGCCTCGGGGCATTTTCATCATCATATCGATTGTGATGTTCACAACGACTTTAGTTACCTCGACGGTACAATACTTTAAAGACAAAAAGAAGCAAAAATTCAGAGAAGAAAAACGTCAACGTGTATATACAAGGTATCTAGAGCAGAAGAGGGAAGAACTGCAAGAGCTGTCTGAAAAACAAAAGAATGTGCTGTTCTATCATTACCCTTCCTTTGAAAGGATGAAGCTGCTGACTGACAGTATTAGCGACCGTATATGGGAGCGAACTTTGGAAAGTGAAGATGCTCTGCACTTTAAGATCGGAACGGCGACCATACCATCAAGTTATCAGGTGTCGGTGAATAGTAGCGATATGTCCAATCGGGATATAGATGATTTACTTGAGCAGTCGCAGGAACTTGTGGATGTATACAAAAACCTGGATGATCTTCCGTTATCGATCGATTTATCAAGCGGATCGATGGGCCTGGTCGGAAAGGAATCGATTGTTAAGCGGGAGCTGCAACAACTGATTGGGCAACTGGCCTTTTTTCATAGTTATCATGATGTTCGATTTGTGGCCATTTTCCCGGAAAAGGATTACCAGGAATGGGAATGGATGAAATGGCTCCCTCATTTTCAATTGCCGCATGCTTATGCAAAAGGCTTTATATATAATGAGCAATCACGTGACCAGCTGCTGACCTCGATTTATCAGCTATTGAGGGAAAGAGATTTGGATGAGAACAAAGGGAAAATGAGATTCACTCCCCACTTTGTCTTTATTGTCACGGATCGTAATTTAATTGCGGAGCATGTCATATTGGAATATTTAGAAGGTAAAACAGACGATTTAGGTATCACGACGATTTTTGCGGCGGATGCAAAAGAGAGTTTGACGGAAAATGTCCATACACTTGTGAAGTATATCAATGATTTTGAGGGTGAGATTCTCATTCGGCAAACGAAGGCCGTTCATACTCCTTTTACACTTGATGTACATTCAAAAGAAGGGAATGAGCGGTTTGCACGTACCCTGCGTTCACTAGATCATCAAAAAGGCATGAACAATTCCATACCAGAAACGGTATCATTTCTGGAATTATTGAAAGCTCGTGAAGTGGAAGATCTGCCTATCAGCCAAAACTGGCGGACCAATCAGTCTTCCAAATCCTTGGCAGTTCCCATTGGCTTGAAAGGGAAAACGGATAGGGTTGAATTGAACTTGCATGAAAAGGCGCATGGCCCCCATGGTTTGGTTGCTGGAACGACAGGATCGGGGAAAAGTGAATTACTGCAAACCTACATCCTATCATTAGCCGTTCATTATCATCCACATGAAGTTGCCTTTTTGCTCATTGATTATAAAGGTGGGGGAATGGCACAGCCATTCAGGCAGATTCCGCATCTGCTGGGAGTCATTACGAATATTGAGGGTAGCAAGAACTTCAGTGCCAGGGCACTAGCCTCCATCAATAGCGAATTGAAGAAGCGCCAGCGCATGTTTGATCGATACGAAGTCAATCATATCAACGATTACACGGATTTATACAAAGAAGGCAAAGCGGATGAACCGTTACCGCATTTATTTTTGATATCAGATGAGTTTGCGGAACTTAAAAACGAAGAACCTGATTTCATCCGCGAATTAGTGAGTACGGCACGAATTGGACGGAGCTTGGGAGTTCATTTAATTCTTGCTACACAAAAGCCGGGCGGTGTTATTGATAACCAGATTTGGAGCAATGCCCGTTTTAAAATTTCCTTGAAAGTGCAGGATGCCAATGATAGTAAGGAAATTCTTAAAAATAGCGATGCGGCAAATATTACTGTCACCGGACGGGGATATTTGCAGGTAGGAAATAACGAGGTATATGAATTGTTCCAGTCTGCGTGGAGCGGGGCACCATATTTAGAGGATACGGTTGGGTCTGAGGATGAAGTGGCACTTGTCACAGACCTTGGTCTTGTTCAAATCTCAAATGTATCGGAACAGATCACCAATAAGAGGAAAGAAAAGATTAGTGAAATTGAAGCTGTGGCGGATCGAATTGTGGCGACACAGGAAGAAATGAAGATTAAGAAGTTGGCAAGCCCCTGGCTGCCGCCTCTTTCAGATCGTTTATCGAGAAACACTGAAAGAAGCCTGACGAGGAATCAATTCCACCTTGGAATGAAAGATGAGCCAGAATTGCAGAGCCAGACGAATTATGTCTATAACTGGATTGAAGATGGGAATGTTGGGGTTTTTGGTTCTTCCGGGTACGGCAAGTCAACCACCGTTTTGACACTTCTCTTTAGTTTTGCAGATCAATTCAGTCCTGAAGAACTGCATTATTATATTTTCGATTTCGGGAATAGCGCTTTACTGCCAATGCGCCAGCTGCCTCATACTGGGGAATACTTTAGGTTCGATGAGCTAAGGAAAATCGAAAAATTCATGTTATTCATGAAGGCGGAAATGGAAAGGCGTAAGCAGCTTTTTTCAGAAAAGGAGCTTAGTAACATAAAGCTTTATAATGCATTAGTGGAAGATAAATTGCCGATTATTTATATCGTGGTCGACAATTTTGACTTAGTGAAGGATGAGATGCAGGACCAGGAAGCGCAATTCGTTCAGTTTGCACGTGATGGACAATCACTTGGAATATTCATGATTTTAACGGCAACGAGAATCAATGCGATTCGCCAGCCGTTAATGAACAGTCTTAAGACGAAGGTCGTCCATTACTTAATGGACAGTTCGGAGCAATATTCGGTTTTGGGAAGAACCCCTTATGAAAATGAACCTGTTCCGGGGAGGGCGTTAGTGAAGAAGGACCAAACCTATCTTACGCAGGTTTATCTCCCAGCCGATGGAGCGGATGATATAGCCGTTTTGGAAGAAATGAAACAGGCCGTGGCAGAACATAAGGTTAAATATAAGGAAACAGCCAAACCGCCGGCGATTCGGATGTTACCGGCACGTCTTGATTCCAGCAGCTTCAAGAGTTACTGCTCACAAGCCATTAAGAAGGATTCCATTCCAATCGGGCTTTCAGAGGAAAGCGTTACACCTGTTTTCGTGGAGTTGAATTCCAATCCATTCCTGCTTGTCGTAGGACAGTCACGTAAAGGGAAAACGAATGTCCTTAAAGTGCTACTGGAATCGTTGCTTACACAAACAATTGGGGAAATTGGTTTATTTGACGGAGTTGATCGCGGCCTATCTTCTTATGCCTTAGAGGAGAAGGTGCGCTATGTGGAAACAAAAGATCAGATAACCGAATGGCTCGATCATATTACTGGAATATTTGAAGAACGTGAACGAAGTTATCTGGCGGCATTGGAAATGAAACCGATGAAGCAACTGGAATTCCCAACGATCATGTTTGTCATAGATAGCATTTCAAGGATCCAACAAACGATCGACGGCAGGATTCAGGATAGGATCAGCGGTTTGATGAAACAGTACAGCCATCTCGGGTTTAGTCTGATTGTCGCTGGAAATGCCAACGACTTCACCAAGGGATATGATTCGTTGACAACCGAACTGAAACAAGTCAGGCAGGCTGTTTTGCTTCTTAAAAAATCGGACCAAAGCTTGTATACCCTCTCCTATTCAAGAAAAGAAGAAGAAATACAGCCGGGTTACGGATACTTTGTGCTGAATGGCCAGGAGAGTAAAATCCAAATTCCACTAAGTGAAGAAAGAAGGAGAGTGCAAGAAAGTGTCTGAAAAAATAAAACCGATGCTGTTAATCGGTAAAATACTGGTGATCATTGCGCTGCCAATCTTGTTTTTTTCTTATATTGGCCAAAATCCAATGAAAAAGACAGAAACGGCTTCTCGTGAAATCGCCATTGTAAATGAAGATAATGGCACTGAATTTAACAATAACCCCATTTATATGGGCTCAGAGCTTGTTACTACACTGGACAAGGATTCTGAATATGAGTGGTTTGTGGTTAATAGAAGTACGGCGGAAAGTGGACTTGCAAATGAAAGGTATGATGCAGTCATATATTTTCCATCCGATTTTTCAGAGAATATTTATACATTCGATGATGAACAGCCTGTCAAGGCGGGGATAAAGTATAAGGTACAACCTAGTTTGAATGCAGAGAACATGGAAAAGGTACAAAAGGAATTAGAGAAGACAAAGAGCAAAATGAATAAGCATATTTCAACACAGTATTGGAGCTATGTTTCCCAATCAGTCGAGGACATCCGTAAGAAGTTCGATAATGTCCTTGCCAAAGAAATCGCTTTTCAAAACACGATGTACGAGTTTTATACTCCAAGCTCGGAAAGCCTTGCCGGCGAAATCAAGCAGCATAAGGACATGCTTGAAGGAGTCTTTGCCGAGACGAAGGATGCTGGCAAAACAAGTAATGAAACAATGGATGAAATAGGAAACACGAAGACTCAAATGGCTTCATTTGTGAAAGATGTTGTTTCTTTTGAGGAATATCAAAAAGCTCAAAGTATCCTTTTTGAGAAGGCTTCGGCCCAAAATCAGCAGCTTGTCAACGAGAGTGTACAATCATATGACAAGGTGCTGAATGAGGGGAACCAATCTTTACCTGAGATTCAGCAAGGGATGAATACGAAATACAGCCTTAATGATCAAGGCATTAGTGAGAATGTTGGAATCATGCAGCAGAAACTCGATTCCAGCAGTAATGAATTGGAGCAATTTTCAACAAGCATAAAAGATAAACAAGTAGAACAAATTACGAAGATCACCCAAGATCAACAAAGCTCGATTGAACAATTGAAACAATCGGAAGAGGCCGGTCTTGATAACCTTCAGTCTACCTTGCTTGTGCAAAGAGGAAATCTTGCAAGCAGCTCTGGTGATGGGGAGGTTATTGGTGAAGGAACGACGCCTATAGAAGATATTGAAACGGAAACGGGAAAAGGTGAATCGGTTGCTGCACCTGAAAAGAAGGATCCGATTGATGAACTGTCGCTGCAGTTACTGCTGGATCAAATCAATGGGATTAACACGGCACTTGAAAGCTTGGTGCCGGCAGAAGGAAGTGAAGGAGCTGCTGAACAAATCAACATTCTTACAGCAGAACTTCAAGCGGAAATCAATAATCTCAGCGGAACGGTAAACGGCAGAACGGGAAATTATAATCAAGTGATAACGGAGTTTAATACACTGGTGGATTCATATAATGATCTGCTGGCGCAGTTTACGCAATTACAAGCTGATTATAATGAACTTGGCACGAATTATAAGGATTTAGGTGACCAATGGAAAAAGTCACAGGAAGATATTCAAAAATTACAGGACATCCAGAGTATGACAATCGACGAGGCCATCGCAGAAATCAAGACTCTCGAACAGGCACTTCTTGAAAAAGTGGGGGGAGAAAGGCGAGCGGTGCTGGTGAGGGCCTTTGAGAATCCTATCACGAACCGGGATTCAACTAGCCTCCTTGCCTATTACGGTTCACTCTCATCTTATGGTGAATTGGCTGAAAGAGTCACCGAAGCAAATGTAGATAAGATATTTGCAGCCAATATAAAAGAATTGGAAAACTTGAAAAATGGGGTTTCCGGAAACGTAGATGAAGAAGCGAAACTCGTTAAAGCCAGTTTAGCAGGAGTCAATGAGAACTTTGGGATGTTCTCAGATTCCATTATGGGTTATATGAAAGAATATGATGCTAACGTTGAAACGGGTCAGAAAGCTACTTTAGCTGAATTAGCGGCAATTACCGGCAAGGCTCAAGAAGTATCTGCCAATTTGTCAGATCATATGGAAGTTCCTGAAATGGAGGCCGAACCGCCAGTTAACCTTGATGGAGAAATGTTTGTAACACTTCAAGACAATACGGCAACAACTGTCGGCTTCATTTCCGAGCTTGTCAATTCTGTAGCGGAACGGCAGGACACAGTCACTAAGGATACGGCAGACCTGCAGGCGAAAGTGGGGTCAGTACAGGAAAGGGCCGATCAGCTTAATGATAATTGGTCCCAAAATGTAGACTCAACCGTAAAAATCAAGACGGACGTTTATAGTGTCTTGAATAACACTCTAGTCGATGATCAGGAGAACGGGTATGTGTACGAATATTTAGCAAATCCCGTACAAATCAGCGGGGAAGTCCTTCATCAGGAAAAGGTTAATATCCCGCCGATTGTCATGTTGGTGATCATACTCATTTCAGGATTATTGATCGGTTTCTTCCTGCATCACTATGAAACCATTCCAATGATGGTCCATGCGGCCTTGTTTGCCTTATTGAATCTGATCGTAGGTTTAATCATCAGCATGTATGGTTTGAAAATCTATCCACTGGGAGATATGCAGGAGATTAAATGGACCGTTTTCACCGTCCTGCTTTTATTCTTCTGTTCAGCGTTTACCCGGCTCGCCTTCTCGATTGGGCCGTTTGTCGGTGCGATCCTGGTTATTGGTTTGATCAGTTTCTTTACCATTCCATTATTGGATTTAATCATGCCTAATTTCAATGTAGACCAACCGGTTGCAGACGTATACATGTCCATTCAATTCGGTAATCAGTCGGAATTCATTCCGGCTAGTATCATCTTGATTGTGCTGACGCTTATTGCAACGGTCATTCCATATATAGTGAAGCGTCTTACAGAAAGAAGAGCAATGGCCCATGAAGTGGAATAAATACGTAATGCCTATCTTGCTCATCTTGTTTTTTAGCCATGCACCTCATGTCGGGGCGGAAGGTGAACCCATGGTGGAGCCTAATGAATATCAAGAAAAGGATATTGATATTCAAACGGAGTATTTCCATGAAGAAGGATTGTTGGAACAGAAGCGCGAACTGCCTGAAGAACAAAAGGACCTCACCTTTGAAAGAGGGAAATATGATGTCATTGACTCGGTGAAGGACTCATTGTTTCTGTCTCCGGTAACGGAGAATCAAAATAATACCATCGCTTCAAAAGCAGAACAGCTTGGATTATTCTCTGAAGTCGGCATTCGAACGAGAAACGAAGAAGAAACAGAGCCTACCCTTAATTTTGACCTGACGATATTGCTCGGCATCGTATTGGCACTTTTGGTCGTTTGTTTGTTTTTTATCCTTATCCCGAAAATGGGGAAGCTGAATGGAGAGGTTAAACGAAAATGAAAACAGCCCGATTCCTGGCATAAGTCAGGAATCGGGCTGTTTTTGCTACATATCGATAACGGTTTTAAAAAGCCCTAAAAGAAGGGCGACTGCGAAGATCAAGATGAAGAATTTTTTATACATGGTCAATACCTCTTATATCTTATGAGTGGATTGCATTCATTTTAGCATAAACAGAAAAGATTGCCCTAATGACTGGAACAGAAGAAGGATGCGCCATACCTTTTTCATTAAGCAGCATTAATATTTTTAGAACAAATTCGTTTATGGTTTACCGATTATCTAGTAAACTTACAATGTAAGGTTTAATTGGAGCTTAATGTAAAATATGTGATATAGAGAAGGTATGAAAAAAAGTGATAATGTGAATCCCGGGAGGTAGAGAATGATTTATAAACAGGTCAATCAAAAACTGGAAATGGTTCTGGGGAATATCGAAAAGGTGATTATCGGAAAACGGGATATAGCAGAACTAAGCATCGTGGCACTCCTTTCCGGCGGACATGTCTTATTGGAGGATGTTCCGGGCGTCGGAAAGACAGTCATGGTAAGGGCACTGGCAAAATCAATAGGTGCAAGCTTTAAGCGAATTCAATTCACACCTGATTTACTTCCTTCTGATGTTACTGGTGTTTCGATCTTCAATCCTAAGAAACAAGAATTCATTTTTAGGCCAGGTCCGATAATGGGACATATAATTTTAGCCGATGAAATTAACCGGACTTCGCCTAAAACCCAGTCTGCATTGCTTGAAGCCATGGAAGAGGCAAGTGTGACGATTGATGGTGTCACAAGAGGATTGGAGAAGCCGTTCTTCGTAATGGCGACACAAAATCCGATCGAGTACGAGGGAACATATCCGCTTCCGGAGGCTCAATTGGATAGATTCCTATTAAAAGTGAAAATGGGCTATCCCGGTGTGGAAGAAGAGATAGAGGTTCTTCATAGAGCTCAATACACGGCACCGCTTGAGGAGCTGGAATCCGTCATCACCTTGGAAGAATTGATAGAATTACAGGCTGAGGTAAAAGCGGTGATAGTGGATGACACAATAAAACGATATATTGTTGAATTGGCGAATCAAACCCGTACGCATGAAGGGGTCTATTTAGGGGTGAGCCCGCGTGGATCGATAGCATTGATGAAGGCAGCCCAGGCTTACGCACTGATCCAGGGCAGGGACTATGTTCTGCCGGACGATGTTCAATATTTAGTTCCGTTCGTATTTTCCCACCGGCTTATTTTGAAACCTGAAGCGAATTATGATGGCTTCGATGCTGGAATGGTGATACATGAAATTGTCGCGACAACACAAGTTCCAGTGAAGCGGGCTGTGACCTAATGCGCAAAATCATCAACATTTTAAGGGGAAATATGAGTGTGATCGGACTTGTATTACTCATGACCGTTTCGTTTTGCTATGCAATGTTTCAAGGCGGTTTTGTCAGTTGGTTCATTTTTTATTCATTTTTGCCGTTTTCTGTGTACGCTTTGATTCTGCTGTTTTATCCGCTGCATGATTTTACCTTTGAGAGAAAGGTCAATAAAAGGGAGTGCCAGGCCGGCGAATCTATTGAAATAGCATTGACGTTTACCCGTAAAAACCGGCTGCCACTATTATTTATGGTGGTGGAGGAGGAAATTCCCCAGGAGATGGAGGATAGGGGATTCCAAAGGAAAATAATTATCTTCCCGGGATTCAAGCGTACCTTCAGCATGTCATATACCTTGGAAAACTTGGAGCGTGGAGAGCATTCGTTTCAATCGATCCGTTTTTGGATTGGGGACTTTTTCGGGCTGGTCGAAAAGGAAGCGATATATAGTTCACCTTTGAAAATAACTGTTTTTCCTCGTTATCATGAGCTTGCCTACAGTGATCTTGATCGAGTGTTCAATCAGGGGGCAGTGGTTTCAACAAAGAAAACACAACGGGAACATTCAGTTGTCTCCGGGATAAGGGAATATCAGCCAGGCGATCAGTTGTCATGGATTAACTGGAAGGCGACGGCTAGAACGAGTGAAATCATGACGAAGGAATTCGAAGTGCGGAAAAACCGGGATGTATTCATCATGCTTGATGAAAAGCCGTCGGATTTATTCGAAGAATCCATTGAAATGGCGGCTTCCATTGCACACGCCATGTTAAAGAAAGGCATGGAAATTGGGTATGTGAGCATGGGATCGAGGTTAATCATACCGGCTGCAGCAGGGAATAACCAAAAACGAAAGATTTTTTACCGACTTGTTAAGGAAGAGCCAAGTGTGGCAAACGCTTTGAACGAAAATGTCAGGAAGGGAATTATTCCGGCAAATGCTGCTGTGATATTCATCGTTTCAGACTTAACCTTAGAAAAGGTGGACATATTGAGTGCTTTCCGGCCTAATCAGGGATTAATGTTATGTGTGAAAAAACAAGCGGATCTTACTGATGAGGAAAGGTTGTCAAGTTCTGCCGCTTATTCGAGGGGGATAAAGGTTAGCTTTTTTGAACATGGCCAACTAAGGTCTGACAGATCAGAGGTGATGGCGAAATGAATGTCACCACCGCAAAATTGGAAAGGTTCATGCACGTCCTCATGTATGTATTTGGTCTGTTGTTGATTACTGAATGGTTAAGGCCTGTCGATAAACTCACTGATACAGGTAATATCATCATTTTTATACTATTTTTGCTCTATTCCCTGCTGCTGCATTATTTCCGCATACATTGGTCAATCCGGTTCATTCTCATTAGTGCTTATATAATGATTTCATTACAGTTCCTCCATTCGAAAGACGCTTTATTTCAATTATCATGGATGAAAGGATTTCTAGCGGATTTTACGGGCAATCTTGGTTTTATATATGATGGGAATTGGGAGTTGATCACAAATCCATTTCGAACGTTTCTATTTTTTGTCCTTCTTTGGCTTGTAACATATTTGATCCATTACTGGGTGATGGTAAGGCAAAGCATTTTTTTCTTTTTTATGTTAACCGTGATTTTTATATCTGTACTTGACACATTCACTCCCTATGTGGGGGATAAGGCGATGATTAGAATCATCATCATCGGGTTCTTGATGCTAGGTCTGCTGTCCCTGCTGCGACTGACGATTCAGGAGAGGATCGAGTTTTCGTTGGCTTCGATCAATAAGTGGATCTTGATGCTGACCGGCATGATATTGGTGAGTGTCCTTGTTGGTTTCGCTGCCCCAAAACTCTCTCCGCAGTGGCCGGACCCGGTGCCTTATATTACTTCTTATTCTGATAAAGCGGGGAAAGAAGACGGTGGTTCGAAGCGTAAAAGTGTCGGTTATGATGAAGACGATTCGGATCTTGGCGGTTCGATAGAGCCGGATAGTTCCATCGTTTTTTATAATAATGCCCCTGCAGGACATTACTGGAAGGTCGAGAATAAGGATATTTATACCGGTAAAGGGTGGGTTTCCATACTGGAAACGGACTTTCACGCTTTTTCCAACGGGCAGGATATGGCATCTTTAGATATTTACGACGTTCCTGAAGTGGTAAGGACAAAAGAAATGACGGCAAAAGTGTCCATGACGGAATCATATTCTCATATCCTTCATCCGCAGTCCGGGTATTTAAAAAAGGTTGAGGGCAAAAACGGGATGGATTTCAAATATTATCAGGGTATGGACAAAGTTATTTCTGAACAGGATAATGGCGAACGACTGTCCTTGAAAGAGTATGAACTGGTTTATGAAATGCCGAGTTTTGATATAGCTGAGTTAAGGAAGGTAACGGAACCCGACGAATCAATGGATTTACTAATGGAAAAAAACACTCAGCTTCCAGAGGGAATGCCAAACCGGATATATGAATTGGCATCCCGGCTTACAAGGAATGAAACGAATTGGTACGATAAAGCAAAAGCCATTGAGGATTATTTTGACGGGCATGAGTTCATATATTCCAAGGACGATATTCCGTATCCGGATAGCAATCAAGATTATGTCGATCAATTTTTATTCGAGACACAGATAGGGTATTGCGATAATTTTTCAAGTGCAATGGTTGTTTTACTAAGAGCTGCCAATATACCTGCAAGGTGGGTAAAGGGCTATACGGAAGGGGAAAAGTCAATCCTTGATGGCGAATCCGTTTATAAGGTGACCAATAATAATGCACATTCCTGGGTAGAGGTTTATTTTTCAGGGATAGGCTGGGTTCCCTTCGAGCCGACAAAGGGTTTCAATGGGGAAGTTGAATTTTACGATTCGGAATTGAAACAGGAAGTGACCAAGAACCCTGAAGAAACTCCAATTAATGAAGAGCAAACAAAGAAAGAGACCAGGGAACGCCAGGATACACCCGATAGGGAAACTCAATCATCCGAGAAAACTGGTACCGGGAACATGGATGGGTTCTTAAAATGGATTGCCATCACACTGTCAGGTGTACTGATTCTCGCTTCTATTGGTTATTTCTTCAGAAGGAAGTGGATTCCTCATCTGCAGATTCTTCGTTATAGAAAGAAAACCGGTGCTCATTTCTCGACAGCCTATTTAATATTATTGAAACAATTAAAACAAGCTGGTATAGTTCGTCCGGAGGGGCAAACTTTAAGGGAGTACGCCGCCTATGTGGATGCAGTGTATGATACGGATGAGATGAGTGAATTGACGGCTGGATACGAGTTAATGTTATATCGTGGAGACGTGGAAGATGGAGAATGGAAACACTTTCAAAAGGGTTGGGAAAGCTTGATGAGAAAAACTAGCTCTTGACCAGGTTTTTATTATATTGATACAATAACAAAAACTAACTTAAACTAATATATCCTTCATATATCCTCGATAATATGGATCGAAAGTTTCTACCGAATCACCGTAAATGATTTGACTATGAAGGCGGATTTTATCAGGAAAGCTGAAAATCTGCCTTCGTCTATACTTTTTCTGTATTTTTGAGGGTGGATTTTTAGTTTTTCTTTTTTTATGATAATATTTTTTATAAGAAATTATCACTCGACTTTATGAGTGAATTACATTGATAGAGGTGACGTTTGTGCCGGGGAAAACAGAATTGCAAAAAAACCAGGAAATGATCGTAGTACTTGATTTCGGAAGCCAATATAACCAATTGATCACTCGTCGTATCCGTGAATTCGGTGTGTACAGTGAGCTTCATCCTCATACAATTACTGTAGAAGAAATCGAGAAGATGAACCCAACGGGAATCATTTTCTCAGGTGGTCCGAACAGTGTTTATGATGCAAATGCATTTGGTTGTGATGAACGCATATTCGAAATGGGCCTTCCGATTTTCGGTATTTGTTATGGCATGCAGCTTATGACTAAACATTTTGGCGGAAAGGTGGAACCAGCGAAAAACCGTGAATACGGAAAAGCGACACTTGCCATCCAAAATGAGTCTAAATTATTCAGTGACCTGCCGAAAGAACAAATCGTCTGGATGAGCCATGGTGATTTAGTGGTGGAAACGCCTGAAGGTTTCCAAGTAGATGGGACGAACCCGTCTTGTCCGATTTCGGCTATGAGTGACGAGTCACGTAAATTGTATGCCGTGCAATTCCATCCTGAAGTCCGTCATTCAGTATACGGTAATGACATTTTGAAAAATTTCGTATTCGGCGTTTGTGGCTGCAAAGGCGACTGGTCAATGGAGAACTTCATTGAAATAGAGATGGAGAAAATCCGTCAAACGGTCGGAGATAAAAAAGTGTTATGCGCATTGAGCGGCGGTGTGGATTCATCCGTTGTTGCTGTATTGATCCATAAAGCGATTGGCGATCAGCTGACATGCATTTTCGTTGATCATGGATTACTTCGTAAAGGGGAAGCCGAAGGTGTAATGAAAACATTCAGTGAAGGCTTCAATATGAACGTAATCAAGGTCGATGCAAAAGAACGTTTCCTATCGAAACTTGCTGGCGTTTCAGATCCGGAACAAAAACGGAAAATCATCGGTAACGAGTTCATCTACGTATTTGATGACGAAGCAACGAAGCTCGAAGGAATTGATTTCCTTGCACAGGGTACACTTTACACAGACATTATTGAAAGTGGTACGGCCACTGCACAAACAATTAAATCGCATCATAACGTTGGCGGTCTGCCGGAAGATATGCAATTTAAATTGATTGAGCCTTTGAATACTCTATTCAAGGATGAAGTGCGTGCGCTTGGAAGTGAAATGGGCATTCCGGATGAAATCGTTTGGCGTCAACCATTCCCGGGTCCAGGTTTAGGTATTCGTGTATTAGGCGAAATTTCAGATGAAAAACTTGAAATCGTCCGTGAATCTGACCATATCTTACGTGAAGAAATTAAAAAGAATGGTTTGGAACGCGAAATTTGGCAGTACTTTACGGTGCTTCCTAACATTCGAAGCGTAGGGGTAATGGGCGACGCGCGTACGTATGACTATACTATCGGGATCCGTGCGGTTACATCCATTGACGGAATGACTTCCGATTGGGCAAGAATCCCATGGGATGTACTTGAAATCATCTCAACGAGAATCGTTAATGAAGTAAACCATGTAAACCGCGTAGTTTATGACATTACGTCTAAGCCGCCTGCAACGATCGAGTGGGAATAGAAGATTAAAATCATCCAATCAGTGAAGGAAATATCCTTCACTGATTTTTTTGCTTAAAAATAATTTTTGAATATGTAGATTACTTACATTTCCCGTATGTTGGCGAATATATAGCCATAATAAGTAAGGAATATATAGCGAAAAGCGAACATTGCCTAAAATTACATAAAAAATATTCGTTTGGTATATTGACGATTATTTTAGTGATTGGTACACTATACCTATAATAATAAAAAAACATAATTGTCGTATAATATTGGGGATATGGCCCAAAAGTTTCTACCAAGCTGCCGTGAACGGCTTGACTACGATGTGTATGGATTGGCGAGCATGGATAAACCGCCACTTCTTTACATGACCGCAGTCAAGCCCCGTTCGAAATCGAAGGGGGCATTTTCTGTTGGCTTATGATTTTATGATAGGGGAGACTCATAATGAAAAATTATTTTCGGTTTAACGAGCTCGGTACTAATTATCGCCGTGAAATACTTGGTGGACTGACTACGTTCCTTTCAATGGCATATATCCTGGTTGTTAACCCTGTGATGCTGACTTTACAAAGCATCGAGGACTATCCGGATGAATTGAGAATGGACTACGGAGCGGTTTTTGCAGCGACCGCCTTATCTGCCGCAATCGGCTCGATATTGATGGGACTGATAGCCAGGTATCCAATCTCGCTTGCGCCAGGTATGGGATTGAATGCTTTCTTCGCTTTTACCGTTGTCCTTGGCTTTGGGATTCCTTGGCAGACGGCTTTAACAGGAGTATTGATTTCAGGTATTATCTTCGTTTTGCTTTCCCTATCGGGAATACGTGAGAAAATCATCAATGCAATCCCAGTCGAATTGAAATACGCAGTTGGAGCCGGTATCGGTTTATTCATTACCTTTGTAGGGTTTCAGAATGCTGGAATCATCACGAATGATGACAGTGTTCTTGTCGGGCTGGGCGACTTGACATCAGGAAATACTTTATTGGCTGTGTTTGGAATTGTCGTAACCGTCATTTTGATGACGAGAGGCGTCAAAAGCGGCGTGTTCATAGGGATGGTCATTACAGCCATTGCAGGAATGATCTTTGGACAAGTTCCGGTGCCGGAAAAAATTATCGGTGCCGTTCCAAGCATAGCGCCTACATTCGGGGTTGCGTTCGATGCCTTTGGAAATCCCGGTGATCTCTTCACTGGTCAAATGTTAATCGTTATATTGACCTTCTTGTTCGTGGCTTTCTTTGATACAGCCGGTACGTTGGTGGCTGTTGCGCAACAAGCTGGACTGATGAAGGATAATGTTCTTCCTAGAGTGGGAAAAGGATTACTTGCTGATTCATTATCCATCGTTTCAGGTGCAGTTCTTGGTACATCCACAACGACATCTTATGTAGAGTCTACATCAGGTGTTGCAGCTGGTGCTCGAAGCGGTTTTGCAGCTGTAGTGACAGGGTTGCTTTTTGTCCTATCCCTTTTCTTCTTCCCGCTTCTTTCAGTGGTGACATCTGCGGTAACTGCACCGGCATTGGTTATAGTCGGAGTATTAATGGCATCTTCACTTAAAAATATTGACTGGCAGAAGTTCGAAATTGCGGTTCCGGCCTTCTTTACGGTTATCATGATGCCCATGACATATTCAATTGCGACAGGTATAGCTTGTGGATTCATCTTCTATCCGATCACCATGTCGATGAAAGGTAGAGCTAAAGAGGTTCACCCAATCATGTGGGGTCTTGGAGTCGTCTTCCTGCTATATTTCATTTTCTTGAAGTAATAATGCAAGTAAGTAAGGAGAGTCCCGATTTCGGGGCTCTTCTTTCATGTTGTAAGAGAAAGCTCATATCGTGTATAGTAAAAGGACTAAGTACTAAGTACTTTATCCTGTATGGGGCATAGGGATGACTTTGAGAAAAAAAGAGGGAGAAAAATGAATGGTTTTATCGTTGAAAAGGTTTTGAACAATAATGTGGTGATTGCCACGCATCCGTCGTATGGAGAAGTCGTTTCTATTGGAAAGGGCTTAGGCTTCAACCGAAAGAAAGGCGAAGAGTTAAGTCCGGAACTTGCGGAGAAAACGTTTGTCCTGAAAAATGTCAAGGAACAGGAAAGTTACAAAAAACTTTTGCCGCAGATCGATCAAAATCTTCAAGCTGCCATTATAGAATCCATTCATCTCATTAACGACCGAGTAACTGGAAAACTAAATGAACATATACATGTCGGTTTAACTGATCATTTATTGTTCGCCCTTCAGCGTGTTTCACAAGGAATGACTATTAAAAACCCTTTCTTGAAAGAAACGATAACCCTTTATCCTTTTGAACATGATATTGCCGTTGATGTAATCGACTTAATTCATGATAAGACAGGCATAGGCCTACCCGATGGGGAAATCGGCTTTATTACGCTTCATATTCATAGTGCAATATCAAATAAAGACTTATCGGAAGTCAATCAGCATTCGCAGTTAATCTATCAGCTTATCCAAGTCGTTGAAGAACAGCTCAACGTACAAATTAATAAGGATAGCATAGATTATACACGTTTGGTCCGTCATTTAAGATTCATGATAGACAGGGTGTTGGCTGAGGAAAAAGTAGAGGAACCCGAAAAAATAGCATTGCTATTGAAAGAAGAATATCCTTTGTGTTACAATATCGCTTGGAAGCTAATAAAAATTATGCAGCAGAAATTAGGCAAACCGGTTTGTGATGCGGAAGCTGTCTATCTAACGATGCATATCCAACGATTACAAAAGAAAATAAAATAAAAGTACATTAACTTACGTGTTACTGATTCGATCAGGCATAAGTGAGGAGAATGATTGTTAAGAAAGAGGGTATTATATACCTGAATTTTCATTTCAATCCTATCTTTGCTTATGCCTTTTTCGCATTTGAATTCTGATGCGTGGGAAGATGAATACCATCGTTTAATGTAACCGTTTTATTAGCATGGAAAAACAGTAAAGAGGAGGAAAACCTATGTTTAAGAAGTTGTTTGGTGTTTTGCAAAAAATCGGAAAAGCTTTGATGCTTCCTGTAGCCATTTTACCGGCGGCCGGAATTTTGCTTGCGTTTGGTAATGCGTTGCAAAACGAGACTTTGTTGGATATCGCCCCGTTTCTTGCGAGTGGCGGAGTGGAAATGGTCGCATCGGTAATGGAGAATGCCGGGAATATTATTTTTGGGAATCTTCCCTTGTTGTTTGCTGTTGGGGTCGCAATTGGGTTAGCTGGTGGAGATGGTGTTGCCGGCCTGGCGGCGATTATAGGTTTCTTGATTATGAATGTAACGATGGGAACCGTTCTTGGCATTGATGCTGCCGACATTGCGAACAATGGTGCGGTGTATAGCAATGTTCTGGGAATCCCAACGTTGGGAACGGGCGTGTTCGGCGGTATCATTGTCGGTGTCATGGCTGCTGTCATGTATAATAAATTTTATGAAATCGAACTGCCTTCTTATTTAGGATTCTTTGCAGGTAAACGTTTTGTACCCATTGTAACAGCCGCAAGCGCAGTTATTCTTGGGTTGCTGATGATTTTGATTTGGCCGACGATTCAATCGGGGTTAAATTCATTTTCCGAAAATATGTTGGGTGCTAACCTGACTCTGGGAGCTTTAGTGTTTGGGATTGTAGAACGTGCGCTGATTCCTTTTGGGTTGCATCATATCTTCTATTCGCCATTCTGGTTCGAATTTGGCAGCTATATCCCTCAAGGCGGGGGAACGCCAGTCAGAGGAGATCAGGCCATCTTCATGGCACAAATTAAAGATGGCGTACAGAATTTAACGGCCGGTACTTTCATGACTGGTAAATACCCATTCATGATGTTCGGGTTACCAGCTGCGGCTTTGGCCATTTATCATGAAGCAAGACCTGAAAGAAAGAAAATAGTCGGGGGCTTGATGGCTTCTGCAGCACTTACATCTTTCTTGACTGGGATTACTGAGCCACTTGAATTTGCATTCTTATTTGTTGCACCGGTACTTTTCGGGATTCACTGTCTGTTTGCAGGTCTATCATTCATGACCATGCATTTACTGGACGTGAAAATCGGGATGACGTTCTCTGGTGGTTTAATCGATTACGTACTATTTGGTTTAATTAATCCGCAAACCAATGCATGGATTGTTATTCCGGTTGGTTTAGTCTTTGCGGTTATCTATTACTTTGGATTCCGATTTGCGATAAGGACGTTTAATCTTAAAACTCCTGGCCGTGAAGAGGAAGAGAATGAGGAAGCGGACGGATCTGCAAGTTCGGCTGGAAGTCTGCCTGGGGATATCTTGGATGCCATGGGCGGAAAAGAAAATATCTCTCACTTAGATGCTTGCATTACCCGTCTTCGTGTATCAGTCAATGACATCGGTAACGTTGATAAAAATAGGCTAAAGAAACTTGGTGCCGCTGGAGTTCTGGAAGTGGGCAATAACATCCAGGCAATCTTCGGACCGCGTTCAGAAACGATCAAGGGGCAAATGAAAGATATCATCGATGGAAAAAGGCCTCGTAAAGTAGAAGCGTCTCCTGAAGAAGGTGTGGAAAAGCAAATCGAGGATGTCGTCCCGAAACCTTTACGGACGGATGAAGTTTCCGAACGCTTTGTTTCTCCTATTAAAGGGGAATTAAAACCGATCACGGAAGTGCCTGATGCAGTTTTTGCTGAAAAAATGATGGGTGATGGATTTGCAATTGTACCCGAGGAAGGGTTGGTCGTTTCTCCGGTAGACGGTACGATTGTTAACCTATTCCCGACTAAACATGCAATAGGTATCGTTTCCGAAGCTGGACGTGAAATCTTGATACATGTCGGTATCGATACAGTTAAGCTAGAAGGCAAAGGTTTCGAAGCACTTGTTGCTCAAGGAGATAAAGTGACAAGCGGACAGCCATTGCTTAAAGTTGATATAGAATATGTCAAAAACAATGCCAGCTCTATCATTACGCCAATCGTCTTCACTAACCTATCAGAAGGTGAAAGTGTGAAGATTGAAAAGGCCGGAAATGTAGATAGGGAAGAAGCGGATGTAATTTCAATCGATAAATAATCATTAATAACAGGAGGGTGGCTATAATCAGCTGCCCTCCTGTTTTTGATAATTCAATGGCAGGGTCCGGCTTCTAGTTAGAAAGTGGTGTATATATAGAAGAAGTTTGCTCATGAAAAAAATGAAGAGAATTTCAAAAGATTTAATTGACTTATCTAAATGCAAGTGCTAATATATTAAATACACCGCTTGAGACAAAAAAGACAAACAAGTAAATGATAACTTGTTGTTGACTTTATGTTTGAAAGGTGTTAAGCTAATCAAGTCGCTAAAAAACGACAAAAAATTGCTCTTTGAAAACTGA
>NZ_JAGGQJ010000011.1:321211-368782 GCF_018613325.1 Bacillus sp. ISL-34 | reverse complement strand
TACGTAACCGAGGTGCTCGCATCAATCATAAAACAGTTCTCCGATTGATGAATGAACTAGGATTGAAGTCATTGGTTCGCATGAAGAAATACCGTTCGTACAAAGGGAACATCGGCAAGATTGCGCCCAACATTCTAGCACGTGATTTCAAGGCGGCAAAGTCCAATGAAAAATGGGTAACAGACGTCACGGAATTCCATCTAGCTGGGGAGAAACTATACTTATCGGCCATTCTTGACTTGTTTAATGGAGAAATCATCGCCTATAATATCGAATCTCGGCCTGTTTATCCGCTCGTTTCCAAAATGCTGGATAAAGCCCTTGATCGCTTGGAATCGAAAGATTCACCCATTCTCCATTCAGATCAGGGCTGGCATTATCAGATGAAACAATACTCGCATGATTTGAAAAAACATAACATTACACAAAGCATGTCCCGCAAAGGAAATTGTCTCGATAATGCGGTCATTGAAAACTTCTTTGGCTTATTAAGAATTTGAAAGCATGGAGCATTTCAAACAAGAACTAGAAGAATATATCCATTACTACAATCATCAACGAATCAAGGTAAAATTAAAAGGCATGAGCCCGGTAGATTACCGGGTTCATGCCCTCAAGGCTGCCTAAGTAAATAAAGTGTCTAACTTTTTGGGTTCACTTCAAAGCATCTCCCTTATTGAAGTAAAGCAAGTACATATTCTGAATGAGAAAAAAGGCGTCCCGGTTCTGCAGGAGCGCCCAGTATCATAAATTTCTCTCTAACAAAATTCCCACTTGTTCTGCCAAGACTTGGGGTGGCTCGGGTATTCCATTCGTGAAATACGATTCGACTATCCCTACAATAGCTACTCCAAAAAATTGAATGATAACATCTTTACTTAATCCTTGGTTTTTCCCTTCGTTTACATCTACTTCATTCTTTACTTCTTCGATGACAAGCTCAAGGAAGCTACTGCGGAAAAAAGGTGCCCCTTTGTCTGCCAACATGGTTGAAAAGAAGGAATAATGACTTTCAAAGTATTCAAACCAAATGAGAAGAGCATCTGAAAAACTCAATTCTGTTGAGGATTCACAAAGTTTTCTTAGTTCGTTAATATGTTCTTCAATGAGCTTATCGAGCAGATCATATTTATCCAAGTAATGAGAGTAAATGGTTCTTCGGCCAACATTCGCTTTGTCGGCAATATCCTGTATCGTAATTTGATCAAAATTCTTTTCAGACATCAGTTTAATAAAAGCTTTTTTGATTGCTTCTTGAGATTTTAGTATTCTTCTATCCACGATAGACATTGTGAGAGTCACCAAACTTTCCTGAAAAACCTTTTACTATAAGGTACAGCCGTTTCCTAAAATGACTGGGAAAACGGCTGTATTCTTAATGATACCATGCTTCTGTTTTTTTAAACACGTTGCATGCCACCTTCTTATTCCTTAAAGATTCTTGCCAAAGAACTCCGTTAACTTAGTTACAGCTTGATCTACATATTCTGGGATATCATACATAGCAATATGCGTTGCACCCTCAACCCAGAATAATTCCTTTGGTCCATTCGACAATTCATGGAATCGTTCGCTATAACCGCGTGTGTCTGCCTCGGTTCCTGCAATCAATAACATTGGTTGAGTCAGGTAGGTGCTAATTTGTCTTGATGCCGAGAATGCCATGAGTTTGTCAACGCTTGTAAATAGGAATCTATTGGGAGAATTAGGGTGCTGTGCTCTAGGCGTTCTATAGTAATCATAAGCTTCACGCATTAGCACAGGTGTATTTTTATCAATTTCTTCAAGCGTATCAGGTGCCCAAGTAATGAGATGCGCTTCTGTTCCATTTGCTTCTGCAGTACGCTGCTTCGCAACCGCCTCAAGTGTTTGCAATTGTGTTTCAATGCTACCTTCTCCTCGGAACATAGCACCGATGTCCACCGCACTTACAGTCGCCACTGCTTTGATACGGCGTTCAGTTGGAGCTGCAGCTACGGCATAACCGCCACCTGCGCAAATACCAAGTGCCCCAATCCTTTCTTGATCGACAAATTGGAGAGTCGTCAAATAATCCACCGCACAACGCACATCTTCTACTCTGGCATTCGGATCTTCAAGTAAACGTGGTTCTCCTTCGCTCTCTCCCTGATGAGATGCGTCAAATGCTAACGCAACAATACCCTGATTAGAAAGCTTTTGTGCATAAACACTTGCAGTTTGTTCTTTTACTCCTCCACCAGGATGTACAACAACAATCCCAGAATATTTTTCACTTTCGTCAAACCCCTTTGGTAAATATAGGTTTCCTGCCATCTTTAAATGACCATTATTAAATGTTACTGATTTTTTCATGTTTATTCCCCTTTTTTATAAAGAATTCGATGTCCCAAATAGAAATTGCATACATGTGCAATAAGGATCATCTGTGTAACATTATAAACGGGAACAGGATATCTTCAATGACCAATTGACTACGATTCGTGCGTTAGTGCACAATTGCGGTGAAATTGTGTAATAAGCTTTCTCCATTTATTCTGACGTTAAAATAAAAAAAGACCATATTCAGGTCTCAAGGATTGTGATTGGTTCAAGAATTCTCTAATTTCTTCTATAGGTACCCGCCTTTACTGCTTTATCATCTTCATGAAGTATTTTGGTGATTCAATAAAGCCTTGGCGGGCATAAAATCTATGTGCATCCGTTCTTCTTGAATGACAATGAACCTCAAGTCTGTCACAGTTTCTATTCTTGGCTAATTCAGTACAAAATGCTTCAATCTCCCGCCCAATCCCCTTACTTCTTATGGTTTTATCAACTGCAAAATAACTTATTCTAGCAAAATCCCCTTTTAAGGCTATTTGAGGTATGTAATGCAATGAAATAAAAGCGATCACTTCTCCGTTATCTTCATAAACCAATAAATCCTCATCAGGATGAATGATGATTTTCTCCATTTTTTCTCTAATAAATGTCTCAGTATCTGAATAATCCAACTGACTTAACAAATTCGCTATTGCCTTCCAATCCTCTATTACTGCTCTTCTAATCCCCATTAAATACACATCCTTAAGTTGATTTATTTAAAAGAAACCGATAAGAATTTATTTTAATTATATATGCATTTAACGGCCAATTGTATTTAATCAGGAAGGTTTCTACGATACTTCCAAGGCCAATAAGCATTCGTGTTATTCAACCCCAGAACGATATTTAACACATACTGAAAATGTTTTTAATTTTTTTACATATGTGTTATTTTAACCCCTTATTTTTACTTTCTTGAATTAACTAACCACAATTACCTTAACGTCAGCTCATCAAAAACCGAAGTTTAATGATCAATCTCCCTGTTTCTTTTTCCTTCAAAATATATGAATGCCAAAAGAATAATGATTGCAATTAATACAATGTCTGATAACCAAAATAAGTCCATATCCGTGTTATACTCAACCATATTAATTATAGGAAGCGCGAATATGAAAATTAGTAATAAAACATCTTTTTTACTTTGTTTCCTTTTTTCAAAAAACAACCCCAGTATTTTTTCAAAAACTGATCCCATTATAAAACACCGCCTTAATTTCAACTATGCCCTGCACATGTTTTCGTGAGTCATCGCACGCGAGCTCAAACAGGGTTCCCCATTGTAACTTCACTATGTTCTTGATCATTCAAAAAGTCAGCACCCTCATTTCCTTTAAATTTCATCTATTCAAAATGAATTTCATTAGTATGAGCAGCTTTTAGATGTTCAAAATAAAGTAAGGGCGGACCACTGATATCAAGGTGAATAATAAAAAACAAAAAATATATTGAAATATCAATTTAATTTAGTTATAATACGATACGGTCTTAGTATTACCGTTTATATAATTTTTAGAAAATTTAATAATTTTCTAAAATAGCAAATTTTGGTTTTTTCGGAGGGTTTATTTTGTCTAATAAGGTTCCATCTTCATTTATAGTAGTGATTGGGTTCATGTTATTTGCCCTTTTCTTCGGGGCAGGGAATTTAATTTTCCCGCCAATGCTTGGTCAATCTGCAGGTATGAATATCTGGTCAGCTAATGCAGGATTTTTGGTCACAGGAGTGGGATTACCGTTACTTGGTGTGCTTGCACTCGGTTTTTCTGGAAAAGATGACTTACAATCATTAGCGAGCCGTGTCCATCCAGTCTTTGGTATTGTATTCACAACCGTTCTTTATTTAGCCATTGGTCCATTATTCGCAATGCCTAGAACAGGAAACGTTTCTTTTGAGATCGGTGTAAAACCTTTTTTGCCTGAAGATTCAGGTCCATTGCCTTTACTTATTTTCACCATCATCTTTTTTACAGTTTCGTGCCTTCTTTCGCTCAATCCTGCGAAAATTGTCGAAATTGTGGGGAAAGTTTTAACACCCATCAAGTTGACGTTCATTGGAATCCTGGTGGTAGTCGCTTTCGTTAATCCAATTGGAGATTTTCAAGCACCTGCCGAGCACTATATGGTTCAACCATTTTTCAATGGGTTCAGAGAAGGATATTTAACCATGGATACTCTTGCATCTTTTGTTTTTGGTATCATCATCATTAATGCCATCAAAGAAAAAGGTGCTAAAACAAAAAAACAAATAATGATTGTTTGCGGAAAAGCGACTGCCATTGCGGCCGTTATCCTTGCTACCATTTATACAGCTCTCTCTTATATGGGTGCTTCAAGCGTTGGGGAACTTGGACGCTTGGATAATGGAGGCATTGTCTTGGCAAAAGTCTCGGATTATTACTTTGGAGCATATGGTGGGCTATTATTAGGATTAATGATCACAGTGGCTTGCATAACGACAAGCGTAGGACTCATTACATCTTGCTCGACATACTTCCATAAGCTGTTTCCAAATCTGCCTTACAAAACAATTGCCATAAGTTTATCCATATTCAGTGCAATAATTGCCAATATTGGACTAACCGAATTAATTGCCATTTCAGTACCTGTTATGACAGCCATTTACCCATTAGCCATTGTTTTGATCTTCCTAACATTTCTTCATTCTTTATTTAAAGGAAGACCTGAAGTTTATCAAGGCAGCTTACTTTTAACATTCATCGTCAGTTTATTCGATGGATTAAATGGAGCAGGTGTACACATTTCATTCATCAATGATTTCTTCACTGCAATACTTCCTATGTATGAGGCAGGACTAGGATGGATCATCCCTGCCATTGTTGGAGGATTCATTGGGTATGCCAGCAGCGTCTTAAAGTCGAAATTCGGTCATAATCACCAAATAGATTAATGATATAAATCAGTCCAGGAATATTTGACTGTAGACAAATTCGAGGAAAAGCGAGTTTGTCTACAGTTTTTTTGTTTAAATAGGCAGCAGTTGATTTCAGAAAGGTGTTATGTATTGACTTTAACCAATATACCATAAACTGTAATACATTACGGTTATTTTACCTTAAATATCCAAAAAACCTAATAGCCCGACATGAAAAAAGCTGCCATAAAGGCAGCTCCGAACATAGATTAAACTTCTTATTCATTCCGTAATTTCTTCAGCAATTGAAAAATCTGACCTCGATGATGTGATTCATGTTCAATCAAATGGTAAACGACCCATTCAGGTGTGACGTCATATTGTTCAAGTACCCTCGGTTTACGCCAATCGGTTAGGTCCATTGTGCGAAATTTTGAAAGAAATACTTCACGTACTTTATTGAGGCGGTAGAAATGTTCTTCTAATGTTTGTCCTTCAATGCGGTTTAGGGAGCCATCTTCAGCACGGCATCCTAATGGAAACAACGCGCGTATTTCCGAATCCCAATCCGAAACAAGGACCTCCTCGTATAACCAATCTGCCTCTATCAGCGCTATGTGATATAACATCGAGCCAATCG
The DNA here is from genome assembly GCF_018613325.1 of Bacillus sp. ISL-34. Taxonomy (GTDB): domain Bacteria; phylum Bacillota; class Bacilli; order Bacillales; family DSM-1321; genus Peribacillus. Next base: position 362,921 of record NZ_JAGGQJ010000011.1, on the reverse strand, counting down.
TTTGCCTCTCATCGATTTTCGTATCGAGTATTTTTTGGCTGGTTCCAGTCAATTCCTTTATAAGCGTACGGCGAACATCCTCTAAACACCATAGCCACCGCCCAATTTCCTCTTCATATCCCGGTAATGCAGATACCAGTAATGCTCTTCTCTCCATTAAGATCATTCCTCCTCTTCATGAACGTACATTCTATTTAAAAGTGTTGTTTCCTTCTTTCAAGTGGAAAAATTGCCATTTAGCGCAGGAAAAAAAAGAGCAATCTTTTGGATTGCCCTTTCGCTTGTTCTGATTTTTTCGTTTTATGTTATTCGATATTTTCGAAATTAACTCCCTAAAAAAAGATTGGCTTTCATCTCCTCTGATATACGTCTGCCCTGTTGATAATCCTGTTCCCGTTCTTGTTCAACCATCATACGCTGCTCCAGTTTTTGAGCATATAGTGCATAGCCGATTCCATGAGCCTGAAACATCGCTTTTTCCATTGCCGACGTGTACGTTAATTCCAGAAAATTAATGAAGAATCAATCCTTCCCATAGGTAATTTCGTACTCATCTTATCATTGAAAGTGCTAACTCACAAAGTTGCTATGGCTCCATATTAACTGATAATTCAGATTTTTTAACGACTGTTTCTATCTCCGTGTCCATAAACGCCAAATCCCTCCATCTTCCTCTAATTTCCTTTTTTCATTCACAAAAATAGATGGAGTTGGAGTTGTTTTTAAGACAAATTAAAAATCCCATTAACAAATCTGTTGTTAATGGGACTGAATGTTTATTTATATGAACCGAAAATTTCCTTTGCCAATCTACGCCCGGTCGGAGTCGCAGCCAGGCCGCCCTCTGCCGTTTCACGAAGTGCAACAGGCATGGTCAATCCTATTTTATACATGGCATCGATAACTTCGTCACATGGAATGCGGCTCGTAATGCCTGCAAGTGCCATATCAGCTGCCGTTATCGCGTTGGATGCACCCATTGCGTTCCGTTTCACGCAAGGAACTTCAACCAATCCAGCCACTGGATCACAAACCAATCCAAGCATATTTTTCAATGTGATCGCCATCGCTTCTGCCGCTTGGCTTGGTGTACCGCCGGCCAGTTCTACTATCGCAGCTGCGGCCATTCCACTTGCCGAGCCCACTTCTGCTTGGCAGCCACCAGCCGCTCCAGAAATGGAAGCGTTGTTTGCAACCACGAATCCGAAGGCAGCGGAAGTGAAAAGAAATTCAATCATCTCTGCCCGGGTCGGGTTTAATTTTTCTTTCACGGCAAATAATGTACCGGGAACAACGCCCGCAGAACCCGCAGTCGGAGTGGCACAAATCATTCCCATTGCTGCATTCACTTCGTTCGTCGCAACAGCTTTACTGACGGCATCCAATAATAAATTGCCTGCCAGTGCCTTGCCTGACTTGATATAGTTTTGCAAAAGAACAGCATCTCCGCCCGTAAGGCCTGTAACGGATTGTACACCTTTCAGACCTCTTTCCACTGCTTGTTCCATCACTGTCAAATTCCTGTCCATCTTTTCAATGATCTGTTCTCTCGACAGGCCTGAGAACTCCATTTCTTGTAAAATCATGATTTCCGCGACTTTTACATGTTTACTTTCAGCAAGTTCAACCAACTCTGCTACATTTCGGAACATGTTTTTACCTCCATATCTATGCCAACACTTTTAATGATGATCATTCAACCATCCTTATGACTTGCGACACGTTTTCCAATCCTTCAATTTCCTTCATGACATCGCCCTGGATTTTCTGATCGACTTCAATCACCATGAGGGCCATTTGACCTTTTTCTTTCCGTGAAACTTCCATATGTCCAATGTTAATTTCATGATTCGCCAACACTGTCGAAACGGAAGATATGATTCCAAATACATCGTTATGCACGACTAAAATGGCTGGGTTTTCACCCGACAATTTAAGCTTGAACGTATTCAGCTCCGTTATTTCTATCGTTCCGCCGCCAATCGATATCCCAACAAGTTCCAATTCTTTATCTTCGTCGAACAGTCTGATTTTAACTGTATTAGGATGGTCCATCACAGTATCCTCGATTGTAAAGGAAACGTCCATACCGGCTTCTACCGCTATCGTTAAAGAAGCAGGGATTCGTTCATCATCGGTATCGAAATCCAATATCCCGCCTACGACAGCAACATCCGTACCGTGTCCCCTGTAAGTTTTTGCAAAAGAACCATATAAAGAAATAATGGCTTTCTTCGGTTGCTTACCGAATAATGTCCGTGCTACTCTGCCAATTCTGGCAGCTCCTGCTGTATGTGAGCTTGAAGGTCCAATCATGACGGGACCGATTATATCGAATGCAGATCTGTATTTCATCGCGTAATCCCCCTTTTCTGGCAAAAGTTTTATTTAACCGTCTTCATTATGCCGCTTTTTGTTCTTCTTTCATCCTTATTTCTGAAACGGTCCTGATTTTATAATTCTTGAATACGATCGAACCTAGGAAACCTACCGTCGCTCCCACAACTGCACATATCCCAGCAGTGATCGTCACTTTTATTGGATCATTGAAACCATACATAACTGCCAGCCCTGCGATCGGTGTTGCCGTCCCTGTTGCATTATTCACTAAACCAAACATGGCCACGACCACTCCAGCAGCCGCTCCGCCAATGAAATTGGTGGAATACACCGGAATGGGATTTGCAGATATAATATCCGCTTGTGTCAATGGTTCAATCGCAACCGCAATTGTAGTACTTCTGTCTCCAAATTTCAAGCGATCGAACAAAACAAAATTCATGAAAGAGGATCCGAATACAGCAAGGGCCCCGATTGCCATAGGAAGTCCCGTCAATCCAAGCATTGCTGTCAATGCCATCGAGCTTAATGGTGCAGTGGCGACGACCGTGATGACTCCTCCAAGGATGATTCCCATTAAGATTGGATTACTGTTTGCCGTTTCCTTAATGATTCCACCGATATTCAGAAGCGTTGCATTGACCAATGGCGTTAATTGTTCACCAATAAACCGAACGAGCGGTGCTGCAATGAGGATTGTGACAATCAAGTCCAATCCAGCAGGAACCTTTTTCTCGATCACTTTCACAAGAAAAGCAACAAGATAGCCTGCGAAAAATCCAGGCAGCAAGCCTAAACCAGCACATGAAACACCAAGTAAAAGAGCATATACAGGAGAAACCCCTAGTGCTAATGCAACAAGTGAAGCCGCTGCAACGCCTCCCATGCTACCTGCTGCATCCCCTACTTCCCCAAGGAATTCAATTTTAAATAAATCCCCTCCGACATACCGCTGAAATGCTTCAACTAGAAAAGCGGCAACCGCTGCATTAGCAAGGGCCCCCATTGCTTTCATCCCTTTTGGTGCTTTAAAACTGAATAATGAAAATAAACCAAGTACCAATAATAATAAGGCCGTTCCTTTTAAAATTTCCATTAAAATCTCTCCTCTTAGTGATTAGTTAGCATTCTTCATGACTTAATATGTTAAGCGAACTACTAATTCACTACAGGCTTCCGATTTGAGAACAATTACCATCGGTCCTTTGTATACGTTTCATAGTTGGCTTTGTCAAGTTCTGGTCAATCAATTAAGGAATCCTTACGAAAAATTAGAAACAGAATAACTCTTATGTTATATTAAAATACCTTTATTCATCCCGACAATGTAAACCCTTTCATTGTATTACCCATATTAACACATATCGCACTGCATACACAGCAAATTTTTTATTTTTCAAACCAAGAAAAATATCTTGATTTTTCAGTATATTAAAATAATTAGTCGGATCCACTTACAAAAATAAAAAAAGCAGCCCTTAGGCTGCTTCCGGTTTGTGGAAAACAGGGCGGGGTTTGCGAGACTAAAGCGCGTTAAAGAAAAGCTGCAACGACTTATAAAGAATTCAGCCGGAGCTCTTTTTTTCGGCCGTTCACGAATTTTTCAGCCTTCACTACACTTTATTCGACCGTTCTCGAATTTATTCGACCTACACCGCACTTTATTCGACCGTTCTCGAATTTATTCGACCTACATCGCAATTTATTCGACTGCTCTCGGCTTTTTTCAATCTTTACCCCATTATTCATTCGGACTCCAGAGCATTTATTTTGCAGCACTTCCGAATCCCTTGTGTCAAAAAATAAAAAGCAGCCATCAGGCTGCTTTTCCCTTCTATCTCCGATTTTAACTCGCCTTTTTCTCATCGATGGATTCAGCTGCACCCCAAATTTCGGATGCCCATTCAGGATGGTCGATGAATGGATTGCGGTTTTTTTGCCAGTCATGAATGACGTCATTGCGATGGCTCTCGAAATCGTCGACTGGATCGAGTTCATTCCACTTCAATAGTGTCGATAGCTTTCCATGTAGCGGCTTCGGATACGTGTTGACTGTATCGGCTAATTCAAGATCCAGCTCGCCGTTTCCTTCATAACGGACGGCCATGTAAAATAGCATCCGTGCTATATCGCCTTTCACATGATCTGGCGGCTCCCATGAATCTGAATCGAACTTACATTCACATCCACTATATGTTTGACCGCCCTCGTCGAAATCAAGGTGGCCTCGTTTACCATTCACTGTCACATCAGCAGGACGGAGGTGATGAAGGTCTGTCCCGGGACCTTTGCTTGTCCCAAAATCACCGTGGGATTTTGCCCAAACATGTTCACGGTTCCATTGTCCGGCATTGCCCCCATTCGCGTTCTTCGAGATGGATTTTCCCGAGTAAAGCAAGATGACATTCTGTTTGTTCAACGGGTCTTCATCCGTTTCTTTAAGGGCATTCCACACTTGATCATAAGATAACATCGTATGCCCCTTAATTATCGAGTGCAGGGCCGTTTTCAATTCCGTTCCCGTTTTTCCTGCCGCCGTTTCGTAATAGGCTTCTAGCGGCTTATCATTCGATACGGTCAACGTGAAACGGGCAACCGTTTCCGCTAGCTGGTCCTCGGCCTTGACTGCAACAAGGTATATTCCAGCTTCATTTGCAGGAAGGGTTAAGATCTGGCCGGTGACTGTACCGATAGTGGATGAAAAGGTCAGTTCATCTCCATCTGGATCTGAGAAGTGCTCACTCAAATCGATGGTGACCTTGGAACCTGCTTTCACTTCAAGATTTTCGAGTTTTTTCGTTACGAAGGGCGCATGACTTTCTTTAGGGTCGAAAGGGGAAGCAATTGCTTCCCCCTTCGAATCGACAAACTTGATATTCGATGTGTCGACACCTTCTGTTACCGACCATTTCTGAACGTTTTCAGCGCCCCTGATTTCTTTTACATTGGCGTTATCAATGATGACTTCCTTCACCGCCATGCCTCCAAAATCAATGATTGCGCCTTCCTTATCCGGTTTTATCGTAACAGCTGCATTCTTCAGCCCAAGGCCTTTGAGTACAGCATAGGAGCCTTTTAACCAGATACCTTCTTCGATGTTGGCTGTTTCGTCAAGGTCAATTAAAACGCTAGGTGAAGCAACCGTAAGTCTTTTTGTTTTAACGTTTGTTACATGATACGTTTTTTCTGGAGCAGGAGTTTCAACTCCGCCTGAATCAGATAACGAGGTTGAAATCAATACAGGGTCATGATCGCTTGCCCTTCCATGGACTTCCATGAAGGATGAGTTAATATGGACAATATCGACTTTCGTTGCCGCGGCCATATTATTCGATACAAGGATATGGTCCAGTACTTGTGAATTGCCTTGATATGTGTAAGAATAACGTTTTTCAAAAGGGACTTTCTCGATCATATTGGTTAGATCATTGCCCTTTAATGTTTTAAGCGGTGCCGAAAATTCAAAATCATTAAAGTCTCCAAGCAAGACGATATTCGCTTTCGCATCCTGAGACTTGATATCACTGACAAACCGATTGACGATGGAGGCTATTTGAAGCCTTTGCGTTTCACTTGAAAGGACAGGAGGCTGGTTTTTGCCGAATAACGGCTCGTCACCGCCCTTGGAATTAAAATGGTTGGCCACCACCACTACGCTTTCGCCTTTAAATTCGAATTGAGCGGCTAAAGGCTTCCTGCTTGAAGTGAAAGCGGGATCGGTAGGCTCGATTCGTCCAGGGTTCAAGGTAAGTTTTCCATCTTTGAAGGCAACGGACTGTGTTGCCGTTCCCTTCGTTCCCTCAGTCAATTTGACACGGTCCGCATTGTATAAAAAGCCTACACGGATATTCCCGCCGGGTGCCCCGCCATCAAGTTTATCTTCCGGTGCGATATCGATGTATTGATATTGCGGTCCGCCCAGCTCTTTTATTTTGTCGGTTAACTTCTTGGCACTTTGAGCAGAATCCGTTGTCCCGCTATCTGTTGCCCCATCATTATCTTGCATTTCCGTCACGCCGATGATATCGGGTTGTTTAAGATTGGTAATGATGGATGTTGCGATTGTTTCAACTTTCGAGTTAGCGGTTTGAGTCGAGAAATTCTCGATATTATAGGAAGCGATCGATAGCTTATCAGAATCCTTCTCTAAGGATGTCACTTCCCGGGCGGTACCTCCATCCTTTAACGCCGGCAGCTGAGCTTTATCCGTCACTACCCTATAGTTGCTATATCCATAGCTGATGACCCCCGTAACCGGGCCTTCAAAGAAATCACCCGTTTTCGCTGCAAATGCTTCATCATCTATATCCAAGGTAATTCTTTCAGGATTGAAATCCGTTTCCTTTATTTTGACTCCTCCAACTACAGTCGTCGTTTCCATATTTCTTGGAATCACGACCAATTCACCATAGTCTTGAGGAGCGACCACTTTCGGGTTATATACTTCTACGAGCATTCCTTCCAGACTCTCATAGAAATCAATGCCGTCTTCGCTCGGGTTAAAGTCTGTCAATCTATCATCATCGATGTTCTCGGACGGCGGAATGACATCTTTTCCAATGACGATCGGTTCTGGCATCGCTGCAGTGCCAAGCTTTTCAATCGTGGTATTGGTCAATTCAGTTGTTGGCAGATCCGTCGTTTTCATTTCAGCGTATCCTTCGATATACCACTCGGCGACTTTACCTGCCACTTTGACATGATCTCCCGCTTTTAGGCCATGTGCTTTGTTGTACACAAGTATTCCCTCTGAAGTCGTTAAGTCCTTATCCGGGTTGGGATCTTGCATGTAGAAGTTATTTGCATCTTTTACATACGTGACGACACCTTCCACACCTGAGACGAGTTGAGTTTCATATGTTGAAAAATGATTCATCCCCTGAATGTCACGAATCTTCACTTCATTCGTTTTGGTAACGGTATAGGCAAATGTGAAAACTTCCGATGACTTGTCATTGACAGCGATTGCCTTGATGACAGTATTTTTCGTTAAAATGATAGGCTCTTTGTACAAGGCACTTGAAGAAGTCGGTGTCGATCCATCCAGCGTATAATGAATTTCCGCTTCTTCCCAGCCAGATTCAAGTGATACCTTTGTATTTTCACTAACCGTACCAGGGAAAATATCCGTGTATACGGCTGGTTTGTTCACCAGTTCATAATCTTCAATGCCACGCGGCTTCAACTGATACGTGTCATTGAACCTCGATCCGATTCCGCTTACGGAAATGACATCCCCTGCTTTAAAGCTTTTCACGAAATCTTCATAACTTGAACCGGTCCGGTTATCATGGCGAACGATAACAGAGTTCCCCTCAGTATCTTCCGCCTTGAATTCGAATGTTCCGTATGTTCCCGATGCCGCCAATTCTGTAATGGTCGCCTTTTCAATGGTGACCAGCTCACCTTGTGTTTCCTCATTGACGCCAGATGCATCAATTTTTTGGCTTTCAGGAAGTTCATTCCCGGAAGAAAGCACTTCAATGGAGGTTGGTTGAATTTGCAATTCCTTATTATAAGCGGATACTTGTCCGATTAAAGTAACCTTATCCCCTTGCTTTACATCCGCAGGCCACGAAGAACCATAAACATATAGCCCAGCCGTTTCATCCTGGATATAAAAGCCTTTTCCTCCCCAATAACCAAGCCCCGTGGTGACCACGCCATCGATTTGCACAACATCTTCAGTATTCGTGCGTGCCTCGGCAATGGAGTCCAGAACCTTCACATCAGGCTGTTCAGGAGTTGTTCCGCCATCAGTGATGATCGAGTAATCCGTTGCGGATTTCAGGCCTGGAACTGAAAAGTACTTTTCCAGCTTCCCCGTAATCGTCACCTGCGCTTCGAGTAATTCCGGATGTTCGACCAAATTCAAAGCCGTTCGGATATTCCCGGCTGGAAGCTGAACAGGCATGATTTTCTTAACATCCGTTTCATCCGGACTATCCGCAATACCTATATTCGTACTTTCAGTAAAAGGCGATGCTTGCTGATAGCTTGTACCGCTTTTAGCTGTACCGACGATGTATCCCTTCACCGTCGCCGTACCGCTGTTATTATTAATCGCTTCCATTACCGATATTGTTCCTTCCGCTTTTGCAGCGGCTGCATTTGGCAAAACCGTTGATAGCACGATCAGCATGGCAAAGAAAAGCTTGCTTATCCCGTTCTTCTTCAAGTTCTCAACCCCTTCAACTTTTTTACGTAGGTACGGCAATAATTTGAATACCGCTTAAAGAATGGTTTCGCCATTCACCGTGACACCGCTCATGCTCACGGTTTTACCGTTAAGTCCCGATAAATCCAAATCACCCTCGACTGTAACCTGTGAAAAAGTGAAGTTATCCGGAGGAGTTCCTGTTAATGTAAGATTCCCTTTAACTACTGCATTTTCCAATGAAGCGATATCCGTGATGTCCACAACTACATTACCTTCATGTGTTTTTGGCGCATCAGCCGTTCCGCCAAAGTCTTTAGCCAATACGACAGTCGGGTCTGTATTGCTTCCAGCCACATCCTTGATGCGTCCTTCGATGCTTGGATCGACAGTTTTCAGCCCGCTTACATAATCCCGTAAATTCTCCCAATCAGCCAGTCCGATATCCGTCACTCTTCCTTCTTCATATGCCTTCTTGAAAACAGTGAATCCATCTCCGCCCTTGGCTGTAAAAGCATTGGTCGCCACGACATATTGCTTCGCTGCATCCAATTCGGAATATGTTCCATCTTGTCCAAGGACTTCAACCTTTGTCACACGATTGCCCAATTCCTTTGAACTATCGTAGCTGAATTTCATTCCGGATACATGCAGGAAGCCGCCATTTTCCTTAGGAGCCAAGCTTACACTATGCTCTAATGCTTCATTGATCTCTGCACCCGAAAGCTCCATCGTCGCTAACGTATTCCCAAACGGTAAAACGGTCAGTATTTCCCCTAAAGTGATCTCACCTTGATCGATACCTGCGCGGATGCCCCCACCATTTTGGAAGGCTATGACCGCATCCTTATTGAATTCCTTCGCTTTACTAAGCATGCCATCCGTAATTAAATTACCCAGTTCGGTTTCATTTTTACGAACACTCGGTTTCGTTTCATCCCCTGCATCACGCGGTGTGTCCAAAGCCTTCACAGCTGTTGCCCCAGTCTTCGTTTCCTTCAGCTCCTTAATCTTCGAGGAGTATGTTTCGAGCACTTTTGCCGCTTCAGCATCATCCTGTTTTTCAGAAAGCTTAATCAGCTGACCTGCTTGTCCGACAATCTTGCCTTTCTTATCGAATTCCACATCGATCGTTCCTAAAAAGTCGCTATACTGATACCCTTGAACGATGACTGTCGGATCTTTGGTTTTCCCTTTATCATCTTTGTCAACAACAACGGGGGCGTTTAACTGCGTATGGCTATGTCCGCCCACGATCACGTCGATGCCTTTGACCTTGGCAGCTAATGTTAAATCATTGTCATAAGCTGCATTGTCATCATAACCAATATGGGATACGGCAACTATCTTATTAACACCCATGCCTTTGAACGCCTTGACCGCTTTTTCAGCCTCTTCAAGATAGTTTTCAAATACTATACTTCCAGGACTTGAAATATCTTTCGTCTCTTCCGTTGTAAGTCCGAAGAACCCTACCTTTTGGCCATCCACTTGTTTAACGATTCCATTGTATATCTTCCCTTGCTCCGGCTTACTAGAAATCAGGTCCGAAAATAGTCCCTTAAACTTATCATCCTTGGAGAAGTCCACGTTCGAACTGACAAATGGGAACTGAGCCCCCTTAATGAAGTCCGCCAAAGCTTGATGCCCTTCAGCGCTTGATCCCAAGTCAAACTCATGATTCCCAAATGTCATGACATCATATTTCATTAAATTCATGAAGCGAAGATCCGCTTGCCCTTTGAATTCATTAAAATAGAGGGTTCCCGAGAATACGTCACCAGCATCCACCAAAAGAGCTTGCGGTTTACTCTTACGCACTTCTTTAACAGCTGTCACCCTTTTGGCCACATTGTCCAAGTGGGCATGCGTGTCATTCGTATGCATCAAGGAAAGCGTGATTGCCTTCGCTGGATTTTTCAAACCTTCTTTAGCAGCTGCCACTTTCTTATCCGCCAATGCTATTTTCGCTTCGAATTCCTTTCGATCCGACTCCTTGATCCCATTTAAATGGATGTCGGCTCTCGCCTTTTTAGCCGCTTTTATCTGTTCTTTCGTTTTAAGTTCCCCATTGGCAAGAGCTACATAGGCATTGACCCGTTTTGCCACTTCTTTTTTCTTTTCTGCATATACCGCATCATCATACTTACCTTTCACTTCTTTAACATAGGCGTGTATGGCTTTTCCGAGCTTGGATGTTTTGCTGACCTTTTTCAACTGTGATGAAACGGTTTGCATCCGCTTGTCCGCAGTCTTTAGATCACCCTTCTTCACCCAGTATGCAGCTTTTTCATAGTAGTACGGAACTTTCAGGTCACCGTTCAAAGCTGTTTTGGTCGATTTAGTGAATTTATCATATAATAGCTTTTCGATTTTCGCACCGTAAACCGTATCTTTAATATCTTTATCTGTCTTTTTCACGGCTTTATCCAGTGCCTCGTATTGATTCCTGATATCTATTGATTTCTTGGCAAGTATTGAATTCGTAAGGGCGCCAATCGATTTGCCATGTGCAGCTTTTGCTTTCTCGGCCGCTTTATACCCTTTTACATAACCTTCTGAACGAGTGATGTACTTGTCATAAGCTTCGATTTCTTTGTATTTGGCATCTTTTTCTTTTTTGCTTAGCATTGATTTTTTAATGGTAGAGTTGATGTCTTTTTTTGCTTGTTTTGCAGACTTGATTTGTTTTTCAACAGTGGACACTGAAGCGAGTTTAGAAGTGTAGAAATAGGTGTCGAATGGTTTTTTGATGGCGGCCTTGGCCGTTTTGATTTTACTATTCAGGCTAGTGGCAGCATCAGAAGGTGCCGGCGCTACCGCTACGATCGTTGTCGCAGCCATTATGGTAGCTGATGCAATTTTTATGATTTTCTTTTTCCCCATTATAGTTATCCCCCCATAAGTTCTATACTGACATAACATTCAGCTAACTTATCCATAGAATTGACACGCTTTTCCAAAAATTGAATCCCGACAAATTTACTTACCCATACACAAATCCACCCTACTTTTTTCCTCTAAAGATCCGTATATCTCCTATATTACAACAAAATAATCCAATTTTAAAACAAATTTACAATACATCACGGAATATTAACAGAATATTATCATTATAATCACCCCAAAATACCTAATAGCAGATAGATGATATATCGAAAAAATGTTTTAGTGGTAAAATAGAATCAGTTTCTCCTACAACCACCAATGGTCTTAATACCTAAATTACCTGAAATAAAAAAAGAGAGAATTAAATCTCTCTATCTCTCCCAGCCTAGACCGTGTTTTCAACAGTCTATATATAGAGGCCAATAACCTTACTAAACAGCCTTTTAATTTGGATAATATAGGATCATGCTTAAGCGAGTTAATGTTTCCCCTGAATTATGGTAGGCATGCGGTCTGTCAGCCCTGAATCTGATGGAATCACCATTCCTTACTGTATATTCTTCGTTATTTACACGTACAGTCACTTCCCCTTCAAAAACAGTTATGTACTCTTCAGTTCCTTCCCTATGCGAATCGGAACTTAGGAATCCACCTTTTTCTATCTCGACTGAATATACTTCAAAGCGCTTCTCATCCTCAAAGGGAAAGTAGGGATAAACTCGATATTTGCCGTTATCTTCAGATAATGATTGAATTTCACTTTTTAAAACAATTTTTGTATCCGGCTGCGGGCTATTTATCAGGGAAGAAAATGAAATCTTTAATCCATTGGCTATTTTCCAAATTGTTGTAATCGTAGGGCTTGATCCTCCCCTTTCTATTTGTCCGATCATCGTTTTGCTTACTCCAGTTAATTCTGCAACCTTTTCAAGACTTAATTTCTTACTTTCCCTGATGGCTTTTAAATTGTTAGCAATAATGAAATTTATTTCTTCCATAAAAATGCTCCTTATTTACAATATAACGTCGGCATTGTACAATAAAAAGGAAATCGTTATAATGTCAATTTTGGTCATTATAACATACAAAGGAGAGTCAACCATGCCTTTACCATCTTTTTTGCTATTTGTTTTTGTGACAAGTTTCACTCCTGGTCCAAATAACATCATGGCAATGTTATTTGCGAACAAGTACGGGTTAAAAAAGACGATTAAATTTTGTTTTGGGGTAGGTGCCGGTTTTTTTGTAATAATGTTATTGTGTAGTTATTTTAATGTTTTGCTTGAAAATTTCATACCAAAGATTGAATTTATCATGACTATCCTAGGTGCAATCTATATGCTATATCTGGCCATAAAAATCATTTCAAGTTCAAATAAAGCTAAGGACGATAATGCTGACAGGAACAACAGTTTTATAGCGGGCATGCTTTTACAATTCATAAATCCAAAAGGCATTCTTTATGGCATCACGGCAATATCGACCTTCATCCTACCTTATCACTCTTCAAATTTCAGCTTACTATTCTTTTCATTATTTCTGGCTTTTGTCGGTTTTATGAGTACGTTCTGTTGGAGTATGTTCGGTTCGGTTTTTCAAACGTTTTTATCAAAGTATAGGAGTCAGTTTAATGTAGTCATGGCTTTGTTATTAGTGTATAGTGCCATTTCGATTCTTGTACAATGAAAAAGGGCAACCGGGGGCGGACGCGCTCCCTTTCCGCCGACTGTCTGCCAAGCCTCCTCGGCTAGCCAGTTATTCGGCAGGAGTGTCGCGAATTTCATCATTCCATTAAGCTTTTCACTAAAATAGGCAGCTTTATAAAAAAAAGCTGCCCATCACTATAATAATTATGTGTGATCCAAAAACACCCTACAGTTTCCGTACAATAAATGTATCCCCAAGCAGTTCCCAATTCTGGGGAAAAGGATAACCAAGCACCCAATAACTGAGACCCCTTGACCTGTAACTCTTCACTAAGTCGAATTTAGCTTTAGCACTGCGTGCGTCCTCAAACCAAACTTCATGTGTGCGTCCCTGATTATCTTTGTACCTATAATACGGTGATTGGGCTGTCTCATCATATTTTATTTCTACATTATATTGGACGGCGCGTCTGATGGCTTCCTGCATGTCGAAAGTCTCTGCTTCCTGTCCCTCTTCATGGGGAACGAGCCAGTCCCGTGCATAAATTTGAAATCCTATGAAGATTTTATTTGTTGGTATCTCCGTTACGGCATAGTCAAGGACACGCTTTATTTCATTAATGGGAGAGATTGCCTGTGGCGGCCCCTTTCGGTAACCCCATTCATATGTCATCAGCACTACGAAGTCGAGCAGCCTTCCGTGAACTGGATAATCATGTGCCTCAACTAATAATCCCTTTTGATTGGCGCTAGTTTTTGGGGCAAGGGAGGATGACACAAAGTAGCCCTCAGGACGCAATCGATCCACTGCTCTTTGAAGAAAGCGATTATAGAAATCACGATCCTCTGGTGCTACACTTTCAAAATCGATATTCAATCCACGGTACCCTTTGTTTTTCATCGTTTTTATGACGTTGGTTAATATTTTTTCCACTAAACTTAAATCGGAAAGTATCGTATGTGCAAGCTGCGTTCCCGCTTCCGTGGCGGAAAAATTCGTTATGCACATCATGGGTATGACGCTAGTTGACTCGGCCGCCCGTATTGTCGGGGTGTCATCAATGACTTCTAAGCTGCCATCTTGCCTCATTCTATAACCAAATGGACTTACGTAGGTCAAATCGTAGGCTACTTCACGTACCTGCTCTGCACCGGCTTGCCCGTAAACGTTTGTAAAACCATTTACATCAATGATGGGTTTCGGTTTCTGGGGAATCCTTATTATCCGTCCGATATAAATATTGGACGGATCTGTAATCCGATTCATCTGCATAATGGCTTGAACTGTCGTTCCATAACGTCTTGCTATATCATAAAGGGTATCTCGTTCCCTTACGGTATGATAAATGACCGGAATGGTTAGCCTCTGCCCTTGATAGATAGTAGCAGGATTTGTGATGCGATTCGATTGCATGATTTCCTGTATCGTAGTTCCAAACTGATTTGCGATTTTATCTAGAGTATCCCCTTGCTGAACCCTGTACTGAAGATAAGGTTCAGGAATCAAAAGTGCAAGGCCAATCACTAGCTTATCTGGATTTTCAAGGCCATTGATCCGAACAATTCGGTTGGTGCTGACACCATATTGCTGGGAAATTCCCCACAAAGAATCCCCCCTATTCACCACATGGATTTTCACATGCACTGCCCCACTTTCCTTCAAAATATTCCATTCATTTTATTCCCTAGATAGCCCTAATATGTTTTTTTGCGTTCAACATGCCAGAATTCTTAGTTTTTTCGCTCTTATTGCGTATAATTTTTGTTCCCATTGTGAGCCCGGATTCTTTATCTAAGAAAAACAAGGGAGTGATTTCAGTAGAGGAAAAGAGGTAAACAAATCCCCAAAGACAGGGACATTGCCAAAACCGTACCTATAACGGTGACCGTGTAGAAGCTGGATCCATATCTATCAGTACGACAATGTTACATGCGAAGCTGATGATCATTGATGGGGTAATTGCAGAGCAAACCATGTGAAATACCAGGGATTCTTAATTTATTTTGGAATCTTCTTAGACCTATTGCAAAAAGGTGAAGCGTTTTGAGCTGCCCTATTTCCACAGCTGAGAATCATTATAAAACGAGAAATTAAAAAAAGAGCGATTGCTAACTACTGCAGCCGCTCTTTGTATATTATTTATACTTGTATCAGTTATCTTATCAAGTAAAGAATTTCCTGCCCTCATTAAGTCAATGTTAATAGTTTGGCTGAAGTGTAATTATATTTCTCGATTGATAAATCAAAAACGGCTCCCGCTTTTAAAAAGACCGTACTTTCAACTATTAATGTCGGATCACCTGGCTGCAAGTCCAAAAGCTTGGCATCATCGTCATTTAGTTTTTCACATGATATGATTTTATCCGCAAAACCAATATTCAACTTTAAATCCTCGATTATATATTCATAAATGGAACCATTTGCAATTTCTTTATTTAATATGGGAATGATGTCTTTATTGAAAAAGGACTCTTCAATTACAATGGGTTCACCATTTATGTATCTAACCCGTTTGAGGTTATAGATTTTGGTTTTCACATTGCATTTCATTTGCTTGGCCAATTTTTCATCGGCTTCTATTAATTCCAACTTCAACACTTTACTTTTCATTTCATCATTTGGAAACACTTTGGTTAAGCCCGTCATATCCCTCATCGAAATGCAGCCCGGTCTGGAAAATTCCCTTAGGAATATGCCGCTTCCTTGAACTTGATAGATATAACCCTGCTCAACCAATATGTTGATTGCTTTTCTAATGGTATTCCTGCTGACATCGAACTTCTTCATCAACTCTTCTTCAGTAGGTAACTTAGTATTTAATGTATATATTCCTTCTAATATTTCTTTCTCCATTTGTTCTACGACCATTCTATACTTTACACCCATATTTCCATATACCTTCCTCTATACATAATGATTTCGAACAATAATTAATGATAGGTTTTCTTTACAATAGTTTATTTTATTGGGATTGTAAAGAAACCTCTGTTTCTTACAGACTTTAGTGAAAAGACAATTTTCTCAAAAAAAGTTGCAGTTTATTTCAGAAATCCGCTCCCTTTCCGCCGACTGTCTAAGCAAGCGTCTGTGGGGTCTCGGCCAACCAGTCATCATGCAGGAGTGTCGCAAATTATTTCAATCCATTAGTTTTTAGCTCATATAAAAACAGTAAAAAATCATGTAGTATAACAAAGACTTGTTTTAAAATTATGGTACTCACTTTATTTGGCCGTTGACGCAATTATTTCAGGAGATAATTTGCACCTGTTTTAATGATATTTTGCACTATAAGTAAATTTAATAAGCCCAATTTTGTAGCAAAATGTGTTTAAGCTTTATTTAATAGCAAATGTAAAAACCCCATTTTGAAAAAGGATTAATTCAAAATGGAGTTACTCTTTTTAGCTAAGTATGAGATTTTTATAGGTTGATTAAATGTCCTTATTCCACTAAAGCACACGTTTGTTTAAGTGCATTTATTCACATCAATCCTCTTTAAATGGATAGGATAATTTAATCAAAAATGCCAGTCAGTGGTCGGTGTATTCTATATTAAATTAAATTATAGTCTAACCTTAACCTCAGTGCCGTCCTTAGCTTTGACATCTACTAGCACGATCCCCTTATAATTTTTCAGTTCCTTGACGATAGGCTTTAGCGTTTTTTTGTCTATTAGCGGAAAGGTAAAGTCCAGTTTTTTTCTCTCGAAGTGCCCTTTTGTCCATTTGTTTACATTTTGTTGGAAAAATTTTAAAGACAAAATTGAAATTACAATGTTTAAAATAGCATATGGAATTGGGATGGAAAACCGAACGTCTTTTGCTTTCACTTTTACATGCATCATAAGCAAATCACTAATCAATGATGACCGAAACGGTATCCCCGTTTGCCGATTTAATATCAACAATTTGGCCATCTAATTCGTTTTCGATTGCTTCAATAATAAGGCTTATGTCTATATCTTTAACGTATTTTTCCGATTGAGGAATGCTCGCTGCGATGCTGTGTCCGGCCATTAATACTACTTTGACAAGTTTTATAGGCAAATTGACAGTGACGTTATCATCTTCGGCTGATACAACACGAATTTTTAATGTTTTATCTAGATATTTAGTCGGTTTTTCAAAAAGCTTATTTCCTGTTTCTTCTTTCTCTTTTAATACTTGAATCAGTTCTGATCCCTTATCTGCATCAATCTTCCCGTCTTGAACCATTGTTAACACTCTTGTAATTTCCTCTTTCATGATAAATTCCTCCCTATTCCTCTTTTAAGAGCTTAATGGCTTCTTCTGGTGTGATTTCGCCATTTTCCAACATGGTGACAACCTTTTTCTCGTCTACTTCATTTTTCTTCTTCTGCACATATCCAAGGGATGAAATGATGTCTGTTAGCTTGCCTCGAACCGTTGGATACGAAATCCCCAGTTCCTTTTCAACTTCCTTGATATTCCCTCTGCATGTTAAAAATACTTCCACAAAATGAAGCTGATCTTTTGATAAGGATGCCAGCTTAGATAATTCAAACTCATTTTCAATCGTAGTGTTACAATGAGAGCACTGTAGCTTTGTAATTTTCAATGTTTTAGTGCAGACAGGACAATTTGTGATTACTTTATAAGCCATAATGAATTACCTTCCTTTTAGTTTATTCGATTATATAACAAGGAGTCGAAAATACAAATAATGAAAATTAAATTTTTTAATCTAAAAAATCAATAATATTAATTTATCATTTAACATTATTGATTATCTGTTTTCATTATTCATTCAGTATTATATTTACCATAGTGGTTGAAATTGTAGACATTCCTCTTGGTGAAAATACCCAGTTACATAATGAGCAAGATTCTTATGGCGGAAAAATGGGGCGTATCTCGAACAACCATTTATCGCTATTTGAAAAAAACTCTAAAATAAAACGTAAAGCACTTGTTACCAGCTCACAGTTTGGATAAGTGCTTTTATTGTTTAGAATAGACGTATTTTCAAGTGCAAAATAGCTCTTAAAACAGGGGCAATTTACCGATTAAAATGACAGTGGTTTTTGATTGTATAATATAAGTTGTATAATAAGTAAATATTTGTCTTAATCATCTCTAACCTAATACTACTGCACAATTAAATTGATATTCTTTTCTTAATAGTAAAGATAGTAGTATCGCGGTTTCGACCGTTCACGCAAGTTATTCGACCGTTGCGCGAGATAATTCGACCTATATCTTCATCCGATAAAACAAAAAAGCCGGTTCCTCACTTTCCAGGAATCCGGCATTTTTTTTTATGATAAGTTCATTTTATATTGCTCGATATTTTTTTAAACTAATAATATTGATGGTGATAAAGACGACGGCAAAGGCCAGGAGAATGAGTAGATCCAGTGAAATTTCATTGAACGTGAAGCCTTTGTACATAATGCCGTTCATGGCATCCGATGCGTAATAGAGAGGCATGATTTTGCCGATTTTTTGCAGCCAGTCTGCCATGCCATCCAATGGGAAAATCCCTGTAAAAAAGACTTGCGGCACGATGACCAGCGGTATGAATTGTACCATTTGGAATTCGGATGTCGCGAAACTCGATAGTAATGTACCAAGCGATAATGCAACGAGCGCGACCAGTATATTCGTCAGTAAAACGAGCCAAATGGAGCCAACAAGGACGATATCCAATACATTGACAGCATATAGTACGACAATTATGGTTTGAATGAGAGCGAATAAGCCATATCCGATCACATAGCCCGCTACGATTTCGTATCTTTTAATCGGGGTGGCAAGCAGCCGTTCCAGCGTACCACTTGTACGCTCCTTCAAAAGCGCGATCCCCGCTATTAAAAATACAAAGAAGAACACGAAAAAGCTTACGAGCATCGGACTGAAAGTATCAAAACTCTTTGTGTTGGCATCTCCGTATACATATTGCTCCTCAATGGAAGGAGTGTTTTTTTCATTCCCTTGCAAGCCATGCATCATTTGCATTTGAACGGCTTTTGCACGGGTCGGTTCATCGTTCAATAGCGTGAGTTTTATTTTGCCATTTTCAACATGCAGCCAGCCATCCGTATCATTTTCAATCATTTTTTCCTGTGAAAATTCCTCAGCAGCCGTTACTTGAAAATCCGCTTGTTTTAATGCTTTAACGATAGCATCATCACTGCCTGTAACAACGACTTTCAAATCACTTGCTTCTGTATCGAAAATAAAATACATGAGCGTTAAAATGAGCAACGGAGCTAGGAAGAATAAAGCGAGTGTCCTTCGATCCCGGCGCAGCTGCTGGGTGATTCGAGTAACAAGAGAGGCCATTCTCATTTTAGGCCACCTCCAACCCTTAAAAAAACATCATCAAGCGTTTCCTCGGCATATTGTGCTTTTAAGTCTACCGGGGTTCCTGCCGCGATGATTTCACCTTCACGCAGCATTGCCAGTTTATCGCATCGTTCCGCTTCATCCATCACATGCGTCGTGATGATGATCGTTTTATGATCTTCATTTCTTAAACGCTCAAGTTCCTGCCAAATCGATTGTTTCAGCAAAGGGTCTATTCCTACTGTCGGTTCATCCAAAATGAGAATCTCGGGATTTTGGATGAGTGCAACCGCCAGTGACAGACGGCGTTTCATCCCCCCGGAATAGTGCGCAACCCGAACGTTCAAATCCTTCGTCAACTGTACGATTTCAGCTGCATATTGAATGCGTTCCCTTCGTTCCTTTTTCGAAAAACGGTAAAGCTTCGCAAAAAAATCGAGGTTTTCAGCTCCCGTCAGTTCTGTATATAAAGCATCGGACTGTGCCATATAGCCGACATCCATTAACAGTGCTTCATTTGGCACTTCATGATCCAGAACCGTGACTTTACCCGCATCGGGCTTAATCAATCCGACAATCATCTTAATCAAGGTCGTCTTTCCGCATCCTGAAGGACCTAACAAGCCAAAAATCCCACTTTCTTCAATATTCAGGCTCAATGGCTGAATGACCTTTTTCTGATGAAAATCTTTGGCAATACCTTCAATGGAAATCGCATTTTTCACTGTACACACATCCTCCCTCTTTAATTAACACGGTGTTGAGTGTATCATCATTCTAAGGTAGCAATCGGTCTAATACAATCAACACATTTGGAAAAATGTTTAGTGAGGGAGACATTCCATGGCATCGACTCATGAGAATATGGTACAAAAGACGAAAAAGCAAATACAACATCATTTTATTGCGCTCGTTGAAGCAGAGGGGTTCTCACATGTTTCAGTAAAGAAAATTTCAGAGCGCGCCAACATTAATCGGGGCACATTCTATTTGCATTACACAGATAAATATGAATTGATGGATCACATTCAGCAGGAATTGTTAAATGAACTTCAAACTTGCATTACTGCCATTTTGCCGAAAGAGGCATTTTTGGCTCTTCATCAACAACAACTTTATCCGCCCTTCATAGCGATTTTTCAATTCATCAGTGAACATGCTAACACTTTAAGGGCCATTCTTGGTGATCAGGGCGATCCTTCTTTTGCAAAAAAAATAAAGCGCGTATTCGGTGAAGTACTGTTGGAGCGTTTGATCAGCCTGCATCCAGCAGCTAAAGATGAAGCATTCCGCATGTATATGCACGCCTTCCTGACATCGGCGATTTTAGGGGTGATACAGGAGTGGCTGGAGAATTGTGAAGAGCAAACTGCGGAAGAAATGGCGAAGATCCATTTTCAAATCTTGAACTTCATCAGCCAATTGCGCACATTCGTTCAATGAACGATTTATTAAGGCATGTTCCATCAACATGCCTTAAAATCGGATTACATCTTTTCCTCTGCTTTCGCCTCTACATTCCCAACGCAAAAAAAACTCATTCAAAATAAATGAGTTTAAAAGCAAAACAAGATATGGATTTTTCGCTCAGCGTTCCGGATAGAACACAGGGAATACATAATTGAATACCGCTAATGTAAGTTGGGATTTTAGTTTACCTTAGGGAAAACAACTTTAAAAACGGATTCTTTTTCTTATCCGTTATCCTTAACTCATCCATGATGATTTGATCCTCATGATCGGCTATCCATTTCCTAAGTGCATCTTTATCCTGGCATTGAGTTAAATATGTCTGGCCACCCTTGCCTGTAGCATTAATAACATATCTATTGAACGTCTTCTCCATAATTGCCCGCCTTTTTAATAAAATGTCTTGAATCTTTAAATACGAATGCAATGCTTTTTTCTTTATCATTTACAAAAGAAACATAAAATATTTGTTAGAAATTTTGATTGGCAATAGCATGTTCTGCTTGAAAGTATTGAATAAAGTACCTTGATACTGGTTATCATAATCGGTTTAATCGAACCTATCATAATGTGCTAACTAATATTTGTCAATACGTTTTCTGAATGTAAATAAAACGTAAATTTTCAGTTTTGTTAAAGAAATATTTTTTTGCGATTTAGGGGTTTACAAATGCTAAATCATGGGAGTAGAATACGTTTATCAATTTAATGCATTTCGGCCAAAACTCATTGAAAAGTGAGTACGGAGGACCCAATCATTTGGGGTTAATTCTGCCTTGCAGAAGGGATGAGATTAGCTCTTTCGCCATCCTACCCGTCAGCTAACTTCGTCGGCTAAAGCGAAGGAGGTCATAAGACCGCCTATTTCGGAAGCTTTTTTGCACGCTTTTTGTTGCCAAAAAAGCTAATCGATGTTTTCGCAGGTCTTTTTATTATGCCTTTAAAAAGATTCTGAAAGCAGATTGATAATTATAATATCATACAGTTTTACACAATATTTTTATGGGTAGGGATGATCCTTTGAGAATGACAAAATTAGATCCGCCAAAAATACTTGTACTCGGCTTTGCCATCCTGATACTTATTGGTGCATATTTATTGACCCTGCCGATTTCCACTGAAAATGGCAATGGCCTTTCTTTTCTTGATGCTTTATTCACTTCGACTTCAGCTACATGTGTAACAGGACTGGTCGTAGTGGATACGGGAACGACCTTTACGACTTTTGGTGAGTTGGTCATCTTAACACTGATTCAGGTAGGCGGCTTAGGTTTCATGACATTTGCGACGTTTTTCTTTTTCCTATTAGGCAAAAAGATTTCTTTAAAAGGCAGGTTACTCTTACAGGAGTCCTTAAATAATCTATCCATGGCGGGTGTAGTCAGATTAGTGAAGCGGCTTTTGATTTTCACTGTCATCATTGAAGGCATTGGTGCCCTAATTTTATCGATTCGCTTTTCTTTTGACATGCCAATCGGCAGGGCGATCTATTACGGGTTTTTTCATTCCATATCGAATTTCAATAATGCCGGCTTTGATTTAATGGGGGAATTCAGGAGTTTGACCCCTTATGTATCGGATCCATTCGTAACCCTTACCGTTTGCTTCCTCATCATGTTTGGCGGGATAGGTTTTATCGTGATGAATGAACTATACGAATATCGGAATACCCATCGTTTATCCGTACATACGAAGATAGTTCTGGCGACTAGCTTGACCCTTACGATTGTCGGAGCAATTTTAATCTTTTTATTCGAGTTCGGCAATGCCAAGACATTGCAGCCTTTATCTTTCATGGGTAAAACGCTGTCATCTTTATTTCAATCGGTTACACCAAGGACAGCAGGCTCCAATACGCTGAATATCCCTGATTTAACTCAGCCTACATTACTGCTCATCATTTTCCTGATGTTCGTCGGGGCTTCACCCGGATCGACTGGCGGCGGGATTAAAACGACTACATTAGCGACGCTTGTTGGAACGGTTTGGTCACAGATTAAAGGAAAGGGTGATGTGGTATTATTTCGTCACCGGATTGTGAGTGAAACGATTTTTAAAGCATTATCCGTTACATTCATTGGCGCATTCATGGTTTCAATCATTTCCATTCTGCTGACCATCACTGAAAGCGGAAGTGATTTCTTGATGATTTTATTCGAAGCCACTTCAGCATTCGCCACCGTGGGACTTTCAATGGGTTTGACCCCGGAATTATCACCGGTTGGCCGGATGCTCATCATTTTCACGATGTTTGCAGGCAGGGTTGGCCCTTTGACTTTGGCCTTTGCTATCGCTATGAGACGCAAACCAGATCCGTTCCGCCGTCCAAAAGGGAAAATCATGATTGGGTAATCATAAATGAAGGAGTGTAAAGGATGGGAAAACGACAATATGCCGTGATCGGCTTAGGCAGATTCGGAACCAGTGTGGCCCATAGATTATATACGGCAGGGCAAGAGGTATTGGGTATAGATGTCAACGAGGAAAGAGTCGAGAATGCGGAACTGAGCGTTACCCATGCGATCATGGCGGATACGACTGAAGAAGAGACATTGAAATCAATCGGAATCCGTAATTTCGATTGTGTCATCGTAGCCATCGGAAATGACATGCAATCGAGCATTTTAACTACCTTACTTTTAAAAGAGCTTGGGGTCGAAAAGGTCATTGCCAAAGCACTTAATAAAAATCACGGTCAGGTGCTCACTAAAATCGGTGCCGACTGGGTCATCTATCCTGAGAGGGATATGGGGGAACGGGTCGCTAATCAGCTTCTTTCCCCTAACATGCTGAACTATATAGAGCTCTCTAAAGAATACAATATCGAGGAAATCATCCTCCCCATGAGCATGAAGGGAAAAAGCCTCAGGGAGCTTGATTTACGGGCAAAATATAATATCAGCGTCATTGCCATCGTGAGTAATGGGGAAATTATCATAGCCCCCTCACCGGATCAGGATATCCATGAAAAAGATATGCTTTTAGTGGTGGGCAATAAAGAAGACCTAGCCTTCTTTGCCAATATTGAATAATCCAGGCATCTGGATGAGTAACTGACCGTTTGACAAACCATTACACATTTAAGAAGACTGCCATATGGCGGTCTTCTCGATGAAATTTATAACAAGCATCCCCATGCCCTGGATATGTATGTATTATTTTATCGTACTGATCGCCTGGGCAAGAGTGGACTTTATCGTCACTTTATCAAAAGGCAGTTGAAGCTTAACGGCAGTCATGGCTATTTCCGGCCGAAGTCCTGAAAGGGTTGTTTGGATTCCGATCAAATGTAAGGATTCGATCAATTGTGACAGCTGGTGGGCGGATGCACTATCTATTGCTTGAACGCCCGATAGGTCAATGAAAAGCCTGGTGACATTTTTTTTAGCGCACTTTTGCAATGTGTTTTCAAGCAAGGACATGCCCCTCGTCGTGTCAATATCGCCTATCAGGGGAAGCAAAGCCGTGTTATCTTTAAGGGAAATGATGGGCGTGCTCAATTCATTGATCGTGGCCTGTTGAGCTTTCATGATTTTATTGGCATACCTTTGATTCGCTTCCGTAAACCTCTCCATCACTTCACTGAACACCTTCACCACTATCCGGTACCAGGAGTTTATTAGCTCCTGCGTATATTGATCTCCATGCAATCCCACAAACCGGTCAATATAATCCTGGTATTGCTCTTGCGTTCGAAAGAATTCCCTCAATATAAAATAGATGGGTGTATTTAAATGCTGCTCATCCTGACCGATATCTTCAATCCACTCACCAAGCTGCTTAACGAATTCCCTCTCCTCTGTAACAAAGACCTGAAAGAAACGTAAATGGAATTCATTATTTTGTTGCTTAAGTTTTTTAATCACTTTGGGATCGGGTGAGCTATAAACACCCGAATTATCGTTTTTATTCAATGTTGCGTACCATTCATCCGTCATTTGTGCTGCCACACCCAATAAAAAGGAATATAATTCTTTATTTCTGTGCATAAACTCCTCCTATTTAGTTTTTTATAAAAAGCAGTCGATAAATCTACGCTAACATCAGCATTGTCAGGGTATTGAAAAATTATCAACAAAGTAAGCATCGAAGATAATCTCTTCCATACTTAAGATTTTATGATCTAAAAGCCCAAGGGTCCTCTCTTTCCATATACCTTCCCAGCTGTTTTTGAAACCATACAACCACTGTTTTTTTAAAAAAAAGATCAGCAAAACCTTCATCTATTATCCTGGTAAATCTGGGTTCGCCCATTGTTATAGTTTACCATTTCTATTTTTTGTTAACAAATCTTCCCTTTTCTTTATAACAAAAAAAGGACCTGATCCCAGATCCCCCGTTTCGACTTCTTATAAGAATTACTTTTTCATAAACAAAGCCGTCCATAAACCTTGCACCCCAAAGGTTTCATCCGATTGTTCCATTTTCCTCATTTTACGTATTTCCACCACTTCAAATTCCTTGAAGATCGTTCTGAGTTTTTCTTCAGTAAAACCTAATCCGCCTTTAAGACTTCTTTGCCTATATATCTCCCAATCTGAAATATCTGCACCACCCAATATGCCGCCTTCGACAAAACAAGTAATTGAATACAATCCCTTAGGTCTTAACGCCTTTTTCACCATCTCCAAATAATTGATCCTTCGATGTGGAGCAATATGGTGAAAACAACCTGAATCATACACGAAGTCATATTGCCCTTCCTCAATATCCAAATCAAATATATTCTTTTGAATGAAGTTCACGTGCACTTTCTTTTTTGCCGCTCGTTCTTTTCCCCATTCAAGGGCTTCGCTCGAAAGGTCCACCGCATCAACGGTACAGCCCTTTTGAGAGAGATAAATGGCATTTCTTCCAGGTCCGCACCCAAGCTCAAGAACCTTTCCTGGCTGGATTAACCCACCATCAAAATATGTAACCAAATTCTCATCAGGGAAATTTTCGAAAAAGGGAACCCCTTTTTCACGGTCTTCATAAAAACCATTCCAGAATCCAGTTGGCTCACGCAATAACGAGTCGAGCATATTCAATAGATCCTCATAGGTTGTAATCGTCTCCGACAAAACCATCACCTCTTCCCATTGTTTCCCACCATTTAATTATACTGATTTCGGCCAATGCCTATGTAACAACTGCATCAAAAATGTGTTACATATGACGTTCAAACACTATTGGACCGTGTTGTTTATATAATGGCCACTGGAATTTAAAGGTATCAAAGATGCCTTCAAACTATCTTCTGATGGTATGATCCATTCTTACTTAATAACCCGATGATCGGCTCATTATCCATGTAATAGGAGACATGGTTTTTATTTTCATATGTCAAATATTTCATGTTCTTTACTGAATCAATGAAGCAGCCTTCCTTACGCTGTAAGAAATAAATTCCTGCGATTTAAGCCGCTCCGACTTCAGCCAAGGCATCATTTCGCGATGCCACACTCATCAATGTTCAATTCCGGATGTCCGATTTAAAGAAAATCGATTTTACTGGAGCTTCGATGGATAAACTCACTTACAACTTTTTACATGGAGCAAAGGTTGATCTAAGCGGCGTGACCATCATCTAAAGGAAGGATTTCCAAACAGAGATTGTCGTATCCACCTCAATCATTTGCGTGACCGTGTTTCTGACTGCGGTCGTTTTAAAAGGTATGAGCATTGGAGAATGATTCATCAAGAACCCTGTGCTAAGACATGAAAAGTCTTAGTACAGGGTTTTTACGTGTTCAATAAACCTTCTAGACTTCCACTTCAAATTCTTTAACGTAGACAGCATTCCCGGTGATTTCAATATCATAGGTGTCATCGTTTTTGGTAGCCGTAACGCGAACTCTGCCATCCTTTCCGATTTCATGTCCCTGTTCGATTAACAGGTGCACCTCATCTTCAAGATCATCCTTTATGTATTTTGCATAATAAGCCCCCATTACACCTGAAGCCGTTCCTGTAACCGGGTCTTCAAGCGTACCTGAAAATGGCGAGGAAAAATGCCGGGCATGCATATGGGCATCACCATCATAGGTTTCCAGGCAAAAGGGATGAACGGAAGCTCTTGGCATTTCCTTTAATAATTGCGGAAAAAGGCTATTGTTCACCTTCATCTTTTTGAATGAATTGCGTTCTTTTACCGGAACAAGTAAAGTCCATAAACCTGTACTTCCATAAACAATAGGTAATTCACTATCCAGATCCTCTATATCAAGGCCAATGGAACTGGTTAAGCCACCCTTGTCTCCGTTAAATGCTTCAAACTGCGGCGTGGCCTGCTTCATCGTAATGTATATCTCTTGATCACCCGTCGTATGGATCTTGATTGGCAATATTCCCGCCCCTGTTTCAATCATCAGCTCATCTTTAGCCACTAATCCCCTGGTCTTCAGTGCATGGATGGTAGCCATTGTCGCGTGTCCGCAAAGATTCATTTCGTGTCCCGGTGTAAAATAACGGATTCTAAGATCGGCAATATCGGATTCCATGGGAAAAGAGGTTTCATTGAACCCCACCTTTAGTGCTATATCCTGCATTTCCTTTTCCGTCAGTCCATCCGCATCTAAAACCACACCTGCCGGATTTCCTTTATTCGGTTTACTGCTGAATGCATCGTAATGAAAAACCCTTACCGTTTTCAAAGCTAACATCTCCTATTAAATGAATGGTGCTTCTCTTGAATAGTAATTCTATATCTCTATCAAAATCCCTTTTTCTCCCTATCCTCAGTGGAACAACCATTGATTTTATTTTCTGACTATTGTACAATTACTCAAATTCATCTAATTGTAAAATTCCATGAAGGGAAGAAGTACGTTATCGTTTCTGTTCCAAAGAGAGCTGGCGCTTTGCTGAAAGCCAGTGTCCAGAATATGACCGAAGATCATCCCCGAGAAGTAAAGCCGAATCCTCAGTAAGCTTTACCGGTTTCCCCCGTTATATGGGACGACGTATTATTGTGCGTCTGCAAGCATTTTATTAAACAAGAGTGGTACCGCGAGTTCAAATCTCGTCTCTTAATGAGACGGGATTTTTTATTTTTAACATAATCAATGAAAAATAACGGTAAAGCAGGTGCAGAAGTCATGCAGACACTATTGTTCGTAACGGATTTATACTATGAAGCAAAAGGAAGAAATTATTATGAGGAGGATTTGTTTCTTACTTCGAAGCTTAGAGAAGATTTTCAGTTAGTACTTTGCCATCCTGAAGACATTGAAACATTTGAAAAGGATTTTGACCTAATCGTATTTCGAAATGCCGGTCCAGTAGCGAATTTTAAAGATAAGTATTTAGCATTCCGTAATAGAGTGGCTGCTGGTAATTTGAAAACGTACAATTCATTTGTTGGAAAGGCTGATATGAACGGGAAGGAATACTTAATTGAACTGACGAATGCTCAATTCCCTGTCATTCCGACCATCGATACACTTGAATCTTTAAATAAACTTCCCGATGTGGAAACGTATATAGTCAAGCCGAAAGACGGTGCAGATTCGATCGGTTTGGAATTTGTCACAAAAGAAAAATTGAGCGATAAAATGGATTCAGAGTCAAAGAACATATTGGTACAGCCATTTATCAACTTTGAGTATGAGGTCTCTTTTTATTTTATCGATATGGAATTTCAGTATGCCCTTTATGCCCCAGATAAAGAGGAAAGATGGGAATTAAAAGAATATGTACCTACTGAAGCAGACCTGGCTTTTGCCAAACGATTTATTGAATGGAACAATCTTGATTGGGGCATCCAACGAGTTGATGCCTGCCGGAATGAACAAGGTGAACTTTTATTAGTAGAACTGGAAGATTTAAATCCATACCTTTCCCTGTTGGAATTAACGAATGAAACACGTCACAATTTTGTAAAAGCCATGAAAAAATCCATACAGAAAGCACTGGAAGCTTAAATGAAAAATTTGTGAATAGACGAATTAAGTGTGGTGTAGGCCGAATTAAGTGCGCGGTAGGTCGAATAACTGCGTGGACGGTCGAATAAAGTCCAGGGTAGGTCGAATAACTGCGTGGACGGTCGAATAAAGTCCGGGGTAGGTCGAATAAACTGCGGACCATCATATTAAAACAAGAATTGGTTATACTACATGATTTTTTACGTTTGATATTAGATGAGTACTCATTGGATTGAAGAAATTTGCGACACTCCTGCCGAATAACTGGCTAGCCGAGACCCCGCAGGCGCTTGCTTTGATGAGGCTTGTCAGACAGTCCGCGGAAAGGGAGCAGATTTCTGAAATCAACTGCAACCTTTTTTAAATAAAAAAACTGCAGGCAAACTCGCTTTACTTCGAGTTTGTCTACAGTCTGAAACGAATATCGAGTCCCTTTATTTCATTTGAGATTTATGCCATTTCCACGCACTTTCAATGATTTCTTCCAAATCTATCGATGCTTTCCATCCAAGTTCTTCATATATCTTATTAGCCGAAGCAACCAGGCGGGCGGGATCTCCAGGGCGACGGTCTGCATACTCTATGGTCGGTTTCACTCCTGTGACTTTTTCACAAGTGTCGATTACATCCTTAACCGAAAATCCTTTTCCATTCCCAAGATTGTAAATGGCCGTATCCTTCTTCCCGGATAATAGGGCTTGAAGTGCGATTATATGAGCTTGAGCTAAATCGGTTACATGGATATAGTCACGGATGCAAGTGCCATCCTCTGTGTCATAGTCCGTACCAAACACGGAAATCTTCTCACGTTGACCTAATAAATGCTGTAAAATAATAGGAATCAGATGTGTTTCCGGATCATGGCTTTCACCGATTTCTGCCGACGCATGTGCTCCAGCCGCATTAAAGTAACGCAAGACGATATAATGAAGTCCGTATGCATTTGCAAAGTCCCCTAAGATTTGCTCTACCATCAATTTCGAGCGGCCATATGGATTGATCGGATTGGTTGGCTGATCTTCATCAATCATATCAACATTTGGTATCCCGTAAGTAGCTGCCGTTGATGAAAAAATGAAATTCTTAACATCATGCTTGAGCATGGTATTCAATAATGTAAGAGTTGCACCCACATTATTATCATAGTATTTATAAGGATCTTGAACAGACTCACCCACCAGGCTATTAGCGGCAAAGTGCATAACAGCTTTAATGGGATACTTAAGGAATATTTCATTCAAGACTGCTTCGTCCCCTAAATTCCCTTCCACCAAGATGGCTTTCGTATCGACCAGCGAACGAAAACCGGTTGAGAGATTATCCAGAATGACTACCTCTTCAGTATTCACTAACTCTTTTACAAGATGACTTCCAATATATCCTGCACCGCCAACGACCAAAATCATATAGAATTTCTCCTTTTACTTTAAGCTTAAATGAATCATTACCAAATCTCGCAACCCATATATGTGAGGCTCTTCTAATTATAAGGAACCTCCCTCATTTTATAAGCATTTATTGAAGGTTTCCATGGCCAATCCATTATATTGGGTGTAATCAAACTTCGCTAGTTTAGGATTATCAGTACTAACCATAGTAGATAAGCCCTTTTCCAGTCCAGCTATGCTATTTTCGACAAGTAAACCATATTTACCGTTTTCCAAAACGGTTCGGTTAGCCACTATATCAGTAGCCATGATCTTCATTCCTAAAGTCATTGCCTCCAATAAAACCATAGGCTGCCCTTCATAATGTGACGAAAGAACGAAGCAGTCACATTTTTCCATGAACGAAAATGGATTTTCAAGCTGTCCCAAAAGATGTACGGAATGATTTAAGTCCAGCTCATCAATGATTGCCTGCAAATCTTCCTTTAAAGGTCCTTGTCCTAGAATATACAGTTTACTATTTTTGTGTTTCTCATGAAAGCCTGCGAATGCACGAATCAAATTATCTTGACCTTTTTCAGGAGATAATCTTCCCATATTGACAAAGTTAAAATCATTTTTATCAGGATATGGAACGAATTGATTATTCACTTCCAATCCATGGACCTCTTGTACGATTAACGCCTGTTTATCGATCCAGCCTATAGATATCCCGTCCGATGATATATGGGCATAAGTACCAAGTTGAGTAACAGCTTCTTTATCGAATTCCACGATCCGGCCATTAAAGGTTGTCCCATTTTCCAGAACCATGGCATCCTGCAGCCCATATGGCTTATCCCAAATATTATAATCGCCCAAGTTAATTTCGGCAGTTCCGCGCACTTCCCGTTCTTTTAACAGGATTGGCTCTTCTATGATTTCGAATGCTCCCGTATTTAACCAGCCAATTTTCTTATTATCGATTTCGAAAAGGTAATAGCCGCCTTTGTTGGTTCTGTTATACTTTATGATTCTGACGATTTGCCCTTCAAAATCGATCGCCTTGCTTACTCTTTTAGCCTTGTAGTTCGGATAAGCCTTCGTCCAGATTGTATGGTCTTCCGGGTTAGCTATTTTTCCGTACTTCTGATTACCGGTGTTTATTTCCTTCAGCGTTCTATTCTCAATCTTATCAATGAACTTTTTATTGTTTTTATAGTTTCTGGATATTATATACTTTCTTTTCATCATGATTTGCAGCTTGTCATTAAAGCTCATGTCTTCATTGATTGTACAATGTTCAAGCATGGATAAAGCTGAATTATCTATCCAGCCTATTATCTTGTTTTTTACGGATATTCTGCTATAAATCGAATGCTGGGTTTTTGCTTCCCTATCGACCTTTACAATGATCCCTTTATAATCATGACTGCCGGAAACTTTGTACGTTCCTTCAACCTTGTACGGCAACGACCAAATATAGTTCGATCGAGGTCTTACTAATCTTGCAATTTTATCCACTTCTTTTTCATAAATGATGCTGTCTGGCAACAGCTCCACAGCTTCTTCGTTAATCCAGCCAATGATTTGATTGTTATGGCTGAATTTATAAAAAGTCGTTTGATCGGCATGGGCTTTTCTCGAAATCACGATTTCAGCACCTTCAAATCGTTCTTCCAATGGAAATTGGGTGGCATTCGAAATTCCCGGAAGGGTATTCCAAACATGATTATCCTTAACATCCCTTAATATAGCCCTTGCCTTGAAGTTTTCTGTGATCATTGCCTTTTCATCATTTTCGATAACTTCAGCTTCATTTGACTCGATTTGAAGGATTTTATCCGGGTTGATAGAATTCATTACATAATCAAATTTATCGAAGTCTGCATACTCCAATAGATTCTTTCGATTTAATTCCATCGTTCCCTTAGAAACACTTACTAGCTTATCAAATCGATTGTATACCGAAAAAATCCCTCTTAGATTAATACGGTGAGGTCTCTTTCCATTAATGATGCGCTCACTATCGGAAAGCAAATCATTATGCATATAACAAACTTTCTTTTTTGCATCTGCCGCCAGCAGGTATTTAGTCCAATAATGGCTATAACCGCTAAAATCGATAACAAAATCAAACTTCGTTTTACCGAATAAACGTGCATGCTCCCTAATATAAGCATTTTCCGGGTAAAGCTTCTTCCCTAAGAAACCTCTTTCCCCTCTGTTATGGATGAATTTATCTTTGTAGACTTCCAAAAATTTATACACAGGCAGGCCAGGTTTGAATAGAAAACGCACATTCTTATTAACCTTGCCCATATTTTTCAAAACCTCGTCCGAGTGAGGAGTGGCAGTAAAACAGCTGACATCATATTTATCATAATCAATATTATTCATTAAGTTAAGGAAAGAGGATGTAATTCCGTTATCCCTCAATCCGCCCGGATAAATCAATATTTTTTCCTTTGCGGTATCCAGGCCAGTAATCGTATTCAGTTGTTTCGTAGACTTATTGAAAATATTTTTGACTATCCTCTCAGTTACTCTTCCATCCTCATGGTTCGTGAATTTTCCCTGCATTTTTTTATATTTACCGGAATATCTCAATTTCACATTTTTAATATCTTTAATGGCTAGTGCCAATTCTTTTGAGTTAAAAAGCATCGGTCCCGGAAGCTCGTCATTTTGGAGATATTGCCCCCTTTGCTCTGCATAAACGTCCGTATCCCATGTGTAAAATAGAATTGGCTTATGGGTAACAAGGTAATCAAAGAATATGCTGGAATAATCCGTGATAAGCAAATCGACTGCAGCAAGCAATTCATTTGTATCCACATAGTCAGGTATTAGCACATCCTTGATTTCCGAATGCTTGGCCGCTTCTTTATATAGAAATGGATGAACCTTAATGAATAGGTTATATTGTTCACCGATTTGACTTTGTAAATAATTAATATCGGCAATGATTTGAAGAAGATCGTTATCCACTTTGGCAAGGTTCGTCCCCTTCCAAGTCGGGGCATATAAAATATTTTCCTTTGCATCACTGATTTTCAATCCTAGAGTCCTTAGATAATCCTTATACTCCCCCGGATTCGTATTCAGCGTCAAATCGATCCTCGGATATCCTTCTTCTATAATTTCACCTTTATACAATCCATTTAACTTATAGCTATTTGTAAATATGTTGGTAGTATGGGCATTAGGGCTCAAAATGAAATCTGCACTCAAAAAGTTCCTCACAACGTTTTGCGAGACCGAAGGATTACCCGGTATATCAAAGCCCATATTCTTAAGGGGCGTTCCATGCCAAGTATTGATGTAAATTTGATCACCTTTAGGGATGAAGAAAGATTGGAATGTGGAGTTATTGATTAAATACTCACTTGTTGCCAAACATTTTAAATATTCCTTTGAATTACGTTGAACGAATTGAACATTCGGCATATCCTTATACTTCGCTATTACACCTGAGAGGACTCTGAAATCCTGGATGGACCAAATGTGCATAAAATCTTGATAGTCTTGATTTTCCAACATATATTTAAACATCGCGTATGGACTGTCAGTCATACTGTTTCCATCACGACTCTCATATAGAATTGTGTTTTTTTGCACGCTTAATTTCTCATAATACTTTGCATATCTATTTACACGCTGATGATTTCCCTTCAGTAGGAAATTGGCGATAGGCTGTTTAAGGAAATCGACTTTTCTTTTTATTACCTTCTTATTCACTAAATAGGCATCCCCTTTTATGGATTTATATTCACCATTCAAAATTTTGTTTGCCTTTCATTAACCAAAAATAACAACTATGAATGATCAATAGTTGGAGATTTTTTAAAGATGATTACTCTATTAAATTAAAAGATTATGAATGGGCAGTTAAAGTCTATTTGTCCACTGCCTTGTGCAGTTCGAGGATATTTTTCATTACTTTTATGATGTCGTCTCTTAAATCAGGACGTTGCAGGGCAAATTCAATTGTCGTTTTCACGAAGCCATCGACAACACCGACATCATAGCGTTTTCCTTCAAAATCGTAAGCGAAGACTTTTTGGATTTCATTCAGTTTTTGGATGGCATCCGTTAACTGAATTTCACCGCCAGCCCCTGTTTCCTGCTTGGCCAGGAAATCGAATATTTCCGGAGTCAGTATGTATCTTCCCATGATGGCTAAATTGGATGGTGCCGTTCCTTGTTTTGGTTTTTCGACGAAACGGTTCACTTCGTATCTTCTGCCTTCTTGCGTAAGCGGATCAATGATGCCATATCTATGCGTTTCGCTCTCATTTACCGGCTGCACCCCAATGATGGACGAACCTGTCGCATCATATTCATTAATTAATTGACGTAGTGAAGGCACATCGCTTTCTACGATATCATCGCCTAAAAGGACGGCAAATGGCTCATCACCAATAAAGTTACGTGCACACCAAACGGCATGTCCGAGGCCTCTCGGTTCTTTTTGCCTAATGTAGTGGATATTAGCTAGGTTGGATGGGTATTGCACCTTATCCAATAAATCGAATTTCCCTTTTTCACTCAAGTTATTCTCTAGTTCGTAAGCATTATCAAAATGATCTTCTATCGCTCGTTTATTCTTTCCTGTGACAATGATTATATCTTCAATTCCCGCTTTCACGGCTTCTTCTATAATATATTGAATAGTTGGTTTGTCGACTATTGGCAGCATTTCTTTAGGCATTGCCTTCGTTGCGGGCAAAAATCTAGTTCCCAATCCCGCTGCAGGTATAATGGCCTTTTTAACTTTTTTCATTCTTTGTAACTCCTTCATATTAAAATAAATCTACAAAAAACACCAAATTTTTCTGAATCATCCTTTTTATAGTAACATAGACTCGTTTTTTGTAAATATATTAACGGAAAAAATACCCTTCATTTGTAAATGCATCCATAATGATTAAGGCCTTTCCCCGAAATTTCAGGAAAAGGCCTTATTTTTCTTAATCATATGATTGATAGTTCCAAAGACTTATTCACTTAGCACTATTTATCATCTCATTAATATTTTCCATGAAAGCATTCATGACCTGCTTCAATTTTAGCTCGGATTCTTCCATCGTTTCGCCTTGGATGCCGAAATAGAATTTAATTTTAGGTTCTGTACCGGATGGCCGCAAGCATACCCATGTGCCATCCTCAAGGAAGTACTTAATTACATTTGATTTAGGTAAATCAATGACTTCTTCCTTATTGGTGCCCACCGTCAGCCTCACACCGCTTTGATAATCCTCCTGCATCGTAACAGCTTTTCCGGCAATCTGCTTTGGAGGAGCCTCACGGAACTGATTCAGTATCCCTTGAATCTGCCCGGCACCTTCAATCCCCTTTAAGGTCAATGACTGAAGTCCCTCCAGGTAATAGCCGTACTTTTCAAAGATGGCAAGCAATCCTTCATATAGGTCCATGCCCTGTTTTTTATAGTAGGCACAAACCTCCACCGCAAGAACGGCCGCTTGGATCGCATCTTTATCACGGGCAAAATCCTTGATTAAATAGCCATAACTTTCTTCATATCCGAATATGTACGTGTGCTTACCGCTTTCCTCATATTCATTGATCTTTTCAGCAATGAATTTAAACCCCGTTAATACATCAACGGTCCCTAAACCATATTCCTTTGCGATTCTTCGCCCGATTTCAGAAGTTACTATCGTTTTTAAGACAACTCCATTTTGTGGTAAAGTGCCTTTCGATTTCTTTTCTTTTAAAAGATAATCCAATATTAGTGCACCTGTCTGATTGCCTGTAAGCACCACATATTCGCCATCTTTATTTTTAACGGCGATACCGAGTCGATCTGCATCCGGATCCGTTGCGATCAACAGGTCTGCCGATACCTCATTTCCTAATTCAATGGCCATTTCAAATGCTGCATGCTCTTCCGGGTTCGGGGATTGAACTGTCGAAAAATTGGGATCAGGCAGTTCCTGCTCTTTTACAACGTGTACCTTGTCGTATCCCAGATCTTGTAAAGCACGTCTGACAGACTTATTTGCCGTGCCATGAAGCGGTGTGAATACAACTGTCACATCAACTTCTTCACTTAAATCTTTGTTTTCGGGCACAGTAAGCAATTTATCATTATAAGCGGCATCGATTTCCTCTCCGATAATCTCGATGAGGCCTTGCGCTTTCAATGACTCTTCATCTTTTACCAAAATGGCAAGTTCGTTTTCAATCGCATTCACGAATTCAATCACTACATCTGCCGTTGCCGGAGGAAGCTGTGCACCATCTGGCCCGTACACTTTATAGCCATTATATTCAGGGGGATTATGACTTGCTGTGATAACGATCCCTGCATAGGCATTCAGTTCACGAACGGCAAAGGATAACTCCGGCGTTGGTCTTAACTCATCGAATAGATAAGCCTTGATTCCTTCTGTGGCCAGGGTCTTGGCTGCTTCCAAGGCAAATTCAGGCGACTTAAAACGTGAATCGTAGGCAATCGCGACACCTCTGCGTTTTGCTTCATCACCCATCGATTGCAGATAATGGGCTAATCCCAATGTTGCTTTACGGACTGTATATAGATTCATCCGATTGGTACCTGCCCCAATTTCCCCGCGCATACCGCCTGTGCCGAATTCCAAGTTCTTATAAAACGCATCTTCTATATTTTTTTCATCATCTTGCATCTCGTTAAGTAATGATTTCATTTCATTATCCAGGGCTTCGAAATTCACCCATGATTCGTAAGAACATTTCCAATCCATCTTCGCATAGTCCTTCTTTCTTTGTTGGGAAATCTAGATGTTTATACTAAAAACTAACAGTAAGAATTACTAAAAAAAAAGCCTCTATAGGACTTTCTTGCTAATTATCAGCAATAAATGGACATCAGTCAATATTTTTGCCAAAAAAAACTGGACGTCACCACCAGGAGTGACGTCCAGTTAAACCTTTATTCAGCTTCGGCAACAACGGTAAAGCGTTGGTTGATGTGCTTTGGAATTTCAATTTCATCAATTACTGCAAGGGCAAAATCGGCATAACTTACATAGCTTTCACCCTTTGAGTTCACAAGAAGGTTGTCTTTACCCAATTTATATCCACCTGTTCTATTACCTTGCGGATCAAAGAAGGCGGAAGGACTGATGAACGTCCATTGGATGCCAGTCGCATTTTGCAAATCTCCAAGGTTCTTGGATTGATTAAAGGCTGTTGCAAAGTATTCTTTAGGGAACTCAGGCGTATCCAGTACACGGATCGTTTTTGCCTCGTCAACAAAAAGGCTTCCAGCTCCGCCAACAACGATCAGTCTAGTTTGAGGCGCCCCTTTCATTGCATCAATCAGGATTTTTCCTGCATCGACATGCAGATGTTCTTTCCCTGGAGCCGCTCCAAAGGCATTCACTACTACATCAAATTCTTTAATATCTTCTGCTTTCAAATCGAATACGTCTTTTTCCAGTACGGATGCCCCTTGAATTTGGACTTTGGCTTCATCCCTGACAATGGCCGTAACTTCATGTCCCCTAGTCAGTGCTTCTTTTAAAATCAGACTTCCAGCTTTTCCGCTCGCACCAATAATACCGATTTTCATATTAAATTCCTCCTAATATATCGTTTTTATTTAATTGTAACTTAATTGATTACATGTAATAATATAAATTACAAGTTACCGTTTTGTCAACTTTATTATTTAGAGGAGTTTCGTCGATATATTGCTGTTTTTCGGAGATATATCCTGATTTCCGTCGATATATTGCTGTTTTTCGGGGATATATATATAAAAAAGCACCATTCCTTTTAGAATGGTGCGCTTAATTACACGCTTTTTTTCTTCTTCATTAGCAGTCCCATGCAGATAGTAATGAGTGTAAAAGCGATAAAGGCCAAAAACGGGATTGTGATGAATCCTAGCCAATTTATATACTCTCCTGAGCAGGGAACACCGCTTTGGCACATTTCGAAATGCTGTAGGGCTGGGACTTTTTGCAGACTATAGTGATACCCTGACACCAACATGCCCAAAATCGATAATGGGAGGATGTATCGATGAATTTTCAGGTCTTGCTCATAAAAGGCCCGGCCCAATAAAATAACGAGCGGGTACATCAAGATCCTTTGATACCAGCAAAAGGTACATGGTACATAATGGAGAATCTCACTAAAGTAGAGACTTCCAGCAGTGGCGATGATGGATAGGATCCAAGAAAATAATAGTGGCTTGTTCATCACTATTTCTCCTTCGCTGCATCATCAACCATTTTAACTAAATCATCAATTGTATTTCCTTCAAACTTCTTGCCATTAACGAATAAGGAAGGAGTTCCAGAAACGCCCAATTCGTCGGCCAGCTCCATATCCTTGTTCCATTGGTCCTCGGAATTATCGGCTTTAAAAGAAGAAACGACCTTCTTCACATCTTTGTCATTTGCGATTTCTTTCAATGTTTCTTCTAAGAATTTGTCCGTAAAGACATCTTCCTTTTCATATTTCAGGTCATCTGGCTGCTTATCGTACAACAGCTCA
This sequence comes from Bacillus sp. ISL-34, assembly GCF_018613325.1. Lineage (GTDB taxonomy): Bacteria > Bacillota > Bacilli > Bacillales > DSM-1321 > Peribacillus. Next base: position 324,328 of record NZ_JAGGQJ010000011.1, on the reverse strand, counting down.
TGAAATTTCCAAAAGGTTTCATTACCTAATTCCTGATAAACACTTTCCGCAAATTTAGCGGATCTGGTTGAATCGACGTTAATGAACGAATAATTCATGAAATAAAATTGCGCTTTTCCTGTATCAATCAATTCACTTTGTATAGAAGGAAAGAATTGCTCCTCGAATGACTTACAGACTGGACATTTATAATCTCCAAATTCCACTATTTTGACAGGAGCCGATTTTTCTCCCAAATAAGGCTGTGATTTATAATCGATTTCATTAACGGCAGTATCTTCGTCTTTCCCATTTGCCAAAAATATAAAGCCAATAATGATTACAGCGATTAACCCTATGATCCAAAACGTGAATGCAGAAGATTGTTTTTGATTACTCTTTTTTTTATTTGCCATCATATACCTCCATCATTTGTAGTTGTGTCGATATTCCTTATCCAGCCATGGCGGCCGATTTCAGTTCCCCCTTCCTTCACCTTTCACCTGTAACTGATTCATTTACACGTTATAATATAAGTTTCACCATGCTGGTTTGTCAATTACACATACCTTTTATTTTTGCCTTTGCAGAAACGGCGTGACTTGACAAGGAAACGGTTAATGGATAAATATTATTCTTGCAGGCCATTATAACTTGTAACCACTTGAATTACATGTTAAATAATTTATACTATATAAGAATAGAGATTTTAAAGGAGAGAAAAAAGAGATGTCCATCAGTACCCGCTTTTCCGTAGGAATCCATATATTATCTCTTTTAGAAATAAACAAAGAAGGCGTTAACACTTCTGATTTTATAGCAAAAAGTGTAAACACCAACCCAGCCTTAATCAGAAAAATCACCGGAATGCTGAAGAATGCTGGTTTAGTGAATGTTCGGCCTGGTATCGCCGGAGCGACATTGGCCAAGGAATTATCGGATATCACTCTGCTCGATGTTTATCAGGCTGTTAACGTTGTCTCCGATAAAGAATTATTTGGAATCCATGAAAATCCTAATCCAGCATGCACTGTTGGAAGAAATATACAAGATACAATAGAGCCCATCTTTTCAGTTGCTGAACTTGCCTTGGAAAAGGCATTGGGAGTGGTGACGATCGAGGATGTCGTTAGGGGTATTCTGGAAAAGGATAAAACTAAATAACAAAAACAACACATGAGTCGGACTCATGTGTTGTTTCCTATTTCCTTATTTATACTTAGGAACTTCAATCGTCAATTTATAGGAATCTAGTAAACTATACAAATTATAAATTTGTTTCACTTGTTTTGTTGCCCAGCCAATATCAGTGGCATACTGGTGTGAAGCATAACCATATTTCTCTGCAGTTGTAGGATTCCATCTCATTTTATAAAGCGTGTCCTGTCCAGCAGAGATATATCCTTTGGCGATGAATTCGGCACCGCCTATGATGGCCGCTTCCGGAGTGAACCAGCCTGCATTATAGGCGTATTGAGCGCCGCTGCTTAGCGCCGTTCCGTCAAATGCTCCCACTCCATACATATTATAGACCGTTTTCCCGTTCACCTTTACGCCAGTCGCTAACGGTGAAGTGCCATTCCCGGTCTCTAGCAAAGCATGTGAAATCAGGTAGATTTCATTGACCCCGTATTTTTCCCCTGCCGCAGTGAAGGTTGCAGCTTGGCCTTGTAAAATCCCTTTACCTGAAAGGATTCTATTATTCACTTCAGAAACGTTCATGTTGGTGACTTGGGAGAGCTTGACGAATTGGAATGACTTGACTGGATCATTCACAAAATTATTCGGGTTGAGATTATATTCTATATCTTCCGGACTGGCATTCACCCATGTCTTGTTATAGTCCACCTCATACCAATAGTATCCATCAGAGCCCTTTACTTTCGATTTAATATTCAATGATTGATTATTGCTGACAGGACCGACTACCCAATAATTAGAACCAGCTCCGCCCCTGACACGCCATCCGGTTCCTTTAACCGTACCTTTGGTTGAATTGATTAAAGTTAATCCATCTTCACGTATGTAGGTTTTATACTTTTTATCCGTTTGGCCATTTACGGCCATTTGAATTTCAACCATTTTTTCCATCGTAAGATTATACTCTTTATCGATTCTGATTATCGACCCATTCGAACTTCCTGGACCTTCCGGTGCTTTGGCCGTTAAATATTGCGTACTGACATATCCGGTTTTTCCATTGGCCGTGACTCTTGACCAGCCATTAGACTCTGAATACACCGTTACGGCCGTATTGTTTACAAGCTTGGCTATAATGGAAGCGGAAGCTGATGCTTGTGACCGCATATTCAGACTGGAGCCATCATTCACATTTACATATTTAACTACCGTGCTTCCTTCTTCGTCTGGATTAAGCCCCGGTAAAGAACCAGGCTTCGTTGCTGATAGATATTGTGTACTGACATAACCTTCCCCGCCATACGCTTTAACTTTAGACCAGCCATTTGATTCCGAGATGACTTCCACCTCTAAACCCCTTGCCAATTTCACAATGACGGAAGCAGTTTCTGACGGCTTATTCCGCATATTCAGGGAACCTGAGCTGACATTTACATATTTCGTTGTCGTTTTTTCAGGTATGGATGGTTTGGAATCCGTTCCAGGCTTTGTCGTTGAAAGATAGTCAGCACTGACATACCCATCCTTCCCATTGGCCTTGATTTTCGCCCAACCTTTGGATTCCGAATACACCGTCACTTTCGTTCCTTTTGAAAGCTTCGCGACTATGCTCGCGCTTTCCGATCCGCTATTTCTCATATTGAGCGTTCCAGAGCTTACGTTTACATATTTCGTCGTCGTTTTTTCAGGCGTTACTGCCGATGATCCCGATCCTGGTTTTGAAGCAGATAGATATTTTGCACTGACATATCCGTCCTTTCCATTGGCTTTGACCTTGGCCCAGCCTTTGGATTCCGAATAGACCGTCACTTTCGTTCCTTTTGAAAGCTTCGCGACTATGCTCGCGCTTTCCGATCCGCTATTTCTCATATTGAGCGTTCCAGAGCTTACGTTTACATATTTCGTCGTCGTTTTTGCAGGTGCGGCTGCCGATGATCCCGTACCTGGCTTTGAAGCAGATAGATATTTGGAGCTGATATATCCGTCCTTTCCATTGGC
>NZ_JAGGQJ010000011.1:0-321120 GCF_018613325.1 Bacillus sp. ISL-34 | reverse complement strand
TTGGATTCCGAATACACCGTCACTTTCGTACCTTTTGAAAGTATTGATACTATGCTTGCGGTAGCTTTTCCGCTTTTTCGCATATTGAGTGAGCCCGTGCTCACATTCACATATTTCGTCGTCGTTTTAACCGCTGCCTCAGCTTTTTTTACCGTTCCAGGCTTCGTTGCCGATAGATATTTGGTACTGACATATCCTTCTTTTCCATTGACTTTGATTTTCGCCCAGCCTTTGGATTCCGAATACACCGTTACCTGTGTGCCCCTTGTCAGCTTCGCGACTATGCTTGCACTATCTATCCCGCTTTTTCGCATATTAAGTGAACCTGTGCTCACATTCACATATTTTGTTGTAGTTTTAACGGGCGCCGCAACTTTGGTTACCGTTCCAGGCTTCGTTACCGATAGATACTTGGTACTGACAAACCCTTCTTTCCCATTGGCTTTCACTTTCGCCCAGCCTTTGGATTCCGAATACACCGTTACCCGTGTGCCCCTTTTCAGCTTCGTGACTATGCTTGCACTATCAATGCCGCTTTTTCGCATATTAAGTGAACCTGTGCTCACATTCACATATTTCGTTGTCGTTTTAATGGTTACTGCAGTTTTCGTTAAAGTCCCTGGCTTCGCTGCCGATAAATACTTGGTACTGACATATCCTTCTTTTCCATTGGCTTTGATCTTCGCCCAGCCTTTGGATTCCGAATACACCGTTACCTGTGTGCCATTTGCCAGCTTTGCAACTATGCTTGCACCTTCCGCCCCGGATTTTCTCATATTGAGCGAACCGGAATTTACATGGACAAACATGACGTCTTCAATATTGGCCTGTTCCGCATGTAGTGGAGCTGCAGATATTTTTTCTTCGAAGGCAACTGTAGACAGCACTGCAAAACAGAAAGTTGGTATAATTAATTTCTTCATCTCATTCTCCCTACTAAAGAATTATATTTTTAACATTTATTTAAATATCGGTTAAAATAAGTATAATAATATAGGTAAATATGCTCATTCATCTAAAATATATCATATTCCTTTAGATCTATAGGGAGATAGAGGAGATTGTAACACAATAGTAAACTAATAGACATTTAAGTAATTAAATAGAAATATTCGCAACGAAGCCTACGCGACAAGCCGATAATAAAAAATAAAGTATATTGATATAATTACTTAACAAGCAAATTAATAATGATGAGACGAGCATCTTTCTGCCTAAATCGAATATATATATAGGGTAAGCACCGATCCTTATATTTGACGGATCGATGCAATAACCTATATAATTACTGTATATAACTTATAAGAATCCTTCTGTTAAGGGGAGTAGCTATACAATAAAGTCGTCAGTACAGGATTGAATCCTCGGCTTTATTGGCAACTGTTTTTAGTTGTTTGCAAGACCTTGCCGATTATTTGGTGAGGTCTTTTAATTTTCAAAAGACGGTATAACCAAAAATCGGTTATACCGTCTTTTTTGATTCGAAAAATTGCACAATAGAGGTGAAAAGTATGCAGAACTATAATGAATTAGCTCAAAGCGTTAAGATTTCCGATGATAAAAAGCATATACTGCTTGATGCCGACCCATCTTTATCACTGATCGGAAAAGGCCGCAGCGCATATGTATTCCGAATACATTCCACCAATAAGGCACTAAAAGTGTTTTTCCCGGATCATACTCACACAGCTAAAGTTGAAGCTGAAATATACAATACCGTCCAATCCATCGAATACTATCCAACCTTATATGATGCGGGGGAAAATTACCTGGTTATAGATCACATTGAAGGCAACACTCTTTTTGAATGTTTAACATTGGGAATCCCGATAACGGAAGAAAACATCGCAGAGATAGACCATGCCCTGCAATTGGCAAGGAAAGAAGGATTGAATCCTTCAGATATCCATTTACGAAACATCTTCATCACTTCCGAAAAAAAGGTGAAGATCATTGACGTTGCAAGGTTTAAGCAAGTGAAATCCTGCAATCAGTGGCACGACTTGAAAAGTGCTTTTCACCTTTTTTATTCTAAGTCATTTTTTCCGAAGAAGATCCCAAGCTTCATACTGAATTCGATTGCAGCGATTTATAAAAAGAGATTTCTGCCCATCTGATCATTACTAAAAAAATCACATTGGAGGCACATATGAAAAAAATAATGACCATTGCTTTACTGTCCATCATTACATTAAGCGGATGCTCAGCTTTAGAAGAAGTCAATTCATCATTGGAGTATGCAGATAATGCGACGGAGTATGTAAATACCGTTAAGGACTTTGCCAATGAGGTGCCCGCAATGTCACAGGATGCCGTAACGAATGCCGAAGCAAGAGCAAATCTTGAAAAAGAACTGGAATTGATGAAAACGGAGATTGAAGAATTCAATGCAACTGAACCACCCCAAATCGCTGAAGGCATCCATGAGAAGATCGTCAGCTCCAATCAACAGCTTTCAGACGGAATAGAACTATACTTGAATAATATTGAAAAAGGCCAAATTGACCCTAAGGCATTGGAAAACTCAGAGATAATGAAGTCAATCGATAATATAACAGGATTGGCAAAACAAATCGAAGAGTTGGGTAATTAAGCAGCCTGCAATGAATAAAAAGGTATCGCTTGAAACAAATTATTGACATGAAACCAAAAGGTTTTATATAATCAACAAAGCAAAACCAATTGGTTTCATATCTTTAATTAAAAGGGAGAATCAGTATGGAAAATCAACATACATTACAGGATATCAAGAAGACGGTTATTCTTGAAGCACCTATCCAAAAAGTTTGGGATTCAGTTTCGACTGCAGAGGGCATAGCTTCATGGTTCATGCCAAATGATTTTCAACCGAAAGTGGGACATGAGTTCCATGTGCAATCACCTTTTGGTCCATCTCCTTGTAAGGTAATGGAGTTAGATGCTCCTCATCGGCTCTCATTCAGTTGGGATACGGACGGTTGGGTCATTACCTTCATTTTAAAAGAACTGGATGGCAAAACGGAGTTCACCCTTATTCATGGTGGTTGGAAAGAGCCTGAAACGATTCTTCCGAAACCGAACGAAAAAAGCTCAGTGATTCGCGATAGAATGGATCATGGCTGGGAACAAATCGTTCATGCAAAACTTAAAAAGGCTGTTGAGGGCTAAGTGTCTGCAGCAGAAAAACATGATGTATTTCAGGCTATCGCCGACCCAACCCGCAGAAAGGTCCTGCAATTGCTTGCTGAAGGGGATTTACCCATTTCAGAAATCACTTCTCACTTTTCGATGAGCCGTACAGCGATCGCCAAGCATCTTCATATCCTTTCTGAAGCTGAATTGGTCAGTGGCCGGAAGGTAGGAAGGGAGAAACGCTTTCGGCTTCAGCCAGAACCTTTAGCGGAATTGAAACAGTGGCTTTCTTTTTACGATCAATTCTGGGATAACAAATTATCCATCCTTAAACATGTGATTGAAAAATCAGGGGAAAATGGATTGAAAGTCATCGAAAAAGAAAAGGATACGGATGAAGAATCATGATCAAGAAAACCCCCGGCGCATTGCACCGGGAGTTTTTTCATTCGTTTATGGCATCCATCTCAATATTGTGTTCTTTGCGCTTCCTGATGACCATCGTTAGCAATAGCAGTAGATTAAAGACAATGATGTATCCAGTAAGGAACACTATACTCGCTGTCAATGCATCCGCTCCAAGGCTCGTACTCATCGCCTGACGGAAGCCCATGACAGAGTATGTCATCGGTATGAACGGGTGAACATGACTGAAGAAGTTATTGGTCAGTTCCACAGGGAACATCCCTCCGCTTGCACCTAGCTGTAATACAAGGAATATCATCGCCAATAAACGACCTGGATTTCCAAATCCTACTGTCAAGAAGGTAACGATGAACATGAAGGTAAGGGAAGTCAGAATGGAAACCCCAATGAATTGCCCCATGTTCTCGACCTGCAAATCCATTCCCCAAATCATGATCGCATCCAACACTAATGCTGAAAGCGTCGCTTGGATAAATAAAACCGTGAATTTACTGAACCACCATGCCACTCCTGATGTAGGCCTTGTAGAAGGCAAGCCTGTCGGGAATCCCATATTGAAGGCAATAGCTCCTACAAATAAACCAAGAGACAATACATAAGGAGCCAGTGCATGACCATAATTCGGCACGTCACTGCTTTTTTGTTCTTTAACCTGTGTCGGTTCAGCAATCATGCTGTAATTATCATCGGTTGTTTTATTTTCACTTATTTCTTCTGCACCATCACTTAGTTTTTCCGAAAGCTCGACCGTTCCATCTTTAAGTGATGATATTCCATCACCCAATTTACCGGAACCTTCAGCAAGTGCTGATGAACCTTCATTGATCTGACCTGCCCCATCAGCAAGCTGGATGACTCCATTGCTTAAAGTAGGCAGGTTGCTCGCCAATTGCTCAGTGCCTTTAACAAGTGCTGATGAGCCATCGTTCAAGGCAGCTGAGTTGGCATTCAGTTCATTGGCCCCACTAGCAAGCTTGTTTGCCCCTTCGCCAACTTGGCTAACACCGAACGCATACTTCTCAAGACCATCCCCGAAGGAGGTTGACCCTGCTTGAAGCTGTGAAACTCCATCAACCAACTGACCAGATCCCTCAGTTAGTTTTGAAAGACCATTATTCAACGAGGAACCGCCTTGTGCTAACTGGTTGATCCCCTTCACTAATTCTGGTGTCCGTTCATTTAAACTTTGTGTTGCCGCCGTTAATTGATTGCTGCCTTCAACAGCTTCATTCAAGCCGCCATTTAATTGGGTTGCACCCGGAATCAATTGTTCTTCAAGTGCGTTCCTTATTGCCGCATATCCGTTTAACGCTGAAACGGCGTTTGGATTGACTTTATTCACCGCATTATTTAAATTGGCCACTTGTTCCGGAAGCTGGCCTAATCCATTCAATACAGGCATTACTTTATCCGTTAATTGCGTTGATAAGTCTGATACACTTGCAGCAAGAGTCGATGCGATTTGTTTTTGTGCATCCGCCTGGTTTTGAAGTTCATTTTGAACCGCTCCGATTAATTCGGATTGTTGTTCACTGGTCATGCTTTTGAATGCTTCCGTGTTTTGAACGGCATTGATCGTGCTTTGACCATTATTCGCAATCGTTGATTGAAGTTCCGTTAAAGCCGATTGACTTTTATGGAGGTCTTCAGTAATGGCGGATACAGTACCGGACGTGCTGCTTCCTGCAGGAACTGCTTCTTGCAATTGATTGACACCGCTTTGAATGCTTGTCAGTCCTTGCTTAAGCTGACTCAGATGTTCTTCTGCAGGCAATTGGCCATCCATTTTCTTCAGGCCGTCATTTAACGCCTGGCTTCCTTCTGCCAGTTTATTGATTCCTTCATTTAAACTCTGCTGACCTGCTGCCAATTTTGGAATTCCTGTCGATTGGTCCGTCAGCTGGCTTGCATTTTGTGATAATTGATTCAACCCATCATTCAAATTCGCACTGCCTGTTTGCGCTTGTGCCAATCCCGTATTTAGAGTTCGCGCTCCTGGAACCACTTTGGCCAGCCCAGTGGATAATTGGGATGAACCTTGTATAAGTGCTTCACTATTATTAGTTAATTCCCCTGTGCCTGATGCGAGTTCGTCCGCACCCTCTTGCAACTGACCGACACCGGAAGTATATTGTGAAATTCCCATATTCAATTCCGATGCGCCACTTTCAAGCTTGTTGGCTCCTTCCAAAAACTCGCCGACGCCGATTTGAAGTTTATTCGCTCCATCTTTAAAAGTTAATGTGCTGGAAGCTAATTTACTCAGATTTTCCGTCACTTCTTTGTTTCCATCATGCAGTTTTTTTGCGCCGTCATCCAGTTTTGATGCCCCGTCTGCTGCATCATTGAATCCTTCTCCGATTTCATCCAATTGGGAGAAGATCGCTTCCGCATATTCTTTTGTGACACTTTCGGCAATTTCCGTTTTCAAATTATTCGTTGCCTGTTTCCCGACCGTTTCAGAAACGAAACTGCGTCCAGGATTCACGTCATACGTCAAATTCATTTTTTTTGGCTTATCATCCATGACGGTTGCAGCATTTTTCGAAAAGTCCTCAGGAATGGTAACGACCATATAATATGTACCTTCATCAAATCCTTTTTTCGCCGCTTTTTCCGTTACGAAATGCCATTCCAAATCATCATTGTCCTTTAATTGCTCGATTAGCTCATTACCGACTGTTAAGGTTTTACCCTCATATTCCGCCTTCACATCCTTATTCACGACTGCAACAGGCAATTTGCCTGTATTTCCGTATGGATTCCAAGCGGAACTAAGAAATACCCCCCCATAAATAATCGGTACGAACAGTAAAACGATCGCGACACCGACCAGTTTTCGATTTGTAAGGAAAAGCTTCCATTCTTGTTTAAGCATGTTCACTTCTTTTCACCTTTCTTTTCACGCAGTACATCACTCAATGATGTTGAATTCCAATTAAGAGTTGGTATGTCCGTGGTGCCAAAGCTTTCTTTCAGCAAATCTGCCACCGTTTGGCTGGAAAAGAACTCTATCAAAAGTTGATCCGCCCGAGAAAACATCCGACGAAGGACGTCCATCCCCTTCTCTGCATACTCTCCATCTTTAAACGCTTTTTCTATAAGTCCCGTATCCGGAAACATCGAAATGGGGCCTTCCATCGCCTCAATAATTTCAAGGTTTTTAATCTTATCTACACTTTTGGCAAGAGTAAGGCCGCCATTATTACCAGGAACGGAAGTGATTATTCTCTTAACGACCAATTTCCTTATGATTTTTTTCAAATAAGAAGGTGACACCTCCAATCGCCTGCTGATCTCATTAGACGAAAGCGGTACATTTTTATCCTGGGTAGAGAGGATAACAATGATGCATATAGCTTGCTCGACCCCTTTTGTTAATTGCAAATCAGTTCACCTCTTTCTGTATGTATGTGGATGTTCGATATCCATAATGGATATTCGGTATCTATAATTAAAACCCGATTCATCTTAGAAATCAAGTTTTTTCTAGCAAAAATTTCAAAAAAAAAATGAACCCCTTATTACAGCCTAATAAGGGGTTCACCTTTTCAAGGTCTTTTATAGGTCATTTAGAAATTCATTGACCGCTTCTGGCGTTTTAGCATTTGCACTGTGCAGGTGTGCAACCTTTTCTCCATTTTTAAATACTAATAGTGATGGAATTCCCATTACCGTTTGCTCTTCAGAAATCTCAGGGAACTCGTCACGATCGATTGTAAACCACTGTTTGTCTTGATGTTCCTGAGTGATCTCATCGATGAACATGTCTAAACGTTTGCAGTCTGGACACCATGTAGTCGTAAAAATCCCAACCGTCAATCCTTCTTGGTTGATTTGTTCACGGTATTCTTGTTCAGTTTTGATATTTTTCATGATTGTCTCCTCCGGGCTTTTATACTTTAATCCATGAATTGTACTCAAGGATTAATATATAATTAATTCCTTCACAGTACAAACGGTTTATCCTGGACTATCTAACTCTTGCCCGGTTTATGTTGATTGTTTATGAAAAATTCTTCTTTTTCCGTCGACAGGTATGTGATATTACTTTTTTAATCTAGCAATCCACAAATCAGTGTTTATTCATGAAAAAATCCCCTATCCAGTGGCTTTTTCACTTCATTCATATTGGGAGAGTAAGCTGCCAGGAAACGCCAAACCTATCAGATACCCAGCCGAACTTCTTACTAAAGAAATAATCACCCAATGGCATCATCACTTGTCCGCCATCAGTTAAGCTCGAATAAAGCCTGTCAATTTCCTCTTCACTATCACATGTAAGGAATATCGAAAAAGAAGGTGTAAACGTAAATTGATGCTTAACATTGCTATCGATGCACATAAATTCCTGTTCCTTCAAGGTAAAGGTAGCCTGCATGACACTTCCCTCTGTACCTGATTCATTTGCACCATACCGTTTCATGCTGGTTATTTTCGAGCCTTCGATTAAAGATGTGTAATAATTCATTGCTTCTTCCGCATTTCCTTCGAACATCAAGAAAGGTGTGACCTTCATCATTCTCATCAAACTCCTTTTCAGCTTTAATTAGTTTCTTGCCTTGTATCATGGCGCCCACCAGTTACCTGAAGCCACGATCATTGTCTGTAATTTTATCGTATTGGCAAAATAGTCATCATCATCATCTTGTTCCTGTATCGCCCGATTCCATAACCGATTAATCCATTGCTGATTGGAGGAATCAACCATGGCACTCACCATGAATGGAGCAACAAAGCAAGTGCTATTCCCTTCTTCCACGGCTTTTCCGCTTAGCGTATAGCCTGATTGGATATTTTCAGGGTTGCCATCCGATTCCGCTTTAATCCAATCATTCATCTTCTCTAATTGCGGCAGCGCTCTTTCATCACCAGTCAGTAAAAAATCGAGCGTATAGCGCCAAGGGGCCCTGCTGCTGTTCCAGCTATAATTGGTCATTCTCCCCTTCTAAAAAGTCAGCTTCTGCCGGCTGAAATTTTCCCTTGGATTGTACAATGAAGTCCGGCATGAGACCAGTATTGCCGCTTTCCTCCTCATAATCGAATGAATGATCGCATAGGCCTTATCCGTTACTCCTTTCCATTCATCATTCCCAGTTACCGCCTCAAATGTCTTAAAATGATTGAGAAGAAGGTCAGATGAACGAGTCGATTGTCCGTATGCTTCATCTCTATCTTCCGCCCAGTCCCCTAGTTTAACCAGGGACTCCGGCCGATTTATCTCATTCGACATGATCGCATCCAAGATGTCCTTTGCACTGGCAAGATAGTCGATTTCCCCTTCACTTCCCCACTGGCGATCGGCCAATAATAACGAATAGGCGATATCCATATCGCCATCAGTTGCTGAATCGGCATCCCCTGGCGTATTGATGATTTTACCCGATTTATCCTTTACTTGCTGCCATGCCATTAATGAAGGGTCATTATCACTTCCATGAGCTTTATAAAAACGATAAAGCCCATCGAAGTACTGCTTGTCCTTGCTGCCTGCCATGATTGCCGTTATCATCATCCCATAACCATGCGCTTCAGAAACGGTGACTGCATTCTTCGGCTCTGCGTATCCTTTATCATTGTAATAAATATAATATTCATCATTTTTATCAGCAGGCTGCTTAACATATTCATTTTTCCAAGTTTCATAAAAGTTCGCTACGGCAGCATCCATCTCCTCCTGTGACAGATTGTCGGGTTTTATCGTACCCGCTTGATAGACTGTATGCTGGGGAAATGCCCTTTTACCGGCGAACTCTTTCTTTTTCGTTTGAGAAACCAATGCTATCGAGGCAATGATCCCGAAAACGATCACGCCCGTCACTATAAATAAGCTTCTTTTTTTCATGGCTTTGCTCCTTGGGTTATGGTGCAGTATTCACCTCTTTTTTATGTTCGGCTAGGAACATTTAAAATGTGTTGTTAATTTCTTTTAGACTGCTAAGTTATCAATTCTTCCTGCTATTAACATGACTATTCTTTAGTATTTCAAAATGCCATAAGGTGTTTTGGATATTTATGTTAAAATAAACATTGAATTCAGAGTGTTTCTACTTAAGTATTTTTTAAATGAAAAAGGAGTATTTTAATGAAAAGAATTTGTAATCAGTGCCAAACTGAAATGATAGATGATTGCAAAGTAAATGTTCAATGCGGAATGTACGGAATAAAGCTTAGTCAAAAGAAAGGACTTTTCAATAGTGTTTCTGCAAACCCTAAAGCATCTGTATGCCCAAATTGTGGTTACGTAGCTTTCTAGAGAATTTATTAAGTAAAAATAAAATATATGCAGCTAACTTACGTTTGTGAACCAAAGGAGATTTATTAAAAATTTTAATATAGCCTTATTTAAATAAAAGTGATACTCCTAATTATTAATAAACTATTATTAGGAGTATCAAGTTTCTCCAATGGCAGGCAGCCCTGCTTCTGCGTTCGCTTTCATGATTGAATCGGTACAATGAAGTTTATGGCCAAAATATAAATCTACATCATTCCACTTTTTTCAGTTCCATTATTCCTTCGCCATCCAATGAGATATCTAGTTGCTGATTTATGACTATCGAAAGCGGAAAGATTTCCGACTCTTTATTCGAGAAAATCCAACGCCTTTTCCTTGGACCTAAAAGTAAAAACGAACCTGCTTCATGTTCCCCCATGAAATTCAATCCATCTTCACTTATCGCTTCACCATTCCTTACAGGTACACCATTATTGATCAACTCATTTCCCAAAGCCCTGACTTCATCTGTCGTAAGGTTTATTTCACTAATGCACAGGACGTTTTGAGCTGAAAAAGAATCAGCCTCGGATTCGGGTGATACGGAATATCTCGATATGAATTCGACAATGTTGCCTGAAGGGTCTAAAAAATAAAAAGCATGTGCATCTGAATAGCTGAAATAAACTTCGTCGTCATCATCTTCTCTAGTCAATTCCACTTTTGATTTCGCCCATGCTTTTGCCGAAGTAAATAAATTGGTCGGTATGTTCATGGCAAAATGGTAAAAAGGCTTTCCCTTGTGATGATTTTTTTTAATTTCAAGCACACTTTCCCCTGCCTTAATTTCAAAAACATCACCAGTTTGCGATAGTAACTCAAATCCTAACACATCAACATAAAAATTCCGCATTTCATCCCATGCATGACTATACAAAGTGACCTTATTGATAATCACGTTCAATCCCCCTTCCACCTAACAAATATTGTAAAGTAATCCTGTATTTGTGCAAATATTCCATACTTTCCGAAATTTATATATTTCTATTCACGCTACCCATTTTTACTACAAATCTCCAATAAAACTTCCCTTAATTAGTGACAAGCCGACTCAAAAAGGACCACCAAATCCGGTAGTCCCTCGTTTCAACTTTATTGAAAGATCTCGCCGCCAGCGAAGTTTACTCTCCACTAAGTCTTTTTTCATCTTAAAAAGGTTCACTCTTTAATTTTCAGTCCAAGCATGGCTGCAAAGACTATCGCTTGGTCCGGGGAAACTTCGCATCCATTTAAATCCTCCGGGGATACGGTAAGCCTTTGAAATGTAGAACTGCTAATATCAATTCCTTTGAGCGGTGTCCGGGAAAAGTTCACTTCATTTAACCTACAAGTTTCGAACTTCACTTTGATGAATTTACACTCATAATAATCAGCACTTTCCAATGAGCAATGATCGAACTTCACTTGCTTTAAACCGGAATATCCAAAAGCACTTAAACTCAAGTTGCAATTCTCAAAGGAGACATTTCCTAAACTTCCGTCAGACAGGTTAATGCCTAATAGTTTGGACTCTTTGAATTCCACCCGATGAATTGAGCCACCCATGAAATCGGCATTCGTCAAATCGCAATGATCAAAAATGACATCCGTCAGCTCGATATTCCTGAATGATACATCGCTGAATGTCACATTTTTGAAGACGACCTGTGATAATACGATTTTATCCATCTTTTCTCTATCGATCGTGCAATTGGTTATGATACAGGACTCAAGATAAGGCTCATCTTGGTAATATATTTCCTGAAAGTTCGCTTGAGTTAAGTTTTGGGGGATCTTTGGCTGTTCAATTTTAATTTTGCCTGACATATTATCACCTTTTCGCTTTATTCTTCAATCACTGGATAAATTTTTCCCAACTGCATCACACTTCTTTACCGGAAACAGTAGGTCTTGCTTTTAACTGCATATCCAACCGATAAGGGTCCACCGCTGGTGATATAGCAACTGGTCTACTCAATTTCGACTTAAATATAAACTACATTTCAGTGAAGTTCAATCTAAGAATTTCGCGAAAATGACTATTATTTTTCGTTATTTTGTGTCATCTTTCCACAAAAAAAGCTGCCTCATCGGCAGCCTTCCTTACTTCACTAATGTATTGAACCCTCTTGGCATCCGGTAATAATATAGAGCTCCACTTAATATGGCTATCATTCCGCCTATCAGAAAAAATGCTTGAAAGATATTTCCTCCAATAGTCGGGGAATTGGATACAAAACCACTTGAAAGCAGAAAAAGGATACCCAATCCAAATAAGAAAAGAGCCATTTTTTTAATACTTTTTTTGGATAAAGTATATCCCGTAAGCATGATTAAGTATGATGCTGTGATGACCATAAGAAATGGAAATAACGGTTTGAATTTTGCGGCATACACGAAATAATCGAAATTCGAAATATCTTCTGCATCCATTGCCTGATCATCATTTACTTGTGTGAAATGCGTGGAATACTTCCATTCCCAAGGTCTATCCAGAATTTCACTTCCTTCATACCAGGTACAAAACGTAAAAACCATAAAGAAAAGTGCAGTAATAATCATTTGCAATAAATTATTAAAAGACAATATCATCTCCTCCAGCTGCCATTATACCAATAAATAGGTAATTTTCAACCAGAGCTCACGGTGTTAAAGCTATATGTAAACAAACACTGTTTCCTGAATAATATACTATAACCACTTTTAAGGAGCGTTTGGGATATGATCACTCATGGAGATGACCTCCTTATTTCAGGAGCATGGTTACTTGGCATCGGAACACTTGTAGGTGCAATCGGGCAAACCCGGCAAACTTTAACGGGGACTAACCTCGGAAAAGATCTGGTCCTCAAAGGGAATGGCATCGAAGCCGTTGGAAATTCGCTGCAGGCAATCGGCCGTTCGAAAATGCCGAACCCTGAAAATGAACGATCGGAAACCTATTTCATATTCGGTGCTTGGCTTGAGGCTGTTGGAAATATCGCAAATTCAGTTGGAATAGATATACAGTTGAGTGGTTCAGAGGAAGAGGGCACCAGAACCGATGCACTCGGCAGCGGAATCCAAGGCCTAGGTGCAGCTTTTGAGGCATTCGGGGCATCATTGACGGAGGAGTCCATTTCACGCTCTCTTGAGATCAAGGGAAATGGACTCATTGCAGCCGGTTCTTTTTTGGAATCGGTAGGAAATATTTTCATAATAAATGAAAAACGACGGATAGGAGAACACATACTTTTACTTGGCAGCTGGACCCAAGTTTTCGGTGCATTCATATTGATTGATGCCTTTTCACTTGGCCCAGAACCCGAACAACCCGAGAAAGGTAAAGATGGACATAACGGCCATTATAGCTATGCCAACTATCACTTATGATTAAGGGGCTGCAAGTTCGCTCTTCATCCGATCAGGGATCTTCGTATAACTCCTCTACCCCATAATTTTTTGGTGATCTCATCTACATTATTACGGGAATTGGCATACACACTCGCTCCCTATCGCTTATACAAAAACAATGTACATCCCACCCAATCTCCAACTCTTCCCGCTTTTTCACTCCTGAAATGGCTTATATTACATTTTGGGCCTTTAACTCGTGAGTTTGGGCATTTTACTCGTGAATTGGCATTTACTAGTGAGTTTCCGCGTTTTACTCGTGAGTTTCGGCCTTTTACTCGTGAGTTTCGACGTTTTACTCGTGAGTTTCGACGTTTTACTCGTAAATTTCGACGTTACTCATGAGTTTGGTTCTTTTACCTCAATACAAATCCGAGTGGACAGAATGGATTTATTTTGATATTATAGTTACTCAGGGTAACAATTACTCACGGTAACTATATATTGATTATAAGGGGTGTTTCTGATAAAGACTTACCAAAAATTCTTTCAGCAATTATTACTGCTGTACCGTCCATTTGAAAATAATCTTAATATCCAGCTGAACAAGCATGATTTACACAGGGCACAATGGTCCATTTTATATTACTTAACCAATTATGGTTCGGCGACGCTTGTAGAGCTTGCCAATTACCAAAGTGTGGAGAAACCCACAATTACGAGAACCATAGCCCGCTTGGAAGAGCTGGGGTATGTCGAGCATGTCCCAGGCAAAGACAGACGCGAAAAAAGGATGCGGCTTACGGAGCTTGGCAAAAAGATCTACAGTGAAGTCCGCGTGACAATCGATCAATACGAACAGGAAATCTTGAAAGGGATCACTGAAGAGGAACAGCTCGCAGCCATCCGCATCATGGGCGAGATAAGAAATAACATAATCAAGTAAGGAGATAATAAAATGGAACAATCCAGACCTAGACTGTGGACGAAGGATTTTGTCATCGTTTCGTCCATCAATTTTTTCATAACATTAATCTTTTATTTACTGATGGTGACACTTGCCATCTATGCTGTAAATGAATTGGATGCTTCTACAAGCGAAGCCGGACTCATATCGGGTATTTTTATTATCGGGACGTTAATCGGACGTCTGTTCATTGGCCGTTTCATTGATTCAATCGGCCGCAAGAAAACATTATTCATAGGTTTGATCTTTTTCACTTTGACAACACTTCTATATTTTGTGGACCTTGGAATTGGCTTCCTGCTTGTTAACCGCCTTATCCATGGGATGGCGATGGGGATGGCAAGTACTGCGACAGGAACGATCGTCGCCCAGATCATCCCGGCAACACGAAAAGGTGAAGGCATCGGCTATTACAGCATGAGTGCAACACTTGCGACGGCAAT
Organism: Bacillus sp. ISL-34; assembly: GCF_018613325.1. Lineage (GTDB taxonomy): Bacteria > Bacillota > Bacilli > Bacillales > DSM-1321 > Peribacillus. Next base: position 306,584 of record NZ_JAGGQJ010000011.1, on the reverse strand, counting down.
CGGTCCTTTCATCGGTCTGTATATGGCTCAACATACAAGCTTCCAAGTGATTTTCAGTTTCTGCCTGGCTTTAGGAGTCATCAGCCTGATTACAGCATTCTTCCTTTATGTCCCGGCATTGAAAGTGGCTGCCAAAGTTACGGAAAACAAAGGATTCAAGCTTTCCAATTTCATTGAGCCTAAGGCACTGCCCATCTCAATCATCACTCTGTTATTGGCATTCTGTTATTCCAGCGTCCTTTCTTTCATCAGTTTCTATGCCATCGAAATCGACCTGGTCAATACAGCAAGCTTCTTCTTTGTCGTTTACGCAGTAGCCGTATTGTTATCACGTCCTTTCTCAGGACCGTTAATGGACCGGAAAGGATCGAACTTCATTATGTATCCGGCGTTCATTATTTTCGGGATCGGCTTGCTGCTTCTAAGTATAACAACCAATAGTTTCACTTTACTTGCAGCTGGTTTCCTCATAGGCCTTGGATTCGGTAATATGCAATCAAGCTCACAGGCGATTGCCGTTAAACAGACACCGCCTCACCGAATGGGGATGGCAACGTCGACCTTCTTTATCATGCTTGATGCAGGACTTGGATTCGGCCCTTATATTCTCGGATTCATCATTCCGGTAACAGGGTACAGCACACTTTATGTCATCCTGGGCGTTGTTGTCATCGCAACTTCCGTCCTTTACTACTTCTTGCACGGCAAGAAGGAACGTGCAGCCAGAACGAACTTAGCTTCCATTTAAATGATAATCAAAAAAAGGGATATCCCATTGGTGGATATCCCTTTTTCATGTAAAGCAGTAAGCCGATTAATTGCCCACGGGAATGCATCCGTCGTGGGGGATAATTCAGCCGTCATGAACCATAATTCGACCTACAGGCGAAATAATTCAGCCTTAACAACCGATAATTCGACCTTCATCAAAAGAAGCCGTCAAAAAAGTTTATACTTTTGAGATAGCTTCTATTGTTAGTGGTCCTTATTTGACGTCTAATTCACCGATAATAAATCCAAATTTTTTGCCGTTCTTTTTATTTATTGCTTGCATGACTGTTTCACCTTTATATAAAGTCTTTCCAGTCTTTATATCTGCAATCAGAAGTTTGGCAGGCTTGTATGTTAAATTGTCCATTTGACCCACTTCGTTGCCTAATAGGAAGTACACACGCCCATTCTTAATGGCAGCGAAGTTTTGTTCCTTTTTATTAACAGCTAAATCCAGCTCCATATCATCCGTTAATGTTTGACTGCTGAGGTCAAACATTTTAATGCGATAATTATCGGATTTCTTATCAATTAGGTAAAGGTTTTTCCCGTCCACATATCCTGATCCTACCATATCAAGGCTAAGAGATTCTTTTTTAACCGTTTCTAATTTTTCCGTTTCATAATTATATGATAACAGCTTGCTTTCCTTTAGCTTTTCCTCAAAGCCATCCTCATGATTTACCCCTTTAATTAACGAAATTAATACCATGTCGTTTGGCTGGGAGGGAGCAACTTCGATTGGCATCTCGAAATCAACTTGATTAGGGTAAGTGAAGGTTTCAGAAACAAGGGTTTTATCGCTCAAGACTCTTTTATTGGCTACATCGATCGTATACAGATGAACTTCTTTTGTCTGCTTCTCAATGTTAACATTCACATCATTCATCGTTAAAACCTGTAGTTTTGAATGGACCAACTGCACATCCCTGACATCAGCATTCATGATTCTCTCTTGATTGGGAAGCTCGATTTGGAAAGAAGTTTCCTCTTCATCTTTCTTTTCCAGTAAACCGATATCAAACTCCGCTTCCATTTTCCCGTTATTCGTAATATCGCTATTCACCCAAGCGTAAGCGAGAAAATCATCGTCTTCATATAAAGAACTAATGGAATCCTTGCCACGCATAAATGAACGATGTTCTTTTACTAATCTTTCAATTTGATGATCTTGTCTTCCATTTAAGTTCTCCAAGTAAGATCTTTCACTGTCATATGTGGTTGTATTGGATTCAAATGTTAATGATTCATAAAAAGGACCATTATCAAGCGAAGCATTTATGATCACCGGATCAAGCTCTTTATCACTGCCTTCCAGTGTCTTGAACGTATACTTTGGAAGGCTGGAAGCAGAGGAAGCTACTTTGACATAATAGGTCCCGATGCTTAAGATAACAACCATTCCAATAATGATGCTGCATAAATAACGTTTCACCTTGTTCACTCCTTTAAAGTTGTTGTTATACGGTCACGCGATTTTTCAATAACCAAGCGCCAAGCCAAACCGATAATCCTGTCAAAATGATTCCTAATGCGAGCAACAGGCCAAATAATTCATTAGGGTAAAAATAGAAATCCCCAAACGCCATTACGAAAAATGGAGCTAAAAACAACGCTATAGCAATTCCGCAATATACCAAGCCCATTACGACTCCTTTTATGCGGAAACTTCTTTCAAACATGATCGCCGTGAATAATATCGACATGACCATAAGACCAATGCCATACGAAAGCAGGAATTGAGTGAACGTGCTTGGGATGATCAATGCCAAAACCTGACTGGCTTTCGTGATGGTGGAAATTGATATTTCATTCAAAAGCGCTTCCGGAACATTTGAATGAAATAGGGCATTCTCCATTGGTAAAATGATGATTTGGAAAGCAATCATCCCTAATACCATCAGGAAGATGGCCGTAGCTTTGGAAAGGTAGATCGATAATCTGGATGTCGGTAACATCAATAGACGATAAATGAACGTATTTTTTCCAAACCAATCACGGTACCAAATAAGGAAAATATAAAAAATAAGGGCAACCGCACTTAGCGCAATCGGTCCTACAAACAAGAGGGTATTGGCGATATGGGTAAAATCAATGCCTCCATAATTTGCAATATAAGCTGCATCCGATAGTTTTTCATTTGAAATGGTCTCCCTGGCATCTTTAAGAAGACTCTTGGTTACGATGATCACTCCTGCAAATTGCGAAACCAAGGTGATCAACAATAAGCTAAGATAGATTTTACTGAAACGATTGATTTCAAAGTTCACTAGTTTTATATATCGCATCATGATTGATACACCTCTCTCATTACATCGACTACCGATTTTCCTTCCTCTTCCCGCATTTCTTCTGTATTGAACTCTCTTAGCACTGTACCGTTATCCAATAAAATGACCTTATCGATTAAATGTTCAATATCACCGATTTCATGGGTCGTGATGATGACTCCTCTATCTTCAATAAGGTGACTCGCAAAGACATCGGCAATTTGCTCGCGGCTAAAAATATCGATTCCCGAAAATGGTTCGTCCATCAGTACATAATCCACGTCAAGGGACAAACCAAGCATCAGGTTGAGCTTAGCTGTATTCCCTTTTGACAATTCCGAAATGCGACTCTCCTCTTTAAGCTTGAAAAACCCCATTAGTTGGTTAGCTCTTTCCGGGTTCCAGGACGTATAGAAATCCGACATGAAAACCATAGCCTGTTTAACGGTCATTTGCGGAAGCATGGTCGGTGCGTCAGGTATGAAGGTGATTTTTTCATAACTGTCCTTTGTCATCTTTTGATCATCGATCAGGATTTCACCTTTATATGGCGTCAATCCCATGATCGCTTTGAGTGTAGTCGTTTTACCGACACCATTTATCCCGATCAGACAAGTGACTTCCCCTTTATTGGCTGTAAATGAAACACTATCCAAGATCTTTTTCCGGCCATAGTTCTTGGAGATCTTTTTCACTTCTATCATTTTTCTTCCTCCTCCCTTATTTCTTCCGAGTATTTTTCTTTAACCACACGAAGCAGTTCATCGACTGGTACATTAATCGGACGAATCGCATCGACAAACGTATCGACGGCCGCCAAAATCAATTCCTGCCTCACAGCCTGTAAAATCGTTTCATTCGTCGTGATTTGACTGTGGAAATTTCGTTCAGTATGAATCAAGCCCTGTTCCTCCATTTCTTTATACGCTTTTTGGGCGGTATTAGGATTTATGTTCAGTGAAGCCGCCAGTTCTCTTCGGGAGGGAATCTCCTGTCCAGCCACGAATTTGCCTATGGCTATTTGTTCTTTAAAATGCCTAACGACTTGCAGATATACCGGTTCACGGGTATTTACGTTCATTAAAACCACCCCCTATTTATTTAAAAAAGTCTGATATGCATAGAGTCTTGCGTGTATGTACTAAGTGGTTCATACACCTTATAGATGTACTATACCCGTAATACACTTAAGCTGTCAATAATGAATTTCAACATAATGAAAAACCCGAATGTGCGTGCAGACGGGTTTTTTTTTAAAGAGATGCTAAAATCTCATTCGAATAGATGATGAAGCAGCCGATCTTTATCTTCAAAAAACTGTTTCATTAACAAAAAGTGATTGGACTCCTCTAAAGTCACCTCACTCATTCCCTCATCTGAAATCTGGAAGATTTTAGCGTCCGGGTAGGCCATGATGATCGGGGAATGGGTGGAAATGATGAATTGGGAACCTTGTTTGGCTAGCTCATTTATCCTGGCCAGCATCGATATTTGTCTCAATGGCGATAAAGCAGCTTCAGGCTCGTCGAGGATATACAATCCATTGCCTTGAAATCGTTCTACAAAGGCTGAAAAAAACGATTCCCCATGAGATTGATGGTGAAGTGATTTTCCACCGAAGGAATCGATGATTTTCGACCCAAACGATGCCTCCCTGTCCAATTCCTCTATATTCGTAGCTAAATTGAAAAAGGTTTCGGCCCTAAAGAAAAAATTATCCTTTGGTTTGTACACGCCCTTTTTCAAACGGAGATATTCGTCCAAATTGGAATGTGAATCATAGTTGGAAAAATTGAAATTCAACGTTCCGCCTTCTGGATTGAAGCCATACGCAATCGCAATACCTTCAAGCAAAGTGGACTTTCCCATTCCATTTTCACCGATAACATAGGTAACACTGGGATGAAAAGCCACTTCTTGAAGGTGCCTGATAACCGGCAGATCAAGAGGGAAATGGTCATACGAAGATATTCGATCTCTATTCAGGTAGATGCCCCTGATGTACTGTGTATCATAATCCAATTTCATTTGTTATCACCTTCTGAGAATATATTTAGGTCACAGATGTCCTTCTTACATTCCATTAAGACTGCAATCCAAGACGCCACATTTGATAGATTGGTAGTGTTTGATTCTAAATGACCGTCCACTTTGAATGCAATTCAATTAAACTTCCTGTAATGCGATGGGTTGAATCTTTCACTCCCGATTTGAATATCAGGGCAGGCAATTCCTTATCCGCATACCTTTGATGTGAATATTCACTGTCCCATAATGAGGCGACCAGGTATCTCCCGGATTGGCTTTTACCGAATCCGCCAGACAGCATGCCGCCCGGTGTCATCCCCTTGTTCCCTAAATCTTTTAGCACCTGCTCAAAATGGGCTTGTTTATCATTTTCAACAGAACATTCAGCCACTCGAAGTAATTTCCCCTTGCCAAAAAAATCCATAATGTCCGTTGTTCCTATATTGAATATTTTCTCGTATATATCGACAGAAATTTTTGTATATGCACTTCTTTGGTCACTCTTCCCGAATATTTCATCATGCTGATTCTGCATGAAACTTTGATAGGCATGGAGATCTTTCCAAACCGAGAGAATGCCCGCTTCAAAGGGTTCATTTCTATTCCACCCTCCGATTTGACCCATGAAACCAGCACAATGGCGCAATTCCTCCCAGACCTCTTGTGCTCTTGAAAATGAACGCTTGTTTTCCTCATTCACTTGGCATTTAATCCACTTCATTAACATGATGATCACCACGCTTCGCCCAATGTTTCGCTTTTTCATCAACCTTCTTGATAAAATCATTCTTCCCGTTTACATATCCTTTGATATCATCTGGGAATTCCGCTGCCAAGCGCTGCTTCAGCCTGCTATATTTTTGTGCTTCATCAGGATGTGCCAGCATATAATCCAGAAAAGTGAGGTGTCTGGCTATTTCTTCATGTCCTTTTTGGAACATGTGAATATGGTGCGTCCTCTCATCCCCGCCTTTTCGAAAAAAACGTCGTCCAGCGATTCCATTCTCCCCCCTGGCCTCATACCCGATCTCTTCCATCTCATTATTAAAATCAGCCACACAATCCACATCTTTAACCACTGCCAAAATATCTATTACTGGCTTGGCATGGATGGACGGGATGGACGTACTGCCAATATGGTATAACTTTATCATTTCAGGCCCGAAAATATCCTCTAATTTTTGGCATTCATCATGAAATAGCTTGGACCATTCTTTCTTATATGGTACGACCTCGACCTTTCTCATGAAACCTCCTTGATAAGAATTGGCATTTACATTCTTTTTTCATTTCCTTATTTTAACATCAATGTGTATATATCACAAAAAAGCACCTGGGACAAGAACCCCAGTTGCTTTTTTAGATGACGCTTACATTTCATTTGTTTTACTTCGCTTTTTGGATGGAAGTCACAGTTGAATCTTTCAAAATAGTTGGTTTCATGCCTCTTCGCTGCGGAATGCCTCTTTCTTCTTGTTTCTTTGCAACCCACATCGTCAGCATGGGTGTTAGAATTGCTGTCACCAATACACTTGTCGCGATGATTGCTGTTGCCGATTCTGCTACAGGAGCAAATTGCGGGTTTAACTCGGCAATAATGAAAGGTACAGCAACTGCGGCACCCGCTGTTGAAGATGCGGCGACCCCAGCAACACCATCTGAGCCTGTAACGTAGCGGTCCAGTAGATATAAGACACCTCCGGAAAGGAAGACGACAGCAACACCCATTAATATTCCCATGAATCCAGATTTTAAGATCATGCCAAAATCCAACCCGAATCCTAGTGCTAGTGCGAAGAACGGGATAAGGACCGGTACGGCCTGTCCAAAGAATTCCCGGCATTCTTTATCGATATTCCCTACAATCATACCGACTGCAAATGGAATCAATGTGGAGACGATTGTTTGCCATGGAAACGTTGCAAGGCCTCCAACACCTAGGATGATCATCGTGAAGAACGGTCCGCTTTCTATACTGATGAACGGGAATGCGGCAGCATCTTCCGTTCTGCCCAATTTTGTCATGAGTGCGGTATAAAGACCGCCATTCGTTTCATTAAAAGCTGCTATCAAAACTAAAACCGAAAGACCGGAAAAGAGACCAGTTTGAATCCCGTTCTCTGGAAGCAGCAAAGCTGCCCCATATCCTAATAATGCCGCAAATACGACTTTACCGAAAAGCAATGTAAATCCTTTTCTTGCAATATAACCGGATTGCTTAACATCTATCGTAGCTCCGACACAAAAGAAAAAGACGGCTAATATCGATGCGGTACCTGTTAGCATCGCACCTGTAAATCCTCCAAAGAAGGTTGCCGTGTCAGGAAAAATAGTATGTATCAAAGCACCTATGAACAAAGGGACAACCATCATGCCACCAGGGATTTTTTCTATTGCGGCTTTTATTCTCATCACAATCTCTCCACTTCATTATCAAATTTATGATTATTTGTAATTGGAAGTCTAGTTGTGGAGTTAACTGGTTGCTGTTATCGATCATTCAACGTTTAATAGTTCGTTCTGGCTTTCAATAAAGTCCTGTAATTTTTTCCGGCTAGGCATACCATCCATATCACCAGGAAACATGACTTGAAGAGCGCCAATCGCATTCCCCCGAGTAACGGTTTCCTTCGTAGATATACCTTCAAGCAAGCCGCTGATCACCCCAACGGCAAAACCATCGCCGGCACCAACTGTATCAACGACTTTTTCGGGTACAAATCCTTTAATATACCCTTCTTCATTCGCATTTTTATAATAGGCCCCCTCTGCTCCAAGCTTGATGACGATCATTTTAACTCCTTTTTTCAAATAAAACTCGGCCACCTCCTCAGGTGTTTGGAGTCCTGTTAAAACTTCCGCTTCCGACATGCCTGGAAGAAAGAAATCACAAATGTAGGCAAGCTGATTAATGCAATCCACCATTTTTTGTTTATTCGGCCATAGGTTAAGCCGTAAATTGGGGTCAAATGAAACCGTTTTTCCTTGGCTCTTCATAAATTTCATGGCAGCAACTGTAAATCCGTGGCAGCTTTCAGATAAGGCGGATGGAATACCTGTTGTATGCAGATGTTTAGCTTGCCGGAAATATTCTTCTGAGAGGTCGTCAATATTCAGCGTAGAAGCAGCTGAATTTTTTCGGAAATATTCCACTTCCGGGTCTCCGTCAAGCACTTTAGACTTAATTAGCATTCCAGTCGGATGTTCACTTGTAAAACGGATACCTGCCGTGTCGACTTTTTCTTTATTCAATTCTCCGATGATGAACTTACCGAAACTATCGTTGCCAAGTTTCGTCATATAAGCAACATCTAAATCCAGACGCGCCAATCCGCAAGCTACGTTTGATTCGGCTCCCGCAATCGCTCGGGAAAAGGATTTAACCTCATGTAAAGGCTCTACTTCATTTGCGTAGAACATGGTCATCGGTTCCCCAAAGGTGATCACATCTAAATCTTTCATTCCTTATTCCTCCTGAAAAAAGTGTATTAAGGTTTAGTAAACCAAATCTGCAAGAAAGCGCTTTCTTTTGAATGAAATCAGATTACCATATAAACCAGTTTTTAACAATACTAATCTTTATATTTTATTTTTCGTAAAAACTTAGTATTTATCCTCTTTATCTACTAAAATCTTCTATTAACATTGACTATTTGGAAAATATTATATATATTTTTAATATTGGTAGCGCTAACATTTTAAAAATTTGCGATAAACCGTTTTACTAAATTAGGAGGTTATTTATATGCATATGGAAAAACGTTATTCCATTCATCCGTCACAGGCCAAGCACTTTGATACAAGTGAAATCCGCAAAAACTTTTTAGTGGAAAATTTATTTCTCGATGATGACGTTTCTTTATGCTATTCCCTTGATGACAGGATCATCATAGGGGGAATCAAACCTGTTTCTAAAGGGGTTAAGCTTGAGGGCCATGATTTCATAAAAGCTGATTATTTTCTTCAACGAAGAGAATTAGGTGTATTTAATATAGGTGGATCAGGGAAAATCTCAGTTGATGGGGAAGTATTTTCCCTTCAAAATCGCGATTGTCTGTATATAGGATTAGGTTGTAAAGAGCTGATTTTCACTAGTGATTCAGACTCCGAGCCCGCTAAATTTTATTTAGCCTCTGCTCCAGCACATAAAAATCACCCCGTTCAACACGTAGCATTCAGGGATGTGCAAGGTGATGAAATGGGGTCACAGGAAACGGCAAATAAGCGGACGATTCGCAGAATGATTCATGAAAAAGGAATCCAAAGCTGCCAACTGTGTATGGGAATGACTGAATTGGCTCCAGGAAATGTCTGGAACTCCATGCCTCCTCACGTTCATGACCGCAGAGTGGAAGTATATATGTATTTTGACTTAGCAGAAGATGCCATTCTGTTCCACATGATGGGCGAACCCGATGAAACACGGCATATTGTCATGAAAAATGAACAAGCTGTCATTTCACCTCCGTGGTCCATACATAGTGGTTCCGCTACAAGCAACTACACATTTATTTGGGCAATGGCTGGAGAGAATTATACATATGAGGATATGGATACCTTTCCTATTTCAGAAATGAAGTAACATGCTAAGAGTGGTTTACTAATCCATATGGGATGGAGGAAACAAGATGAGTTTACTGGATTTTTCAATGGACTTTTTCAGTTTAAAAGGGAAAGTTGCCATCGTAACAGGAGGAAATACTGGATTAGGTCAAGGATATGCGGTTGCTTTAGCAAAAGCAGGTGCAGATGTTTTTATCGTTGCCCATGGTGATAATTGGCAGGAAACAAAGGATTTAATCGAAACGACCGGCCAAAAAGCAGTCTTTTATCAAGCAGAACTTACGAATAAAGAAAGCCTTAAAGGTGTTGTTAAAGGCTGTCTTGATGCATACGGGAAAATCGATATCCTTGTTAATAATGCAGGAACGATTCGCCGAGCTCCTTTATTGGAATATAAAGACGAAGATTGGAATGCAGTAATGGACATTAACCTTAATTCCCTGTATTTTCTTAGTCAGCTCGTGGCCAAAGAAATGGTTGAACAAGGCAGCGGGAAAATCATAAATATCGCATCGATGCTCACATTCCAAGGAGGCAAGTTCGTTCCGGCATATACAGCGAGTAAACATGGAGTTGCCGGGCTTACTAAAGCCTTTGCTAATGAATTAGCGTCTAAAAACATTCAAATAAACGCGATTGCCCCAGGATATATTGAAACGGCCAATACTGCCGCGCTTCGTGCAGATGAGTCAAGAAACAAAGACATTCTCTCAAGGATCCCGGCTGAAAAATGGGGAACACCCTTCGATGTCATGGGAACCGTCGTTTTTCTTGCAAGCAAGGCCTCTGACTATATGAATGGCCATATCCTCGCTGTTGACGGAGGCTGGCTCGTCCGTTAATCAGCCTAACACCCTTAGCCAAAGTGCTTAGGGTGTTTCTTACATCCAATGTTTAACAGTTTAACAGAATCTGCTAACTGGCGTTGGAATCGTGATGCTCCTTTGTTAAGATGAAGGTATCCCATTCTATTTCAAGAAATAATATCCTTTAGGAGAACATCATGAAAAAAAAGAAAACTACCATATCAGATGTTGCTGAGAAGGCCGGTGTTTCCAAAAGTACGGTTTCTCAATATATTAACCAACGTTTTCGTTATATGAGTGCTGAAACAAAAGACAGAATCGAGCAAGTCATCCAAGAACTTGATTTTCGACCAAATGATAATGCCAGGAATTTAAAAGTGAAAAAAACAAAAGTGATAGGCATACTCGTAGCTAATATTTTACATACTTTATCCACCGAAATCATTCGTACCGTAGAAGAACAGCTTCAACAGCATGGCATGAAGGTATTCATATGTGACTCTGCCGATGATCCAGAGAAAGAAAAAGAATACCTTGATTTGCTGGTTTCTACGCAAGTGGATGGAATCATCATCTTTCCGGTAGGAAATGATTTTAAAGTATATAATTACTTGATCGATCATTCAATTCCAATGGTATTCGTTGATCGATTAGTTGATGGGGTTACATCTGATTCCGTTCTATTAGACAATCATGCTGCAATATTTTTAGCTGTTTCCATGCTGGCTGAAAAAGGACACGAAAATATTGCGTTTTTAACCTTACCAATTGATATCCCGATCACACCAAGGTTGGAGAGAATCGAAGGATTTAAAAAAGCGATGGCAACTCATAAATTGGAAGTCAGGGAAGATGATATTCATTCTTTACCCAGAAACCAAATTCAAGAAAAATTGGCCCAAATATTCGATGCAGAAAAACCTCCAACAGCCATAGTGGCAGGAAATGATTTGGTGTTACGTGAAATCCTTAGCTATTTGAAAAGGCAAAAAATCTCGATTCCTGGGGAAGTGGCGATTGTCAGCATTGATGATGTTGCTTATACGGAGTTTTATGAACCATCCATCACAACAATTGGACAACCCATACAGCAAATGGGAATTAAAACAGCAGAGTTATTATTGAACCGGATAAATAATTCGGACCAGACCCCGTACATTACTTACCGGTTTGCCCCCGAACTAATTGTACGAAGTTCATGTTAATTGCTCATACAAAAACGGCAGTTTGAATTCACTGCCGTCTTCATTTTCTTCCAGACTTTTTACAGAAACATGGCTAAAACTTTCACCTTGGAAGTCACCCACCATTTGCTGATTCTATAACATTCAGGATAAATGGAGCTTTCGCTTTCGTGTACCCCACTATATCCCCAGGATGCTTTTGAGCTAAGGATATTTTTAATTCCTGATATTGTTTCCGTATGTCAGGATAGTTTCTTAGATAATCCCTGAATGAAAGTTGATTCTTCCACTGTTCACTTCCGAATCTATAGATATGCAAATGGTGTGTCCCCGCTCTCCATCGGCCTTTTCTAAAAAAACGCCTTTCGGGAAATTCCTGATGCGGGACAAATTCATAACCAATCGATTTCAAGGGTTCAATGAATGTGTCAGCTTCATCTAAATGTTGGACGCCAGCCATGATGTCCAAAATCGGTTTTGCCCCCAACCCTTCGACAGATGTACTTCCAATATGCTCAACACAAAGGGAATAGTTCTTTAACACCTCCGTTATCCTCGCTTTTTCCTGTTGAAATTCACTAACCCAATCAGGGTTATAATCCTCAATTTTTACTGTTTTCCCCATACAATCACTCAACTTTTCATGAAATGGTATTGTCAGCCATCATTTTTCATCACGTGACCATTTGACGATAGGCTCTTGCGTGCTCGGCTCATAATAAGTTCCGGCATACACCTTTTCTTTTCCCGTTATTTTATTCGTTCTGATGACTGTATATCTTCCTTTATCATAATTTCTGGTAAGATAATATTTCCGGTATGAAAACCCTTTTTCCGGACCTGTTAATTTTTCTTTAGTTTTATACGCCTGCGGCTTGTTCAAGCTCTCTTTCACTACACTTTTAATATTCAGCGGAGTTCTCTCAAGCTTAACATCACTTCGGAAATCGACATTCCTGGTCTCGGTTTTCCCTGAAGGCATGGATGCCAGTTCGATCGTATCTTGGGTTTGTTCCGAGAATGTTTTTGTGACACTGTAGGAATAAAGGATATTCATGGAACTTATATTATCCTTCATTTTGCCAGCAAATTCAGGCATGGCAAAATTTAATAGAAAGGTGATCGATATACATACGATTAATAAGGTAAGCGAAATTTTCTTCATATTTCCTCTTTCTCGACTATGTATTCTTGTAATTCAACTTGTTCATTTTCCTTAGGAATAACTCCCAATTTAGCGATTAATAGAATGGCAAGAAAACTGAAACAGCAAAAACTAGTATTATCACTTGTAATAAATGAAGCCGGTATAATACGAGAAGCCAGTAATGAATTCAAAATATAAGAAAAAAGAAAACCCGAATAGGATAGAAGGATCAGATAGTTTCCTATCAATGCCCTCTTGTAATGTACATACTCCGACTTATTTCCATTCCTGATACTGACACAATGTCTAAATTGCCTAATGAGACCGTATGTGAAACCAATAATTAACATGACTGCAATGACAAAATCAATTATTGCTTCCTCCACTTTTACTCCTCCTTGGTAATTGGCTCTAATCAAAAACTTGTAAAATATTACATTAAACCCATCATATACCATTTGTGATCAAATGATAAATATTTCCTACTTTTAAAATTGAAGTTGTATCACTATGTATGTTTCTTTATCTATTAATTCTTACAAAGCTCATTTTATTTAAATCCTTCTCGTTAACCTAAATCAATGCCACTATTGGGGTTCCCATAACTTCGTCCCTTTTAAAACCATTTTCTATTACCTCTTCTTGGCAGATGTAAATACATCCATCCGAATTGAGAATGGAACCATTCACACTGGAAGCCCGAGGACAGAAATATGCTGTCCGTCTTTTGTCACAAGTTTCTTTTCACGCAGCGGCCGAATTATTGACTTGTAGGTCGGATTATCCGCACTTTGGGTCGAATTATCCTCGCTTTAGGCTGAAAATCCGATTTAGTTGAGTGATGAATACATGGATGTTCTTATTCTTACGTTTAAAGCGAGACGATGTTTCAATATAAAGGAAAATATACCTAATATTACTTGAGATGCATAAAAAAAAGACCACCAGATTGGTGGTTATTTCAAATTTTTAAATCCGTATTTTTCAAAGCTTTTCATGGAGGCTTCCGTTTGGAGATAGTCATAGAATAGCTTGGCTTCCTTGTCATGATCCAGGTTATTGATCATTCCGACGGGATATATGATCGGATCGTGTAAATCTGCCTGGGCTGCTGCAATGATTTCAACTTTTGATGAGTTGAGCGCATCCGTTTTATAGACGAGGCCTGCGTCCACGTTTCCCGTTTCCACATATGTAAGCACTTGCCGGACATCCTTTGCATATACCAATCGATCTTCAACCTCTTTAAAGAGGTTCATGTTTTCCAAAGTTTGTTTCGCATATTGCCCTGCCGGTACAGACTCTGGAGTGCCAATCGAAATTTTGGCGGCCTTTGTGAGGTCTTCCAGCGATCCGATTTCCCTTTTGGAATCCTTTGGTACCACCAGCACCAGGTCATTGCCGACTAAATCGATTCCTTTTTTCTCTTCTATAAGATCTTCCTCTACTAATTTATCAAATTTATCTTCTGCAGCTGAGAAAAACAGGTCAACAGGTGCGCCTTGGGATATCTGCTGCTGAAGAGCTCCAGAGGCTCCAAAGTTATAATGAACTTCCACATTTGCATTTTCTTTTTCAAAAGACTTCTTTATATCATTTAAGGCATCTTCCAAACTTACAGCTGCGGAAACCGTCAATTCGACTTTTCCTCCGGCTTGCGCCTTCTTTTCCGTTTTTTCCGCTTCACCACTTGAACAACCTGCGACCGCTGCCGCAAGCAGCATAATCGAAAAAATCATAAGGTATGTTTTCTTCAAAGTCACCCTTCTTCAGACCTTTCATTATAGGATGGCTGCTAATTCAGCAGCCTTCCGTATTCATTCTTTTACCAGTGAGAACACCATACATTTAGCTAAAAAGAAGTTTGGGCTGTCGGGCTAGATAGGAAGGTGTACCATTTTGATTAAGATTAAGGATCAATTTCATGACCTCCACTATTCCCTCAGGTTTCTCCAACTCTATTTCCTTATGATAGGCTTCTATGGATGTGCTCCACCTTGTCATTTTTTTCTGATCTTTTAATATACTCAGCAATTGTTTTTCAAAAGGCTTTTTCTGATTAAGTTTAAATACAAGGCCTTGTTGTTTTAAATACTGCAGATTAATTTCCTCCTGCCCTGGAAGCCTGGAATGAACAAAAATGGGAAGCCTTTTCCGCAATGCTTCGCTAATCGTGACACCGCCGGGTTTCGTAACGATTGCGTCAACTTCTTCATAAAGCTTATTCATTTCAACCCTTGATGAAATATAAGGCAGTGGTTTGATATGAGGTAAATTCCATGTATCGATTTCTTCATACAGCTTGGTGTTATTTCCGCAAAGAACTAAATAATCAAAGTCGGCTGAAGTCTTTAACTCATCACTTAAGTTCAAGATCCCGCCCAGACCGCTATTTCCTCCGGATATCAAAATTTTTGGCCGTACTTTGTTTTTTTGTACAGAAGCATTTTTGGTTATTTCCTCGTGCACGGGTATGCCAGTGACCATCATCGTCTGTTTTGGTATTTGACGCTTACTCATCAGCTTTTCTTTCACTTCTTGACTTGGAAGAAAATGGGCATCTATTCCTTCGCTTCCCCACACATTATTAATAAAGAAGTCCGTGTACACGTTTATAACCGGTGTGCTGCACTTTCCTTTCATCTTTAGCTGACTCAAAAGATAGGAAGGGAAACCGTGTGTACACACAATTAGATCAGGCTTTTCTTCTTCTATCAATTGTTCCATTTTGTTCATGAATAATTGCTGATACCATTTAAATATCCGTTCCTTTGGCGAGTGAACATAAAACAGATTCTTATAGGCAAGATTATAGGTTTCCGGCGCATAACGGATCCATGTTAGATAACTATTTGTGATGATTTTTTCTAGAGAGGTATTGGTATAACTGATTAAATCGATTTTTTTATAGGTAATCCCATTTGAATGCTTTTTTAACATATCCATTAATGCCTCTGCAACTTGATGATGTCCCGACTGCATTCGAAAGAGAGGTAAAAACAAAACTTTCTTCATATGTGTCATCTCCTAAGAAATCATTCTGAAAATACGAAATATATAGTTCATGATATCTTCCTCTTACAATATAATTCCAACGTTTTTAATAAGGAGCCGACTCAACTTTTGGACATTTGTTTTCTCTTTTTAATGTATTTGATAGTAACATATAGTACAAAAATAACTAAAAATACAAGCCCTAAATATGGAACATATTTGGGATTAACATTAAAAGCATCCCCGACATAATAACCGGCCACTATAAAAGGGACGGTCCAGAGTATAGTGCCTAATAGGGAAAATAGGAAGTATTTCCGAAAGGGTATAGAAGAGATTCCTGCGAAATATGGACTAATTTGTCTTATCCCCGGAATATAAAATCCCAATACTAAGGTTTTTTGTGCATTATCCGTATAGTTTTTCTTTGCTTTCTCCCAGCGTTCACTCGTAATCCCAATGAATCTTCCAAATTTATTTATAAATGGATACCCCACATATTTTCCGCATGCATAAGCTGCAAGCATTCCGATAAAGGCGCCGAAAATTGCACAAAGCATTGCTAAGCCCAGTGAGAGCTTACCTTGGACAGCCAACACCCCAATCAGAAATAGAAGCGATTCTTCTGGAGCAGGCACTCCCACAATGCCAAAGAATAAAAAAAGAAAAATGATCAGGTATCCATATGATTCAATAAAATGTAAAAGCGTATCTATATTCATAATACCCCCAGAATTAGTTATAAGTCTTTTAAAGTAATAAAGTGTGTTCCTTTTTCCTTACTCTCCTGTAGGTAAATTTTTAACATTTCAATCATATAGCCTGGTGCTTCTTTATCCGCTCCCAATGTTTCACCACAGTCATGAAGCAACAGAATGGAACCTTCTGTCGAAGTGCCTCGCAGTTGATCAAGCAAAGTATTTTTGCAATTTTTGACTTTCCAATCCCCGAAGATGCCGGACCACATTATCACTCTATATTTCTTACTGAAAAATGGGTTGAACAAATTAAAATGGCCCCATGGAGGTCTATAAAAAACCACCTTTTCATTCGTACATTCATTTATCGCCTTTTCAGTCATTTCCAACTGTTTCCGTAGATGGATTGGGGATAGCACCCAACTTGAAACATGATGATAATGGTGGATCCCTATAGTATGTCCCTCTTCATGCATTCTTTTAATAATCTCAGGATTACTTTTCACTTTACTGCCAACAACAAAAAATGTGGCCTTTATCTCATACTCTTTTAAAAGATCAAGTAATTTTATCGTATATTCAGGGTTTGGGCCATCATCGAAAGTTAGCGCCATCCCATTATTCGAATTGATTCTTTTTATTATTCCCAGACTGCATCCACGAATAAGCACCGTTGGGATAATAGTATAAAATATTAATAGCAATAATAAAATAATAAAACTAATCAGCCATATATGCATCACACAAAACTATCCTCTCATTATTGATATTACCAATACTGATCCTTTCCCTATATCATATTCATTTACCACAATGCAGCAAATGTTATTTTATTCAGGTAATTCATAAAAAAAACCTCTTCTTACAATTTAGCATTTTTTTTTCATTATTTTCACTTATCTATCATTTTTTTATTTTTGTAAAGGTTGACTGACCACTAGCTCTCTTACAGCACATTAATAAAACACCCGGACTGTAGACAAATTTGAAGAAAGCGGGGTTTTCTAAAAAAATTCCAGTTGATTTCAGAAATCCGCTCCCTTTCCGCCGACTGTCTTCCATGCCTCCTCGCCGCTAGCGGCTGTGGGGTCTCGGCTAGCCAGTTATTCGGCAGGAGTGTCGCAAATTTCTTCAATCTAATAGGGATTATAGTAAAACATTAAGGATAACCAAGTTTTCTTTAAAAACATTCCAGTTGATTTTAGAAATCCGCTCCCTTTCCGCCGACTGCCTGCCAAGCCTCCTTGCCGCTAGCGGCTGTGGGGTCTCGGTTAGCCAGTTATTCGGCAGGAGTGTCGCAAATTTCTTCAATCCAATAAGGATTATAGTAAAAAAACATTAAGTATAATCTGCGTCTTGTTTTATAATCATGGTTCGGGGTGAGAGCATTCCGAACCTCCTTTTGTCGGCAAATTCGAAGAAAATCCAGTTTGCCTGCAGTTTTTTCTTTTAAAAAAGTTCCAGTTGATTTCATCCGGAGCTTTTTTTGGCCGTACACGATTTTTTTCGTCCTTCACAGTACTTTTTTCGACCTTCAACGCACTTTATTCGACCGTTCTCGAATTTTTTCGACCTTCAACGCACTTTATTCGACCGTTCTCGAATTTTTTCGACCTTCCACGCTCTTTATTCGACCGTTCTCGAATTTTTTCGACCCCAATCGGAACTTTTGCCGACAAACTGAAAAAAACACCCTAAGGGTGTTTTTTTAATCCATATTGTTTTTCTAAAATCTTTTTTATCATAAAGCACATTCTTCAATTTCGAATCCGAGGTCTTCGATGATTCCCCAATCCGCTGTGGGTTCTTGACCTGCTGTCGTTAAATAATCGCCGACGAAGATGGAATTGGCTGCATACAGTGCCATGGGCTGCATGGAACGGAGATTGACCTCACGACCGCCGGCCAGACGGATTTCTTTACTCGGATTAACGAATCTCATCATCGAAATCAATTTCAGGCATTTAGTGGGGGTCAACTCGGAAGTTCCCTCAAGCGGCGTTCCGTCAATTGCATTGAGAAAATTACAAGGAATGGAATCTGCATCAAGGCTGCGTAGGGATAGAGCGATTTCCACCGCTTCCGCCTCAGATTCCCCCATACCGAAAATGGCACCAGAACATGGGGACATTCCGGCTTCTTTCACAGCTTCGACTGTATCTACCCGGTCTTCATATGTATGTGTCGATGTAATTTTGCTGTAGTTTTCCTGTGATGTATTCAAGTTGTGGTTGTAGCGATGAACGCCTGCTTCCGCTAGTTTGCCGGCATGTTCCTCATTCAGGAAACCTAAACAGCAGCAGATTTTAAGATCCGTCGTTTCGCGGATTTCTTTTACCGCTTCAATGACATGATCGATTTCCCTGTTGGTCGGACGCCGCCCAGACGCAACGATGCAATAAGTACCGGCTTTGCGACGAATTGACTCTTGCGCTCCCTCGACAATCTTTTCTTTCGTCAGCCAAGCATATTTATCGATTGGGGCTTCCGATACGATCGACTGCGAGCAGTAGCCGCAATCTTCGGGACATAATCCTGATTTCGTATTGATGATCATATTCAATTTAACTTTTTTCCCATAATGATGCTTCCGTATGAGATAGGCTGCATTCAATATTTCCAAAACCTCTTCGTCTGGAGCTTGTACGATGGATAATGCCTCTTCCTCCGTCACTTTATATCCTTTGATAACGTTCTCCGCTAACATCTTCCAATCCCTTACCAATGTTTCCAAACCTAATCCCTCTTTTCTTTAATGTTGTATATTCCTTCCCATGAATCTTCCGCGATTAATTACCAGAAACCCTTGGAACGGATTGGATCATTCCCACGCTAAATCACATCTGTTGTTCCTGATGTGTTGCCATTAAAGTGTGGTGCATGGATTCCGTGACTATGTAATTCCTAAATAAAGACCTGCTGCCCGAGATATATCAACATACTGCTCCAACCGCGAGTGTCTCCATCTCCAATCCACTTTCCCTTCCAACCAAGCGGTCACATGTACACCATCAACCACAATGGGCAGCACTTAACATTTAGCAGTATCAATACTGCCTGGCAATGAAACGATAAGCCTTTAGATTTGTTAACCTAAAATATTTTAAGTTAACATATCGATAGAATAATAACATACAAACAAAATATTATTCAATGGTCTTTTTTCAATATTTTCCTAGTATGTCCTTTAAATCCCGAGAAAGCAGGCATTTTATATGTTAACTAAATAATATATTAGTTGACATATAAAATAGGAATCAGGCAAACTAATAGTGGGCATTCTGCCACCCAAAAAAAGGAGGTTGAAGACTTGAAAGCAAGGACGATTTCTTATGTGGCCCTTTTTACAGCGTTAACTGCCATTGGCGCCTTTATCAAGATACCTATCCCTTACATACCATTCACACTGCAAATTCTGGCAGTCTATTTGGCAGGCGCATTATTGGGGCCCCGGCTTGGGATGCTCAGTCAGTTATGCTACGTCTTGATCGGACTTATCGGGGTGCCCGTGTTTGCTGAAGGCGGGGGATTCGGCTATATATTCAAACCCACCTTCGGCTATTTGCTCGGATATATACTGGGAGCCTATGTAAATGGATGGCTGATCAACCGGTTTACCCTCTCCACGATTCGTTCCATATTCTTTGCTAATGCTGCCTCTTTGCTGACAGTTTACCTTTTCGGCTGCATCTGGCTGTACGGTGCGATGAAGTGGATTGTGGAAACGCCGCTTTCAATCAACCAAACGATTCTTTACGGCTTCTTGTTACCTGTACCCGGTGATTTACTGCTGTGCATTCTATGTACTGTCATCATTCAACTAGTACGTCCTCGCATTGCAAGATATATAAACGTAAAGGAGCTGAATCATCCATGGGCCAAGCCTACTTTATAACCGGAACTGGCACGGATATTGGAAAGACCGTCGTCACGAGTGCACTCTATCTGTCTCTTCAAACATTGGGAAAAAGCGTCACGATATTCAAGCCATTTCAAACTGGAATCAATGAGGAAAATAATACATACCCGGATATATCTTGGTTTGAGCAGGAACTCGGTGTAAAGGATTCAGGGTTTTACACACTGAAACCCGAAACCTCCCCACATTTGGCGATTAAATTAACCGGTAGTCAAATCGATGAGAAGAAAGTCGTGGAAAGGGTTCAAGAACTTGAGGAAATGTATGACATCGTATTGGTCGAGGGCGCTGGCGGATTGGCTGTGCCGCTTATTGAACGAACGGAAGGTTTCTATATGACGGCGGATTTCATTAGGGATTGCGGCATGCCCGTCCTCTTCGTATCCACAAGCGGTTTAGGGGCGATCCATGATGTCGCGACGACCCATACTTATGCCCAAGTTCATGATATAAACGTGATAACCATTTTATATAACCATTACCGGCCAGAAGATCGGATTCATCAAGACAATATCGAAACCATTGAAAAGCTTACTGGGCTGAATGGCCTCGCCTGCATCCCTACACTTGCCGATGTTAGAAAAGACTTGAGGAGCTGCATCCTTGATTTACTTGGTGACCAAGATTATACCCAACAACTGAAAGAGGTGTTCAAAGCATGAACAGTCAGGATTTAGAACAATGGGATAAGGAATATGTATGGCATCCGTTCACACAAATGAAAACGTATCGGGAAAGCAAACCGCTGATCATCGAGCGCGGCGAAGGCAGCTACCTGATTGATGTGGATGGCAAACGCTACCTCGACGGCTATGCTTCATTATGGGTGAATGTGCACGGGCATAACGAGCCGGAACTAAACGGCGCCCTTATTGAGCAAGTGAATAAAGTCGCGCACTCCACGCTGCTGGGATCTGCGAATGTACCATCGATCTTACTGGCAAAAAAACTGGCAGAGATCACTCCTGGTTCTTTATCTAAAGTCTTCTACTCTGACACGGGATCTGCCGCTGTGGAAATCGCCCTTAAAGTCGCTTATCAATATTGGCAGAATATCGACCCCGTCAAGCATCAGAATAAAAACAAATTCGTCTCACTTGACGAAGCATACCACGGCGATACTGTCGGGGCTGTGAGTGTGGGCGGTATGGATCTATTCCATAGAATCTTTAAGCCCCTCTTATTTCAACGGATTTCCGCCCCTTCACCATATGCCTATCACATGACTGAGTATGGAGATCAAGAAGCGGTGAAAAACCATTGCTTGAAGGAACTGGAGAAGTTACTGCAGAAACAATCAGAGGAAATTGCAGGATTGATCATCGAACCGCTGGTGCAGGGAGCAGCAGGCATCATAACCCATCCCCAGGGCTTTTTGAAAAAGGTCGAACAATTATGCAAAAAGTACAATATCCTCTTAATTTGTGACGAAGTGGCCGTAGGATTCGGTCGCACCGGTACAATGTTTGCCTGCGAACAGGAAGACGTCGTCCCTGATATCATGTGTATGGGCAAAGGGATCACTGGGGGATATATGCCACTCGCCGCCACCATCATGAACGAGCAGGTCTTTCAATCCTTCTTGGGAGAACGGGAAGAGCATAAAACCTTCTATCACGGCCACACCTATACAGGAAATCAGCTTGCCTGTGCACTGGCCCTGAAGAATATCGAGCTGATGGAAAGCCGCAATCTCATTAAAGACATCCAGAAAAAATCTAAATATCTATCACAAAGACTGCAAGCGCTATACGAACTTCCGATAGTCGGCGATATTCGCCAGCGCGGCTTCATGATTGGAGTGGAAATCGTTAAAGACCGCCAAACAAAAGAAACGTTCACCCTCCAAGAGAATGTCGTTTCCGGAATCATCCATACAGCACGGGAAAATGGCCTGATCATCCGGGAACTTGGTCCAGTCATCACGATGATGCCGATCCTTTCCATGTCAGAAAAGGAACTCGATTTCATGGTCGAAACCGTCTACCGTGCCATTCAGGAAGTCTCCATTCATAAAGGATTGATTCCAGCAGCAAACTGATTCAAAAAGAACCGAATAGATCGCCAGCAAAAAAGTATTATCAAATGTAAGTTAAAAATAACCCCTGATGACTCATGGGGTTATTTTTTAAGTCCAAGATATGTATTACCAAAATAGGGCTCCTGGCATGCTCATACTCAGCATCATTAGGTGTGACGACCCGCCCGGTAAGCTTTGTTCTTTCCAAAATATAACCCCTTTCTCGGGTAAAGATGTTACATCCTATGAAAAAATCTGGCAGGAAGACACATTCCATAGCTTTTGGATTCATTCCCCCTGCTGGCATCCCTTTTTATGGGGTCAAATTGGCTTTACTCGTGAATTTGGCTGTTTTACTCGTGAGTTTTACGGCTTTACTCTTAAATTTCGCCGATTTATTCGTGGATTCCACGCTTTTACTCGTGAATTTCACGCTTTTACTCGTGAATTTCGCTGATTTACTCGTGAATTCCACGACTTTACTCGTGAATTTCGCCGATTTACTCGTGAATTCCACGACTTTACTCGTGAATTCCACCGATTTACTCGTGAATTCCAACTTTACTCGTGAATTTCGCTGTTTACTCGTGAATTCCACGACTTTACTCGTGAATTCCAATAATTGATCCCCAAAGACAAAAAAGCCCTTCTCGAATTAAGAGAAGGGCTTTCTAATAGTATTTCTTATCCCGAAATCTCATCATCGGATTTAACATCCAATGGTGTTCGTTTATCCATTTTCAGCATGTAATAGCTTGCCACGACCAAGGCTAGGAAAACGATCCCGACAACCAAGGAAATCCTTGTACTAGGATTGATCCACATACCGACCAGCACCATCAGTAAAAAGGCAATTGTCGCATAGTTACTGTAAGGGGCCAATGGCATTTTGAACGGATGCTTCTCCATTTCAGCGGCATTCACCTTTCTGAATTTAAGCTCACTGATAAGTAAGACAAACCATGGAATCATCCCGGGTAATACACTCGCACTGTACACATAAAGGAATAATTGCGGCGGTGCAAGGTAATTCAGGATAACCCCGATGCCCAATCCTAAAAGTACTGCAATCGTGCAATATGCCGGTACTCCATTTTTTGATACTTTAGCAAAGATTTTCGGAGCTTGGCCATTCAATGCCAGTGTGTAAAGCATACGTCCCGCACTGAATATCCCACTGTTGCATCCAGACATTGCCGCAGTGATCACGACAAAATTAATGATGCCTGCCGCTGCAGTGATACCTATTTTGGCAAAGGTCGAAACAAATGGACTGCCTAAGTCATCCAGTTGATCCCAAGGGAAGACTGTCACGATGACGAATATGGCTCCAATGTAGAAAATTAAAATGCGCCATATGATTGATTGGATCGCTTTTGTTACGGTCTTCGTTGGATTTTTCGCTTCTCCGGCTGTAATCCCGATAAGCTCAACGCCTTGATAGGAAGCCACGACTAGGGAAAGCGCGAAGAAGAATCCTGTCCAGCCTCCCGTAAAGAAGCCGCCATTTTCCCAAAGATTCAATAATCCAATCGCATCCCCGCCATTCCCTATTCCAAAGAAGATAAGGCCTAGACCGGCAATGATCATCAATATAATCGTTATGATTTTTATAAGCGCAAACCAGAATTCAAATTCCCCGAAGGATTTAACGGAAATGAGGTTTGCCGCCCCCAAGATGATCATGGCGACCACACCTGGTATCCAAGCAGGTAAGTCCGGGAACCAATATTGCATATACAACCCAACCGCTATGATTTCGGACATTCCGACGATTACCCATTGAAACCAATTGCTCCAAGCAGTCATATAACCTGCCAAGGGATGTATATAGCTGCTCGCAAAGGTTGCAAAAGAACCTGTAGTCGGTTCTAAATATAGCATCTCACCCATGGAACGCATGATGAAAAATATAAAAATACCTGCGATGGCATAAGCAAGCATTACAGAGGGCCCGGTCCATTTGATCGTGCTTGCAGATCCCATGAATAACCCGACACCGATGGTTCCGCCCAAAGCTATCATTTGAATATGACGTGCTTCCAGCCCTCTCTTTAATTCCTTGTTCGACATGTTTAACTCCCCCAGATGCAATATCGGTAATGCTTTTCTATCCTTGCCACGAACGACTCTCTAATAATTATTGCGGTTAGAAATGCTCTATCGAAAAAAATATCAATAACACTTCAATTATGTTTTCTTATCTTATAATAGTAAATATTCTGTAAAAATACAATTGTATTTTTCAAATAAACAGTTACCAAATATATCTTGGCAATTTTCCTAATCTAAAAATATCATTTTAAAAAAATGATGATCAATATTTCATAATAGTGATCAGCCAAAAAATAAACTTTTTCAAGTACCTTAATAAAATCAAGACCATTATAAAACTGCAGATAATGCCTGTTTCACTTCAAAAAAACTTGTTGACCTACCCAAAAATAGATGATAGAATTCCAATATTATTTTATAAGCATAATGAATGATCCAGCAGTGGCAGATAATCACTGACAGACATTTACTCACAACCGCATACAAGCAAGCGATGAATGCTATGGATGACACTATAGCAGGAGCAGCTTCTGGAGAGACTGTACAAGATGCAGCGCCGAAGGATTCACAATCTCAGGCAAAAGGACAGAAGAGTAACGAATGATAAAATTGTTATTCTGAGCCCTTTAAGAGATTGGTATTATCCAATCTCTTTTTTTATTGTCCATTTTGTGATTGGACTAAAAACAAAAACTTTAAAACCAATGGGAAAGGCAAGCCGGGCGAAAAAATCACGTCCCTCTCTCCAATACCATGCAGGTAAAATCATTCACTACCAAGACTATAAAAGACGGGGGCGTACGAATTGGCTAAACAAGAATTAAAAAGAGATTTAAAAAATAGACATGTACAACTGATTGCAATAGGAGGAACCATTGGCACCGGATTATTTTTAGGCTCCGGAAAAGCCATACAATTGGCAGGACCTTCTATTTTATTTTCCTATCTGATAATAGGGATTGCCTTGTTTTTTGTGATGAGGGCACTAGGGGAATTGCTCTTATCCAACGCAGGTTATTCATCATTCACTGAATTTGCAACCGAATATGTCGGTCCATGGGCCGGCTTCGTGACAGGTTGGACATATTGGTTCTGTTGGATCATGACAGCTATGGCCGATATCATAGCTGTCGGTGTCTATGTACAATATTGGTTCGATATCCCTCAATGGATTCCGGCTCTAATATGCCTAGTCATTCTGTTAGGATTGAACCTATTGACCGTTAAGTTATTTGGCGAATTGGAATTCTGGTTTGCCATCATTAAAGTAATCACGATCATCGCCTTGATCATCGTAGGAATCATCCTTTTGATCATCGGCTTCAATACCAATACCGGAACGGTTTCCCTAACGAACCTATGGAAT
This sequence comes from Bacillus sp. ISL-34, assembly GCF_018613325.1. Lineage (GTDB taxonomy): Bacteria > Bacillota > Bacilli > Bacillales > DSM-1321 > Peribacillus. Next base: position 280,763 of record NZ_JAGGQJ010000011.1, on the reverse strand, counting down.
CATGGCGGCATGTTCCCCAATGGCATTTCCGGATTCCTATTATCTTTACAGCTGGTCGTCTTCTCATTTGTCGGTGTCGAATTGGTAGGGGTTTCCGCAGCAGAAACGGCAAACCCGAGAAAGAACATTCCATCTGCCATCAATAAAATCCCTATCCGGATTTTACTTTTCTATGTTGGTGCCCTATTCGTCATTCTCTGCGTCAACCCATGGACACAACTGGATGCCACGAGCAGCCCATTTGTAGAGGTCTTTGCGTTAATCGGCATTCCTATCGCTGCAGGGATCATCAACTTCGTCGTTTTGACATCCGCTGCTTCTGCATGCAACAGCGGTTTATTTTCAACAAGCCGAATACTTTATACGTTAAGCAGGAATGGCGAGGCCCCTGCTAAACTGGAAAAATTAAATAAACAGGCTGTTCCGAGCAATGCCTTGTTAACATCAACAATCGTTGTATCAATAGGGGCATTATTAAGCAAACTGATACCGGAACAGGCATTTACCGTCGTGACGACCATCAGTGCGATCTGTTTCATTTGGGTATGGAGCATTATCTTGATCTCCCATATCAAATATTCGAAAACAAGGCCTGACCTAAGAGCAAAATCGACTTTCAAGGCTCCTTTTACACCCTTTGTCAATTATGTCATTTTAGGATTATTCCTATTCATCCTTCTTGTTATGCTATTCGCTGAAGCTACACGACTATCACTGCTGTTGACCCCGATCTGGTTCATACTCTTGGTGATACTATATAACTATCGAAAAAAAAGATAACTAAAGGAAAGCCTTGAAATCAATATGAATTCAAGGCTTTATCTGTCTTATGAACACATCAGGGTTCCGCAGTTTTGCGCACTGTTGCTGAAATATATCAGGCAACTGCATTAAATTTTATATCAAAATAGTGTAAGCTAATATATATTATCGGATCTTTTCCGTCATGTATGAATTTTTCATCCCGGTTCGGTTCACCCATCCATCAGTGGCATTGAAGAATAAACCCCCATTGGTGGGCGTTTCACTTTATTAAAACGGAGGGGTTTGTTTATGAAGATTATATATATCCTTACTCTAGTTCCTTTTATAGGCATACTAGGATTTCTACCTTTTGTTAATAAAATAGAACCATATGTATTAGGGATGCCTTTCAATATGTTCTGGATGGCTATGTGGGTGGTCCTTACCTCTGCCATACTGGGCATCATGTATAAGCTGGATCCCAGGAATCGGGAAGGTGACGAGGAATGAATATTGCTCTCTTAATCATTTTAGCATTTTTACTTCTATCGATATTTTTAGGCATACGCTCTTCAAAAGGAAAAGATATGGACTTGGAACAATGGACGGTGGGCGGACGCGGTTTTGGTGCAATATTCGTCTTTCTGCTGATGGCCGGGGAAATCTATACGACCTTCTCCTTCCTTGGCGGCAGCGGCTGGGCTTATGGCAAGGGCGCACCCGCTCTATATGTTCTAATTTACATTACTTTGTCTTACGTATTATCCTATTGGCTCCTACCGGAAATATGGAGATATGCCAAGGAAAATAAACTGATGTCTCAATCCGATTTCTTTGTAAGCAAATATAAGAGTCCCAGTTTAGGAGTTTTGGCTGCGCTTGTCGGTGTGGTGTCGATGATTCCAGTGATCGTCGTGCAGCTGAAAGGATTGGGGATCATTGTCTCAGAAGCATCTTATGGTGCCATCTCAATGTCTGAGGCAGTTTGGATGGGGGCGATCAGCCTTACCATTTATGTGATGATCTCCGGTATACACGGTTCAGTTTGGACAGCGGTCATTAAAGATATCATGATGGTCGCCATAATAGGATTTTTGGGGATTTACCTGCCGATTCATTACTTTGGCGGATTTCAGCCGATGTTTGAAGCGATTGATGCGGCCAAGCCTGGTTTTCTTAAGTTCCCTGATCAGGGACTTAGCGTATCATGGTTCATCTCCACGGTAATATTGCTCGTATTCGGTTTCTATATGTGGCCCCAGGTTTTCAGCGCTGTTTATTCAGCACGCAGCGGCAAGGTATTTCGAAAAAATGCCATCATCAGCCCTTTATATACACTCATGCTGTTATTCGTCTTTTTCGTTGGGTTTACAGCTATATTGAAAGTGCCCGGGCTCGTTGGGGCAGATGCAGACCTCTCATTGCTGCGCCTTTCGATCGAGACCTTCGATCCATGGTTTATAGGCATAATCGGCGGAGCTGGATTGTTGACCGCATTGGTGCCGGGATCCATGCTTTTGATGAGCGTCGCTACACTGCTCGCGAAAAACGTCTATAAGGAATTTGCACCTGCAGTATCCGATCGCCACGTTGTACGATTGGCAAAGTTCCTTGTTCCAGTCATCGCCCTAATAGCCGTCTACTTCACCTTAAATGGCGGCGAAACGATGTCAGCATTAATTCTTATGGGATACAGTCTCATCACACAGCTTTTCCCGTCCCTTCTCTTTAGTCTGAAAAGGAATAATCCGATCAATAAATTTGGCGCAATCGCCGGCATCATTACAGGATTGGCCATTGTAATCTGCATTACACTCAGTCAATCAACAATAGGGACATTGTTTCCATCCTTGCCGCAAGCTGCGAAAGATTTGAATGTGGGTATCATCGCATTGGCAGTCAATTTCATTGTGATGATCACGGTAAGTCTTGCTTTCAGAAAGCGCGCGATTCAGTTGGAACCTGAATCCGTTAACGATATATGAAGCAGCTTTGATGCTGGTTAAAGGCTCAGTCAAAAGACTGAGCCTTCCTTATTATCGACATCCAAAGCATAATGTCCTTTTTCTCAAGATCGATTATAGGAAGTCTCATTTTAGACTGCTAATCTTTTTTGTTTATCATCAAATCCCCTATTTTGACTAATAAATACAACGAAAAAATAATCATCAAGGTTCTGGATACTACCAGACCATCATTAGCTAAATCATATCCTTTAGGTATTAATAAGTTAGGATTAAAGCAAAAAGTAATCGATATTACGAAAGCTATTAAAATCAGGATAAAACCGAACTAAGATCTATTTGACATTAACATTCCGCCTTATATTATGTATTTTACAAAGGAATAATCTACATTTATTCATAGATAAAAATCAAAAATAAATAGTCACCCTAATAAAGAATGACTATAAATCGTGAGTTTGGAGCAAATACTCGTGAGTTTCACGCTTTTACTCGTGAGTTTGGAGCAAATACTCGTGAGTTTCATGCTTTTACTCGTGAATTTGGAGCAAATACTTGTGAGTTTCATGCTTTTACTCGTGAGTTTGGAGCTTTTACTCGTGAGTTTCATGCTTTTACTCGTGAGTTTGGAGCTTATACTCGTGAGTTTCATGCCCATTAAAACTCATTTCCTTTTTACCCGGTACCTTCAGTAATCCACTAAAGCCTTCCTGCCATCATTCAATGCTTTGACCATTTCCTTGTATTCCTGCAGCTCTTGTTGCAGTTTTTGTTTTCTATTTACAATCATCCTTGTGACCTCTTTTGGGGAGGGCCCGCCTTGAATGCTTCTAATCTCCACAAAATATTCGGGAGAGATTATTTTTTTCCATTCATCTTCTGCTATGTTCACTGAAACGAATTCATTGATGATCTTGTTGACTTTTTGTGTGTCCCAATCATATAGCTCTTTGCCTTCACTAATTGACCGTTTTGCAATAGTACTGGCTATGGAATGGGCTTTTCTAAAGGATATGTCGTAATCTCTTGATAGGGTATCCGCTAATTCAGTAACCGTTATACTGGATTTTGCGGCCATTTTCTTTGTGTGTTCTTCATTTACTTTCAAAGTCGATATGACGGCATACATTAGTTTCATGACACGTCCTGCATTTGAAAAAGCCCGATATAAATGCGGCTGTAAATCATCTTCCGTATCGACGATATCACCAAATGGGGTATTGTGAATCATATTCATTGCAGCAAGTGCATCACCATACGCACTGCTTGCAATCGAACGGGAATGTTCAATTGAGACTGGATTTCTTTTTTGCGGCATGATGCTGCTCACTTGAACATAAGGATCCGCCACATGAAATGTTCCAAACTCCCTTGTCACATGCTGCAGGAAATCTTGAATCCATCTTCCGGTATTGACCATGCATGTCATGATGGCAGTTGCGGTTTCCAATAAATAATCCGCCCCGCCTATCGAGTCATAGGAATTCTCAATCACCGAATCAAATCCAAGCAGTTCAGCCGTACGGTTCCGGCTAATTGGAAAACCGGTGGTCGTTAACGCGGCCGCGCCCAAAGGGGATTGGTTAACCGTTTCATAGGCTGCCCATAACCGGCCAATATCCCTTTGAAGCACATCATAAATGGCCAAAAAGTAATGTCCTAATGTAGTCGGCTGAGCCGGCTGGGTATGCGTGTAACCAGTAATATAGGTTTCTGTATGTTTTTCAGCCTGCTCCAATAATGCCTCACTCAATTGGGTAGCATAGCCAATCAATTGGAGCAGATGACCTCTCAAAACAAGACGGTACATCGCAACGCCCATATCATTACGACTGCGGCCGATATGAATCTTTCCTGCAAGCTCATGACCGATTTCTTCGCCGATCTTAGCCTCCATCATGAAAAATAAGTCTTCGAATTGTGGCTGATAGGTCAACTGGGTGAGATCTGTTTGGGCCACTTTCCGAATCCCATCGAGCATGGTTTTCGCCTCTTCTTCTTTAATGATCTTTTGTTCCGAAAGCATGATGACATGAGCCCGATGGATATCGAACATTACATGAAACAAGTAATCTCTTTGATCATTAAAAACAGGCATCAAAAGCTCTCTAGCATATGTTTTTCCGGGAAAGACACTACCTTCATTTTTGATAAATTCTTCAAGCCTGCTCATCTTTGAACCTCCGTTTTATAAAGCTTTTTCCGCTTTGATTCCAAAAAACTTGTTCGAAATGAAGAGAACGATTACAATCAGCGTGATTTGAATCATCCCATAGGCAGCTGCCTGCCCCATATTGAACATCCGAAGCTGATTCATGATTTCAATGGATATGGGCCTGTTTGAAATTGTGTACAACAGGACCGAGGTCGGGAATTCCCCCACAGATTCGATAAATGCCAATAATGTCCCTGATAAAACACCAGGCATAATAATCGGGAATATGACTTTTCTGAAGGTATAAAACCACTTTGCCCCCAAGTTTCTGGCTGCTTCTTCAATCGAATCATCCAGCTGCTCCAGAACGGCGTTAGTCGAACGGACAACGAGTGGAATATGCCTGATGAAATAGGCAAGCGGCAAAATCCAAAATGTTCCAACCAATATTTGACCAAAGGAAAAAACGCTAGGTTCATTGAATGCGAATATCAAGTTCATCCCGATGACCGTTGCAGGCAACGCCCAAGGAATCATGACTAGAATATCGACAAAGCTTTTCCCGACGAATTTCCGTTTGACAAGGACATAGGACGCTATGACCCCAAACACCAGATTTGCCAACGTTGCAATAACCGCCATCAATAAACTATTTCGTAACGGTTTGAAGATATTAGGGTCTTCAAACAAAAGCCGGTAATTTTCCATATTAAATACTGTTGGATATGTTTGAAATGTCCAGGTTCCGTCCGGCACTAGTGAAAGCAATAGAATCGTAAAGTGCGGTAAAAGGAGAATAATAACGCCGATGATACCCGTTACGACCATCACCCATTTCATGAACGGGTTCTTCACTTCACTCCTGTGTGCACCAATTCCTTTCGAAGCCATGCGATAATCTTTCCTATTCTGATACCAACGCATGAATAACAGAAATGAAATCGAAACGATGGATAGAATGACGGATTGAGTAGCGGCTATTTCCATATCACCATTGATTTTTGAAAAATAAATTTGCAGGCTCAACACCCTGTACCCGCCAGCCAATAAAAACGGGGCACTGAATGAAGCCATCGATATCATGAAAACAAGTAAAGATGCGGCAACGATGGCAGGTGTCAATAATGGAAATGTCACCTTCCAAAAGACCTTGATTTTATTTGCTCCTAAGTTATAAGCGGCTTCTTCAAGGGACGGATCTATTTTATTGATTGCAGCGGATACGGTCATATAAAAATAAACATACATCGTATAGGCATGCACGATAAGGATCCCGGATACCCCGCCAATCTTGAAAGGAACTTTATCGAGACCAAACAGATCCTTGATGGCATTTGGAATCAATCCCGATTCTCCATATAAAAACATAAAGGCCATGACCCCTACCAATGATGGAAGGACAATCGGTAAAATCGCTGCTGATGAAAAGAAGCTTCTGCCGGGAAAATCGTAACGGTTAAAAATGAATGCGAGCGGGATGCCAATCAAGGCACTGACCAATACACTCAATAAGGATATATAAACAGAATTCCATAGAGCCTCTAAGTTCGTTTTCGATTCCTGTACGAAGAAGTCCTGATAATTTCCAAGGGATATCGATCCGTCTTTTTGCAGACTTTCTATGAAGGTCCTCAACGATGGGTAGAGTACGTAAGCTACGAGCACCAATACAACTGGTATAAGGAGCAAAATCGTCAATCTCGTATCACGGTTTTTAATCATGGAGCATCACCGCTTATGACGGGAATAAGACGCAGCTGTTTCTCAGGAAGCTGGACATACACTTCCTTTCCTTGATAAAAGTATCCAAAATCATGAGTGTTGAACACGTCGACCCTTAGTAACACGTCTTGAACATCCACCATGACATTCACAACAGAACCAAAGAATTGAACGGAATTTATTTTACCTTTAAAGATATTCATTCCTTCTTCGGTCACATCCAGAATTCTGATTGCTTCAGGACGAATCGAAACAGCAAGGTCATCATCAGTCTGTAGGATTGAATTTCCTTCCCTAGCTTGATTTTCCACATTCAATTTAATCGGCTGTTCACTATTTTTAAGGGCAACCACTATATTCTCTTGTTGAACTTTTTCGAGTTGAACGGGCAATAGATTAATCTCGCCTATAAAGCTTGCCACAAAATCATTGGCCGGCCGATTATAAATTTCTGCCGGCGTCCCGACCTGGTGACATACACCATAATTGAATACAGCGATCCGATCACTCATGGATAATGCCTCAGCCTGATCATGTGTGACATAAATGGTGGTTATCTTATAATCACGCTGCAGCCTTAAGATTTCCACTCTCATTTCATCACGAAGCTTAGCATCCAGATTACTTAATGGTTCATCAAGCAGTAATATTTCCGGTTCAATGACAAGTGCTCTCGCAAGGGCCACCCGCTGCTGCTGCCCTCCGCTTAACTGGCTCACTTGACGATTCGAGTAGCTCTCCAGCCTGACCTTTTGGAGGGCATCCTGCACTCTCCTCTTTAAGTCAGCAGAAGAAACTTTTCTCACACGCAAGCCAAACGCTACATTTTCAAAAACAGTCATGTGGGGAAAGAGGGCATAGTTTTGAAAAACCATGCCTGTATTTCTTTTCTCCGGAGGTACACGCGTCATATCTTTGTCGCCAAATCGGACGACTCCTTTTGTTGGATAATAAAAACCGGCAATCATCCGAAGCGTTGTCGTTTTACCGCAGCCACTTGGACCAAGAAAGGTAAAAAACTCACCTTCTTTGATGTCCAGATTCAAATGGTCAACAGCTATCGTTTTCCCGAAGGCTTTTTGGACATTCTCTATTTTTATTGACGCCATCCGAACGACACTTCCTTATTCTTTAATTTCTTTATCTCCACTTTTAATATTTTCGTCCCAATATTTCATCCACTCGTCACCTTTTTCCTCGAATGCATTCCAATCAATATCCATCGCTTTAATTTCTGTTTCCGTGATCCATTCAGGTAAATCCTTCACATCATTTCTGGTCGGAATTCTGTAAAATTCTTCTGCCAAAGTTTTTGCGGCTTCCGGTGAATTCACAAACTCATAAAAGGCTTCTGCCGCTTTTGGATGCTTGGCACCTTCAACGATGGCGATACCTTCTGTCAATACTGGCGTTCCGCTTTCTGGAATGACGAACTCAAACGGATAATTTTTATTTTCTTTCAGCATGACAACATCCGGCATTGCCCAAACGGAAAGTGAGCCCTCTCCTTTGGCTACCTTGTTATACATCATTTCCGGGTTTGCTGAATATTCCTTTGTGTTTTGGTCGAGCTTCTTTAACCAGTCATACCCTTCTTTTGGATCATTTGTATCCTTATAAGTACGATAGATCATCGCAGAAAAAATTGTCCTCATCGTTCCGGAGGCTAACGGATAGCGGATGATGATTTCGTCTTTCCACTTCGGATCAAGCAGCTCATCCCAATCTTTCGGCACCTCGTCTTTTGATAGTTCTTTGCTGTTATACATGATGACTTCCGGTGTCTGGCTCGTTCCCGTCCAATACCATTCCGGATCGCGGAATCCTTCATCGAGACTATCGGAATAGCTAGGCTTATAAGCAGCCAGCAGCCCATCACCCTTTGCTTGATTGAAGTTCGTGGAAGGTGCCCCCCACCAAACGTCTGCCTGCGGATTACTTTTCTCTGATCGAACGCGGTCAAGGATTTCCTGAGACCCCATATCAAGCCACTCAACATCAATACCATACTCATCTTCGAACTGTTTTTCGAATTTTGATAAAATATCTTTGCCATGCGGTGAATAAACAACGATCTTATCTTCCAGCTCACCCTTTTCTCCCTTGGCACCGCCAGCATCCGAATTCGTTTTCGTATCTGTACCGTTACATCCCGAAATCAATAGTGCTGCCGATAAGGCCATTACCGAAACAAGCGACTTTTTACTGTTTTTCATTAATACTCCCCCTCATCACGAAAATTCAAAATGCCATCATGTTCCCTTAAGAATAGGGAAACCGCTCCTAGTACTCCTGCGTTTTCTCCAAGTTGTGAAGTTTTCATTTCTACTAAACTTGGAAGATATCGATCAACGATCTCCTGAATTCTAGGTAAAATGTATTCGGATGAATTTAATACACCACCTCCTAAAATGATCACTTCTGGATTTAGCAAACTAGCCGCATTGACAATTCCGCAGGCTAAATGTTCGATGGCTTCATTTATGACGGCAATGGCTGTCGTGTCTCCTTTTTTTGCTGACAAAAAAGCATCCTCCCCCGATAGTTCGGAAGATTTGGCCCGTTCGAATAAAAGATGATCAGGATCCTTAAGAACCTCCCTTGTAAAATGACCGCCAATCGACTTTCCTCCTGCGACACTTTCCAAATAGCCGTATCTATGGAAAACCGGCTTGAATTCACGCTTCATATCCTCTTTGTCCGTTACCATATATCCCATTTCCCCAGCTGCACTTGAAGCCCCTCTGTATAACTGGTTATTCAAGATAATGCCGCTTCCTATCCCCGTTCCAACCGCAACGAACAGCAAATTCCGCTTATTTTGTGCATTACCCAGCCACTGTTCACCTAGCGCAGCCGCGTTTACATCATTGTCCAGAAAAATGGGGAAATCAAAATACCGTTTCGCTTCGGCTATGAACGGATATTGTACCCAGCCTAAACTCGGTGCCTCTATTACTAATCCGCTTGCCGTTTGCGTTATACCAGGGATCCCGACTCCCATCCCCAATATCCTGCCTTTCGCAATCTGATTCTTTGCAATTAACCGTTCCGTTTCAATCGCCATTTGTTTAAGAAGCCCTGATTGTAAATAGGTGTTAGTTGAAAAACTAGTGTCGGCAAGGATGTTGCCGCTTAAATCACTTAAAACGATTTTCACTTTCGTCCCGCCTATATCGACCCCAATGATATAGGCAGCCTTTTCATTAAAAAAGAGCTGGATGGGCCTTCTCCCGCCTTGAGAGGAGGATTCTCCTATTCCTTTCTCAAATACCCATTTCTCCTGTATAAGTTCATCCACAGCAAGAGAAACAGTTGGTTTACTTAGCTGAAGCTTAACGGAGATTTCAGCTCTTGAAATGGGCGAACATTCCTGGATGCATTGAATGATTCTTTTTTTATTGACATATTTTTGATGACTGGGTGGTCTTTTAAAACTCATCACATCACGGCCTTACATCATTTAGTTAGTAAATCTTCCTAATTAAGTAGAAATATAACTTAAAAAAATTCTGCACACAAGTAATTTTTCTGAACCTTTAAAATGTTCAATTTTTAATAGTTACTTCGCATTATTTACATTTATAACCATAAGTGCTATTTATTAGATAAGTTTTTTTCGTCTGGTTAGTTAGAAAATATTACTAACCTACATTTTTTTAGGTGTTTTATAAATGTTGAAGGGGGTTAAAAGAATAATGAAAAAAGCTCTGTTATCGTTGCTTTCCCTTTTGTTGGTTCTTGGATTATTGCCGCTTGGAGGTAGCGCTGCAAATCCTGATGAAGCCAACGTTGAGTTATGGAATGCGGTCAAGCCTCTCGAAACGACCGTGACATTCTTGAACAGCGGTGCCCATCCAGATGATGAACGCAGTGACTTCCTCGCTTATCTATCGAGAGGGTTAGGGGTTAAGACATCCAGCCTGATAGCGAACCGCGGTGAAGGAGGACAAAATGAAATCGGGGATGAATTGGACAATGCTCTTGGAATCATCCGTTCAAGGGAAATGATAGAAGCTGCAAAAATCACCGGGGTTAAGGCCTACCATCTAAGTGAAACTACCTCAGATCCCATTTATGATTTCGGCTTCTCCAAAACACCAGAGGAAACATTGGAAAAATGGGGCGAGGAACTCACCTATGAAAGGCTTATCCGCTTTATACGGACGTATCAGCCGGATATATTGATGCCATCCTTCCAAAATGATGATACCCAGCATGGACATCATCGAACAATGACAATCTTAAGTGAACGTGCCTTTAAGGATGCGGCCGACCCAACTGTGTTTCCGCAACAATTGAAACAAGGTCTATCGGTATGGCAAGTGAAAAAGTTATATTTGCCCGTTTCCTCGGCAGATCAAGCAACCACTTCGATTGAAATCGGTAAATATGACCCAATATACAATATGACTTACCCACAGCTTGGAGAACAATCACGCTATCTGCATAAAAGCCAAGGCATGGGTTCCGATATTCCTGCAGCACCTCGCCAGATCCATCTGGATTTGAAGCAAAGCGCCGTTGATGCAAAAAACCAGTCGGACCTTTTTGCAGGTGTACCTTACAATTTTACTGAATGGGCTGAAAAACTCCCCCGCTCAGCTTCAAAATTGAAAGGTGAATTTAAATACCTGCAACGGAATTTGGACGCCGTCATTGCGGCTTATCCCAATGAAAAACGTGTTTTTTCAACATCCCAAAATGCTCTCTCCAATGTTCGTTCAATTACTGCGCAAGTCAAAAAGGCAAAGCTAAGCCCAGCCATAAAGAACGACTTGCTTCATAAGCTCTCATTAAAAGAAGAGCAATTGCAAAACGTCAGTTATGTCTCTTCAGGACTCGAAGTTCAAGCTAACGCGGCTTCAAAGATCCTGACGAAAGGTCAAAATACGTACGTAACCGTAACCGTGAAGAATAACGGGAAACAAACACTGAAAAAAGTCGCTGCTGCATTGAATGTGCCTAAAGAATGGAAGACCAAAACAAAATCTAAAGATGTCAACCTAGCACCAAATAAATCAGCGACAATGACCTACCTGGTTGAAGTCCCTGAAGATGCAGCCTATTACCATGCCTATGATGAATCAGCCATTACAACCAGCATTTCTTATAAATACGGCAGCACAAAAACTGCCATCAAGGAAGAAGTGGATGGAACGATCGCTGTCCTTCCCGACGTCGGCCTTACCCTATCTCCTGAAGATATCGTCGTAAATACAGCAGATGTAAAAGAAGAAGTCCCAGTGACGGTAACCTTGAAAAACTATACAGAAGGAAAAGCATCGGCAAAGGTCGCTTTAAAAGTCCCTGAAAATTGGGAAGTTCATCCCAAAAATGCCACTGTATCATTTAATGAAAAATCAGAAGAAAAACAAGTGAAGTTCACCCTCAGACCGCCGAAGGCAATTCAAAATGGCGAATATCAGGTGAAGGCAGCTGCTACCGTCAATGGAAAAACCTTTGATACGACCATTCAGGAAATTTCCTATGACCATATCGGAACATTCTATTACCAATACCCAGCAGCTATCAACACCGTTGCATTTGAGCTTTTGAAGCCAGCTTCATTAAAAGTGGGGTACATTGAAAGCGGATTCGATAAAGTGGCAGATTACTTAAGCAATGCAGGTCTGAACATTACGAAGTTAACTGCAGCCGATTTAGCTGAAGGTGATTTAAGCCAATATGACACGATCGTTACAGGCATCCGTGCCTACCTATCAAGGGAAGATTTAAAGGCAAATAACGCGCGCTTACTTGAATATGTGGCAAACGGCGGTCATCTCGTCGTTCAATACCATAAACCGGGTGATGGATGGGATGCCATGAAGACAGCTCCATATCCCCTTACCCTCGGGAATCCTTCCATTCGCTGGCGGGTAACCGATGAAAAAGCCACGGTAAACGTCACGAAACCAGAATCGGCTCTCTTTAATTATCCAAATAAAATAACAAGTGATGACTGGAGCAATTGGGTCCAAGAAAGAGGATTGTACTTCCCAATGGAATGGGATGAACGGTTTGAAACATTCATTTCCATGGCCGATCCAAATGAAGAACCATTTGATGGCGGAATCCTCATGGCTAAATACGGTAATGGCACCTACCTCTACACCAACCTTGTGCTATACAGGCAAATTCAAGGCCAGGTTCCAGGTGGATATCGAATCATGACGAACTTGATTAGTTACGGTGCCAAGTAAATAAAAAAGAAACCTATGCATATCGCGAATGCATAGGTTTCTTTTTTGTTATTTGCCCGAACATTAAAGCACCTTGCTCAAGAATGCTTTCGTTCTTTCGTGCTGAGGGTTACCGAATAATTCATTCGGCTCATTTTCTTCCACGATATACCCTCCATCCATGAATATGACCCTGTCCCCGACTTCCCGGGCAAAGCCCATTTCATGCGTAACAACGACCATTGTCATGCCTTCTTTTGCAAGTTGTTTCATTACCTCCAAAACATCGCCGACCATTTCAGGGTCAAGGGCCGAAGTCGGTTCATCAAATAGCATGATCTTCGGATTCATCGCCAATGCCCTTGCGATGGCGACCCGCTGTTTTTGTCCGCCGGAAAGTTCCCCTGGATAGCTATTTGCTTTTTCCTTTAGACCAACCTTATCCAATAACTCGAGCGCTAACCTTCCTGCTTCCGCTTTATCGGTGGCACGAATTTTAATAGGGCCCAAGGTTATGTTCTCCAAAACGGTTTTATGGGGAAATAGATTGAAATGTTGAAAAACCATTCCAACTTCTTGCCGGACTTTGTTTATATTGATTTTCCTTTTAGGATCGGTTATTTCATGTCCGTTAATGACCACCTCACCGCCCGTAACTTCCTCAAGGAGATTCAGGCAACGCAGGAATGTACTCTTTCCAGATCCAGAAGGGCCTATTACGCAAATTACTTCCTTTTCCTGCACTTCTGCATTAATATCTTTTAAAACCTCGACAGTTCCAAATGATTTTCTCAGGTTTTTTACAGTAATGATGCTCATCGAACTTGTACCCTCCTTTCTATGAAATTAGCAATTAGGGTTAACAAATAGATGATGATAAAGTAAATCACACCAACTGCCAGCCAAATCTTGAATGCTTCAAAGGTTGCCGAAGCTTGAATCTGGCCTTGCTGGGTTAAATCGGCTATACCAATGACGGATAATAGAGAAGTGTCTTTCAAGCTGATGATCGATTGGTTCGTAATCGTAGGGAGCATCCTTCTAAAGGCTTGCGGAAGCACGACATATCTCATTGTTTGAGTTCCAGTGAACCCGATGGATCTTGCCGCTTCCGTTTGTCCTTTATCGATGGATTGTATCCCTGCCCTTATTATTTCAGCAAAATATGCCCCTGCATTGATTGCAACGGTAATTATTCCAGCTGTTGTACTGTTCAAAGAAATCAAATTCAGTGAATTCACACCAAAATAGATAAAAAACAACTGAACGATGAACGGTGTCCCTCGTATCGCATCCACATAAACCTTTGCAATCCAGTTCAAGATCTTGATGGGGGCAAGTCGCAGCAAAGCGATCAGTAAACCAATCAAAAAACCTAGGATAATGGCAATCACAAAGATATAAAGCGTCACCTGAAGTCCTTTTAATAAAATAGGCAATGCCGCAACAATTATATCCATTTCTTTCACCCCTTTGAAAAAGAAAGCGCGCCATAAGCGCGCCTATCGAGCTTTAATCTATTGTTTATTCACCAAGATACGTTTTAATTATTTCATCATACGTGCCGTCTTTTTTAAGATTGGCAAGACCATCATTTATTTTCTTCAATAAATCCTCGTTTTGCCCTTTCAATACAGCAATTCCATATTTGTCACCATTCAAACGGTCACCTACGATTTTCAACCCAAGATCTTTTTGGGCGATCGCATAGGAGATAACCGGGTAATCTTCTATAAGGGCATCGGCGTTGCCGTTGGCCACTTCCTGGAACATCGCTGGGCTATCATTGAATTGAACAACTTTAATTCCTAGTTCCGTAGCATTATCCTGTGCATATTTAGCACCTGTTGTTCCTTTTTTCACTGCTATGGTTTTTCCTTTAAGATCTTTAACAGTTTTAGTATTTGTATTATCTTTTTTAACAACTATTGTTAATCCTGCATCAAAATACGGTGTTGAGAAATCTACTACCTTTTTTCTTTCCTCTGTAATGCTCATTCCCGCAATGGCCACATCAAGCTGATTGGCTTGCATAGCCGGGATGATTCCGCCGAAATCCATTGGAGACAATTTGATTTTAAAATCCTGGTCTTTTGCGATTGCATTGATCAATTCAATATCAATGCCTTTATATTCGTTCCCCTCTTTAAATTCAAAAGGAGGATAGGTCGTATCCACACCAACTTTATATACCTTTTCAGGTTTCTTTTCCTCACCTGCATTTTTTTCTTCATTGGTTCCACAAGCCGAGATAAAGATAGTTAGAATCAAAAACATACTCAGTAAACCAAGTTTCTTCATTCAAATCACTCCAATTCTTAGATTATACGTGATAATAAATAATTCTCCCTATAATATAGCATAAGAATAAAGTATTATAATATGAATTTTCAGAATAAATATTATTTTCTCCAAATAATTTTTATGGATGTTTTTCCTAATATTGTTTCAGTGAGAAAAAAAAGAGGATATGGAATCCTTCACAATAAAAACAGCCGATCATAAAGAAAAAGCTGCCTTAAAAGACAGCTTCGATCTTAGTCCATGCACCTGTTGGATCAATAATCCACTATTTAGCAACTTGTCTCTATGATACTTCGGATTACCTTTATATTAAGGAAAGGCATTCACAATTCTTGTTTAACATGAAAAATTCTCTTATTCAGTCTAGGGATATACATAACTAGAAAGCAAGATCTACCCACACTAAAGACGATGAAGGCGAGCCATAAGCCATGATTGTCCCAGATGGGGGTTGCAGTGAATTGCACAATAATATACGCCATCAACGCGTAAATCATAGAGTTTCGAACCGGTACAATTTCAGTCGCTCCCGTGAAGACACCGTAAATGACGAGTCCGAAACAGGCTGTGAATGGGAAAATAATTAGCCAAGCTCCATATGTATTCGAAAGCTCGATTACTCTAGGTAAATTCGTGAAGAGTCCAATAATCCGTTCCTGAAATATTGCATAGGAACAAGCAATGAAGAAAGCGGATAGAATTGACCATTGCCAGGACAGGGTGAGCGTTTTTTTATATAATTTTTCATTATTTGAACCAATCGCTTTACCTACTAGTATGCTAGATGCATTCGCAAACCCATCAAAGAAATAAGCCATAATATAATGAATTTGAATCAATACAGCATTGGCAGCCAATAGCTCTGTACCAAAAGTAGCACCTTTTGCTGTAAACAAGTTAAAAACAGCTAATAAACAAAGCGTTCGAATAAATAAATCCCGGTTAACGATAAACATCTTTTTCATGGAATGTGAATCTATAAGCGTTCCCACAGCTGGCATTTTCCATCGAATCGGTGATGCCTTCAATAAAAGGAGTAAGCCAATTAAGAAGGCTGTGATTTCCGCGATTAAAGTTGCCATAGCCACCCCTTTTACGGCCAAGGAAAATACATGAACAAACAAAATGGCAAGAACCATATTTAGAACATTCATGAACACTTGCAAAAATAAAGATACTTTAATCTTCGACATGCCCATCAACCATCCAAGAATGACATAATTCATCAAAGTGAAGGGAGCTCCCCAAATTCGAATGCGAAAATATTCCGCTGCAAATTTGCTAACATTGAACTCAGGGGCAATTAGTTTTAAAGCCGCATATTCAATCGGCCATTGCAGGAGGATAAAACAAAGACCTACAATGACGGCTAATAAAAAAGGGCGAAACAAAGCGAGTGCTCCTTGAGCTTGATCGTTTGCCCCATTAGCTTGAGCGGTAAACGCAGAGGTGCTAACTCGTAAAAAACCGAATAACCAATATAAAGTATTAAAAATAACGCTACCTACTGCAACTCCCCCAATATACGCCGGGTCTGGAAGCTGACCAACAACTGCCGTATCCACAGCCCCTAATAAAGGTGTTGTCATCGTTGAAATCGTTAAGGGAATGGCTAAAGTAAGGTATGATCGATGATTCATCCAATTTCCCTCCAATATGTTCTTCAAAAGAAATATAAACAAGAGCCTCGATTATCAAATTGAAATCGAGGCCTTCTAATCAATAAATATAGATTCTAGACTAGGACTTGTTGGTCCTCGTCGGAAGAGAACGAAAACGCGGATGCTTAGCAAGGATAGAGCCTCTCATCTGTTTAATGACAGGATGTTCTGACGAAAAAAACTGATTTTTAGAATCGTAAAGCTCGATTAATTCTCCTTTTTCCAGTACACCCAAAGTATCAGAGATTGAATAGGCCGCTTTAATATCATGTGTAATAAAAAGATAAGATAAGCCGAAGTCTTTTTTCAACTCACTTAATAATTCTAAAATTAGTGTTTGATTAACCATATCTAGACTGCTTACGGATTCGTCTAAGACGATTAGCAGTGGCTTAAGAGAAATTGCTCTAGCAATATTAATTCTTTGCAATTGTCCACCGCTAAATTGGTGTGGGTATTTTTTTAAATCCTTCTCACTTAGGCCTACTCTTTCCAATAACTCAATAACTGTTCTTTTTTGTTCGGCTACGGTTAGTTTTTCATAGTTTTCTAATGGCTCGCCTATAATATGCTCGGCCGTCATTCGTGGATTGACAGATGAATGCGAATCTTGAAAAACAACCTGTAGATCTCGGCGTATCTTTTGTCGAATAAGCTTATCAGCAGTATAAATATCATGCCCTTGAAACAGAACCTGTCCTTGCTGTGGACGTTCTAAGCCAAGAATCACTTTTCCTAATGTGCTTTTTCCAGCTCCACTCGTCCCAAGTAGTCCTAAACATGTTCCTTCGTCAATAGAGAGGGAAATGTCAGTGAGTACTTTTTTAGAATGGTCTTTCCACTTAAAAAACGTATGAGAATTATAGCTATGAGTTACTGCTTTTACTTGTAATAAACTCATTTGTTCACCCCTCAAAAGAATGCAATCTATATATCACAACATATGGGCGATAGGTTCTTCAAGATTTAAGGTAAGTCGGGCATTTAGCAGTTTCTTTGTATACTCATGCTGCGGATTATCAAATAGTTCAAATACATTTGCAGTTTCTACAATTCTGCCATGTTGCATAACGACTACATCATCTGCCATTTCAGAAATGACTCCCAGATCATGAGAAATGAGTAAAATGGATGTTCCATATTCAGAACGAATTTTATCCAAGTGGCGAAGTACTTGTAATTGGTTATGAACATCGAGTGCAGTTGTCGGCTCATCAGCAATAATAACTGAAGGATGTAAACATGCAGCCATCGCAATCATCACGCGTTGAAGCATACCTCCACTCAATTGAAAAGGATAGCTTTTTAATAGTTTCGCGGGATCTGGCAGGTTTACATTTTGCATCGCATCGATGGCAAGCTCTTTTGCTTGTTTTTTATTCAATGAGGTATGAGACCTGATCGTTTCGATAAATTGATTGCCAATTGTAAAAACAGGCGTAAATGAATTCATCGGATTTTGCATAATAAAGGCAATATCCTTGCCACGGATTTTACGTATTTCTTTATCGTCTAACCCATTCAATTCTCGTCCTTGGAGGGTAATGCTACCTTCAATCGTCGTTGTTTTCCGATCAAGAAGCTGTAGAATGGACATACTCGTAACGGTTTTGCCACTCCCACTTTCCCCAACAAGACCTAGCACCCTCCCTTTTTTCAGTTCAAAATTAATATCCTGAACGAGGGTGGACGCACCATCTTTTGTTTGTACTTGTACATGTAGATCGCTGACTTTTAATACATTCGATCGTTCTGTTCTCAATCTTCTCATTCCTTTTTTATTAACGACGTTTGACTCCAAAACGTTCTGACAGCGCTTCGCCTAATAAATTGAAGGTGACGACAACGAGCATAATCATCAAACCTGGATATAGCATTAATTCTGGATTCGTCCGAATATACGATTTCCCTTCATGAATCATTGCTCCCCATTCTGGTGTAGGGGGTTGCACACCTAAACCTAGAAACGACATGGCGGATATATCCATGATCGCCCAGCCCATTTCTAATGTACCCATAACAGCGAGCGGCGGGAGAACATTTGGAACAATATGTTTCTTTATTATCTTCCATTGAGAAGAACCGCTTATTTTAGCAGCAGCTATATAGTTTTGTTCTTTCAGACTAAGTACCATTCCTCGGAAAATTCTCGCGTAATATACCCATTGCACAAGCATCAATGCTAAGATGACTTGTTTAAGGCCAGGTCCCAATATACCAACAAGTCCAAGAATGAGCAAAAGATTCGGAAATGCCATAATACCATCACAAAGTCTCATTAGTACCTGGTCCACCCAACCACCTTTATAACCAGCAATGGTTCCAACAATCAAACCGATGCCTAAAGATGAAATAAAGATTAATGTGGCAAATCCTAACGAAATGCGAGCTCCATATAAGATGCGTGATAACGTGCACCTTCCTAAATGATCGGTTCCCAATGGATACTCAAAGGAAGAGGGCTGTAGTTTATTAGCTAAATTGACAGCAATAGGATCATTAGGTGCAATCCAAGGAGCCAAGATGGTGATGATAAATAGGAAGCTCAATATTATCGAACAAAGGACAATCACTTTTTGACCTCTCATCATAATGCGAATACTTGTTATCATTGACGTTGCCCTCCTTTTTTGGAGATGCGTGGGTCAATACACATTTGAATAAGATCAACGATCAAGTTGCTAATGATGAATAGTCCCGCTGCTAAAAGCACATAGCATTGAATGACAGGAACATCCCGATTAAAAATAGCTTCAATAAAATAACGACCGAATCCTGGCCAGGAAAAGACCGCTTCGACGATAATGGTTCCAGTCAGCAGCTTTCCTAAATTCATCCCTAATCCAGTTATCATAGGGGATATGGCTATTCTCAATACATGTTTTCCCATAATGACTTTTTCATGAATCCCTCTTGTGCGGGCAAAAAGGATATAAGGCTCCTGTAAATTTTCAAGAACGCTAGCACGTAACAATCGAGTATACAAGGCTATTAATGGCATAGCTAAAGTAACGGAAGGGAGGACTAGATGTTGCCAAGTCCCGATTCCTTCAACAGGGAATAGGTCGAGTTTAACAGAAAAGAAAAAAATCAATAAATAACCAAGCCAAAAAGAGGGGATCGATGCCCCGAAAAAAGAAAGAAGTCGACTAAAATGGTCGATTCCACTGTTTTTCTTTATGCCTGCCCAAAAACCAAGAGGGACACTAATCAGGACCGCTAATGTGATGCTACCTAAAGCTAACTGAATTGTCGCTGGCATTCGATATGTAACCTCGTCCCAAACAGGTTTATTCGAAATATAAGATATGCCAAAATCAAATTGGCATATCTTAATGATAGAGTTTACATATTGAACATGGAGGGGTTGATCTAAGCCAAACTCATGTCTTTTCTGAGCCAATATCTCATCTGTAGATTGGATATGTGCTGCAGTTAAATATGCCTCAGCTGGGTCAACGGGTGAAAGGTGAATCATTCCAAACGTTAGAAGAGTGGCCAAAAGAAAGATGGGAATAATGGCCATAATTCGTTTCAAGATATAATTGCCCATGAAAACCCTCCTGTAACTTACTTCTCGATGCTAATTCCTGTGAATGGGTGTTCATCCCGGTTAGCAGGGAATGTAAAATTAGATACATCTTTTTGGTAAACAGCTATTTTCTTAATATAAGATATAGGTACAATCGCTCCTTGGTCTTGTAGTGATTCCAAAATAGTTGAGTAAAGTTCTTGACGTTCTTTTTCATCTGTTGTTCGAGGAACATCTGCAATTTGTTTTAACAACTTATCTCT
Source organism: Bacillus sp. ISL-34 (assembly GCF_018613325.1). Lineage (GTDB taxonomy): Bacteria > Bacillota > Bacilli > Bacillales > DSM-1321 > Peribacillus. The sequence goes on along the minus strand of NZ_JAGGQJ010000011.1, from coordinate 260,233 downwards.
GTTCGGATAAGATGAAATGGCTTCGTTAAAACCAAATCCTTCTGAACCAACGATGTTAACGAAAGTATGTGGATCATATGGTGCGCCGTAGTTACTAAAGAAATTCAATTCAAAATCATTAGCTTTAAATCTTTCAATTTGTACCGTAAGCTCAACTCCAACGATATTTAATTTAACACCTAGTGCCGCCCACTCAGATTGTAATGTTTCGGCCATTGCTTTTTGAACCGATTCTGCAGAGTCGTACATTAACTCAATTTCAAGTGGTTTTCCGTCTTTTTCACGAACGTTTTTTCCTTTTGGAAGCTTCCACCCTGCTTCATCTAATAAAGCTTTTGCTTTTTCGACATTATAATCAATCGCTGTTACATCAATGTCTGAAGTATAAGGGAAGTTTGTCGGTAAAATAAAATCTGCCTTCTCTTCCAACCCAGAAGTAACTCCGTCAACCATTGCTTTTTTATTAAATCCATATTGTAACGCTTGACGAACACGTAAATCTGAAAGCTGTTCTTTCTTCGTATTCATGACTAGTTGTCTTGTTGCTACCGGATCAGAAATACTAGTCTCATAGGTACCTGTTGTTTCTAATTGTTTGAAAGCATCTAGACTGATAACACCTTCACCATAAATAAGGTCTAGGTCACCTTTTTCAAAAGCAAGAACTCGGGTTTCAGCATCAGGAATGATCTTGACTTTGATTTTCTTTACTTTAGGGAGTTCACCCCAATAGTTATCATTGCGTTTGAAAATAGCATATTCATCTGCTTTATATTCTTCCAAAACCCATGGGCCTGTACCGACTGGTTTTGTAACACCTTTAGAAGTGTCACCATCTTTAGGAAATCCAGCATCACCTAAGAAACGGACTGGACGAACGACGGCTAACTCTTGAATAGTAGGATAATATGGCTCCTTTAATGTTAGTTTAAACGTGTTTTGGTCAATTACTTCCGTTTGATCCACTTTCGGAATAAAGCCCAACCAACTATGTAAATCAACATTTTTCAATATAGCATCAAAGTTCTTTTTCACAATTTCAGCATTAAAGCTTGTACCGTCAGAAAATTTCACATCTTGACGCAGGTTGAACGTATATTCCTTCCCATCCTTGGAAATTTCCCAAGATTCAGCTAAATGCGGTTTCAGCTCGCCTCCATCTTGGTAACTAACCAAAGGTTCGTATATCATTGATGTAGCGAATAATTGAGAAGGATTATAGACATGCGGATTCATTTCACCTATATCCCTAGGCCAAGCAAAAGTAAGCATGTCTTTACTGTCTTTATTTGAAGTTGAATTTTCTTTTGATTCATTTGTACATCCAAGTAAAAGCGTTGATAAAATTAAAACGATTGCGGATATAAATAACACTTGTTTGCTGTTTCTTCTTTTTGACATAACATTGGTGCCTCCAGTACCATATTGAGAATCATTTTCAATTCTAATGAGTAACTATATTATTGTCAATATAATGTCGAAATTCTCGAAAGATATAAATATGTTTTGTTAGAAACATATTAAACTCAATATCCTTTTCTGTGATGATGATGCTGCTCCAAATAATTTATACTACGTCCCAACAAGCCTTCAAATGTCCCGCGCACCCGTACGTCCTACCCTGGCTACTGATATAAAAGATTCTATTAAAAAAGGTCAACCAGTAATTTTTACTGGCCGACCTTATAATATGAACGCACCTGTTCGATTTGTGAATCGAATTAAGATTCGTTGATTTGTACTAAAGCAGCAATATTGCGATAGGTGCAGTAATAATTAACGTGATGAGCGTCCGTTCAAACCAGATTACAATCAACTTCGTAATGCTGATTGGGATTTCGGTTGATAGGATACAAGGTATCGTCGCTGAGAAGAACAATATGGATGATACAGATACCACGGCAATAATGAACTTAGTTACCAGAGGTGCATCAACTACGAGAAGCGCCGGCAGGAACATTTCTGCAATTCCTATAGCTGAAGCTTTTGCAGCCAAAAATGGTTCAGGTATTTGCAATGCCCAGGTAAATGGATAAAAAAGATAGCCAAGTAAATTAAATACTGGAGTATACTCCGCTAATACAAGGCTGATGAGACCAACGGATAAAATGGACGGCAGAATGCTCATTGTCATAAGAAAACCGTCCTTTAAGTTTTCCCATAAATTTCTGCCAAGACTTACGGAATTGTTTGCTCCCACCATCGCATTGTTCCAGGCATTTTTGAAAAGTCCTTCTTTGATAACTTCTTCCGGATCGGCATTATCCGAATAATAATCGTCGCTCATTTTATTTAGCGGCCAAATCCGTACGGTAATGGCAGTGACAAGATACGTTATCCCTAAAGAAACCCAAAAGAAAAGGGACCATAAGTCCATAAGCCCGAGAGTTTTTGCTACAACGATCATGAACGTTGCTGAAACGGTTGAAAAACCAGTTGCAATAATAGCAGCTTCTTTAAGCGTGTATTTTCCTTCTTTATATAGTCGATTCGTAATAAGCATACCAATGGAGTAGCTTCCTGCTAAATCAGCGACCATATCAACTGCTGAACGCCCCGGCGTTTTAAATATCGGCCTCATGATTGGCTGCATCAGTACACCCAAAAATTCGAGAAGCCCATATCCAATGAGAAGCGCCAAAAATATAGCACCAAAAGGAACGACAAGCCCTACAGGTATGACAAGTTTTTCGAAAAGGAAAGGACCCATACTTGGGGCCATTAACCATTCGGGCCCAATCTTGAAATATATTAAGATCGCAACAACAGCACCTATTACTTTTAAGAAAGAAAAAACTATTGATACCTTATCCTTGCTCCAACTTTTTGAGATAAATGGATAAACAGCTCCTACTAGAATGACAATGAGAGCATAAATAGGAACGGCTGACGGCAAGGTTACTTTGATCCATGTTACTATATGATCAATTGGTATGCTTGAAACACCATTTATGGTAATAGGAATAAAAAACATAAAACTTCCTATTAAACTATATATTATAAACTTCAGTATATTAGTAGTTGATTGAATTTGCGGCTTCTCTTGTTTCGTATTTGCCGCCACATTTGGTGATCCCATAATTATTCCCCCTATTATTAATTGCATGCTGGGTATTTAGTTCTCCGCTTGCCACCATATCGTTCAAAATTATCCAAACCCGGCACGTCCCCCATAGCCTAACCAGCAAAATACGGGAAGCCTTGGAACTAAATTTATTCTTTTGCCAATCCAATTTCAAAAATGCACATTGCCCGTGGTGCATCGGTATGCGCATGACCACGGGTTACCTAGATTGGATAAGCAAAGTTTCAACCTCTTCCAGCCCTTATTGAACATTCGAAGCAAAACACTCCCAATATGTGCCGCTTTCCAATCCAGCCGTTTACCACCACCTCGGTGCTAATCTACATTCCGGTTGTTCATTAATATAAGGAAGCACTGTCTTTTGTTTGCAATCCTGTTTCTTCGTATAGTCATTATTTCATTTTTGTATTCGCTTTCATTTTGATGGACCTCCTCGTCATTTAATATTAATTGTATACTGAAAATTCTAATAATCATTTTATTGTTTGATGATTATTTTATAATTTATTTTCAAATTTTCATCTATTATTGTTCATTTTATAATCTATATTAAAATTAAAGCGGAATTAAATAGCAGAATGTGTGGATCCTGTCCCTTTAATTACATACAAAAAAGAGCTGAACGTCACAGATTTTTAACGAACTAAGCTCTCTTTTATATGCTTCTTGCTCCTACTTGGGTAAAAATAGTTTTTACACTTACGTTTAATTAATTGATGAATTGGGGAAATATAAATTTAATCGATGATGACTTGAAAACTAGGATGGGTATGATGAGACGGTAAAAAAAATAATATATTACCTGATTAAATTAAGAGGTAGAATCTTTATACCATTTGCCATTTTATACATATTAGTTGCTGCGTATGTTGCTTTCTCTATAGAGCCACAGACGTTCGAATCATATTTAACCTCAGTTTACTGGGTTCTTACAACGCTTGCTACGGTTGGTTTTGGAGACTATGCACCGGTCACCGATCTTGGAAAAGCATTTACCATTGGTCTTTACATCACGGGTATTGGGCTTGTTAGTCTTTTTATTGGAAAAATCATTAAATCTGTATATCTTATCGAAAAACGTAAAGTTGGTGGAAAAGTGAAATATACAGGTAAAAATCATATCATTCTGATTGGATGGAGTGATAAATCAAAATCAGCACTCCAAGAAGTTTTTAAATCTGATGAAACCATTGATATTGTAATCATTGATAACTTAGAAAAAGCTCCCATGATGGAGGAGCGTCTGTTTTATGTTCGAGGGGATGCTACCGATGAAGAAGCATTACTCCGTGCAAATCTGCCTAAAGCAAAAGGCGTTATCATTTTTGCTGACCAAATTACACAGGATAATTATGCTACAAAAGATCCGTTACTTGTCGATGGAAAGACATTATTAGTTGCCACTGCCATAACGGCCATTGAAGAAAAAACGAATACGTCCATTCATGTCACCGCCGAAGTGATCAATCAAAAGCATATTCGTTTATTCGAGCGTGTAAAGGTGGATGAGTTTATTCCTACACAAGAAATGATCTCCCATGCAGCAGTACGATCATTATTTTCTCATGGAGTCACCCACATGTATTCTGAACTTATGAGCACAAAGTATGAAGAAACCATGTATGAGATTCCTAAACAAGATGAATGGCGGACCTATCGTGATGCGTTTATAGATCTTCTTAACAAAGGAGCCACACTGGTAGCGGATCGTGGTGATCTTAACATAAACCAAAAATTAGATGAACGAATTCCTGATGATGCACAGCTTTTCGTTATTTGCGATAAAGAGACCATTTCCCAAATAAATTCAAATACACACATTAGAAGCCGAAATCTTTAGGGATGCCATAATAGCATCCCTTATTGAATTTTCTTATTAAACTATACTGCCCTCTTTAGTCCAACCCTCCCTTTCGAAGGTTGAATCAGCTTCAAGACAAAAAAAAAGAACCTTCAATCAAAGATAGATTAAAGGTTCTGTTGTTTTTAATCTCAATGTTGCTTCCATATCCAAATATTAACTATAAACTAGCTCTTTTTTTTTGCTCAGACCAAGCGTCTCTGCTGTTGAAGTTTGAATTTCGTGCAGAAGTTCTGTATTTTCCATTAGTGACTCTCCATAAGAAGGAATCATTTCTTTAATTTTCGGTTCCCACTCTTTCATACGTTGCGGGAAGCATTTATTAATTACCTCAAGCATAACGTGTACAGCAGTAGAAGCACCTGGAGATGCACCTAGCAATGCTGCAATCGAGCCATCGGATGCACTGACAACTTCCGTACCAAATTGAAGTGTACCTTTGCCGCCTTCAGCAGTATCCTTGATAACTTGTACACGTTGGCCAGCTACTACTAAATCCCAATCCTCGCTCTTAGCGTTCGGGATGAACTCTCGTAACTCTTCCATGCGCTGTTCTTTCGATAACATAACTTGCTGGATCAGGTATTTTGTCAATGGCATCTCTTTTGCGCCTGCCGCCAACATAGTTAAAACATTATTCGGTTTTACGGAAGTTATTAAATCGAACATTGAACCTGTTTTTAGGAACTTCGGTGAGAAGCCCGCAAATGGTCCAAATAGCAACGATTTTTTATTGTCGATAAAACGTGTATCAAGATGCGGAACAGACATTGGTGGAGCACCAACTTTAGCTTTTCCGTATACTTTTCCATGATGCTGCGCAACAACTTCCGGATTATTACATACCATGAAGTATCCGCTTACTGGGAATCCGCCGATATGTTTCCCTTCAGGAATACCGGATTTTTGCAGCAAATGCAAGCTTCCGCCCCCGCCTCCGATAAAGACGAATTTAGCATTATGGCGTTCTACGCTGCCGGTATCGACATTACGCACTTTTAATTCCCATGAGCCATCGCTAGCCCGTTTAACATTATCAACACTATGTTTATATTTGATATCGACGTTTTTAGTCTTTAAGTGGTCAAACAACATGCGTGTTAAAGCACCAAAGTTAACGTCTGTACCGTAATCAATTTTTGTTGCCGCTATAGAATCATTCGATGGACGGTCTTGCATAATAAGTGGAATCCATTCCATCAGTTTTGCTGGGTTATCGGAATACTCCATACCTTGGAACAGAGGATTTTTTGACAGCGCTTCAAAACGTTTCTTTAAGAACGCTACATTTTTATCCCCTTGTACCATACTCATATGAGGCAATGGCATGATAAAGTCTTGCGGATTATCAATCAGCTTACAGTTTACAAGATACGACCAAAACTGCAATGAAACTTGGAACTGTTCATTAATTTTAATTGCTTTGCTTATATCTATAGACCCATCAGATTTTTCGGATGTATAGTTAAGCTCGCACAGTGCAGAATGTCCCGTACCCGCATTATTCCATTCGTTAGAGCTTTCTTCTCCTGCGTTTGCAAGCTTCTCAAATACTTTGATTTCCCATTCCGGTGCTAACTCTTTCAGTAATGATCCCAAAGTCGCGCTCATGACTCCGCCGCCAATTAAGATAACGTCTGTTTGTTTCTGTATGTTGCTCATTATAACCTTCCTTATCCCCTATATTTGCAAAAAAGATGTAGGCGCTCCTGCTTAGGTGTCATAAAAAGCCAGGCACGAACAAGGAACACACCTTTTCTGTCTCCTTATAACTATATCATAGTCTATTATTATTATTTCATAGATTAAAATATTCTACTATTACTTTTTTTGTTAAAATATTGATTTTGTGAAGAAATTAGCTTAAACTTATCCGCTTCGATAGTCACATTAAAAGATTTCTTCAGCAACATCTCCTTATTGAAGGAAGAAACTGTTAGTGAAATAATATTGACACATCGGAAAAAGCAACGAAAATACACATTTAATGACAAATTCAGAAGTGAAATTAGAAGGATCTGTAACCATTTCCCTAAAAAATAAGGACCTTCCTGAAATTGTTAAAATCCTACCTTTTTAACTTGGATCATAAATTCCACCCAATTATTAGATATTATAACAATACCAATAATTACTGATAATTAAACCAATATAAGGTAAGATCCTTGATAATATTCCTAATTTTAAGACTTATCGTATAGTCCCTTATAAATAAAATTCCTTACTTTATTGCTATTACAATAAAATATTATTCTAATACACAATCCACACATTCATTTTATCATTTTCGCAAAAAGATATTTTCAACTTTGTGTTCTGATCCTTTTTTCAAGACGAGTTTTGCCCGTCCTTTTGTCGGCAGTATATTTTCATGTAAATTTTTCAAATTAATTTCTTCCCAAATTTGGGTCGCTTGTTTAATGGCTTGTTCCTTAGACAAGTTAATATAACGATGAAAATAGGATTCGGGACTTTGAAATGCGGTCTTTTGAAGTAAAAGGAACCTTTCAACATACCATCGTTCTATGTCGTTTACGTCTGCATCAACATAGAGTGAGAAATCAAAAAAGTCACTGACGAATACTTGATTTTCCCTGTCAACTTGAAGAACATTAACACCTTCCACTATTAAAATATCCGGATTACAGATAGTCTGCACTTCATTTGGCAAAATGTCATACTTCAAATGTGAGTAGATTGGAGCTTCCACTTTATTTTTTCCCGCTTTTACATCTCCGATAAGATTGATTAATTTTTGTGTATCATAACTTTCAGGAAACCCTTTTCTTTTCATGAGTCCTTTTTCTTCTAAAAGATCATTTGGGTACAAAAAACCGTCGGTAGTGACAAGACCTACGTTCCTGTGATTATCCCATCTAGATAATAAAGTCTGAAGCAGCCTTGCTGTCGTACTCTTTCCTACAGCAACACTCCCTGCAATCCCAATGATATAAGGTACTTTTTTAGCATCAGTTTTTAGAAATGAAGAAGTGGCTGTGTTAAGCTGCTGAGATGCTTCAACATGTAAATTAATTAAACGGGTCAAGGGCAAATAAACCTCTTCTACTTCCTGAATGGATATTTCTTCATTTATTCCTTTTAAGTTATCCAATTCTTCTTCAGTTAAAGGAAGAGGAGTATGGTTTCGCAGAGATGCCCACTTTTCTCGATTGAATTCAAAATAGGGAGTATAGGAACTCATGATTTTTCGTTACCTCACTTTTTAGAGTTACTATCAGTTTAACAAGGATGATGTCCATAAAAAAGATGTTCCTGATCACTTATCACGTAAAGTGATTAATCTTTGAATGATAACCCACCTGTCTCCAAAGCAGCCCTAAGTTTAGGTAAAGAAGCTGGTCCCATACCGTGAAATTTCAATATCTCTTTTTCACTATATGTTGAGAGCTGTTGTAAAGAGGTTATCCCATTGTTTTCCAATGCACGTCTGGCTGGTGCCGAAAGCAATGAAAGAAATCCAGTATCAGGTTTTCGTTCCTGTTCACATACAGGGCAGGTCGGACAGTCGCTGGATTTATAGTATTTGTGTCCCTTTTCACAAGTCCTCAAATTCTTCTTTGAAGCTGTCATTGTCAACTTCTCCTTTTCTTAGGATTTTTAAGTCCGAACATAAAAAGTTCACCCTTCACAAGGAAGCAATCATTTTAATCCATTTTATCATCTCTTGTTAAAACTGAACGCCCTTTTGGTTTCATTGGAAAAGGGCTGCCGCAGCAACCCTTTGCAAAACCCAAAGTGAATGATCGATTAACCCACCTTATCTTCCTTCTGAGCCTCTGTCAGAGCATCGGCTTGTACACGCTTGCCTATTCCAAAAGCGAAATAACTTATTGCAACGATAGCCAGAAAACCTATTCCAACCATAAGAGATGTACGTGTGTCATCATTAAACCACATACCGATCAATACCATGATCAAGAAAGCGATGGTCAGGTAGTTTGTGACAGGTGCAAAAGGCATCTTGAATGGATGATTGTGCATTTCAGCTTTTTTGATTTTCCTGAATTTAATTTGACTGATCAGAATGACAAACCACGGAATCATTCCAGGAAGTACACTCGCACTGTATACATGCACAAATAAATTTTCTGGTGCAATATAACTTAAAACAACCCCAATTGCTAAACCTACTATCACTCCGAATGTACCGAATAAAGGGACACCGCTATTAGATACTTTCGCAAAGAATTTTGGCGCTTGTCCATTCATCCCCAATGTGTAAAGCATACGTCCTGCACTGTAAATACCACTATTGCAGCCAGACATTGCAGCCGTGATTACGACAAAATTAATGATTCCAGCTGCTGCGGTGATACCAACCTTCGCAAAGGTCGCAACAAATGGACTGCCAATCGCATTTAATTGATCCCAAGGGTAAACGGTTACAATAATGAAAATCGCACCGATATAGAAGATCAAAATACGCCAAATGGTACTTTGAATCGCTTTGGTTATCGTTTCTTGCGGATCTTTTGCTTCACCAGCTGTAATCCCAATTAATTCTACACCTTGATAAGCGGCAACAACAAGCGAGAGAGCAAAGAAGAAGCCCTTCCAGCCACCTGTAAATAAACCACCATGTTCCCAAAGATTCGATAATCCTAAGGCTTCCCCTCCGTTACCGATTCCAAAGAAGATAAGTCCAAATCCTGCAACGATCATTAAAACGATCGTTACGATTTTAATCAGTGCAAACCAAAATTCAATTTCCCCAAAGGATTTAACGGAAATTAAGTTCGCTGCTCCAAGAATCACCATTGCGATTAAACCTGGAATCCAAGCAGGGAGATCAGGGTACCAATACTGCATGTACGTCCCCACTGCAATAATTTCTGCCATCCCGACAATGACCCACTGGAACCAGTTACTCCATGCAGTCATATACCCTGCCAATGGATGAATGTACTTATAACCAAATGTTGCAAATGAACCTGTACTTGGCTCTAAATACAACATTTCCCCCATTGCGCGCATGATCAAGAATATAAAAATTCCAGAGATCGCATATGCTAACATTACAGACGGACCTGTCCATTGGATCGTGCTGGCTGAACCCATAAATAAACCGACACCAATCGTTCCGCCCAAAGCGATCATCTGAATATGACGACCTTTCAAGTCCCTATTCAAATCTTTGTTTGCCATTCCATTTCCCCCTACACTACTAATAGTCGAAATTTTATGCAAGATGCTTAGTACACTCCCTATTTAGTATAGAAATGATATAGCAGGCACCACTTTATTTAATCTTTCTTAAAGCTGCCCCATAAAATCATTCTTCACTTTTAAGCATTCCTGACAGTTAGAAAGATTACTATCCATTTTCATGTTATTTCTTGATTCTGTTCAAGGCATCATAGAAAGCGCTTACTTTTTATCGGTTATAACAGCTCACCCCTTAAACGTTAAAATTCCCCTGTATAAGGTAACTCGAATAAAAGAGTTTTGCAACTCTTTTATTCGGCTGGCAGGTTTATTCATGCTGTTACTAAAAGGGACTTTAATCTCAGCTTTAACAACATATCATTGGTCATTTTCTCCAAATCATATTCCGCCTTGAATCCCCACTCTTCCTTTGCACAAGTTGAATCAATTGTATTTGGCCAACTGTCTGCAATGGATTGTCTTACAGGATCGACTTCATAATTCATGACAAATTCCGGAATATGCTTTTTAATTTCGGCTGCAATTTGCTCGGGATCAAAGCTCATGGCAGAAACATTGAAAGAATTCCGATGTTTCAATTTTGAAGCATCTGCCTCCATTAATGTAATGATGGCTGCTAATGCGTCCGGCATATACATCATATCCATATACGTCCCCTTATCGATGTAAGAAGTATATCGCTTGTTTTTAATCGCTTCATAGTAAATTTCGACTGCATAGTCAGTAGTTCCGCCGCCTGGAGGTGTCACATACGAAATCAGTCCCGGGAATCGAAGACCTCTCGTATCAACCCCAAATTTATGATGATAATAATCACATAATAACTCTCCGGATACTTTATTCACGCCGTACATCGTGTTCGGCCGTTGAATGATGTCTTGCGGTGTCCAATCTTTAGGTGTGGTTGGACCAAACGCACCAATGGAACTAGGTGTGAATAATTGGCAATCGAGTTCTCGTGCCGATTCCAAAGCATTGACCAATCCGCCCATGTTTAAATGCCAAGCTAAAAGCGGCTTCTTTTCAGCTGTTGCCGACAATAAAGCGGCTAAATGTATAATCGTATCCACTTCATGTTTTTTTGCCATGTTATACATCGCTTTTTCATCCGTAACATCCAAAATCTCAAATGGACCTGATTGAGCAACATCGCTGTCCGTTTTTCGAATATCTGTTGCAATGATATTGTCAGCTCCATAAACCTCTCTCATTTTCAGCGTCAGTTCTGAACCAATTTGACCTAAAGCCCCCGTTACTAAGACCTTTTTCATCAAAAATCCCTCCCCATGTTTTAAACTCTGAAACAAGCAATCTACTTATATGATCGACATCTCTTTTCCTACTTTTTCATAAATCGCCAATGCGCTATCCAGCATCTCTTTTGTATGAGCAGCCGTAGGCATATTCCTCACTCTTCCTGTTCCTTTTGGAACGGTAGGGAATACGATGGATTTAGCATATACACCTTCTTCATTCAGCCTCTTGCTGAAATGCTGCGTTTTTGCCTCATCACCTATTATGCAAGGCGTAATCGGTGTTTCGCTCTCCCCGATATCAAACCCTAATTCTTTTAGGCCTTTTTTCAAGTAATCGCTGTTTTCCCAAAGCTTATTTTGAAGTTCTGAGCTATTCATCAAAATATCGATGGCTTCTATACTAGCTGCAACTGCTCCCGGTGTGGCAGCCGTTGAAAATAAAAATGGACGGCTTCTCACTTTTAGCCAATCAATCAAATCTTTCTTTCCTGCTACATAGCCTCCAACAACACCAATGGCTTTGGATAATGTTCCAATTTGGAAATCCACTTTATCCGATAATCCAAAATGTTTTACCGTTCCTGCACCATTACCTAATACACCCGAACCATGCGCATCATCAACATACGTAATTAAATCGAACTCTTCGGCAATCTTCACAATTTCAGGAAGCTTGGCAATATCCCCATCCATCGAGAACACTCCATCGGTAATAATCATGACTTTGTTATACAATCCGGATTCCTTGGCTTGACGTGCTTTTGTCCGTAAATCGTCCATGTCGGAATGGATAAAGGGAATAATTTTCGCCTTGGATAATCGGCATCCATCAATGATTGAAGCATGATTCAGTTCATCTGAAAGAATCGCATCGTGTTTATCCATCACTCCTGAAATCGCTGCCATATTACAGTTAAATCCAGATTGGTAAGCAATGGCCGCTCCTGTATGTTTAAACTCGGCAAGCTTTTCTTCTAATTTGACATGAATATCTAACGTTCCATTGATCGTACGAACGGCCCCGGCACCGACACCATAAGTTTTCGTCGCTTCTATGCAAGCCTCTATTAATCGTCTATCTGTAGCTAAACCTAAATAATTATTGGATGATAAATTAATAAGCTCTCTGCCTGCAATGGTGATTACCGGACCATTTGGACCTTCCACCGGATCAATAACGTTGTACAGTCCCTTTTCTTTTAAATCTTCCAAATTTTCTTTCAAAAATTTATTTAATATTTCACTTGACATTTAACATACCCCCTCATTGATGGTTGGAATAAATGCAGGATCTTTATATGTTTTACCCCTATTTAAAAAATATTGTATTTTTTCCATTTTTCCAAAAATACACGTGTCTTCTCCAAAAACACACACGGTATTAACACAAACCCTTTTATACTAAGAGTTATAACAATCATAATAATAGATAATTTTAATGTTGTCCATATTGTGTGGACAAAAAAATTGATTTTTTGTAGTTTTACAATCAACATTCGCCTAAAATGCGTTTATATCAATGGAAATACGAAGAGAATTTCATCAATTTTCCAAGGTAACCGATGTTTTATCTTTTGGTTTTTGGAGACCTTAACAATTAACCTAATTAAGGAGGGGTATAGTGAAAACGGAAGATGAAAAAACCTCAGAAGGCTTAAATGAGATTTTTGAGATTATCAATGCAAAAGGTGACATTGGTGAATTAAAAGAAATCGTCCAAAAATCTGATGAACAAACAGTTGAAGACAAGTAAAAACGCAGTTCGGAATGGTTTCCTGCCGAATAACTGGCTAGACGAGACCCGCTAGATGCTTCTTTGATAAGGCTTGGCAGACAGCCGGCGGAAAGGGAGCGGATTTCTGAAATCAAGCTGGAACGTTTTTCAAAAACTGCAGGCAAATCCCGATTCCTCGAATTTGTCTATAGTCTGCAAGGGGATTAATTATCCTCTTTTTTTGTCTGTTTTACATTGTACTTATGGACGCTTACGTCCATTACAACAATAAAAAAAGAGCTACTGATCAGCTCCGGATATGCCGTAACGTTCACGTAAATCAAAAAAACAAAAAAAGTTGTGCACATTATCAGGAGGAAAGTTTGAAGAATAAGGATTTACCCTTTTCCTTCACCCACACCTTGTGCACAACTTTGAAAATTCAAGCACGCTCCCTTAGAGATGCCGACTTAAAATTCATACGAAAAAAAGACCCTGAAATCCTTTTCACGAAAATCAAGGTCTAATTATAATGATGTGCATGATAAAAACAGTTACTGAACCCTTATCCCCTATATCTTAAAGTTAATCCTTTTAAGAAATTCCTCGCGTATCGATCTCCGCACTCTTTATAATTCCTATGACCCACTTTTCTTAATATAGCGCTTAATTCCCCTTTAGTAATCATGACCCCTGCTTCTTCCAAAATATCAATTATATCCTCACTGGTTAATGATAATGCTATTTTCAGTTTCTTCAGAAGGATATTATTCATACTTTCCTTATTCTTTACAGCCGGTGCCTGACTTTGAGGCTGACCAGGTTTTGGCTCTTGTCTCCCTCTTTTAAAAATGATCAAACCATTTAAAAAGGACTCCAACATCATGTTATTGCAGGTTATCCCATCTTCATCTTCATCCATATCATCATCATATTCATCATAATAATCATCTTTTGGTTTTGTGAGCATCTGCATGACTTCTTCTCTTGTCACTTCGATTTCCCCGAGTTTAAATATCTCTACCATATCTTTATTTTTAATATCCAGCGCATATCTTAATCGAATTAATATATCATGATTATGCATCCAAAAACCTCCTATGTATTTCTCGATTTTCACAGTACTTTCATTATTTCACAAATGGATGGAAATAAACGCAGATTAAAATCCGAGAACCTTTTACAGATTCCCGGATCACTCTGCTTATTCTTTAATCAGCTTCAACGAGGTAACTACTTCAACATGGCTCGTCTGCGGGAACATATCCACCGGCTGCATGGCCTCCACGCGATAAGAAGTGCCCAGTTCTTGTAAGTCCTTCGCCAATGTGGACGGGTTGCATGATACGTACACTATGGTTTTCGGTTTTACTTTCAAGATTGTCTGCAGTAATGATTGGTCACAGCCGGATCTTGGCGGGTCGACGACAAGTACATCCGGTTTCCAGCCTTCTTTGGTCCAGCGCGGAAGGATATTCTCGGCCTTGCCTGTTTCATAGTATACATTGTTGCGTTTATGTTTTTTGGCATTTTTCTTGGCGTCCTCAATGGATTCTTTAATGACGTCCATTCCTCTGACTTCTTTGGCATTTTCAGACAGCCATAGCCCAATGGTTCCAACACCGCAATAAGCGTCAACCACTTTTTCCGTGCCGGTTAAGGCTGCCGCTTTTTTCACTTCATCATATAAGCGAACAGTTTGAACGGGGTTAAGCTGGAAGAATGTACGGGCTGATAGTTCGTATGATAGGTCACCCAATGTTTCGTTGATGACTTTTTCGCCTGCCAGGTGAATCGTTTTTTCGCCAAAGATCAGTGATGTGTTCTGGTTGTTGATGTTTTGAACGACCGATTTCACTTCTGGCAATTGGTCCCGAATTTGTTTTAGCAACTGATCTTTTTGTGGAATTTCCTCTGCTCCTGTAACAAGGACAACCTGCACTTCACCTGTTTCAAAACCTACCCGTGTAATGACCGTACGGATAACACCTTTTCTTTTTCTTTCGTTATATATCGAGATGTTCAGGTTCTTCAGTATCTTTTTCACTGTACGTGTTACCTTATTTGTTGCCTTATGCTGTACAAGGCAATTCGGGATATCGATCAGTGTATGGGAATTCAAGCCGTAAAGGCCAGCAATCAATTTGCCATCTTTTTGGCCGACTTGGTACTGACTTTTATTGCGGTAATTCCATGGATCTTCCATGCCGATCGTTTCTTTTACATTTAATGAAGAAACTGGGAATTTCGAATGACGTTCCATCGCTTGAATGACGATATCGCGCTTTTCGATAAGCTGCTGGTCATAGCTTAAATGCTGTAACTGACATCCGCCGCATTCTGCGTAAACCGGGCATGGCGCTGCAATGCGATGCGGTGATTCTTTACGGATGGTTTTTATTTTCGCTTCGGTGAAGTTTGGCTGTACCTTTGTAACCAAGGCTACAATTTCTTCACCAGGCAATGCTCCTGGGACGAAGACGACTTTCTTTTTGAAATAACCGACTCCCTCTCCATTAATGCCAAGCCGTTTAATCGTAAGGGGAAGGGTTTGGTTCACTTCCAGTTTTGTATCTTGAATGTTTGTCATTTCTTTTCACTCCGTTTTTCAATGCTTCTCCACAAATAGAGGGAAGCGTAGCTTAGATATGGAGCCCATTTCACACTATAGGACTCCATTTCTTCTTGGGTTGGCTTTTGCGGTAAGCCATATAATATTTTCAAGGCATTTTGAATGCCAATATCGGCTTTAGGAAATAGGTTCGGCCGGCCAATTCCAAAAAGCAGGAAGTTTTCAGCCGTCCATCTACCGATACCGCGTATTTTTATTAGTGTATCCATAACCTCTTGATCGGATAGCTTTTCCATTATATCAAGGTTGAGATGGCCCTGAATGATCTGCTCGGAAAGTCCGATGACGTATTCCGCTTTCCGGCCACTGAATTGAATGGCTCTTAATTGCTCGATTTGAAGTTGGGCGGTTGTTTCCGGCGTCGGATAAAACCAGGCACCTTCCATCTGGTAGCCGAAGGTTTTAACGAATCTTTCCGTGAGCGTATGGGCAAAGGATAAGTTCAATTGCTGATGTATGATGCATTTAACGAGGCAACTGTAGTAATCGAAGTCCAAGACTATGGCAGTACCGCGGTGCTCTTCGAAGATTTCCCGCAAATCGGATTCCCGAAAATGCCGGGAAACGTCCTCTAATGGCTGATGCCAGTGGAAAACCTTTTTTAACCGTTCGATCGCTTTTGACTTGTACACCTCTGAATGACCTTTGATGATAAAAGATGGTTCATCGATATTTCCTATTGCCTGAACCTGCAAAACGATTGGTTCTTTTTCTATATATAGCGGAACTTTTACCGTCCTGTTTGTAAAATCAACTACCTGAAGTGGGTCTAACGATAATCGTTCGAGAACTAGATCGAAATTATAGGGTCCTTGAACCTGTAATTTTTCTGTCCACACAAGCGATCCATCCTTTAGCAGTTTTCCACGTATTATAGCATGTTTCCTGAAATATTACTTGAATTTGAGGTGAATGGATAAAAGCGGGACCTGAATTATCACTACAGGACCCGCTTCTCATTTTAATAAAGCATTCGGTTCGGCAACTGTTTCTCGATCATTAAATCATCAAGGCTACTAAATGTGTACCCCTGTTTTTCAAGATCCGTCAGAATCGAGTCCAATGCTTCCGCATTATCCCTCGATACGGTATGCAATAATAAAATCGCGCCTGGATGAATCTGCTTAAGCACTTCATCGTGTGCGAACGCTGCACCCTTTTGTTGATCAACAATCCAGTCTCTATATGCCAGTGACCAGAAGATGTGGTAATAGCCTTCTTTTTTTGCTATCCTCATCGTTCTCTCATTAAATACCCCACGAGGCGGCCTTAAGTAATTCATTCCCTTTTGCCCCGTTAATTTTTCCGTTGCTATTTTTACCCGCTCAAGCTCCGTACGAATCACATCGTCCGTCACGCTTGTCATATCCGGATGGTTCCATGAATGGTTTCCTACGATATGACCCTCATTAGCCATACGGACAACAAGCTCAGGTGCCGTTTTTAAATAATGACCCGTGACAAAAAAAGCTCCAGGTGCACGATGTTTCTTCAGAACATCTAAAATTTGGGCTGTATAGCCATTTTCATAACCGTTATCAAATGTTAAATAAACGATTTTTTTCTTTGTATCCCCTTTATAAACCGCTTCATATTCAGGCAGCATTTCATTGAATTTTTTACCGGCATCGGCAGGTGTCCCATTTTTCCCTTTATTGAAACCCCAGTTATAGGATTCTGCAAAAGCCGGGCTAGCGAAAGAGCATATCAAGCAAATAAAAGCGGATAAAATCACCATTTTTTTCATTGGAATATCCCCCATGTTCTTTTTTCTTATTGTTTGGAACATGGAGATTTATATGCATGATATTGTGAAGGTCAAAATGATCTCGTAGTAGGTCGAATTAATGTCACCGTGGGTCGAATTTTCGGCCTGTGGGTCGATTATTGCCATTGTGGGTCGAATTTTTCGCTCCTTGGGCCGAATTACTGCCGCCATAGGTCGAATTTTCGCTCCGTGGGTCGAATTATGGTCACTGTAGGTCGAACTTTTCGCTCCGGAGGCCGAATAAAATTTCACTCTGGATCAAATTAACGCCCCGGAGTCCGAATTAGTTAGTTCATATCTCCCGACAAAACCTTAATCCGACGCAAAAAAAGGCCTTTCCTCCGAAAAGGATTGGCCCTCCATGTTTTGTTTATCCTTTAAATAACGCTTGTGCCGCCTTCCAAATAATGGCGATAGCAAAAATGAGAACGATTACAATTCCGATTACGTCAAGGAATGTTTCAAGACCGGAGAAAATCGTGTTTGCCACAGGAAGTTTGATGAAAGCAAAACCAGTTAACATGGCGATAAAGAATAAGATATAGTTGTTCTGCATGAAAATCCCCCCTTTCTCTTCTAATGTATGTGCGTCCGTTCCAAAAGATTGTACTTTTCTGAGGTAATTATCGCTTTTTTTTTCATATACATTTAGCAAGGGGGGAATGAAATGCTGGAATGGGTTATCACTTTAGGCTTTGTTGGCTGTCTTGGATTAGGTGGTGGGTTGTTTGTTCATTTTGTGAAAAGTGGATTGAATTTAGAGGATTCATCAAGGATCGATCCACTGCCGGAAACCGAAGAATAAGATATGCAAAAGACGCTCAACCGTTTGGGGAGCGTCTTTTTTCCATTCATTATTTAAATACTGGTTCTTTGAATTGTGCCAATTTTTCCAATGAAGATTGCTGAACGTCTTTATGCAGACTGTTTCCATGTGAATCCATGGTAACTACGGCAGTAAATCCTTCAACATTCAGATGCCACATTGCTTCTGGAATACCAAATTCAGTGAAGTTCACACCTTCGACGGATTTGATGCAGTCTGCATAATATTGAGCAGCCCCGCCGATTGCATTTAGGTAAACGCCGCCGTGTTCACTTAGTGCTTCCAGTGTTTTTGGTCCCATTCCGCCTTTACCGATAACTGCACGGATGCCGAATCGTTTCATGATATCGCCTTGGTATGGTTCTTCACGAATACTTGTTGTTGGTCCGGCAGCCTTCACATGCCATTTACCTTCTTCGTCCTTCAGCATAACCGGTCCACAGTGATAGATGATTTGTCCATCCAGGTCGATTGGTGCAGGATTTTCAGATAAGTGCTTGTGAATTGCGTCACGGCCTGTATACATTCTGCCGTTAATATGAACTACGTCACCAACTTTTAATTCACGGATTTGTTCTTCCGTGATCGGTGCTTGCAGGGTGATTTCACGGGAAGCTTCAACGTCCGATTCTGCAGTGGCTGCCACTTCATCTTTCGCTGCTTTTTCTGCTTCTAGAGCAAAGTCGATTTTCTCGCCTTCTTGATATAACCACTCATTGATTTCGCCTGTTTCAGGATTGACTTTCACTCCTAAACGGCGGAACGCCCAGCAGTTGTAAGCAACGGATACGAAGAAGCTTGCCGGAATACGGTGCATGACCCCGATTTTACATCCAAGCAGTGTAGTTTCGCCGCCAAAGCCCATCGTACCGATTCCCAATTCATTAGCTGTCTTCATGATGTAATCTTCAAGTTTGCGAAGGTCTTCATTCGGATTCACATCTTCATTACTGCGGAAAAGTTGAGACTTAGCCAGATCATATCCAGATGAACGGTCCCCTCCGATACCGACGCCGATGAAGCCCGCACTGCAGCCTTGTCCTTGTGCTTGGTAGACAGAGTGAAGGACACATTTACGGATTCCGTCCAAATCTCGGCCCGCTTTTCCCAATCCTTCAAGCTCCATAGGCAGACTGTATTGGATGTTTTTATTTTCACAGCCGCCGCCTTTTAAGATGAGACGAACATCAATATAGTCTTTTTCCCATTGATCGAATTTAATGACAGGAAGACCTTCCCCAAGGTTATCCCCGCTATTTTCACCCGATAAAGAGTCAACTGCGTTTGGACGAAGTTTTCCGCCTTTTGTCGCTAAAATGATCGCATTTCGGATTGCTTTTTTTATTTCAAGTTGGTTCACGCCAACTGGAGTTTTTATTTTGAATGTCGGCAGACCAGTATCCTGACAAATCGGCGATACATTGTCGTCAGCCATTGTAATATTATTCGTGATGGTGTCCAGGCTCAATGCAGAACGAGTACCTGCATTTTCACGTTGTTTTGCACTTTTGACCGCACGACGAACATCCTTTGGAAGATTCGTTGAAGTTTCAACGATAAGACTGTACATACTTTCTTGGAATTTTTGAATATCCAAATTTCTCTTCCCCCTCTTATTTCCCCTAGATTAGATTTAATCATTTCCCTGCTTCTCTATAAATAGCGAATGATACAACACCCGTTTTATTATACATCTAACATAATCTTTCGAAAACAAGTAATTATTTTTCATAATGAAAAGCAATTTGGTGAGAAATGATCAAAGCGCCAGAAATAGCCCATGAGTTAAATTCCATCACCAATCATTTCCACTCTGAAGATATTAAAAAGGGATGACGCAGGTTACTCGTCATCCCTTCATGAATATTAACATTGAAAAAATCATACTATCGAAACAGATATTAGTCTTCCCGGGTTTTGAATTGTTCAACTTTGCCTTCCAAATCATCTATCATGCCGATTAAACGGTCTATATCTTCCAACTCCGTATTTTCCGGTTCGATATGATCAAGAACTTCCATGAACATCGTGAGGCGTTCTTTTAAGTATGTTAATTGTTCGTTTTTACCTGTAATGGATTTTCCCATGAGGCACTCTCCTTCCGTTCTTCTTTCATCGTAACGAAATCTGCTTGAAAGTGCAATGGCAAGCTATAAATGCCGCTCTCCGCCATTTGACAATTTTTGTCCCCATTGTTCATAATGGGTTAGTGCATTATTACGTAAGGAGTTTTAAATATGTCAATAATCAAGCAAGATCTTTTAACACCAATTACACCCAAGTATGATCCTTGGGAAGCATATATGGACGTTGAACAATATGGAAAACTCAGCCTTACCAACGTGGAGTTCACCACAACCACCCTTTGCAATATGCGTTGTGAGCATTGTGCCGTCGGTTACACACTTCAGCCCAAGGACCCGGATGCATTGCCTCTGGAATTACTGATTCAGCGCCTCGATGAGATCCCTTTGCTTCGCTCGCTCAGCATCACTGGCGGGGAACCGATGCTTTCAAGAAAACAAGTGAAGAATTATGTTTTGCCTCTATTGAAATATGCCCGTACCCGCGGGGTCCGGACACAAATCAATTCCAATTTGACCCTTGACTTGGAACGGTATGAGGAAATCATTCCTTATTTGGATGTTCTGCACATTTCCCATAACTGGGGAACGATCGATGAATTCATTGATATCGGCTTTGCCATGATGGACCGAAAACCATCTCGGGAACAGCGAAAGAAATTATTTGATAAAATGATCGAAAATTCCCGGGCACTGACAAAGGCGGGTGTGCTGGTATCTGCAGAAACGATGCTTAATAAACGGACATTGCCACATCTTGAGCATATTCACAGACAGATCGTTGATGAAATGGGATGTCAAAGGCATGAAATTCATCCGATGTATCCAAGCGATTTCGCTTCGGCACTTGAAACTTTATCATTGGACAAAATGCGTGAAGCGATTCATCATTTGCTTGATATCCGTGATGAAAATGTTTGGATGCTTTTTGGTACCCTGCCATTTTATCCTTGCAATAACAGTAAAGAGGATATAAAGCTGCTTCAACGCCTGTATGGTTCACATAAAGTGACTGTTCGTAATGACCCTGATGGACGTTCCCGGTTGAACATCAATATTTTCACCGGGGAAGTGATCGTGACCGATTTTGGGGACGCGCCTACATTAGGGAATATCAAAGACCAGCCCTTGACCGAATCCTATGACACATGGATGAATTCGAAACTTGCCAATGAATTGAATTGCCACTGCCCGGCAGTCAAATGTCTAGGCCCGAATGTTCTCGTCAAAAATGCATACTATTCAAAGGTTGACTTCAGGATCAGGAAGTCAACCATATGAAGAAAAACTCGCCAATCCGGCGAGTTTTTCAATTTACCTGGGTTGCTGCGAGACTGTAAAGCTGAAGGAAACATGGTCCTGAACCGGTATCCATGCACCGATGCCTTGTGAAGTGATGTTCTTTATCGTAATGGTTCTTTTATTTCCTTTTAGGTTCAAATACACTTCCCCATATGTGACCTTGCCTTTTTCATTGACGGCGGAAGCATAACTGGATAAGTAACCAATCCTATTTGAAGCAACATTGTATACTTCATCTTTTTTCGTACCAGCTCCGATGATCGTCTCAAAAGCCAATGGCAAATTCGTTTTCTCAGTGGCTTTTAACAGCATCATCTTTTGAACATCCTCTGCCTTAGGGATTTTCGCTGTGAGACCGCCACTCACTGCCTTCTGACTTTCCTGAACATAACGGATCTTGTATGGAACTTCACCGCCACGATTATCATAGTAATTTGTATTGATCTTTTGGTATTCCCAGTTTGGTGCCGTTTCCGTCGACTCATAATTCAATGCCCAATGGCCAAGGTAAATGGTCGCCCTGTAACCAAAAGCAAGCGGAGCCTTTGCGACTGCCGATTCATTCAACATATGGATGAGTTCTGGATTTTCAATCTTGATATCCGACGAATTAATCAATTGTTTGGCAAACTTACTCGGCTGCAGCATCGGTAGATCTTGGGTCGGGTTCGGATACGTATTCTCCTTTGCAATATTCAATACGGAAGGTGGGATATTCACCTTATTCGGATTTGCTTTGTTTCCTGGTATATCAGCTGCAAAACTTACATTCGCCTGAATGAAGGCAATTAGGGCAATCATCGTTATAAGAATAGTTCTTCTCATGCTGTCGCACTCCTTTTGAGGGGGTTCAATCATTTTGTTATAGATTTTGTTTTTAGCCAGCATTCTATACATTTCATTCTTATTTCGATTTTGTAATGAATTTGTAAAGTTCAGAATATTTACTTTTCTATTCAAATCGGTTATACTTAATTTACATTATAAAAAGGAGGCGAAATCGTTCATACCTATTAAACCTTCAGGAGGTATGCTTATCGAACAATCCATGACACCCTTTTAAAGGATGACAGAAAACGAAATTCGCCTATACTTAAATCTGATGTAAAAGGATGGTGTGACACTCTAGAATATTTTCTCAACTTTTACAAAAGCATGATGAAAAATTTTGGAATAACTTATGAATGGTAATTTACTAATATAGAAATGACTCTGCTAAATCTAACCTGAGCAGAGTCATTTTTATTTTTTAATTATATAAAAAGAAAGACCTCCCGCATCGGAAGGCCTGCATTCTTATAATAAGTAAAATCCAATTCCCATAATGAAGTAAGCGGCCAATAAGGTAAGGCCTTCAAACCAGTTCGTTTCCCCGTCATTCGAAATCATGATCATCAAAAAGACTGCTGTAACCATTGATATCAGTTCTGGCATTGTGAAAACAAGCGGCATATGTGTTGGATACATTAATGAAATAAGTACAAGTACAGGAGCTACGAACATCGCTACTTGAAGCGTGGAACCAACGGCAATCTCCACTGCGACATCCATTTTGTTTTTATAGGCCATTATGACGGCTGACGCATGCTCTGCCGCGTTACCGACTATCGCAACGATAATGACACCGATGAATAACTCCGACCATCCGAAGGTTTCCCCCACTTCGCTGAACGTATGGACAAGTTTCTCCGATACGTAAGCAACGGCCAATGTAGCGGCAGCAAGTATTATAATTGCCTTTTTCCTGCTCCACTCCGGTTCTTCCTCTTCATGTTCCTCGGGTTTCTCCGTATGCTGATATACCCCGCGGTGAGTAACCAATTTAAAGAATAATGCAGCAAGATATAATAAGATCAAAATAATGGAAATTCCGACACTTAACGACATCGTGCTTGATTCACTCATGTCTTGTGTGAATACTTCCGGTATGACGAAGGCTACAATAACTGCAAAAATCAATAGACCGGCATTATGCCTCGCATCGAATACATTAAATTTCTGCCGTTTGTATTTAGTCCCTCCGACAAAGAATGAAAGTCCTGCCACCAACAATAAGTTTCCTAGGACGGAACCAGTCAAGGAAGCCAACACGACCCCTACAAGCCCCGCCTTTAATGAAAAGATGGATATGATCAATTCAACTGCATTTCCAAAGGTAGCATTCAAAAGGCCGCCAATCCTAGGTCCCATAACGATCGCTAAGCTTTCAGTCGCCCGGCCCATGAATCCTGCTAGAGCGACGATGGTTAAGCAATATACGATGAACATGATCACACTCGGCCAATGCAATAATGACCCAATGACAGATATAGGGACGCCTATCAGGACAAGCCCCAAAAATATTTTATTCACGATACTTCTCCTCACAATCCTATAGTTCTTATTATGTAACAAAAACTATCATACATAATCTTCGGGCGATGACAAAGGAAAATTTTATCATCTTCTCTCTTCTTGTCAATATTTACCCAAATTTCTATTGCTTAATCCTCTTCCTAGGATGTAACATCAAGAAGGTATACATTTCTTAGGAGACATGATTTTATGAATAATAAATTGCTTTTAAGCGTTTAAATCTTAATTGTCGGCATATCGGGTTTTTCTCAAGGGATGCTTCTGCCGATCATTGCCATCATTTTTGAAAATGAAGGAATTAGCTCATCCCTAAACGGGTTTCATGCAGCCTCCCTTTATATTGGGATTCTGTTAATTTCTCCTTTTATGGAAGCCCCACTCCGTAAATACGGCTATAAGCCATTAATATTATTTGGCGGGATAACGGTCATTCTATCGCTTGCCTTATTTCCTGTCTGGAAATCATTCTGGTTTTGGTTCATACTGCGTTTCTTCATTGGAATCGGCGATCATACACTTCACTTTGCTACCCAGACATGGATCACTGCCATTTCACCAATAGCAAAGCGCGGAAGGAATCTCGCCATTTATGGACTTTTCTTCAGTCTCGGCTTCATGGTTGGCCCGCTGATGACGAAGCTTCTCGAGATTAATCAGTCTTTGCCTTTCATCATCACATCCATACTCAGCCTTCTAGCTTGGTCCACTGTTTTCCTTATTAGAAATGAGCTTCCTGAACAGGATGATTCTGAAAGCACATCATTCCTTGGCACACTCAAAAGGTTTACGAAAGTTAGCCGCATAGCTTGGGTCGCTTTTTTACTTCCGTTCACATTTGGCGTGCTTGAAGCATCATTGAATAGCAATTTTCCTGTATTCGCCCTGCGCTCCGGAATCGATTTAACCGCAGTATCCATCATCATTCCGGCATTTTCCGCGGGTACTCTGCTTACCCAGATTCCCTTGGGGATGATCAGTGACCGTTTTGGCCGGCGAAAGACCTTGCTGACGATCCTTTTTTCAGGGTTTGCCATATTCACGCTTGCAGGGATTTATTCCTATTCAGTGCTTGGTCTATTCATCTGCTTTATGTTTGGCGGAATGATGGTTGGTTCGACTTTCTCGCTGGGAATCAGTTATATGGCAGATCTTTTGCCTCGAAACCTATTACCTGCTGGAAATTTATTATGCAGTATTTTCTTTAGCCTCGGCAGCATCGGCGGTCCATTCTTTGGCGGCCTGGTCATTGAACATATCCAGGGCGGAAATTTTTTCTACATGATCAGCATCATGCTTTTCCTTGTCTTCATTTCATTGGCCCTGTTTAAGGAGAAAATGCCTGCATCAGTTATGTAATATAGTTTATTATCTGGACTACTTCTTTTATTATTCAAATTGAACGGGATTTATCAATAATGTGGATAAACAGTACTTTATATTTTTTACTAGATTAGAATCATTCTTCTTTATTTCTGAATAAGATATGTGGTATTATAATAATAACAAAAGGGACATTACACTTATAAACCTTTGAAAGCATTGCTGTCATCGCAATTACGGTGGCAGCTTTCATATTTTATCCAGAGAAATGACGTTGATTATCTTTCTCAATTATATATCACGCAAATGATAATCCATATCATTTACACAAAATAGAGAAGAATGTGGGAGGGAATCTTATGACTACAGATACTAAACATTTAACCCAACCGGCTACATGCAAAACCACTTGGTTGGAAAAAGCAAAACCTCATCTAGAACTTATTGCTGCATTATTCAGCGGTTTATTAATAGTTTTGGGCTGGGCCCTTTCAAAAAACGGAATGGAGTCCACTTCCATCGTCATATACGTAGCCTCTTTCTTGATTGGCGGATATGCCAAGGCAAAAGAAGGCATAGAAGATACGATTGCCGACCGGGAATTGAACGTTGAAATGCTGATGATTTTTGCGGCCATCGGTTCTGCGGTCATCGGATACTGGACGGAAGGTGCCATATTGATTTTCATCTTCGCTTTAAGCGGTGCCCTTGAGACATACACGATGAATAAAAGCCATAAGGAAATCTCGGCACTTATGGACTTACAGCCTGAGGAAGCGCTGCGCATCACGAACGGATATGAAGAAACCGTATCCGTTTCACAGCTGCAAGTCGGGGATCTCATTTTAGTGAAACCAGGTGAGAGAGTTCCTTCAGATGGAAAAATCACGGACGGCCGTACCAATATCGATGAAGCCGCCATCACTGGCGAATCCATACCGGTAAGCAAATCATTGGATGATGAAGTATTTGCCGGAACGGTTAATCTCCGTGGTACGATTACCGTGGAAATCACCAAACCAGCAAGTGAAACATTATTTCAAAAAATAATCACTCTCGTTCAATCCGCCCAAAGTGAAAAGTCCCCTTCCCAGCTGTTCATTGAACGGTTTGAAGGGACTTATGTAAAAGTGGTATTGACGGTTGTCGGCTTGATGATGTTCGTACCCCATTTCGTATTGGGGTGGAGCTGGACCGAAACATTCTACAGAGCTATGATCCTGCTCGTTGTCGCTTCTCCTTGTGCCCTTGTGGCCTCTATTATGCCAGCTACACTTTCTGCCATTTCAAATGGTGCTCGTCATGGGATTTTATTCAAAGGCGGCATCCATCTTGAGAATCTAGGTAACCTGCAGGCAATTGCTTTAGATAAAACCGGTACATTGACAAAAGGAAAACCAGAGGTAACGGATGTCATTATCCGCGAAGATTTAAACGAAGATGATTTCTTATTTCATATTGCATCTGTTGAAAATTACTCAAACCACCCTTTGGCAACATCGATTGTACGTTATGCCAAAACGAAATTGAAAAGAGACATCATTAAACCGGATAACATGGAAGATATCTCAGGTAATGGGGTTCAAGCTTACATCAATGGCGTGCTTTGGAAAGTCGGAAAAGCTGATTTCGTCGGTCGCAGTGAAGCAGAACGATTCCAAAATGGCATTGCACTGACATTTGCTGAACAAGGTAAGACAATCGTTTATGCAAAGGATGATCAAGGGATTGCCGGTATACTCACTTTGAAGGATGTCGTGCGTGAAGAAACCGTTACAGCCATCGAAGCATTGAGAAATGAAGGCATCCATACCGTCATGCTGACAGGCGATGGTGAAAAAACGGCAAAAGCGATTGCCTCGGAAAGCCATATTGATGCATATATTGCCGAATGCCTGCCTGAAACGAAAGTGACTGAAGTGAAAAGGCTGAAAGAACATTTTGGCACTGTAGCAATGGTTGGGGATGGCATCAATGATGCACCTGCACTAGCAACAGCATCTGTTGGAATTGCAATGGGTGAAGGCACGGATGTTGCCTTGGAGACAGCGGATGTTGTTCTGATGAAGAACGACCTGCCGCGCATCGCGGAAGCAGTCAAATTATCCAAAAAGATGAACCGGATCATCAAACAAAACGTCATCTTCTCAATTTCGGTCATCATGATCCTGATCGCATCCAATTTCCTTCAATTCCTTGACCTTCCATATGGCGTCATTGGCCATGAAGGAAGCACAATTCTCGTTATACTGAACAGCTTAAGACTATTGAGAAACTAAACATGAAAAAGGAGCCCTCCAAGGCTCCCTTTTTTCATTTAGTGATATCCGTTCTTACCGTTTGCAGAACCTGATGTTTTATGTTTCGAACTTTTTTTCCCTTTTTGCTTTGTGCTGCCATCCTTTTTACTCATGAATGAACTCCTCCTCTTTAAAAGTTGTCATTTCTTGAATAGTATCCGCAGCATGATATTCCGCTATTACGGGAACTCAAGGAAGCTCATTCACATTCTGGCTTTTCCTTTTCACTAATTAGCGCATTTATTTCCCCGCCCAGTATGATGATCAGTCCCGATAAATAAAACCAGACCATTAATACGATGATCCCTCCAAGACTTCCATATGTTGCGGAATAATTAGTGAAGTTCTCCACATAAAAAGAAAACAAAAAGGAAGCGAGACTCCATCCAGCGGTAGCAAAGATAGCACCAGGCAGTACGGTTATGCATTTCAGCTTAATATTGGGCGCAATCCAATAAAGGATGGTGAACACAATTAAAAATACAAGCGTACTGATCACCCAGCGAAGCTGGTTCCAAATCGTAAGAAACTCATCGGATTGTCCAATTTCGGCAAATAGGAATACTCCGATCTGTTTTCCGAATACCGGCAGCAATAAAACGACAATAAAAACAAAAATCATCGCTAAAGTGAGAAGAATCGACATTCCCCGGGAAATAAAGAAAGTTCGACTTTCTTTTACACCATATGCATGGTTAAATGCTTTAATGATTGCATTCATCCCATTCGATGCCGACCATATCGTTCCGATGACACCAAACGACAATAGCGTCCCATTCGCTTCCATCACTTCCGATAGGTTGGCCTCAATGATCTTCATCGAATCGTCAGGCGCATAAGTACGGACGGTATTTAAAATATCTTCTTGTGAAAATGGCAGATAGGCCAATAAAGTGAATAAAAAAATAAGTAACGGAAACAGGGAAAGTAAGAAGAAATAAGACAGTTGTGCGGCAAGCCCCGTCACATCATCGATCTGTAACCGTTTTATGAAAGTCTTGAAGAATGAGCCTTTCAGCCATTCTTTTTTATTGGCCATACCTCCACCCCATTTTCTAATTTAAGGAAATTTGTTCATGGTGACTTGAAGACGGCTCTTCTTGCTCTGCAGCAAAAACTTCTTTCGTCTCCATCACCACTTGGGCAACTTGCGATGGAATATCTTTCATTTCCTCAACCTTTTGGGAAATGAAAGATACATCATCGGAAATTTTTTCAACAGTGGAACGGACCTTTGATGATGTTTCACGTACTTGTGTAAGCACCCTATTGGGATTCTTCACGAATTCCTTCATATTACTCATGCAGCTTTTGCTGTTTTCCAATACAGAATAACGCGTTTCCTTGTCAAAAAGGCTTATCGCAGCCCCAGCTAACGCCCCAATAAAGACCGCTTGCATAAATTTACTTTTCTTGGCACACTTATATTCTTCTCGAATGTTGCTCATATATTCTCCTCCTCTTCATATATTAGTTGATGGATAATGGTAGCTATCTCCATTATACAATGTTTAAAAAAGTTTTTTCCTATCTTTTCCCAAACTCTCTCACTTTAAAACGTGGAGATGACCAAGAATCTCGGGGATCAAGCTTGTTTTCCACCCGAATATTCATTGACTTCCAGCGATAATCATGCAAAGATGAAAATAATTTAGGAACGTATGAAAGGATGAGGGAAATGGATTTAACGCAAAACACAGCCGAAAGTGTCGAGTTTATGATCGAAGCAATTAAGGATAAATTAAAAGTGATGAACTTCGGTGCAATCAAATCGACCCATTTTGATATCGAAATGTACGAAGAGCTGCACGATATTTATACAATGGTGATGAAAAAAACGAATTTCAGTGTCCGTGAAATGGAAGCGATCGCTGAAGAACTTGGAAGACTGCGTAATAAGTAACATTCAAATCCTCCCATACCGGTGAGGATTTTTTTCATTTTTAAAATAATTCTGCTACATTTGATATAGGAATTGAAAACCGATAGGAGTTGTAAGCATGGTAGAAAGAAGAACGCCCATCAGTATTGCCGAAGCAGTGGAAAAAGTGATGAAGCATAAATTAGTAGGACACGTGGAACTGATTCCCCTCGAGGAAAGCCAAGACCGTTTTTTGGCTCAAGATATTGTAGCTACAAATGATGTTCCGCATTTTAACCGCTCGCCATATGATGGATTCGCCCTCAGGTCCAAGGACACGGCAGAAGGTTCCATAAATAACCCTCTTGTGTTTGAAGTGGTTGAAGAGTTGGCTGCGGGTATGGTATCGTCTATCCCTGTACAAAAAAATCAAGTGGCGAGAATCATGACTGGAGCTCAGATGCCAGCTGAGTGTGATGCAGTAATCATGCTTGAGCTCACGAAGGAATTCGAAAAGGATGGAAAGAAGTACATATCATTTAAACGCTCACTTAAGGAGGGCGAAAACGTTTCTTTTCAAGGAGAGGATGCAAAGAAAGGCGATGTTCTTGTAAAAAAAGGAACAGCGATCAATCCAGGGATCATCGGCTTACTGGCAACATTCGGTTATGCCGAAGTGCCAGTTGCCAAGAAGCCTGCCGTCGGATTATTCGCTACGGGTTCAGAACTTCTTGATGTTAACGAACCGTTGCAGCCCGGGAAAATCCGCAACAGCAATTCACATGCCATCTCCGCCCAAATTCGGAGGGCCGGAGGAGAAGTCCGTTTTTATGGAAAGCTTAAGGACGAATTCGAATTAAGCTACGAAGCCATTTCAACTGCCTTGGAGGAAGTGGATTTGCTCATTACAACAGGAGGAGTTTCTGTCGGTGATTTTGACCTCCTCCCGGATATTTATCAAAAAATCGGCGCTGAAGTCTTATTCAACAAAGTGGCCATGCGCCCCGGCAGCGTGACGACCGTAGCGGTATATAATAACAAATTTTTATTCGGTTTATCCGGCAATCCATCCGCCAGTTATGTCGGCTTTGAACTATTCGCAAGACCGATCATCCGCACCATGCTGTTTTCGGAACATCCGCATTTACGAAAAGAGACGGCCCAATTGGCAGAGGACTTCTTAAAGCCCAATCCATTCTCACGTCTGCTTCGGACCCGATTATTTTACGAATCCGGTCAGTTGAAGGTAATTCCTAGCGGTGTGGATAAATCCAATATTACAACAAGTTTGGCAGGTGCCAATTCACTGACCGTCTTACCTGGAGGGACCCGTGGTTTCCAAACGGGAGATTTCGTGGACATCCTGCTCCTCGATGACCAGGAAGGATGCAAATGGCCTTGGTGAAGCCCTTTATTTTTCAGTTGGTTGGCTACCAAAATAGAGGAAAAACGACCTTCATAACGAATATTATCAAAAAGCTTCGCGAAGCAAAATTAGAGACAGCCGTTTTAAAACATCATGGACATGGCGGAAAACCAGATGTCACAGGTATAAAGGATTCCACTAAACACTTTCAGGCTGGGGCGGCCGCTTCACTTGTTGAAGGTGATGGAACAATCGAACTGCTCGGCAATTTGAAGGGGGAAGCCCCTATCACTGAGCTGATTCAATTACTGTGTCTATTTCTCCCTGATGTGATTTTAATTGAAGGTTATAAGCAAGAGGACTTTCCTAAGGTCATTTTAATCAAGGAAGAAAGTGACCTCCTGTTATTGGAAAAGCTTACTAATGTCAAAGCAGCCGTGGCTTGGCCCGAATGTCTGGAACGAACCAGGAATCATGCTTCAGTACCCGTCTTCCCTTTGAATTCGGATTCATTCATAACATGGTTTTTAGAACAAATATGAAGGAGGGCGCAATGTTCATTCAATTTCCCATAGAAAAACGCCGCAAGATGATCGAAAGTATCCAAGAATATGTGTATCAGGAACATGGCAAGGAAATCGGTGAAATCGCTGCTGAAAATCACCTGCAGTTCATTTTCGAAAATATTGCTCCCTTTATTTATAATGAAGGTATCAAAGATGCTAAAAAAGTCATTGAGGACAGATTAGTAAATATCGAAGAAGATTTGTATTCCTTGGAACGACCAATTGATTAAAATGGAAAAACAGCATCTTAATCGATGCTGTTTTTTCATGTTCATTGTTCGGTCAGAATAAGCGGACCGTCTTTCGTAATGGCAATCGTATGCTCATATTGAGCCGAGTATTTCCCATCTGCAGTGGATGCCGTCCATCCATTCGGATCCCGGCTTGCTTTATATGTACCTACGTTTACCATTGGCTCGATGGTGAATACCATGCCTTCCTTAAGACGCGGACCTTTATTCGGCAGTCCATAATGCGGAACCTGCGGCTCTTCATGAATGACACTTCCTATCCCATGTCCGATGAAATCACGAACGACCGAGAAGCCTTCCGCTTCGACATATGTTTGTATGGCATGACCAATATCTCCAATCCGATTGCCTTCCACACATACTTCAATAGCCTTATATAAAGATTCCTTCGTCACATGCACTAAATGTTCGGTTTCCTTTGAAACCTTACCGACCGTATACGTCCAGGCAGAGTCAGCAAGGGCCCCGTTATAATTGACAACCATATCAATCGTTACGATATCTCCATTTTTCAAAGGGGTCTTACGAGGGAAACCATGACAGATTTCTTCATTTATGCTGGCACATGTCGCATACTCATACCCTTTGTAACCCTTTTGTTCCGGCTTCGCACCATGTTTTTTTAAGAATCCTTCAACAAATTCTTCTATTTCCCATGTTGTCACACCAGGAACAATCAACTTAGCAATCTCCCTATGACAAGCTGCCAAAATTTTACCCGATTCATGCATCGCTTGAATTTCACGTGCAGATTTTAATACGATCAATCGTGACACTTCCTTTTTTATTCGTCTCTCCTTTTATTTTACTGCAAAGATGGAAGTATATGAATCCTTTAAAATGAAAAACCCCGGCAGCTGCCGGGATTTTTCATTATTTCAATAGATTGAGCGATTCCCGGTTAAATGCCGGAAGATCTTCAGGTGTCCTGCTGGTTACAAGCTGGTTGCCGCAAACAACAACCTCCTTGTCCAAATATGTGGCACCTGCATACTCCATATCGACTTTAATGGATGTATATCCTGTTGCGTGACGTCCTTCAAGTGTTTTGGCCGTTATCAGCAACTGCGGTCCATGACAGATCGCAAATACAGGTTTTTTATCATCCATGAACGATTTGGCAAAAGATACGAAGCGTTCGTCAGCACGCAGCTGATCAGGCGAGAACCCACCGGGGATGAATAATGCATCGAAATTTTCTGGTTTCACCGAGTCGATGCTTTCATCAATCTCGACTTCCACCTCCCCTTGTTTCCCTTTAACAGTTTTCCCTTTTATCATTTCAATCGTCGTTACCGTATGGCCGGCTTCTTCAAATGCCTTTGCCGGTTCAATATACTCCGAGTCCTCAAACATATTCGTTACTACACATGCGATTTTTTTACCCATAATAATTCATCTCCTCAATTTTTGATCGAATGAACCTACTTTGCACTTTATTTATGTTCCCTCTGCCACCATAAATAAAACACATAATTAATGTTAGTCCCTTTTGTTAAGAGTATTTCTGGCTGTCCACCTTTTTAATATCTGCCTTTTCCCAAAGCAAATCAATGTTTAGGATACTCGCCAACAACGTGTATCGCATTGATGATTCTTTTATTGATCCATTTCCTGTTTTCTTCTGTATTCAAATTTCCGAATATCGTTTTCCGCCCTTCTTCAGTGGTTACATAGTAATTAGGCAGGTTATTCAATGATAATGTGATGATGTCATTTTTACATTTACTGCACGAACAAAATGTTTGATATTCCATACCTGACATTAAAACCTGCACCCATGTCACAACGATCTCTTCCATCACATTTGTATATTCTCTTTCCATATAATCTCCTTAAAAAAGAAAAACCCGTCCATTCCTGACAGGTTTTCACTCATTTATCGCTGTCCGTGGCACAATTAGGATTTCAACTCTCCGGTTTTTCGCCCTTCCTTTTTTCGTTTCATTGGAAGCAACCGGCTTGAATTCCCCATGTCCTTTTGCACTGAACATTTCGGGATCCAACTCTTTATTTTCGAGGAGAAGTTTCATAAAATTCACGGATCGCATCACGCTCAAATCCCAGTTGGATTCATACTGGTGATTTTTTATTGGAATATTATCGGTATGTCCGCTTACAATAATGTTTCTGGGTAAGTCCATGACAAGCAAATCCGAGATTTCCTTAGCGATTTTTCGGTTTTCACTTCTCACCTCAGCCACACCCGATTCGAACAGCACGTTTTCCCTAATTGAAATCAACATCCCTTCATCCGTAAGGTTCGTTCCCAATTTATCCGTTAAATCATTCTTTTCGATGTAGGCATTTACACGCTCCTGGACTTCCGTAAGTTCTTCTTGCTCGTTTTTCCCTAGCTTCTCAAGATCTTCTGCACCTGTTCTTTGTTCTGGTGACGTCGGCTCATTGCTGGGGGAATCACTTGGGAATTCCATAAAACCCGTTCCGCTTGTAAAAACCTGGTTAAATACATTGGACAACTGCTGGAACCTTACTGCATCAACCGAACTTGAAGCAAACAAGACGATAAAAAGCGCGAGAAGCAATGTTAAGATATCGGCATAGGGAACCAACCATGATTCATCGATATGCTCTTCATGCCTTTGTTTCTTTTTCCGCCTAGCCATCTTCTCTCACATCGCCTTCTAACCACTTTTTACGATCTCCAGCAGGCAAATATGATGTTAATTTCTGTTCAATCGTTCTTGGCGCTTCCCCTTCGATGATCGATAAAATACCTTCTATCATCATTTCTTTGATACGGACTTCCTGCTGCGATTTCCGTTTGAGCTTATTGGCAAATGGATGCCATAACACATACCCCGTGTAAATCCCCATCAAGGTTGCGACGAACGCGGCAGATATGGCATGTCCCAATGCCTCCGTGTCGGCCATATTACCCAATGCAGCAATCAGCCCGATTACCGCACCCAATACACCAAGCGTCGGAGCGTATGTACCGGCTTGACTGAAAATCGCTGCCGCGCTTAGATGACGTTCTTCCATCGCATCTATTTCCTCTGCTAAAATATCACGAATATAATCGGCACTCTGACCTTCCACTGCAAGATTCAAGCCATTTTTCAAAAAGGTATTATCCACTTGATCCGAAATACTTTCCAATGCCAATAAGCCTTCTTTCCTGGCAATGACCGCCCATTCCGAAAAGGTTTTTATTAAATCTTCAGGCTTTGTCAATTTTTGTTCAAAGAATAAAATCTTGAATATTCTTGGCAGTCTTTTTAATTCCGACAAAGGGAAAGCCGTTACGACAGCAGCTATCGTCCCTACAATAATGATTAAAATAGCCGCCGGGTTAATCAGCGCCGTTACACTAACGCCTTTCAACACCATTCCGACCAAGATGGCCACAATACCCAGAACTACGCCCAAAACTGATGTTATATCCATAATACTCACCCATTCATTTAAAGTCTCGTCTCCTCCTTATATCGGATGAAGTTCAAAAAAAGTGAGGATTATTTTACTATTCGATTTCAATTTTCATTAAATCATCACAAAATCTACCAACTTTATTGCCTAGATGAGCTTAATCAACAGCACATTTCAATGGTTCGGGTACATTATTATTTCGAGAATGGAATCACCAGCCTGTTATGTACGAAACTTTCTCAAAACGTCTGGAATATGCGCATTTACTCGTGAGTTTTGCAATTTTACTCGTGAGTTTCGCACTTTTACTCGTGAATTTTGCATTTTACTAGTGAGTTGCGGTTTACTCGTGAGTTTTGCACTTTTACTCGTGAGTTTTGAGCTTTTACTCGTGAGTTTTGCACTTTTACTCGTGAGTTTTGCACTTTTACTCGTGAGTTTTGCACTTTTACTCGTGAGTTACGGTTTACTCGTGAATTCCGCTTAACGCCAAAAGGACAAAGCCTGTCAGCTTTGTCCCTGTTCTTGTTTCCCCTGGTTTCTTCCAACCAGCCATTTTATGATTGGTGATAGAAAAAATAAAATGAATAAGATCCTGAATAAATGAAAGCTTGTGACAACGGATAAATCCACATGTACAGACATGGCTGTGACTGCCATTTCGGCGACGCCGCCTGGCGCCATGCTCAAAAATAATTCGTTCGGCTGCAAAGATAGGATCGGGGCAAACTGAACGGAAAGATAATAGCAAAATCCAATCAATAGGACATTACTGACGAATACGGCCCCGAACATCTTTCTGAAAAGTCGGGGATTATCAACCTTCAGTGTGTAGCCTAAATGTGCGCCGATCAACAATTGCGATAAGTTCAACCAAAAGTCAGGAATCTGCGGGGCACCTGGGCCTGCTAAATTGAATAGTGCTGCAGCCATAAGAGGTCCTAGCAAAAAAGGCAGCGGAAAATTCGCTTTCTTTGTGATGAAGATGAATATCAGCAAGGTTACCAACATCATGATGGCTAATTTCCCATCATATTCAAATAAGAAAAACGGCCGCTCCGATACGGCCATTACCGCACCTGATCCAACTGACATTATATGGGTCACGATCCAAGGAACAATGGATATCACCAGGATGACCCGAAGTGTTTGCATGAAACCTACAACCGTTTCATCACTATCCTTCATTTCCTCACTTAAGACCACCATCTGGGAAAGGCCTCCCGGAAAACTTCCAAGCATGGATGTGCCCAATGATAAGTTCATTCGCTTTCCGACAAACCAGCCAGTCAGCACTGTAAATGAAATGATTGCAATTGTCGTAAAAAGCATAACTGGCAGATATTCAATCATCTCATTTAACGATTGTTTCGTGAATGAACTGCCCAGTTGTAAACCTAGAATGACCAATCCCGTACTTCTAAAGGTTTTAGACCAAAACAAGTACTTCCTTAACTTCACTTTCGCAATCATCACGACGAATAATGGTCCAAGCATCCATGGCAGGTATATTCCAAGGCTATCAAACGCATAACCACCCAGGAAAGCTAGAAAAGCTGTAAAGATGACTCTAAAACTCTTACTCTCGATTAAATTTGCACTCACAAAATTACCTTCTTTATTTAAGCGGATTTTCATCTTTATCTTAACATAAAATAAGCATTCTCGACTGAAGCGAGGAGCGCAGTGGTGAAATATACTAAAAACGCACCATATGATGGGTCAATATTTTCCAACATCCAGCTAACGTTTTACCATAGGCAGAGCGTTGGTGCAATTTACCATTCCAATGTCAGGATGGATATTGGCGGGCTTGCCATAGTCTGTTCATGTTTATATTTCATCATGTTTTCGCTCAATGAAAAGGAACAGCTCGGGACTTCCACTATTTACTAGATTTCCCACCCCCACAAATTCGCTATAAAAGGTAGAATGAGTATATAGGGGTCAAACTCTTATGGAGGGGTGACTAGATGTTATCAAATACAGAAATAGGCATTGACTTAGGAACTGCAAATACGCTAGTTTACAGTAAAAATAAAGGAATCGTATTTAATGAGCCATCTGTGGTGGCCATTGATATAGAGACTAATAAAGTATTGGCAGTCGGTGTGGATGCAAAAAACATGATTGGGAAAACACCTGGAAATATTGTGGCAATCCGTCCGCTTAAGGATGGTGTCATTGCGGATTTTGATGTGACCGCGCAAATGCTTCGGGAAATCATGAAAAAAGCAAGTAAGGCCCTAGGATTATCGATTCGCAAACCTAGTGTAGTGGTCTGTACACCTTCAGGTTCCACATCAGTTGAGAGAAGGGCCATTCAGGATGCAGTCAAAAGCTGCGGAGCGAAACAGGTACACCTTATCGAGGAACCAGTAGCAGCAGCAATTGGTGCAGGTCTGCCTGTCGAAGAGCCCGTTGCCAATGTCATCGTTGATATCGGCGGCGGTACGACTGAGGTCGCAATCATCTCTTATGGAGGCGTCGTTTCTTGCAATTCAATCAGAATTGGCGGAGATCAATTGGATGAAGATATCAGCCAATATGTTAGAAAAAAACATAATGTGCTGATTGGGGAAAGAACAGCCGAGGAAATAAAAAAAGAAATCGGCTACGCACTCGTTGAACATTCCGCGATCACCATGGAAGTCAGGGGCCGCGATCTTGTAACGGGTCTTCCAAAGCCCATTACAATATCATCCACTGACGTCCAGGAAGCCATCCAGGAATCGCTTCTTCATATACTGGAAGCAATCAGGGCCACTTTGGAAGATTGTCCTCCTGAATTGAGCGGGGATATCGTCGACCAAGGTGTCATCTTATCCGGCGGGGGTGCACTTCTCAACGGGGTACAAGAATGGCTGACGAATGAAATCGTCGTCCCAGTCCAACTTGCAGATAACCCGCTTGAATCAGTTGCCATCGGAACCGGGCTTTCACTTGAGGTCATTCACAAATTACAAAAAGCCGTATACTAAAAATTGAGGAAACCCCAACTTGGGGTTTCTTTTTTTTATCATTCCAGGGCCTTCCCCCATTAGCAAACACCATTTTCCACGTTAAATAACTACCCTGAAATATTTTACCTCGTTTGAGTAGAGAATAAGGAAAAGGTTTTTTTACTGTTTGGATAGGAATCACCTGCACGACTAAATGTATGCAATGTTACATAACTCATGTTATAATGTAATTATGTTACATTGGCAAGAGGAGAAGATCTATGGAATATGTAGAAGCCTTTAAGGATATCAATCAAATCAGCAAGATAAAAACATACTTACGCGCTCACTCCAGTCGGGATTATTTATTGTTTGTACTCGGGATCAATACAGGTATGAAGATAAATGAAATGCTCGAAATCACCGTCGCCAGCGTTCTGGATGAAACGGGCAAAATCAAGGAGTTCTATGAGCAACGGACGGAAAATGACGAAGTCAACCAAATTTATTTGAATCTGAAAGTCCGTACCGCCTTACAAGAATACCTTAAAGGCTCGAAGGTTATCGAAGGTCAATTTTTATTTCTTTCCCCAAAGACAAAAAAGCCGATCACACGTCAACAGGCGCACCGAATCATCCATGATGCTGTGGAAGGTGCAGGGCTGACAGGCAAATTCGGAGCAAGTTCGATGCGTAAAACTTTTGGCTACCATGCCTATAAACAAGGAGTGTCACTGGCCTTGATACAGAAGCATTACCATCATTCCAGTCCATCGGAGACATTAAAATACATCGGCATATCCAAGGAGAAGAAATTCAAGACGAATATTGACGTTAACTTATAAACATTCTGCTATCTTCTATTAACTCTAACCAACATTTTAAGGAGGAATTCCAGTGAGAATTAGAGAAAGTGAACTTCCTGGTATTGGCCAAAAATTCGAAATCATAACGAGAAATGATGAAAAATTAGTAATCGTCATTCATGATGACGGCCGTCGGGAATTATACCATTTTGATAATGAACATGAGGACGTCATATCGAGCATCACCCTTAACGATCAGGAATCCCGGCAACTGGCTTCCATCATAGGCGGCATGGTTTATAAACCACAAGCACTTGAAACGATTGAAATGTCATTGGGTGACTTGGTGATTGAATGGTTCAAAGTCGAACCAGGTTCAAAGGCCATCAATCAAACGATCGGTTCGATTGATATCAGGAGCAATTATAACGTGACCGTCATCGCCCATTCTAAAAAAGGAAAAAAACAACTGAATAATCCTGGTCCAGACTCCATCATCGAAACAGGCGACACCCTTGTGATATCCGGTGAAAGAAAAGATATCCGTAACCTGACAAGAGAATTATTGACTGACGAAAGGAGTGACTAAGCTCATATGGACCATTTAGTCTTTGAAGTGGGAACTGCCCTACTTCTAGTGGCATTAGCCGCTCTCGTAGCAGGTAAATTCAAAATATCAAATGTACCACTATTAATTATCATCGGTATGCTCGTTGGTCCCCATGCCCCGAACTTCGGAATAATTGACCTGCGTTTCATTGAAAGTGATGAAATCATAGCATTCCTCGGTCGTGTCGGTATTTTATTCCTTCTGTTTTACCTAGGGCTTGAATTTTCCGTCAAAAAGCTTATGAAGTCCGGGAAAAATATCGTGACAGGCGGAACCTATTACATTTTAATCAACGTGGGAATGGCCTTGCTGTACGGTTTCCTGCTCGGTCTTCCATTGAAAGAGGTTCTGATATTAACCGGAATCATCAGTTTTTCTTCAAGTGCCATTGTGGCAAAGGTGCTTGTGGACCTTAAAAGGACCGGTAACAATGAAACGGAGCTAATCCTTGGCATCATCATGTTTGAAGATATCTTCCTCGCTGTTTATTTATCAGTCGTATCTGGATTGGTATTAAGCTCTTCTGGTTCCGTTTGGGGAACATTACTTTCTACATTTATCGCGATTGGGTATATGCTGATATTTTTCGTTATCGCCCGGAAAGCATCTGGGGTCCTCAACAAATTATTCAATATATCCTCCGATGAGATTTTTATCATCGTCGTGTTCGCATTACTATTCTTCATTGCCGGTTTCTCGGAAACGATTCATGTTGCGGAAGCCATTGGTGCATTACTGCTCGGCCTAGTCTTTTCTGAAACGGAACATAGCGACAGGATCGAGAAACTTGTCATTCCCTTCAGAGACTTCTTCGGGGCCATATTTTTCTTCAGCTTTGGCTTGAGTATCGATCCGACGACCCTTGGCGGAGCTGTCTGGATGGTTCTTGGAGCAGTCATCATCACCATAATCGGTAACTTCGCAGCTGGTATGATTGCCGGACGCAAATCCGGTTTATCTCACAGAGCTTCTGCAAACATCGGCTTAACGATCGTTTCACGCGGCGAATTCTCCATCATTTTAGCCAACTTAGGCATTGCAGGCGGTTTAATGCCTATACTAACCCCGTTTGCGGCACTTTATGTTTTAACCTTAGCGATTCTTGGGCCGATCCTTACAAAAGAATCCAAACACATCTATAATATCCTAAATAAAGTATTCAAATGGACCCCTCCGAAAGTTCAAAAGGAACAGGGAAAAGAAGTGCAATAGAGAAAAACGGCCAGACAGCAATGTCTGGCCGTTTTTCTGTTTACTTTAATAAATCACTTGAATAGCTATTATACTTGTTATAAAGGGGCATAAAATCATACCTAGCAGTAGTGTTGGCATTATTGATAGGCTTGAAGTATCAACGCAATTATTAGTCGCGAACCTTTCTAGATTAAAGGATACTTGCTGTACGAATCTTCAATCCTGATTCACATTCCCCGACTTCTGCAAAACTTATCCAAAAAGGGGCATTGGAAAATGAATTGGCTAAGATTGGTCATCCTTGGCTTGCCATTTCTATACCTCTCCACCATTCAGGATTATCATTGTCATAAGCATTTACAAGCGTGCGGTTCAGAGATTTCAATTTCTTTTCTTTTGAGGGTTAACTTACATGAACAGAGGGAAAAGAAGCAATAACCTAAGTAACTATTCAGGAGTGATGCTCAGATGAATAAGTCGATAAACTTTTCAAAGAAACTGATTAAAGAAATAAAGGAAGATCGTGTGACAGGGCTGGCAGCAGAACAAGCTTATTACTATTTACTGGCACTATTCCCTTTGCTCATTTTACTGCTTTCCTTATTACCTTATCTGAACATCGATATTCAGACAGCCCTGGACACGATAAGAACCTTCATGCCTGCGGAAACGATGGAAGTCATCGAGAAAAATATCATCAACATATTGTCTGAGCGGAACGGCGGCTTACTGACTTTTGGTTTCCTTGGCACCATATGGTCAGCATCCAATGGAATGAATGCGTTCATCCATTCCATGAATATCGCCTATGATGTTGAAGAAACAAGGAATTTCATTAAAGCCCGCTTCATTTCCATTGTATTGACATTAGGCCTTGTCGTAGCATTCATCGTCATGTTGGGTCTCCCCGTCTTTGGAAAAGTGATACTCGATTTATTACAGCAAGTCATTCCGATCCCTGAGGAAACGCAAATATTATTCAGCTTATTACGGTGGGTCATCGCGGTTGTCGTCATCTCACTTGTCCTGGCCTTTTTATATCGCTTTGCACCGAATAAAAGTTTTCCCATTAAACATGTCATCCCCGGGGCAGTGACCGCAACTGTACTTTGGCTGGGAATATCACTTGGATTTTCATTCTATGTCAGCAACTTTGCCAACTATTCTTCCACTTATGGCAGTTTAGGAGGCGTCATCATCTTGATGCTATGGCTGTATTTGAGTGGTCTGATTTTTGTGATCGGCGGAGAAATCAATGCAATTCTTCATCGCCAAAACTCCATTCCAAAAAAACCGTCCCGCACGATCGTCCATCCTGTCCCGCTTAAAAGGTAAAAAAAAAGCGTCTGTCCCATTCGGACAGACGCTTTCCTATTCATCCCTTATTGACAAACTCTTCATATCTTTCATCATGGGCCAGCCATGCCGCGTATTTCCGCTTCATGTATTTTTCCGCTTCCGCAAATGTATCGAATGTTTTTTTCTGTTGTTTTCCGTTGATTTCAACAATCCATTGCTCTTCTTCATCTTCATAGATGAATATGTCCTGTTTGTCTCTCGTTGAATATAGGCAACCCTCTGGGGATTCTTTTACATTCAATTGATTCTTATGTGCGTCTCGTTTAAGGGGCTCGGCAAAGAAGGTCTTTTCGACATATTGGCTAT
This sequence comes from Bacillus sp. ISL-34, assembly GCF_018613325.1. GTDB lineage: Bacteria > Bacillota > Bacilli > Bacillales > DSM-1321 > Peribacillus. The sequence continues at coordinate 217,889 of NZ_JAGGQJ010000011.1, read as the reverse complement.
ATGCCTTTTCGGACATGGTACAACCCGCCGCTTTTTGGTGGCCGCCCCCATCGTACTTGCCAGCAACTTCAGAAACATCAATATCGTCATGGATTGTCCGGAAGCTGATTCTTTTACTTCCAACCATCAGGATGGCTATATAATCCAGATGCGAGAACTCTTTCGACAGTTCATTACCCAATTCTGAGTGGTATGACTCTGCATGGACCACACCAGCTGTATAGGGACCGACAGTAGCCTGATAGACTTCTCTTTTTTTCCTGTTTATGTACCGTTCTACCCGACTCTCTTCAACATTAAGAAGGGTTTGCTCCACTTCGTCAAAAGTAAAACTTTCAGCCTTCGACAGCTTATTTGCGATTTTCATTTCGAATTCCTCAATCGGAATCATGAAAAACAGGTCATTCAATCGTTTTGCCGTTGTATTTTTATTGACTTCCCATTCCCAAGTATCGTATTGTCGGACTAATTCAACGAATTCAGCGACAATGCTTGAAGGTTCCAGCAATTTATTTTCAACTGCATACTGATAGAATAATGATGTCGCTGCCGTCTGTTTACCATCTTCCTGTTCGACAGTTACAGATGCCCAATCATGTTCGTTCAAATGCAGTGCTGACTTATGATGATCTATCAGCAGCGCTTTGCCTCCATCTTCCACAAACTGAGTAATCATTTTTTCGTTATCTTCATCAACCGATAGATCAGTAACGATCAATGTATCTTCAATCTTGGCCTGCTCAAGAAATGCTCCTACATTCTGATTAAGGCGGCCAATTGAATTATAACTAACCACTACTTCTTCTCCGAATGCCAGCTTAGCTACAATGCCGCAGCCGACTCCATCTAAATCATTATGTGTAAAGAGATGGTACACACAAACCCCTCCTAATAACTAATAAAATTACTTTTCCCTAAAGTCATGAATTTCAATTGCAATCTTTACAATTGTAGCATAATCATATCCGCATATTTTATCATGCTTCCACTACGTGATGCTTTTGTTCGTTTTTTTTTTGAAAATTCCCTAATGATTCTTTATTTTCCATAATTTATACCGGTATATAGGAAAACACATTACTTTGAAATCGAGGTATCAAATCATCAAAAAAAGCCGCAGGAATGTTATTCCCTGCGGCTTCCTTATGTGAAATCACTGTTCTATTAATTTTCCAAGGTTGGCCATTTCAATGGCACTAACCGCAGCTTCATAGCCTTTGTTACCTGATTTTGTTCCTGCACGTTCAATGGCTTGTTCAATATTCTCAGTTGTCAGCAAACCGAAGATAACCGGTACACCTGTTTCCAAGGAAACGGAAGCCATGCCTTTAGCTGCTTCATTGCAGACATAATCATAATGTGAAGTGGCACCCCTGATTACCGTTCCAAGACCGATCACCGCATCATATTTACCTGTATTCACAAGTTTCTTAGCAATTAACGGTAGTTCAAAAGCACCCGGGACCCACGCGATGTCAACATCATTCTCATCAACGCCATGACGCTTAAGGCCATCCAATGCCCCTCCTAAAAGCTTGCTTGTGATAAACTCATTAAATCTTCCTACCACGATCCCGACTTTCAATCCTGATCCAATTAATTGTGCTTCAATAGTTTTCCCCATGTCCAATTCCTCCTAATTTTTAAAAAAAATATAATTTTTTTGTTCTGTTAAAATGTAATTACTTAAAATCCTCAAGCTTTCGGGATGTTCAGTTCAAGTTCCTGTTTCCCGATTGTATCATTTTGTTGAAGATACCGAATCAAATCGGCTATCGTAATGAATTTCAGATTGAATTTATCAGCGATGACTTCCAAATCGGATACGCGGGCCATCGATCCATCTTCATTCATGATCTCACAAATGACACCAGCTGGAGCGGCACCGCATAACTTCGCCAAGTCCACCGATGCCTCCGTATGTCCTGCCCTTCTTAATACGCCGCCTTCTTTTGCGACTATCGGAAAAGTGTGACCAGGCCGTTGGAAATCTTCAGCGACCGAATCTTCATTAAGAAGCTCAAGGATGGTCAAGGACCTTTCAAAAGCACTGATACCTGTAGAGGTGCTTTTATGATCGACACTTACCGTAAAAGCTGTGCCATGATGATCGGTATTTTCTCCTACCATAGGATGCAGTTTCAATTTCGCCGCCAGTTCTTCAGTGATGGTTGTACAAATCAAACCACGTCCATGAGTCGCCATGAAATTAATCGCTTCCGGTGTCGCCTTTTCGGCCAGCACTACAAAATCCCCTTCATTTTCACGGTCTTCATCATCGGATACGATTACTACCTTGCCAGCCTTCAAATCTTCTATCGCTTCTTCTATTGTATGGAACATCATTACACCGCCCTTTTATTAGAATCCATGCTCTGCCAAAAACTCTAAATTCAGTCCTGGTTTTGGATTGCCATTTTTCATTTGATGTATTATATATTTCCCTATCATGTCGTTTTCGATGTTAACGATATCACCAGCCGCTTTTTGTCCCAATATGGTGTCCTGATGAGTCAATGGAATCAGTGATACAGTCAATAGGTTCCTTTCGATCCCAAATATCGTCAAGCTCGTTCCATCAATGGCCACGGATCCTTTTGGAATGCAAAAGGAACTGAGCCCCTCTTCCAATTGGATTACATAATATACGGCATTTTCTTTCCGTTCTTTTTTTATGATCGTTCCGGTTCCGTCGATATGACCTGAAACAAAATGACCGCCAAACCTTCCCTGTGCACTCATGGCTCGTTCGAGATTCACAGGTGATCCCAATTTCAATGTCCGGATCGAGGAAGCTTTGACCGTTTCCGGCATCACGTCGACCGTAAACAAACTTTTCGTGAAGGACGTTACCGTTAAGCAGACCCCGTTGACTGAAATACTATCCCCCAGATGAACATCTTCAAGGATTTTTTCAGAACGAATCGATAGCTCCATACTGCTTCTTCCTTTTTTCATGGAATGTACGGTACCGATATCCTCAATGATTCCCGTAAACATGTTTTTCCCCCTTTTATAAAATATAAAAAACCCCTCAGGATGACCTAAGGAGTTAGCAGGAGAAATGAGTGAAAAAAATTGTATACCTAAAAAGCCCAATATTTTCATTTTTGAAAAATTAGGCGTACGTATACACTTGGGTTCCACACGTCCTTCTCCCATCCAGACTTTACTGTCGGCTTTGGAATCTCACCAAATCCTGCCTTTAACAGGCTCGCGGGCTTAGAATTTCTTCATCACCGCCGGTTGGGATTTTCACCCGACCCCGAAGGACACTATCAACACATCACTGTGCTTTCTAGTATTATGTTGTTATTCAAAAGCCTATGTAATAGGGTTTTTACGGTTATGATATTCATCGGAATGTTTTGTAGTTCTGTTGAATATTGCTCATTCCTACCAAGTATCCTACCAAAAACCTACCACTGATTTCGCTTTTAACTAAAGACATATTACCATGACAAAATAAAAAGAACAAGGAATCAATCTCCTTGCTCTTCTCCGTCAAGCCATTTAAAAAATGTAACCTTAGAAACTTTATATATTCTCCCGATCTTGATTACATGAAAAGGAGGGTTTTTAAATAATTCATATGTTTGGCTCCTTCCTATGCACAATATATCCTGAACGTGCTTCGGTTCAAGTGCTTCTGGCAGGTTATCCCTATTTATTGCAACCAACCTTATTCCCCCCTTCTAATTATTACAGCTATATTTAAATTGAGGGCAAGCTTGTAAAAAGCTTTCCACCGAATTTTTGTATACGTTCCTTCTGAAATGCTTGGTTGGAACTTAAAACAATACACATTATAATCCGTCAGATAGTCCGATTCCTCTTGCATGTATCTTTCTTCAATCAGAAACCTTTCCTTCTTAGGCAAACGGCTAACAGCACGTTCTAAACGATCACAGTAATTTTTCCTGTATGCCTGTTGATCAGCATTATAAATGGCAATGTTCCCAGTCTGGTCTCCGGTCTGATTTGTAGGACCATGATATCTTACTTCAGCGCTTGCAGTGACTGATGCTTCTCTTTCTTCAAACATTAAGTATTTATACAACCTATATTTCTCCAGCGCTTCTTCGACAGCTTTCTGGGTACCTTTTCTGTCCAATTCCGGTAATTCAAAACTCATTGTCTTCCCCCATTTTCCTAAGAGGTTCCCCAGGCCGAAGCCCAGGGTCAAACAGATTATTCTAATGAATCATCATCACTAAGGTTTACCTTAGCAAACGGATCATCGTTATCTTCATCTTCTTTTTTGTCAGGTTCATCTTGAACCTCACTATTTTCCTCCTGGTCCATATCGTCCAAGGTCATCTGGTTTGGTGAAACATTCGCGGTACCATCTTTATCAATCTTGTACTCAATACCTTCATGATCATCTTCCTCATAGAAATCATCTACAGACATTTGTGACGGCTCCATAAACAATGTGACGCTTCTTCCAGCGTGTGGGTAAAGCTTGATTACTTTGTCATCTGAATCACCTTTAATATTAAATTTGAGGGTAGTCTTCTTAGAATCCTTCTGTACAGATACAAATTCTGCATTGAATGTTCCAGCATTACTTTCCTCAACATTTAGGATTACGATGGATCCAGCTAAACCGACAAGCTCCTGAGTGTTTGGCAGCTCATTACCTTGTACATGAAACTCCAGCACTTCCTTTTTGTCATCCTTTTGCATTTTCTTAAATAGAACGTTCAATGTAGTTTTAGTCATAATCATTCTCCTTTTAATTTTAATATCGTTTTACGGCTTCGTATAGGTTTATTACGAGGTCGTAATTATTTTTGCATACATTTACCCTTTAAGAAGACAAAACGCTTCTATGGGCTTTTAAATCAGTATTCCAACATCCCTTTTTTTCTCATGTGATATAACTTACAGCTAACCTGATTTTTAGTTCGTCCGAGCTTATTAGCTAAGTCTTTATATAAGCCTTTTTGAGGTCCAAACTCGTCTAAATAATCCCGAATGATTTGTTCTTCTTGGATAGTCCAGGCTCCATCAATCAATCGCGTCTCATTTTTCTTTAATCGATGTATTTGCCGGGAAACTGATTTAGAAGTTCTGCCTAATTTGGCTGCCACAGCATAAATCATTAATTCGCCTGTTATACAACGTTTCAGCAATCCCAATTCTTCTTCCGACCACCCACGTCTTTTCGATTCTTTAAAAGGAGTAATGTATTTAGTTGTAGCTACATTATCTCCACAGTTTGGACAGTAAGCTATTTTCCTAGGTCCTAATTTACCATGTGTTTCAAAAACCAAAACACAATCATTACAAATGTACTTCAAGCAAGCCCCCTCCTATATAGCTTTATTTTCTGTTAAATTTATACTGATGTAACTTCTTCATAACTTCTTTATGCTTTTTTAATAACTCAGAATGAGCCCTTTTTAGATCCTCATGAGTCTGAACATGCACCGATAACCTAGCAGCCTTTGAATTTGCTACACTGTAATTAGTATTGATTTTCTTAATGGTTTCTTTCTGGCGTTTAACCTTATTCGCTGTTTGGATGTATGACTTTTGAATTTCATTAAGCAAAGGTCCTAACCGTTTTGTTCTAACCGTTTTTTGGTTCTCTACAATTTCTTTAAGCTCGGCTAGTTCTTTCATGAATCGGCTCCTTTCTAGTCTATAAAATTGTGACTTTACTTCTTGTCCTATGTGTAACTAATTTTAATCATGGGCAATATGATATTAGGGCAAGGCGTTTTAGTTATATACCACACCTTCACCAGTGGGCCTTGCTCCCCCAATCTAAAAAAATAATTGTGTGGTGATGAAAATGCCTAATTTCTTTAAAGAACTTCTTTTGAACGTTTTAGTTCAAACGATAGTTATCATCATTGAAATTATTGCACATTCATTTATTTAATCAGTTAAGATTAGATGAATGCTTGGTCCAATTCTTAAAAAGTTGGATTCAAGCCACACACAAGTAAAATTATATAATCTTCCTAACAACCCCTAACATCTAATTCCCCTCAATAAAATTAGTCGATATATAAATCAAGGAACTGTTTGTTCGTACTGTTCAATAAATCAGTTCAAATTGGCCATCTGTATTTGCAATTAAATCCGTTGCGAAGTCCTCGTTTAAAATTACTTCAAATATCGATTCAAGCACCTGCACTACAATACTGTTGCCAGCTAATGCATAAAGCGTGGCATTTTTTAGTCCTGGCTTCATCGGAAATTCTTTCAGCATTAAGTCAAAATCAGCATCATCAAAGCCCATTAGGCGCCACACTTCACGCTCTGTTAAATACCGATATTTTTTGTCAGCTACTTTCACCACTCCTGCATTTGGACATCTATCTTGGCGCTCAGTAATGGTTGTGCAATAATCTGTTATTGTTTCAACAAAACGATGTTTCTTTTTAGCTGCATCAATTTGTTCGGGTGTCGCCAAATCTTTTAAACGATTCAACATAGATGGGATATTCACCATATAACGTTCATCCGTTACCTTTTCTTCTAAAAATTCACTTATATGTCGCATTGGACGTTTGCCTAATTTTGAAAAATCAAATGTTGCACTGCCTAGAATTGAAATGCAAAATACTCGTTCTCTCGATTGCGGAATACCGAAATCTATTGCATTTAACACATCAAATGAATTGGTGTAACCTAACTTGGTCATCTCCTGCAAGTAAGAATTAAAGATAGGCATTATATTACGGTCAAGCACACCTTTGACGTTTTCCCATACCACTACCTTCGGCTTCCATTCACCCATTTCTGCAATAATGCGCAACGTTTCTAGCATTAGTTCCGATCGCGAACCTTTATCTGCACCTTTTCGATTTGCGTTACTTCTGCTATTGTCTTGGCAAGGACTACCATGCACCAAGATATCAGGTTTTAAATTCCACCCACGAATATCTTGGGGCCTGTGAAGATGATCATATAAAGCGTTATAAGCTTTTACACGGTTCGCTTTCCACTCGACATAATCGATTGCTTTATGATCAATCCCAAGATTGATTAACGCCTTACGAGCTGCTCCAATTCCACCAAATAATTCAAGAATTTTAACCACTTATTTCACCTCTCAATGTTGCACAGTTTGTGTCAAATGTTCAGTCATTTGGATAGTAATTGTAGTAAAAATGTTAAGTTTTTATTAAAATCCTATTCAGATGTTTTTCCATGATAAAATTGTGGAATTGCAAAAGTATAGGTCGCAAAGCTCAAGTTGTTAAGATATTTTTTGATGGCTTATAATCTATTAAAAAGAGGTTTTTTATATGTTACTCCCTACCATTTATTCAACTAGTACAGAAGATAGACACATAGTTAAAGACAAGAATACTTTTGAATGTGGAGCCAGATATAATGTATTTCCTATGTTAACAAGACAGGATCTTAGGAAGATTAGATTCATGCATTATGAAGAAGTAACATGCCCAGGATGTAAAATGAGTGTCATGAAGAGTCAATATTATTCCTAAACCCCTAATGTCACAATTGGTATCAACTCTACACAACGATTTTTTGCATCTTAGCGAACCAGCATCCGTTTGGAAACATTGTAAGTGGATGCTGGAGTACAAATCCCCTTTTCTCCAAGTCCTTAATAGCTTCCTCGACCTCAACTTTATTCCGGCGCCGGACAACAACCGGCCGGATTTGCCTGGCCATTAATATCCTTCTTCCTGACGTTTCAAGTTGATTGCATTTTTATTGAAATATGCAGCTTCGATTTGTTCATAGTCGAATCCAAGGAGTATTCCCAGAGTTATAAGATTGGTAAGTAATCCGTTAAATTCTGAAAGAACGGCATTTTTTCTGGCGTAATGATAGTTGATATTAATTTCTAAATCGCTAATTGAGAGATAAACTTGATTAAACATTTTAGTGATATTCTTTCGTGCACTATACGGTATCAGTATTTCTTCTATATTTGCTTCAGCTTCAATTCCAAGCTCTAAGGCGAGCTCCAGAGTAAAGGATAAGCAATCTGCATACTCTTCAAGGAGTTTAGTTATTCTTGGCTTTCTATCCTTACTCCAATGCTTCCAAGACCTTTGCTCATTTGCCATTTCACCCAATTCAACCCTCAATGCTAAAATTAAATTCTGAACTAGATCCTGGCCTTCCAGACCGTTAGTTTCAATAATCTTCTTGCGAACAACCTTTTGAGCTTCAAATAACTTTGATAAATTCAATTTATTTCCCCTCTTTCAAGTAACCCGTTTTAACGAAATTTTTTCTGAATGCGCGATTCAAGCGATCCTTTTTCCTTTTGGCCAGAGACTTTTTCAATCGACGTTTTTGTTTAGGTGTCATGCTTTAGCCACCTTCTTTTTCTTTTTAGGCTTGGCAACTGGATTTAAGATGGCATCGATAACTTCAGCCTGGTAAGAAGGTAAAAACCTAAGTACATTTTGTTCCATGTGTATTTCGGAAGCTATCTGGGCTAGAATGTAGGCATCCACTACGTTGTCACTTTTGTGAATAAAGGCATAATGTTCTTCAACAGCCTTCATAACAGCAAGCTTTTTATCTTTACCTACAAGTCTTTTTTTGTGGCCAGCTTCTCCAATCCAACCAGTTACATTAACAAACTTTTTAACAGCATTAGGGGCTGCTTCGTAATAGTTAAAACCTTTTCTGAAAAGGGCATTTCTTATGCTTCCATGTATCCATCCTGCTTGTGCTGCACGTTGAGTATCGAATGGAACTCCTTCAATGCAGATAATATCCCCAGGCAAGATATGTGCAATGATTTCATCAGTCAAGGTAACAATACGTTTTGGGTCTACATCTCCTAAACCCTTTAATTCTTTTGCTTTTAAAACATTTCCACCTTGATCCATTGCAACAAATCCAGTTTTAGTTGATGGGTCAATTCCAACAAACCTCATATAACCATCCCTTTCTAATTCTCCCGACTCCACGGAATCTTTGGAGCAATTTTTAAATAGTGCAATCTCGTTTCGTACCTTTGCTTTTTAGGTGATCCGTAATAATTCAGTGATTCCTTCCAAATATCTTGGTGGTGAGAAGCACAGAGGGGATCAAATCCCCACGTTTTTGTGCTTTTCATTGAACAACCGGGATACTCACATTTGTTCATTTTTGCTTTCTCCTTTCTTGTAATTCTTTGGCTGCTGCATATCGATCTTTTAATCTATTATTGCTGTCCATGGCTATTTGGTAGAGTTGATGATTAGTAGCCTGATATAAATTCATATCTTTTACGACCTCGTAAGTTTTTGGTTAAAAAAAATGTCTTTTAGAAAAACTGGTATTCTTGCGTGTGAATCTTTGAACCATTGCTCATCATTATGATGTAATGCCATGTTAATGATTTCATCGAAGTCTTCTTTTTCCAGAGCAAGTTCCTTACATTCGGAAAGTTTATAAAGGTCTATCCACAGGTTAATTTCTTTATTTTCAACCAGAGTCCTTACACGACAGTTACCATTTACTTCAGATATAGTTGTGATAAATCCAATGGAGTTATTTTTATGTGGTATACGGACCCAATCACCAGCTTCGAATAACATTTCATTTTCGCCCATTGTTTTACCGCCCTTTCACTATTTTTTAATCTGATCAGGTAATTCAGTAAATTTTTGCTTCCAGTTAAGAAAAAGTAATTTAAATTCATTCACACCAATATCTCTACCTTTTGCAAAAGTCTGATTGATGATCTTTCCCTGAGATGTTCTTTCGCCCTCACTCCAAAGAAATTCAACTACATCCGCATCTTGTTCGATTGAACTCGATTCCTTTAAATCCGCTAACACCGGCCTTCTTGGTATTCCACCTTTATCAGAATCCCTGGTCATTTGTGACAGCATCATAAAGCAACAGTTCAATTCCATAGCTATTTGTTTAGCTTGGCCTGTAACTCTTCCTATGGCCAATGCACGGGTATCACCCTTTGTCTGAGGGATATTCATGATTTGCAGATAATCCACCACGATCATGGCGATTTTTCCATGCTTCCTCTTAAACTGCTTGGCGGTAGCCTTGATTTCATCGATTGTGACTCCTGAGCTATCTTGCATAAAGATTGGCAGATATTCAAAGTTGTCATAAGCCATATCAACAAGCTTTTGCTCTTTTTGGTTCAAGTCTTTCATTTTGATTCTTTGGAATGGAATGCCTGTTTCAGCAGATATCATCCGATCTTTTAAGGAATCTCTTTTCATTTCTTGACTCCAAACAAGTACCACACCTTCTTTTTGCTTAGCGACCCCATTTATTCTTTGCAAAGCCAATGCAGTTTTACCAACTGAAGGACGTCCTGCACTAATGAAAAGCCAACCTCTCCATAACCCTTGTGCCCACTTGTCATATTCGGAAAATCCACTCTTAATGAACTCTGCTGGTGTTTTCAAATGCGTGTAATATTCTTCCCTAGTTTCTGAAAAGCTGAGCATCTTGGCGTTATCGACTGGCCTTAATTCGGTCACCAGCTGCTCTACATATGAAAAGAATTCTTCATCTGTTTCATAATCATCCCGGGACATTCCCTCAATGATTTGGGCTGTATCTTTAATCCTACGTTCCATTGCCTTTGAACGAATCAATTCAGCATAGTATTTAACATTCGCTGTGGTGGGACAGGATGCAGCTAATTCAGATAAATACTGAACACCACCAATTTTTTGGATATCCCCGAACTTAACATAAGCCTCAGTTACCGTAATGATATCCACAGGTTTTCCCCGTTTTTCTAGGAATCTCATTACTTTATAAATTTCTTTATGCTTTGGAATGAGGAAATCCCGTTCTTCCAAGAATGTAATTTCATCAAGAACATCTGGTTCCAAGAATACTGCTCCTAAAACCGATTGTTCGGGAGCCATTTCAGTTCCAGTTGAAATCATTTGGATCTCCACCTCGAGCTACCCACTGTTGAAACTCAATGTCCTTATCGCGGGAATCTATTTGTTTAATAGGCTGGGCAGGTTTCTTTTGGCTTGCCATTTTCATTGCCAGTTTTGCAAATTGCTTTCTAAATGTGGAAGCAGATAAAATATTCGTTCTCCAAAAGTCATCCGTTACAACCCAATCCATGACGTCTTTAGCAAGACGTTTATCAACCTTTTCGAGTTCAACTAATTTCCTAAAGTCATCTGCCCAGGTTTGTAAATTAGCACGGGCAATCAAATGTTCAATTCCAGCTTCTTTCGCAACAGTTTTGACCAGATTATGAAAGTAAACAGCCATTTTGTAATAAGAGTTGTCTTCTTCATACACCTTTTTCTTGGCCACTTTCTTAGGCTTAACTGACTTTGAATCTGATGTTACAGGAACCGGAGTTTCTTTGGATTCCCATTCATCATAGTTCTTGTTCACTCTCAATTTCCTCCCCCCTTTGGAATCCTCGACTATTTCAATGATTTTCTTCTTAATTAGTTGGTCCAGAGCATTTTGTACTTGGCCTTTGCTTGCCTCAATTTTTGATGCAATGTACGAAAGAGGCATGGTATGCGCTGTTCGTCTAAACCCATACGTATAACGCCATACAGCCAATACAATTCGAAACTGGGTACCATTTAAACTAATCTTCATGATTTGTTCTAATAATTCATTTGCAACTGCGGTATATCCATTTTCCTTTTGTGGATTTGCCATTTAGCTTCATCCGTTCTTTAATATCTTCAAGCGCTAAAACACCTCAATTTCATAATGTGTTCCTGCCTTTAATCCCTTTTTATTCAGAGCCCTTATTGTTGTTAATCTCGCTAGCTCGGGCATGTTGTTGCTACTGGATAAGTGGGTAAGGTATATCTTCTCCCCAATGCCTTTAACAAGCTTTGATAGAGCTTCCGCGGTTTGTTTGTTACTTAAGTGTCCAATGTCAGAAAGGATACGTGCCTTTACGCTATTGGGATAATTAGAATGTTGGAGCATGGCCGGTTCATGATTCGATTCTATGATAAAGAAATTGCTATACTTCATTGTTTCTATCATTTCTGAATCTACTTTTCCGGTGTCCAAGCAAATAGAAACTTTGTCCCCAACCTTATCCACAATTGCATACCCTAAAGGCTGAAAAGCATCATGATGGACTTTAAATGGCGTTACATCAAAATCACTTACTAACATGTTGCCAACAATAATGTGCTTCAGTTCTTCGTTTACTCCCTGAATGCTTTTCCATTCACCCTCACTAGCAAAAACGGGAATTTGATATTTATTGGCTAATGGAAGACCTTTTACATGATCTGAATGTGCATGTGTGATTAGAATGGCATCTATGGAGTCGGGACGAATCCCGACCTCCAGCAGCCTTTTTTCAATCTTTGTTTTTGCGATACCTACATCTACTAAAATGGTACTCCCAGAGGACCGGACAGCAATCACGTTGCCGCCCGAACCACTAGCTAAGATGTCTACTTTCATAAATGCTCGCCCTCATTGTCTGCGATCATCATGGCGTAATTGGCGATGTTGGCGCATAAAGAAATAATTTTACTTTTGTCCTTATCTAACTTGCTAAGTTCCTCATGTAGTTTCATGCCGTGTGTGCCAATCTTACGAATAAGAAAATCATAATTCTCTTGAATCCAACCCTTTTTATGGTCATTCTTTTGAAGCTGAACTTCCATGTCCCTAGAAAACTCCATAACTTCTAATCTTGGATTCGGATTCGGTTCAATTTGCTGAGTAAAGAAGGCAATTTCTTCACCCAGTTCAAAAACATTTATACAATCACGATCTGCACCGAACCTTAGAGCAATTAGCGTTCCCTCTTCATTTTGATGAGTCTCTCGGCGACAGTTTACTTCAAATACTGCCTTTACTTCTTCAAGAAAAGCTAAGTGTTCCGGCTTAATATAAGCTCCCATTCACTACACCTCATTCCAATTCGTCAGCATCAGCATGCTGTGCATCCTGCATATCGATGTGCATGTCCATTAATTCAAGTAATCCGAGAAGCTGTGGCAAGGTAGGTTCTCCTTTAATGTCTCGAGCATTCTTTTCAATGTACTCGGTTCGAGCCTTTCCTTTAGGAATGCCGAGCCTTTCAAATTTCTTGACCATTTCTGTTTTTGCTTCATCGATAGCATCTGCATCTTCATTCTTTTGCTTACTCGGCTTATTAGGATTATCGATAACTTCCTGGTTAGGAGTAATATCCTTGCGCTCCTTTGGCTTGTATTCTGGAACTACATTTCCTGCTGGTTGTGGGATATCCTCATCACCAAACTCTAGGCCGTACTGCTTTTTTAATGCACGCTGCTGCACATGTTTTCCGAACATATCAGCTGTCCATTTAACCCAGTTATCTTTGTTTTGACCTTTGAACATATGTTCAATTTCAGCACGATCCATAATGACTGTTACCGGACGCTGCCCTTCACGGTAAGAAATTGAGTAGGCCCCAATAATTTCACCACGAGGAAATCCAATTTCATGAGTAACCACTTCAAGTTCTTTGGTTTCAGAGTTCTTAGCCACTTTAAATTCATCATTTTCACAAACCATTTGAGTGTCAGGTGGCTGGAATCCTACTTGTTCCCGGGCTTTTGAAAGGTACGCTTCTGCAGCAAATTGGATGCGAGCTGTATTGCCATACTTGATGAAAAAGATTTCATTTTTGAATGGGTCAAGGCCGTAACTTGCAGCCTTATGTGCGAATAAAAGAAACTCTTGATCATTAGCTGTTGGAGCAATAGAATTACGAATGACCTGCAGTACTTCTGGTTTAAAAGCTTCGTTGATTTCCGGTGTATATTGAACGATCGAGTTATTGTTTGCCATGTTTATGTTTCCCCCTATTAATCTGCAGTTTTAAATTGAAATCCTTTAACTTCTATCAGATAATCTTCCAAACTATCTTCTAGAACCATTTCACCGTTGCTAGGATCAAGGACAACTGAATCACCTTTAAGGACTTCATTTCCGAAATAATCAGTGCCGAAGTGCTCCGGCTGCGCAACAAGATTTGCATAGCCGGTTTTATTGACTTCAGTAACATCCGGATGTTCTAGATTAGCCATTGGGCAACTCCTTGATTTGACCTGTGTACCGATGGATGATGTGCAATTCACCAGGAAGATTTTTAATAACTAACCACTCATTAGTGTCTTTGACTCCTGCCCATTCCATGGCTTTTCGTTGGTTTAAAGTGGGTCTTTTACCTGATTTCATTCAGCTTCCACCCCTTCAATTTTCAATTCCTGACCTGCCACTACTCTAGAAACAATCAGCTGACCAACTGGCTGCTTAAAGCTTGTTATCGATTCGGCATTATCCACAAAAACAGGTGTTATAAGGTCGCTCTGCTGTGATAGAACGTCTCGAAGTTCCAATCCTGCCCTAATACCTTCAGCTGTTGAAAGCTTGCGATACGGTTTCTTATCAAGCTCAATTTCAAAGGTGTTTTTCATCTCACCATTCTTCTGTTCTTCAAAGAGACGAACAGACAGAGTATCAAAAAGAGCTTGTACCTTTTCACCTTGTAATTCAGCTTCTTTCGCCTTGAATGCCTTCACACTATCCAAGATGAAGATTGACTCATTAAGCGATTGGAGCGTTTCGTTTTCATCAGCCTGTGCTTGATTAACCTGAGATAAAAGCTGTTCATACTGGGCATGATTTCTGATTTCTTGAAGCAAAGGCTCTCGGTTTCGCTCAAGCTCCCTAACTTTTTCAATCTGTTCAGAGACGTCAATGTATTCAAGCTTCGCAAGTTCCTCTTCCAGTTCTTTACGCTGAATGACCTGGACATTATAGTTTTCTTTGAACTTATTAATTCTCTCCTGCTTTTCTAATTCAGCTGATTCTAAAGATTCATCCTTTAAAGGTTGTCTACATACTCGGCAAGAGCTTTGAATTTCTTCATCCTTCAACCTTTGGAAGTCTTCTTTCATCTGCTCACGTTCAGCTAACATCGAACGAATGCGGGTATTTAGCGTGTTGATTTTTCGATTAGTATCACCTGCAGAATCTGTGAGCTTTTCGATTTCTTTTATTTGTTTGAGTAACTGGGCTTCTTCGACCTTCAATGAATCAAGTGCAACTGTTGGGGCTATTTGGTCTAGCTGTTCTTTCAAAGTCTTTGTCCGGCTTTGTGCAGCAATATATTTTTTATCCAAGCTGGTTTTATTCTCAGCATGAATTTTCTTGATATCTTCTAAACTATGTTTTTTTAATAATGCTGATAGGCATTTACTTTGCTCGTCCGGCATATGCTTTAGTACATCTTTACTTACTGGAGATGTGACATATTGCAGAAGCATAGAACGCTGTTTTTCCCAATGCATCGATGGAAAGTAATTAGGGTTGTATAAGGAAAGAAACAAGTCCTTATCGAATAGTTTCTCAACCACTTCATTAAACTCACCAGCTTTTGAAGGAACATCATTCACATAATAGGTAGTCTTATTTTTCTTAATGCTTCGACCAAGCATTAATTCTTTCCCATCAATTTCTAATAAAAGTGAAACCTTTGTTTCTTCTGCTGCGTAAGTAATTGGCGTGGGGTCCAATTTGCTTCCAAGGGCATCTGTGCCATAAAATACATATGAGGGAACTTCGCAAATTGTGGATTTTCCCTCGGCATTGTCCCCCGTGATATCTGTTCTCTCGCCAAAGTTAACAGTGATATCACGGTGGGATTTAAAGTTAACAAGTGTTAATGTTTTAAAGATCACCCGCATTTACATCGCCTCACTAACTGGATATTCGTATTGCACACCGACAACAGGTAATTGAATTTCAGTGATAAGTTCATCATTGCGATTAAATAATTTAAACACTCCGTTGTGTTCGATGATGTCATCCACAGCTTGTCCACCAAACTCCTTACCAACCTCGAATTTATAAATAAATGGTTTAGTGGCTTCAGCAACTACCTCAAATGATTTGATCACTTTTTCACCCATAATATTCAGCTCCTTTTTTGATGAAATTTTTGACTTCGGATATAAGCACGATGAATTTCCATATAGCGATCAACCTCAGACATTGCTAACCATTCTTTAGATTTGATCTTCACCCTTTCTCACCTCCTCCAATTTCCTGCGACGTTCACCATAAGCAAGAATGTCTGAGAAAGCCGCTCCGCTTTTATTTGGCTTTTCCTCTGAAGGTACGATCGGATGTTTTTGAATGTAAGCAAGACGCTCTTCTTCAGTCATATACCAAACAGTTACTTCACTCATTGTCTTCACCTCCTTTAAGTCTTTCATCTGCAAGAAAGCTACCAGTAACGATACTCAGCAAAACTACCATTAAGTAAATTAGGAAAATATCTATCATTCTATTGTCACCCTTCTGGATTTACGACCTCGTAAGTTTTTCTTCTAAAAAAAAGAATCTTTCGAATGGCTCACCGAATGCTCTTAAAACTCCTGCGATAAATGCGGGACCTGGTGTATTGTGCCTTGGGTCATTGATGGGCAAAGTTGCTTTCCAGAGTTGAGTGCTTGAAACTCCAATAGCTTCTGCAATCTGCTTGTCGGTTCTAAGATTGTGTTCGATCGCTGCTATCCTAAGCTCTTTTTCATTGAGGCGTAAAGCAACTTTCTCTAATTTATCTTCCATAACATCACCTCCTTAAAAAAGTTGGTATATTTTCCTGTTGAACTCAATATATACCAAAAATTACGCGCGCGCAATAATTAATTGCGTAAAGTTTTAAAAAAATTACTTTTGCGTAAGTTTTTATTACTTTTAGTTTATTGCGCGCTCGTAAAAAGTTTGGTATATTTTCTTTAGACCTTATCATAAGTCGTACACTTTGGATAATGATAGGTCATAACATAAAGAATTTAAACATAGAGAATAAAAAATATATTAGAGAATATTAATGGAGGATTTGAGATGAACATGGGATATGGGGAATTTATAAAGAGAAACAGAATAGCTTCTGGTTTTACTAAACAAGTGCAATTAGCTGAAAAATCAGGTATAACTGCTGCAACAATTTCTAGAATTGAAAAAGAAATTCAAAAACCTTCTATGGAAACATTAAAAGAACTAGCTCGATTTTTAACTTCAACTTCATATGTGGAATTAATGGTTGCTTGCGGATACTGGGATGAAGAAGAATTACTTGAAGGACCTTATGTTATTTCTGATGATAAGCCACTAATATTAAAAGAAGATTCTTCAGAATATGTTTCAAAATCAAAAAAGCCAACTCCAGTAGAAGATGACTTTATCGAAAATATAGATCTTTCTGATGAGGAATTATTAAAACAATTCAATATCCAAATTGACGGAATGAATTTAACAGAAGATGAGACTAAAGGTATTATTGCTTATGTTCGTTCTCTTCGTCTTGTGAATCAGAATAAAGCCTAGTTAGTTCTAACTTAAATTGATTGATGTGGATGCCTAACTTCTTTGCTAATTCTTCTAGATCTACAGGCTTTTTCAAATTTTGACACTCCTTCTACCGCCACAATCCGACTTCCGGAACTAAGGATAAAAAAGAACTTAACTAAAGAACATGCAGCTAATATTCTTGGAGTCACTCGAGCTGCATTTAACATATATGAGCAAGGGAAGTGACAAATGGATTATTATGCCTTATTCATTAGCAGTTTACTATAAAGTAAGTTTGGATTTCTCATTCCAAAGAACCGATGTTCCATTTCATTATGAACGATTAAAGAGAATGAACTTGAGTTTATATAGCAACCACTCATTTTAAATAGAGATATTAAATAAGATATAAATATAAATGAGAATCACTTTTTCTCCCCAAAGACGAAGGTGATTCTTTTTGTCTGATTCATTCGATATATAAATTATATACGAACAACCGTTCTGTTTCAAGTGATCTTTTTCCAATAGGTAATTATAATTACTTTTTAAATAATCTCAGAAAAGGTTTTTACCTGGCCATTGATATTCTTCTCTTTTAACCATAATTCGAACTTCCTTTTTCTTTCCTGATTCGTTGTGAAAATGCAGAGTATAGGAACCGTATCTTTTCTAAGATCCTGCAAAACTTGTGAATATGCATCGACCTTTTTCTGATTATCTTTCATGCTTCTTGTATTATCTATTTCAATAAGATGCATATATCCATTTCGATTAAAGTATGCATCGCTTATTATTCTCTTTTTAGCTGGTGAGAGTCCCATGAACTGAATACCAAATGTAGGCACTGCTTCCTTAGATTCAATCCTATACTCCGTCTTCCAATCAATCGGACAATTAAAGTATAAATAAGCTTCATTACACAAAAGAGTGTGCTCCATCAGGGAATTTCTTTTCACTTCCTTAATTGATCCGATTAATTCTCTTCCGGCTTTATTTAAATAAATTACCTTTTCTTTGTCGAAGAAAGTTTCGTGGATGAATGGATCCAATTGTTTTATAACTCGGCAGGCATTACGGTAGCTTTTCAAATCATGGATTTGCTGGAGGTGTCTTATCTTCGCCATATTCAGCCGGTCTATTGTCGTTAACAGGCTTTCGATACGCTGCTGCTTGAATGATGTCATTTTCTCTTTCCTCCATTTTTTTGAACATATATTTATCATCTATATACGGAACTTGCACGATTCTATTTTTCTCAATTTTATAGATGGCACGCCCTGGAATGCTCGGTAAGTCTTCTGCTCCCTTTTCGTCTAAAATAACCATGCTTGCGATTTGAGCAGCCGCAATAAATGAGATCCTGGTTACAATGTTCATTTTAACTTGCATAGGGACAGCTTCTTTAGTGGGATACTGAGTGCAATAAATTAGCCTTAGTCCTAACCCTCCACCTATTCTAGATATTTCGGATAAAGCTGCCTGACAGAACTTAGCGTATTTCTTTCCTTCTCCAGCAATAATATTCGGGCTTAGTTCTGCGCCTTCATCCACAATGACAAATGTTCTTTTGGTGATAGGCGTATCCACAATATTTGTATAGCCCTTTTCCCTAAAGATCTTCTCACGCTTCTTCAGATCTTCCACGATCCCAAATAATACTTCAGCTGCTTCAAAAACATCACTTGCAACCGCCTTCACTTGTGGCAAACCCTGATATTTCCCAAACTCTAAACCGCCTTTTAAATCGAGGAAGTAAAACTCAACATTTTTAATCTGGTTCATTAGCAAAGTATAAAAAGCCTCTTTGATTAAAACAGTTTTTCCGAATCTGGTAACTCCACCTACAAGCATATGTGGGTATTTTTCAAAATCATGATACAAAGTACCTTTATGGTTCTTACCAATTGGGATTTCCCATGTATCGGGCCTTAATAGATCATCATCATATTTCCAACTACTCGGCAGCCCCTGCTCAAATACATTGATTTTTAATACTCCATCAAATTCAATTTCAACATCTTTATTAATTCCATCTATTAAAACAGGGATAAAGGATTCAAAAGCTTCTGAAGGTACGCCTAACGGCAAGGAGTAAATATAAGTGGTGTAAGTGTTGTGATTATATTTGCGGATTAATTTAGGGTGTAGGAATGTGTCACCTTTATTGATACCAACTTTTCTATTTTCAAAAATACTTTGTATCTTTTTCTGATCAGTTAACTTTTTCTTTGGGAGTAGAGCTGCGCCAAATGCCATTGCTGGTATTGCTAACCATTCAATCATTCCAATTCCTCCAATCTTCAATTTCCCCTTCTGTTGTACCGTCATTACAAACGTTGAAGTATTCACGGTTTCCAAAGTGTTTGTAGTATGTTTTTTCTTCATCATGAAACATGTACATGTACTGGCTTAAAGTTTCTTCAGTATCTTCTGGATTATTGCTCCATTCTTCCAGGAAGTCCTGCAATGGTTTAAAAGCTTTCTTTGTACTCTTATGAAAAAACATACAATCACTCCTTCATTGAATTATAGAAAGAAGACTTCATTGCACAATACATAAGGTGTATTCTTCATTGAACAATACAATGTTAGGTGGTAGTTGAGTTGTAGCTTGTTCTTTTTACTTCTTTCAAGATGAAACCAGATATGCTTCACATATCTCCTTTCTGTCTGTAGCCATCCAGAAAGGATTGTTTTCACAAGAATAGTTTACTAAGTTCTCTTAGGAGAAATAGTATTCCTCCGTACTTAGCTATTTCCATGAATAAAAGTAATGCCGTATCATTTATTTTGAAGCCAGCACCATCTAATAATGAAATACCGATTAATGAAGCACCAGTAGCACCAACAGCTACAATACCGAATGTGAATGGATCCATGTTGTTCACTCTCCTATTCTTTGTATAATGCATTGTATGGCCATTAGCCTAAAACATTGCTTGTCTGTATAAATAAACTTATATTTTTTTACAGATTTTCTTATAGAGGGATATCCATATCACAAGGAGAATACCTTTATAGGGTGATAAGATGAAATGCTTAATAGGAGAAATCATTAAAGAAAAAGGGCTGAAGAGTAAATATGTAGCTGAAAAAATAGGTGTTTCATCACAACAAATTTCCAACTGGATAAATATGAGAAACTATCCTACAATCGATAAGGCGTTTAAATTAGCTAAATTATTAGGTGTAAAGGTCGATGATTTATATGAGGAGGATGAGAATTGAGAAAAATTCTATTTCCTATTGTCCTAGCAATATCTTTATTAGGTGGATGCAATCATGGAAAAGTTACCACTATCGGAAAAGACAATAGACTCGATAAGCTGGAAACGGTAATTGCAGAAATTAAATACGAAGAAGAAGAAATCAAAAAAAAGGAAATCATTAAAGCACAGAAAATAAAAGAAGAAGAACGAATGATAGCAGAAAAGAAAGCAAAAGAAGAGGCTGAAAGAAAAGAACGTGAGAGGATCGCAGAAAAAAAACGACAGGCCCAATTGGCAGTACAACAACAAGCGCAACAAAAACCCCAGGAATCTCAACAAAAGCAAACTAAATCAAATGATTTAAATAGAGATGGATTTGTTGATCAATATGAATGGTCGAAAATGAGTAGTGGAGAACAAAAACAGTGGACTGAAAATTTTTCAGAATGCGTAGACTCAGGTAAGGATGATTGTGAAAGGGAATCCAAGTGATGTACATTAATATCAAAGTTTACTTACATTCCAAAGGTGCTAACTTCATGCAAAGTGGAAACTTCCCTGTTCCGAATTCTGAATTTAAAAAGGATCCTGACTGTACTGCAGCCATTGCTGCCTACGAATGGATCCAGCAGATTAAAATTAGCTTTGCAGCTAGTGAGGATTTTCGTATAGATCAAGTGGTTTATAACGAAGATAATAATATTACGGAGTTGGTTAAGAAGGTTAATTCAAAAATATAAATTATCATACAAAAAAAGCCAGAAAATTATCCTGGCTCTTTTTATTTTTTATTAATGGTACTGTTAGTTTATCCTGTAGTCGATTCATGGGTGTGATTTCCCTAAACCGTGACGTAGACCGTAATCACGTCTTCTTCCACCTCTTCAGTAGTTGCTTCCATCCCTATATCCGTAAACATGACCCCTATGATAAATAGAATCAATGATACAAGCATAAGTCCCAACATCATAAGAGCTTTCTTGAATTTCTTCTCCACCAAGAAAATAATCGCCGTCACAAGAAGAGCTCCTGATCCAAAAAAAAAATAAGAATGCTAATATATCTGCCATTCTCTCTTTTCCCCCTAGATGTTCTATGTATCCAAAAAAATTTATTTTACCATCATAGTGAGGGGGTGGGAAGGGGTTAACCCTTCGAACAGAGATATTGATATTACGGAGTTAGTTAAGAAAGTTGAAACTCAATGATTAGTTTACATACAACAAAATAAGCCCTCTCAGAAGGGCTTATTTATCCATTATATATAAAAATTCTTTATAGCAAAAAAGGACCTTCAAAAGAAGATCCCCTTTCTCTATTATTAACGTAATAATTGAAGAACGCCTTGTGGCTGTTGGTTAGCTTGTGCAAGCATTGCTTGTGCTGCTTGAGAAAGAATTGAATTCTTAGTTTGATCCATCATAGTTTTAGCCATGTCGGTATCACGAATACGTGATTCAGCAGCTGTTAGGTTTTCTGAAGAAGTGCTTAAATTGTTAATTGTGTGCTCCAAGCGGTTTTGGTTTGCACCTAACTTAGAACGTTCAGCAGAAACTTGTTCAATAGCGTTGTTAATGACAGTGATTGCTGCATCAGCACCAGCTTGTGTTTTTAGAGCTCCACCAGTTCCATCAGCTGCAGTTTTTAAACTCTTAATTGAAGTAGTCATAGTTCCATCAGCTGCTCTAGTTCCTAGGTTTCCAGCATCCATAGAATTGATAGATAATTCAATGCTTTGACCTTCGTTCGCTCCGATATGGAATGTGAAAGTTTGGGCTACACCAGTGAATGCTCCACCAGCATCTTTAGCTCCTGTAAGGTTCTTTGTGTTGAACTCAGTGTTTCCAGCAATACGATCAATTTCATCGATTAATTGGTCAAGTTCTTTTTGAATCTCACCACGGTCTGTTGTAGTATTTGTATCGTTTGCAGATTGAGTAGCAAGCTCACGAGTGCGTTGAAGAATGTCATGAGTTTCGTTCAATGCACCCTCAGCTGTTTGGATTAAGCTAATGCCATCTTGAGCATTACGAGAAGCTTGATCTAAACCACGAATTTGTCCACGCATTTTTTCAGAGATTGCTAGACCAGCAGCGTCGTCACCTGCACGATTGATACGCATACCTGATGCAAGTTTTTCCATTGATTTAGATTGTGCGTTTGTTGCTGCACCTAGTTGACGGTGTGTGTTAAGAGCTGTGATATTGTGATTGATAATCATTTGTGTTACCTCCGTGTTTTTTTATAGGTGGCCTCATCCATGTGGCCATGATAGGAATTATTCAGGTATTACCTCTTCACGAAGAATATTATATTTCTTCGGTGCATCTATCTTCATTCGAATATCACCTTTTAATTCATGTCTAAAAATTGTTATTTCTATCTTTTCCTTGGTTTCTTCATTGATGATAACCAGTGTTTGCTCCATTTTCCTTGTAACAACTAAACCCATTCCTGATCATCCTCCTTGATGTTCTATAAGAAATATCGGCCATGCATAATAATTCTTTAATCTTTTTTATAAATAATCTTTAAGTAGCTCTGAACTTTTATTTTAGAAAACAAACAAAAAGCCCTCTCATAAGAGAAGGGCTTTTTGTTTAATCCTCAACAGTTATTTCAATAATCTCATCAAACTGAATATACTCAAAGGAACTATCTTTCTTCTGAATACGTAACTCTTTCGTGACAGGATGAATGTACACACAATGCCCATACAAATCATGAGCATTTACCTCGTTATGCAATCTAAAACTTATCGGTAAATGAAATTCCATCGCATAATGAATGTTGTTTTCAAACTCTTCAACCTGGTACTCATCAAGGATAGGTTTTTTATTTAGGAAATAATCGACCTCACCTATTTTCTTATTTAAAGCTTTATGTTCAGGCATAATTAATGCTGTTTGCCATTTAACTAGCCCTCTATCACGAATTGTCCCCATCAGAAAAATCCCTCCTTATTATCCATTATATACGAACGAACGTTCTTATAAAAAGTAAAAAAATTCCTTCCCCAAATAAGTTCAGGCTAGAGAAATGTTGATTTTTGAACAAATAAAAGAGACCACTTATGTGGCCTCTTTTATACCTTATAGAACTAATTCCGTATTTGTAAAGAAAATAGAAAGTAAATTACTGTCTATCTATATATTCCTGGCAACTTTCACAAAATCCATCTTGTGTACTGTCTATAGGTTCCTCACATTTCATGCACCCGCCTACCTGATTTGAATGACCACATTTAAAGCAGTGTCCTACTGTATATTCATTTTCTTTTGATATATTAACCGCAAATGCGTTGCATTCGACACAAGGAAATGAAGCCATATCCTCATCTATTTCGGGCATTTTCTCATTCACTAATTTATGCACAAGAGTTTCCAGGTCCTCAAACGCAGAAACATCCAACTCGTCTTGTATATTTGGCATATAACAACCTTGGTCTTTATTAAAATACGCTTCGCCATTCGTATAGCTAATTTCGTAACTTTCTTGATGATCATCATTGTAATATACTAAAAAGTTCACAGTGCTTGTTCCGGCTTCTTCTGCATCAATGAAAGGTTCTACATCAACTGTTATGCAATTTCTAGTATCATTGTGAATAATCACTAACACATTTTCATCGTTATCTTTTAACAAAGGCTCTTTATAGATAATTTCAAGATCACTTCTGTAGTAAATGTCTTGCTTAATTTCTCCAAAAGCTAAATTAATGTTTTCCTGCAGTAATTCGAAGATGTCATCCTCATCTCGAATTTGCACTCCAGCTTCCTCTGCCTTTATTTCTCTCAGATCAGCTTCTCTTTGACGGTATTCGATCTCTTCCATCTCTTCTAATTCTTCCAGAAAGTTGTTCATTTCTTGATCTAAATGTTCGGAGAATTTACTCTCTGCCTGCGTAATTAGAGTCAGCAGATCACCCATGCTTTTCTTGAACTTTTGATATAACTTAGTATCAATTAGTTTATTATGAGCCACATGGTTTCGATCCGTACTAAAGTTTTCCCATTTCCCTTGGAATTCCCTTATGTTACAAGTAAACCACGGTGCAAAATAATCTTCCCAAAAATCTTTGTCGACTTCCATTTGTTCTTGTAAGATGCGGGTTAAACTTTTCTGAAGTCCTTCAATCGATTTTTCGTCATTCATGAGATTATTCATAATGTATTGAAAGCGATGCAGTTCTCTCCGCCTATCAATATTACTTTCTGGTTCCGCAAAACCAAATATAAAAGGATCATCTTCCCTAAAAATATTGGTTTCTTTCACTCGATAGGTTTTAAACGAGATGATAGTAACTAAATCCCCGGTATCTATGGATAATAAATTCGTATGGATATTTTTAAAGCTAGGGGCCCGGTCTTTGTAAGGGTCATTCCTTTGGTTGTATTTTTTTGTCAGGTGAGTGGGCATGTATTTTTCCCACCAATCGCCGCCCAGATTATAAAATAAGACTGTGTTAATTAATCGGCGTAGGGAATTTTCTACGGAATGAACGTCCTTATATAAATCTTCAGCTAATTCCTCTGATTGTCGGTCCTCCAACCACACACACTGTTCCCACTCATCTATTATTAAATCTTTTATCTTAATCTTTAAATCATGCAACTCTTTGTCATCTACCGAATTCGCTTCCCTTGAAATGTCCACTTTCAATTGAGAAGTCCCATGGGTCATAATAAAAGTAAACTGAACAACATACTGCTTGTCCATTAAAACAAGAGAACATTTTCGCATTCGATCTTTATTTGCATAAAACTCCAAATCTTTTGCTGCTAATCCGGTTTCTACCTTTTCCATTAGCTCTGTTGTGTATTCTTTAAAGTCAAAGCTGTTCTGTTTAATGTTAATCATTACAAACCTAATCATGCTTTTCATGCATTTATCCTCCTGCACGCCCTACGCACCTATTTTTTCATACCAATACATCATACGTTGGCGCACACTTTCTCTAGTCAAACAAAATAATGTATTTACCATTATCATCTTGTAAATTGGAACATTATTCAAGCATTTTTTCGTTTTTTTTGCATTTATCATTCAAGGGATTAGGAAAGATTTGATATTTTTAACTACCCATGCTTCTATTAAAATAATCCTTCCAGCCACTCGACTTTATATTGTATGAAAAAATTCCAATAACGTTAAGATTCTGTTGTGTTTAATGAAATAACCTGCTTTTAGAACAACATCTTTAACAGAACTTCAACAAAAAAAGAGCCCCTACTCAATACGAGTAAGGACTCTTGATTATGCAGCAAACAACTTAGTGAAAGTTACCTTACCAGCCTTGTTATCTGCAGTTATGCTTTTAGCTTTTTGGAATTTAGATAATGCTGACTCAGTACCTTTTCCAAAGATAGAATCAAGTGACTCAGGATTAAATCCTTCTGTATATAGTGCAGCCTGTAGAATCCAAGTAAGATTGCCTTTTGCACCCTTTTGGACAGTAACAACGGCATCCTTGGTCTCATCTCCCCACTTTCCATCTACAACTAGCTTTTTATTGAATTGCTTATTAAGTTCTGTTTGTAGGCCTTTTATAAGCGCTGTTTTAGTTTTAGGGCCATTATATCCATCTACAACAAGACCAGCTTTATAACGGCTGTTTAGCGTTTTTTGAATGGACCTGATTGTTTCATCTCTACTGTTTGATACTTTGTCTTCCTCTTTTATATCAGGTTTAACAATAACCTCTTTAGCATTTCCGAAATTGATTTTCTGACCTAATTTTAGTTTAGTTGGATCTATTCCAGGATTCGCTTTAATTAAATCTTCAACTTGAACTCCGCCAGTTCCATCTTTATGTGCAATGCTCCATAAAGTATCGCCTTCTTGGATTGTATAAACATCAGGAGCCGGTGCTGGCTTGGCTGGAATTTTTGAACCTTTCCAATCAAAGGCATCTCTATAGTTATACTCACAACATGCTTTCCAACTATAACCCGGCATTTCATTATGGGCCTTATCATATTTCCCAATCCCATCTTTAACAAGGGCAGCGTGAAGTTCTGCAATACTTGCAAGAGTAGCTTCATCCATAGTGTCATATCGATAATCCCCAGCAACACAAATTCCGAGTGAGAATTGATTACTATTCCCCACATGGTAGGTCCTGCGGTTAATATCATTGGCATATACAATCCTAGCCCTTTTACCATTCGGAGTATTAATTATATTCTTAGGCTCGATTACAAGAGCATAGCCACATCCAGGCCACCCGAGTGTACTTACATGGTATGCCGCAAAGCTTGCAGCATCAGAACCTGACAAGTTCTTTTTGGTTAATGAGTGATGCCATACACGGTGTGTGATTGATTTCGTTCGTTTTGAGTAAGTGCCATTTGATTTTAATTTACCTCTCATATCGACTAATTGTGGAAGATTAATAAAGTTCATTTTCCATCGTCTCCTTTTAATTTTAAATGGTATTCTTATTTTCGGAGCAACAAAAAAAACGCCTATATAAGGCGTTTGTGTTCCTTTTTTCATTAATGCATCTGTTTGTTTAATGAAAAATATTTTACGACTATTTTGTAATAACCATAAGTAATTAAATAGGATATCCCATAACTTACTGCTGTCCAATAAATATTCCATTCATTTAGGTAATCTAATTTACCTAATATCACCAGTAATAGTTCAATGAAACTTGTACCTAATGTAAAGACTAAAAAAGTAATTAGGATACCTATTTTTTCAAAATGGATTATACATATAAATAAACAACTCAGTATTGGAAAGAGCCCTATATCATAAGGAAGCGAGGGGAACGATAATTCTACAAAGTCCCCATTCATCTTCCAAAAATAATTAAATCCAATTTTGTTTATTAGAAAAGCTATGGCAGCACCAACCGGGTAAATAATAACGAAAATCCTTGTCTGATTTCTAACTAAATAAACTCCTAGGATCCAGGGGAAAACAAAACCAACGATTGTATGAAAAAACATATCCCACCCATCCCTTATTAATTCCAATACAATAGTCTTTCCCCAAAAATCACAATAAACATACCTAAAAAAAGCCACCCGATGGGCTCTTATTTTGAAGTTCCTTCTCTTTTGGCAACTAACTCATAAAGACCAGTACCACCAAGACCAGCGAATGCACCAGCCCATAATCTTAATACAATATCCATATCCGTGAATGGGAAGGCAACTGAACCTACTGCTAGACCAATTACTAAGCTCAAGATTGGCAGTACATTATTTGGCAAGGTTACAGTTTGTTTTACTACCTGGACCACGGCCGCGACGATTGGAGCTAAAATAGTTGTAAATATTAATACTTGTTGCATGACTTCATTATCCATATGATCAACCTCCAAACGAATTTAAGATTTTTGGTATATATTCAAAGGCTGCTAACAATAGACCTGGAGCAGAAAGTAAAGCTACGAGTACCTTTTCTTGCTTGGACATCTTCGCTACTGTGACGTCCTTTTCTGCTGCGATTTTTGTTAATTGCACCTGTCCTTTTACTTCTTCTTGCTTCTGGTTAATGGTAAGTAAATGCTGCAGCATTGTTTGATTTTGTGAAACCAATATATCTTTTTGAGAATTCGAGGTTTGCAAAACGGTTTTTTCAATCTGATCCTGACCTTGTTTTATAACTGATATTTCCTTAATTACCTCACCATAATTGGTTTCTAATTGTGAGATACGTTGCTCATGATTCTCTAACCGTTGTGGCATGTCCATCTCCTCCAATGTCCATAACCCCCTTTAACATAAAATTCTCTCTATCTCTGTATGTCTAGGATGTTTATGCATAATAAAAAGCCGCCCTTTTAGGACGACTTGGATTGTTTTGCTATTCAGTTTTCAAAAATTGAATCTAAAATAAAGTACAAGTACTAATGATTAATTTAATCCACCCAATAAAAGAAATCCATAACGATATGCTCAAAGTAGTACCATACAAAAGACCTTTTAAAAAATCCCCTTCGTGTTTCCCCACCATATTGAACACACCTTTCTTTAGCTCATTATAAATAAAAGTGAAAGTATTTTCTAATTACATGTTTTATTTGTTACGTAGAAACTGTTAATCACTTTCACTTATATTATCGTCAGGACGAGCAAAGATTAAATAAAAAGAGGTTACCTTTATTTACTATCAGCTTTTTTTGTAATGCTAAAAAACCATAGGTCAGCTTCTTTAATAAGATTGTTATTGACGCACCATTTATTAACAATTAACCTATATATATCAAACATATATTCTGAAGGGACGTAGTACTTTGAAAAGACAATTAGATTCAATTGAAACATTAAGAGGAATAGCTGCAATATTAGTATTATTACATCACACTACTAGGATTTTTGTTAAGGATTATAATACAGAATTCTTGTATGGTTTTTTTAATCCAGGGTATTTAGGTGTTGATGTTTTCTTTGTTCTAAGTGGATTTATCATCTTTTACATACACAAATCCGATATTGGTAAACCAGATAAACTAAAACCTTTCGTTTTAAAACGAGTTATTAGAGTCTACCCAGTTTATTGGATAATTGCACTTACCTTAATACCTATTTATCTGGCAGTTCCGTCATTTGGAGAACCACACTACAGCAACCCTGTTTATTTAATTAAGTCTCTACTATTAATACCTCAAGAACTCCAACCTATATTAGGGGTAGCTTGGTCTTTAACACACGAAATGTTTTTTTACTTAGTTTTTGCACTTTTAATTTTAATAAAACCTAAGTACACTTTCCCAGTAGTCGTTTCTTGGATGTTAATAACTTTTGTCATGCTTTTTATAAACCCTTTTGAAGAATTTTTATTAATAAACTTTATTTTTAGTGAGTATAATATTGAATTTTTATTAGGTTGTAGTGTTGCTTATATTTTTTCAAAAAGAAAAATTTCAGGATCACTTCCATTAACAATAGGTATAATAAGCTTTTTTACTTTTTGGGTTTTAAATGAATATTTCTCCTTCGAAATTAGTCGAATTGTCATGGGTGGATTTCCTGCTGCATTAATGATTTTAGGCTGTGCAAATTTAGATTTTACAAGAAAGCCGAATATTAGCCCTATATTTAAATATCTTGGTAGTGCTTCATATTCCATTTATTTAACCCATCCTATTTTTTTGGCTGCTTCTGTAAAGATTGTAGGTCCATTAGATTTATTTAACCTTTTAGGAATTTTTACGATACCTGTTATAGCGTTACTTGCTATTGTTGCCGGATGCATCTTCCACTCTATCATTGAAAAGCCAATTTTGAATTACTGCAGAAAAAGGTTTCTTCCTTCAAGAAAAACAACGCATCACGAGACAAAAGCAGTAATATAACTTAGATTAAAAACAAATAACAAACCCTTACAAGGATTTGTTATTTGTTTTTTTTGTTAAGGATAATTCGTTCTCCTCATTTTCATTTTAAGCCACAACTTGTTCCAAAATATTTGTGATTTTATTTTTAAGTACTTGCTTATTGGAATTAGAAACATTATCTTTCAGTATCGCATTAGTAATATTAGTACCTGTATCTAACACTTGAAACATGTATGAGATCGTACCTGTTCCTTCAGATTGCAGTAAATTATCCCTCAGTTTAAGGAATTTGAAATTACTATTTAATATGCTCACACTTATCGCTTCTGATATATTATTAACCTGCGCAACATTAATCATACGATTATCTGAAATGTCCAATAGGTTAATAACAGCTAAGTCAGTTCCGTAATTTTTAACTCGAATCGGGTAACCATCAAGATCACTAATATCATTGTCTTTTAAAGTGATTCGTTTCGTGAGTAACCCAGGGGACACAAGAATACCGTTTAAAAACTTAGAAATTTCATTATTAGAAATATCTACATTCACTGAATTAAAAACTTGAATTCCGACTATAGTTGATTTTACAGAAACAGGTGTAAGTGAATTACCTTTAACCTTCAAACTAGACAACGAATTTATTACATTAATTCCGTGATCTGTTGAATTATCTGTAATGGAAATTTTCTTAACTTTATCTATATAGATGCTCTCAGAATTTGTATTTTTAATTACATTATTTCTTACTGTTGAATCCTCACTATATACTACTCCGTCAATAGAATTAACCCTTACACCATTCTCGACTTGCGACCCCGTCTTATTTCCACCTTCAAGTATATTCCCTTGTACAATGGATTTCTTAATACTTTGAATAGCGATCAAAGAGGTTCCATCGGGCCTCCATTCATTAAGTCTTAGAACAGTGTTATTAATTACTTTCGCAAATGATGGAAATCTTGATGAATGACTCATTATTTTTATTCCATCTTTCCCAGAATCTACGGCTGTATTTCCACTGAATATAACATGATCTGTTCCTTCAGTCTTCATCGCTGTATCAGACATATTAGATACATCGTTACGATAAATATATGCCTTTTGCCCCTTAGTAACTAAAACTCCAATACCTCCCTTGATTGGATCTACTCCGGCATTTCCGATCCCTAATATTCTATTTCTTCCGATGTGAGAAAACACGCAATCCTTTACTTCGATACCGTGAAACTGTCCGCTTTCTATAACGTTACCGCTAATATGAACATTATTACTATTTACTACCTGTATCGCAATGCTTGGATAATTTGAAATTTCACATTCTTTTATGGTAACTTTTTTGGTAATATTTTTAACTTCTATTCCATGAATATAGTTAGTCCAATCTGCAAAACCGCGATAAGACCAATTACCGTCCATAATAAGTCCATTTAGCACAAATCTTTCTAGACCATCTACTTTAAAAAGCGATTTTCCTGTTGGAAAAGAATTACCCGCTTTAAAGTTAGCGCCCTTTGAAATAGTTAAGACCAACTTTTTTCCCGTATTCTTCAGTATTTGGTCGTTAATCATATAATCACCGTCGGGAACGTCAACAAATGTGGCATTTTGAAATGCATTTTGAAATGCGTTTGTCCAGTCGCCGTTAATAACTAAATTATCATATTCCTTAACGCTAACCTTATCGCCGTGCTTTTTCACAGTATCCGCCAACTGTACGGTAGCAGTTGCCACTTTTTCTTCAACTGTCGTAAGCCTAGGATCTAAGGTAACTGCAGTGGATTCAAACGCATCCACCTTTTCTTGCATCTCATCAACAGTCACATTTATAACTGCTGCTCTTTGTTCAATATCAGATTGGAGAGTATTGAAATCCTTCACATAATATTCAGCTAAAGGAACAATGTCTTGGTCCATTAATGATGCGTCGATATTAAAGGAGAATTTACAAACGGACAAGGCTTGACCATTTGCATAATTAATATTCAATTCGCCCTTTGCTAATCCTGGATGAGAAATTTCTTCTTCCAACACGTATTCAAGTTTTCCGTTTATTTGATCCACAATGGAGACGATTTTTTCAAACACACTACCATCAGCCATTCTTAAGAAAATCTTTGCTGTGGCAGCTGAACTTAATGGTAGGGGTAGACCATCTTTTGATAAAGAAAAAATCAATTTTGCAGTCCCTTGATCTTGAGTGCTAAATTGAATGGATGTTTTTAATATACCTACAGTCCTTGGAGCAACATCAACAGACATTTTTCCACTTTTGAATATTTCATTTTCTGCCATTAACCGTTCCCTCCTTTTAAACTGATGGTTCCTCTGGTGCTTGTTTGCTTTCCAATTCACCTAATCTAATCTGCAAATCTTGTATCATTGCAAACATCTCTTGATTTGCAGTCACTGTTTCTTCTACTTTAGTTTCTAAACCTTGTATCGTGGAAGACATTTCTTGAGTTGATTTGATTAGGGGGCCAATCAGTTCTTCATAACCAATCGATAAAACATCGTCACCACCATTTACACTGTGATCTTGGTACCCACCAAAATCGACTCCCATTTCATCCATAACCGCTCTCACCTCTTGAGCAATTAGTCCATGATGATAACGAATACGTTTTTTGCTTCCGTCTTTCTCTAGTTTCCGTGTTTTAGTGATGAGTTGGCCAAATTCATCCTCTTCTTCGTAAAATTCTACGTAGTCATCTCGGTAATCCCATCTATAATCCACAGGACGTAATTTATTTATAAACTCAATACCTAATGTAGTATCCTGAATATCAGCTTTATCTCTTAAATCTGACCTATTTTGAACAGCACCATAGGAATAAACAGTTACCCCACTATTACCAAGTTGCATTTGATAATCACCAGAAATACGTGTATTTGCTCCTAACCCTACGCATCCAGTGAAATTATTAGCATTATTGCCCGCAATAGTGGTGGATAGAGCATTACGACCAACAGCCGTATTACTGTTACCTGTGACAATGTTAAGCATGCATTGTGTACCAATTGCTGTATTGTCATGACCTAGATCATCATTGTGATTCCTCATGGCATCGACGCCTACGGTTACATTGTTATTAGCATTTACATTCGAACTATTGGATTGGTGCCCAATTGCAACGTTAGCTTTTCCTGTTTCGTTTGCATAAAGAGCAAAACTTCCAAGTGATTGGTTAAAATCTGCATTAGTGTTAAACCCTGCATTGTATCCGACATGTGTATTGAAACCTGCAGTTTTTACATCATGAGCAACACCCTCTGTCACTGTACCGCTGTATGCGTTATATCCAACAGCTGTGTTATGACTTCCGTCAGTACTGGCATGTCCTGCGTTTCTACCCACATAGACGTTTTTTCGACCGGTAGTATTGTACCTTCCTGCATTAGTTCCTATAGCTGTGTTCCTGCTTCCAGGATCATCGTCGCTATTTGTATGAGCACCTACATTGTCATGCAATGCATAATCCCCTATGGCAACATTGTAGTAACCTTCCACATTATTGGTCATTGATTTAAATCCTATGGCAGTATTCCGGTAACCTTTAACATTTTTCAAAAGAGCTTCATAACCAATTCCAACATTATTATAAGAACCCACCGAAGCAGATTCATAATTGTAAAGTAATGAATTCTTGCCTGCATCTTTCCCCAGGTAGATACTTGAATTATTACCGGTTCGAGCTACTAAAGAGTAATCTGCAGATAACGTTTTACTACCGTCTAATAATTTAAATGTGCCGTTTGCGTATTTGTTTTTATTCGGAAAAGATGTGACCACAAAAGTATTTCCATTAAGGTTTACAATTTGGTTACTATACCCACTCTCGATTTGAGAAAAGGCAGCACTATCGTTAGTTGTACCATCACCAACTGCGCCAAAATCCAATGGATCCAGCCAAAAACGATCAATCTTGTTTTTAGCTGGAAGTAGAACAGTTATCTGATTTTCGTTTGCTATTACTTTCGGAAGATAGTTATCTAATAAGGATTTCAAGGTAGTGAATATTCGTCCTGTGTAATCCGCTCTTGCATCGACCACTTCAGTAATGTTGTTGCCGGAACTATTCAAAACTAAATTATTTATTCGACTTTGGATCTGGGTTAATTCGGAATGTACATTTCTATTTTCATAGACAATGTCCTTTGCACTGTGAGCTGTTTCGCTTGTTTTATGATCAAGCAATTTTCGTTCATTATCGTTCAATGCATGTTCGGTGGTTGTTGCATTCGTGTCCATTTGCGATATAAGCCGAGCGTTTTTGGTGGGATCGTGTGTTTTAATTAAACTAATCGTCATGCTGTCACTCCTTTACTGTTGAAATACGGACAAGGATATTTGACTATTCACAGGGACATTAATTAAAGGTGAAGCAATGGCTCCAGCCTTTATTAAGTTAATCTTTATGGTATTGTTGGTTGATGTAAAATCAGTAGTAGCATCAAATCCTGCTGTTTTTAAAGTTACATCTTCATTGACTATTGCACTTGTGACATTAATGTCTAATCCACCTGTAGACACTAAAATAGCGTCTCCTGTAATGGACACACTTCCTGTAGTGATATTGCTTGAATTAATGAACCAATTAGATCCATTGAATATAAGCATCATATTTATTTGTTGAGGTAGACTGTTTCTAATACCGCCAGTTATATTGCGGAAATACTTTTCTTGTCGTCTAATCCTTACTTTGTCATCAATTTGCATATCATAAATGTCTTTTCTGAAATTGGAGAATGTTAAATCAGGCTTACTATATTGATCAAGTGGATTATAACTTAATTGGACAATCCGTAATTCATCCTCATACGTAGAACCATTTCCTTTATCTGCAATCATCCCTACACTATCGCCCTTGTAAAAAGGTTCTTCTAACTCTTCTAATTTCGGGTCATAGAATAATTCCAAATCAGCATTTACTGTAACTTTCGGATAAGGGTTCACAAGATTCTCTAATGCATCGTTAATACTGGAGGCTTTTGTATACTTCTCATCTCGTATAGGATCTGCCCATCTCGGATAACCGTCAATTAGAAAATCTTTTTCTTCAGGATGAATATATAGAACCGGGTCAAAAAGGTATTTTCCTTTATCATCTTGTTTCCCGTATCCCCATGCTCTTGTCGTGCTATTTTGTGTGGATGAAGATATTTTCAATCCTGATACATTGTAACGAGTGTCCATCAAATAATTTACTCTTTTGCCCATTTTTTTATAAACGTATATTTTTGTGTTATTTACGTCCAACTCAATTTTGTAGTCTTCCGTAATCTCATCCATTAAAGATATAGAATTTTGATTACCGAAGTTCTCTTGTTCAATTGCCTTAATACCCTTGGTGTCACTTGCTAAGACATAAGAAAAACCACTACCTTTCAAGGCATGGTTTAGGGCTGCTTCTAAGGTTAACGAACCTGTTTTTGTTCCTGATACATCATTGTTTACAAGCCTTGCCACATAAGTATGTTGAGCAGATATCGTTTTGGTAAAATCGATATGGTCTGCATCCACATTCAAAATGATATAACGTTGCTGTTTAAATCGTTTTTCATCAATTACGATGATGTTATCATTAATCAGCATGTCATATTCAATTTGATTCTCATCGGTAAGTGAAATAGTAAAAGTTAATTCCTTCTTGCCATTCAATCCATCGGTGATTAAAGGCTCTACACCTGTAATTTCTACACGTTCCCCATTATTTTTATTTTCAATAAACATTTGATTTAGGAAAACGTCTTTTGTGACACTATAAGAAGTATCTCCTGCAATTTTTAAATCTGGTGTTTCA
Source organism: Bacillus sp. ISL-34 (assembly GCF_018613325.1). Lineage (GTDB taxonomy): Bacteria > Bacillota > Bacilli > Bacillales > DSM-1321 > Peribacillus. The sequence goes on along the minus strand of NZ_JAGGQJ010000011.1, from coordinate 182,316 downwards.
GGGTCAACTGGAGGTTCCTCTATTAGCTCATATAAAAACGAATCAACAGCCTTATTTACATCGACATTACCATTGATTCCTTTAATGCTCCCACTATCTGTATATTGCCATATGGTCCAATCATTAAGGCCTGGCGAACTTACTCCATATCTAGCAATCCATAAAGGATAACCTGTGGCATCGATGTCATTTGTATAAAAGGAATAGTAGGTGTATATCATTACTTTTCTATCTTGGGATTTAAGATAATCCAAAAATGTTCTTGCTGCAGCTGTTAATGCGGTTTTCCCAATATCACCTTGATCAGTTTCGATATCAAGTACTAACGGTAAATCAAGGTCTAAATCATTAACCCTACTCAAGAAGTATTGAGCTTCAGCTAGTGCTTCCGCATTGGATGTGAATCTTGCGAAATGATATACACCTACTTTGATTCCGTTAGCTTTAGCATTGATGACATTGGTTGTACAAACTGGATCAAAATAACTTGTACCTTCAGTCGCTTTAATGAAGGCGAATTTTACTCCGTCATCAGCTACGCTATTCCAATTTATCGTCCCCTGCCAATGTGATACATCTATACCTTTAATCATTTTTCCACCTACTTAAAATAAAAACGTGTGATAAAGTCAACACTACTTTTATTCGCTCCTGTAATAACGATTTTATTATATCCAGGCAGTAAAGAAGGAAAACGTCCTTCTGTTTGTGCTATCTTTCCATTTACCGTTACATATTGTCTGAGTATCATAACTTTCGCGTTAGTCAATTTTCCTTTTATTTTAAGGTATTCACCTGTGTTGTTATTTTTAATTTTTACATTGGTTCCAGACAAGACTAAATCAACGCTATAATCATGATCTGTAGGGTATAGTCGTACATCGCCCCCATTATATACTTTAAAACTATAATTATTGTTGAAACTGTATACTAAATCGTCCTGCGGGATATTCATGCCCACACCATACATTTCTCCGCCAAGATTATAGTATTCGCTGGCCATATACTTAGATTCAGCAAACCCAGTTATACAAGTGAATTCCACATCGAATTCCTTAAAATTCTTGTTTGAGTCTTTATCAATGTTAAAGTTACCATCACAGATGACTAGCCATCGTTTATAGGGCTCAAATTCATTAGAAATATAGTAAGGTTCATCGCGTACCAACAGCTTATATACCTCATGCCTCCATAAGTAGAACTGCTCTGGAATTCTACTATTTATAAGGAACTTTACGATGATTTTTCGTTCTTTGTAAATCGTTTTTCTTTGATTGGTCAAGATAATACCATTCCGACCCGGAAGAGCTAAACTTTTCCGGTCCACAATTGGTGCTTCTGGACTAAATGATGACAAACGCACTTTAGGGAGCAAATCATTAAGATTCTGCTCCCCATCCCCGAAATCAAGTTTTAAATCATACCTCATTACCTTATCCCCCTATTGAAGGATTTTCTTGTTAAGTGGTTCGTGCTCCGGTTATCTAACGAGCTACCTACTAAGTCGCTATCCAAGTAAAAATCTGAACTTTTATTTAACAGCTGTCTTAAAATGTTATTTTGCTCAATAAGAAGAGCAGCTGTCCCATCTAATCCAGATGCTGGAGATTGAGATGCAGTTGGTACACCTAAAGCCCGACCGGCTTCTGCCCACATTCCTAAGTTATTTTTGCGATATTTAGGTTCTGATGTAAGAACCCACTCTTTCCAACCATTTTCACCTAACGCTGCCACTTGAGGGTGATTAATTTCTCCACCAGTTGCATAGCCATGACCATGCCCGATAACTCCAAGCATGTTTGAACCGTATCGACTTTTAGCGTAGTTCATACCTGCAAGCAAGCTATCTAAACCGTTCTTCCAATTCTTATGGCCGGGGAATGAAAATGCGGAAAATGTTGGCGGGATCACCTGGACGAGTCCGCGAGCCAAATTTCCAGAGTAATAGTTGACATCTTTTACCCCTGATGATTGGATAGCATGTGGATTACCGCCTGATTCTGACTTGATTTGACGTAACCATGCATCTTGATAAGCCTTAGCTGTAGGTAAACCATTCATTGACAAAGCTTTAATGACGGTACTTCTCCAGCGTTCTACACCAGCTCCAACAGGATTATTACTACTACCTCCACTGCCACCGCCGCCTAATGTGAATTGATCCAATAAACCTTTAACCCAATCTGAACCCATATCTATCATTGAGCTAATTGGATTGCCTGATAATTTGTTCATCCAGCTAGGAATCATGGAGTCTTTCAAACTAAACTTTTCAAATGTTTTCCCGAGAAAATGTTTTGATCCTTTAAACATCCAATCAAAATAATCGCCGGTTCCTTTTTCATATCCAGGCATTCCATAACGTTTTAATACTTTTTCTGTATAGTGATTTGGTAATACACTAGTTCCAGGAGCTAAGTTTCGAAGTTCAGCACCGTTACTTCCTGATAAATACGTTCCTTTACCTGGTTCATGAATTAATTCTCGTCCCTTTTCAGAAACAATAGCTGGCCCTCCAGGATGACTACCATTCGGGGTACCTTTTGCCATCATAGGAATTGGTTTTTTTGCTACACTTTTATTGGAGGATAAGGATGGAGTTTCTTTTGTTTTTCCTCCACCAAAGATACCCTTGATCCAGTCTACTGCTTTTTTAATACCTCTAGTCATCTTATCCCAGCCAGTTAGAACCTTACCAGTCTCCCAATTCACTTCATCTTTATGATCGCCTGCTTGTTTTTTAGCTGCTTTAATGACACCAGCATGCATTTCTTTAGCTTTTTTAACAGAACCATCTTTTTGTCTTTTAGCTTCTCGAATTAATATATCAGCTTCTTCGGCACTGATACTTCCTGTCTCATCGCGTTCACGAATAATAGCTGCAATAGCTTTGTTATACTTGTCATTGGCTTCTTTAATGGTTCCGTCTTTAGCTTTTTTACTATCAGCTACAGTTTTAGCTGCTTGTCTTGCAGTAATTGAACTAGCATTAGTTCTTAATTTTTCCATGATTGCTTGTTGTTCTACTTGACCCTCTGACAAAGTTTTAACTGCCATATCCCTCATTTGTTGATTAATTGCGGCAATTTCAGCCTTTTCAAATTGAGAAGTTTCGCGTTTCTGTGCAACGGCTCGATCGGTGATTTCTTTAACTCTGTCTTCGTATTGCTGAATTTTAGCAAGTTTCTCTTGGTTAGCTGTCTCCATTTTTCCAAGCAATTCTTTTTGGTAGTTGTCGGTGAGAACACTGCTTGAAAATACACTTTCTATATTTTTCTTACTATCTTCAAAGTCCTTCTTCAAACTATTTTTAATTGTTCCACCCATTTTACTGAATGTATCCACCAATTTATCAGCCATTTCTTGAGAAACTGCTTTTCCTGAAGAAGACAAAAGGTTTAATTGCACAGTAGCATCGTCATTCAACTTTTTGTATCCTAAAACAGCTTTAGTCGTAGAATCAGAAACCTTATTACCAAAGTCAGTTAGTGTAGGGATTTGCTCTTCTTTGAGGTGTTTATATAGCTTATATCCCCCTTGAGCAAGTAGAGTGACGCCAGTTACAGCCAGACCAATTGGTCCACCAAAAGCAGCCACCCCACCTCTTGCAACCATCAATACCGAACCTAAGTTTTTGAGGTTTTTAGCAGCTCCGAAAACTTTTCCACCCATGCTTGCAACACTGCCGCCACTTGTTACGGCGTTTTTACCGAATCCTAAAAGGCTTTTACCACCTTTTAATATTTCAGGCAAGAACATAGTCGCAATGCCTGCAACCATACCCCATTTTCCACCAAACATTGTCATGGCCCCGCCGGCCGCTGTTGCACCACCGCGTAGGGCACCCATCCCTTTTGTGGACCTTGCCATTGCGACATTGGCTGTATTCATCTTGGTGGAAGCTACAACTGCAGAGTTACCCATTGTAGTTACTGAGGCAGTTGTAAGAACTGCTTGTGAGCGATACTTCCCTAACCAACCTACGCCCGCAGCTAATCCCCCAGAAACTATCCCTATTGATTTAAACAGGGCGGCCATGCCGAGTGTTATAGGTGCGATACCGGCAGCTACCAAGCCGAGAATAATTACGGTCTTTTTAGCTTCTGGACTTAAAGCAGAGAATTTATCCCCCATATTAGCTAGCCATTCCGTTACGTCCCTTATTGCTGGCGTCATAACATCTGAAACTTGGATTCCTATAGATTCCAATGTCCCCAATAGTTCATCCATGGCACCGGCAAAATTGTCTTTCATGATCTTGGCAGCTTCCGCAGATGCACCACCTGAGTTTTCAAGGGATTTGGTCATCTTATCGATTTCCTTTGGCCCAGCTGACATTAGTGAGAGCATTCCGGAAACGGCCTCAGTGCCAACCAAGCTAGCTAAGGTTGCCGCTTTTTGAGTCTCTGTTTGACCTTCCATTGACTCGGAAAGGTTCTCTACAAGTTTTGAAAGTCCTACAAAATTCCCTTCAGCATCTGTGATGGCAATTCCCATGGTTTCCATCATTTTGCTGTTAGCTTCTGATGGATTCAGGAGTGCAAGTAATGCACCACGCAAGGTTGTACCCGCTTGCTCGCCTTTCATGCCTGCATTCGTGAGAATACCTATAGAACCAGATAACTCTTCAAGACCTATTCCAAGTGCCGCTGCAGGGGGCCCGGCATACTTCAATGCATATTGCATATCTGTAATGTCTGCTGCAGAAATATTCGCTGTCTTAGCCAATATATCTGCAACTTTACTGGCTTTGCTTGCTTCCATGCTAAAGATATTAAGTGTGGAAGCCATAACCTCGGCTGTTTGAGCCATGTCAGCCCCAGAAGCTTCACTGGCCGAGATTACACCAGGGATTGCACCCATTACTTCCTTCGCTGTAAAGCCTGCCGCAGATAACTCTTTCATACCTTCTGCTACTTCCGTTGAAGATTTAGAAGTACTGGCTCCTAATTCTATAGCCTGATCTCTCAGTGCTTTCAGCTCATCACTTGTGGCACCTGAAATAGCTTGGACCTTGCTCATTTCTTTATCAAAGGTCATACCTGTTCGTACTGCAACGGTTGCTATTCCAGCAATAGGAGCAGTAACGGATAAAGCCATGGTCCTACCAAACTCGTCCATTTTATTTCCTGTGCTTGACATATTGTTTGAAAAAGTGGACATCCCCTGGCTTGCTTTGTGCCATTTAGAATTCAAGGTATCAACTTTCTTAGATGTTTCATTCAAATTGCGACCGAGAGTATTATAATAAGCAGTTGCCCGGTTCAAGTTAGATCCTGCTTTTAAAGCTGCTTCACTTTCAGCGCCGTGTGCCTTTGCTAATTCATCATACTTTTTCTTTAATGCCTGAACCTGTTGGCCTTGTAATGCATACTGCTTCCCTAATATGACTTGTTTGCTTTTTAGGGCATCAAGTGAATTCCCATATTTGCCGAACTGGGATTGGGAAGCTTTCATTTCACTTTTTACGAGATTCATTTTTTGTAAAAGGTTTTTCTGTCCTTTGTCAAAATCTGCTCCATCCAGACCGACACGAACTATCATGGAGCCAATCTCTTCAGCCATACTTCCACCTCCTAGAATACGGCATCAATAGGAACCACTTTTTGATCTTTGAACCTACTTCTTTTTCCTTTGTTATTTCCGTTTGCTTTTACCTTTGTTACTGAGTGGTTTAACAACTCATAATAAAAGTGAATATCCATGTCATCCACATCTTTTAACGGCCACCCTCTTTTGTTTACAAGGTGATCATAAGTATCGAGTAAATCGTTATAAATTTGTTTTATTTCGCTTTCCCTAGGTTCTCTAGGGCTTCCGCTAAAAAACTATTTTCCGCCTGTTCCATATCTTGTTTCATTTTTGAATAAGGCTTCCATCCTAAGATATCTTTTCGAATAATGTCCCAAAGAACCTCATCAACTTTTCGTGCATCCAAACCATTCTCTAATTGATCAGCTGTAAATTGTTTTTCGAAAATATCTACAATAAGTTCATACTGCTCGGTCAAAGTTGCTTCCTGGTCTGATTCGCCCTCTTCTAAGGTCTTAAGCAGCTTTAATGACTTACGGTAATATTTTGCTGATACAAATGATTGCGTGAATGTTTTTTCTTGTCCTTCTATCATCAAAGTGATTTCCATATCATTCATCTCCTCCTAATAAACACAAATAAAGCACTACCGAAGTAGTGCTTAACCATTAAACGATTGGTGTATCTAATTTTGTATAATCAAAGACTTCTTCAAAGAATTCTTCTCGATAAGGAGCGAACTCTGCAACAGCAGTGTCACCAACAATTTTAAATACCTCATCAGCATCACGACGGATAAATGTACCTTCGATTTCTTGGTTTTGGAATTCTGGTGAATCAGTTTTTGTATTCCACTCATCAGAAGGAATAGAAAAACGGCCTTTTGTTAGCCAAACAACACGTTCATTTCCATCTGACTTATTGCCAGCAAACCCTAATGCAAGATAAGGACCAACAGCACTTTGTTTATATGCAATGACTCCTTTTTTAATTTCCTGACCAAGAATCTCAGCCAATACTTCCATTGGAATTTCATCCACAGTTAAACTCAATGTTGTTTCGCCAATTTGGGTCATAACATCAATTGGACCATTATCTGCGTATTGAGTTGCAGATTCTTGTGCCGTTTCAACTCCAGCTGTAATGGCTGGGGCAAATGGTTTTACAGCACCGTATGTTGCTTTTCCTTCTGAAGGGTCAGTTAATAATGGTGCATACACAAGATTACGTAAACCTACAATCGCCATGTATTTATTCCTCCTCCAAATTCACTTTTGATGTATACCGCAGTGCTTTTCTCATCGCACCAGTGTTTTCCTCATAAAAAGAAGACACCCCTATTCGTTTGAACTGGAGTGTCTTCATTATTTGATCTATTCTGTTTTGTAATATGTCTGGGTCACCTTTAGTCCATAGGTCAACTTGAATGGCAATGTCCGAAGCTACAGCTTTGTTATCCCGGTAATCTTCATCAGTGTTATCCAGTTCCGCGACACGAATATAAGGGTAATCATTGGAATTCTCTTTCGGTACAAACCAACGAAAAACCTTATTCCCGACCGAATCTAATAAACCAATTTCTAAAGCTGAAATGACTGGAACCTCCATATCAATCATAGCCCCAGCCCCTTTTTAAGCTCACTTTTTAGTTTTGCTTGTACATTTTCTTTTGATAAACGTACGGATCTAAGCATAAACGGATTAGGTGGCATGTAAATTGTACCGAATTCAAGGAAATGCGCCCGCCAAGCTGTTTCCTTACTCGGTCCAACTTGAACGTGAGGAATCCCTTTAATTCGTTTAACTTCACTTACCACAATGTCATCCCTAATATGAGTATGGTTAATGTCCGAAACAGATACTTCTTTATACATTGTATCTGCGAGAATCTGGCCACCTTGCTTTATAGCAGCATTTTGAATCCTTGACCCTTTACGGCCCAATTCTATAATCCTTTTACGAATCGCTTCCGTTCCATCAACTTCTAAAGAGGATTTGACCATTATTCAACCCTCCTACATTGCAATGAGGTCAGGTTTTTCTTGCGCGTTCCATATCGCACAGGACCAATTTTGTATTCTTCGCCTTTGTATTTCAAAAGCATCCCTGGTGTTATTCCATCTTTAGGACGGATATTAAAAAACACTTCATTTTCTAAATGAGATACAGCAGCTTCAAATAATGCACGTCCTGTTGGCTCATAACGCTCCGCCCAGCAACTGTGAAAGGGAACCCATACCATTTCATTCAGTTTGGTTTCTGGGTTCTTTATCGACTTGTTTTGACCAATTTCAACGCGGCAATCAAGCTTCGCTGGATTCATCGTCCTCACCTTTTAGGAGTTTTTCAATGTGTTCTTTAACAGTTACACGATCTTTTCCTTCAACTTCCTGTTTGAGTAAAGATTCAAGTTCTTCTTTTGAAGTCTCCGAGGAAATTGCTTTTATAATGTCAGATGCTTTTTTATCAAGGATTGTTTCTACGGTGGAATCAATTTCACTCCCAAGAAAACCTTTCTTTTGGAGAAACTCTGCTCGATCTTCGCTATCCGTTTCATAATGGCTACCAACGGGGTATTCTTCTTTTGTATTTTTATCTATGAATGCTGATTCCACTTCATATCTCATAGAAATCACCTCTTAGTATGTTTTAAGTTGCAGAATAATAGATTGAAAGGCATAATTGGCTTTTTCTATTTTTTGACCAGGATCACGATTTTCATATTGAAGGGTGACATAAAGCATGACAGCCAAATTATATAAGGCACTGCCCTGCACTGTCACCCCAGCATTGGATAAGTATTCTTTTGCGGCTTCCATTAGCAAACTAATAAGAACATCATCTTCATTACCATCAATCCGCAAATATTCTTTTACTTCACTCAATTCGGGCATGTTCAGCCCTCCTTATTAAACTTGCGGGACAACTTTAGCAATACGGAATGCAGATTTCAATTTGATTCTGTGGTCAATCCAAGCTGTAAGTACAAATAGTTCAATGCCTGTTTTTACATCTTTATCACGGTCTTTAAGCATTTCAATATCATAGTTAAAGTGTGAATAACGGAAATCACCGACAATCGGATCTGATGCAGAATCAGAAAAGATAACTGGCTTACCTAATACACGCTCTGGTGGTGCATCATAGAAAGTTGTGTTACCCGCAGCAAGTGATTCAATCATTTCGGAGTAATCAGCATATGCCATCATGACTTTGGCATTGTCACGGTAGTCCTCATGAAGATCCGCAATAGCTTTTCTGATAGCTTGTAATTTAGTTTCTCCATTTACAACTTTAATAGCGTTCTGAGTGGAGTAGAAAGACATGTGCTCTTCTCCTGTTTTAGGTGTAGCTGCAAAAGCAACTTTCTTTTCCTTAGCTGCAAGACCGCTTTCTAATGCTTGATCCACCGTTTCTACTAAGTTTGTATCGGAACCTTTAAGAATAGTCTCAGAGATTGGCACAAATACTTTGAATTTGAAACGTCCAAATACAACATTGTCCCCATCAGCTTTCATTTCTTTAGCAGTTTCTGTATCAGCAATAAAATCATCATCACTTAGAGTGAATGTGATTTTTGGAACTTCAAGATTAGTTTCATTGGTAAATGTAGAAACATCACGCAATGGATTTTTTACAAACGGTTCAAACAATAGCTCATCAGATACCGTTTTCGGAAGAAGCTTTTCACCGCCTGTGTTATTGCGATCACCCAAAATGGCTTTAGCTTCATCGGATAAAATGCGATTTTGCATTGTTGCCCGAACCATTTCAGCTTTTGCAGCTACCTTTTTAGCTTTAGGATCTTCAAATCCACCAACAAGTGGTTTTTTATTTTCAAATTGAAGTTGTTGCTTTGCCTCCAACTCATCATGTTGCGCTTTCAAAATATTAAACCGCTCCTGAGTCTCTTCCTTTTTCTTTTTAAGGTTTTGCACTTCTTCAATTGGCGTAGATGGATCTCCAGCTTTTGCAACAATATCACCTTCAACTTTTGCTAATTGGTCCCCGACTGTTTTTAAGCTCATTTTCAATTCATATAGATTCATTTGTTAATCCCCCTAAAATAAGTTTTGTAGTTTCAATATTGGATTTCGCTTCTTCAATTAGCCTTTGCCTCATCTCAGCCTGTTCTTTCTCTTTTTCTTGCTGTTTTTGCTTATTTTCAGGCGTTTTCTCGGCAATTTCGAGCAATTCTTCAGGTGTATGCTTGTACTTTGCGAAAAACTCCCTATTCACACTTGCTGCAATGTCATTGGAAGCCTCCACAACGTCACAAAAACCATAAGCTAAACAGTCCTGTGCTGATAGCCAAGTCTCTATATCTAACAAGTCAATGAGTGTTTCACGATCCATCTTGTCACCTGTTTTGGCCAAGTAAGCAGCGATAAGACTTTCTCGCATTTTATCGAGATCATCTGCAACTTTTCTCAGTTCTGATGCATTTCCATAGGCAAAAGTCCATGGGTTATGAATCATCATCATGGCATTTTCAGGCATAAAAATAGTGTCACCGCTCATTGCGATCACACTGGCAATTGATGCTGCTAAGCCATCAACATGAATATTCACTTTTGCTTTATGCCTTTTTAGAATGCTGTAAATCGCGTTACCTTGGAAAACAGAACCTCCTGGTGAATTAATATAAATATTTAATGTATCAATATCCCCGAGTGCTTCCAAGTCATCTTTAAAGCTTTGTGCGGTTGTATCCGAATCATCCCATTTATAAGAAACTATGTCTCCATATATGGATAATTCGCCTGCGTTTTCTTCTGCTAAGGCCTTAAATTCCCAAAACTTCTTCAATTTTCACCACCTCCTTTCGATGTTTGAACGGTTTTTGGATTTCTTTCAGAAACTGGCATATCAATCGGGTACAAATCTCCACTTAGATGGGCTTTATCTCCACCTTCAATAGGCGGGAGCTCCTCCCATTCACGTATTTCATTTGGAGTGTAAATAGCTGAACGTACACCCTTAAACCAGGCTTCCATTTGAGTGGCGGTATCGGCACGAAGAAGGGCTTTTAAATTGAATTTATAGTAATATCCTTGTTTCCGCTGCTCTTTTGTTAGCATCTTTCGGTTAAATTCTTGCTCATATTGCCTGACTATCGGGAGCAATGTCTCTTTAACAAATTGAAGAGACATCTGCTCCATACTTGCGTAACTGTTACCGTCGGTTTCCCCAAGCATATGCACAGGTAGGTTATAAACAGACGCTACTCGAGTACGAGTAATTTTTTCTACTTCAAAAACTTTCGTGTTGATAAATTCCTGTTCTAGTTGTGTAATCTTCACACCCGGTTCTTGGAAAAGAATACCGCCGTTTTCTTTATAAAAATCCCTGAAATTTTCGATAACCTCTTTTTTCTTCTCCTCATTTACATTAGCAGCATATTCTAAGATAAAAGAAGCTTTAGCCCCGTCCATTTGTTCCAGACTGAATTTCCTCACTTCACCATCAAATTCAATAGTATTTTGTAATACATCAATCGGGCTGATCCCTTTAAAACCAAAACCATGAATATGCTTAAAATGGAGAATATCAAGATTATGCACGAAATAACTACCCTTGTCGCCTTTGATTTCATACCAAAGTTCCATGCTTTTTTCTTCAAAAATTGGTGTAACTCTTGCTGGGTCCACAATATGAATAGATTCAACTTGAAAATTAAAACCGTATATTTTAATCGCGTAACTATTCCCTGCGGTATCCCTAAGAACTTCAAGGGTTCGAATGAAATCAAAGGAAGTCATGTTTAAATTAGGTGAGTTTGATAATAAATCTGATTCATCGGTTACTACCGGCAAAAATTCCTTGTAAAGCTTTATCGGCAGAGTCCCCATTGCATTAGAAAGTTTAGATACAGCTGAAAAAATCGTTTCGTTTGTAGCCAATGTTTTCCCTGATTTGCTGGACATTCCGCTTGATGTAACTATTTTTCTTGAACCATAGCCTGAACCCACATATGGATTGGCTACGGCTGCATAGTATGCCATGGTGTTATATACTTTCTTTACTTGCTGCCACAATCCCAAATTATCACCCCCTTAACAGCTCTTTTATGCTCAATACCTTGACGTTTCCGGAACCTTGAGGTTTAGCCAAGATTTCCATAGTTTTAACGTGAGCATTTAACATAGCCGCAAAGCCATCAATTTTTCGATAACGATTTTGTTTTTGCGGAAGCCAACTACCGTTTTCATTTTTCTTTAACTTCACGTTGTTGATATACCATCTCAGCAACCTGTTTTTATTAAAAATAACCTTCCCATCCATGAACATCGTTTCTAAATCACGTAGACCTGGTGTTAAGGTTAACGGCCCCTGCCTTACAACTTCTGTAATGAATCCATAACTTTCAAGATCCTTTACCAATCTGTATGCTTTAGCAGGATCATACGCAATCTTCTCAATCGTATAGATTTGGGACTTCGCAACAAACCAATCATAAATCTGTTCCAATTTGATATAATCCTCATCTACAATCGTCAATAATCCCTTTTCAGCAAAATCATGATAGGGAATTTTTTCGTTATCAGCCAGCACCTTTTTTCTTGGAATCCAAGAATGCGACAAAACAAAAACCTCTCCTGTTTCAAGAGGAAACTCAAGACATGCGCTTGTGAAATCCTCAGATTCGGAAAGGTCAAATGAACCTATGCAATTACGATTTTTCAGTGTGTCAATATCAATAACTTTGTCATTTCGTTTGATAACGGAATAATCAAGGAATGATTGCTCATCTGATTTAACAAAAAGATTTAAACGTTTAGTTATGAAGTCACTTCGTTCTGCAGGAATGTGTTTTCGACTTTCCCATTCTTCAATAAGCGTTTCAAGCTTAAGAGTTGTCCCGAGATTAGGATTAGCCTTAATCCAGTTATCCGGATTCTCAAGATCATCCTTTTCATCTAATTCGGCTAGAAAATAAAAACAACGTTCATCATCAATAACGCCATCCAAAACGTCAGCAGCCTTATCGTAATAATCCACAAGAGGTCCATCTAATTGGTACCCTGCTGTTGTTATATATAAAAGGAGAGGCTGTTTCCGAGCTCCTGTACTGTTCTTAATAACATTGATGAGCTTGTAATTTTTATATTCATGAATTTCATCAAAAACACCAAAACTACAGTTTTTACCGTCCATCTTTTTACTGTCAGTTGCCAAAGGGATAATCTTAGACATGGTCCTTCCAAAACGAATTTCTTTATTGGTTGGGTCAAAGTGACGATTTAGGATTGGTGAAGATTTAACCATTGCAACACACTCATCGAAAACCTCTTTTGCTTGTTCCTTTGAGTTGGCCAGCTGGTAAACCCGCGCTCCATTTTCTCCATCCTTTGATGAACTATAGAGCGATAAACCAGATACAAGTGTGGATTTACCATTTTTCCTTCCAACAAAAATAAGACCCTCCTTGAAGCGCCTTATACCTGAATCTTTATGAATCCACCCATACAACGACCCTACAATAAAGTGCTGCCAGGGCTGTAATTCTAATCGGTCGTAATCACCCTGAGATGGTTTACAGAATCGCTGAATGTACTCTACTGGACGATGGCCTTTTTCTTCATCGAAAATATATGGGAAAGACTTTGTTCCTTGTCTTTTTAAATCGTTCAAGTGACGCTGACAAGCTTGAAAAACCTTTTTTGAAGTAATGATGATATGGGAAGTAACCCCTTTGGCATAATCTGTTGTTAATAATTTAGAATCGCTCAAAGTCATCACCCTTGCTGCCTTCCGCTTCTCCTCCGTCAATTGGAATCACATCTGAAACTTTTCTATCTGAGGCAGGGGTGAGCTTTAACTCTGCCTGAAGTTTACGCTGCTGCTCTATAATTTTTAAAATTTTATCCACCGATTTATTATCTCTGTACATTTCCTGACTGCCATTTTTGAAGAGTTCAACGGTTCCTCGCTTTTTCACATCAGCAATCGAATCCTGTTTCATTTGTTCAAGCAGAACCATATTATCAACCAGGATTATAGTTCTTTTACTCAAGTTGTTATCGATCCGCAATTCATCAATTAATGTTTTAAATAGGTCTTTTGCTAATTGTCGTGTAATTCCTGACTTAGGTTTGTACATCTACACCCCCCCCTCATATATAAAAATTCCATTTTCGGTGCAAGCGAAGGACCATCGTCGTTCTTTTCGTGCTTTAATTAAAGGTTTCAGGGGTAGGGGGGCTATCTGAATACTTTCCCCTTAGCTCCGTCATCCTCGTTTCAATTTTCCTTTTAATATCATCGATTTCTCGGTTAAAATCATCGATATGATTCACAGTGCCCTTTTTATATATCTTTTTTAATTTATTTTGATGCTGCCTAATATAATCATCCGTAATGAATGCAAAGTAATTTGTTTGACAATGAGTACAAGTGAAGAAGGATTCTCTTACCCCTTTGACATGGATCTTCTCTTGCAGTGTGACCTCGAAGGTGAGCTTGCAGTTATCGCACTGGCTATTCATTACCACATCTCCTCATTAGCTTTACTTGTCACGACTCTGATCTTCTTGCTGACCTTTACTTCCTGCTTACTCCCTCTGTCCGGATGCTCACCGTTATGACATGGGTTGCAAAGACTCTCGAGGTTATCAATACCCAAAGCTTTGCTCAGGTCTGCTTTATATTCAATGATGTGATGAACCATGTCTGCAGGTGTAACCCGTTTCTTTCTTAAACATTCTTGGCATAGATGGTTGTCCCTTGCCAATACAACAGCACGACACTTCTTCCATGCTGCTGAGTTATAGAACTTCTTGGCTTCCTTATCACGCTTGTATTTATTGTAGTGAGCTTGCTTACCTATGCTGTTTCCCCACCTTTTCGGTCAAAGTAAAAAGAAAAGCACCCATGAATGGATGCATACTTACTTAATATTTTCTAATTCCGTATTTAATGTTAGATATAATTCATATGCTGACTGACGGATAATGGATAATTCAGGTCCATTCGCAACAACGTCACTCTTTATTATGCCTGATTCAGTAAGAGTCTCAGTCTGCCAACCAAACCCATTCAATCTTGATAACTTAGCAAATCTATTATTTAAGATTGGATCAATATGTGCGCCACCATCTTTGTGAGCAACGTCTAATATCACATTCTTACGAGAAATATCCATTCTTGCTTTTTTATTAATCATTACTTTTTGGTTCCACCAGTCATCAAATGATATTCTGTACTGAGGTTCCCCGTTCATAGGGTAGTATCGAAGTCCTTTTTCAGTGAACCCCATTGATAATCCTACAAAAGAAAGAGTGTCTGTGTGGTCTGTAGGCTCCAGATAACTAAAATATTGTAAAGATTTCTTAATTCCAAGAATCTGCAATAAAGAATGCGAATCGTTTGTATCATGAACTAAAATACGAATGGCCATGGAAAGCCTTTTTGCTTCTCCTTCAAAACCATTATCGTATGAGTTCATCGATAGTTGGATAAATTGTAATTGCTCACGTAGATGTTCTAATAACTCATCACGCGTTTGAGATAAACCCATTTTTAATCTCTCCCTTCTACCTAGGTTAATTCGACAAAAGGAGATAAATAACCTTTATATAAAAAGCACTCAATGAATGAGTGCCTTGATTTAAACCATTTAGTTAATATCAACGATATGGTCTCGTACTTACTTATCATCATTTCCTTCTTACAGCTCCACCAACTTTTTTGTAAGTATCACGATTCTTCCCCATGATATCTTCCCAATCTTCAAAACTTAATTCTTCTTTTCTCTTAGGCTTGGATTCAGGTTTATTCTGCTTGCTGCCTCTTCTAAGTTGATTGAATTTCTGAATATCCGATTTAGATAAATGGTCAGCAAACTTCATCGAGCTCACTCTTCTTTCTCCATAATAAAAAGCGCTCTGTTTTGAGCGCTTCGCTTTTACTGTTTGGTTATTTTCACATTGGTGTAATCGACATCAAAATAATTTGGATATCCACATTCTTGTTTAGAACAATGAACTTTTAGACTCTTTGGTGTTTTATCTTCATTAGCTGTCACTAATGTAGCGCATTCCTTATTGCTATAACGCGGTATTTTAAAGACACCCTTTTCCTTATAAAAGTAATACCACCTAAAGTCATGCTTACAATCTTGACAAGTAGTCTCCCCTTCGATTTCAATCAACATGCAAAACACCTCCTTATGTACTACAGATTCGACAAAAGAAGATAATTTCCTTCAAAATAAAAGCCCCCAATATGATGGGTGCTCATTTTCTTTTTGCTTCATATTTTTCTATTTCACTGATTATTTTTTTGTGTTCCAACTCTAATGCATCAAGACATGTTTTGTAGGACTCCTTAACTTCATTCTCTGTGAAAGTAGAGATGTGGTTGGGAAATAATGAATTATATATATAATCATAAAGTTTTCTCACAGTTGAATATGTGTGTAGGTTAACAGCTGTTGACTTCTTTAATAAACCATCCTCACTTAGACCTTGGTATGTGTAATTCATTCTTAGACGCAATGTCTCTTCTGGCCTAGTACCTCTATTTAATAATGCATTTTGTTTTCTTATAAATGAAATGATATCTTCAATATTCATTAATTGTTCGGGCATTTTTCCTTGAAATTCTTTATTTAGTTCGTTTTTAATAGTTAGTCTTACCCCTATTAAAGTCAGTGCCCCTGATATTACCCCACCTATTATTGCTCCCCAAATACTACTTAAAGAACCTATCCATGTTACTACATTACCAGCTACAGGGAAATAATGTTTAAACATGAGGCCGTTTATTAGAATAGGTAGACCACCCATACATATTAAAGTAATTAAGCCAAATCCCACTGTTGTTTTTTTACCCATTTGATTCATCTCCTTATATCAAAAATTCGACATAGGATGACAGAATCCTTTTAATAAAAGACGACACCTTTATAAGTACCGCTCCTTTTCTCTTTTCTCTATGTTATAAATTAAATGAATCCTTCAGAGGGTTTTCTTTATATATTTTCTTTAAAGATTTTCTTTAGGAATTTCACTCTAATGAAGGAAAAAATTTTAGAGTACTGCGATTCGAGTACTCTAGCGTACTGCAATCCGAGTACTCTGGCGTACTGCAATTCGAGTACGCTAACCGCCGTACTGCAATCCGAGTACGGAACATTCGTTTGTAAAATTATTGGCACAACAAAACAGCTAAAGGTGCTTAGACAGAAAGCTGTTCAGGCTTCCCCTTTGAACACTTGCCCTTCTGGCTGGGACATTAGCTGCTTTGTAGAAGCAATAAAAAATACATCCGATTAATCGGATGTAAATTCTTTCTACACTTAATATCTTGAAGGGATCATAGAAGTAGTTATATCCTCTTCAATCATATCTTTATATCTACCATGATTGAGCATGTATAATATACTACTTTTTGTCACATCTAAAGTTTGATATGGACTTATTTTAATTTTTTTTATAGGGATTAAATATTCTGGATTACTCTCTTTATTAAATACAATATATGGAATGAATGCTCCTCTAAAAACTCTGAATTCTTCTTGTGCTGTTAAATCACTATCTTTTTTAGAAATAATTACAATCCTTTCCTCTTTTTCAGACGAGTATGCTGAATTTTTAATTGAAAAGGACATATTAGCAAGTTCTAAAATAACTTCTTCTAACTTTTCTATTTTAGAAGGATTGACTAGATCTTCAACGGTAAAGTGTATAAACGGTAGAAGTAACTCGTTAATTTTCATAGAGAGTTTTTCATTAGTATTACCTTCATCAACATACTCTACTTTTGTATTAATAACTTGTATTTCTTCATCAAATCCTTTAAAGTATGACTCCATTAAACCCAAGACATCATCTAGCTGCATACCAATATTGTAACCATCATTTTCAGCATAATAGTTCCATAAAGGCAATGAATCATCACTTTCAGAAAATGATAAAATATAATAGTTATATTCATTTAAATACTTTTCAAGCTCTTTCGTAATAAAATCTTGAATTTCATTACTCATTTTGTAATTAGTCTTATTAAAGTGTCTTAATAGCCTCATAATAACTACTTGTTCTGTTGCATCATTTAAGTATTCACTTTTCGTTATCCAGAATGAATTAGTTTGAATTATATTTTTTAAGGCAAATGCCCCTGTATAGTGATATAAAAATTTACTCATAATATCATTCTGACAAGAAACGCTCTAACTCTATAGCTTGTTTCTTTTGATTTGTTCTACGAAAAGCAACATTACCTAATATAACTTTTAAATCAACTAATTCAACATTGTTTGTAGATACATCTTGATTGTCAGTTAGGTACATTAGCGTATCTTCATGTGACCTGTATAAAGTTAAATTATCACTATAATATTCCCTTTTAAAATTCGTTCCATCTAAATCAACATTTTTTATGTCGATCATAAGATACGATGCTAAATTATATTTCATTTGCCTAATTTCTGCATCAATTTCCGTCTCAAAGTTGAAGAAATCCATAAAAATACCCCCTTTATTGGTACAACAGTACAATATTACCACATAATAAGATAATTTTTACAAGGGTAAGGAAATTAAGTGATTAATCCAATCTTTTAGACTGACATCTAATTTCTTTTTCCAATAAAGGCCCCTCCTTTCGCCTTATAAATTCGACAAAAGAAATTATGTTCCTCATTTTTCCATAAAGAGACGACACCATTTGAATGCCGCCACTTTCCTTTATTCTCGATAATATAAATTTAACACTTATTTCGCCTAACAACACACATTGTACCCTCAAATTATCATTAGTTTTTTCTAATGTTTTCCCTAATTCCCTCGTACTTTATTTGCTTATATTTTTACAAGATTTTATAATTCAATTACATATATTGTGAGAGGAAGGTTACCCATGCCAATCTATGAGTATGAGAAGAATGGGAAAACTGCCTACTATTATGCCTTTGAAGTGAAGGATACAACAGGCAAACGTAAAACGATTAAGAAGCGTGGATTTACAGGGAAGAAAGAAGCAAGAGATGCAGAAGCTGCTGCAAGAACTGAATGGTTAAAAGGCAGCTATGTAGATCCTACTAAAATTACCTTCGGTGAATACATTCAAGAATGGTTGGAGAATAAACAAGATATATCCCCTGAGACAAGACATACAAACAACGGACACCTGTCCAATCATATTATCCCTGAGCTTGGACATATCCCTCTACAAAAGGTTAGCGTTATTCATATTGAGCGCCTTATCAAGGCCTTACAGGATAAAGAATTGACTGACGGTACTGTCCGTAAAATATATAATCTGATTCATACATGTTTTAAAACAGCAGTAAAAAAGGAATTAATCGTCAAGAATCCATTTGACCTTTTAGATAAAGGATCTAAGCCCCGGACCAGTAAGCCTAAAATTGATTACTGGACCACAGAAGAGGTTAAGCAGTTTTTAGGTAAGATAGATGGCCGGTATCGAATATTGTTTATCCTGGCGATCTATACAGGCATGCGCCGCGGTGAGCTTTTGGGCTTGCGTTGGAAGGATATTAACTTTGAAACTTCTCAGATAAGGATTAGTCAGTCGTTAAAGGCTAGGCAAGGTCTTATTAAAGGCGTTAAGACAGATTCAGGGTATAGGTCCATAACCGTCGCACCTACCGTTATCAATGAGCTGAAAAAGCATAGGACAATGATTCTTAAAGAGAAGTTAGTGTGTCAGGATTATGAAGATCATGATTTAGTGGTTTGCCAAATAGATGGCCGGCCGAGAAGCTTAGGAACTTTCGATCGGGATTGGAAAAGGGTATTGGAGAGAACAGAAATGAGAAAGATACGTTTTCATGATTTGCGCCATACATGTGCATCCTTGCTATTCAGTGCAAATGTTCACCCTAAGATTGTCCAAGAACAATTGGGACATTCTTCCATCAAAGTCACCTTAGATACCTATTCTCATATGATGCCAAACATGCAGGCTGATGCAGCTAAGGTACTTGAAAAAATGCTGAACAATTACTCTTAAATCCTTTTTAGTGTTCTGTTATTATTTCAGATTTCCTACCAAAATCCCTACCAATTATTAAAACAGAACAAACAAAAACCGCCTCAAACCCTTTTGTATAAAGGTTTAGGCGGTTTATTTATTTTATATGATATCTTACGACCCCGAAGGACTAAAATAATATGAATCTTTGAATATTTTATCACCATAAAGTGCAGATGTAAAATTTCTGACCTTAAATGGTTCAATTGTTACAGAAACTTCCTCTCTTTATGGAAAAACGACCTCCAAGTCCCCGATGTGCTCCGAAAAGATTAACAAGGATAAATATGAGGAATAGGGTTAGAGGATCACAATTCATATAAGGAGGAAGCCCATGCTTATTTCCATCATCAACTTGATTTTCTATCTGTTCGTCGTCACGATGAATTTTTTAGCTAATTTCCTGCCATTGTACGGCCAGACATCTGGAGAGATTTCCGATGAACTGGATGTCCTTTTCACTCCTGCCGGATATGTATTTTCCATATGGGGCTTGATCTATTTCCTGCTCGCCATCTGGGTATTCAGGCAGTTTTTAAGCAAACATCAAAACAGACATGCTTATAAGGCTTCCTTCCCTTGGTTCGCTTTAAGCTGTGTCCTGAATGGTGCTTGGCTTTTGGCTTGGCACTATGAACACTTTTTGTTATCCGTATTCATTATCATTGCTCTTTTGGCTACTTTAATGGTCATTTATACAAGCATAAAAAAATGGAGCATGCTCCTTTCGACCTATTTCCGTTTTCCGTTTATACAGGCTGGGTAAGTGTTGCAACGATCGCTGACATTTCTTATTACCTCACATATATCAAATGGGACGGTTTTGGGATTTCAAGTTTAATCTGGACGATGGTCCTGCTGATTGCAGCAACAATCCTGGCTTTTGTATTTGCGGGTAAAAACCGGGATTGGTGCTATCCTCTCGTATTCGTTTGGGCGGTCATAGGCATCGGGATACGGAATAGCTCCGCCTATCCGGTAATCACAGACATTTCTTATATCCTGGCTGCCATCACTTTTATCATATCCATCACCATCTTTATTAAAAATAGAAGGAATAGGGTAGCCTAAAATGCTTGCTGAAGATCTTGCCAGACATCCTGCCAAGCTTCTAGGCCAACTGAGAGACGGACCAGCTGGTCACTGATGCCCATTTGTTCCCGTGTATCTTCAGGAACGGCAGAGTGCGTCATGGTAGCGGGATGCTGGATCAATGTTTCGGCATCCCCAAGGCTTACGGCAATTTTGATTAGTTTCAATTTATTGAGGAATTCCTGTGCATCCTGTTTTGAGCCATGCAATTCGAAAGAGATGAGGCCGCCGCCATGTTTCATCTGTTTTTGCATGATATAATGATCTGGTGAAGCTTCATCACCTGGATAATATACCTTTTTAACCTTTGGATGTTTCTTGAGTTCATGAAAGATTTCCATTGCATTGGCCGAATGACGGTCCATCCTGACTGGCAAGGTCTTTAACCCCCGCAATAGTAACCAGGCATCGAATGGTGAAATGATTCCACCGATATCCTTCTGTGTAGTGCCAGCTACCTGATTCATGAATTCCTTCTTACCGACGACAAGTCCTGCAACGACATCACCATGCCCGCAAAGATATTTCGTAGCGCTATGAAGGACGATATCACAGCCATACTCAAGCGGTCTCTGTAGGTATGGCGTCGAAAACGTATTATCGACTACGACCGTCACATTATATTCCTTCGCAACACTCACCACCATTTGTAAGTCAATCATTTTCATCGTCGGATTGATCGGGGTTTCTACATAGATGCAGGTCGTTTCCGGCCGGATCATTTTCCTTACCTGTTCTTCTGTATCCATTTCACAAAAATCATGAGTGATGCGGTATTTATTTTTCATTAGCTGTAGGAGGCCAAAGGTACAACCATATAACCCCTGTGAGCACAGGATGTGGTCATCTGTTTTTGTTAACGCAAAAAGTACAGCTGAAACGGCAGCCATGCCTGAACCGAAAGCAAGGCCAGCTTCCCCGCCTTCCAAAGCGGCGATCTTTTCTTCAAGCACCTGTACCGTTGGATTTCCAAGTCGCGAATAAATATATCCATCCTCCGTACCGGCAAAACGCCTCTCCCCTTGCTCGGCATTTTCGAAAGTGAATGTTGAGGTTTGGAATAATGGTGCTGCCAAGCTTCCTAAATGCTTCTTCGAGTCATATCCTTCATGGATTACTGCCGTTTCAAACTGCTTATACTTTCCTGTCATACCGTCTCCTCCTAACCTATGTCTATTGCTATCATATGTCAAAAACCCATATAAAGGAAGCGTTTTCATCCATGATTATCACCCATTAATGAACCCCTGGATTTAGTCAATATAATATGATTTCTGGATGAACAAGCTCAGTTGGATTCTGTAAAATGAGCAACTCTTTTAAATTTAAATTCTAAGAGGCATTTGTAAAAAAAAAGGGACAGCCGCCATGGCCGTCCCTTTTTCCCATTCATTCATCGACTACGATGTTTCCACCATAGAAGGTTACTCTCTTTAATGGTAACTCCAGTTCACGAGCCATTTTTTTCAACTCTCGCTCTTCTCTTTCCGTTACGATTGAAATGACAGTGCCATCTGCACCTGCACGCCCAGTTCTCCCGGATCTATGGATATATTGTTCGATGTTATCAGCCATATCAATATGAACGACCGCAGTAAGACCTTTAATATCAAGCCCCCTTGCCGCTACATCCGTTGCTATCAGCATCGGGGATTTCCCGGAACGAAGCTTGCGCAGCGCTTTCTCCCTGTCGACTTTATTGGATTCACCGTGAAGCACGCCCATTTCAATGCCTTTATAGCTCAGCTTTTCATGTAAGACGCTCAGCTCTGCTATATCATTCAGGAAGGCAAGGGCCTTCACATCTTTAAGTCTTGTGATTTTCTCAAGAATCTTGGACTTTTCCCGTCTCTCAACAACAAAATAAAGATGGTCCACCTTTGATTCCATTTTTTCATGCTTATCAACCTTGATCATTTCGGGTTCGTTCATGAATCCCCGGGCCGCTTTTTCCGTTTCCTCCGGCAGGGTCGCTGAAAACACCATGATTTGCCGGTCCTTTAGCGTTGTTTTGATAATATTATTGATCGTTCCCATATGCTCCGGAGTGATCAATTGGTCACCTTCATCAAGTACAATCGTCTTAACTTCATGCATCTTCAATTTCTTTTGGGCAATCAATTCGTAAATCCGTCCAGGTGTTCCAGCAATCACCTGTGGACGCTTCTTCAGTTTGTCCAACTGCCTTTTCACATTAGCACCGCCGATGAATGCTGCACCCGTGATGCCGCTTCCCTCTGACCAAATGCGAATTTCTTCATTGATTTGCATGACCAGTTCTCGTGATGATGCCAAAATCAAAGCTTGGGGCGATTTTTTTTCAGGATCTATCTTTTCCAGCAATGGAAGTAAATATGCTAATGTTTTTCCTGTACCTGTCGGTGATTCGGCCATGATATCTTTTCCCTCGACAATCACGGGAATCGCTTTCGTTTGAATCGGGGTAAGTTGTCCGAATCCGGACTTTTTCCAGACCTCTTGTATATATGGTTTTCTATCGTTTATTAATGCAGGTAATTCGCTCATATCGTTCTCCTTTAATATAAAACTTTTCCTATCTTTCATAGTACCATTTATTCTTGTCCAGTAGCCAACGGAATACGTATTGTAACCGTCGTTCCTTCATTTATCTCACTTTCAAAATGCATTTCCCCCTGAAGGCGATGAACGATCTTCCGGCAAATTGCAAGCCCGATCCCTGTGCCCTTTTCCTTCGTCGAATAAAAAGGCTCACCAATCCGTTCAAGGCGCTCGGGCCCCATTCCCATGCCATTATCACTCACGCTGACAACAGCTTGTCCATCGATGATTTGCAGCGATATATCAATTTTCCCATTATCCTTAATCGCTTCAATGCTGTTCTTGACGATATTGATAATCAACTGTTTAAGTTCAATTGAATCAGCCATAATATAAATCGGTTCGGCGGTTTTAACCCTGAACCCCATTTCGATATTATTCAAATTCGTTTCTGCTTTCATCAACGTGAATACCTGTTGTAAACTGTCGGCAAGATCGATCCTGCGGAATGCGACATCCTGTTTCTTCCCAAGAACCAAAAGTTCACTTGAGATAATATTGATTCGGTCAATTTCCTTCAACATGATATCAGAATGCAGCGGGTTTACCTCCTGGGTCATATCCATTAATTGTACGAATCCTTTTAACGATGTCAGCGGATTCCTTATCTCATGTGCGACGGCCGCAGCCAGATGTCCGATTACAGATAGCTTTTCAGACATGATCATCAATTCCTCTTCGCGCCGCAATTCAGTAATATCCCTAACGATAGCATATACTCCAAGCATTTCCGCATGAACGATGATCGGTAAAAAGGTTACACGGATTATCCGTTTTTCATCACTGCCATTCTGGATGGTCGTTTCGAATTTAACAGCCTCGCCTTGAAGGGACTGTATAAAGAATTCAGATACTTTATCACTTTCATTCCAGTTGAGAAGATGATTCGCATTCTTGCCTTTCAAATTGTCACTGTGATGACCTAAAAGTTTTTCAGCTTCCGGGTTTATCGAAACAACATTTCCTTCGAGATTCAGTTCAAGGACACAATCCGGGTTATGCTTGAACAGCGACCGATACTGTTCATCCTTCAGAATGAATTCCTGTTGGGACCTCAACATTTTCCCCGTCCAATACCTGATTATGATGTATAGGAAAAGCCCGGTTATGAAAATGAACATCCACCCTTTGGAATGTTGAAACATTGCATATATCTGAACATCTGCCCTTGCCTGTGTCATGGAGATGTAATCAGTAACGATAATCCATAAGACCCCAATGATTATATATATAAAAGCCACTTTACATGCAATTTTATGAGATTGGTTCATATTTTTTCCTTTGTATTGTTTTTGGTTTATTATTCCCAAATCACTCAAAAAAAGCCCTCATGTTTTCAACATAAGGACTCTATGGATATTGTACCATATATATTGCATTCATTGTTTTATATCGCTAAAAAATCCCAGCATTTTTACTGAAATGCTTCAATGATCAAGAAAGGTTTTTGATGGCTTGTTTGAATTCTTCTTCTATATCTTTTGTAGGCTTGGCCGATAATAAGCTGAAAACGACCACCGCTATCGAACCAGCGATGAAACCAGGAATGATTTCGTATACTTCAGCGAACTTATCGATCATATCCCAGACGATCACTGTTGCCGTACCGACAATCATTCCCGCCAGGGCTCCCCATTTCGTCATCCGTTTCCAGTACAGGCTTAACAGAATGACCGGACCGAAAGCCGCTCCAAAACCAGCCCATGCATAACCCACCAATTTAAGGATCGTACCGCTTGGATTAAACGCCAATAATAAAGCAATGGCAGATATCGCCAATACACCAAACCGGCCTACCAGCACCAATTCCTTATCAGATGCATTCGGCCGAATGAACTGCTTATAGAAGTCATCGGTCAGGGCACTTGCCGATACTAACAGCTGTGATGCAATCGTACTCATGACCGCTGCTAAAATCGCAGCCAACAAGAAGCCTGTAATTAGAGAAGGAAACAGTTCTTTAGCTAAAATGATGAAGACGGACTCAGCATTTTTTTCCCCTAAAGGACTGCCTGTCAGGTTAAAATAAGCAATCCCCACCAACCCGGTGAACATCGCACCGACGATAGCGAAAATCATCCAGCCCATACCGATTCGCCGTGCGCTTTTCAATTCTTTAACAGATGAAATCGCCATGAATCGAACGATAATATGAGGCTGCCCGAAATAACCAAGCCCCCAAGCCAGAAGGGATATGATGCCAATGGTTGAAGTTCCTTCAAAAACATGCAATAAATTCGGGTTAATCGATTTTATTTCATTAAAGGTAGGATCCCAGCCGCCAATATTTACAATCGTGACAACCGGTACTAGAATTAAGGCAATGAACATGATCGTGCCTTGTACGAAGTCGGTCCAGCTAACAGCCAGGAATCCGCCAAACAATGTATAAAGAATAACAACGCTCGCCGTCAGCCAGATGCCCCACCGGTAATCCAAATTGAAAGCCGAGCGGAAAAGCTCACCGCCTGCTACCATTCCTGAAGATGTGTAAAAGGTGAAGAAAATTAATATGACCGAGGCTGATACCACTTTTAAGACCCGGGAGCCATCTTTAAACCGATTTCCCAAAAAGTCGGGAATCGTAATCGAATTGCCGGCCACTTCCGTATATGTCCGCAGTCTTGGTGCCACGAATAACCAGTTTAAATAAGACCCTGCACACAGGCCGACGACAATCCAGCCAGCACTTAAACCGCTTATGTACATTGCACCCGGAAGACCCATCAACAGCCAGCCGCTCATATCTGAAGCACCTGCACTCAATGCAGTTACAGCCGGTCCCAAGTTCCGTCCGCCAAGCATGTAATCGGTTAAGTTGGCCGTTTTCCGATAGGCCAAATAACCAATTAACAGCATGCCTGCCATGTATATTCCTATTGATATTATAATTCCATAATCCAAGAATGAATCCTCCTAGGTTAAATTTTCATCTTGTAAGCTTATCAGAAAAAAAAACATATGTTAAGAAGTTCTTGCACCTTTCAACGATTTCACTTTCAATATAATTAAGAAAATTCATTTTATTAGATTAAATTATTAGGAGGAATACGCCATGCAAACCTATATCAATCAGCCAGATGGAGTCTTTCCCTCTGTTTGCTCTCTTGACTGTCCTGATCAATGCGGTTTACTGCTGCACAAAAAAGACGGGAAAATCATTAAAGTTCAAGGAGACCCCGATCACCCAGTCACCAAAGGAAATATTTGCAACAAAGTCCGCAACATGGCTGCCCGCCTATATGACCCCAAACGCTTAAAGCAGCCATTAAAGCGCATCGGTCCGAAAGGAGAAGGGAATTTTGCTCCAATCAGCTGGGAAGAGGCCATTGACACAATCACTTCCAAATGGAAAGACCTGATCGAAATGCACGGTCCGGAAAGCATACTTCCCTACAGCTTTTACGGAAACATGGGCAATCTTAGCGCTGAGGGGATGGATCGCCGTTTTTTCCATAAACTCGGTGCAAGCATGCTCGAGCGTTCCATTTGTAACGCGGCCGGCTCAGTCGGATACAGCTATACAATGGGTGGTTCATTCGGCACCGACCCAGAAGAAACGATTCATACAAAGCTTTTCATCATGTGGGGCATTAACGCCGTGAGCACAAATATGCACCAAGTTACGCTTGCCCAGCAAGCCCGAAAAAACGGGGCCAAAGTAGTTGTCATTGACGTACATAAAAACCAAACCGGCAAGTGGGCCGATTGGTTCATACCGATTCTGCCTGGTACCGATAGTGCGCTCGCCCTCGGATTAATGCATATTCTATTTGCCGAGAATCTAGTCGACCAGCCCTTTCTCGATGAATACACAGTGGGTGCTGCTGAATTGCGCGAACACGTCCGCCAATATGACCCTGCGACCGTCTCCGCGATCACTGGCGTTCCAATTGATGACTTATATGAATTAGCCAGGATGTACGGCACCACCAGTCCATCATTCGTTCGGATAGGCAACGGCCTGCAGCACCATGACAATGGCGGCATGGCAGTACGTACCATTGCCTGCCTGCCTGCACTCACCGGCCAATGGATGGCGGAAGGCGGCGGAGCCATCAAAGGGAATTCAGGATATCTCGCCTTTAATACAAATGCCTTAAGACGCCCTGATTTATTGCAAAATAAAGCTACCCGGACCATTAATATGAACCAAATCGGTCAAGCTCTTCTGGAAAAAGAAAACCCGATTCGCTCCATGTTTGTATACGGCTCCAACCCGGCACTTGTCGCTCCGAATGCAAATAAGGTGCAGGAAGGTCTAATGCGGGAAGATCTATTCACAGTGGTCCATGATCTATTCTTAACCGAAACGGCCATGTTGGCCGACCTCGTCCTCCCTGCCACATCATCTTATGAAACGGAGGATTTTTATAATTCATACTGGCATAATTACATCCAAATACAAAAACCTGTAATCGAAAAATATGGCGAATCGAAATCGAATGTTGAATTGTTCAAACTGTTGGCTGTTGGGATGGGATTTGGGGAACAAGCATTTAGAGATTCAGAGGAAGATATGATACGGCAGGCTCTGAATTTTCCCGACAACCCGCATTTGGAAGGCATCACCTATGACTCCCTTTCAAGGAATCAATTTGTCAAAGCAAAAATGCAGCCGATGTTCCCTGGCAAACTCCCGACACCAAGCGGTAAAATCGAACTTTATTCCGAACGGATGAAGCGGGATGGATACGAGCCTTTGCCAACATATACGCCAATCATCAAAGACAGCGACCTGCCATTTTTATTCATTCCGGCACCTAATCACAATTTCTTGAATTCAACCTTTTCAAATAATGCCAAACATATCTCCATGGAGAAGGAACCGAAACTGCACATGAATGCCGCTGATGCCAAAACAATGGGGATAGCCCCCGGAGATATGGTTAAAATCTGGAACGGTCGCGGTGAATGTTTGCTTACCGCTGCTCCCGGTGAAAATGTGTTACCCGGCGTTCTTGTCAGCCAGGGCTTGTGGCAGAATACACCTGAAACCAAACAACACATCAATTCCCTTACCCCGGATCGCCTCGCAGATATGGGGAATGGCGCCGTTTTCTTCTCAGGTCGCGTGGATCTTGAAAAAGTCAAACAAAAGTAAATTGTGGTGAGCAATCTTTAAATATGTTGCGATTCCGACATTTATCGGCGATTCCGGGATTATATCTCCGATTTTCCGGATTTTATCTCCGATTCTCGGATTATATCTCCGATTTTCCGGATTTTATCTCCGTTTCTCGGATTATAACTCCGATTTCGGCATTTTATCTCCGATTCCACAAAAAAGGCTGTTCCCTAAGGAACAGCCTTTTCGTCAAGCTATTTACTCTTCATCAAACCAGCCTGTTGGCTGGATATCCAAGTTGTTATTGATTTGCTTCACTTCAGTATAAGCTTCGTAACCGAAAGTTCCCAGTTCGCGTCCATTTCCGCTTTGCTTGAACCCTCCCCAAGGAGCTTCGTTATAAGTCGGATGATATGAGTTAATCCACGTGATTCCGGCACGCACTTTTTTAATGACACGGTACGCTTTTGCGATATCATTCGTGAACACCGCTCCCGCTAAACCATATTTCGTATCATTGGCAAGTCGAAGTGCTTCCGCTTCATCCTTGAATTTTTGAACGACAAGCACCGGTCCAAAAATTTCTTCCTGGACAATCCGCATGTCCGGTGTCGTATCAACAAAAATAGTAGGTTCGACAAAGTAACCTTTATCCAAGCCTTCTTCTTTAATTCGATTTCCACCGACGATTATTTTGGCACCTTCTTCTTTTCCGATTTGGATATACGATAATATTTTGTTCATATGTGCTTCTGAAACGATAGGTCCCATCTGGCTTTCTTCATCAGAACCTGAACCTACTTTAATTTTTTTCGCCTTCGCAGTAAGACTTGCAATGAACTGATCGTAAATGGACTCTTCCAACAGTAAACGGGAGCCTGCTGAGCATACTTGTCCTTGATTACAGAAAATCCCGTACAGAGCATAATCAACGGCAGTCTCAAAGTCAGAGTCCGCAAATACGATATTAGGCGATTTCCCGCCGAGCTCCAATGTCACTTTCTTTAGGTTACCCAGTGAAGCCTCCATGATCTTACGTCCTGTTGCCGTTCCTCCCGTAAATGCCACTTTATCGATATCTTCATGTTCGGCAATGGCTTGTCCGACAACTGGCCCTGCTCCTAAAACAAGGTTTGCGACACCCTTTGGCAATCCGACCTCATCCATGATTTCAAATAGTTTTACCGCTGTCACCGGAGTGATTTCAGATGGTTTGAATACAACGGAATTTCCTGCAGCAAGCGCCGGAGCCAGTTTCCAGGCTGACATCATTAGAGGGAAATTCCAAGGAACGATCTGGCCGCATACACCGATCGGTTCCCTTACGACCATCGCTTGCTGACCGTCAGGAACTTCAAAAGTCTGACCAGTCGGTTTTGTAGCCAATCCTGCATAATATCTAAAACAGGCTGCTGAATCAGCTATATCATAACGAGCCTCACGCAATGGTTTCCCATTATCCAATGTTTCCAACGTCGCTAGTTCTTCAGCTTTTTCTTCTATTTTGTCGGCTATTTTGAATAAAATGCGAGCTCTTTCCACTGCAGGAGTTCCCCACCAACCACCTTCATAGAAAGCGTATTTTGCTGCCTCGACCGCTGCATCCACATCTTCCTGTGTTCCTTCGGCAGCTTTGGCAATAACTTCCTCCGTGGCCGGATTCAATACATCCCTCTTTTCACCTGAAGTCGAATTCACCCATTCCCCATTGATGAACATCTTTAAGTCCAGTGCTCCCGTTCCTTCTTTTTTCATATTATTTTGCAAAGTTTCCTGCATGTAATTTCCTCCTCGGTTTTAAGTTATCTACCTATATATTAGATATGAGCAAGATTCATGCCAGTTTGAAATATTAGGTAACTTACGTTTTTTTGCCCTTTCCTGTCTCATTTAAATTCAATCGTGAATTACCTATTCATTTTTGCATAACTCATGGGCCAAACTCTTTCAAGTTTCATAGAAAAAAGAGATGAGCAGCTGCTCATCTCTTTTCTGATTAATTCCGGTTAATAATGACCAATTTCATTTCCGTCATTTCTTCAATGGCATATTTCAACCCTTCGCGGCCAGTCCCGCTTTTTTTGACTCCGCCATATGGCATGTTGTCGACACGGTAAGTTGGGATATCATTAATGATTACACCGCCGACTTCCAATTTTTCTGCTGCAGAAAGAGCCAGATTGATATTTTCTGTGTAAATGCCGGCCTGCAATCCGAATTCGGAATCATTGACCAAGTCAATGGCTTCCTCAACGGAAGAAACCTTATTGATCAAAACAATTGGAGCGAAGACTTCCTGACAAGATACCTTAAGCATTGCATCCACTTCCAGCAACACAGTTGGATGCAGGATATTTCCTTCAGATTTACCACCTGCTGCAACAATCGCACCGTGCTGTTTAGCCTCATCGATCCAATCCAGGCTTCGCTGTACATCACCAGCGCTGATCAATGCCGAAATATCCACCGACGGGTCCAAAGAATCTCCAAGTTTCAAGCCATTCGTTGCTTCTGTGAATTTTTTGACGAACTCATCATATACCTCTTCATGAACATATGCACGCTGTAAGGAAATACAGACCTGCCCTTGAAAAGCGAATGCTGCCGATACACAGCGTTGGATGATTTTATCAATATTGATCCCTTTATCAACGATGACAGCTGCATTCGAACCTAGTTCAAGACTCACTTTCTTTAACCCGGCCTTATTACGGATTCCGATTCCGACAGCCGGACTTCCAGTAAATGAAATGCTCTTCACCCGTGAATCGGTGACTAATTTATCACCGATTACCGAACCGCTTCCGGTAACTAAATTAAACGCACCTGCCGGCAAATCCGTTTCGGCTAATAGTTCAGCAAGAAATAGCGAAGATAGCGGTGTTTGGCTTGCAGGCTTAAGGACAAGTGTATTTCCGGCAGCAATCGCCGGGCCTACTTTATGGGCAACCAGGTTCATCGGAAAATTAAAAGGCGTAATCGCACCCACGACACCTAGAGGCTCACGGACTGTGTATCCTATTCTTCCTTCTCCGTCAGCTGTAGCATCCATCGTCAAAGTCTCTCCATGAATCCGTTTTGCTTCCTCTGCTGCAAATTTATATGTGGCAATCGTCCGGGATACTTCAACCATTGCCGTTTTAATCGGTTTCGCTGCCTCTTTAGCAATTATTTCAGCTGCCTCATCTTTCCGGCTTTCCAAAAGGCTTGCAAGCTTTTCAAGTATGGCAGCACGTTTATGACTAGGTAAAGCTGCCATTGTTTTTCTAGCTTGATAGGCTGATTCTATTGCCAACTCGACATCTTCAAGGCTTGCCGAAGGAATCTCCGCTAGAACTTCCCCGCTATAAGGGGACTTTAGTGTCGTGAACTTTTCAGCTTCTTGCCATTTACCATTAATGTATAATTTCTTTTTCAGCGTTTCCGTCATGACCATCACTTTCACCTCTTATAAAATTTCTTTTTCTACAGCAGTAAATGTCTCATCAAGGATTTCAATCATTCTTTCGACTTCCGATTTAGTAATGATTAAAGGCGGTGCGAATACGAGTGTATCCTGATCAAACGTAACAGACCGGCAAATCAAACCATTCTTCGCCGCTTCAGCAACCAGTCTTGGAGCAAGCGGTGTCTCAAAGCCTTCGCCTGTTTGTTTGTCCTTTACGATGGAGATGCCTCCAATGAGTCCAAGTGCCCTGACATCACCAACAATCGGATGTTTGCTTTGAAGCTTCTTAAAGCCGGCAAGCAAGTCTTCACCACGCTGTTTCGAGTTTTCTATCAGGTTTTCACGTTCAATGATTTCAATATTTTTCAAAGCAACCGCACATGCCATAGGATGGCCACTGTATGTGTAGCCGTGTAAAAGCGTGCCTTTGGAAAGGGCAATGAAATCCTGATGCATCTTATCATTCAGGACGACCCCGCCTAATTGTGCATATCCGCTTGTTACACCTTTTGCAAAGCACATCATATCAGGTACAACACCAAAGTGTTCAATCCCAAAATAAGTCCCTGTTCTTCCGAAACCTGTAATGACTTCATCCGTCACCATTAAAATGCCGTATTCATTACAAATCTCCCTTACTTCCTTAAAATAGCCTTCAGGAGGAAGATTCACGCCACCGGCCCCTTGAATCGGTTCAGCGATAAATGCCGCAATCGTTTCCGGTCCTTCCTGTTCTATGACCTTACGCAACTCCTCAATGGAGGAACCGTCCACATGGTAAAAATCCGGTGCGATTGAATTCGTGAAGTCTCGGAACGGCTTCAGGCCAGTCGCACTCGTGGCTCCCATTGCCACTCCATGATAGGATTTCGAGCGGGAAATGATTTTTTGACGATTAGGCTGCCCTTTCAAAAGCCAGTAATGACGAGCAAGCTTGATGGCCGTGTCATTCGACTCCGATCCACCTGAAGTGAAGAATACTGCATTCAAATCCCCAGGCGCGATGGAAGCGATTTTGGCCGCCAACCGGATTGCCGGCTCGTTGCTGAAAGTGGCGAAACTTGAGGTGAAAGCTAACTTCGCCATTTGTTCCTTCGCGACATCAGCCATCTCTTCTTGTCCATGTCCAATATTCACATTCCAAAGTGAAGCCATGCCATCAATGACAGTCCTGCCCGTGACATCCGTAAGATATATTCCCTTTCCTTCCTTAAAGATGAAACTTGGACCATCTGCCTGCTGTTGTTCGATTGCCGTAGTCGGATGAATAAAATGCTTTTTATCCAAATCGATTAATTCCTGAATACCCGTTGTCTCTTTAATCATGTAAAAAACACCCTTCTCATGTAATGGATTTTTTTCAAGCTAGTTTTTTATATATATAGACATAGCAAGATGCATGCCAAATTATATGAGCCTTATATTAAAGGTATTCAAGTTAAAGTGATTCATGAATGAATCACTAGGAGGTTGTGCTGATTCACATATAAATCATTTGATTCGTATATGAATCACTCAACTTCCATTCATTGAATTAAATACTAATTTACAAGCATTTTTTCGAATCCCCCTCTTTATTTTCTATTTGATGTTACAAAACCTGACACACAATGTTGAATTTTCCGAAGATTTGTATTATTATCATGTTAATATTTTTTCACACCTTTTGAGCCGCCATGTTAATTTAAACGAAAGAAGTTGATATATATGCAGGTAGGATTTGAACTATACCAAAAACAAACCATGAAATTGTCATTAACCCCTGAATTACAGCAATCGATCAATATCCTTCAATATTCCACCCATGAACTGATAGATTTCCTGAACCGACAGGCTTACGAAAATCCCGTTCTCGAAATCAGCTTTAAAGAACCCCTCGCATCACTTTCTGAATCTAGCATTCATACACATAAAATAAATTCTCAGATACGGTCCTCTAAAAGTAAAAGTTTCAACGGAGACAATGATTACAACCCTATCAACAATTATTCAATCAACACAGAAACACTTGAAAGCCATTTACTGGAACAAATTAGTTTACTAAGTTCGTTGAAAGCATTTGAAAAGAGAATTCTCCAATTCTTGATTGGGAACTTAAATGAATATGGATTTCTTGAATTGGATGCCAATTGGGCTGCCGCACATCTTTCCGTGTCCGTGGAAGATATCGAAAATATGATTCAAGTATTGCAGTCCCTTGACCCCATTGGAGTCGGGGCTAAAGATCTGACCGACTGTTTACTCATTCAGCTGCGTGAGCATGAGGATTGCACTGAATTGGCGTATAAAATCGTTAAAAAGCACTTAACGGATTTAGCGGAAAAACGCTACAGGAAAATTGCCGGCCTTTACCAAGTGACCGTTCAGGAAGTACAAGAGGCCTCGGATTTCATCCGTACGTTAAACCCGCGTCCCGTCAGTCACTTTTCCAATGAGATGACTCATTACATCGTTCCGGACGTTTACGTGGAAAAAGATAAAGAAGGGTTTTTGATAACGGTCAACGATAGCTTCACACCTAAACTTTCCATCAATCCTTACTACAAGAACCACGTTGCTATGAATTCTGTTAATCCAGCTAAAGATTATATAAAAGGGCATATAAATGATGCCCAATTACTTTTAAAAGGACTCGAACAAAGGCAAATGACACTTTACAAAGTGACAGCGTCAATCGTGGACGAGCAGCAAGAGTTTTTCATGAAGGGAATTACGGGATTAAAACCTATGACACTGAAAGACATTTCGGAAAAACTTCAGCTTCATGAATCAACAATCAGCAGGGCCACGAGCAATAAATATATCCAGACACCGCATGGCCTCTTTAAACTAAGGAACTTCTTTACTAGAGGGTTACACCGCATGAACAGCCAAGCAACCGAATCAACGACCACCATCAAAGAAAAAATAAAGGTATTGATTGCCGATGAAGATAAGGTAAAGCCTTTTTCAGATCAGAAACTTTGTCAAATATTCGAAAATGAAGGGACGAAGATCTCCCGCCGTACTATTGCAAAATACCGTGAAGATCTCGGTATACCGGGATCTTCAAAACGGCGCAGATTTTAAAATCAAACCAAATTTTTAAAAAGACTCTTTCAAAAGATGTATCTTTCGTAAGAGTCTTCTATATTTTCTCTGCTTTAATAAATCATTTCGTCACAACAAAAACCAGGGGTTTAATCTTATTATATCGATTTATTTATTACCCCATTTATCCTCGAAAATAAGTTCATCCATCGGCCTTCTTTTTTCCCAATTAGCAAGTTCAAGAATAGGTTTATCCGGATATTGATCTGTATAGCCAATCGACAAGAGTGCAACGGGTTCTATATGCGGCGGAATTTCCAAAATATCACGAATATCATTTTTCTTATAAAAGCTTACCCACCCCATTGCCAATCCTTCCGCACAGGCAGCCAGCCACATATTTTGAATCGCGCAGGCCGTGGATAGGATATCGGTTTCCGGAATGGAGTTCCTCCCTAAAACATGGGAGCCTCCCCGTGTCGGGTCGCATGTAATACAAATGGTGTACGGTGCTTCTTTTAACCCTTCCACTTTCAAACTTAGAAACTTATTTTCTTTACCTCCCTCATAATGAATAGCGAGTGCCCTTCTTTCTTTATCCGCTGCCCATGCCAAACTGTTCTTGGTTTCCTGAGACGAAATCACGATGAAACTCCAAGGCTGCATGAATCCTACAGACGGCGCATGATGTGCAGCATCCAAAATTCTGCGGAGTATATCCTTTGAAATGGGCTTAGGCAAAAAGCTCCTGATATCCCTTCGGTTATAAATGGCTTTATATACGGCAGCTTGTTCTTCATTAGTAAACATAGTTTCCCCCCATGTTTCCGGCTTCCCGGAAATTTATCTAAACATACAATATATTTTATAGGTAAACCCTTACAATTAAAAGCGAGCTCCAGCTATACCAAGATTCAGCTCGTTCCGTCCACAACAAGATTCGCTCTTTCTTGAGGCCATTGAGCGCCCACATAGAGATCTTCATGAACCATCCAATTATCCTCCCACATTTGACGCGCATCTTCACCATCCCGCTCAAGGCCACGTTTCAAACGCTGATCACGGGGACATTCCACCCAAATCGTGAAATCATGGCATCCTGCCAATTCCCTACGGATAGAATACGTTCCTTCTATAATGACAAGGCCTTCAGCAGGAAGCCCATGCCATTCGGCCATAGTGTCCGTTTCCCAATCATACCTTTGATATCTCGCTTCTTTCCCCTCTGTAAGCGGTTTTAGGATTTGGTTAAAAACCCGTTCCCAATCATAATCCGCACCAATCTGCTTTTGGGATGGAGGCAGTTGAACCCTATTCGATGATGGCAAATAAAAATCATCCATATGAACGACCGCGCTGCCTGGACATTCTGCTTGGATACGGGAAGCGAGTGTACTTTTCCCAGACCCGCCCCGGCCATCTATGGCCAATATATAGAGAGATCGTTCTTTGGAAATTTCGTGAATTTCAGCTATAAGACTGCTAATCGTATACTGTCCATTAAGTGTTGGAAAGTTCATAAGCATCCTCCTATACTACTTATTTCTATTCATCCACCCTTAAATTCCTTCCTTGAGAGGATAAAATGAAAATACTAAGAAGAAGGTGCTGATATTGACTAACATCCAATTTGCCGCCATTTTCGATATGGACATGGATTCAAACAAATAAGAGATCATGTTCTTCACTTAAGAAAAACGTTTAAGATTCTTTGAACAGAAGTAAGCTGGACAAGGATTACCCCTCTTGGATTACGGACTTCCCACTTAAATTCGTTTAGGAAACTAATATGACAAGCACCATATTTGATGCTTATCGGCTGTATTCTTCAATTCGGATTTTCCCAAGAAAATGATTTGGCAGATGCCGGCCTGTTTCTCGCAGATCCTGAACTTCATGGATACTAATGGCCACTTCCCAATAGGTTTTCCTGTTTTGCGAGCATTACGGCTATCTTATCCTGAATTGCCGTAATGCCCTTTTCTTCTACAATATTATTGAAGATAATTGAAAATATGATTTTTTCCCCTCTTTTAGTCGTCACATAACCTGATAAGGAGCTCGTTCCTGAAATCGTCCCTGTTTTCGCGCGAACATTACCAGCTGCAGGTGTCCCTTTCATCCTTTTTCTAAGCGTACCGCCCACCATCCGATTTTCGTTGCCTGCAATCGGCAAAGCATTCAAGTAAGCAGGAAACCACGTTTTTTCCTGAACGGCATACAGCAGCTTCGTTAGTTCATTCGCTGGAATCATATTGACTTGGGAAATGCCAGATCCATCACGCATCATGATCGTTTGCATATCGAGACCCATACTCTTCAGCTGATTTCGAGCAACCTTCAAACCATCCTTCCAGCTTCCCTCCCCTTCTGCCTCTTTGCCCATTTCTTTCACTAAAACCTCGGCATGGCCGTTATTGCTCATTTTCATGAAAGGAATAAGCAGTTGTGAAAGCGGCATGGACTGATGAGTGGCAATCATGTCCGCTCCTGCTGGCGTTTTCCCTTTTTTCCTTTTTCCCAACACTTTAATTCCATGTTTCTTCATTGATTTTTCAAATAGGCTCAGCGCATATCCTGTGGGATCTTCCACCGAAATCCACTCTTTGGTCACACCGGAATGCTCCGGAATGGTCCCGGTCACGGTAATGACATGTGTTCCATGAGACCGTTCGACTTCAATTTTGTTATTAGCGTCTGACGATACAGTTTTCGTTTTGTTGATGACCTTCACGTAATCGGTTTCCGGCTCCAGCTTCACCGTTGCCCTCTTACCAGCCTTTTCCCCAGGGGTTATCCCCACGATGATGGTACCGGTATCGTAATCTTCATTCGGGGAAGCGGTTAAAGCCGAAACGGCTGCACCGTAATATTCCTGTTCATCGCTCCAAACTAAGTCTTGGGAATAACGAACATCATCATACCAAGAATCATCGCCTATAAGATCCCCGTGAACCAGCTTAACTTGCCTGTGCTTCAGTGAAGCTGCCAGCTCATCAAAATCCTTTTCCAATAATGTGGGATCTCCTTTTCCCTTCAGGTATACATTGCCCTGCAGAACCTGGCCAACCTGCACTCCTTTTATGTGTAATTCCGTTTGAAAAGTATGATCTTCCCCTAAAGTTTCCAGCGCAGCTGCTGCAGTCAAAAGCTTAAGATTCGAAGCAGGCCGCAATCTCGTTTGCGACCCCCGTTCATAAATCATTTCCCCCGTTTCAGCTGAACGGATGGAAATTCCCGTCAACGCCCCAGCCAATCCTGGCGAATACTCCAATATTCGTTGAATTTCCTGCCCTAGGTTTCCATCATCATTCGCAGCCTGCATCGATTCTCCATCAAAAAAACAAATCAAAAACAGGAAGAATATAAAACTCAACTTCCTTTTATACGTCAAACCTATCACTCCCACTCTAAAAACTCACCACTTCTATCTTGTCCATTTTATGGTCATATAAAAAGAAAAGATCCACTAGATAGTTCCTTATTAATACATACTCAGGAAACGGCAGGATTATTCGGCCGCCACTCCATGGGATGCGGCTACATAATTTCTTTACATAATCTTATAATAGGGAACTTTTTTGCAAGATAATCCGTATAAGTATAAAGACATAGTAAGGAGTGAATATATGTATTCCAAGATACAGCCACCAACGAAGAAAATATCCAAAGAATCAGTGAAGGTGTGGCGGATGACTGAAGCCATTACCAATCTCATTATCCTCGCCGTCCTTGGCATCCTATTATTTGTTGATGATTATTTCACTTGGAAAGAATGGATTGGATGGATTTTAAACGGACTTATCGTATTATCTTTTTTCCATGCTATCTGGTCCATCTTCATTGAACCGATACTGTTGCAAAAGTATTGGCGTTACGACGTGAACGAAGAATTCATTCAAACAAAACGTGGAGCCTGGAGTGAAACGCATGAACTCATTCCGATGACGAAGGTTCAATCCGTCAAATTGAACCAAGGACCGTTTTTGCGAAAATACAACCTTTATTCCCTAAGCATCGGAACAATGGGCGACTCTCATGACATACCAGCCATCCCCGAGAAAGAGGCGTATGAATTACGAGATAAAATTGCCCATTTCGCAAAAATTAAGGAAGTGGATTAATGATGGAAGAACAATCAAAACGATTACACCCTTTCAAAATCCCTTTCGAATATTGGAAATTGCTGAAAGGAAATGTATTTTTCATAATCATGCTTTATGTCCTGAATTTCGGTTCTGAAAAGATGTATATGAAGGTACTCCAAATCGGCTTTCTAGTTTATCTGATTTGGAAAGTCATTTCTGTCATCGTTAAATGGTATACATATAAATACCAAATCAAAGAAGGTACCATATATATTACTTCAGGGCTTGTCTCGAAATCGTATCGAACTGTCCCGCTTCATAAGGTTCAGAATGTTCAGCAGCGCACGACGTTATTTCATAAGATTTTCAGATTGACCTCTTTAACATTCGAAACGGGGATGACTGGTGATCAGGGTAGCGTACCTTTCGAGATGCTTTCCCGAAAAGAGGCTGAACGGCTTGAGGGGGAATATGCTTCAAAACAGGAACTTCCAGTTATCGAAGTGGATATTCCCGAAGAACGAATAGCTGAGGATATGGAACCAACCAATGAAAAAACGATTCATTTCACGCCAAGCAAACAAGATGTGCTGAAAGCTTCCTTTACATCACTCAGCTTCCTGGCTCTTATCCCGATATTGGCTACGTTATATAATACACTCGATGATTTTATCGACTTGGAGAACGCCGAAGGGTTCCTTGCCAAGCTATTGGATACATGGTGGATCATCACCATCGTTATTGCTGGCCTCGTATGTGTCGCCGCTGCCTTCGGAATCGTTTCCACATTCGTTAAATATGGAAAATATGAAATTTCATCCGATCACGAGCGTATATATATCAAGAAGGGCGTACTGGATGAATCTGCTTTTTCCATTCAGAAAGAAAAAGTACAAGCAGTCGAAATCACC
This sequence comes from Bacillus sp. ISL-34, assembly GCF_018613325.1. Lineage (GTDB taxonomy): Bacteria > Bacillota > Bacilli > Bacillales > DSM-1321 > Peribacillus. Next base: position 142,566 of record NZ_JAGGQJ010000011.1, on the reverse strand, counting down.
CAATCAATCATTAAAAGATTGCTAGGGTTGGCAGAAGTGAAACTGATCAGTGCAGGAAGCACGGGTGATGAAGAGCTGGAAACGAACACCCTCTATCCTTTTTTATCAATTGAACGGGCATATGGGATGGTAGAAGAGATTTTACCAGCTTACAAAGTGGAACGGTCAATGAAGTCACTATCGAAACAGGCCTTCAAAATCCGAATGCTGCGGCCCAGCTTTTTCTGGATTCTCACAACATTGGCGCTCTATTATTTCAAACCTTCCTTATGGTATATTTCGCTGATTCTGCTCGTCCTCATTTATACATTGAGAATAATGGATTACAAAAATAGCCGTTACTTGTTAAATGATGAGTTCATTCAGTTCAAATCCGGAAGTTTGGAAACATCAATATTCATTACCAAAAGAAGCAAGGTCATTCAAATTGAGGTGGAACGTTCGAAGCTGCAAAAGCTTTTCGGGCTTGCCTCAATTGAAACGATCAACCGATCCAAGCCTGTACACCATACAAAGCTCCAGGATGTATCCGTTGAATATGCTGACGAGTTTTACGCATGGTATATGGACAGGACAAAAAATATCCAAGTCGAATAGTTATCAATGAATGAAAGAGTTGACGATGGCAGTCAACTCTTTTTTTATCCTCTATACCTTGAATATATGTCTTCCACTCACCTCAGAATTAATATTGGGAATTTTCTAACTTGAAACTTCAAAAAAGTCAAAGCAGGCCGAAATATCTATAGAAGCCTAAATTAACTTGAGGTACATAAGGAGAATTGTACATATGAAAAGACTGACAGACTGGTATTTTAATTCGCTAAAAAAACAAATATTGATTCCTTTTTTAGCTTTGATCATGTTAAGCGGAATGGCCATCTCTTATATGAGCTATAAAAATAGTATCGAGTTGACCACCCAGGAACTTACCGGAACGACGGAAGAGCAAGTCAAGTCAATGAACGATTCTTTTGAAATCTTCTTTCAAAAAACGGAAAGTCAATTGGATAGGATCGGTAAGTATCCTATCATGAGCACTTATGACAAGAATCCGGAATCCATTATGGATGAGTTTTCCCATACACAGTCAAGCAGTTCTGAAATAAATGGTTTATACCTTGGCACGGAGAAAGTTGGGAAAACATTGATATTCCCAAAAGCTGAATTGCCGGCTGACTTCGATCCAAGACAAAGGGATTGGTATCAATCCGCATTGAAACAAAAAAACAAAACCATTTGGACGGAACCTTATACAGATCAGGCGACGAATACACTTGTCATCACGGCAGCAAAAGCCATATATGATGATCGTGATGAATTAATAGGCGTGCTCGGTGTCGACATCTCGATCGATACATTGATCACGATGGTCAATCAAACGAAATTCGGCGAAACGGGCTATACGGTTTTACTGGATAAGAAAGGGTCATTCGTTACACATCCAGACAAGGAAAAAATTCAACAGGATATATCAAAGGAAAATATTTTCAAAAAAATGAAAAGTGATTCCGGATCGATGATCGAGGAATATGAAGGGCAAAGCCGGATTGTCGGATACGCCACCAACCCTACAACCGGATGGAGAATAGCAGGGGTAATGGATGAAAATGAAGTGAAAGTCCGTGCAAGCCCGATGATAATCGATAATATCATCACAATGTTGATCGTCTTTACTATCACTGCACTATCTGCCATCTTCATCACCCGTTCTTTAACGAATCCGATTAAAAAGCTGCAGGAATCCATACGGAAAATGGCTGACGGCGATTTCACATCCAGGAATTCCATTTCCAGGAAAGATGAGATAGGCCAACTTGCAGAAGACACCAGCTTAATGACCAGGAATATGAGTCATATGTTAGGGGTTGTCAACAACCTTTCCGATAAAGTATCGGATTCCTCCATGACGCTAGTGGCTAGTGCAGATGAGAATTCAGCGGCAGCTAACGAGGTGGCCATGACGATGGAACAAATAGCGGCCGGTGCCATAGACCAAATCGAAGTTGGGCAGAATAACGAATTGGCCGTAAAGCTATTGGCTGACAAAATCAATGATCTTGAGGCGCAAACGGGTAAAATGGCCACGGAATCCGAAAATATGTTCAAGGCTTCCGAAAACGGAATCACTCAAGTGCAGGGCCTAAAACAACAATTCAATGAAACGTCCCTGATATCCAATAAGATGAGTACGGCAGTGAAATCTTTGGATGCACGGTCCAATGATATTAGTGCGATCGTAAAGACCATAAGCGGGATTGCAGGACAAACGAATTTACTCGCTCTGAATGCTGCCATCGAAGCAGCCAGGGCTGGTGAGCACGGAAAAGGGTTTGCAGTCGTTGCCGATGAAGTGAAGAAATTGGCCGAACAGACGGAAAACTCACTGAAAGAAATCTCTGAAATCATTCAAGCCATGCAAACCGATACAACCAATACCGTTCATTTGATTGATCTAGTCAATCAAAAAATCCATCTTCAGGATAATTCCGTAACGGATACGGAAAATGCCTTCAGTCACATTGCGTCCATTATCGCAAACACATTCAGCAATTTTGACGAAATAAAAAAGATGATGAACGATATGGTAAACGAGGTCACACGGATGGCAAGCAATGCAGAAAAATTAAATTCGATCAGTCAGGAAACTGCAGCAGGAACTGAAGAAGTATCTGCTTCCGTAGAACAAACGAATGCTTCCATGGAACAATTAAATGCCCTGGCTAGTGAATTGGATGCCCTATCCCAGGAAATGCACAAAGAAATAAAGAAATTCACATTCTAATCAAAAAAAAGACGGGTCCTGAGGGATCCGTCCTTTTTTAACTTACGACTTATAGAGTTCTTCTACCGTTCGTTAGCGTTGCATCGGTTTCAGTTATTCCTGAGTAAGAAGAACTGGATTTTCGCGCATCCGAATCGACTAACACAAGCAGCTTGCCACTCTTTACATCCGCTTCATAACGATTCGCCTCGTCTTCAGGTATGCCCATACCGATTAATGTACCGGCCAATCCTCCTGTACCAGCACCTACAGCCGCTCCGGCTAATGTTGCAGCAAGCGGTCCAGCTGCCAGTACCGGTCCGATTCCCGGAATTGCCAAAGCACCCACACCTGCTAATAATCCTGCTGCACCGCCCAAAATACCTCCGGTCGCCGCACCAGCTGCGAGCCCCTCTTCAACTTTTGTACCCGTTTCTTCATTCACTGCATTTAATTCTTCTTTATCTTTAGCTACCACTGAAATATCCTCACGATTATATCCTTGGGCTTGTAATGACTCAACAGCCTTTATGGCTTCTTCTCCAGTTTCATATACACCAATTATACGTTTATCCATATCTATCATCCTCCTTAAAGAATGTAAATTGTCGCTCCCCCTTTACATACCCCAGAGGATGAAAAGGCTAAACGTTATTTAACGGGAAAATATTTTTTGAGTTAACCTTTACTCAGAAAGGGTATATATAATAATAGTATGCATATTTTTAGGAGGTTTTCTTTTTGCTCATCGAGTTACTTAAAGATTTAGTATCTATCGACAGTTCATCGAAAGAAGGAGCTAACCAAGCAGTTGATTACTGTGCGGACTGGCTTAAAGAACAAGGACTTACCGTGAATGTGATCGTAAATAACGGTTATAAAATGCTTGTTAGCGAGATTGGCAGCGGAGATAAAACCCTAATTTGGAATGGCCATGTCGATGTTGTCAGCGGGACGCCGGATCAATTTTTCCCTGAGGTTCATGAAGGAAACTTATATGGACGCGGGACAGCTGATATGAAAGCAGGAGTTGCAGGGATGATGTGTGCATTTACCGAACTGAAAGATAAGGACTTAGGTTTGAAAATCCAGCTTCAGATCGTATCGGATGAAGAAATCGGCGGGTTGAACTGTTCCGGATATTTAGCGAAACATGGTTATAGAGGGGACTTTGTAATCTGTGCTGAACCGACGCAATTGGGAATCGGGCTCCAGGCAAAGGGTGCCCTTCGCCTCGATATTGAAGTGTCCGGCAAATCGGCACACGGAAGCCGTCCATGGGAAGGCGTGAATGCAATTGAAAAGGCCTATGATCTCTATCAAAAAATAAAGGATCTTCCTTTCACCCGGGATCATACTCCCCTATACTCTTCCCCTTCACTTAACCTAGCAAAAATAAAAGGCGGGGAGGTCTATAATAAGGTACCGGATGCCTGTTTGCTTAGTCTTGATATCCGTTATCTCCCGACGCAAACAATGGAAGATATCATTGCTCAGATCGAAAGTGTGACAGGAAATAATGTCCACCTTAATATGTACAGTAAACCTGTAAAAACCGAAGAGACAGACCCCTTCATCACTCTGCTCCGTCCGATTATCGAAAGAAACACCAAGCAAGACGCTGTCATTTTTGGACAGCACGGCTCCGCAGATACCGTCTTTTTTGCGGCATATGATATCCCAGCGATTGAATTCGGACCAAAAGGTGAGAACTGGCATGGAGATAGGGAATGCGTCAATCTTGAATCGGTAGCAGTCTATCAAAAAATGCTAGTCGATTTCGCTTCTGAATTTGTTTTACATTAATCCAAAGCATGAAAAAAGCCGGCATCACATAGATGTCGGATCAGTTTGTAGACAAAAGGAATTCAATTATAAAACACAGTTGATTGGAACGGAAGGTGCGAGACTCCTGCGGGAAAAGCGCGTTCAAGGGAGACCCCACAGGCGCAAAGGCGCCGAGGAGGCTCCCGGACCGCCCGCGGAAAGCAAGTGCCTGGAGTGGAAATCAACGTTCGAATTTTTACAAACTCTCAAAAAAACTGTAGACAAACTCGATTTTCACCGAGTTTGTCTACAGTTTGAGCCGGCATCACATAGATGCGGGCTTTTTCATGTTCCGAATATCCTCTCCTACTAAAATAAACGGCATTCAACCGTCTATTATTCCCGTTGTTTTTTTACAAAATATACAGGACTATAAAACTAGGGAATGCATATCCACATTTTACCTCATTAAACAGGATACGCCATTATACCAACACCATTTAACAAAAATACGCTTATACTGACATAATAAATAATATATTTACATTTAATAGATAAGTACTTTTATCCTAGTTTATATTACATTTATTTATCAAGGGAAACCTTTTTGTAACACAATTACTATTCCACCGAAACATTATTGTCATAAAGACCTGTTATTCTAAGTCTACGATTTAAAACAAAGGAGACTATTCATTTTGAAAAAAATACTACTTCCACTATTCACTGCTTTCTTTTTGGTATTTAGTTTTTCCGGAGTTTCATCGGCTGCTACTACTACATACAAAGTTAAAAGCGGCGACACACTATGGGGTATCGCCAATAAACATAATATAACAGTCAATCAACTCAAAAGTTGGAACAACCTGAAAAAAGATAACATCCACCCAAAACAAGTATTAAAGGTCAAGAAAACATCTACCTCTGCTAAACCTAAAGCTAAAGCTAAAACGACATCATCCAAGAAATATAAAACGATCACGGTGAAGGCAACAGCTTACACAGCGAACTGTAAAGGTTGCAGCGGTATTACAGCATCGGGTCTTAACTTAAAGAAAAACCCTAACGTAAAAGCCATCTCAGTCGACCCTAAGGTCATTCCACTAGGAACAAAAGTTCATGTAGAAGGATACGGGGATGCCATTGCGGCAGATAAAGGCGGCGCAATCAAAGGAAATAAAATTGACGTCTTCTACTCTTCTCACTCAAAAGCTATCAATTGGGGCAGAAAAACCGTTAAAGTAAAAATCTATAAATAATTAATGATAAGCACCAGCCTGAAACCTTTCAGGCTGGTCTTTTGTTTTTCCCATTCTTACAAACATTTAAACAACCAGTATACCTTCAAACAGAAATATTTACCGAAAATTCAGTCAATGTTATGATTAGTACATCTTAATAAAGAGAGAGGTGTGCACTTTGAATATTGTCATTATAGGGGCCGGGGCACTCGGCTCCTACTTTGGAGGCAGGTTGCAGCAGGCCGGGCAGGATGTTCAATATCTTGTCCGAAAAAACCGTGCCAAACAATTGAAAGAAAACGGTATCAGCATAACCAGCCCACACGGAAACTACCAATTTAACGACCTTCATATCACAGAGAACGTAAATGATATAGAAAAGGTCGACCTCGTGATTCTCGCCGTAAAAGGCCAGCATCTGCAAGGCACCCTTACCGATTTAAAGGTCCTTGTTGAAAAGGGCGCAAAGGTCCTCCCGCTTTTGAACGGGTTGGAACATGTATCCATTTTACAGGACGAACTGGGCGATGAAGCCGTCTTGGGAGGAAGCGCCTTCATCATTGCCACCCTTGATGAAAAAGGTCATGTCATTCACTCCAATGATAATCACGATTTAATCTATGGCCCGCTTCATCCGTCACAAAAAAAGGTTTGTGATGAATTCGAACAGGCGGCCGGATCAGCTATCATGAAGGCAAGCAGAACGGAAAACATATTGATCAGGATGTGGATCAAATACATGTTCATCACCGCCTTCTCCGGTGTGACAACAGCCTCCAACCTCCCTATCGGCACGATACGGAGATTCCCGGAAACCAATGGATTGCTAGAAAAGGTCCTAGTTGAAATGAAGGAGCTTGCAAATGCTTATGACGTCGGAATTACTGTGGATAATATTACTCAGGCATTGGAAAACATGGCAGGTTTACCTGATGAATCCACCTCTTCCATGCACCAGGACCGCCGGAAGGGCCTTACCCTCGAAGTGGAGCATTTACAGGGCGGTGCACTGCGCCTTGCCGACAAGGCCGGTTTGAAACTTCCTGTTATCGGAACCCTATATGCACTCATAAAACCTTTTGAAAATTGATTTTCGCCAATACCGGTGCTCCACCGGTATTTTTTTTGCAGCTTAGTAATCTATCTATATCCTAATCGTCACCTTTAATTCCTCCTCTTCCCTTCAGTTAATTAAAAATCCCAAAGACCAAAAAGAACTAAAAGAACAATATCACCAAAAGAATATTCTGATTCTTCCTTCTGTTACACTATTATCATATTAAGAAAGCGCTATCATATGACAAAGGAGAATGCACCTTGAAAATATTAAAAAATCTAACAGTTCAGGTCATCATCGGTATCATTCTGGGTATAACAGTCGGTTTCTTTTTCCCTGCTTTCGGTGAACAGCTGAAGATATTAGCTGATTTATTTATTAAAATGATTAAAATGGTCATTGCACCAATCATCTTCTTAACCGTCGTAATCGGAATCGGTGGTATGGGAGATATGAAAAAGGTTGGCCGCATTGGCGGAAAGGCCCTGCTCTATTTTGAAATCGTTACCACTTTCGCACTTGCCATCGGAATCATCGTGGTCAATCTGCTGGGACCTGGTAAAGGCTTTAACATCGATTCCGTCGAGGGCGGAGATGTATCACAATATACAACAGCCGCTTCCGAAACGGAACATGGCGCCGTTGCTTTCATTTCTAATATCATTCCTGATAACGCCGTTGCCGCACTGGCTGGCGGAGACTTACTCCCTATTCTATTCTTTGCCGTATTATTCGGATTATCAATGGCGGCAATGGGACCGAGAGTGCAGCCAGTCGTTTCTTTCTTTCAGCATATTGCCGATATTTTCTTCGGCATCGTCGGTATGATCATGAAAGTATCTCCATTGGCGGCATTTGGAGCAATGGCTTATACAATCGGTAAGTTTGGCATTGGTTCTCTAACCTCGTTAGGACAATTAATGGGTAGCGTATATATCACAATGGCACTATTCATCATTCTAATCCTTGGCTCGATCGCAAAAATCTACGGCTTTAATATTTTCAAGTTCATTGCCTATATAAAAGAAGAGATCCTCTTAGTTTTAGGAACATCTTCGTCGGAATCCGCCCTGCCAAGCGTGATGAAAAAACTCGAAAAATACGGTTGCTCAAAATCGGTAGTCGGTTTGGTTGTCCCAACCGGTTATTCTTTCAACCTTGATGGCACATCCATCTACTTATCCATGGCCGCGATTTTCATCGCCCAAGCCTATGGTGTCGATTTAAGCATCTGGCAGGAATTGACCCTTCTGGGAATCTTGATGTTAACATCCAAAGGAGCTGCCGGTGTAACGGGATCCGGTTTCATTACACTTGCTGCAACACTAGCTGCCTTCCCAATGATTCCAGTTGAAGGAATGGCATTACTGCTGGGAGTCGACCGCTTCATGTCTGAAGCACGTGCCATCACTAATCTAATCGGTAACAGTGTTGCTACAGTGGTCATTTCTAAATCAGAAGGTGAATTCAATCCAAATCAAGCCATTTCAGGTGATATGAGTGAAGTGGCCGTCTCATCGGAAAAATAATCGAATTTTGAATGAAGAGGTGTGCAACTTGCACCTCTTTTTTTTTTGCATTGCTCCCTGTCTATCAATGAATAGCCAATTTTCTATAAATGGCCAATCAAATAAATTTCAGAATCACGGAAAAGTGTTTATACTTTTATGTAACAGGTAAAAAAAGTATAAAGTTAAAAGTTTTAGTGGTTTGATGGATTTAACCAAATTAGGAGGTTTTATCATGAAGGATTACGGATTATTTATTAACGGTGAGTGGTCGGATTTTGGATTGGATAAAATTGAAGTGAGAAACCCGGCAACGGATGAAATAGTTGCCACAGTTCCTAAAGGCGGTGCAACTGAAGCAGCGAAGGCAGCAGATGCCGCATATGAAGCCTTTACGGGATGGGCTGCACTCTCAGTCTACGAACGTGCTGAACTAATTTGGAAATGGCATCGATTGATTGACGATAATAAAGAAGAACTAGCCAAAGTCATGACTGAAGAGCAAGGCAAGCCCCTTAAAGAGGCTCTTGGTGAAATGACATATGCAAACGGCTTTTTATCTTGGTTTGCCGAAGAAGGAAAAAGGGTGTACGGCGAAACGATTCCTGCTTCCGTGTCCAATAAGCGGCTTTTCGTGACTAAGCAGCCTGTCGGAGTTGTAGCTGTCATCACTCCTTGGAACTTTCCTGCAGCCATGATTACAAGAAAAGTGGCACCAGCGCTTGCCGTCGGCTGCACAGTCGTCATTAAACCGGCAAACCTGACTCCCATAACAGCTTTAAAAATGGCTGAATTAGCTGAAGAAGCTGGCATTCCAAAAGGAGTCATCAATGTCGTGACAGGAAAATCATCAGAAATCGGCGAAACTTGGCTTCAAGATACGAGGGTTCGTAAATTGACGTTCACCGGTTCTACAGAAGTCGGTAAAACCCTTATGAGGGGCTCAGCTGACACGGTAAAGAAAATCTCGCTTGAGCTTGGAGGTCACGCACCTGCAATCGTTCTTGAGGATGCCGACCTTAATAAAGCGGTTGATGGCATCATCAGTTCAAAATTCCGTAACGCAGGACAAACATGCGTCTGTTCAAATCGCATTTATGTCCACGAAGCCATTCAAGACGCCTTCATCGAAAAGCTCGTTGCCAAGGTAAAAGAACTAAAGGTAGGAAACGGACTGGAAGATGGCATCGATATCGGTCCGCTTATCGATCAAAATGCAGTGGATAAGGTTCAAAAACAAATAGATGAAGCAATCAGCAGCGGAGCTAAGCTCGAAGCTGGCGGTAAATCAATAAGCGGCCTTTTTCTTGAACCAACCGTACTGTCCAACATTGATGACAGCATGCTCTGCATGAAGGAAGAAACATTCGGTCCACTAGCTCCCATCGCTTCCTTTAAGACTGACGAAGAGGCAATCAAGAGGGCAAATGACTCCATCTTCGGTTTGGCAGCTTACGTCTTCACTGAAAATATCACCAAGGGCATCAAATTCACCGAGGCACTTGAATTCGGAATTGTAGGCTTGAACGATGGACTTCCTTCCGTTCCGCAAGCTCCATTTGGCGGATTCAAGCAAAGCGGGCTCGGCCGTGAAGGCGGACACCAAGGCATCGAGGAATTCCTGGAAGTAAAATATATCTCCTTAGGTTTGTAACCAATTTATGCGCTCTAAGAAAACGGGCCCGACTCAATGGAGTCGGGCCCGTTTTTTCATTCCAATATATCCTCTTCAAGCTTTTCCTCTTTTCGGATCCTGATAAATTTTACAATATTCAATACAATCGTTTTAACAACGGAGTAAGTCGGAACGGCCAAAATCATGCCGATGATACCGGCAATGTTTCCGGCGACGAGCAATAGGATGATGATCGTAAGCGGATGTGTGTTCAATTTCTTCCCGATGACTAACGGTGAAATGAAATTACCATCCAATTGCTGAATGACCGTTACAACCAGAATGACCAATAACGCCTCGGTCGGTGAATGAATCAATGCCACAATGACGGCAGGAGCGGCTCCGATAAACGGACCTACATATGGAATGATATTGGTTACAGCACCAATCAGCGCGAATAAGAACGCATAAGGCAAACCGATGATCAAATACCCGATGAACGTTCCGATCCCGACAAACATGCAAACAAGCATCTGCCCTTGTATGTATGTAGTAAGCGTCCCGCCAGTTTCCTGAAGTACTGTTAAAGCTGGTTTCCTATAGCGAACCGGCACGAATTTCATAATGGCGGCCGGAAGCTTATCCCCATCCTTCAACATATAAAACAGGATGAAAGGAACCGTTACGACCACTAAAGTAATATTCGTCACTACGCTGAAAACGGAAGTTAAACTGTTCGTAATATTACTAGGTAAATCAGTCAAATATTTCTGCAGCGTATCCCCTACTTCTTGCAGAGGTACATAATCTTGTTCCACCGTCCACAAAAACCATTTTGACTCAGCTGAATCTTCAACGAACTTCCTTACTTGATTGAAATAATCCGGAAGGTTATTGATTAAATCCGTAACCTGTTTGGAAAGTGACGGTCCAACCAGACCGACCAGCAAACTAATCAATCCCAGGAAAAATACATAAAGCAATAATATCGCCAATCCCCTAGGCACTCTTCTTTTAACGAGGAAATCAACAGTGGGATTGAACAGGAAATAGAGAAAACCTGAAATCAAGATTGGAAAGAACAATGTAGATGTAAAAATGACTATTGGTTCAAAAAGAAAGGAAATCTTTGTACCAACATAAAAAAGTAAAGACAATAGTAATAACTCTAACGTCCAAAAATGTAATTTTGTCTTGAACAAATTATCTCCTCCACTATAAGCATTCTATTTAACTCCCTATTTCTAAGGAAACAACATCATAAATACGAAAAATCCTATGTATGATAATCTTTCATTGTTAGCAGTTTACCATATTTCTATAACTTGAATGAATAATTATATACAAAAATATAAGAAAAAAACCTAAAGATACAGTTCCCTATCCTTTTGATGGTTAAGCATCATTTCACACTTTAAATCTGTTATCTATTGGAGGAAAAAGGACTAATCGGCAACATCATGCAAATTACTTAGGAGAAATAATCTATTTACCTTTCAATATTCCATTAGTGTGTGACGAAAGATTACCCAATACGGGACGGAACCAAATAAAAAAACCCCGCTGTATTGGCGGGGTTTTGACTCTTATTTTTGATCTTGAAGAACCGCTTCAAGCATCGTACCGTTTTTAGCTAGGTTTGTATGCCATGAGAATGCTTTTTCAAGAATATGTGGAGTTTGATGCCCACCAGTTTGCGCAACCGCTTCAGTGAAGTATGCACGAAGCTGTGGACGGTAGTCAGGATGCGCACAGTTTTCTATGATTAACTCTACGCGCTCTTTTGGTGCCAAACCACGTAAATCTGCGATCCCTTGCTCTGTCACTAATACATCCACATCATGTTCGGTATGATCCACATGGGAAACGAAAGGAACGATACTAGAAATCTTACCGCCTTTTGCATATGATTTCGTTACGAAAATGCCTAGGCGTGAGTTACGGGCAAAATCTCCTGATCCACCAATCCCATTCATCATTCTTGTCCCAGAAACATGTGTCGAGTTCACGTTACCATAGATATCACACTCTAACGCTGTATTGATTGAAATCAAGCCAAGACGGCGGATGATTTCAGGATGGTTGGATATTTCTTGTGGACGAAGAACTAGTTTATCACGGTATTTTTCAAGCTCACCGTAAACTTGCTTACCTTTTTCTTCAGCTAATGTAATCGAACACCCTGAAGCGAATTTAACTTTTCCAGCATCGATTAAATCAAATACCGCATCTTGCAGCACTTCTGAATAAACTTCCAAATCTTTAAATTCAGAATCAAGGAAGCCAGCGAATACTGCATTTGCCACCGAACCTACACCCGACTGAAGCGGAGCAAGGCTTTCAGTTAAACGGCCAGCCTTGATTTCTTCACGAAGGAAGTTAATGAGATGGTTGGCGATTGTTGCAGTTTCTTCATCCGGCGGCACGATAGTAGAAGGTGCATCAAGATCTGTAGAAACGACGATTCCCATTACTTTTTCAGGGTCAACCGCAATACCGATCGATCCCAGGCGATCACTTGCGCTATTCATAGGAATCGGTTCGCGCTCCCCTTGTTTAGCTGGTGTATATATATCATGCATCCCTTCCAAACCTTCTGGGTGGGACACGTTCAATTCAATGATTACATGTTTAGCTTCCTGAACGAATATGGCTGAGTTACCTACAGAAGTTGTCGGGATGATCAATCCTTCTTCCGTAATCGCCAATGCTTCGATGATTGCAAAATCTATTGGTCCGACAATGCCTTGACGAACTTGTTCAGCTGTATGAGATAAATGCTGGTCCACATAAGTGACTTCATCAGCATTGATTTTATTGCGGATGCCTTTATCCGCTTGGAACGGCAAACGTTTGTTTATGATACCGGCTTCCGCCATATGTTGGTCGACTTCCGGTCCTAATGAAGCACCAGTATAAACGTCAACTTTGAATTTTTCTGTTTTAGCTTTTTCAACTAGAGCCATCGGAATAACTTTAGCATCACCAGCACGGGTAAATCCACTCATACCGAGTTTCATCCCATCTTTAATCCATGAAGCTGCTTCTTCCGCTGTAACTACTTTCCCCTTAAATTGTTCATTGCGAATTTTTTTGAAAACGCTTTCGTTCATACAAAAGACCCCCATTTTCGCTTTTCTTACACTTAATTTTACCAATCCTGTGTAATCGTCACATTCATTTTCGAATGAAAAGCCTTAAATTGGGCATAAACCAGCATTTTTTTCACACAAGGGAGAGTCACTAAAATCCTAAAGCCCTTCTGAATTGACTTGCATATGTTTGACTGACCTGGATTTTGGAATCGTCTTTCATTATCAGTAAAAATGTAGAATGAAAATCGGGAAGGATTTCTTTAATATAGTTGATATTGACGATGTACGAACGATGCACGCGAATGAATAAATCACTAGGTAAAATGAATTCCAATTCACTTAAGTTCATTTTATGAAATCCACTCACACGTTCGGACTGAATTTTAGTTTTCCTATTTTGAGCTTCCAAATACATGATTTCATCATATGGAAGCGGTATCCAACGATCATCTGTTTTAATGGTCAAGAATGATGTCGGTAAAATTAATGGCTTTGACGGCAAGATGGCCGTTACCGCTCCTAAAGGATTTCCCTCGTCCATGATAGGAACACTCAGCCCATAGTAAGGTACGCCAAATACGTTGCTTTCAACTTGCACCCCTATTTTTTTACGGACACTCAGAGCTTTATATGTCGCCGTGTTTTCACTGATTAAATCACCTGGTTTTATTCTTAAGTCAACTTGTTTGCTCGGTTGATAATAAATGTATTTTTCGGAATCAGCCACAGAAATTGAAGCATCCTTCGGTACAAACTCCCTGATGATATTTAAAACGGATTCGACCGTAAATTGATCCATTTCCTTTCACCTCTTAAAAGAACATATTAATAATTTCCCTATTATTAAACAGGGCATTCAAGAAATAATTCATCGTTTTTTCGGAAAACTTACATTTTTTTGAAATAACTTTTCGCAAAATTAAAGAAAAATTGAAGTAACTAAGCGAAAAGCGTCAAAAAAGGCAAAAAAATCGTATTTAAATTTATATCCTTATTCATTATAGTTGTAAAGCTCCCCGATTTCCATGGGGGATTCAAGAAAAAAGCTTCCTTATTCTAACATTTAAATGCCACCCGGAGGCTGGAAATCAAACGCATTAAAAAGCCGCTCTCCCATATAGGATAACGGCTGAAAGGTCATTTTTTAAAACGGGGATTTTGAAACGAGGATTTCATTCGAAGGGATAGTATCTCTTCTAAATTTTTCAGTGGCAATTCCAATAAAAAGGGTCGGTCATCAGGTTGATATACATCCTCTGAAATGAGCGTATTAACGATCTTCTGTTTTTTTGCATTAACAATTCGGACCAGTCTCCCCATTTTCAGCTCCCTTTCTTTACATAACTGTATCCGGCACATCCGGCCGGACAATCAGATGTCATTCTTTAACGCATCATGACCTTCTTTTCCGGTACGGATATTCACAACATTCGCCAATTCATAAATGAAGATTTTTCCGTCACCTGGTTTACCGGTACTCAAGAATTTCCTTGCTACATCCACAACATCCTGAACTGGCACTTCACACACGACGATTTCGATTTTCATTCGGTCATGTAATGACATTTCACGATTTCTGCCTCTATAGGTTTCCACATAACTTTTCTGAAGACCCGTTCCTTTTACTTCCGATACAGTCATTCCGCTTACCCCTATTTTGGCAAGTTCGGCTTTGAATTGTTCAAACTTGATAGGACGTGTAATGATTTCTATTTTCGTTAAAACCTCGGACATATGAGCAACCCCCTTTTATATGGATTCGTGATAAGCTTTTTCTCCATGAAGTGTAAGATCAAGCCCCATTGACTCATCTTCTTCACTGACACGCAACGGCACGAAAAGGTTAATGACTTTAGCAACGATATAAGTGACCACGGCAACGAAGATATATGTCGCAATGATCGCTACAAGCTGCTTCCACAACAAGTTGAAGTCTCCATAGAATAAACCATCTGCACCGTTTTCGTTTACGGAAGTGGTCGCGAATAAACCTGTAGCGATGCCCCCCCATGTCCCGCCGATCCCATGTAATCCGAAAGCATCAAGTGCATCGTCGTAACCCAGTTTATTCTTCAGGAAGAATACGCCCCAGAAACATACGGCACCTCCGATGACCCCGATGATGATGGAAGAGGCAGGGGTTACGAATCCGCAAGCAGGTGTAATGGCCACCAAGCCAGAAATAGCTCCGGATACCGCGCCCAGCAATGTTGCCTTTTTATTGGCCATATACTCAACGATCAGCCAGCCTATGATACCAGCAGCTGCTGCAACAGCTGTATTGACGAATACATTCATTGCCACTTCATTGATTGTCAGTGCGCTTCCGACGTTGAAGCCGTACCAACCGAACCAAATTAATGATCCGCCAAGGAATGTTAAAGGAAGATTATGCGGTGCACTGTCCCCCGACTCTTTCCTTTTACCTAACATGATCGCTAAAACCAGACCTGCAACCCCTGAAGAAATATGAACAACGTTGCCACCTGCAAAGTCAAGTGTACCCAGTTCCGCTAACCAGCCGCCTCCCCATACCCAGTGTGCAACGGGAGCGTATACGAATAAAGACCAAAGGATCGTAAAAATCAGGAATGCTGAAAACTTCATCCGCTCGGCAATGCCACCTGCAATGATCGAGACGGTTAAAACGGCAAAAGTCATTTGGAATAACATGAACAAACTATGAGGAATTGTTTCGCTGTATGGTCCAGGTGCAAAGCCTACATCCTTTAAGCCAACCCAGTCCAGACCGCCCAGAAGTGTATTACCAGGTGAAAATGATAAAGAATACCCAATCAGCACCCAAAGAATCGAAATGACAGCCAGCGGCATATAACTATGCATTGCCGTATTCAGGACATTTTTACTTTTCACCATCCCTCCATAAAATAGGGCAATCCCTGGTGTCATTAACCAAACCATCATCGTCGCCAAAAACATGAATACCGAATCTGCCATTTGCATACTGTTTTTTTCCCCCTTGTTTTTTTGTATATGTTATGTTTATTAACACTAATATGTTATATCTTTTATCATATAATTAATTTTCTAATAATTCAACTTAATTTTTAATATTTAATAAAAAATTGTTAGGTTATATAACATCTCTATGAATAAAGGATTAGAAATTTGATTTTTTTAGTTTTAAAAGTACTTTTCAACATCCATTGGCGTTACATTTCCCCTCTACTTATGTCCCACTTCAAAAAAACCACTAAAAAAAGGGCCCTCCTATTGAGGGCCCTTCAAAAAATTTCCATTAACAGCAACGAGACACTTTCCCACCCTTTGCGTTATACCGTTCATCCTGGGCTTCGCAGAAAAATTCTTTCCTGGTTTTCACGGGATCCTCAGGATGATGCATTCTCATATGTGCTACATACGTATCATAACTTGGCACGCCGACGAGCAAACTGACGAACTGCTTCCTGTAGCTGAGAATTTTAATTAATCTTTTCAACATTGCCTTCCCTCCCTTATGACGACCTTGATACATAAGGTGTTTCATGTAAATCTATTTTCTGGTTCTTTAAGACCTTTATCCATAACCTAATGGCAGAAATAAGGACGGTGATCACCACAATCATGAAGATGGCACAAAGGGCAGCATCCACATAATCATTGACGATGACCCGCTTCATCTCGGCCAGATTAGCTGCCGGAGCAAGAATTTCCCCACTATCATAGGCAGCTTTAAACTTATCCTTATGCGCTAAAAAGCCAATCGCCGGATTTTCGTGGAACAGCTTTTGCCACCCTGCCGTCATGGTCACTATCAACAAGAATGTAGTAGGCACAAGAGTGACCCATGTGTACGCTTTTTTGCCCATTTTGAAAAGGACCGTCGTCCCAAGCAGCAACGCAATGGCGGAAAGCATCTGATTGGCAATTCCAAACAATGGCCAAAGGGTATTGATTCCGCCAAGAGGATCAATGACCCCTTGATAAAGGAAGTACCCCCAACCGATTACACAAATCGCAGTCGCAATAATATTGGGCAGCCATTTATTCGTTTTTGCAAATGGTTTGTAAAAGGTGCCGATGATATCCTGTATCATAAAACGCCCTACCCTGGTTCCAGCATCAATGGTGGTCAGTATGAACAATGCCTCGAACAGGATCGCGAAATGATACCAGAATGCCATCAGGGACGCCCCGCCAATCACTTGCGAGAAGATATGGGCCATGCCGATAGCAAAGGTTGGAGCTCCTCCAGTACGGGATATAATGGTCTCTTCCCCAACATCGTCTGCAAGGTCGGTAATCATCTCAGGTGTCAAAACGAAACCCCAATCGGATATCGTGGCAGCCACCTGAGCAGGTTCCGTTCCCACAACGGCCCCCGGGCTGTTAATGGCAAAATAGATCCCTGGCGTCAATACACAGGCTGCTATCATCGCCATGATGGCTACAAAGGATTCAGTCAACATCGCCCCGTATCCGATTGGACGTGAATGCGATTCGCGTTCAATCATTTTAGGAGTTGTACCTGATGAAACGAGTGCATGGAATCCCGATACCGCTCCACAAGCGATCGTAATGAATAGGAACGGGAATAAATTCCCGGAAAATACAGGTCCTGTTCCATCAATGAATTGAGTGACGGCAGGCATTTCAAGGCTCGGCATGACAATAAAGATACCAAGTGCAAGTCCGATGATCGTACCGATTTTCAAGAATGTGCTTAAGTAATCACGCGGTGCCAATAACATCCATACAGGCAAAACGGAGGCAACAAATCCGTATACAATCAACATGATGGCGATCGTTTCCCCGCTGAAAGTGAACATTGGCGCCCATGTTGGGCTCTCGGCTACAAAGCGGCCGAAATATAAAGCGAGCATCAATAGTATGATTCCGATGATCGATCCTTCACCAACCCGTCCCGGCCTTATATAACGCATGTAAATGCCCATAAGGACTGCAATAGGTATGGTCGAGGCAATCGTGAACATCCCCCACGGACTGCCCACCAGCGCTTTTACGACAACCAGGGCAAGTACCGCTAATAAAATGATCATGATACCCAGGATACCGATCATCGCTATCAATCCAGTAATCGGCCCAATTTCCTCTTTGATCATCTCTCCCAATGATTTGCCGTTACGGCGCATCGAACCGAAGAGAATGATGAAATCCTGTACGGCACCAGCCAATACAACTCCGACTACAAGCCATAGCGTCCCTGGCAAATATCCCATCTGCGCTGCAAGGATGGGACCTACCAGAGGGCCAGCTCCGGCAATTGCTGCAAAATGGTGGCCAAACAACACCCATTTGTTTGTAGGAACATAATCTTTCCCATCATTATTCGCTTCAGATGGAGTCTGGCGATTGTCATCTAGCTCAAACACTTTCCGTGCAATGAATTTACTATAAAAGCGGTATGCAATTGAATAAACACAAAGTGCTGCAGTGACAATCCACATGGCATTGATGCTTTCCCCCCGGTTTAGCGCGACGAAACCAAAACTCACCGCACCCAAAGCAGATATGACTCCCCAAAGAATGACCGACTTAAGCGCTTTCATTTTTTCCATCTCCTCTCTATTGAACTATTTTGCAACTATAAAAAACCTTCATTTATAAGGGGCCTGAGCAGTATTCCTCCCAATGCCCATTAAATTTAAAGAATTTTATATATATTCTGAATTATATGTTACCATAAGGTTTTTTAGCAATAGTAAAATGGTAAATTTGTAAGGTATTTTCCATTATTTTGTCGATAATTACCTCTTTTGCCATCAATACGGATTTAGGAATTCACGTTTCACAAAAACCGTTTCGGGTAAAAAACCCCCATTTTTAGAAGGTGCATCATTAAATGAAACGATGCAATCCCCAAGTTTAAGGCCGTTGTTATGAGACCAACACAAAAAAATGTGCGCCTGACGGCACACATTCTTTCTTCATCCAATCTGATTTCCCCTTAATGAACTCCGAAATAAGTCGTAATAAAAACCCCTCTGCCGCAACAAATCATCATGGGATCCCTTTTCGATGATCCTTCCTTCATCAAGTACAAGGATTTGATCACTTTGCTGAATTGTATTCAATCTGTGGGCTATGACAAAACTTGTCCTTCCCTCCATCAAGCGGTGTAATGCTTCCTGGATTTTAAGCTCAGTAATCGTATCTATGCTACTTGTCGCTTCATCCAAAATCAATAGAACGGGATCGGCTAAAATAGCCCTGGCAATCGATAATAGCTGGCGCTGTCCCTGGCTTATTCCACTGCCATCTTGATTCAAGATGGTATCATATCGATCCGGCAGTTTCATGATAAAGGAATGGGCATTGGCAAGCTTGGCTGCATTCACCACTTCTTCATCTTCCGCCTCCAGTCGACCGTAGCGGATATTTTCACGAATCGTACCTTGAAACAAGAAGGAATCCTGCAAAACGAAGCCCATATGCTTACGGAGACTGTACCTCGTCACCTGTTGGATATCCTGGCCATCAATCATTATCCGGCCGCTGTTCGGCTCGTAAAAACGTGCAAGAAGATTAATGATCGTAGTCTTACCGGCCCCAGTGGGACCCACAAGCGCGATGGTCTCCCCTTTTTCGGCATGGAAATTAACACCATATATCGTTTGCTCCTCATCATTATACGAAAAGGAAACATCCTCAAAGTCCACTTCACCGCGGACATCACGAAGTTCAGAGGCCTGTTTCTCATCCACTTCCTCTTCTTTTTCATCAAGTATGGCGAAAACCCGCTCCGCACCGGCAACAGCTGAGAGGAGTGTATTGAATTGGTTAGCCAGGTCATTGAGCGGACGGGTGAATTGCCTTGAATACTCGGTGAAAATGACAATGACCCCGATGGAAACCGTTCCGATGCCACTCAGCGCCAAAAACCCGCCGACAGCAGCTATTACCGTGAAACTTAAGTTGTTCAGTAAATTCATCAGTTTTGGAATCAGCCCAGAGTATGATTGTGATAGAAAGCCGGCTTTCTTTAAGTTTTCACTCCGGATGATAAAATCCCGGATCACTTTATCTTCCTGTGAAAAAGCCTTTACGATCCGTTGTCCGGAAATCGTTTCTTCTATAAACCCATTCAGTTCTCCAAGGTTCTTCTGCTGTTGTTTAAACAGCTTTCCCGTCCGGTTCGTTATCCATCTCAGACCGAAGAACATAAGAGGAACGATGAATAAGGTTAAAACAGTTAATAATGGGCTCAAATACAGCATGACTCCGATCGTCCCGACCAGTGTCAGCACACTAGAAAAAATCTGGATGACGGAGCTATTCAAAGTGGAGCTGACATTTTCTATATCATTCGTGACCCTGCTCATCAATTCCCCATGCTGACGCCGGTCAAAAAAGGGAATGGACAACTGGTGAAGCTTTTTGAATAATTGATTGCGCATTTCATAAACCGTATCCTGAGCGATTCCAATCATCCAATAATTCTGAAGCCACATGGATAGGGAATAGAATATATAGACTCCGAGAAGTCCGAAAAGAAGGCTGATCAGCCCCCTGCTATCTCTTGTGACAATATAATCATCAATGGCCATCCCAACAAGAAAGGGGCCAAGCAGTCCCAAAACCGAGCTTATCAGTACCATGAAAAGGACACAAAATAGCAGGCTTTTATTCGTTGCCAAGTAGGGAATGATCCTTTTTATCGTATTCCAGGAGTTGACCGGTTTAGACTTTGCCTTATCGGGAGATATTCTTAGACTCAAGCGAAATCCCCTCCTCCCCAAACTGTGAGTGAACGATTTTTCGATAAAGATCGCTTGTTTGAAGCAAATCCTCATGTTTCCCCAGCGCAAGGACTTGACCGCTTTCCAGCAACAAGATTTTGTCAGCCTCCCTGGCTGTACTGATTTTTTGTGTAATGATTAGCGTTGTGCATGTATAGTCCTTTAAAGCGGCAAGCAATTTACTTTCCGTTTTCAAATCCAGCGCACTCGTACTATCATCCAGAAGGAGAATCTTCGGTTTGCGCACCAATGCCCTTGCGATCGATAAGCGCTGTTTTTGCCCTCCGGACAGATTCACTCCCTTTTGCCCTAACTGGGTTTCATATTGTTTCGGGAGTTTCATTACGGTCTCATGCACCTGAGCATGCTCGGCCGCAGCCATGATTTCCTCCATCGAGGCACCTTCTTTTCCCCAAGCGACATTATTTTTTATGGTTCCTGAAAAAAGCAGGGCCTCTTGCGGTACATAGCCGATCCTTTTCCGCAGCGAATTCAAGGGAATATCTTTCAGGTCCTGGTCATCAATTTGAATGGAGCCGCTTTCAACTTCGTATAATCTCGGAATCAGCTGAAACAGTGATGTTTTCCCTGATCCTGTCGCTCCTAAGATGGCAAGCGATTCTCCCGGATTGATGGAGAAGGTCAGGTTTTTCAATATCGAGGCATCGGTTCCAGGATAGCGGAAAGATACATCCAGAAACTTGATGCCTCCACCATTGACGGCCCCATTCTTGCTTTCAGCCTTACCTTCATCAATATCTATCGGGGTTTCAAATATTTCCGTCACACGCTCCGCTGAAGCCTTCGCACGGGAAATGACCATGATCAGCCATGAAAAAACGGAAAGGGATGCCGCAATCCTTGTGGCATAGTTGACAATCGCCACAACTTCCCCTACCTGTATATCTCCCGTTGTTATAAATTCGCTTCCAAGCCAGAGAATGATCAGAATCGCCACATTCATGACAAGCATAAGTACAGGCATCGTCGTTTCAATTAAACGAAGGGAAGTCACGGTCTTTCTTTTCAACTCTTCATTCGCATCGTCAAATCGGCCGATTTCATGCTCCTTACGAAGAAAAGCCTTGATCAAGCGCATGCCTATCAGGTTTTCCCTCATGACGCCATTGACATTATCGAGTTTTTTCTGTACAAGCTTAAACAGCTTGGCTGCTCGTTTCATAACCCATCTCAGGAAGAAAACAAGAACCGGAATTGAAATGACCAAAACAAGTGATAGTTTCAAATCCACCGCAATAGCCATTATCGCTCCGCCGATTACGATCAATGGCGCCCTTGCCATGATACGCAGGCCCATAAAAACCGTATTTTGAAGTTGGGTCACATCATTCGTCATCCTTGTTATCAACGAGGAAGTGGGGATATTATTCAAATTTGCAAAAGAAAACGCCTGTATTTTACCAAAAAGGCTTTTCCTGACATCATGTCCAAAGCTTTGACTTACATGTGATGCCGTAAAGGAATTAACGATCCCGCCAAGAAATGAAAAAACGGAAAGCCCGACCATGACACTTCCCCATTTAATCACCACCGATAAATCTCTCTGCAAAATGCCATCATCAATTATTTTTGCTATAAATAAAGGTTGTAACAGCTCTACCCCGAGCTCGACAATCATTAAGGATAAAGCAAGAATGATCAAAAGCCAGTACGGCTTAAGAAATGAGGACAACTTTTTCATCTATGACACCTTCGATTCTTCATATGTAGATAGCATCTTTTCATCCTCTCATTATACATTTTTATACAGATTTTTTAAAAGATTTTAACTGTTTTAAAGGATTGGTAAATATCTTGAATTTTTTTATAAATACCCTTGACAAATAACAGGAAATAAGCGAAAATTCTAATTGATAATGATTTTCAATTTCATTATCGATCTCTGAAATTTGATAAGCAATTACGATACTCTCTTATCGTACCCTTTTGATATTGTACATAGTTACAATGTCGCCCCGGCTTCTCTGTGCCTAGTAAAAATTATATGCTCATTAGCGAATGCAAGTCACTAGAATATTGCCCCCTCTTTATTCAAGTAATTTATTCACGTTGGAAGCATATTAGGCAGCCGGGGATTATTTTTTTCAACTATTAAACTTACATATATGATTAAAGGAGCAGGATGATCATGAAACTAGAAGATATCATTAAAGAACGGCGCAGCATCAAACGATTTAAGGACATTCCTGTTCCTATTGATACCATCCAATCACTATTGGAAACTTCAACATGGGCACCGAACCATAAAATGACCCAACCATGGCGCTTCGTCATGGTTCATGGTGATAGCCGCTTAAAACTCGCAGAAGCAACCCGTGCATTCATGGAAGGCAAAGAGAAGGACCCTGAAAAGAAAAAAGCAGCCGGACAGCGGGGATATAATAAACTTATAGGTGTACCGATGTTTGTCGCAGTGATAATGGAAGAGAATCCGAATCCTATGACACGTGAAGAAGATTATGCGGCCACAAGTGCCTTGATCCAGAATTTCAGCCTGCTTGCCTGGGAACAGGGAATCGGGATGATATGGGAAACATACGGCATGATACACAGCATGGAGTTTCGTGAAGCTTTAGGCGTGAAACCTGGCGAGAAAATCGTCGGCAGCCTTCACGTTGGCTATCCCGATATGATCCCTGCCCCGCGTCCAAGGAACGCGATCGATCAACTCCTGACAATTATGGACTAACATAAAAGGAAAGCCTCCAATCTTCTATTTGGAGGCTCAGACTGTAGACAAACTCGATGAAAATCGAGTTGTCTACAGTTTTTTTTATGGCTTTTACAATTTAAACGTTGATTGTAACGTAGGGCACTCGCTTTCCGCGGGCGGTCCGGGAGCCTCCTATGCTTACGCTTGCGGTGTCTCTCCTAGACGCGCTTTTCCCGGAGTCTCTCACCTTACACTCCAATCAACTTTGTTTTAACATATAGGTAGAACTTATTCCTACATTCTTTTTTGTATTATATAGAAGTATTTAACTTGAGGTGATAAGGATGCTTTCTAAACATGATTCTATTCAGCAAGATCAACTCGAAGTGATTACTTTAAATCAATTGGTGCCAGTGAATCATTTGGCTCGTAAACTTGATGCTGCCATTGACATCTCTTTCATTTATGATTTGGTGAAAGATATGTATTCAGGGGTTGGACACCCCTTTTTATCCGTTTCAAGAGCGTCAACTCCGTTCTCCTCCAATTACCTTAGCCACTTGACAAATGGGTATTAAATTAAAATAGACGCGCTGAACCCTACAGCGCGTCTGTTAGCTTGGAATGATCATCCCCACACGGTCATTGCCACTATCATAAAGAACCAGATGAAAAATCCAGCGTATGTATAGTGACTAAAAGATTAATCACAAAAACCCCCTTCTAAAAGGAGGTCTCTGAACAATTTTTCTCAAAAGAACTCGTGATATAATGCCTGAATTGCCGTCTCTTCGTTGTGTCCTTTCACACCGAACATCATGCTTACCTCCGAAGAGCCCTGATTGATCATCTCAATATTCACCTTCGCTTCGGCCAAGGCTTTTGACGCTCTTGCCGTTGTACCGACATTATGACGCATTCCTTCCCCTACAACCATGATCAACGCAAGATCATGCTCCACATTCACTTCATCGGCATGAAGCTCTTTCTTGATTCGTGAAATGATTTTCTTCTCGGCTTCACCTTTCATCTGGTCCTGCCTAAGAATAAGCGTCACATCATCGATGCCTGACGGAATATGCTCATATGAAACTCCATAATCTTCGAGGATGTGCAGCAGTTTCCGGCCAAAGCCAACTTCCCGGTTCATCAAATATTTGCTAATGTAAATACTGCAAAATCCTTTATCACTTGCAATCCCAATTACGGGCCCGTTCGTATTATCCCGTGTACTCACAATGCGGGTCCCTTGTGCCGCCGGATTGTTCGTATTCTGGATATGGACAGGTATTCCCGCACGGAATGCAGGAATCAGCGCCTCATCATGAAATACCGAGAAACCTGCATAAGAAAGCTCACGCATTTCACGGTAGGTTAATTCCCGGATTCCTTTCGGATTGGAAACAACATTTGGATTCACCGCATAAACGGCATCCACGTCCGTAAAGTTCTCATACAATTCAGCTTTGACCCCATTCGCAAGAATCGAACCCGTAATATCGGAACCGCTTCTTGAGAAGGTTAACACATCACCATCTAACGTATAACCGAAGAACCCTGGGAATACGACGATTCCAGGCTCATCACGCAGAGCATATAACCGTTCATAAGACTCTGGCAGCACCTTGGTGAATCCACCTTCATCCGTTACGATCAAGCCGGCCTTCTTTGGATTTATATACTGTGCCTCTACCCCACGGCTTTGGAAATAACCTGCGACCAGCTTCGCATTATTATCCTCGCCACTGGCCTTCAAGGCATCCAGATAGCGCTTCGGGTTAGTTTGGTTTGCATGCAGCAGTGCCATTAAATTTTCATGAATCCCTGTTATGACACTCTCGGATATATCCAACTCTTCTGCAATGCTCGCATAGCGGGATACGACATCTTCTATCAAACGCTCTCCGTTATCCCCTCGCAGCTGCTGTTCCGCAGCCTCAATTAATAAATCCGTCACCTTTATATCATCGGAATTGCGTTTCCCTGGAGCCGAAACGACTACAATCTTCCTCTCTGGATCAGAAACAACAATTTCGAATACCTTCCTCAACTGTTCACCTGACGCAAGTGAACTTCCACCAAACTTTGCAACTTTCATCTCGACATCCCCTATTTTCGTAAATATTCTGTCAAAATCAACTCTCCCTATTATTACGCTTTTTCTCAAAACAATCAAGTGCAAATTCCATTATAGGAGGACATTTGTATTTTTAAAAAGGACAAATCGTCAGGACCACTGATCGAGAATGGCTAAAAAACAAAAAAAAGACAACGGGCATATGCCCATTGTCTCTCCTATTCTTTAGCGATTATCCACGGTTTCCGGGTATAAGTCATGGTTCATCAAGCGGTAATTTGCCATTTCCTCATACTTCGTACCTGGTTTCCCATAATTCGTGTAAGGGTCGATGGAAATTCCGCCCCTAGGTGTAAACTTGCCCCAGACTTCAATATATTTAGGATCCATCAATTCGATTAAATCATTCATGATGATGTTCATGCAGTCTTCATGGAAATCACCGTGATTGCGGAAGCTGAATAAATAAAGTTTCAAAGACTTGCTTTCCACCATTTTCACACTGGGAATATAGCTGATGTAAATGGTAGCAAAGTCCGGCTGGCCCGTTATCGGACATAAGCTAGTGAATTCCGGGCAATTGAATTTGACGAAATAATCCCGGTTCGGATGCTTGTTATCGAATGACTCAAGGATTTCAGGCGCATAGTCGAATGTATATTTTGTTCCTTGATTTCCAAGCAGTGTGATATCTTTTTTTAATTCTTCTTCTTTTCTTCCAGACATTAAAAGTCCTCCTAATCCCACGTTTCAGGGAGATTCATAAAATGGGCCTCTATATAACAAAAACCATATCTCCTCAAAGATATGGTTGATTCGCGAAAAATATCAAAGCCATAGTTTTTTTAAGAGGGTGATGCTATGAACCTCTCCCGTTTATCGGGAAATATTTTAAAATTGTCATAGTAAATATAGAAAAAAATATCTAATCTGTCAATCATACTTTTTTTAATTTGGTTTGATTCCTGCATGCATTCAGCTTAAAATGTAGAAGAAGTATATCCTACATGAAGGAAGAGATTAAGTCAATGTGGATTTTTGCAGCACTCATCACGAGTTTATGTTTCGGAATCAATAACAGTATTTTTAAATGGAGCAGCGGAAAAGGCTATTCCAAGATACATATCCAATTTTTCTTTTATTTTTCAGCTTTTATTTTGTCCATTTTTTATGGAGTATTTATGGATGGTTTGCAGCTGAACTGGCTGTCCATCATGCTTGGTGGAGCCATTGGGGTACTGAACGCTAATGGTAATATCCAGATGGCAAGCGCCTTTGAAAAAGGGCCGGCAAGCTTGACATCTCCATTAATCGCAGCAAATGCAATATTCCCCATTCTCTGTGCAGCTTTAATTTTTCACGAACATATTTCTTCCTTGCAGTGGACTGGAATCGTCTGCATGTTTCTCGCTACATTAGTCATTCAGTATACACCTAACGCTAAAGGTAACCATCAATATGTCCCTTGGATAATGCACACATTATTATCCATTTTATCTTTTGGTGTGCTCGGCATTCTAATGACGACATCAACACGTCTTCATTTAAATTCCCTTGATATCCTAGTATCAATGTATGGAGGCGGAACTCTTTATCTTCTTTCGATGCTGGTTTTCAAAAAGGAAAAAATCAAGCTGCAGGAAGTCAAAATCGGTTCCTTAGTAGGCTTTTTAAGCACTATAGGCTATGGATGTTATTTCTTTGCGTTGAACACCGGCATCGCAAGCATCATCTTCCCTGTAGTCAGCCTGAACTGTTTAGTTGTCGTATTCGCAGGATGTTATTTATTCAAGGAAAAACTAAAAACCTATCAAATTGCTGGCGTACTTGCAGCATTAATCGGCATTATCTTAACTAAAATATGAATATAGTCCATTTACAAAAACACCTGGCTGTCATGTGCACACAAGCCAGGTCATTTTTTTATTTAGCCGGGAAATAGGGTTGGTTCAAAAAAAGTGTTGACACTTCCCGAAAAATATCAGATAATTTTGAATATTAATTCTTTCGATTTTGCTGCTTTTGAAATGTTTGAATATTCCTCTGCCACGGGTATAAAAGAAGTAGTACAACCACCTCATTTAATTCTGAATTAGGAAGGAAAGATGCATAATGGTAAAAGTTACAGTAACAGTTGATTTCCAAGGAAAATCTTATCAAACTAACGTCCTAACTAAACCGGGTACAGATCATGAAGTAATTTTGCAACAAGCCCTTCATCAAGTTGAAAAACAATGGAAAGCGTAAAAAGGCAGGCATTGCAATAGATACCTGCTTTTTTATTACCATTTTAATAATTTCCAAAATACTTTTCATATGCACTATGCACTATTAAAGAACCTCTTGCAGCAATTCCCTCCCACTTAAAACGCTTTTAATTGTTTTTTCCTAAAGACACTAAAATCAAGACTTCAGTTTGTGTACGTAAACCTCTCAATCTGAATAACAAGTAATTTAGAATTTTATATAAAGAAAAAAGCACCTGAATGAAATGGAATTACACAATAAAAGACTTATAAAAAAAGACGGTCTTTTAAGGACCGTCTTTTTAATGTTCTTTTAAACTAAATTTCTTATTAATGGCATGGAACGTTCTTGGAGGCTATCGGAAAGCAGACTATAAGAAATGATTTTCTTCTTGTATTGTTTAACGACATCCACGTGGTCGTTGTAAATATATACAAATAACCTAACATCCTTTTTGCCTTTTTTAGTATCAATGACTAATGTAGTCCCACTGTTCTCTGGATGTAAAAACAATTGCTCGTTCCCTGGGAATATATGATTTTTTTTCAAAAATTTAGCGTTATTAAAATAATTGATAACCTGAATTTTTTCTTCACCTTCCAAACGTTTTCCGTCCAAGGTTACGATCGCATTCCCGTCACAAATTTCTGAGTGTATTTTAAATTTGCTGATAATCCAATTAACTGCATCGGTTGGAAGACAGGAAACCAATATTTTTATCAGACTTAATATAATTGTCAAAATCAAAACCGGCAATGTCAATTCATCATCTCCGCTATGTTTATAAATTAATTCTTATATGGCTTATTATATCAAAATGACTGACAGTTTTTTCTTAGAAGATGTGTCAGTTCTATTAATGTTTTACTTTGGAAAACATTGTAATTACACGCACAGGCACGCTTCGAAAGTGAAAATTTGCCCTTTATAAATATATTGTTCCTAAATGGTAATACTAAAAAATATGGTTAAAAAAACTGGGCGTCATCAAGACGCCCAGCTTTTCCGAATGGATTATTGATATCCCCAAATCATTGTTAGCATTGTACCGAAAATTGTAACCAATGCAACGAACAATCCGTAATAAACGTTTGTGTAAATCGATGCTTTATCTTCTGACTCTCCTGCGTGCATGAACATAACCAATTGCAGTGCAGCTTGCATGAAAGCTGTAACAAGCAGGATGATCATAGCCATTTTTAGTGAGAGATCAAACATAATAACTGATAGTGCGACCAAAGTCAGGACTAGCGAAAAGGCAAATCCCATAACTTGGCCCCGTGGGAATAATTCTTTCATATTACATCATTCCTTTCAGGTAGACGAAACTGAAGATGAAAATCCAGACAACGTCCAAGAAATGCCAGTAAAGTGAAAAGATGAAAGCCTTGTTTGTTGTTTCTGGAGTCATACCGCGCTTTTTAATCTGCATGATGATGAAGGTTCCCCAGAATAAACCAAGTGTAACGTGAGCTCCATGCGTACCTAGTAATGTGAACAAACTAGATAAGAAAGCACTTGTTTGAATGGTTGCTCCTTCATGTACATACTCCACGAATTCATAAATTTCGACTCCTAAGAAGCCTAAACCAAGAATAAGGGTGATAATGAAGAAACCAAGCGTTGCCTTCTGTCTTCCAAGTCTCATTGCATTGATTCCAAGACCTATGGTGAAACTACTAGTTAAAAGAAAGATTGTTTGAAACATCAGGGTTGGTAGTTTAAAAAGATGTTCCCCTGTTGGACCATTTCCAGTTCCATCAACTAGAACAAAATAAGTGGCGAACAGTGTAGCGAAAAGAGCTATTTCTGCTCCTAGGAAAATCCAGAATCCAAAAATCTTTAAGCGATTTTCTTCCGTGCTATATTCTAGTGGCAGCGAGTTATCTATTTTCATTACTTAGCACCTCGCAATTTATTTTCAGTTTCTTCGATCTCTTCAACAGAGATATAACGTCCGTGATCTTTTTCGAATGAACGGTGAATCATACAAGCAAAGATACCGATCGTTGCAATGATTGCAATGATCCACATGCTGAATACCAATGCAAAGCCCCAAACGAAGAAGATACAGCTCATGATAAACGGCACGCCACTGTTATTTGGCATATGAATCTTTTCTACTTTACCGCCAAATAATTTAAAGCCTTTTTTCTTTGAATCCCAGAATGCTTCTGTAGAATCAACTGTTGGTACAATTGCAAAGTTATATTCAGGGATTGGTGTATGTGTAGCCCACTCGAGAGAACGTGCATCCCATGGATCGTTCGAGATATTTCTTGACGCATAACGAGTGCTCCAATAGATATTGTACACGATAAGTGCAAAACCTATTGCCAAGCCAATCGCTCCAACGAAAGAGAGCATATTCAATGGACCATACCCTGTTGATTCAGAGTACGTATACATACGACGTGCCTGCCCATCTAAACCAGTGATGAACATCGGGAAGAATGTTACATTAAAGCCGATTGTAATGAACCAGAACGACCATTTCCCAATTTTTTCGCTCAACATGAAACCGAACATTTTTGGCCACCAGTACGTGAAACCAGCAAGTACGGCAAATACAGTACCAGGGATTAAAACGTAGTGGAAGTGAGCTACTAAGAACATTGTATTATGGTATTGGTAGTCAGCACTTGCCATGGCAAGCATTACCCCTGTTACCCCACCGAGCGTGAAAATCGGAATGAAAGCTAAAGAGTATAGCATTGGAACGGTAAATACGATTTTACCTTTCCAAAGTGTGAACAACCAGTTGAAAATCTTAACACCAGTCGGGACGGCAATTGCCATCGTGGTAATCGAGAAGATACCATTAACCATTGCACCGTGACCCATTGTATAGAAATGGTGAGCCCATACAATGAAAGATAGAGTAGAAATAGCTACCATGGAGATAACCATCGAATTATACCCGTACAGGTTACGACGTGCAAATGTCGAAATAATTTCACTGTAAATACCGAAAGCTGGAAGAATTACTATATAAACTTCAGGATGTCCCCAAACCCAGAACAAGTTCGCCCAAAGCATATCGCTACCGCCATTGGCCATCGTAAAGAATTGAGTTCCGAATAGACGATCCATTGTCATCAACGCAAGTGCCACTGTCAATACAGGGAAAGCGAAAACGATAATGAAGTTTGTGATCAAGATAGACCATGTGAACATTGGCATTTTCATTAAGTTCATGCCAGGTGCTCTCATTTTCAAGATGGTTACGATAAAGTTGATACCAGTCAGTAATGTACCGATACCAGCTATTTGAATGGCAATCGCGTAATAGTTCGAACCTACTGATTCACTGAAATCATTACTTGCCAGCGGGAAGTAAGATGTCCAACCCGCATCAGGAGAACCACCGACTACGAAAGAGATGTTAAATAGCATTGCCCCCATGAAGAATAACCAGAAGCTTACTGCGTTCAGACGTGGGAATGCTACGTCACGCGCTCCAATTTGTAATGGTGTAACAATGTTCATTAACCCAATGATAAATGGCATAGCCATGAAAAGGATCATGACGACCCCGTGTGTTGTAAATACCTCATTATAATGCTGTCCATCCAAAAGACCGTTATCTGGAATAGCCGTTTGAGCACGCATCATAAGTGCATCGACGCCACCACGGAAGAGCATAAGCAGTGCTGCCAAGATGTACATGATACCAATACGTTTATGGTCAACCGTTGTTAACCACTCACGCCATAAGTAACCCCATTTTTTAAAATAGGTAATTCCGGCAACAACCGCGATCATGGTTAAACCAATGGCAACCATGGATGCATAAATCGCAGGACTTGGATGAGGTACGGCAAATCGATCAAAGTAATCCATACTTTTGTGACTCCTTTCAGGAAAATATTCCTTATCTTGTAAACCTAGTTGTTTTATCGAACGAAATTAATTCTTAGTGATCATGATTCATGTTGCTGTGTTCTGAATGTTCCTCGTGTGAATCCTTGGAATCATTTTCTTCAGTATCAGAAGATCCGTGGTCATGACCAGCATTTTCCCCTTCAGGAGCTGGTGAAAACTCTAAGTGAGTTCCAGTGTAAGTGGATTGTCCCACATGACCAGGTTTTAATAATTCATTGAATTTTTCCTCAGTAATCGGTTTAGCAGTAGCTTTAATTTCATCTACCCACTTATCGTATTCTTCTGCAGACAGTGCATTAACGTTGAACGTTTGCTGAGCAAAACCTGAACCACTGAAGTTTGAATTTCGACCCATATACTCACCTGGTACATCAGCTGCTAAGTGCAACGTATTAACCATGTCCGACATCGCGTATTTTTGTCCTCCAAGTTGCGGAATCCAGAAACTTGAGATTGGACCGAATGAGTAAAGTTTAAATTCGATTGGTCGGTTAGTCGGTATAAACAGATAGTTGACTGTTTCGATATCTTCTTCCGGATAACTAAAATGCCACTTCCAGTTGGAAGATGAAGCGTAAATGACTAAAGGTTCTTGATCTCCGTACCCTTTAGGTGTTGCCTCAACTTCATTTGTTGTTTTAACAGTAACAACGGATAGGAAAGCGACGATTAAAATTGGGATCGCAACCCAAATTATTTCAAGAACCTTACTTCCTTCAATATGAGGCGGTTCATAATCATCACGCTGTTTGGAAGCACGATATTTCATTATCATGAAGATATACAGTACCATAACGACAAGGACGACAAAGGCCATTGTCCATATCGAAATCATAATAACATCTGCTTGTGTTGCAGCTACTGGCCCTTTAGGGTCCAAGACCATTAATGGGTTATCGCAACCGGTTAGCACAGTGGCAATTGTAAAAAGTATAGTTAATAGAGCCCATTTTATTTTCATAGTACTACCCCTTTCTTACATAATAAAATTCCAATTGGTAATTATTCGGACAAAGTGTTACCATGTTCACAAACCCCGACATACCAATATTAATCCCAAGTCTAAAAAAAGACAATACAAAGTGACATCTGTCACATAAAGTTCAATAAAGTGCAGTAAGAAGATGGTAAATGAACAGAAATATTCGAAAATCTTCAGCAAATGAAATATAATAAATGTTTAATAACTTGCCTATGGAAACTTCACTTATCAGTACAGGATTGCGGATAGTACCAATCCACTTTCCGTTTAATATTACTCTAATATAATGAAATAAAATTTTCACATTATATTCACCGCGTTTATTGCCTTAAGACTTATATAGATTATGCATTAAATTACCTATCCTGTTAATTAGGTATCTATCGATGGAAAACATGACTTAAAGCGGATTTTTTTCACTCGGCCATGAAAGTTGGTAAATGGCAGCCGCTTAGTGAACGATGTTGTAACCATGCTTCAACACCCTTATGATCCAACACAGGTCAATATTATATATATATAAGGAAACAACGAGTGTGAAATGTAATTGGGTTCCCTCTCCCCGAAATACTTATTGCCCTGTCAGCCATTCCTGAACAGCCGTTTAGCAGTAGTCGTGGGATGAAGTAATTCCAGGGTCAATCAACTTGTTGCAACTAGTCAAGTTTATCATTCAGTAGGACAGGACAAAAAAGTACATTTGGTGGTTAATCAACTCCATCTTTTGGAAACCCTCTACACATTACCCCCATATTGAAACGTGCTTCCCTTTTGTATCTTCAGGTAAAAGTACATAAAAAAAAAGCCACGAAAAAAGGACTTTTTAAAAGTGTCCTTTTCTCGTGGATATAGTTCAAGGTGAGAACTTCCAGGCGTTCAGGCTTTTGGTTTGAATGTCCAAGCACATCGTATGTAATCCGTTTAATACAAAGAGTTGCTTGAAATATTTTTTGTTACATAACGAGTGCATACTGTTTTGAAATAAAATTCATCAAATCCAAGCATTACAAGAAATGAGAGCGCATTCAATGATTGGAATTGAATTGGTTCAAATTCTGCAAGCAAACGAACAACTAATTTTGTTCATCCATGTTAGTGAATCTGATGATAGATAGCCGGTTCATTATGCTATATTCCTTGTTTTAATTACTGAATTCTGTACTTCTTTTTGTTGGAGCTTTAGCATTTGTTTTCATTTTTATGATTTTAGTCGTTTCCGTTTCAATTCTTTTGCCTTTATGTGTATTCATTACCATTTCTTCTGTCAGGACAAAAAATATACCAACTAGAAAAATGGCAGCTGCACTTAGTGTGATGGCGATTCCAACAGCGGTAAATATATAATCCTTATTGTAATCGCTTACAAAGAAACTTAAAGCAAAAATAATAATTCCGATTACACAACCTGTGCCCGATACCCATTTCACTGCATCTAACATCTTCTGATTAGCTTCCATAATTTCATCCCCTTTCTTTCTATTTTATGACATTTCACAAATTTGTCAAATCTTTTCTATTTTTTAACATATCCACGATGAAAACCTTGACAAATAGAAGACGCCACCATTCACTTTTAGGTATTCAAGACTATATGAACAAACTGCAAAACAGTGCAAATACACTATCTATTTTTCCGGTATTAATCTTTTGTATACTATTAAAAACTTATATTAAAAGACCCCTGATGAATGAACAGGGGCCATACCTCTTTCTATGGTTTTTGCAAGGTTAACGTTACCGTTTTCTCTTCAGTGCCCCGATATACTTTAACCTTTACTTTATCGCCGATTTTCTTATCTGTATATAAGTACTTCCTTAATGCAGCGGCAGTATTTATTTTCGTTCCATCAATCTCAACGATGATATCCTGTTGCTTAAGCCCTCCATTCGCCGCAGCCGATCCCGCTTCTATACTCGTCACCATTACGCCGGACTTTACGGCTTCTGGAACATTTTGAATGTAATATTGCGGCAGTTCTTCCATATTGGCCAAGCTGACTCCTAAATATGGGCGCGTGATTTTTCCATTTTCAATCAGCTCCGTAACAATCGGAATCACATCATTACTTGGTATGGCAAACCCTAAGCCTTCCACACCGTTTTCGGAAATCTTCAAACTGTTTATGCCGATCACTTCCCCAGCGGTGTTGATCAATGCACCCCCGCTATTGCCGGGGTTGATCGCTGCATCTGTTTGAAGGACATCAAGTTCCCACTCCCCGTCCGAGGTATCGACTGAAATGGAGCGTCCGGTCGCACTGACGATCCCTTGTGTAACCGATCGTGAAAAATCAAGTCCAAGTGGGTTGCCAATTGCCAATACTTCTTCACCTGGACGCATGCTATCGGAATTCCCGAATTTAATTCCATCCGGTGCTTTCGAGGCATCAATTGTCAAAACCGCTAAATCCGTCAAAGCATCAGCCCCGACAACCGCTGCAGTCGCCTTTTGTCCATCATACAATGAAATTTCGACTTCCTTGGCTCCTTCAATAACATGATTGTTCGTGATGATATAGGCTTTCCCACCAGCTTTTTTATAAATGACCCCTGAGCCAGTGCCGCTCTCAACCGTTTCGCTCACCGTGCTTTGCTGCTGGTACGGGTTCTGGTTTTGCATCTCCTGTAAATTGACGACCCCTACAATCGATTTGGATGCTGATTCGACCATCTCTGCCCTATCATTTGAATCCGTACTTGTCGATAATTTTTCCGCCGTGACACTTTTATCCTTTTCAACACTTTCCGTTTGCTGTACACCTGCCGTTTTGGTTGACTCATTCACTGAACTTTTCCCTTGATCTATAAAGTCCCCGCCAAATAGAAATACAGACGATGTCACCATAGAAGCAACCGTTCCGGAAACAAGGCTAGTTAGCCAAAGAGACTTACCCTTTTTCCGTTCTGCCTTCACTCTGACTTGCTCATCACCATTATAATTCTCCATCTTTATCCCTCCTATGATTGTCCTTTACTTGGCTCAATCATAAACATTAAATATTAAAAAATTCTTAAGAAATTAAGAATAGGGCGACGTTTTTACAAAAATTATAAAATTTTATCGAATCTTGTATTTTGCTGCGCGCAAAATAAAAAGGCCTCAACAGGGGGCCTTCAATTATCCTACATGACTTCATAAACTTCTTTAGTCTTCTTATTCACGCCATACCATCCCCAAGTGGTTTTGTGGCCACTTTTCTGACTAGGTTCATCCAACTCGAAAACATGAAAAATGTAATCTCCCTTTTCGGCATCATGATCATATTCAATATGCAATTCCGGAAAATTTTCCATGTCCACGTAATCCTTCACAAGCTTCTCCGCCTGAGATTTACTTAAAGCACTTACCGAATCCTTGCTCCCTTCTTCGCCTTTTGTATCCGTTGCCGCCTCATCTTGCACTTTGGATTCAATGGGTTCGTCCACAGTTGCTTCCTCCGCCGGTTCCACCTCGTCATTTCCCTCTACTGCTTCTATCGTGGCGGAGCCTGATACCGGTTGCATTTCCGCCGCCTTTGAAACCATTAGTTTACCTTCCCGGTATTTTGCTTTATATGCGGTTGCTTCTTCAAAATCTCTTTTGGCCGATTCAAAATCCTGTTCGTCGTATTTCTTCATACCACTCGCCAGAAAACCTGAAAGATCCATTAGCTCCCTTGCTTCCGGTGTTTTTGCTTCTTTATAAGCTAATTCAAATGCCTCGTGGGCTTCTAAATAATTTTCCTCATTCAACTGACTTTTCCCTAACTCCATATTGGAATCATAATTCCTTGTTACGCAGCCTGAAGCAATCAACACCAAAAAAATAACCATGATTGGCCTCTTCACTATATCACTCCTCGATTTTCCATATTATTCTGTAAATTCATCTTAAACCATTTGATAAGAAATCCGATACCTCTATTTCCTATCTTTTTCATTAAGGAAATGTTTACATTGATGATTAACTTTTTACAAATAGTGGTACAGAATAGATAAACGCTTGAAAGGATGATGCGCAGAATGATGCAGGAAAAACAGACCTATCATGTCGATTTGGTCAGCGGAGACGTACTCGGACAAAAACTTGAAGAGAATCCGAGCTTCACTGTACACGCAACTGATGAGGAACTGGCAGAATTGAAACACTGCTTGGAGGAACACCAGACAGATGATCTGGAGGCATATGCCCGTTCACATGTGCCCTACCTTCTCTATCATCATGACCGGGCAAATGATAAATACGATGCAGCCATGAAAAGGCTTTATGCCCTCATTTATAAATTGGGGGATGAAACGGCACGAAAACATATAGAAGAAATCGGCATATTGAATGATAACAAATTCGAGGGACAAGAAGAAGTGCAAAAGTTCAAATAGGAAATAGGAACAGAACTTGAAATTCAAAGGTTCTGTTCTTTTATGATTAAGCACAATTAAAAGGTATTCCTTCCCCCATATAAGGGAAATTGAAAAAGTATCCATTTTGTGACTCATTATACAGTTTTATCAGCAGAGATTTTTCAATCTACATATTTATCCTTCAAATAATCCGAACCAATACCGCCAATAACCATCAAAGCAAATGGTAAAAAGTTCGCTAAAACTGGCATGCTTTTTAAGATGGTAATATCTGTGCCGGCAAATTTGTTTAGACCTAAAATTATTAATTTAGACACTAACAAAAATGCTCCTATTAATAACAAGATATCAAAAAATATTTTCCTTTTTGGAAATGCTAACTGCTTACTTTCCCGTATTATCTTTTCCTTCAATTCCTCGTCACTCCTTAATAATTCATCTACCGTAATTTGAAATAAATCACTTAAATTAATGAGTACTTCAATACTTGGATAATTTTTTCCCGTTTCCCATTTGGACACAGATTGGCGACTCACATGAATCTTCTCTGCAAGATCATTTTGTGACCAATTTCTTTTTTCCCGTTCTTTTTTTAATCGTTCGCTAAAAATCATAATGAGTTCATCGCCTTTCCTACTCCTAGTATTGTGAGATGAATTATGCAAAGTAAAGATAGTAATAAGCGCATTACTATGCAACTTATGGGTGACAACCGAAGAAAACCTTGATATATCAAGGGAATCAGTTTAATTTACCGGAACTGCTGTAGAAAGTTCAAATTTAAATAAAATCCAGTTGATTTCAGAAATCCGCTCCCTTTCCGCCGACTGTCTGCCAAGCCTTATCAAAGCAAGCGCCTGTGGGGTCTCGGCTAGCCAGCTAAGCAGCTACTCAATTCTATAATTTTTCAGCTTAATAAGCCATCTTGCCATCACATGTATCAAGAATTAACCACTTGTCCTTAATTCAAAAAAAGCCTTGTGTATAGACAAGACTTTTAAACCTAAATATCGGTGTAATACCTGCCTGTTTAACTTCACGAAGCTTTTTTTATTTCGCTCTATGAACCTATTTGCACTAATACTTTCACAGTATAACAACTGGCAGTTATTAAAGGGTAGTAAGGTCTGGTTAATATCTTTACTCACTTATGGTATAACTTTGTCTTTTCGTTACCGAGTTGATTTGCACATAAAAAAGGTTGCCTCGGCAACCCTCCTTATTAATGAAGGAACTGTCTCCAGCTCCAGGTTTTATTCATTGCATTGACACGCACTTATAAAGTTCATTATTAAATGTTCCACTCTTTTAATTCCAGTCTCCGCACCTTATGTACAACGTGGGGATCATTTTCCGCTAATGAGAGTGCTTCTTCAAATGTGTCTGCAATATAGACAACCAAACCGCCCGAGCCATCCGCAAAAGGCCCTCTTGCAAAGACCTTCCCTTTACGATCAAGTTCGTTTAAATACTCGATATGATGTGGACGCACTTCTATATTTTTTTCAGCATCAATCATATGTAAAATTGCTGCATAATAAGCCATGCTTTTCCACTCCCTAATTTCGGTTCCAGACAACCAGCTTCATTTCTGTCATTTCTTCAACTGCATATTTTAATCCTTCACGGCCAGTTCCACTTTCCTTCACTCCACCGTACGGCATATTATCCACACGGAATGTCGGAATGTCGTTGATCATGACTCCACCAACTTGTAAATTTTCTGCTGCATCCAGTGCTGTACGTACATCGTTTGTATAAATCCCTGCTTGCAGGCCATAAATTGAATCATTCACCAAATCAATTGCTTGTTCTACAGATTGAATCTTGTTAATCAAAACGATTGGGGCAAACACTTCTTGACAGGATACCTTTGTATGGGTATCTGCATCTAATATGACTGTCGGATGAAGGATATTGCCTTCCGCCATTCCACCTGTTGCAATCTTGGCTCCACCTTGTTTCGCCTCCTCTATCCAATTGATGGTTCTTTCAACATCATTCGGGGAGATCAAAGCGGAAACATCCGTTTCTGGATCAAGCGGATCACCTAATTTTAATAGTTTCGTTGCTTCTATAAACTTTTCAACAAAGCGATCGTAGACTTCTTCATGGGCATAAACCCTTTGCAAAGAAATACATACTTGTCCTTGGTTGGAAAATGCTCCAGTCACACAACGAGAAATGATCTTATCAATATCTACACCCCGGTCAATGATGACAGCTGCATTGGATCCCAGCTCCAGCGTCACTCGTTTCAATCCGGCTTTATTGCGGATGCCAATTCCGACTCCTGGGCTGCCTGTAAAAGTAATCATACTTACTCTGGAATCAGTGACCAACTTGTCTCCAACCACTCTTCCTCCACCTGTGACCACATTTAATGCTCCTGCAGGCAATCCGGCTTCCTGTAATAGTTCTCCGATGAACAGGGAGGATAGAGGGGTTTGGCTTGCTGGCTTTAATACAATTGTATTTCCTGCGGCGATGGCAGGACCTACTTTATGAGCGACTAGATTCATGGGGAAATTGAAAGGTGTTATGGCCCCAATCACTCCAATCGGTTCACGTACAGTGTAACCGAGTCGGTTTTCGCCGCCTTGGGCGGCATCCAGCGAAAGCGTTTCTCCATGAATTCGTTTCGCTTCTTCAGCGGCAAACTTGTAGGTTTCAATTGTTCGCGCCACCTCGCCCTTCGCGGTTGTAACCGGCTTTGCTGATTCAATAGATATGATTTGGGCGGCTTCATCCGCGCGCTCCTCAAGAAGATGGGCCAATGTTTCCAGGATTTTCGCACGTTGATGGGCTGGCATTTTTGCCATCACCTTAGCAGCTTTTTG
Source organism: Bacillus sp. ISL-34 (assembly GCF_018613325.1). GTDB lineage: Bacteria > Bacillota > Bacilli > Bacillales > DSM-1321 > Peribacillus. Next base: position 102,752 of record NZ_JAGGQJ010000011.1, on the reverse strand, counting down.
CGCCGCTTCAATAGCTTGGTCGGTTTCTTCGTCTGTGGCCAGGGGGATTTCAGCTATGACTTCCCCTGAATAAGGAGATCGAAGCGGACTATACTCCTTGGCCTCCACCCATTCCCCTTTAATTAGTAAATGTTTTTTTTCTACTTTATCTATGATTGTCATGTTCCCAGCCACCCTTCACTCTTTGTATGTGCTTCATTTAAAGATTAGAGGCAATTTTTACAAAAGTCGATTCCATTCTTGGAAAATAGTACTCTTCTAATTTTGTCGTTAAGCCACCGTGACCAAATTTACAGTGGTTATTTTCACTCCCGGAATTTCGCTTAATAAATTCAAGGAAATATAATATACTATTGCGCCTTTCTAGAATGTTACTAATTCCTTGCTTATAAAACCAAGCATCAATGGTATTATAAACCCCTCTATTAATCCCATACTGTTCATTACAAACTTTAATAAAGGATAAATCAGTTAAGTTTATTATCTCTTCTACATCTAATAGCAATTTGTCCCCTCCTTGCTACTTAGCTCTGCTAATTGAAATGCACTTCAGCTGGAGTGTTTTCATTTTGTAAATCTTTTAGCTTAATTGATGCTCTGGTTTAGTACTCTTCAATGCTTTTTGCATAAACACGACTTCTTCACTCAGCATTGAAATACGTTCCAACACTTCCTCATCAACCAGTTCATTTTGTGGATTGAAATGGTCATTATGAGCATAAACAGAGCCAGGTGCAACAAATGCGCGGAAATAACTGGCTATAGGTTTCAGCTGATTTTCAATGACTAAATAATGCTGGTAGGTTCCACCGGTAGCCACAAGACCCATTACTTTATTACGGAAATCCTTAGGGGGGATTAAATCAAATAAGTTTTTAAGAGCACCCGTAATTGACCCTTGGAATATTGGTGTTCCTATAATGTAAAAGTCTGCAGAGGTAACGATATCAATTACTTTTTTCGTATCTCCAGTGTATGTGGACGGATTACGGCCATCACAAAATTGAACATCATACTTTTTCAAATCAAGCAGTTCGACTTCGATATCAGGGTGGTTATTCTTAACTTCCTCTAAAACCTTTTCAATAACGACTTTCGTCTTTGTTCCTATTACCGTTCCTGAAATTCCCAGTAATTTCATTTCACTTTTCCTCCTTATTAAAACCCTTTGATAAAAAGCGCCTCCCCTTCAAATTTCCACTACCTCATTATGAAAGGGTCAGGAATCGGTTCAGATGATGTATTGATCCAAACCACTTTATCTTGCATATATTCATGAATCGCTTCATAACCGCCTTCTCTTCCATAACCGCTTAGGCCAGATCCGCCGATTGCAGCAATTGGTGAAATACTTCTATAGGTATTCACCCACACGATTCCAGCACGTATAGCTTTCGCGACCCGGTGAGCTTTAGCAATATCACTCACCCAAATTCCAGCTGCTAATCCGTAATCAGTACTGTTTGCTAATTGAATAACCTCTTCTTCATCTTTAAAAGGGATAACACTTAACACAGGACCAAATATTTCTTCTTTAGTAATGCGGGAATCGTTATCGTGATGCTCGAAGATCGTGGGCTCAAAATACCATCCTTTCTCTAAATATTCAGGCTTTTTACCTCCGCAAACAAGTTTTCCACCTTCATCCAACCCGATAGCTACGTATTTTTGGACACGCTCCAATTGGGCTTGCGTTGCCAGCGGTCCCATTTCCGTATCATCTTGAAAAGGATCACCGATCTTAATTTTCGATACACGGTCAACGAGTTTTTGCATCACTTCATCGTAAATATCCACATGTAAAAATGCACGAGAACCAGCCACACAACTTTGTCCTGAAGCACCAAATATACCAGCTATGATTCCCATCGCCGCATTATCCGGATTAGCATCCTCAAACACGATATTCGGTGATTTCCCTCCAAGTTCCAGTGAAACCTGTGCAAAATTTTGAGCCGAATTACGAACAATATGCCTTGCTGATTCTGAACCTCCCGTAAAGGCCACACGCCTTACAAGAGGATGTGAGGTGAGTGTATCGCCTACAGGCATTCCAAAGCCGGTGACTACATTGACAACACCAGGTGGAAAACCAGCTTCTTCAACCAGTTTCACCAGTTCCAATAGAGAGGCCGAAGTCATTTCCGAAGGTTTAATGACTATGGTATTTCCTGCTATAAGAGCAGGTGCAAGCTTCAAGGTTGTTAAATAAAGAGGGGAATTCCAAGGAGTAATGGCGGCTACTACCCCCAGCGGCTCTTTGGATGTAAAGGCGAACATATCTTTTTTATCAATCGGTAAGGTTTGCCCATGGATTTTATCTGCTAGTCCTGCATAGTAATAGAAAAATTCAGGTAAATATTTTACCTGACCGCGCATTTCGCGTATTAATTTCCCATTATCCAGTGATTCGACTTTCGCAAGCTCTTCAGAGTGAATAGCAATCAGCTCTCCAAGCTTTCTAACCAGACGCCCCCGCTCTGTGAATGTCATATTGGTCCATCCTGAATGCAAGAATGCATTATGCGCAGATTGAACGGCACGATTTACATCTTCAGCATTCCCTTTGGCGACTTGACACCAAGCTTCTTCGGTTGCAGGGTTATAACTATCGAAATATTCACCACTTGATGATTCTACCCATTCCCCGTTTATATACATCTGATATTTCTTCAGCTCTTTCACATCGAGTCACCCCTTTGTTTGTCTTTCAATAAACGACCTAATGGCTTCGTTCACTATTTTGGATCCTTCTATCGGTAGCATATGCCTCATATTAGGCACTATCATGAGTTCTGAATGCACAATCTTTTCATGCATTTGTCTCGCCATCTCGGGATTTGAACCTACATCATGCTCCCCTGTTATAATTTGGGTCGGTATATTGATCTGGTGGATCCGTGGCCACAACTCGTCATCCGCAGTTGCAAAAAGTGTATAGGCCGCTAAATAGGAAGCAGCATCGTTTGTCTGAAGTCTTTCCCGAATTTTACTGACGGTTTCTTCCTGTGAATTTAAGAATTCAAGATTAAACCAGCGTTTAATGGCTGGTTCAATTGTTGCAAAAGGTCCTGTTCTTTTCACTTCTTCAACCCTTTTTAAAACGGCATTCCTCTGTTCCTTCGTCCGATTGGCCACTGCGTTCATGATTGTTAGCGTTTTCACTTTATCCGGATATTTTAATGCAAATGCCTGAGCGACCATACCACCCATGGAGAAACCAATAATATGACTTTTCTCAATTTGTAAGTGATTCATGAGTTCTGCTAACTGCTCAACAAACTGTGAAAGGGAATAAGGACCCGGAGGATGCTCAGATCCTCCGTGCCCAACCATGTCATATGTGATAACACGGAAATGTTTCGACAAATCTTCAACTTGTTCTTCCCACATCGTAAGATCAAGACCAACACCATGAATAAAGATAAGCGATTCACCAATCCCTTTCTCTTCATAATGAAGCGAATCTTTTCCATGCAATGTAGTTGGCATTAAACCAGCCCCATTTCAACCATATCTTGATGCCTGTTTCCTGTTCTCGGATGAGGACGTCCTCCTGTAGAAACCCCAATAGCAACAACGATCTCATCAGCCCTCGGTGCATCAGGTATAGAAGCTTCAAATGTAATGAAATGAGAGCGTTCAGAATCATCTGTCTTATGTACCATCGGTATGAGCACCGCAGTTCCAGCGCCACCACGCTTATTAGTAAAGCTCAAGATGCTCGTTCCTTGCACGGCGTCCCGGAATTTGTTACCGAATTTCAAAGTATGGATAAATGCTGATGCATGTTCAACTTCCCCATCCACTCCCACGACAGCTGCCTTGCCGAAAGCCTCGACATCATCGGCTGAATCAATGTGCTTAAATAGTTCAGCAACTAATAGTTCGCCAATTTGCGGTGCATATTCGTCAATTTCCGGTTTTAAATTTTCAACATACCCTCTGCCAGCCCATGGGTTTTTGATAACAGCCATAGTTATTATCATCTTGATCGGATTCTCTACTTTTTTACCGCCCTCAATACGTGTTTCTTCAATAGCTGTATACACTTTACGAATATCTAACATTTACATTACCCCCATTTTAGTTTTTGTGAATTTTGGCATAACTTCTTCCGTGAACAATTTTAAACTTTTCATCATTTTTTCATGTGGCAAACCATTATGGTTAACCCAAAGCAGTAATGTTTCTAAATTCAGCTCTTCCTTCAATTCTTGAATTTTCTCTGCTACATAGTCAGGTGTACCAAACAATAAATTTCTAGGATGTAAGAATTCATAGTTCAATTCCTGTCCTTCTTTCACAGTTTCGCCTGGATCCATAAGGTTGCTTAGCCCCCTCCAGTGACAAATCCAGCGATAATTGTTCAATACTGCTTCTGCCGCATCTTGACGAGCCTGTTCCATCGTTTCCGCTACATATACATCACGCACTAAAGCAATACCCTGACCAAGTGGAACTTCATAGCCTTTGGCTTTGGAAGCCCTTTCACGGTACAGTTCAAAACGGCCTTTTAATTCTTTGACGGTCGGCATCCAAAACATTCCTTGTATATTGTTCTCCGCGGCCAATTCAATAGAACGCGGTGAATCAATTACTTGCCACAGCGGAAGTGATTGCTGGTAAGGTCTAGGCATAAGGGAAATTTTATCAATTTCGCCTTTTTCCATATCCATAAATTCCGAAGTTGATGGACTCATAGGGTGACTCCACTTTAAACCTTTAGGAGGAAATTGATAGATGTCACCTTGATGTGAAAAGAAACGGTTTGACCAAGCCTTTTTCAAAATTTCCAATGTTTCTTCAAACAGTGCACGGTTTTGTTCTTGATTTGCTGGATCTGCCAAAGTGTTTAAATTAGCCGCTTCCCGTCCGTATAATCCACGAGCCAGGCCAACTTCCACACGTCCTTTACTTAACTGATCAAGCATTGCTATGTCTTCCGCCAAACGCAGTGGATGCCAGAAAGTGGCGACATTGGCAGCCTGGCCAATTCGAATGTTCTTTGTCCGTGCAGCAATATCAGCACCCATTAAGATCGGGTTAGAAATCAGTTCATTTCCTTCATGACCAAAGTGGTGTTCTGTATACCAAATCGAATCATAACCATTTTCATCACAGTAAATAGCTTGCTCACGGGCTTCATCCAGCACTTTATAATACTCATCATGTCTTCCCTGTCCTGCAAGATTTGCAAAGATTCCAAATTTCATAAAACTCATTCCCCCTCATATCACTTTTTTTGACCAAGTTTTTTTGCTATGTCCATTTTAAGCTGCATTCCACTTGCTTTTACATGCTCTCGCATGGCCTTCTCCGCTTCCTCCCGATTGCCTTTTTCTATAGCTATCAAGACCGCCTGATGTTCCTTGAGTGATCTCTCACGGCGATTCGGATCTTCGATGGTTAAAAAGACATACTGTCTATAAGGTATTTGATTGAGCAGCAAATTTAGCATGTAACTTAATTTAGAGTTATTGGCACCTTCTTGGATGACTGAATGAAAAACTTCATTAGCCTCGACATATAGCTTTTTATCCGAGGTTTGCATAGCAATCTCCATGTCAGACACTGCTTGCTTAAGGTTATTAATGTCTTTTGCACTCCCGCTTTCTGCAAGCAAACCCGCTGCAAGCCCTTCCATTACTTCTTTTAAAGTAAATAACTCATCTAGTTCCTTTTCAGTTGGTTTTGTCACACATGTTCCAACCCTTGGAATGATCTCGACTAACCCTTCTCTTTCTAGCTGTTTAAATGCTTCCCTGATAGGGGTTCTACTAACTTTGTAATATTCAGATAAAACAGTTTCAGATAATTTTTGTCCTGGTTCATAATCTCCAGTTACTATGGATTCGCGTATAGCGTTAGTAACCTGAGCCGTAATCCCCAACGTTAAGATAGCTGTAATGTAAAGCCCCTCCTTTTTAAAAGTTTGTACCATGTACCATGCAAGCTCTTGATAAGTGCAATTATAGGTCATGGTAAATAGACTGTCAATTCAAAAAATATAAAATTTTATTTTTTATTCGAAGATAGGTTATTCCACAATTTTCAAACTGAAGTTTAATATTTTCAATCATTCAGTCCAATAATCAAGCTGATTTATTGAAATGCACTAGATGAATGAACGGATATTTTATGATAATTCCCTTAAAAATTATTTTTTCTGAAAATATTGACATCTGTATACGCTTACAATTATAGTGATTCTATAAAATAAGCTTGCATGGTACATGGTAGTATACCAATTTGATAGGGGGTAAATTGATGAAAGTTGAAACTCGCAGTATAGAATATATTCCGGCTGATGAACGCCATGGTAAGGCCCGTGATTTATTTCCAATTTGGTTTGGGGCAAATATGCATATTACCACCCTTGTAACCGGGGCATTGCCCATTACATTAGGTCTTAATTTATTTTGGAGTCTGGCAGCAATAATTGTCGGTACCTTATTAGGCGCCATTTTCATGGCCTCCCATTCAGCTCAAGGACCTCAACTCGGAATTCCGCAAATGATCCAAAGCCGGGCTCAATTTGGTGTAATCGGAGCCATCTTCCCCTTGTTTCTCGTAATGTTTGTCTATTTAGGCTTCTTTGCCAGCAGCGGTTTGCTTGCAGCACAAACCTTAAGCAGCTTAACAAAGATCGACCAAACATGGAGCATTATACTTTTAAATGTTCTTTGTTTCGTGGCCACCATTTATGGCTATAACTTAATTCATAAAATGCAAAAATTATTGTCCTGGGCGTCTCTCTGTATCTATATTGTAGCTACATATATAGTCTTCCAATTGCAAGTTCCGGCAGGCAGTTGGGCAATAGGAAATTTGGATTTACCGGTGTTTTTGCTGGCGGTGAGTATGGTTGCTACATGGCAATTGGCATATGCCCCCTACGTTGCAGACTACTCTCGATATCTACCGATAACCACACCCACGGCCCATACTTTTTGGTATAGTTACGCCGGCACAGTCATCGGGACTATATGGATGATGACATTAGGAGCAACCTTAACCATTGCGATTCCTAACTTCCTTGATCACTCTGGCGGTAACTTGGCCAGCCTGTTTGGAAATTTTGCTATAATCATGTTCTTTATAATCATCTTTGGACAGCTTGCTATAAATGTCTTTAACCTATATGGGGCATTCATGGCAACGATAACAACAATTGAACCGTTCATTAAATTAAAGGTCACACCGAAAGTAAGAATAGGAATGATATTCTGTGTAACAGTGGCAGGAACCGTTTTATGCTTACTAGGTCAGAGTAATTTCCTATCCTTTTTCTTGAATTTCATCTTTTTCATTAGTTATTTTTTAATTCCCTGGACATCCATCAACCTTGTTGATTATTATTTGCTGCGACATGGCCATTACAATGTAAAAGATATTTTTGATGTGAACGGTCAATATGGCAAAATAAATTGGATTACTTGTATGGCATTTCTTGTATCAATCTTGGCGGAAATCCCTTTTATAAACACTTCATTCTATGTAGGACCGATAGCCAAGGCATTTGAAGGGGCAGATATCGCTTGGATCATTGGGTTGGTTGTCCCAGCTGTCTTGTACTACTTCCCAATGAGAAAAAAGTTGAATAGGGCTGAAAATGCAATAAACAAACAAGAGATTGGTTCGTTAGAGAACACAAACGCTTCCAAGAAGAATGTTAAGTAAGATAATTGAGAACCGTAAAATGAACTGCACCCCAAATCGGAGGTGCAGTTTTTTGACTAAATATACGATAAAAAAGGCATGAGCCCGGTAGACTACGGGTTCATGCCCTCAAGAATTTAATGTGATCAAACGGTTCTTATAGAAGAAATATTCCTCATGTAATCACCACTAGTTTTACACCGCCATAATTTGTCTAAAAATCAAATAAAGGTCTTGTTGAATTATCCTTCCCAGAAAGTAGCGTTATAGGGTCCAATTGATAAGCAATCCTGCTTGTGCTAATCCACCGCCGAAACCATATAATAAAACCTTCTCACCACTACTGAGCTTCCCTTCTTTTATTCCTTTATCCAAAGATAATGGAATTGTTGCTGAAGAAGTATTTCCATACTCCACTAAGCTATATAAAGTACGCTCAATTGGAAAACCACTTCTATCACATATTGACTCAATCATTCTTAAATTTGCACTATGCGGAACAAACCAATCAACATCATTCAAATGAAAATCAGTATTTTTCATCACAGCTTGCATTCCTTTTGGAACGGTAGTAACAGCCCATTTATAAACCTCACGTCCATTTTGTACAAGGTTACCACTAATATTTAAGTCTTCACCATTTATACGTGTCGATAGGTTTGTACTATATAAATGTTTCCCGCCTTCTCCTTCCGAATATAAATGTGAAGAAATAAAACTTGGCTGTTTTTCATCATATTCTACAAGAACTGCACCTCCACCGTCTCCGAATAAAATACAAGTGGCTCGATCTTCATAGTCCATAATTTTAGATAAAGTATCAGCTCCAATAACAAGAATTTTCTTGTTTAAACCAGATGTTACTAATCCATTAGCTACATGCAACCCATAAGTAAACCCTGCACAAGCAGCATTTAAATCAATAGCTCCGGTATTCTTTATACCTAGCTTTGCTTGAACTAAAGAAGCTACACTTGGAGTGTTGAAGTCAGGTGTAAAGGTACAGACAATAATCATATCAACATCTTCGACAGATTTATCATACCGGTCCATTAAATCCTTTACAGCTCTATAACTTATATCACTAGTAAACTCTTCTTCATGTGCAATTCTTCGTTCTTTAATACCAGTACGTTTAACAATCCATTCATCATTGGTTTCAACCATATTTTCTAAGTCTTTATTTGTTAACCTTTTTTCTGGAACATACGAACCTATCGCAGTAATACGTGCTTTGGATTTGAACATGGAATAACCACCTCGTGTTATGAATTGCATCAATTTTATAACTTGATATTAATACCTGGTACTAATTATAAAGCAAAAAAAATCTTATGCAACTAACCGGTCACTTTAAACTCATACGAAAAAGAGCGGAGCAAAGCAACTACCTTAAAGTATAGCACCTGTTAGTTTAATACAATCTCTAGAAACTGCCAAAAAGTTCATCTTCAAGACCCAAATAACGTATTTCTTACACTGAAAGCTTTAATAAACCCTGCTTGCATCACTGATCTTGTCAAAAAAAAGCCATACTCTTAGTTGAAGTAAGCCAACACACATCATGCAGCTCTTACTTATTTATGATGACGACAGATTTGTTCTTGTCTTTCGAGGTTTTGTTCGACTGCATATGTATTGCCCCATTCACACATTGTATTTAATACAGGTACAAAGGATTGACCTAACTCAGTTAAACTGTATTCTACTTTTGGTGGTACTTCTTTATATACTTCTCTTCGGACAAGCCCATCTCTTTCCAACTGCTTTAATTGGTCGGTTAAGACTTTCTGGGTAATAGCCGGTATTAGAATATAAAACTCTTTCGTCCTCATTGGTTTTTGACTCAGAAAAAAGAGGATTAAACATTTCCACTTTCCTCCTACAGTATTCATAAAAATATTTATTCCAGTATTTAGACTCTTCATTATTCATTCCTCCTGAATAGGCACATAAAGGTGGCTATGCCACTTTATTGTGCGTTATTTTCTACTACATCATGGTCCATTATAATCGAATTATGAAGCAAATATAACATTTGGGAGTGAACACGATGAGTGTAAGAGAGATTATAGAAAAAAGACGTTCCGTACGGCAGTATGATCCCCATTATAAAATTAGTCCAGAAACGTTGGCGACATTTATTGAAGGAGCCAGTAAATCGCCTAACGGAAATAATATTCAAGCAACACGATACCTCGTTATAGATGAACCATATTTAAAGAATTTGTTACTGCCCATTGCTTTTAATCAGCAACAGGTAATTGAAGCATCAGTACTAATTGTTGTACTAGGTGATTATCAAGCATTTGAGAAAGAAAATATCATGATGATACATGAGGATGGATTTCAAAAGGGTTATTTTGACGCATCAGTAAGAGACCATTTAACCAACGCGGCAATCAATTATTATCTAAATAAATCAAAAGAGGATTTAAAGGTTGAATTAATAAGAGACGCAAGCTTGGCGTCAATGTCGTTACTTTTATTGGCGAACGAAGCAGGTCTTGAAACCATCACAATGTCCGGGTATGATTCTAAACAATTAAAGTCTGCCTTAAAAATTTCTGATAGGTATTTAGATGTTATGCTTATTGCCATGGGGAAAGGAATTAAAGAAGGTCACAAAACAGTAAGACACGATGTTAACAAAGTCATTTATAAAAACAAAATATAGTGGGTATAATTACTTTTTAAAAATTGGATATTGGAAATTAGAGTGGGAAGAGGGTTAAAAAGAAACCCTCTTCCTCTTTCGTAAAACTCACCGCGAGTTACCAGTCTCTTAAATTATCCACATACAGACAAATCACTTAGTCATAAACGTAACGGATTCATTTTAGTGTTTTTGTTTGTAATAGGTTACAGCGAGCGCAAGGGCCAGCACTGTTCCTTTGACGATATCCATCGCATAATACGGAACGGACATCATGATCAGTCCATTTTGAAGGATTCCGATCAGGACTGCTCCGACAAAGGTTCCAAAGGCATTCGGTTTTCCCGCTCCCAAAACGGAGGAACCAATGAAGGCTGCTGCGACGGCATCCATTAAATATGGGGACCCTGAATTGATTTCCGATGTCATGACCCTTGAAGCAAGGACAATCCCCCCGATTGCAGCAAATAGAGCTGAAAGCAGATAGGCAAGGATTTTGTATTTATTGACCGCTATCCCGGAAAGTCTCGCCGCTTCCTTATTTCCCCCAATAATGTACATATAACGACCGTGCTTCGTATAAGTCAAGAAGATATGTGTCGCTATCACAATGACTGCCATGATCAGGATTATCCAGGGTACCTGGCCAATTTTGGCGAAAAACGGGCTGATCAGTCCTTTCGCGAATGTTCCGTCAGGCATGACCATATTTTGCGAAACCGTGGCCCCTTTTGTATAGGTAAGGGCAATTCCCTGGATAATGAACATGGTAGCCAATGTCATCAGCATATCGGGAATTCTTAATTTAACGATCATGAATGAATTCAAGGCCCCTACGACAAGCGAGGCACCGATTGCAGCTAATATGGCTATTAATGTATCCTGCGAAAACCAGACAAACATTGAGATGACGATGGCATTGGCCAGTGATGCGACGGAGCCGACGGAAAGGTCGAAGCCATCCACGGTCAGGGATATCGTAATGCCGATCGCAATGATGGTCACGATTGAAATGGAACGCAGGATGTTGACCAGATTCGTAGTTTGAATGAAAGATGGATTGGACACGGCAAAAATACCAATCAAGATGATAATCGTCAATATTGTGCCGTATTTATAGAAAAAGTCGAATAGTTCCACTTTTTTCTTCGCTTTCGCTGTCTGTGTAACAGGAATGGTGCTCATTCTATTTTCCTCCTGTTGAATAGAATAGTAGTTCTTCTTCATTCGTTTTGCTCGTTTCTAATTCGATGACAGTGCTCCCGTCATATAACACATATGTCCGGTTGGTAATGCCAATGATTTCGGAAAGCTCGGATGATGCAAAAATGATCGCTTTCCCATTCCTTGCAAGCTTTGCAATCAATTCGAATATATCCTTCTTGGCTCCAACATCGACCCCTTTCGTTGGTTCATCGAATATGTATACATCCGCATCGGCCATAAGCCATTTTCCAATGGCAACTTTTTGCTGATTACCACCTGAAAGGTTTTCGACATTCACTTCCCCTGAAGGAGTTTTAATGCCGAGACTTGCGATCATTTCCTTTGACCTTTCCTTTTCCTCCTTGCGATTCACGAAGCTGAATGTCTTGGAGAATTTGCCAAGACTGGCTGCCGTCAAGTTCGCCGAGACTGATTCCTGAACAAGGACCCCTTCTTTCCTGCGTTCCTCAGGTACAAGTGCCAGACCGCTTTTTACTGCTTCGTGCGGTGATTTCAAGGAAAGCTTTCGACCATTCAGGATAACTTCACCCGCTGTGATCGAAGTATGACCGAAAAGGGCTTTACACAGCTCCGTTTTCCCAGCCCCGACCAACCCTGCCAAGCCGATGATCTCGCCTGCTTTAATATTCAAACTGACATTTTTAACTTTCTCTGCATCTGACAATCCATTCACTTCCAGAATAACGTCTCCAATCGAAGCATTCACTTCAGGAAACTGTTTATCCATGGTTTTCCCAAGCATATTCTCCACCACTTCGGTACGGGTTATGTCCTCCTTCTTTCGACAAGTGACACGCTCCCCATTCCTCATGATCGTAATTTCCTCACAGATTTCAAAAATCTCGGGCAGGCGATGTGAAATGAAAATGATTCCAACGCCTTTTTGCTTTAATTCATTTACAATTCGAAAAAGTTCTGTCGTCTCCGTATGACTTAACGGAGCAGTCGGCTCGTCGAGAATCAGGAATTTGCATTCTGTCGAAACGGCTCTTGCTATCAGGACCATCTGTTTTTCAGCCAAGGTAAGGTCTCTTACCAGCTTTTTCGAAGGGACACGAATTTTCATATCTTCAAGAATAGAAGCGGCCTGGTTGTGCAGCTCTTTCCATTGGACCATCTGTTTTTTTCCCATGTTTTGAACCATATCATTCAACATTACATTTTCCCCAACCGTTAAATAAGGGATGAGGGCGGTATCCACTTCCTGATAGACAATTTGAATGCCTTGATCCTGAGCCGCTTTTGGCGAGCGGATATCCCGCTTCATCCCATCAATAAAAATGTCACCTGAATAATGAACATGGGCTCCCGATAAAACTTTCATTAACGTCGATTTCCCTGCTCCGTTTGCACCGACCAATGCGTGGGCTGTCCCTGATTTTACGGAAAAATCAACATCACTCAGCGCCTTCACCCCCGGAAATTCAATCGAAATCTTCTTCATTTCTAGTTGCGTGCCCATGTCCATTCCCCCTTATTGAACAGACACTCCCTTCACTGGAAAGAGAGTGTCTCTTTTTACTTTTTATAATGATCTTTCAAAACTTTCATCCAATCTTCTTCAAATTCCGTCGATACACCCCAGCCATCGATAATACCAGACAGATTTGCCATGTTCACCGCTTCTTTTGAGGCTTGGATTTGCTTTTGTGAAATAAGTGAAGCCTCCAAGTCATAGGTTTGCGGCGTATCTTCGCCCGCTAATTTTTTAGCCAATATCCTCATATTCACTGCACCGATCAACTTGGGATCGACTGCTGCCGTATAGGACCATGAGCTACCAGCTGACTGTATTTCCTGGAGATCTGCGTTAGATACGTCAATACCATATATCTTCACTTCATCGCGGCCCGCTTCTTTAATCGCCCGGGCTGCACCGATAGCAAACGCATCCCATGTTGCGAAAATGGCATCCAATTTACCTTTAGGGTATTTATTCAGCATTGCGGCTACAGCATTTTGTGTCTGAACCGAAGTATCAGCGGATGCCACTCCGAATCTTTCGACTTCTTTAATCCCAGGATTTTCTTTTAATTTTTCCTGATAGACTGCATTTCTTCGTACCATTGGAGGAAATCCATCCACCCAAAGATATGCAATTGACGCTTCACCTTTCTGTTCTTTTATCAGTTTATCAAAAGCTAGTGTTGCCAACGCTTCATCATCCTGGGAAGTTAATGTCACGCCTTCTATTTTAGATAGATCGCTTATTGAATCGAATGTGACAACGCTTTTACCTGCATCAACCAACTTTTGAACGTCATTCACAGTTGCTGCATCATCACCATGGGAAATGATATAGCCGTCGTAATCTTCCTCCAAAGCCTGCGCTATCGCATCATGGAATTTAGCCGTATCACCATTGGCTGTATACGTATCCACTTGAAATCCAAGTGCTTCTCCTTCTTCCTTCGCCCCCGCCAGGTATTGGGCCGTATGATCATCACCGCCAATTTTACGAATCACTTTGATTCTGGCTCCATCCCCATCAGCAAATCTTTCCGGGACATTTTCAAATGATACTTTTTCTTCTTTCTTCGACTCTGTGGAGCTCTGCCCTGTAGAGCAACCCGTTAAAAGCAAAGCCGAAGCGATGGCTGAAATGAATATCCCTTTAATAGACCTTCTCATTTTGTTTCCCTCCATGTTTTCCTATTAGTCTTATCATTTAAGTTGGTGTAAATCCCAAAATAAAAACCTCTCTAATATAGAGAGGTTTAATCGGCTGTTTTGCAGACTTGTCCCTCTCTTATCTGTCAAAACATTTCTGTTTTGCAGGATTTAGCACCAATTCCTAATGGAACGGTTGCTGGGCATCTTAGGGCCAGTCCCTCCGCCACTCTTGATAAGAGATATATAGTGTTACGTTTTCGTAATTATCACTTTATAGGGATATAGTCGTAAAGTCAATAGATTTTTGAATATTTGAAAGTTTCTCGTTATTTTTTATTTTCTTTGAAGCTGGGCTAGACGCTTTTTCTCAACCTTCTCAATCCGCTCCAACTGCCTTAATTTCACTTCGAACAATGTGATTGGGTCACGGTAAACTTCCGGATTTTCCTTCATATGCTCCAATGCAGCCTGGTAGTCTTTTATTTCAGTCTGCGTTTGCTCTATCGTTTTTTGAAGTAAGGCAAATGAACCGCGATAGAAAAGGGAGATGTCCCGATCCAAAGATTTTTCAAACAATCCAAATTGGGTTAGGAAACGTTCCGTGATCATTTCCGCAACATCCAGGTAATCTTCACTTTCCAAGTATTTCTTATAACGATTGTACATATTGGCTTTATTTTGCGGTATCGCCCCAAACAGCTTCCCTGCCCCTTTAAGCAGTAATTGAGATGGAGTCCTGCGCAAAAGGATATTGACGTTTTCGATGCGGATACTGCTTGTCATCCGGTCTGCATCACGGCGCCAGTCATCCAATACCCTGAAGTCACCTGCCAGCGTGATCCGTTCTTCTTTGTACAATTCATTGAATCCGGCACTCATCTCATCCATAAACTGCTGGCTTTGTGAGAACTCCATTTGGGAACTGGCAATCCAGTCTTGAAGAGAACGGTAATATTGAGGCATGATCTTGTCAGAAATGAAGTTTTGAATCCGCTCATTCATTTCCTGGTTTAACTGTACATGGACCTGACTGAAATCACTGCTTTCCGTTAACGATTTTGAGCAATCCCTCAGTAATTCAGGAATTTTTGAATAAAGCTCATTTTTCACTTCGTCCTTAAGCTGACGATACGACCTTATGATATTTTCACTTTTTTCTTTTTCCAAATCAGCCAGTTGATTGACCGCCCCATTCAGCTTGACTTCCATCTGTTCATTCCAAGAGATGGAATGCTCGCATTTCCGCTCATTGGCTGCCCGTTTTTCTAACAGGTAAGATAAAGTTTTACGAATGAATGCCAGGATTTTTTCAGATCTTCTTTCCTTCCAATTATCATCTTGATAATTCGATTGAAGGAAGGCTGAAAGGTCCTTCAATTGCTGCCTGCTGTCATAATGTTTGGAGAAAGCGAATACTTTTGCATTCGGGAAATATGCATTCACTTTATCCCATGTTTCGTCTTCCATCCGGACTGCGACCTGATCACTGTAAATCGTATCCATTTTATTTAATAAGAAATGGATCGGCAGTTTCGGAGCCATCATTTGAATTTCCAATAACAGATCCCGTTCGCTGCCGGTGAAAGGCGCCCGGGCGTCAAGAACGAACATCAATCCATCACTGCCATGTAAATAGCCTTGGAAATCGGATTCCACGCTTTTTTCCCCATTGAACCCCGGTGTATCCAATAATCGCAGATGATTATTTCTTAAGTAGTCACTGATGATGGTCACATCGACAATAGTCCCGCGCTGGCGGCGTGTTTCATCCAAATCAGTTAGCTCCATGACAACTTTGCTATCTGTATCGGTAATTTCAAGGATTTCCAAATCATCCCCGTCTTTGACACTGACTAAGGACGAATGATCTTCAGCGGCAATGCTCTCGCCAACGATTGACTGAATAAAGGATGTCTTGCCATTTCCTGTACTTCCTGCAAGAAGAAGATTGAAATTTCGGGTATCCTTAAGCCCGTCCACCATCCATTTAAGCTTATTGCCAACCTTTAAATCATTATCTTCTGCCCACTGGATAATGGAATTGAACAGTTTCTCTCCCGCTTCCAGTCCTCCACCCAATTTAGGCGATTTCGCCAACAGGCTCTCTGCATCCTGAATGACCAGCGCATTGATCGTATCCGGGAAGATTTCATTCCAGGACAACGCAGATGCCGCCGCAAACAGTGAGAGCTCCCCGTCTGCGATTTTGAGCCAGTTTTCCAGCAACCTTGGCACGACAGGACTTAATTCTTTGATTAGGTGCGTTCCTTCTAACAGACCTGCATATGCATCCCTGTAATAGACGGAAAGCTCATCCCATACATCCGCATGGTTCAACTCGATGGTATCTATCAAGTTATTAATCACTCTTAGCCATTCGAAATAAGAATCCGTATATTTATAATTTTTCCAAAGGGCAACCGTCACCTTTTCAAAACGTTTCTGGTCGAGTGTGTATAGCGAACCAAGGACAGTTGAAAAATAATCCGGATCCATCGACTGGGCAACACCTTGCTGGATATACGTTTTCAGCACATCGAACCAGCCCATTGATTCTGTACGGATACTTTCATTCGCCGCTAATACCACCGCACTGTTCCAATCCTTTTGTTCTTCAAAAAAGGCGCGTGCAATTTCCGTGACATTCGGGTAGTCCGGTTGAAACTCGACTGCTTCTTTCACGACATTGGAAGCCAGGTCATTTCTCGATTCCACTATGTACAGGGAAAACAGTTGCAAAAGAACCTCTGTTTTCAGGACCGCTTCATTCGTATCGACGGATTTATAGATATCCTCTGCGGTTGAATACATTTCCAGTTCAAAATAAGCATCAGCGATGTTTTTCTTCGCCCATGAACCAAGTTCCCCTTCTATGTTTTCCCATTTAAAAATGGCCGCTTCATAGTCATGATGCTGAAAATATACTTCTCCTTGAGCAAATCGAATTGCGGTTAAATCCGCTCTTTCCTTTTTTTGTTCCACGAGAAACATTTCCCCCAAAGCTTGAATGGGGTGCTTCCTTGTATCCTCAATCATCGTTTCATAATATTTTTTTCCGATCAGCCGTTCGTCCATCTTTATTCCCCCGATATATTTCATATTTTCAATTAAAGGATAATCACTAATTCTATAAGCACTCTAGTAGACCTAACATTCAATCTATAGGTTCCTTTAGTTAAAAAATCATTTACAAAACCTTAAAATGTTATTTTAGCAAAACAATATGGTAACAACATGTCACCACTCTTACAATTTTAAAACAGAAACAAATGGAACTGTAATGTTTTTAATAAACCGATACAGAGATGTCATTTCCATATTCGAGAAAATATGTTTTTTCTAGAGGTGAGCAAACCATTCTTTATCCCTCTAAATGACCAGTTGCCCAGCCCTTCAACTTACCTATAAACGGTAAAAAGCAAGATCACCCTGCCTCATCCATATAAAAAAGCAGTACCCTCATTCATAAAAGGTAACTGCTCTCTGATAAGCTCCGAACAGTCGTTGTCCTTTGACAAATTAGGATTATACCCCTGTACGCTTACGTTGGTTATTCGGCTTTTTGGTCAACTGGCTTTTAAGCTGTTTCGTTTTCTTCACAACGCCTGTTTCCAGTTTATCTTTACTTGATCCTGCTTGCTTTTGAGCCAGTTTCTGTTTGACTGCATCCGCCAGGCTTAATTTTTTATTTTCAGACATACTGTTGTCTCCTTTAGTGTTCTGCCTTCTATTATAATATAGTTGCGATTAGAAAGATAATAGGGAGTTATAGCCTATTCTTCTTCAAAAAATCCTCTGGATAAAGGAAGTTTCGCCAACGAGGGACTAATTTCCTGCTCCTTTAAAAGGATTATTGATAAATTATGTTGACTTCATAATCAGAATTTGCTAAATTATCTTTATATTATAAAATCTATGAAGAGAAAGAGTAAGATGAGAACCCTGTTCCATAGAGAGTCGACATGTGGTGGAAGTCGATGTCCAAGGCCTATCCGAAAATCATCTCTGAGATGCAAAGCTGAAAGTGCAGTAGGCTTTGACGGGTTTCCGCCGTTACAATGGATCACGTATGAATTCGTACGTTGACTGAGTGCCGCAGCTTCTTTGAAGTGCGGAATATGGGTGGTAACGCGAGCACAAACTCGTCCCTGATTTTCAGGGGCGAGTTTTTTATTTGCACAAAACACTTTAATTAGCCTTTTTCAGGCCAGTCGGCGAGAGTTATCATTTTAAAAAAAGGAGAAATCACCATGAAAAAAACAGACACATTATTTATCGGCCTTATGCTTTTCTCAATGTTCTTCGGAGCGGGGAATCTCATATTCCCTCCATTTTTAGGCGCATCATCAGGAACTTCTTTCTGGCCAGCCATTGCCGGTTTTGTCGCCACCGGAGTCGGCCTGCCAATTTTGGTGCTTCTTGCAGTCTCACTTGTTAAAGGCGGGGCACAAACTATCGGTGCCCGTGTACATCCTCTATTCAGCACGTTGTTCATGGTGGTCATCTATTTAAGCATCGGGCCGTTTCTTGCCATTCCACGGAATGCGAATGTTGCCTATGAAATGGGCTTCAAGCCGTATCTTGGCGACTCAATGAATCAATCACTATTTCTATTCATGTTCACAACCATATTTTTCATCATCGTTTATGCCATTTCATTGAATCCAGAAAAAATGGAAACCTTCATGGGACGCTGGATTACACCCGTTCTTCTTTTGTCCATGGTCATTCTCTGTGTCGTTGGGTTCGTAAAGCTTGATGCTCCATTCCAAGCTCCAACCGAAGCATATGCTGCAGGAGCATTTTCGGAAGGGTTCATTGAAGGCTACAATACGATGGATGCTCTAGCTGCCCTGGCTTTTGGGATCGTCATCCTTACTTCAATCCAGCAAAGGGGGATTTCCGAACGAAAGCAATTGACGAGATATACAGTAAAAGCGGGTCTCATCGCTGGTGTTTTGCTTTCTTTAGTTTATATCTCCTTAGGTCTAATGGGAGCACGCATGGCAGCCGATGGTTCATTCGAAAACGGAACGGATATCCTCACTGTCGCATCGACCCTTTTACTTGGAACTGGCGGGAAGATCCTTCTCGGCATCATTTTCACTTTAGCATGCTTCACCACCGTCGTCGGATTGACGACTGCTTGCGGACAGTATTTCTCGAAGCTTTTCCCCAAGCTGAACTATAAAACCGTCATTCTGATCGTAACAATGGTCGGTTTCATCCTTTCAAATATGGGGCTGAACCAAATTCTGAAAGTATCGGTACCATTCCTTGTGATGGCTTATCCGTTAACGATCGTCCTGATCGTCCTGACATTCTTCAGCCGTCATTTCAAAAACCCGAAGAAGGTTTATCGCAGTGCAATGACTTTCACAGGAGTTTTCGCCTTGATAGATGGACTGAATGCTTTTGGCTTACAATTAGGACCCGTGCAAACCTTGAGTGATGTCCTTCCCCTTTCCGCCTACGGCATGGAGTGGATCATCCCTGCTCTCGTCGGTACAGCCCTTGGCCTTCTGCTCAGCCAAATCGGACAAAAGGCTCCAGCTGAGGAGTTGGAAATCGAAACACTATAATAATGAAGTAAGCAGGTGATTTTATGGATCACCTGCTTATTTTGTACATGTCTGCATTGCTTTATTTTGGAAATCGACATCCACTTTTTGTTATGATGGGGTCAAAGGAGATGATAAGTAATATGTCTAAGCAAACCCGTATTGGTAAAACAGATCTGTATGTAAATCCGATTGGCCTTGGCACGAATGCAATTGGCGGACATAACCTTTTCCCTAATCTAAGCGAGGATACAGGAAGGGATGTTTTGAGGACGGCATTGGAAGAGGGAATCAACTTTTGGGATACAGCATACATTTACGGTCCTGAGCGTTCAGAAGAACTTATCGGTGAAATCCTTAAAGAGAGTCGCAAACGCGAGGACATAGTCCTTGCCACTAAAGGGGCACATAAATTTGTCGATGGCAACATCGTCTTTGATAACTCTCCGGCTTTTCTAAAAAATGCCGTGGACTCGAGTCTAAAAAGGCTCCAAACAGACTACATCGACTTATTTTATATCCATTTCCCTGATGGTGATACCCCTAAAGATGAAGCAGTAGGTGCCTTAAAGGAATTAAAGGATGCAGGCAAAATCAAGTCAATCGGCGTCTCGAACTTTTCGTTCGAACAATTGAAGGAAGCGAATAAAGACGGCTATGTCGATGTCCTGCAATCCGAGTACAATCTATTTAAACGGGAGGCAGAACAAGACCTGCTGCCATATACAGCCGAAAATGATATTTCCTTCATTCCTTATTTCCCCCTTGCTTCCGGTCTGCTCGGCGGCAAATATAATCAGGAATCAACATTCGAGGACGGCCGGGCAAAAAGTCCGCTTTTCCAAGGACAAGCCTTTGTAAGCAACCTGCAAAAAGTGGAAGAAGTGCGGGCGATCGCCAACAGGAAGCAAACCGATGTCGCCGATGTCGTACTAGCTTGGTATTTAACTCGGCACTCGATAGATGTACTGATTCCCGGAGCGAAAAAGCCAGAACAGGTCACACGCAACTTACAAGCATTGGATGTCGATCTAACCATGGATGAAATCGCCGAAATCAGTGCCATTTTCGCTTAATATAGATGTGAAAAGGCTGTTCAGCTCAAGCTGAACGGCCTTTTTATCCTGCTCTGTGGTTCATCCTTGTACAAAAATTGACTAGGCTCTCTATATTGCTTAGGTGCCTGCACTTTGTTATATTTAGTGAATATTCCATAAATTAAGGAAGAGGCAGTCTGATGAAAAAATCTATTGTTATTTTATTTCTTATCTTGGCAAATTTGTTCTGGGCCGGTAATTACATATTCGGAAAGTACGTTGTGACCGAACTTTCCCCGATCCAGCTAACATTCATGCGATGGCTAATTGCCGTTTTCTTATTGTTTCCTCTAGCCCAATGGATTGAAAAGCCAGACTGGAAGAGTGTATGGAAAGCCTGGAAATTACTATTAGTCTTGGGTGTGCTCGGAATCATCAGTTATAATTTTTTCCTTTATTGGGCTTTGACCTATACAACCTCCATGAATGCCGCTCTTGTCAATTCCATGAACCCGGCCTTAATTGTTCTTTTTTCCGCTTTGCTGTTAAAGGAGAAAATTTCATCCCTCCATGCACTCGGACTTTTCATATCTTTATTCGGCGTTTTATTGGTCCTGACAAAAGGGCACCTTCTGGATATTTTCCAGCTCACTTACAATAAAGGCGACCTATTGATGTTCCTGGCGATTCTCGTTTGGACCTTCTATTCAATAATCGGTAAAAAACTGAAAAGCATTCCGATCATCTCAGCCACTGCCGTTTCCGTATTTCTTGGGTTGATTCTCGTCGCTCCATTTGCCATTGGCTCGGGAATGAACCTTGATTTAAGCAGTAAAGCCATCACGGGTCTCTTATATATTGGGATCTTCCCGTCTGTCGGCTCATTTATTTTCTGGAATATTTCCCTTCGTCATATCAATGCCGGCCAGGCTGGAATTTATCTGAATCTGATTGCTGTATTTACCGCCATTCTTAGTCTGGTTTTGGGTCATGCGATCACTATCATCCAAATCCTCGGTGGCCTCCTTGTCTTCATTGGCGTCTACCTGACAAGCAAAAAGAAAAAGGCATATCCGTCAGCTGTCACGAAGAACATGTAAAGAACATCCAGTAATTCTCATCAACGAGCGCTTTCTTGGCTTTTCCCCTTGTCTATGCACCATGATTTACGTTATCCTTTAAAGAAGAAAATCTGAATGTAAAGGTGTGCTTTAGTTGAGGATCAATAAATTTATCAGTGAATCCGGAATTACCTCGCGACGAGGCGCAGACAAATGGATAGCCGAGGGCCGTGTTACGATTAATGGCACTGTAGCTGAGCTCGGCAGTCAAGCTGAACCCGGCGATGATGTCCGTGTAGACGGCAAGCCGATAAAAGTCGAACAGCAAAATGTCTATATTGCACTGAATAAACCAATAGGGATTACAAGTACGACGGAAAAACACATTAAAGGGAATATCGTTGATTTTGTAAATCATCCGCTTCGCATTTTTCATATCGGACGGCTGGACAAAGACTCAAGCGGTCTGATCCTTCTTACTAATGACGGAGACATCGTAAATGAAATCCTTCGTGCAGAAAACAAGCATGAAAAAGAATACATCGTAACCGTCGATAAGCCACTTACCGCTTCCTTCATTAAAGATATGTCATCCGGAGTGGAGATTTTGGATACGAAAACACTTCCTTGTAAAGTTGAGCAGTTGACCAAATTTACATTCAACATCACTTTGATGCAAGGACTGAACAGACAAATCCGCCGGATGTGCTCCGCACTGGGTTATGAAGTCCGTGATTTACATCGAATCCGGATCATGAACATCCATCTGGACGGACTGGCGATCGGACAATGGCGTGACCTAACCGAGGATGAATTGACGGAACTGTTTAAGGAATTGGATTACACCCCAAGGCAAAGATCATAATGAAGATGCCCCCAGAATTTCGGGGGCATCTCTTTTTTAATTTCATATAAATTTTTGCTTTTTTATTCGTAGTTTTGCGGATTTACTCGTGAGTTTCGCTGTTTTACTCGTGAGTTTCACGCTTTTACTCGTGAATTCCACAACTTTACTCGTGAATTCCACTTTTTCACGAGTAAGGGCCAAAAATAAAAAGCAACCTGGAGTAGGCTGCTCGTTATCGGCTCTAAATTATACCCACCATAAATCAGTTGGGCTTTCGTTGATGAGTACAGTTTTCAGATTGGTTACGGCCCGTTGGAATCCTTCTTCAACTGACATCAGCGGGTCTTCGTGTTCGATGCTGACGACGTAATCGTAACCGTATGTGCGAAGGGCGCTCATGATGTCGGACCACTCTTGCAGGCTGTGGCCGCATCCTACAGAGCGAAAGTTCCAGGCACGGCTCTGGATATTTCCATATGGCTGCATGTCGGTTAATCCATACATATTGATGTTATCCTGATCCAGGTATGTGTCTTTTGCGTGGAAGTGGTAGATTGCTCCCGCTTTCCCTAGGATTTTGATGGCCTCGACTGGTTCGATGCCCTGCCACCAAAGATGGCTTGGATCAAG
Source organism: Bacillus sp. ISL-34 (assembly GCF_018613325.1). Classification (GTDB taxonomy): domain Bacteria; phylum Bacillota; class Bacilli; order Bacillales; family DSM-1321; genus Peribacillus. Next base: position 79,458 of record NZ_JAGGQJ010000011.1, on the reverse strand, counting down.
GTTGGCGCCTATTGCATCAGATGTAGCTTCCCGAAGTTTTAACAAGGTGTAGGGTGTGTGCACGAGAAAGCCCCCATGCAGTTCAAGGCCAATTTTTATATTGTGTTCATCGGCGATGGCGGCCACTTTCTTCCAATAGGGGATCAATTTTTCTTCCCATTGCCATTTCAGCACATCTGTATACTCATTCGGCCAAGGGGCGACGGGCCAGTTTGGATATTTAGCTCCTTCGTGATCACCCGCTGTACCAGAAAAGGTATTGACGACCGGGACGTTCAGTAAGGATGCAAGCTTGATTGTTTTAATCAGTGTTTCATCACTTTCTTTAGCGAATGCTTCATCTGGAGAGATTGGATTGCCGTGGCAGCTGAATGCACTGATCGTTAGCCCTCTAGTTTGAACGGCTTCGAGGTATTTTTGGCGCTTTTCTTCACTTTCCAGCAGTTCATCGAGTGGACAATGGATATTTCCTGGATACCCGCCTGTACCGATTTCTACTGTTTTTAATCCGGAATTCGCGACATAATCAAGCATATCCTCGAATGATTTTTGAGCAAATAGCACTGTAAAGATCCCTAATTTCACATGCCCCACCTCACCTTTTCATTAATTTATGCTCATGACCTTCCCACTTGCCGAGCTTTGATAAATGGCTTCGATTATTTTTGAAACTTTCATGGCTTCCGATGGTTTTACCAATGGTTCTGCCAACCCCAGGCAGCTATTAATAAAGTTCTCTGCCTGTTGCAGGTCTGGTGTATCCTCCCCTGGCATCCATACTGCCTCACTATTTAAAAGCATGCCGTGCTTAGCCTGATTCAAGACTAAAGGAAACACATCAAGTCCGCCCTGCGTTCCGGATAAACTCAAAACAGTTGCTTCTTCACGGATATTCGCGGCCCAAGATGTTTCGAATAATAAAGATGCTCCGTTGGCAAATTTAATATATGCCGTGGCATGGTCATCCACTTCAAATACCGAGGCATCAAAATTCCCCCATAAATTGACCTGATCGACACCCTTACTGACATAATTATATGTCGAACCTACGATTTCAATCGGTTCTGGGTCATCCATCAGCCATAATGCCAAATCAAGCAAATGGCAGCCGTAATCAATCACGCTTCCCCCGCCTTGCAATTCCTTGCTTGTAAAAACTCCCCAGCCAGGGACTTTGCGCCGTCTGATTGCCTGTACACGCGCTACATACGGTTCACCTATTTCACCGGCCTGAATCATTTTCTTTGCAGCCTGGGCTTCCTTCATGAAGCGGTAATGATAAGCAGTCGATAACACTTTACCCGATATGTTTGCGGCCTCGGTTATTGCTAAACATTCCTCAGTTGTAATGGCCATCGGCTTTTCGCATAACACATGTACACCAGCTTGCAGAGCAGCAATGGAAATCTCCGCATGGAACTTGTTTGGCGTTGCAATCGTAACAGCATCCACTTCGGCAAACATTTCTTCATAGTTGGTGAAAACCTTTTCGATATGAAATTCACGCGCCACTTCTCGCGCCTTCATTTCATCTATATCCTGAATGGCGTATAAAACCACTTTATCTTGAAATTTTTGAAAAGCTGGGATATGCCTTTTTTGGGCAATTCCGCCAGCACCGATAATACCCATTTTTAATTTGTACATGATAACTTTTAACCCCTTTATAAGCGGATGATTTTTCGGGATGCATTTGATTCCATCGCGCCAAGAATGACTTTTAATGATTTTAATCCTTCAACTCCTGAGACAAGTGGCTCCTCATTGTCCACCACACATTTTACAAAGTGGCTGATCACTTCGGAATCATGCTGTCCTTCTGAGTCATTAGTCTGGATGCTTCCTAATTGGATGGTTTCTGTCTTTCCATTATCATGATGGATGATCAGTGAGTAATTCGGATCGTCTTCAAGGCGCAATACCGCTTTTTCCGCATAAATGACCGTAGCATTGTCTTCTTTTGCATAAGACCAGCTGGCGGTAAGAGTTCCGATGATACCGCTCTCCGTCCGGAGGATACAGGCCGCACTGTCATCAACGTCTGTATTTTTCTTGGCAGTCGTTTCCACAAAGGCTCCCACTTCAACAAATTCTTCTCCAAGGATATACCGTAATAAATCAGCTTTATGAACGCCTAAATCTCCCATTGCACCAATGACTGCCTGATCCTTCTTAAAAAACCAGCTTTCCAGTCCGTCCACGCTCCAGGTTTCCGGCCCGGAATGTCCAAAAGCCGTCCGGAAGCTATAGACCTTCCCTAGCTCCCCGCTCTCAATAAGCTGTTTCGCTTTTTGATGAGAGGGAACAAAACGCTGATTATGACCAATCATTAGTATTTTGCCGCTTTTCGCTGCTGCTGCATTCATTTTTTCAGCGTCCTCCAAAGAAGTAGCCATTGGTTTCTCACAAAGGACATGCTTACCAGCTTCCAACGCCGCAACCGTGATGCGTGCATGCAGGTAATTCGGTGTACATACACTGATCGCTTCAATCTCCTCATTCTTCAAAAGTTCTATATAATCAGTATATGCTTGTGCGCCATACCTTTGTGCTGCTGCATTCGCCCGGTCCTGCACAATATCGCAAACGGCAATGATCTCCGTTTCCTGATGTGCATCATACTCCGGAAAATGCCTATTTTTTGCGATACTCCCGCATCCAATGACTCCTACCTTCACTTTGCCCATTTTGTTCTCTCCTTCACTTCATCTCTTTACCTGAGATGGATTCCAACGGTTCGGCTTTCCCATAGTTCGTTACGATTCCAAATTCCGGCTTGACCCAATCAACGGCATTCTTAATCACTCGTTGAATCTCCGGATTATGGAAGGTAGGATATGTTTCATGACCTGGACGGAAATAGAAAATCCTCCCTTTTCCCCGCTGATACGTGCAACCGCTTCTGAATATCTCCCCGCCTTCAAACCAACTGACGAATATTAATTGATCAGGTGCAGGAATATCAAAATGTTCCCCGTACATCTCTTCCTTCTCAAGCTCTATATATTCTCCGATTCCATCAACGATAGGATGACTGGGATCGACAACCCAGAGCCGTTCCCTTTCATCCGCCACCCGCCATTTCAAATCGCAAGTCGTGCCCATAAGTCGTTTGAAGATCTTTGAAAAATGACCAGAATGGAGGACGATGAGACCCATGCCCTCGAGTACTCGCTTGTGAACCCTTGCAATGATTTCATCCTGAACTTCATCATGTGCAACATGCCCCCACCAAAGAAGCACATCGGTTCGTTTCAATGCTTCTTCGGTTAATCCATGCTCTTCTTCATCAAGAGTGGCGGTCCTCACCTCGACCTGTTCACTTTGTAAAAAGCCTGCAATTGCACCATGGATACCATCCGGATATACTTTTGCTACTTCAGGCTTTGTTTTCTCGTGGCGAAACTCATTCCAAACCAAGACTCTCATGAACAACCCTCCTCCATTCCAGATTCATTTCACGGCAACTTGCTTTGCATGGTTAACTATTACCTATTTATTCATAACGCAAACGTTTGCGTTTAGGCAGAATCAAAAATATAAAAACATACTTATTGACTTCAGAAAGTATGAATTTTCAAAAATAATAGTGATAATCTATATTGTAAATTTATGTTATCAAAAATCAAGCTTTAATTGGTAAAACATTTCTACATTTTTCATTTAATTTCCTTTTCGGCAACAAAATGCGACTCTCGCTTTATGATTTTGGTAGGAATGCTGATACTCTTTTCCATCATTTCCGGATTTGCAATTAGATCAAACACGCATTTTGCCGCCTCATACCCTAACTGATACGTATGGATATCAACAGTCGTCAGCGGCGTACTTAAAAATTCTATGAATTCTGAGTGGTTAAAACAGACGACGCTTATTTGCTGTGGCACTTTCAAGTTCTTTTCAGCTAACACTCCAAGCAAAAGAACACCCAATAAAAGATCCATCACCAAAAAAGCGGTTGGTGCCTCTTTCAATTCCAGCAATTCGTCAATCGCCTTTATTCCATCCGTTCGATTTAAAGGAATCAATTTGATATATTCCTGTCGCACCTCCAACCCGGCCTGTTCCATCGCTTGTTGAAAGCCTGTCAAGCGGTCCTGGATCACCTCAAACTCGGGACTGCCCCCTAAAAAGGCAATTCGCTCATGTCCAAGACTGATTACAAACTCCGATACTTCCCTGGCCGCTTGAACATTATCGTTATCAATGAATGTGATACCGCTCAAGTTCGTACTTGGCTTCCCGATCAAAACGAACGGGAAGCCCTGCTTTAATAAATACGGCACCACTTTATCGTCCTTTTTAGAGTACAAAACAATCATGCCATCCACTCTTCTGCCCTGAACCATTTTCACGACATCCTCAAAGATGGCATCCTCCGTCTCGCCGGTTGTCAGAGAAAGACTGTACCCTTCTTTATTACAGAAATCCCCGATGCCTCGGATCACTTCCGGAAAAAAGGGATTATAAAGTGATTCCCTTGCCGAACTTTTCATGACAATCCCAATAGCCTTAGTTGACTTCGTGACCAAATTCCGGGCATTTTCATTCATATGATAGCCCATTTCCTTTAATACCTTGCGTACCTTACGCTTTGTCTTTTCACTGATTGTCGGGCTGTTATGGATTACACGCGATACCGTTGATGGAGCGACATTCGCTTTTTTGGCAACGTCTTTTATAGTAACAGACAAATTCATCAACACTCCCCGTTCACCGCACATGGTTTAATATTCCCTATATTTAAATAGTTATTTAACGGCTCCATCTGCAATTCCTTTGATAATTTGCCTCTGAGCAAAAAAGTACGCAATGATGACTGGAATGATGGATAAAGTAAGGCCAGCCAAGGCAAGATGCCATTGCTTCGTATATTGACCGAAAAAGAAGAATAATTTAAGTGGAATGGTCTCCGATCCTGCGCCGCCAATAACAAGGGATGGCAACAAGTAGTCATTCCATATCCAAATGACATTTAAGATCCCAACTGTAATGGACATCGGTTTTAATAACGGAAATATGATATACCAAAATATTTGAAAGCGGTTTGCACCATCAATCTTTGCTGCCTCATCAAGTGAGATGGGAATCCCTTTTAAAGTACCATGATATAGGAATATGGAGAGACTGCAGCCAAAACCTAAATACATGAAAATCAGTCCGGCCTTGTTCAACATCCCCAGCTGTCCGAATTGGGCAACGAGCGGTATCATCACAGACTGAAACGGGATCAGCATGGCTGCTACAAATATGAAGAAAAGCAGGGAACTTATTTTACTTTTGTTTCGGGAAAGAGCGTACGCAGCCATCGCAGAAAAGATGATGATGATGACTACACTGACGCCCGATATCAATAAAGAATTGAATAATGTCCGGAGGAAATCCAATTGCTCGAAAGCTTGAATGAAGTTTTCGAATGTCCAGGTTTCAGGCAGTCCCAGTGTATCGGCAAATATATCCCGTTTCATTTTAAAAGCATTGACAAGCATTAAATAAAACGGAGTGAGCCATAATATGGCCAAAATGAATCCGATGAATCCAATCAGCCACAATTTCCATTTTCCTCTCATTACAGCTCAACCTCCCGTTTTTTATTGAAATAGACTTGTGTCAGTGAAACGACCGCCACGATTACGAAAAAGATAACGGCTTTTGCCTGTGCATACGCCATATCGTTTTCGGTGAAGGCGGATTTTACAATGTTCATCGCAACCATTTCAGTTGAATTATAGGGAGCTCCATTCGTCAAAGAAAGATTTTGATCATAGATCTTGAACGAGTGGGAAAGCGTCAAAAACAAACTGACGGTAAAAGCAGGTGCCACTAGCGGAAAAGTTATATGACGAAAACGCTGGAAGCTGTTCGCTCCGTCAATTTTTGCCGCTTCGATCAGGTCTTCAGGAACAGCCTGCAGATAGGCAATATAAATGATCATGATATATCCGGCCATCTGCCAAGACGTTAAAATGATCAATCCCCAAAAACCTGTATCTGTCGTTGATAACCATCCATTAAATGCTTCGATTCCAGTCAAATCACCAATCGCACCGAAAACCTTAATAAAAATGAACTGCCAGATAAAACCGAGAATCAAGCCGCCAATTAAATTGGGCATAAAGAAAACTGTCCGCAGTATGTTGCTTGATTTAATTTTTGAAGTCACGATGAGAGCCAAACTTAATCCAATGACATTGATTACCACAATTGCGGCTACGGAAAATTTAATGGTGAACCAAAATGTATCAAGGAACCCTTTATCCGTAAACAAGTCTATATAATTCTTAAGACCGATGAAATCCGGCTTCCCTAAACCGTTCCAATTCGTAAAGGAATAATAAAATCCGTAGATGAGTGGCACGATCACAACCAAAATGAGTGCAGCAAGAACAGGTGTCAAAAACAGCCAATATGCGGCATCCCGATTCCTCAACGAAACCGACCTCCTTGAAATGATTTAATAGTTAATTGGTTTTAGACCATGGTTATTTGCTGAATCCCTTGCTGAGGCAATTTCCCTAAGCGACTTTTCTATAACAAGGATACCAATCGACACACTTTTCATGCCGATTGGTCACTTGCATTTCCCAACACTTATTTCTTATGAATCTTCTCCCAATTTTCAATGTTCTGTTGGACAAGTTCATCCCAAGTCAATTTACCAGTTACGTATTTTTGGACACTTGCACCAAGATCATCATTCCAACCGACCGGATATCCATTAAACACCCACCCAACCGTGTTTCCTTCTTGGGAATATTTATAAATTTCTTTTGAAATTGGATCGGCAATTTTTTCTACATCATATCCCTCATAAGCAGGAATGAATTTAAAATCTTCCAAAACGGCTTTTTTCCCTTCTTCGGATGTATACATCCAGTCAAGGAACTTCTTCGCTGCTTCCTGTACCTTTTCATCCGATTTCTTGTTCACTGCCCAATAGTTCGGTACGCCGACCGGCATGCCTGCAGAGTCACCATTTGGAATCGGGATGATGCCAATTCCCTTTTCAGCTAACTCAGGGTCCATATCATACACTGTGTTATACACCCAGTTGCCTTGCTGAATGATTGCAACCTTTTCAAGTGAGAACAGCTCTTCCACTTGTTGGGAGTAATCGAGGCTTGCTGTCGGCTGGACGGAATATTCATTTTGGATATCGACCAGTTGTTTAAACTTGTCACCATCCGTGAATTTGACCGTTGGAGCCTTACTTGCTTCTAACACATTCCCATCAAACTCCGGAGATAAGAATACATTGGATAAATGGTTTCCTGTCACCCACTTCTCTTTGACCGGATAGGCGAAAACTGCATCGATTTTCAATTTATCTTTCTGTGAATCCATTTTTTTAACTGCCGCCTCTAGGGCTTCATAATTTGTAATTTCATCAGGGTTAATTCCGGCTTCTTTAAATATCCGTTTGTTATAAATCAAGCCGTATCCTTCCTGGTTAAATGGAAGTCCAAGGACTTGCCCGTCCTCTTCCACGCCATCCAAAGTACCGTCAAGTGCTGCAGCAGCAGCCTTCGTGTCCTTTAAATCTGTTAATCTATCTTTATATTGTTCGACATCTACCGGTCCGCCAATGTTAAAAACAGCTGGCTCCTCACCTGAAGCGAACTTTGCCGTAATGGCTGATTTATAATCATTTCCGCCGCCGACTGTCGATACCTTGATCTTCACATCTGGATTTTCTTTTTCATATTGTTTTGCCAATGTCTCGAATTGCGACTTGAATTCTACCTTGAATTGGAATATATCCAGCGTCACGACATCCTTTGAGTCGCTGTTTCCGCCAGTTGAAGAAGAGCATCCAGCCAAAATCACACTAAAAATTAATAAAACAGTAAGAATTCCCCCGTACCATTTTTTACGCCTCATGCCTACCCACTCTCCCTTTTTCTCATAATATTCATGCAATTTTTAAGAAAACGTTTGCATAAAATAGCAAAATAAAAGCCATTCATTCTATAAAATTAATAGTCTATCGCTCTTCTTTTACATCACCTCCTCACAAAAATCGTTGCAAACGTTTACATTTATGCGCTTTATATTACCACCAAATTCCATACTTTACAATAAAATTGTAGTATATTGTAAAAAAAGGATGTTAAGAACTCTCTTAACCTAATTATATGATTCAGAAACCTTTGATTATTCCTTTATCCGATTATTTATCGTACGGGCCATTTTCATTCCTGGCATTATACGAAAAAAGGGAAACCCGTCGGTCCCCCTTCACTTCAATATCATCTTCACATTGGAAGGACCGTATTCATCCTTCAATTCATAATATTTATCACTTGCTTGTCCAAATTCTTTAAACACACCGCTAATGATCAATTCATTCGTTTCCTTATCAACGACACTGTACTTGATATTGCTTTTCCCAAACTTTCTGTCATCCACTTTTAAAAGGATCATCTTGGACACCTCCACATTTAATGGCTGCACTCCTCAGGGTGTGTGGTTTCTTACTTACATAATATAACAAATTATTCAGAATTAACAGATTTTTTGCAGTGCAAAATAAAAAAGCCTATTAGGCCTTTTCATTTCGCATATACCATATCCGCATCAGGACTTCGAGATATCCAGGAATCCTTCACCAAATACGTCCCGAACGTCATGTATGGCTATAAAAGCATTGCTATCCGTCGACTGCACTATTCTCTTTAACTTTAGTACTTCTTGCTTACTTATAACGATATATAATATATCCTTGGATGCTTTTGTATAGTATCCATGACCACTAAAAACAGTGACCCCCCGGTCCATCAATTCGGTTACTTGTTTTGCAATCTGGTCCGCTTCTTTTGAAATGATGGTAATCGCTTTTTTCGGGTTCAATCCCTCGATGATGAATTCCATCGTTTTTGTTCCAATATAAAGCATAAGGATAGTGAGCATCAGACCTTCTGCACCTATGATGAAATAAGATGAGAACGCAACGATTAAATCGAAAAACAGAAGTCCATAGCTTAAGCTCCATCCCAAATACTTATTCGTAATTCGGGCCAGGATCGTCGTACCCGCAGTAGTGCCTCCAACACGAATGATTATGCCAATTCCTGCACCGGCAAAAACCCCGCCAAATATCGCATTGATGACCAATTCATCTGAAGATATCGTCCAATTTTCGGTTAAATGAAGGAAAAGTGAATTAAATGCAACGGCTATGATTGTATATACCGTTGTTAATTTCGACAAATATTTATAACCGACAATGAGCAGGAAAGCGTTAATGATCAAACTTAACAGCCCTGGTGACCATTCAAAAAGATAAAACAAAATGATGGTTATCCCCGTGACTCCCCCCTCACCAAGTTCATTGGGAATGACGAAAAGATTTATTGCCAAAGCGAAAATAAAAGCTCCTATTAATATAAAGAAAACATCCAAAGAAATCTTTTTCATATTTATACCCTTCCTTTATGTAATGGTTAATGTGAATTCGGTTAATTTCACTGCTCTATAGTAACATGGAATTCCAGTTAATCCTTCAAAGATTTGAAGGTTTAACAAAAAGACTACCTTGGAAGTTAGATTATCTTCAATGAACGAGCTTAATACACACAAAGGCACTAATTTTCATTAAGCTCTTTTATAATTAGCTTAACAAAGCCTCTGCCCGGTTCTCCTTAAACTTATTTTAATGGGTAGATACATGTTCCTGGCCACCAGCTTTTTTCGACCCTTGATTTCTCCGAGATTAATGGATTATTAATTTATTCTCATGCTCCTTTTCTAAGCTTGACAGTTTCATTGAGTCAGAATTAGAATGTTTTATATGTTAACCTATTTTTATTTTAGTTAACAATTAAAAAGGAGACTGGCCATGCACAGTGAAAAACAATTACCTTGTTGGGAAGAAAAAATAAAAAAAGAACTGGCTTATTTAGATGAGATTTCGCAAAAGCGTGAACTCGTATCAACGGTATGCGCCGAGCAGCCATGGCTTATGATCAACGGATGCAGGATGCTAAATCTAGCTTCTAATAACTATTTAGGATATGCAGGGGATGAGCGGCTGAAAAAGGCTATGGTAGATGCAGTACATACATATGGTGCAGGAGCAACGGCATCACGTTTAATTGTTGGCAATCATCCTCTTTACGGGCAAGCGGAACAAGCTCTTGTCAATTGGAAGAAAGCCGAAGCAGGACTCATCATCAACAGTGGATATAACGCGAACCTTGGAATCATCTCCACCCTGCTTTCCCGTAACGATATTATTTATAGCGATAAATTGAATCATGCAAGCATTGTCGATGGAGCCCTTTTAAGCCGTGCAAAGCATATACGCTATCGTCATAATGATTTAGATCATTTAGAAGCATTTTTGAAAAAATCACCGATTGAAGCACGTAAATTAATCGTGACGGATACGGTCTTCAGCATGGACGGTGACTTTGCTTATCTTGAAGACCTTGTTCGGTTAAAGGAACGTTATACCGCAATATTAATGACTGATGAAGCACACGGAAGCGGAGTCTACGGTAAAAATGGTGAAGGCTATGCCGGTCATCTCCATCTTCAAAATAAAATAGATATCCAAATGGGAACTTTCAGTAAAGCGCTCGGTTCATTCGGGGCCTATGTTGTCGGGAAAAAATGGCTTATCGACTATTTAAAAAATCGCATGCGCGGATTCATATATTCAACCGCACTCCCACCGGCCATACTCGGTGCCATAAAAGCAGCGATTGAACTTGTACAGCAAGAACCTGAACGCCGCTCACTGCTCCAAGCACATTCAGAACACTTTAGAGAAGAACTCACATATTACGGGTTTAATATTTGCGGAAGTCAATCACAAATTGTTCCTATCGTCATCGGGGAAAACGAAAAAGCGATGGAATTTGCCGCACGTTTGCAAAAGGAAGGAATTGCGGCTATTGCTGTCAGGCCGCCGACCGTTCCTGAAAATGAGGCGAGAATCCGGTTTACCATAACAACTCTCCACGATAAAAAAGATCTTGATTGGGCAGTTGAAAAGGTTTCGATCATTGGAAAAGAAATGGGTGTTATTGAATGAAACAGCCGAATTTAATCATGCTTCCTGGCTGGGGAATGGAAAAAGAGGCGTTTGAACCGTTAATCAAACCGCTGTCAGAAGTATTTCACCTTTCATTTATAGAATGGAGAGATATGAAAGCATTAAATGACTTTGAAGAAAGAGCCATAGACACAATCGCTTCCATCGATGGTCCTGTTTATTTACTGAGCTGGTCATTAGGATCACTAGTATCACTTGAAATTGCAAGTTCGTATCGAGAAAAAATAAAAGGTTTTATCCTTTTTGGCGCTACAAGTCGGTTTACCACAGGAGAAAATTATTCATTTGGCTGGGATCCACGAATGGTCGAGCGCATGAAGAAACAACTGCAGCGCAATAAAGAGAAGACTTTGACTTCTTTCTATGAAGCGATGTTTTCCGAAGCTGAAAAAGAAGCAGGCTTTTATCATCAATTCATCACGAAAATTCAAAGCAAGTTTCATGGAGATGATGTGTTTTCGCTTCTTATTGGCTTGGATTATCTACTTCAGAAAGATGCTAGAGCAAAACTCGACCGGATTGAAGCCCCCGTTATATTGCTTCATGGGAAGGAAGACAACATTTGTCCAATCGAGGCCTCCTCTTTCATTAAAGAAAATCTGGGTGGGAAAGCCGAGTTTCATATTATCGAAGGCGCTGGTCATATTCCATTTTTCACAAAACCACAGGAAAGTGTGCAGCATATAAAAACATTTATTCAAAAGGAGTACATTGATGATTGATAAACGATTGTTAAGCAAGCGGTTCAGTGAACACGCGAAAACATATGATGCGTACGCCAATGTCCAAAAAAACATGGCAAAGCAATTAGTGGATTTGCTTCCTCAAAAAAGCACCAATCATAAAATCAGTATTCTTGAAATTGGCTGCGGCACTGGTTACTTAACCAGGTTACTCGTCAAAACATTCCCTAATGCCGCTGTTACGGCTGTTGATTTGGCACCAGGAATGGTCGAAGTGGCGAAAGGAATGACAGATGAAGACCGTGTTACATTTTTATGTACGGATATCGAAGAAATGGTGCTTAATGAAAATTACGACTTGATTATTTCCAATGCAACGTTTCAATGGCTGAACGATCTTCCTGCAACCCTTGAAAAACTGTGTACACGATTAACGGCCGAAGGAAGCCTGATATTTTCAACGTTCGGAGTCGATACCTTTAAAGAGCTTCATAGGTCATATGAACATGCGAAAGAAAAACTTCAACTTTCCATTGATAGTTCACCAGGCCAAATGTTTTACACTCTAGAAGAACTATCCAAAGTTTGTGTAGAAGCAATCCCCTTTTCATCAGCAGTTCCAATCGAGATAACAAAAAACGAAAAGCTTGAAATAGAGTACTTTCAGACAGTACGTGAATTTTTCACTTCAATTAAAAAGATTGGTGCTGCTAACAGCAACAAAGAAAACTACTGCCAGCGCCCTTCCTTTTTTCGAGAGTTAATCAACATATACGAAACACAATACCGAAATGAATCAGGTGTGAAAGCAACCTATCACTGTTTGTTCTTTAAGATAGAAAAACATGATGAATCCTAAGATAACCGAATGGGATACAAGCAAAGTATTATACATAATTGCAGGCCGTTTATAAAAAGTACCGACTAGTAATTCATCTGCTTACTGTCGATTAACTAGGTTCCAATTCAAGCGATTTCTGCCGCCGCCTCTCCTAATTCCTTTGGAGAGGCGGCGGCCTATTTTAGTTGCTTTCGTCTCATTTTGCCATGTCCGTTCAACATATAGATAATCTTCATATTCATACAATATCAGCGCTAGAGAATTTACCGTTCAAAAAATCACTTTTTTCAATATGACTGTCCATAGAAAATACCCAAAAAGCTGTTTAGAAATGTCTTGATTTTTTAAAAACTTTAAAACATTCTGAGTATAAACTATAATTGTTTTATTTTAAAACATCTAGGAGGGTCACTATGGGAGTAGTAGAGAAAATCAGCGGATTTGCTGGTAAAACGTTTACCTTATGGGTCATTATATTTGCAGTTATTGCGTATACCTAATCAATTTATAAGGATTGGAGACTATATTGTTCCATTATTAGGAATTGTCATGTTTGGCACGAGACTTACATTATCAACATCGGATTTTAAATAAGTTTTCCGACGTCCGAAAGAAGTGGCACTAGGAGTAGCAGGACATTTTATCATTATGCCATTGGCATTTGTATTAGCAATAGGCTTCGATTTTCCCAAAGAAATGGCTGTTGGCGTTATTTGGGTAGGATGTTGCCCTAGTGGAACAACTTCAAATGTCATGGTGTTTTTAGCGAGAGGAAATGTTGCGCTTGCAGTTGCCATTGCTTCTGTTTCCACTATTCTAGCGCCTGCCGTAACTCCACTTCTTATTCTGCTCTTGGCAAGTAAATGGGTCAATATCAGTATTGGGTCATTATTCATTTCCATCATTCAAGTGGTGATTATCCCACTGATGCTTGGATTCATCGTTAAAAAGTTTTTCGGTAAACAGGCAGAGGCCCGTGCAAGGGCTTTACCTCTAGTATCTTGCATTTCCATCGTTCTGATCGTATTCTGCCGTAGTAGCTGGCAGCCAAGCACAGCTGGCTAAAACAGGTTTACTGATTTTTGCAGTCGTCGTTCTTCATAATGTTCTTGGTTTTCTTCTCGGCTTTTTCTTTGCTCGTTTATGCGGGATGGATTTAGCTAAACAGAAAGCCGTTGCAATGGAAGTTGGTATGCAGAACTCTGGTTTAGGTGTAGCGATAGCAACAGCCATTTCTCGCCTTTGCCCGCTGTACCTAGTGCCATCTTCAGTGTTTGGCATAATCTATCAGGCTCCGTTCTGGCCTATATCTTCAGTCATATGAAAGATAAGAAAAATGTAGGGACCGTTAAAAATAATTCGATAAAAACAGACGCATCATAATATGTTGGAGATTCATTAAATGAATAAAACATCCGCATCTTTAACATTCAAAGGAAAATATTAATAATTATGGTCTTAATAATTGATTTCCCCATTCCCCAATAGATGAACTTACTGCCCGTGTTGGGAGTATTTTTTTGAACTACCTGCTATACTACTAGATAAAAGTAAGTTATAAAATTTGCTAATGATTCGTGTATAGTAATTGAATTTCATTTAAGGATGAGGAATATAATGTCATCAAAAATAAAATCATCAAGAAAAATTGCCAGGTATTCACTAATTATCATGGGGGCGGGTTATATTGCAACCACTCCATTTCTAGGTTCATTGCCGCTAGATTTATTACATGGAGGGTTTGAGGCTGGTTTAGTTGGCGGATTGGCAGATTGGTTTGCAGTCACTGCACTATTCCGGCATCCGCTTGGATTACCAATCCCCCATACAGCACTTTTGCCTAATAATCGTAAAAGAATGACAAATGCACTTGTTTCGATGTTAAAAAACGATTGGCTTTCTAAGGAAAGTATTCAGGACAAAGTAAAACATATTTCTTTTACAGAAAAATTGATCCCCATTTTAGTAAAAGAGATACAAAGTGATACTTTTAGAAAAGTCCTGATTAAACTGATCAAGCAAATGATTGGTTATATAGATATAGAAAAGATTACACCTTTCGTTGCAAAAAAAATTGAAGCATCACTTTCTAATATAGACATGAGTAAGATTCTACATATAGTAAGTTCACAGTTACTTAACGAAGAGTTTGATAAGAAGGCTTTGGATCATGTTTTGAAAAAAGCGGAAGATTGGTTAAGAAAAAAACAAACCAGCCACCGACTTGGCACTGTTTCCATGGATGTACTCAGCAAGATTGAACTGGAAGGTATGCTTCAGTTTGCCGTTAAATCCATTCAAAGTTTGCTTAACGAAGAGAAACTTGGGAATATCATACAAAACCTTTTATTAAGTGTCGTAAATAATTTACAAAACGAGGACGAACCAAATAGAGAGGCTTTAATCTTATATATCAGGAAAGAGATACAAGGCATTAACCATAACCGGGAACTGTTAGAAGGAGTTGAAAAATGGAAAAAACAACTTCTGACAAAATGGGAGCCTGAGGCGACAATAAAGGGAAGTCTACAACAAATTCAACAAGAAGCATTGGATTTCGTCGAAGATGAGCATTTCATGGATAATTACCTTACTCCAATGATTCATCACTTACTGGACAACATAAAAGAAAACAGCACCCACATCGATCATTGGATACAGAAACAAATTACTGTCCTCATTGAAAATAATCATACGCAGATCGGCAATCTTGTACAGGAAAATTTAGATAAGCTAGACAATGAAACACTGATTGATATGATGGAAAATGGCGTAGGAAAAGACTTACAATGGATTCGTGTGAACGGGGCGGTCTGTGGTTTTATAATAGGGCTTATCCTAACAGGTGCACAGGCTTTACTTAGGCTATTATAATCCAGGCACCCTTCGGCCGATTTGGTAACGGCAGGATACTGTCGCTACCAAATCAACTGGTGCTGATTCGTTGCCTTTAGATTGACACCCCTCATAAAAAAGGCCCCTATCCTTAAGGGCTTTTTAACGGGGTAATTAATCTAATGTATAGGGTTTCCTCTCCTCGATTATCTCCACTTCATCCCATTCCACAGATTTGGAGTACATATATTTATCTGTTCGTTCAAACCCCATCTTTTTGGCAATTTCAGTGTTGGTTGTATCCAACAATACTTTTCCGGTTTTTCTTTCTTCAGATGCTGTAAACAACTCTCCCTTATATATTGCCTTCGAATTTATCTTAAATAAATTTTCTACCTCTTCTACAGAAACATTTTTTATATAAATATTTTCATCTAAATGTTTGAAACCTTGAGATAGATCAGCATGTTTATTACTTATTATCCTTATAGACTTATCTTCCAGTAGACTAAAACTATACTCGCTACCATTATATATTGCATACTTTCCTTTTCTTATCATAGATTCCTCCATTTTCAAACTTTATCAAGCATTCAATAATTCTTTATGTAATTTTTCAGCTTTATGTAATTCTTTTAATAATGGATTTTGATAGTCACTATAACTATCCATATATGCCCTTATGCCACCAATTATATTTAATTCTCTTATATCTTTATTATTCTCCAATGCTTTCAATGCATTCTTATATCTTATATATATAAGTTGTAAAACGCCGCTAGTAATTTCATTATAATAATCATTTTCAAGATTATTTATTACAACTTTTATTTGATCGATTAACTGCTTTTTCTTACAATCCATTTTAACCTCCCATATAGTGCAATAAAATAAATCGCATTTCAAACGAGAAAATTTAATCTATTGAATAGGGCTTCCTCTTCTCGATTATCTCCACTTCATCCCATTCCACAGATTTGGATTACATATATTTATCTGTACGTTCAAAACCCATCTGTTTAGCAAGTTCAGTGTTTGTTGTAACCAACAATACTTTACCAGTTGTTCTTTCTTCTGATGCTGGAAACATCTCTCCCTTATATACAGCATAGGGATTAATAGAATATAATTCTTTAACTTCATTTACGCGTAATATTTTCGTGTAAATATTATTTTTATAATAAGTAAAGCCATTGCCCATATCTTTTTTATCATTGGTTATTAATTCAATAGCTCCCACTGTATCCGATTCTATGAATCTATACTCTTTCCCATTATAGATAGTATACTCACCTTTTCTAATCATTTTTCCACTCACTCCATTATTTAATTCTCCATCACCTAAATTCAAACTGCTTCGCTTCCCGTTTAACATAGCATAAACTGGACTCTGGACATAAAAAACCCCTATAAAGGACTTTTATAGGGGTTTTTTTATGTTCATATGAGGGATTTACATCAATCCCCATACTCTTCTTTAATTGCTTTATCTGCACAAAAACTATGGAATTGCTTGATTAATTCATCGATATCTTCTTTTCTTGTGATTTTCTCAAGCCATTCTTTAGGAATGTCGTCCATTTTATAGTACATACCTGCCATTGTTCCTGTAATGGCACCTACTGTATCCGTATCATCCCCTAGATTCACTGCCTTTAAAACGGCTTCGCTAAATGAATCTGAATTTCCTAAGCACCAAATGGCTGCTTCTAACGTATGAACCACATAACCATCTGACTGAATTTCTTCTTGTGGTAATGAAAAGAAATCTTCCTCAAAAATTCTTGAATAGGATTGCAGCTCTTTTTGGTATATATGATCTTTATCAAAATTCTCATCAAAAAGTTCTTTTATTTCCCTTTTTGAAACTTCTGGAGAATTATTATAATAAAGTCTAAGTAAAAACTCGACATAAATAATGGAACCTACCACAGAACGCGGATGTGCATGGGTAACTTCCGTATATTTTTTAATGGTTTGGGTTTTTTCAATGAAATTAAAGCTATTAAAAAGGATAAATGCCACTGGAGCGATCCTCATCAACGCCCCATTCCCATTATCAAACATTGCATCTCCGCCACATTCTTTTGCTGGCGTTCCACTTTTAAACTTGGTTATGGCTTCACTGGTCGTTCTGCCAATATCAAACATTTCATGATGTGGTGTCCAATAGCCAGATTCCATATACCGAACGAATTTTTGCATTAGCTCCGCGGAATCGCTTTTTTCAATTAAGTTTTCAATTAAACATAAAGTTAGTGAAGTATCATCCGACCAAGTGCCTGGCGGCTGATTATAGGTTCCATATCCCGTTATATCATTAATAGTGAAAGTCCCTCTTTTTTTAAATTCAACCGGGACACCAAGCATGTCTCCAATAATACCGCCATACAGACTTGGTAACATTCTTTGTTTTAGATTAAATCTCAAAAAATTTTTACTATCGTCTTCCCATCTGTCTACCATTCTTCTGCCTGTCATTCCTTACACCTACTTTTTGTTTAAGTACTATTTCTTCCCCTTCATTCTCCTTGCTTAATTAAATGTCCTTCTATACTACAACCACTATAATATTTTTCCATTTAATCACAAAGGAAAAATCATTCAGTATTTCCAAATTACTGCTTATCATCATATTTTTCATACAAAAATTTATACAATTTCATTAAAAAAACTTGAATGGCTTTAGCCACTCAAGGTTTCATTTTCGATAATCTTAACTATGTTACCACGGCATGCAATGGATTTGGTGCTTTGGAAGAGTAGTCAGGTTTTCAAATCAATTTGGCTATCGCCTATAATTCTACTTACCTATTTTCCCCATCGTTATCATATATAAAAATTTGAAAACTCGATCCTCATTACCCTTTTCGATGATTGATAAATTTTGTCTTTCATCCACATCATACAATATCCAACTTCCATCTTCAAAATAACAACCTGTTGAAAATGGTACATTAGTTTTTCTTCCAATAACGATATTGAGTTCTTGTAAATCTATACCTAACTCTTTTATCTTATTTTCATATTCATTTCGTGTCATTTTACCAACTTCCTATATTTTGTAATATCCTAATATCCTCGGCTTTCACGTTAATTGGAGTATTATTTCAATTCATTAAAAAACCTCGAATGGCTTTGGCCACTCAAGGTTTACTTTTATTCTGGCAAGATTGAGTTTTCTGTGTCATTTTTTATAACTGATCCAGATCTCTCCTTGTCCACTTTTCTTATCTTCAAATGATGTGACTTCTCCCCAAGTTCTATTATAAATTAATGAATCTCCTTTTTTTATATCTGGTTTTCCTAATATCTCTTCTACCCATTTATCATGTATCTCTTTCTTTTTTTTAGCTCTATAATTAGACCAATTATTGTAAGTATTTTTCAAATTTTCATCAGCATTCTCGAGTTCAATACGAGAAACTCTATCGTTTTGAAAGTTAACCACAACCCAAGAATAAATTCCTTCTAACATAATTGCGTCCTTAAAAACAAACATATTATTCGATATATCGTTTGATAGTAGTTCATTTTGAAAATTTATACAAAAATCCTATTTATTTGTATTTCCATTAAGTATATTTCCTTTCACTAAAATATCACCTATTAATCCATTCAAATTAAAAACCTCATTTTTTATTTAATAGAATTTATTATTTTACTATATTCTTCAAAGGAGATTTCAGAATTATAGTTTTACCTTTAGATGAGAAAGCTTCTTTTTTCTTTTGCAGTTTAAAAAGGGTACGGGGTTCAAGCTCACAATATTAATATAGAGCGGATAGGTGAATAAATGTTCCAACCCGAATCTATCTATGATTAGCCAGGTTTTAAAGTCACGACTCTGAATCGCCATAATTTTATTTACTACAGATCCTTAGTATTTTTGAATAGACGAAAGGTGAGCCTACAATACTGTAAGCCCACCTTATCTAATTTTTCTTTTTCATTTAATTTTCTATTTTAATGCTAAATCCTATTAATTCAGAAGTTCCAAAATTGTTTTATAAAAATAATCACATGCCTCATCTTCTGAGTCAAATTTCTTTAATTGTGATTTCACACCACGTTCACTATAATAAACTTCCCAAATATTATCTTCTTTATTTAAGCAAAATGACTCATTAGGTAATCCCCCATTTAAGTTATATAAATCTTTTGGAACATTAGCATTAATTAACATTTGTTGTAATTCTTCTTTTTTCACACTACTTTCCTACCCTTCCAATTATTCCTTGATCTATAAAATTTTTTACTGATTGGTTGAGTTCATACTGAACACCCATACCTGGTTCATCAAACCATGGAGCAATTTTCCCGGCCTGCACTTCTATAGGTTTCTTCACAACATAGAGTTTATAAGGTTTTAAATATGTTTCAGGAGCTAATGCACGCATTTCATAGGGAACACCATACGGTGAAACAAAAGTTCCACCCTCATAACCAAATCTATCAATAATTGTGCCAGGCTTTAATATCATGGGTTTGGGTTCACCTAATACGCCACGGTTAGGGGGCCAAATAATTTCACCCTCGGGAGTATAATATTCGGGTTTAGATTTGACAAGCTCATAATTTCCACCATTAATAATTGGTTTTGGATAATTAACCTCTATACGTCTCTCTCTATCCAGCGCCTTCCACTCTTCCCTTGACATTGTTCTTTCACCAGGTTCTGGTCTGTAACCTCTAGTTTCAAGACCTTTATCTGTACCCTTAGAAATACTCTCCCCTGAAACACCCTCTACTTTGCTATCCTTCACCGTAAATTTCTGATAGGCTTCCTTAATTGTCTGCTTTTCCATCATAACTTGGCGAAGGGTTGGTCCTCCTGCGAGGGATACTTGTTCCATACTTATCCGTTTAGGGATTTCTTTTTTACCGATTGCTTCACCTATATTTTTTAACGTGGTTTTTCCTGATCTCGCTATGTCTGTTATTGTAGCTTGAACCTTCTGAACCTGATTTTGTGCAAATTCCTTGCTGTAAGGGACGAACTTTGTACCACTCGCTACTTTATCAGCGACCTTCGCCGCACCAGCCACACCGCCGATTCCGAGTGCCATCAACAGCCCGTTCTGGCGCTGTTCCTCGGTAAGCTGATTGCCGAACATATCTTTGCCTGTGGCCGCTTCGCCGAGGCCGTTGGCGGCGAGGAGGCCGTATATTCCGTATTCGGTTTTCTGGAGGAGGCTAAAGCCTTTTGTCGTTTTATAGGCATCGAGCGCGTGGTTCGCTGCGTTGAGTCCTTTGGCCGTTTTGTAGATGGCGCTGCCGCCTTTGATGGCCCGGCCGGCCCAGCCGACGACGGGGATGAATCCAGCGGCTGCCATGGCGCCGGCGGCGATTCGTTCGGCATCGGACAGCTTGCGGCCGGTTACTGGATCGACTCCTGTCGAGGCCCTGATTGAATCATAATATCCCGTGAATTCCCCTGTAAAGGTTTTTGTCGTATCCCAGGCCTTTTCATACCATGGACGATTTTCGAGTTCTTCCATTTCTCGTTCGATTTTCCGGGCTTCTGCTTGTTCCTTTTTGAAGGTCTGATAGTCTTTCATCTGACCGGCGACTTCATCCTTCACTTGATAGACGTCACTATTTTTGAATGCCGATTGGTTGAAGGTCATCGGCGAAACGTGGCCGTCCTGCTTGGTGGCATCAAGCAAGGCGCGGAAGAGGCCAACGGCCACGTTTTCCTGCCCGATGGACACATCATATTCCTCGACCAATTGCCGGTCGACATTCTCGACCTTTGTCACGGTGTCATCCAGCCTGTGCCCGGCCAGCGTGATTTTTTCATTAAAGTCCTTTTGGTCGAACTTATCAAGAGGCAGGATATCGTCAATGCTGTTCAGGATCCTTTGAAGATCGTTCGCTTGTTGATCGACAAGCGACTTCGCTTGATTGATGCCGTTTGAGACTTCGCCATCTAAAAAGGGGACCTCGACCACCGTATTTCCGGAGAGGTCCGCCTCTTCCAGACTGGCCGGTATGCCTTCCAAAAAACTGATCTGGGTCGTGAATAGTTCCATCCAGGCGTCCGCCACCTCGATTTGTGCTTCATAGAAGCTTTTGATGGCGGTAGCACCTGCTCCCTGGAACTCGTTATCCAGGCCGACGATGCCCTGAAATTCCTTTTTCAGGGCTGTGACTTCCTTCTTTAGTTCTTCATATTGCTTGGCGCGCGACTTGGTTGCGGCCGTCAATGTCTCGGCTTCATATATCTTCATCGCTGATACCCATGTGAAGACGCATGGGCGATGGCTTCATCCTGTTCTTTTAATAAGTCAATGTTGGCACGGGTATCTTCCACATTTTTCTGGACGATTTTGATATATTGCTCGAAGACCTTCTCCAGGTTCGTTTCCCGGTCGATCCATTTCGAGGTGAATTCCAATTTATTGCTGCCAAGCTCGCCTGCCGGCAAATTTCCAAGCGTGACTGTACCAAGTGCCGTCTTCACCTGATCGACTTGCTTCGTTACGGCAGGATGATTCAGTTTGATTGTCGTCATTAAAACAACCACCCTTTTAAATATGATATTTTGCTTTCCAATTGATCTATGACGGCTTCCCCTTTACCTAAAAGAACATCCGCTTCATGTGCTATCATGCCTGCTGCACTCAGAGCCTTTTTTTCTATATTAAGCATCATGATTTTACCGTCGATTTTCTCTTGATAGTCGTCATAATCATCATGAATGATCGTTGACATTGCCTTGTATGCATCACTGCGGGCATCTTGAAAGTCCTCTGCACGGTTTCCCGTCCAGCTTTTTGCCAAATCCGGATTTTTAATTTTAGCAATTTCCCCCAGACAAGCATTCTGTTCGTCTTTGATTTGTCTTTTTGCCTGCTCCAAACGATTGATTTTTTCATTAACATCGGACATTTTGCTGGAGAGGGCTGAGTGAATTTCACTCAATGAATTTGCATACACTTAAAAAATCACCTCAAACATACTATTCTCATTATGTAGACTGTCATATTTTTCATAATTTTTATTATAAGGATTATAGTCTTAGAGTTAAATAGGGATAAATAAGCTATTTATGCTACGGAATTAGGGAATTCAGCTCATACGCTCCAATGCCAGATTAGACTTTTCACCCCCGTACTTCCATTTTTAAACATAAAGAGAGAGGGTGCAGGCTGCACCCTCTGAATATTTACTGCATTATTTGAATTCCTTTTCGCCAAATAAATGCGGAACTTTCACCTTTTTCCCTTTTTTATGATTGAAATCAGGTTTTTTAGCTTCGATTTTTGCTTGGTCATAGACAGCTGTGCCGACAATTTCAGCAACATCTTGAAGCTTTTCTTTTGAGATTTTATCAATGGTATCATCAGGAGTATGATACCAAGGTTCTGATGGACTGTGGATGAATAAAGCAGCGGGTATTCCAGCCTCAGCAAAGGATACATGGTCACTTCTCCCGCCTTGTCCATACGGAGTCGGCTCACCATTCAGTCTTGTACTTGATGCCTGGGCCAGCTCGGTTACAAGGTTCATTTCTCCATCATTAGTCAAAATGACCAAATCTCCGGCATCCTTGCTTCCCACCATATCGAGATTGAAGTTGGCAATTGTCCGCTTGATATCATCATCAGGGAGATTGCTCACATAATGCTGTGAACCCAGCAATCCATTTTCCTCTGCCCCAAAGGTGACAAAGCGAATTTCGGTATCTGTAGGAAGATTCTTCAGAACACGTGCAAGTTCAAGCGTGACGGATGTTCCTGATGCATCATCATTCGCTCCGGGTGCACCTGTGACGGAATCATGATGTCCAGTAATATAAATGATATCGTTCTTTTTTGCTTTATTGTTCTTTGTTGCTTTTTTCGTTGCCACTACATTATAAGAGGTTTTTTCTCCGGAATAAGCTCCTTCAATTTTTAATGATGCTGTCAATTTAACTCCAGCATTCAGTTTTTCCAGAAGGGCTTCTCCATCCTTTTTGGTGATCGTGACGGATGGAATAAACTTGTCATTATCCTCTCCGAGTGTCCCGTTTAATTCCCCATCTGCATTATTGAATAGGATGACTCCCGCTGCCCCTTTTTCCGCTGCATTCAATACTTTCTCTGCAAAAGTGAGGCTGCCTCTTTGTATAAGGGCAATCTTCCCTGCAACGTCGGTTTTCTCTAGCTCTTCTTTCGTTCCTAAACCGGCAAATACCACTTCACCGGATAAATTCCCATTAACTGAATAGGTTAAATGATTCGATTGGATTTCCCCATCAAATCCGGCAACGGACAGCTCGACCAGATTTGGGTCTGTATAAGATAAAAAATTGAACTCTTCGATATCGGCTTTATAGCCATAAGATTGGAATTGCTTTTTGATGAATTGGACGGCTTTATACTCAGAATCCGTACCGGCCACCCGAGGTGTTTGTGAGAGGTATTCAATATTCTTGTAGATTTTATCGGCATCGATTCTTTTAATGACTTGCTTGTCCGTGGATGGCGCAGATAGCACCGGCGATGAGTGTGGCGCTGCTAAAGCGGTGGTTGCCCCGGCTGTCCCGAGTGTCAATGCCGCGATTAAGCTAACCGATAGAAATTGTTTTTTCATAGATTGCCTCCCAGTTTAATAGATTCCACCATAATTTTACAATATATAGAGAATACTAACTAGGTAGGTTTATCCCAAATAATACATGTCTAAAGTAACAAATTTACAAATTAAAGAAATCAACAGGGAAATTGACCTGTGCCAAAAGTTCTCTTTCATCCGATATTTTGTCATATTATATAAAAATACCTGTAATCCAAACAGGATTTTCGCTCTTTTTCGGGAAAATAATACAGAAGAGATAGAATTTTTACAGGGAGAAGGCGTAAAAATGTCGATAACTAAATTCGTGATGCCGGAATTGATTGTTGGAAAAGGTTCGATTGAACAAGCTGGCGAGGCCTGCTTGCGGCTGGGCGCCAAAAAGGCGCTGATAGTAAGCGACTCCGGGGTGGCCAATGCTGGCTGGTTGGATAAAGTGATTAAATCCTGCCAGGATGCAGGACTTGCTTTTGCTACCTTCATTGAAATGACGACCAATCCGAAGGACAGGGAGATCGAAGCCGGCTGTTTGGCATTTAAAGAACAAGAATGTGATGCCATCATCGGTTTGGGTGGAGGCAGTGCTTTGGATGTCGCTAAAGGTATGGCCTTCAAGTCGGACGAAATCCGGTTTGTATATTGCAGAAAAAATGGCTCACCCTATAAATAGGAGGTGTCCAAAACATGGACCAATTTGAAAAAGCCTATGAATCATATAAACAGCAGGGAACACCGCAAGCAAACCAACCTGATTCAGCAGGAAAAGAAGAAATCATCGCCGTAAGGAAAAATGAAGAGGACAATATTATCGCCATCAAGACGAACTCCGGCCGCGAACTCGACTACCCCACAGCCCTTTCGGAAGCCAAAGCAGGCAACCTGGCCAATGTTGACGTCTTTCATAAATATGGACGTGACATCTTGCGGAGTGAACCCGATGGGATAAAGGAAAATAACCTGGATCAACTGCCGGAGTTTTGATTTTTCGGGGAAACTGCCTTATATGGGCAGTTTTTTTATGTATGGATCTAAACGATAAAAAGAACCCGCATGATAGCCGGATCCTTATTTTTCATACTGATAGGATTCAGAGATTTCGAGCAGCCGGCCACAGGACTCGACAACCTCAATGATTTCCATCCACGACATGTCCAGACCCAGTTCATTAGCATGGGAAATCTTATCCCGTAATTTCCGGATGGCATTCGCATCCTTCTTCCCTTTACTTTTCGAAGGGATTTGGAAGAAGCACCTCAATTCTTCATCTTTATGTATGATATCGAATTTATCACTGATTTGAAGGCACTCTATTATATTGATGTCTTCATTTTTATCGATTCTCCTCCTATATAATTCATTTGCCTTTTCTAAACGGTCTTCGCTGATCATTGGATACCAGCTGCCATCGCCGAATCTATCCATGATGATATCGCTCATCCTCATTTCCAATAAGGTAATATATCCGAATATTAGCATCCTGATTGGAGGCTTTTGAAGGTCGGCATGGGTAATCAACTTTTTAATTGAATTATTCTCTAATACGAACACCCTTGTTTTATTCTTGAAAATTTGTAGAAGCTGGATCAAAGGGGTTGAATCCGAAACCATTTCCCTTGGTGAAAAGTTTTTCAAATATTCAGAAATTTTCCCTTCACCTAGCTCTTCCCTTTCGATATATCCGATGATTTCCCCTTGATCTTGCACAGCCAATATATCAAAATTCTTTTTTTCCAATGCTTTCTGGATATCCAGCGCCAGATCGTGTTTATGGCAAAACTCAAGCTCCTGGGCAATGCTCTTAACCGTGATATTTTCTTCATAAAGTGTTTTAAGACTAAGATAGCTGCTGGTGCTTTTTCTATGGCTTCCATTTAACATCTTTCAACCTCCCTTTAGTACTTTTTCCACGATTAACCGTTCATGAACCACTTTAATTATTGACCGCTAATTTGCACTGCGGTCGCTGCTGTAAGGGATAAAGCAATCGGATTCGAACCAGTTTAACTAAAAAATAAAATGTCCCGTGTCATCAATAAATAAAGTCCACCGAAGTGGACTCAACCCCATTCAATGTGGATTTTTTGGTACCATTAATCAATAGCCATCAACTGCATTGCCTACCGCCGTTTCCTCATTCCCCTTTTCTTCCCAACCCTTACAAACATCCACCCAATCCTTCGCACCTGAATATTCAAACAATTCAGCAAGTGTAAGTTCTATTGCAGAGTTCGCACTGCCGCATGCCGGGAACAATGACTCGAAGCGCTTCATCGATACATCAAGAAAAACAGCTAAATCATTTGCCAGACCAAACGGGCAAACTCCTCCGATTGCATGGCCGGTCTGTGCAAGCACTTCTTCAGGTGAAAGCATTCGTGCCTTAAAACCGAACGTCTGACGAAATTTCTTATTATCCACTTTCGCGTCCCCTGCGGCAACTACCAAAATAGCGTGTTCACCTTCCCCTTTAAAGGAAAGAGTCTTAGCAATCCGCGCTGGGATAACACCGATGGTTTCCGCTGCCTCAATCACCGTGGCGCTCGATGTTTCGAACTCCTTTACGTCGCCTTCCCGATTCCATTGTTTAAAATGGCTTTTGACACTCTCGATCGACATATTATCTTCACTCCTTTGACGTACATATTGAAATAATATCACCCTTCATTGCAATAAATCAAAATCCTATTGAGCTACTTCTCCTGCTTGGAAACTTATAAATTAAAACCATTCTTTACAAATTGACGAAACAAGCTTACTTGGGATACTATTAATCATCGGGTAAACGCCTAAACGTGGTTCGTAACCATCCCACGATAAAAAACTAGGGAGAGAGTAAAATGAATGTTCGTACACTCGTGATAAACGGGTTATTGGCTGCCTTGTATGTGGCGGTCTCATTGGTGTTTAAACCAATAGCTTTTGAGATGTTCCAATTCCGTGTACCGGAAATGTTGAATCATCTCATTGTATTCAATAAAAAGTATATCTACGGTATCGTCGGCGGAGTCTTCATATCGAATCTGCTTTTTTCGCCGATGGTGCCATATGATTTGATATTTGGGGTGGGGCAATCCCTGCTCGCCTTATTGCTTGTCATTTATGTTTCTCGTTTCATAAAAAGCATTAAAGGACGGATGATCGCCACGATTATCTTTTTCACGTTCACAATGTTTTTAATTGCAATTGAACTGAACCTTGCCTTTGGCTTGCCATTCTGGCTAAGCTGGATGACCACGGCTGTCGGTGAGTTCGTTGTCCTCCTGATTGGAGCGCCAGTCATTTATGCAATGAACAAAAGAATTCAGTTTGAAAAGTGGCTTTAAAGGAATCTTCGCGACGTTAACCCACTATAATGGAAAAGAGCTGGCTGCATGTTGCGGCAGCTCTTTTTTTTCACCAATGAACTCGAAAATGATAAACTATTAGTAAGAATGGTGGTGGCCCTTTGAAAAAAGTCCTGACCATAATCGGTCTACTGGTAATCGCAATATTTATTTACTCTAATGCAGAGCTGTTCACTTTGGTTTGGAAAAGTGACCTGGATTCTGTTATTAGCATATTGAAGGAAAACCTTTTACTTACATTTATTGTGACATTCGTATTGATGTTTGTACAAAATTCTTTTACTATCATCCCCTTAATTTTGCTCCTGACTATCAATGTCACGATATTCGGATTCATATATGGCTATCTATGGAGTTGGTTTACAAGTGTTGTTGCCTCAGGATTCATTTTTTATGCAACAAGAAACTGGTTTCAGGAGCTTCTTTTAAAGAAGCTTGGCGAAAAATGGCAAGAAACAGTTGTAGAGCATGGCTTCATGTACGTTTTTACAGGCAGGATTTTCCCGCTTATCCCTACAAGCTTAATTAACTTGGCAGCGGGAGTCAGCACTGTCACTTTCAAGGATTTTTTATTAGCGACGGCACTTGGCAACCTTATATACTTTTTCTTCCTATCGCTGATTCCCTATGGACTGCTATCTGTGGAAATGAACCAATATACGTTAGCTGTACTCGCACTCCTCTTCTTACTATTTTTCATTATCTATAAGCGTGCAAAAAAGAAAAAGAAACTTACCTTCTACAGAAAAAACAGGTGACCACTTTGGCCCCTGTTTTTTTATTTAGGATTCTGCATATATTTTTTTCCGATAGTTTGTTAAAATGTGTATGTAATTTTACCTTTGAAATGTCTTAAATCAGGGAGAATCTCCATGTCCAAACGCTCCATCTTAGCAATATATATCCTATCCGGGATTCTTACATTAGTCGTGTTCGACTATTTTTTAACTACAAATATCCATAACAAAGAGGTCTTCGTTCAACTTCAAAGAGCGGAAGGCTTTGTTTTTCTTTTATCAATAGGCTTGGTCTTATATCTTTATTTAGCTAAAAGGGAAGAATTCAAACAATTAAAAGAAGCGGAACAACGTCGGCGCACACTCATAAATTCAATGGTGGATTTCGTTAACTTCAAGGATGGTGATGGCCGATGGCTTGAATCCAATACCTTCGGGCTGCAATTATTTCAATTGGAGCATGTAGATTATAAGGGGAAAAGAGACAGTGAGCTCGCAGAATACTCCGAATTTTATAAAGAGTCGTTGATCTACTGTGAAGTTTCCGATGAAGAAACGTGGGTAAAAGGGGAAATCACAAGGTGTGAGGAAATCATCCCTCTTCCCGATGGCAATCACAAGACCTTTGATACGATCAAAGTTCCCCTGTTCAATGAGGATGGTTCACGAAAAGGCTTAGTCGTCATTGGCAGGGATATTTCTGAAAGGGTTGTCGCGGAGAATCAATTATTCGATAGTGAACAACGCTATAAATCATTGTTTGAACACAACCCATATCCGATGCTGATGCTTGATTTAAACGGAATGATCATGACCGTGAATCCTAGATTTGAAACAGTGACAGGCTTTCAACAGGAAGAAATAAATGGCGCCTCATTCATTGATTTGAACTTTTCAGCAGAAGACGCGGAATTGATCCGTACATCTTGCCAATATGTCATGGAAAACCATAAGGGGATCAAAAAAGGGAAAGATATAGAATTCCTGACGAAGTACGGGAAGTCCATCTTACTTTCTTGTACGTTTGTCCCAATGATGGTTGGAGAAGATTTAGTCGGAATCATTACTTATGCTAAAGAGGTCACTCAAATTCGGGAAACCGAAGCACGCTTAAGAAGAACCGAAAAATTATCGATAGTCGGCGAACTTGCCGCAAGTGTGGCCCACGAGGTACGAAACCCGCTGACTTCCTTAAAAGGTTTCGTCCAGCTGCTTAAAAAGAGCGACCATCCCTATGAACAATACTACACGATCATGTTAAGTGAGTTGGACCGGATCAATCTTATTGTAAGCGAGTTACTCGTCCTGGCAAAACCACAGGAACTTCCATTCAGCAAACATCAAATCATCGACCTGATGAATGATGTCAAAACCTTGTTGAAACCAGAGGCGGACTCGTACCCCACCCAAATATCAATATCTGTTAAAAACGAAATACCGCTTCTATTATGTGAGGGAAACCAATTAAAACAAGTTTTCATAAACATGCTCAAGAATTCAATGGAGGCATCCGCCAATCACATTTGGATTGATTTCGAACGCATGGACAATAACCTTTCCATCACCATCAAAGATAATGGAAGCGGAATTGAAAAAAACCGGTTAAAGCATCTTGGAGAGCCTTTCTATTCTTCTAAAGAAAAAGGAACCGGGTTAGGACTGACAGTCAGTTGCCGAATCATCGAAGCGCATCGGGGAAAGGTCCGCTTTAACAGCGAACTAAACCATGGAACCGAAGTCCAAATCATTTTGCCCATAAAACTATGAATCCGAGGACAAGCCTAAACCTTGTCCTTTTTTTGCAGGATTCAGAGCCATCACTATTTAAACAGGGAGGTGAAGATATCCTTTATATTCCCAAAGAATGACACAGTCTCAACAGGCTGTTTCCCATTAACCTGGCCTCCTGTATCATTGGATGTATCGCTCACAGTCTTGCCAGCCGTACTCATTTGCTTCTCCTCAACTTCCGCCTCTTTCGTTTTGACATCATCCACGGTTTCTTCCTCATCCATCTCAACATCCATATCCTTTTCGAAAACAATGACGTAAGTACGGCGCTCCCCATCCTTTGAAACGGTAACGGAAATGGCCGTCTTCGCTTTATCCTTGATCTTCACTTGTTTACTGCTCTCACCGTCATATTCAATCGTTGCTCCGCTGGCATTTGTCGCTGCATTCATTTCAACTGAAGAAATATCATTATCGACCTCGATATGATAGGTATGCTCATTGGATTCAAAAGATTTGTTCCATACTCCGGTTGATACAGTCAGGTTGTTCAACACTGGTGCATTATTGCCTTCCTCACCTAAAGAATCTGCTGACGCTACCTTCTCTATAGATTCCGTTTTCGGTTTTTGTGTTGAAATGCTTTCAATTTGCTGTGCTTTCGGTACTTGGCTGACACCACTGCTAGGTTTTAGATTATTGGAGGATTCCGCTGATGTTAAAGATGATTTACTCCCCTTATCTGAGGAAGGTTGAGCTTTACTTGTTTCTGTTGAGGGATCCTTTTGAACTTCACTCTCTTTAGGAGCAGAAGCATCTTTCGATTCGGTTTCCTTGGCTGCGGCCCTTGTAATCGTAAGCGTATATGTTTGTTCATCTCCATTTTCTGCTGTAACGATAATCTTTACCGTTGTCTTTCCGACTGGAAGGGTAACCTTTACACCTGCACTGGTAGCATCCTTTCCATTCACCTTTACAATTGCCGTACTGTCACTCAATGTCGGAGTTACCGTAACGGACTGGACTTCATTTTCAACTGAAGCATTATAAGCTGTCACTTTAGAATCGAATGTTAATGAGCCTTTTGATAATCCAATCGATGTTAAAAGGTTATCATCACTTTCAAGTTTTTCGACCTTGAGAGTATAGGCAACCGTTTCATTTTCCCCATCGCTGACGGTGATTTCAAACGTATTCATGCCAGTTTGAAGTGGTAAGTCCTTCACTTTACCATCTGTCATTTTGACACCGTTCACGTATATGGCTGCATTCTCGTTAGGGCTTGCTGCAAGCAAGGTGATCTTTTCCACATCATTCCCCACTGCCGAACTATAATCGTGTACATCCTCTGAAAATTTTTGATCCAGTGCTATCCCTTCTATTTCTAGCTTTGAAAGACTATTTACCGTTTGTGCCTCTTCCTGAATGACAGAAGTGCCTTCCGCAGCCCCTGCCTCGGGTATATAAGTGGATGTTCCCATTCCCACAAGAGAACCAACCAAGATCACCTTCACGCCTTTTTCTTTAAAACCCTTCTTTAGCAAAGCCTATCCCTCCTATTATTCCTGCAAACATGATAGGGCCAGGTTACCAAAGGAACCTTAATTATTTCTTAATGGATTTTTTCGTAGGAGGATACCTATTGATGCTTTGGTGCAAAGCGGAATCCCCAACCAATACTATGGCTATAATGGAGGAAGGCAGGTCAATCTAACCTTATTGTTATCACTTTTCTAGGGAACCTCTTAAACTGCCTTTAGATAACAAATTTATTTTCACTGTTTTTTCACATTTTCCTTTTATAATAAGCTTACACAATCTGATGAAAGGATGATGGCACACCCAGATGAAAAAATATTTATGGCTGATAGTCAGCCTATTCAGTTTGCTTTTATACCCGGCAATGGCTTTTGGTCATGCTACAATAATAAGCTCTAATCCTAGCCCGAATGAAGCGATGGATACTCTTCCTGAAAAAATCAGCATTCAATTCAGCGAGAATATACAACCAGCTTTCCATTCGCTTGAGGTATTCAGCCAAGATGGGGACAAAATTCAAATCCAAGACAGTACAATTTCGAAACAAAGTGGAAAAATACTGGAAGCTAAGTGGAAGGGCACTATCGATGAAGGGATTTACTACATTAAATGGAGAGTGGTTTCAAGTGATGGCCATCCCATTGAAGGAACAATTCCATTTCAATTCGGCGATTCAGCTGGACTTTCAGACCAAGAAAATTCCGAAGTAAATGCAAGTTTTCCGAATTCCATCAATGTAATCCTGCAAAGTCTTCAATACATATGCTTCGCTGCACTAACCGGAATCCTTTTTTTCAGATTATCGTTAATGAAGGATTCTCGACTTTTTGAAGCTAGCAGAAGAGCCCGTCTATACCTTTGGCTTTCATATGCAGGTTTAGCATTTTCCATCATCTGCAGTCTGCCTTTAAAAGTTACGATTGATGCTGGTGTAGGTTGGACTGATGCATTTAAAGTGAGTTATATAAAAGAAGTATTGAATGCTACAAACTTTGGATCGGTCTGGATCATTGAGATTCTAATATTGCTCCTTCTATTTTTAGTGATTTATTTCATGCTCGAGAACTCCCTGAATAAATCACTACCTTACCTTTCTTTTATCATAATTGCCTGCTTGATGATTTGTAAGGCTTTAACTGGACATACAGCAGCCGTTCCTAATCAGGTTCTGGCCGTTTTGATGGATTTCCTACATTTATTGTCCATGGCTTTATGGCTCGGCGGCCTTATGGCCTTATTGGTGATTTTGCCTGGGCTTGCCGATCGGCAGGCAGTCCAACAAGATAAGAAAACATTTTACTGGTCGATCGTTCAAAGGTTTTCCAAATGGGCATTTCTGTTTGTAATAATACTGATTGTTAGCGGAATATATAGCAGTTTACAGCATGTACCGACTATCCATTCATTGTTTAACACAACATATGGCCAATTGTTACTGGCGAAAATCGGTCTCATGTTAGTCATGATCGTTTTAGGAGGCTTTCATTTTCTCAGAGGGAAAAAGCAAACGAAAAAACTTGGTTATAGTGTGGGAATGGAGTTTGGTTTAGGGATCGTCATCCTTCTCGTTGCAGCTCTACTGACAAATGTCCAAACAGCCATGTCTTCTCCCGGGCCCATTGAAAAGACGTTACGGACTGAAGAGGATAATGAGGTTACATTAATGGTGACCCCCAATGAAGTCGGAGATAACCTGATTCAAGTAAACCTTTCCAATGAAGGCAAGCCAATTGCTGAAATAGAGCAGCTAACAATCACTATGCAGCCATTAGATACTCCAAATGGTGAAATAAAGCTGCAGATGAAGGAGAAAAACACAGGTACATTTACATCAAAGTCTATATTAACCATGCCAGGAAAGTGGAATATCCATGTTCACGGATTAACTGAAAACCTGGATTCAATCAATGCTGATTTTATAATTTTTATAGGGAATTCATAACAGGAGGGATTAATACTAATGAAAAACATTTCAAAACTACTTATTTTTACAATTGCTGCATTATTCATTTTTTCAGGTTCAGCGTATGCTCACGTTACCGTCAAACCTAGTTCGTCTGCCCCTGAGGCGTGGGAAACTTATACACTCAAAGTGCCCGTCGAAAAAGAATCTGCCACGACAAAGGTGACTTTAAAAGTACCTGAAGGGATTACTTTTGAAAGCTATCAGCCTGTACCGGGATGGAAAGTAACTACAGAAGGTGACAAAGATGGGCATGTAAAAACGGTAACTTGGGCAGCAACTGACGAAGGAATAGCTGCTGGACAATTCCAGCAATTCTCTTTCGTAGCACAAAATCCTAAAGAAGAAACGAAAGTGGCATGGGATGCATTTCAATATTACGAAGATGGCGAAATTGTTGAATGGAGCGGTGATGAAGGCTCAGACCTACCGCATTCTGTAACGGAAATTACAGTTGCGCCCAAGGCTGATGCAGAACCTGCGGACCATGGTCACAATGATGATGCTGACACTAATGATTCCACGACAACAGACAATTCAAAGGAGTCAGCAACAACAGAAGGTGATAGCAACCAAACGCTGATCATCACTCTGGCTGTCATATCACTAATCCTTTCCATTGTAGCGCTTTTTGCAGCTCTAAGGAAAACTAAAAAATAATCATTATGGAAGGGTGCCCCAATTTCTTGAGGCACCTTTTTTTCTCTTCTAATATTCCATGACAACCGATTTGCTCGGTAACTGAAGGTTTTCTGATTCTATGGTAATCTTAATCGATTTTTCAGCTCTTTGTTCCGTTATCGTTAAGTTAAGCAATCCATTTCCCTGGGCTTTTTTGCTTATCCCCAGATCTTCCGTACTTTTCACCAGCTGTGCATATAATTCCGCTTCAGTTAAGTTGCGGTCAAATTCCCTTTCAGCAATCACTTTCAAGAGAGCTGCTGCACCGCTTACATGAGGCGTAGCCATTGATGTTCCGCTCAACCTGGCATATTTATTTCCTGGATAAGTAGAGAGAATGTCAACCCCTGGCGCCACCAAGTCAATTTCATCATTCGTATTTGAAAAATCCGCTAAATTTCTGCTTAAATCCACAGCTCCGACTTCCACTACCTCTGGATATGCTCCTGGATAATCCAATTCATCCGTTTCATGACGCCCATCTCCGCTATTTCCAGCTGCGCAAACAACAAGGATATCATTCTTAAGGGCCCTTTGAATGAGTTTGTGTTCAGTCTCATCCGGAGGTCCGCCAAGTGAAAGTGAAATAACCGAAACTTTTTCTTCATTAGGTCCCCGCCAATTGATTGCATACTCTAGTGCCCCATTAATCCAATCTATATCGCCTTGTCCTTGACCATTTAGGGCCTTTAACGCTAATATGCTTGCTTTCGGAGCCACTCCCACTACACCTGCATTATTAATCGCAGCGACAACCGTACCGCTAACATGTGTCCCATGTCCGTTATCATCTTGATAATCCCCGGTATTGGTAAAATCCTTCCCACCAATGATTCTTTCCTTAAGGTCTGGATGTCCCTTGTCAATGCCTGTATCGATGACGGCCACTACCACGCCCTCACCATAATTGCTTTTCTCCCAAATTGCCGGTGCTTTCACAAGCTCGACACCCTCAGGAATCTTCTCTTTCACCGTTTCCATTACTTCAAGAACTTTGTAAGGTATTAATCTTTTTTCTCTTGTCATTTGATTACCCCTTCCTTCGTTCAATAAGTTAAACTGCCATCAGTGCGGGGATTTTCATCCCGTCTGGTTGCCGTCTACCGTTGAAAGAGATGAGATCAAAAAACTCTTCTCTCTTATATATACCAGATTTATGAAAATAAAAAAGAAGTTTTCGGAAAATTCCATCTAAATGACTACTTTTTATTTCTTTTTATGTTATTATCTGGTACTCTTATTATAGAACAAATGTTCGTTTGATGCCACCCTTTTTTATTCATTACTCAATTTTTTTCCAAGCATTGCATTTCCAAATAAAAAAGAAGCGACCCCGAAATGAGTCAGCTTCCAAGATGTTAAGCTGCACCGCAGCATTTTTTGTATTTTTTCCGGCTTCCACATGGACAAGGGTCATTTCTGCCAATAACCGGTTCTGTATGAACATGCGGCATTTTAGCTGCCTTTGCACTTTCCATGATAATTTGCGTGCCTTTTTCCTTCATTTGCTGATACCGCTGTTTAAATAACTCCATTACATCTTTACTGTACTTTAACGTATCTTCCGCGATATCCATCGCCTTTTGCTTGGAAATATTATAATCCTCCAGGACAAATTGATTATCTCCAAAAGAAACCCTCACTCCAAAATGCTGTCCCGCCTGTTTATTGCCTTTGCGCTCCTCAACGAATTCAAGGTATACTTCCTGGCAATCACAAGTCTGATGCATGCAATAATAATCATATATCCAATACGATTTATCTTCGTACTTACTCTTTAAAGCAATTCCATCCTCAACGCCAAAAACATCCAAATATTTTATCGCTTTTCCATCGAGTATCTCAAATGGATCAATCGTTCTCATCTATAGACACATCCTAATTCATCAAAATTTATTCTTCCTATGTATTGTACAACCTAATTCGTCAATCGTCACTTGAAATGAAGCCTGACGAAGCCATATCCCTTTCATTTTAAGGAAGCCTTATTGAAGCAATAAAAAAAGCTGGATCAGTGTCCATACACTGATCCAGCTCCCTCAATCCTTCATCCGATCCATGTGGTCAATTCATCAATCGGTGTTTTCTTAGCAGGTTTCGGCTCCATGTCAGGATAACCCAAGTATATGAAAGCCAATACCTCTCCTTTAGAGGATAAATTGAAAAATTCACGGACCTTTTCATGATAAGTTATTTTCCCCGTTCTCCATACTGCTCCCAGACCTAGAGAATGTGCTGCAAGAAGCATGTTTTGAATGGCACTGTTCACTGCCGCATATTCTTCTGCCACAAGGACATTATTCTTATCACTAGGCTCTATGCCCACTGCGATGATGACTGGAGCCCTTAATGGATTCTTTTTTTGCCGTTCGAGCTTGCTGATTAAACTTTCAGGAGTATCATCAGCATTTTCAATTCTTGTGATTTCTTCGAATACCTGGCCTAGTTTATTTCTTCCTTCTCCAGTCAAAACAAAAAAGCGCCAAGGCTCCGTTCGATGATGATTGGGTGCATACGTTCCAGCTTCAATGATTTGCTCGATCATTTCCTTAGGTACCGGATCTTGCTTAACGATTCCAATGCTTCTTCTCGTTTTTATAGCCTCGATAGTTTCCATGTTATCTCCCCTTATCCCTTTATCTCTAAAAGTTTCTGTTTCAGTTCATTTTCCATTGATGCCAATTCCTGTTCGGCTTGTCGGCGTTTATGCCTACCTTCCTCTTGAATCCGCATGGTTTCCTCAAGCGTGGAAATCAAGTTAGCTTGAGTGCTCTTTAATGTTTCAATATCGACAAGTCCGCGCTCATTTTCTTTAGCCGTTTCAATGGTATTGGTTTTCAGCATCTCAGAGTTCTTCAATAACAAGTCATTTGTTGTCTTGGAAACCTGTTTTTGCGCTTCTACAGCATGCCTTTGCCTGATTAGGGTCAATGCAATCGCAACCTGATTTTTCCAAAGTGGAATGGCTGTCATGATCGAAGATTGGATTTTCTCCACTAGTGCCTGATTCGTGTTTTGGATCAGCCTGATTTGCGGTGCGCTTTGAATCGTGATTTCACGGCTCAATTTCAAATCATGAAGCCTTTTATCCAACCGTTCAGCAAATTGCAGCATATCATTGACTTCTTGAAACTTCATTTGATCATTGCTAGATTCAGCGGACTTCCTTAGCTCCGGAATCGTTTTCTCATGGATTTCTTCGAGTTTGATTTCCCCAGCTGCAATATACACATTCAATGCCTGGAAGTAATCCTTATTCGTTTCATATAGCTTTTCAAGGATTACGATATCCGATAACAGGATATTCTTGCTCCGATCGAGTTTCACACTGATTCGATCAATTTGGGCCCCAGTTTTTTGATATTTGGATAGCACCTCCTGTACAGATCCCGAGAGCTTCCCGAACATACGTGCAAAGAAAGAGGGCTTATCCGGTTTTAGCTCATCCGGGCTCAGCTCGTTTAACTTTTTCATTAAATCACTGATAATATTGCCCACTTCACCCACATCTTTTTTCTGGACATGCTCAAGCATGGAATTAGAAAAGGTCAGGAGCTTTGATTGGGCGGGTGTTCCATAGGAAATCATCGCCTGATGATTCGTTGGGTCGATTTGTTCGGCAAGCTGATAAGCCTTTGCCCTGTTCTCTTCAGGAATGACATCAATCAGTTTAACCGGTTTCGCTTCCTGGGAAGATGCTTTCTCCAGCTCCTGTACCCCATCAAATGGATTGGCTAAAAGATCATCGATCAAACTGGCATTGTTCGTTTTATTCAACAGGTTTGGATCATTGTTATTCATTTTAACCTCCTGCTTTCATCAATTACTTGTGACTCTTTTCTCGTTTTAATGGACTGCTTAGCAACATCCAATTCGAAGTTAAGGTTATCGATATCATCGGCAATCACTTTATATAAATCCTTTTCTATCGTATGAGTGAGTTCCTTTAAGGTTTTACGAGTCTCTGTTAAGGAGAGTTCCAGTTCCCTATTCTTTTTTGGCTGCTGTGCTAAAAAAACATATTTCTCCGAAAGCTCCATGGCGGAATCCAGATGCGAATAATAAAATTGTTCCGCCTGGTAAAACCGCTTCGGTTCTTTTTTTGTCAGACTATATATTTTCCTGATCATTTTAATCATATCCTTCCTCTGTTTAAAAGAAGAGATATGCCTGACAGAGATTAGTGCTTTTTGCACCCGCCATATTTTCGGTTTTGCTTCAATTAAATTTTTCTTTATATATTGATATTCTTTTCTCGTCAATTCATGTTTTTTGAGGTATCTTGAGGAAAAATATACGGAACTTAGCCAGTATGCGAGCACCCCTCCTGCTAAAGATATGACAACGGACAGGGCAAACGGTTGATTCAATGCAAAATAGCTAATTATCCAAACCGGCAAAACCATTGGAAATGCAATCAATATCGGAACAAAATCAGCAAGAAATCGATTCATAATCATTACACTCCTGACTTACACTCTTTTCTTTATATACGGATTATCCTTGGAATTGGTTTCAAGATGGTTAAAAGAATTTCTCCTATCCTAAACGATATAGGAACCGGATGGTTTCTGCAAATTTATTGAAATTTTTTCTGTTAATTTCCCCTTCATCCCACTAATATGGGCTAACGCCTAGTCACTTCTCCAGA
The DNA here is from genome assembly GCF_018613325.1 of Bacillus sp. ISL-34. Lineage (GTDB taxonomy): Bacteria > Bacillota > Bacilli > Bacillales > DSM-1321 > Peribacillus. The sequence goes on along the minus strand of NZ_JAGGQJ010000011.1, from coordinate 40,829 downwards.
ACTTACATAAGTTATAACGTATCCATCCTGATTTTAAAAAGGAGAGTTGACCATGTATTCATACGGATTTTATCCTTTTCCACAACAAAATGGAAATCACCAATACTTTCAATCTGATTTTAACCCATATTTCCAAGAGCCTGAACGATTTGATTATATGCCACAGCAAGATTGGAACCTTCAGCAGGTACAAGAAAATCCATATAGCCAGGTGCCCGACCAATTCGATGTTGAAAGGCAGCCACAACAACTTGAAAGAAGAGTCCGGGAACTTGAGCGTCAAAACGAGCGTCAAACGAGGGAACTCAATCGGCAGAACCAAGAAATCACGCGGATAAATCGGGAAGTGAACCGCATTAACCAGGAGATCACCAGGCTAAGTCAGGCGGACCAACGACATACGAATAGATTAAACAGGCTGAATCAAAGACTTCGGGCCGTGGAAAGAAACCTAAACATTCCCTTCACCGCAACAGATGATGGCTTTTAAAGATGGCAGGAGCTCATTATGGGCTCCCGCTTTTTTATCTTCTCCATGCATTTATTGAAGGCTTGGTAGTCAGTACATGAGATTTAATCAAACGATTGATTAAATCTATAAAGGTCCACTTAACCCTTGTCAGTTACAGTCATGTTTTCGCTGCCTTAAATGTAATCCTGGTATCTTTTAAAAAAACAATTACTGATGCACCGAATAAAATAAAATAGGGTCAGATTCCGCGATTAAAATAAAAAGAACGGGTATCCTTGCACTCCCGTTCTTTCGCGTTTACAACATTATCCGTTTCAACTTTTCGTTTCTTGATTCCTGTTCTTCATGGGTAGACAAGTCATACTTCTTCAATAGATGAAATAGTTCATTCAATGTTTCCTGCGAATTCCCTTTTTCCAGATATCGATCTAATGTTTGACTCAGTTCGGTTGGTAAAAATGCCTTTTGACTCTCAAATTTGAGCCTGACATCTTGCTGCGAATGATCAAGATTGCATGCACCCATTTAAAATTCACCTCTTACTTGATTCTATCTTGTATTATACACATTACCTTGTCAATTCTTCATCCTGCTTATAGTAGTCCTCTACCTTGATGAACTCGGGCGAGGTATGTGTGGCCATGATGCCATGATAACTGATATCCAACCCAAGTTCTTCCTCTTCTTCAGTGGATCTAATAGGCAGCCAAACATTTATAACTTTAAAAACGAGCCATGTCAATGAAAAGCCCCAGATGCATAACACCACTAATCCTAATGTTTGAACTCCGAGCAAATGCCATCCCCCACCGGCAAACAATCCGTTTTCAGTGGAGAAAAGCCCTACAGCTATCGTCCCCCACATCCCTGATGCCGCATGAACGGGAAAGGCGCCAACCGGATCATCGATTTTTCGGGCTTCCAACCAATTTGTCGCAGCTAACATGAGCATTCCAGAAACGGCTCCAATCAATATTGCCGCCAGATCACTAACGAATGCACAGCCAGCCGTAATCCCGACAAGACCTGCAAGTGAGCCATTGATGACGGAAGGGGCATCCGAGCGTCCATACCTAAATAGTGTATAAAGCAAGGTCGCCGCTCCCCCTGATGCAGCTGAGAGCATCGTGACAATGGCAATATGGCCAATGCGTCCATCCGTAGCTTGCAAGGTGCTTCCTGCATTAAACCCAAACCAGCCAAACCATAAAAGGAACGCCCCAACAGATGCCAATGGAAGATTACTCGGCAGCGAAATGGAACTAGTCCCCCATGAAGTGAATTTACCTGCTCTCGGCCCAATTACAATGGCAGCCGCAAGTGCAGAAAAACCGCCTAGTGCATGAATGACCGCAGATCCTGCGAAGTCCTGCATGCCCAACCCGCTCAACCAGCCACCACCCCATACCCAGTGACCGGCAATCGGATAGATGAATGCCGTCATCATTACGACAAAAATAAGATACGCCCGAAAGTTGATCCTTTCTGCAACTGCTCCCGAAACGATGGAAATGACGGCGATGACGAATGCCCCTTGAAATAACCAAAATGCATCGATGGAAATCGTAAGGTCGATATGCGCCAAATCACCTTTCAGCAGAAAGCCGCTTGCTCCAATGATTCCAAATACATCCGCTCCATACATTAAGCCAAAACCAACGACGAAATAGCATAGCGTTCCGATCGTAATATCGGCAAAAACCTTCATGATGATATTCACATTATTCTTCGTACGGACGAACCCTGCCTCCAATAAAGCAAAGCCGCCCTCCATCAATAGAATCATGGCTGCTGTCAAAACCACCCAAACCGTATCCAAGCCAGCGTTTAACGTTTCTAGAGTCATCTTGGCGTTCCCTCCGCTTTCTGCCAGGCCATTATTTCTTTAATGATTTCTGATGGTAAATTCATTTCCCGTTTTTCCGGTTCAGCTTCAAGTAAACCGATCATCTCATTTAAAAAAGCGACCTTCTGTTTTATCATCTCAATTTTTTTATATCTATCTTTAACATTCACCAAATGCTCAACGGCCTGGTGATGACTTGGGGCACGCCCTGTAAAAAAACGTTTAAATGGTGATAGGGATTGATACCAAGCTTCCTCAGCTCTTCGTTTTTGCTCATATTTATATATTTTACTTTTGATCGATTCAATTTCCGACTCTTGTTTGCTTTTGTGAAATAGCAGTCCTTTTATTACTTCTTCAGATGAAATTTCAAAAACAACCCTACTATACAAATCGTCCCGAATATAAATGTCATATCACCTCACGTTATCACGTTATGTTTTCTAATTATATTAAGAATTCTGAATTCAGTCAATAATTAAACAAAAAAACAACTTGCGTGAAGAATGATCTTAACTACACTTCTGCCTGATTCCCTCCATTAATCAATCGTTTGATTAATGAACTGAGATAGTTAACTCATTCAGAGAAAATTTTGGAAGGTATAGATACTCATTTTTTTCTTACTCTATAAAAGAAGTTATAAATAAACTAGGGAGGTTCATATATGACCGTAATAAACGATGTCAAAACAACTTTAGCCGGGCTTAAAAGTGCTCAAGCGAGCTTTGAAACCTTCGCCCTTTCAACAGATAACGAGAAAGCGAAACAACTTTACCAACAAGCTGCGCAACAGACACAAACGATCGTTGACAGCATCACTCCTCGCATTGAAGAGATTCAAAACGAAGAACCTCAATATAAGCAATAATCATTCATATTAAAAAGGTTGGTTTAGGCAACCAGCCTTTTTTTTATATCCATTCAGTTCTTTTCTATATCAAAGACAAGATTTTCGCGAAAATGCCAGGACGGGCCCGTAACATACCGGACTTGGGGTGTATGACCGAATTGGCGGCTTTGTTCCACTTAAGCTTTCGGGCCGCTATATTTGTTTTCGGTTTAGGAATGGCTGCAATATAGTCAAATTGGCTAAATCTTTCATGTTATTACTTGGTTTAATCTTAGCACTGACAATACTCAGACATTGGGGTGGTTTATAATGCTTACGGGGCATCGCACATGGGTGTTTGATCAAAAGCCTGTCATCATCTCCACAGGAACCGTCGGCGGGCCATTTGAAGCGGACGGTATGCTTGCGGATGATTTCGATCTTCTCCATTCCGATTTATGGATAAATCAAGATACCTATGAAAAGGCACATAAAGTCTTATTGGAAGAAGCGAGTACAAAAGCAATCGAAAAGGCGGGTCTTCAGAAGGAACAGATTCAATTTTTCCTTGGAGGCGACCTTATCAACCAAATAACGCCTACGAGTTTTGCTTGCCGAACACTGGGAACTCCATTTCTCGGCTTATTTGGCGCTTGCTCCACCTCCATGGAGGGATTGGCTCTTGGTGCATACCTTGTCAATACCAAAGGGGCAGAGTACTTATTGACAGGAGCATCAAGTCATAACGCGGCAGTAGAAAAGCAATTTCGCTACCCAACTGAATACGGAGGGCAAAAACCTCCAACAGCCCAATGGACCGTTACGGGGGCGGGCGTGGCTTTATTAAGCAGTGCCGGGGAAGGCCCAAGGGTCACTTCGGCTACGATAGGCCGTGTCATCGACATGGGCTTGACTGATCCTTTCAACATGGGCGGTGCCATGGCCCCGGCCGCTGTAGATACGATTGAAGCCCATTTAAGAGAAAGAAACCTCGACCCATCCTATTATGATTTAATAGTGACCGGGGATTTAGGAAAGATCGGACATGAAGTTTCTCTCGAATTATTTAAAAAACATGGTACGCCGATTAAAGAAGCGCAATATAAAGATTGCGGTTTAATGATATACAGGGATGGTCAGCCGGTCCTGTCCGGGGCAAGCGGCCCAGGATGTTCGGCCACCGTCGTTTATGGTCACTTATTAAATCGCATGAAAAAGGGAGAAATAAAACGATTGCTCGTCGTGGCTACAGGTGCCTTGTTATCTCCCCTATCCTTTCAACAAAGTGAGACGATCCCATGCATTGCCCATGCCGTATCGATTGAATATGACAGTGATTCACAACCATGATTGGTGTGTTCCAAGCCATAATTTTTAGACCGTAAGGATAAGGAGGATACTGCATGACGATAGCTTCAGATGTAAAACAATGTGTCTCTAGCCTAAAAGGAGTTGAAGCAGGCTTATCCAGCTTAGCACTCCGGACTCAAGATGAAGAATCTAAACGCATCTTGCATGAAACGATGCTGGTGGTGAATGAAGTGATGGAGGATGTACAGAAGCGTGTGGGCGAGTTAGAACGGGAAGAACCGCAGTATAAGGGTTTTTAATAACACTGATCTAGCAGGGGGTGTTTGGCAATGGCGGATTGGATAGAAATTATTTTGCGTTCATTATTCTTTTTAATTGTTCTATTTTTGATCACAAAAGTTCTAGGTAAAAAACAATTATCCCAGCTATCCTTTTTTGAATATGTAACGGGCATAACCATTGGTAACATAGGGGCAGAATTAGCTACGAAAGTGGAGGGCAATATTATGCATGGTGTGCTGTCCATTCTCGTTTTTGCCATAGCACCCTTCATTGCAGGATCAATATCCCTAAAAAGTAAAACTTTCCGAGATCTTGTGGAAGGCAAAGCAACGGTTTTGATCAAGGACGGGAAAGTCATGGAAGATAATTTAAAAAAAGAGAAATATACCATCGATGAATTGTTAGGATTGCTCCGGAAGAAGGATGTCTTCGATCTTTCTGAAGTTGAGTTTGCCTTATTGGAAGCGAACGGGGATTTTTCCGTAATGTTAAAGAAGCAAAATCAACCTGTAACACCTAAGGACCTTAACTTGTCAGTGGCTGCAGTAAAGGAGCCACAAACCATCATTATGGACGGAAGAATACTTGATGAACCGCTTTCCACGATTGGACTGAACCGTAATTGGCTTCATACTGAACTGGATAAGTTGGGTGTAGCCCTCCAGAATGTATTTCTTGGTCAAGCTAACTCTAACGGGGAATTAACTGTGGACCTTTATGACGATAAAATTAAAGTTCCTTCTCCACAAGAAAAACCTCTCATTCTCGCGACCTTGAAAAAATGCCAAGCGGACTTAGAGTTGTTTGCACTCGGAACGGAATCAAAGGAAGCTAAAGAGATGTATAGCAAAAATAGCGAAAAGCTGCAAAGGGCAATAGATGAAGCTGCCCATATCTTAAGGAACTGATTATATAATCAATCCCTCACTTTCATCAGCGAAGTGATCAGTCCAATGATGACGATCGTCACACATGAAAAAAGGAAAATTTCGATACCCAAGGTGAATGCTGCAGCTGAAATGATTAGTGTATCAATGATGATAATCGCCAATGCAATATCCATGGAGGTAGATTTTGAGATGATTTTGGCTAACATATCCGTTCCCCCGCTGCTTGTCTCATATCGAAGCATGAGACCTATGCCCAACCCGATGATGGCACCGCCAATCAAAGAGCTTGTCAGTATCGAAATGGAAAAGAGCTTTTTCATTGGATTAAGCCAATCCATAAAAAGGGATGTCAAAAGCAATCCGTGAACGCTGCTATAGAAAAAAGGCCGTTCATAGTACCAGGCATATAAAAATATAGGAATACTAAGGATCAACATGGATAGCCCCGTTTGAAAACCAAAGAAATAATGAAGGATGAGTGCAATCCCAATAACGCCGCCATCTATTAAATGATGGGGAACTAAAAAACCATTGATTCCAATGCCTACCAAAAAGCTACCAACAATTACAGCCACCGCTTTTTGAAAATTAATAAAATCACCTTGCCTCCCAATCCATATATTTCTTACTATATGTCCAAGTCAAAGCGTCAAGAATAAACATGCAAAAAAAAATCTCCCTCCCTTCTCTTTAAACCAACTATAGTAAAAAGGTCCCGGTCATTTAGACCGGGACCAAAGTTTGTGGACAAAAGGGGAAAAACGAGTGTCTGGACCGGAAAATCAACGTCCAAATTGTACAAGCCATAAAAAAAATGCAGGCCCAGTCAATTAGACCGAGCCCACATTCCATCATTTCAACTCTAATAACACTACATTTTCAACATGTGTCGTCATTGGGAACATATCGACAGGCTGGATATCAACTGCTTTATATCCGCCTTCTTCCAAGATATGAAGATCACGGGCTAAAGTGCCAGGGTTGCATGATACGTATACGACTTTGTTAGGTTTCATCTCGATGATCGTATTCAGAAGGGATTCTTCACAACCTTTGCGAGGCGGATCCATAACGATGACATCCGCAGTGTTGCCCTTTTGATACCATTCAGCAATAACGTTACCTGCATCGCCGACCATGAATTCTGCATTTGAGATTTCATTCAATTCAGCATTACGACGTGCGTCTTCTATCGCTTCTTCGACCACTTCGACACCGATTACTTTTTTCGCTTTTTCAGCTAAAAATAAAGAGATGGTTCCAATGCCGCAATAGGCATCTATCACCGTTTCTTCACCCGTCAGCCCTGCATAGTCAAGAGCTTTATCATAAAGGACTTTCGTTTGGTCTGGATTGATTTGGTAGAAGGATTTTGCTGAAATCGCAAATTTCACATCACCGATCATATCATGGATCACTTCGTCGCCCCATAGTACAGTCATTTTATCGCCCAAGATAACATTCGTTTTCTTGGAATTCACGTTTTGAACGATGGATTTCACTTGCGGAAGACGGTCAACGATTTCCTTCACGATGGTTTCGATGAAAGGGATACTTTTCGTTCTTGTAACGAGAACAATCATTAATTCGCCTGTTTGCTTGCCATAACGGGCCATGATGTGCCGCAATACACCTTTATGTGCCTCTTCATTGTAAGCAGGGATACCAAGTTTACTGAAAATCTCTTTAACAACTTGAACGGCTTCATTGATCACTTCATTTTGGATAATGCTTTCTTTCGTTTCAACAATTTCATGTGTCCGCGGTTTGAAGAACCCTGCTATTAGCTTGCCTTCCTTTTCACCGACAGGCACTTGCGCTTTATTGCGATAATGAGTTGGATTCTCCATCCCGATGATCGGGTGAACCTTCACATCCTCAAGTTTACCGATGCGTGTCATCACTTCACGCACTTGCTTTTCCTTGAATTCCAACTGTCCTTCATAGCTCATATGCTGCAGCTGACAACCACCGTATTTAGGGTAATCTTCTGTCTTGACCTCAACCCGGTATGGACTGTTTTCGATAATCTCCATCAAGCGTCCGAAGCCATAACCCTTATTAGCCTTCATCACTTTAATCTTTGCTTTTTCACCTGGAAGGGCGCTCTGAACAAAGATCGGGTAGCCATCGACTTTAGCGACGCCAGCCCCTTCATGTGTTAAATCTTCAAATAAAACCTCTATAATATCATTTTTAGCAACTGGTGCTGTTTTTTTCATATCATCTTCTCTTTTCTTTTTTATGCTAGCCTGTATTTTACCACAATAGATGCCTTGCCACAAAACCACTCACCAATTTACCCTGGTTTTCATAAAAATATAGTGGAGGGAATTACGGATTTTTCATAGTTCCATGAATAAAAGTTCAATAAAAAAAGAAAAATAAGGAAAAACAGATGAGGTGAGTAAATGGGCTTATTTAACTCTATATCGGCCTGGAATGCTACAAGGTTAGAAAAACATCGAGCAAGTATGGAGGAAAAAGGCCTCTGTCCGGATTGTTACGGACGTGGATACAGCTCCTTCGTACCTACGGAATATCATTTTTCCGATATACACGACTGTCCCGGCTGTAATGGCACCGGAGCTTACGCTGATTGGGCCGCCATGAATGGACAGCAAATGTAATCGCATACAGTGCCAAATTTCAAATGAGTAAAAAGGACCCCCTGTTAAACAGGAGGGTCTTCTATTTCCTTAACCATATAGCGGAATTCATGGCCGCTAATCGAAATGGTTTTCATTTCAATATATCCTAATCTGCTATAGAGACGATTCGCCGCTTCATTTTCATTTTCAACGACTAAAGAAATCCTTGGATATCCCTTATCTTTAGCATATCCCTCAACATATCGAATCAGTGCACTACCAATACCCTTTCCTTGAAAATTCGGGTCAACGGATACTGTATCCAAATAAAAGTCTCTCATTTCCGCTTCCTTATCGAGCGTAACGCTTGGGTCTTTCATCTTCATCCTTAATTGTTTCACTATCGGTTCATCCAAGCTTTCGGCATCCTTGCCATGATAAGCTATGATCAATCCAGATACTTGTCCATCATGTTCACTGACAAGCGTATTTTCATAGCTGACCCTATTCCCACTTTTCCTGAACAAATCGGCAAGAACGGAAAGTATCCCTTCTTCTTCCGTTTCACCTGTCAAAACCTCTGCAATTTCCTTAATCGCTAACCGGGTCAATACGGCTGCCTTTTCAGCATCCTCCGGTGTCGCATTCCTGATATACATGTTTGTAATTCTCCTTGCTTCATTAAACTGAAAAGGCCACCAGATTCAGTGGCCTTTTCAACCTATTTATTTGCCGGATCGTCCGGCAGTATTCCTTGCGGGATGAATACATCAAAATGGCGGTACTGATTTACGAATTCAGCTGGGGCCATCCCGCCAAATTCCCCATCCAAGTTAAGCATCATGTCCTTTTTGGCATGTACCTTAATTCGATTGGCTTTTTCATAAATGACGTTTTTATCATGGATATGTTCACCGCGCATTGCCAATGTCGCGACACGGACAATATCAGCGAGGTTTGCCTTTTTCAAAATAAGCAACGTGAACATCCCATCATTCAAAGAGGCGTCAGGAGCCAGTTTCTCGAAGCCGCCGACCGAATTCGTGTTAGCCACCAAGAAAAGCATGATTTCTCCTTCAAAAAGCTTTCCATCATATTCAATAGAAACTTCCGTCGGCTTAATTGAAGGAAGCATTTCAATTCCTTTAATATAGTACGCAAGCTGACCAAGCATGGTTTTCAGCTTGATCGGCACGTCGTAGGTCAATTCGGTCAATCTGCCCCCGCCAGCAATATTGATGAAATACTTATCGTTCATTTTCCCAATATCGACCGGCATCGTATGCCCACCGGCAATAATTTCGGCTGCCCCTTCGATCGACTTTGGTAAATGCAGCGCCCGGGCGAAGTCATTGGTCGTTCCCGTCGGAATGATTCCTAGTTTCGGACGTTTCTCTGCAGTGGCCAGTCCATTAACAACCTCATAAATCGTACCGTCGCCCCCTGCTGCAATAACTATATCATAGCCGCGTTCAATCGCTATCTTAGCGGCTTTCGTCGCATCCCCGGCACCGGTCGTCGCATGTGCAGAAGCTTCATAACCAGCTTCTTCAAGTTTTGCTAGCACACCTGGCAGGCTCTTCTTAATGGCTTCCCGGCCCGAAGTCGGGTTGTAAATCAACCTTGCTCTTTTCATTTCCCATCATCCTTATACATATTGATTCCATAATTTACATCTTAATCCTTCATTACATGAAAAGCAATATTCGAAAAAAAGAGGACCGTATTTCGGTCCATACCTTTATATGCATTTTACTAGAAATCGTATCAGGGAAATTATAATGCTTTTTACAATTTTATTCTAGTAAATGATTTCAATCATGGATATTGAACGTTCACGTTAAATGTATCGGTAACCGTTAAAGTATGTTTCCCTTCACCAGTATTGAATATCCCGTTCTTTTTTACAATGCCTTCTTCACTTGTTTCCTCTTTCACCTCAGTCATCTTCCAGCCACTCTTTGGGCCATCAAGTTCCTCGACCCCTCTAGCATCTATCTTGATATCACTATTATCCTGAAGGACTACACTTAGATTTCCGCTGTCCTTCACACTCCAGTCATTCAAGAGCTTTCTAGGCTTCAAGACAAGATCTGTACTTTGACCGTCTATCTCCACTGCCAGCTCAGCAGGGATTATAAGAGTTGCCTTAAGATTCATTGTATCACTGTCCAAAAGTCCATTTTGAATCGGCAAATCCTTGAAGCTAATATAAAGAGTATCACCATTTCTCTCAACGAGTAAATAATCTTCCGCCTTGTTCAAAAACGAATCAGCATCTTCCATTACCCGCTCACCATATGTTCCAAAAACGGAAACTTCCTCGTCCTGACCACTTTCAATTGTCAATGGGTATGAGCCAGTGTCCAGGACAACCCTCTGTATGCCCTTCCCCGCCTTTTGATTGAAACCAGGCAAATTGACCGTTTTCTCTTCACTATTCACGGCTGCCTTAACTTGATCCATCAATCCGCTTGATGTTAGCAGAATTAAAACTATCCCCGTCGTTCCAAGCAATCCAACGAAAAGAATGCTAAGAATATCATACTTTACAAAAGAACTTTCTTTTCTGGAAAAATAAATATAAATGAGAATCTCTGCACCCAAGATAATGAACAGCAACGGCCACCATGATAGCAGAATCGTCGTCAAATTCATATCCGCAATTTGAGAAACGAGTAAAACCAAACCCAAACCAACCAGGGAGATCCCCATTGAAATCGTTCCGACTCTCCATGTTCTCATTTTGTCTCCTCCTCGACTCTCCCTTTTTTACTTCCCGACAGGAATTTGATTCCCCCGCCTATAAGTAGGATGCATACAAGTCCTTTTTGAAAATAATCTCTAAACCAATACTCCAAGTTGCTTCCAATCCATTCATCTAAATGAGGGGCAATGGCCGGGACGATTATATTGCTGGCCAAGAAATAGATTCCAATTCCCACCAACCCCAATCCTAGCCATTTTTGGTGATTGACCATTCCCGAAATGATGGGCGTATCTTCTACTGGACCCTCTTCCATTTTCGAGGCTTTTTGCAATCCATCAAAAAAACTATAAAACCAGATAATCGGAATTAGGAAAAAGAAGAAACCTAACCGGAGTAAATCCAGTATGTAAATGGCGAATAAAAAGCCGGCCATCAATTGAATCCCACGTTTTTGCAGCCCCAAATATAAGTGACCTGCACCAGGGAAAATGGCGAATAAAGTCGCTACCGATTTACTCTTCTTCCCTGATTCCCGTCTCTCCTCGAAATCTTCCAAGACGGTCCGATCGATAAGCTCCTCACCTTTTTGCTTTTTATTCAGCTGTTGAACAGAATCAAAAAAGCTGTAAATCCAGATAACAGGCAATAGTGCCATGAATATTAACAGACCTTCCATTTGTGTCATCACACTGATGAATACCACCATGACGCCAAGGCCTAAAAAACCGATGAGAAAAATGAGTCCCCGATTCATGAGGCCAAGCTGAAAATGCCCTAATCCTGGAACAAATGAAAGGATGATTACATAAAATCTTTCCGCCTCCGGCTGATCGGCCCCTACATTCTCTTCACTTTTAGGATTCCTCAGTGAGGTGACCACCAAATCAAATATACTGATGAAATAAAACACCATTCCAATAACGGAAAAAGCCAGAAACGCATCCGATTGACTGATCAACGAAAGAAAAAGACCCCCAAGCCCCAATCCAGCCGTGGCAAGGAAATAAAATAACCCTTTATATTTCCTTCCTAGGTAAAAATGTCCGAAACCTGGCAGAAACGATAATAAAAAAGCTAATACCGGACTTTTATTCATTTCTAAACCCCTCCTTATTTTTCTTTTCGATAGTGTCCATCCAATTAAATGTTTTATCAATAAGTCCATCGGTTAAGGACTGTGTTTCCTTTATGCTGCTTGATTCCACAGAATCCATGTATTCCGTCAATGATTGAAATACTCCGCCTGCCATTAATAAGATCGTAAATCCGGCCGCAATCAGGTAATGTCTTGTAATCGTCCGAAGTGATTTCTCTTTTCGGTGTTGCTTAGTCTCTTTAACAGAGCCGCCATTCAATCGGCTAATCGAGTCCATGACAGGACCTGCAATATCAAACCCTTCAATGTCCGGACTGGTTTCTTCTTTTTCCATCGCTTCCATATAGGCGGACAAACACTTGTCACAGGAGTATAGATGATTTTCATATTCAATTTTTAGAGCCTCTGGTATTTCATCTGCCAAATATGCAACCCATTCTGCTTCAGGAACATGATTCATGAAAAATCCTCCTCATTCCAATGTTTTCTCATCCAATTTCTTGCCCGATATAGCTTTACCTCCACAGATTTCACTTGAATCTGCTGTTCCTCTGCAATTTGCCTGAATGTCTTTTCCTTTATGTAATAGCCATATACAACGTCCCGATATCCCTCTGGGAGGTCATTCAGCTTCTGTAATACTTGCTTTCGCCTTTCATTCCGGAAGAATACGGCCTCGACATCATCCGTTAAGCCCAAATTAGCTTCCGATGAATGTTCGTCCTGCAATTCTTCCTTTTGGCGTTCCCTCTTTCTCTTTAGATCGATTGCATGATTGACCGCAATTCGGGTAATCCAGGTTTTGAAACCCTGGTTCTTATATTGAGGAAGCGAAGTGTAGATTTTGATAAAGACTTCCTGGGTAACATCTTCTGCATCCTTTTGATTCCGCAAGACGGAATAGACGGTTCTATAAATCGTCTGTTTATATGTTTCAATCAACATTCGGAATGCATGGTCATTCCCAGCCCTTACCTTCTCAACTAACTCATCCGTCACTTCTCTTCCTCCTTTCCTGTTAAACATTCATGTAATAGACGACACAAAAAGGAGTTACCCCTACAGATAACTCAAAAAAAATTAAAGATTATTTTCCGCTTTTCACAGTAAACTCTTTTCTTAATCAAGAGAAAACCGTACCACTTTAAAAGTGATACGGTTAATATTAACGTTTATTGATTTCTTCCACCAAAATTTTATTTACAAGCTGTGGATTGGCTTGTCCTTTTGTCGCTTTCATGATCTGCCCGACAAGGAAGCCGATTGCCTTTTGTTTACCGGCCTTAAAATCTTCAATTGATTGCGGGTTATTATTCAATGCTTCTTCTACCGCTGTACGCAATGCGCCTTCATCGGAAATTTGGACTAGTCCCTTCTCCTTGACGATCGTTTCAGCATCCCCGCCGTTTTCAATCAGTTCTTTGAAAACTTTTTTAGCGATTTTAGAAGAAATCGTGCCATCTTCAATCAGCTTGATCATTCCAGCCAACGATTCAGCAGTCAATTTGACATCATGCAGCTCTTTACCTTCTGCATTCAAGAAAGCGGAAACCTCACCCATGATCCAGTTAGACGCTAGTTTTGCATCCGCTCCTGAAGCAACTGTCGCTTCAAAGAAATCAGCACTTTCCTTCGTTACCGTTAAAACGGCTGCATCATATTCCGGTAAGCCAAATTCTTCGACATAGCGTTTTTTACGGGCATCCGGAAGTTCCGGAATCTCGGCAGCGATACGCGCCTTCCATTCTTCATCGATATGGATTGTCAATAAATCCGGTTCCGGGAAGTAACGGTAATCATCGGAGCCTTCCTTAACTCGCATTAGTACCGTTCTGCCTGTAGCTTCGTCGAACCGGCGAGTTTCCTGTTCGATTATTCCGCCTTCATTCAAGATTTCAGCTTGTCGGATTTCTTCATGCTCCAATCCTTTGCGAACGAAGTTGAATGAGTTCAAGTTTTTCAATTCGGTTTTCGTACCGAATTCTTTTTGGCCGACAGGCTTCAAGGAAATGTTGGCATCACAGCGAAGTGAGCCTTCTTCCATTTTACAATCGGAAACGCCAGTGTATTGAATGATGGATTTCAACTTTTCCAGATAAGCATAAGCTTCTTCTGGGGAAGTGATATCCGGTTCAGATACGATTTCAACTAGAGGCGTACCTTGGCGGTTATAATCACAAAGTGAATAGTTCCCTTTATGTGTCAGCTTTCCAGCATCCTCTTCCATATGAATGCGGGTAATGCCAATTTTCTTTTTCTTGCCGCCCACTTCGATCTCAATCCAACCATGCTCACCGATCGGCTGATCGAACTGTGAAATTTGGTATGCTTTAGGATTGTCCGGGTAAAAATAGTTTTTCCGGTCGAATTTCGTAATTTCCGCCACTTCGCAATTCAGGGCAATTGCAGCCTTCATTGCAAAATCAACAGCCTTTTTATTGACGACAGGCAATACACCCGGGTAGCCTAGGTCAATTACAGTCGTGTTACTATTTGGAGCGGCACCAAAATGGTTTGGGCTCGCTGAGAAAATTTTAGAATCCGTTTTTAATTCTACGTGTACTTCTAGACCAATCACCGTTTCAAAGTCCATTATTTTCACCCCTTACAGCTTAGGAAATTGTTTATGAAAATCTGTTGCTTGCTCAAATGCGTGAGCCGCGCGGTAAATCGTGCTTTCATCAAAGTGCTTCCCAATCATTTGCAGTCCAAGCGGAAGCCCATTCGCTGCGAATCCACATGGCACGGATATACCTGGTACACCAGCAAGATTGACTGGAATCGTCAAGATATCATTCGCATACATCGTTAATGGATCGTCGACTTTTTCACCAATTTTAAATGCAGGCGTAGGTGTAGTCGGCCCAACGATGACATCGTACTTTTCAAAGACATCTTCAAAGTCTTTTTTGATTAACGTACGTACTTTTTGAGCCTTTTTATAATAAGCATCATAATAGCCGGAACTTAAGGAGAACGTTCCAAGCATGATACGGCGTTTCACCTCGTCACCGAATCCTTCTGCACGGGTTTGCTTATACATTTCTATAAGAGTTTCTGCATTATCTGTACGATGTCCGTAACGCACACCGTCAAAACGCGAAAGGTTAGCCGAAGCTTCAGATGAAGATAACAGATAATAGGCAGCTAAAGCATATTTGGAATGCGGCAAGGACACCTCTTCCCATTCAGCTCCAAGCCCCTCTAATACTTTTAACGCTTCAAGAACGGAATTACGTGCTTCTTCGCCAACGCCTTCACCAAGGTATTCTTTAGGCACAGCTATTTTCAATCCTCTAACATCGCCTGTTAATGAATTCACAAAATTCGGCACGTCAACATTAGCAGATGTCGAATCCATTGGATCAACACCTGAAATCGCTTCAAGCAAATAAGCGTTATCTTCAACAGTTCGTGTAACCGGCCCAATTTGGTCCAATGAAGACGCGAATGCTACAAGTCCGAATCGGGAAACCCGTCCATATGTAGGCTTTAAGCCGACAACTCCACAATATGCCGCTGGTTGGCGGATCGATCCACCCGTATCGGAACCTAAAGAGAATAGGACTTCACCGGAAGCGACAGATGCAGCTGAACCACCCGAAGAACCGCCTGGCACATATTCCGTGTTCCAAGGGTTGCGTGTTGCCTGAAACGCGGAGTTCTCATTGGAAGAACCCATCGCAAACTCATCCATATTCAATTTCCCGATCGTAACCGTTTCTGCCTTCTGCAGCTTTTGAACAACGGTTGCATCATAAATTGGATCAAAGTTCTCCAAAATTTTGCTCGCACAAGTCGTACGCAAATTTTTAGTGACGATATTATCCTTCACTCCGATCGGCATACCAAATAAGGCGCCTTCGTTCTCGCCTTTTACCAATTGATCATCCAATCGTTTTGCTTGATTGCGGGCGTTTTCTTCATCAAGTGTCAAAAATGCCTTCACCTTGTCCTCTACCTGTCCGATTCGCTTATACGATTCGTTAACAAGATCAGTGACACTTATCTCTTTCTTATGTAAGCGGTCATGAAGCTCAGAAACCTTTTGTTCGAACAACGACATCATTGTCCCTCCTTATTCAATTATAGATGGTACACGGATATATCCTTCTTTACTATCCGGTGCATTTTTAACTACTTCTTCTACTGGCAATCCCGGTTTTGCGACATCTTCGCGCATAACATTCTTCATATCCAAAACGTGAGAAGTCGGGTTAACTTGATCCGTATCAAGCTCATTCAACTGCTCCGCGAATGAAATCATTTGGTCAAGCTGATGCTGAAACTGTTGTGCTTCTTCTTCCGTAATGGCCAAACGAGCCAAATGGGCAACGTGTTTAACTTGTTCCATAGAAATACGTGACATTCTCTTCACCTCCGAAAAAATATCCAAATCGACTGAATTTCGTCGCTTTTCTCCATATAATCATCGTTTAAATCATATCAAACTATTACACAGTAAAGCAACAAGAGATAACAATGTCGAAATTCAATTATTTCATAAGGAAAAAGAGATATTTTCCGGGAAATATGGGGAAGTTGCCGGAATTTCCGGGGAAATGACAATAAGTCCTTTAAAATTCGACAAATGTTCCCTTTTTTAAAGCAGTTGCTCCCTAAAATGGAAGGGTTTACTTCCTATTATATATTTGTTCCTGATTAAAGGTTATTTTGAAATTCACCAGCATAGATTCCAATTTTTAAAGCGGGCCGCAAAAAAGATGAAGCCGCTAAGCTTCATCTTTTTTCATTCATATATATGAACGGTTGGTTCGTCCTGATTTGCTTCACGGACTATGAGTGCTTCAGGTCCATTTACAGAGGTGATGGATACCTGTACGGCAATATAGTTCGGGAAACGTTCCATTATAAGCCCAGCAACATATTGGGTAAAGCCGATCGCTTCAGAGTTCCCATAAAATTGAATGGGGATATCGATGTTCAGACTTTGCAATTGATCATCCATATAGAACGCCCTGCCGATGACTCCGTTAAAGTTAGGGAAGTATTCTTCGACATCTTCTTTAAAGTTCGTGAAAGTATTGACGTCATCACGGTATTTTTTTTCAGCATCAGCAGAAGGAAATAGGAAATACTCTTCGTTCAAGTTCGTCCATTTTTCAATATTGTCAGAGTTTTTATCGATATTCGTATAGGAAATGAAATTCCCAGGGACTACTGAGGATTTTTCATTTTGCTCGAATAAGGCAATCGTAATCGGAACATTTTTCAGCTTGTCCATTTTACGCAGCCTTTTTAAGACTTCTGCAGCGATTTTCTCCCCTTCTTGCTTTAGCTTTTTACTATCGATTTTATTTTCATAGGTGGCACCGAAAGCCTCTTTTTGATAGTAATGGACTGAATTCAGCGCAAGGCCTATCACAACTCCGCCAAGGCTCACTGAATTATCTTTTGTTTTGACCAAGTAATTATGTTCTAAAATATGGGCAAGATAGATCGGATTTTCTTCGTTCCGCTTATCAATGTCACCTTTACCTGGATCAACCGGATTCAAGCCAAGGTTCTTTGAGGCTTTCATGTCCTTTTCTTTCAACTGACTATCGGTATATTTTCTGTTCAGCCAGGAAGATATTGTGGAACTATCCAGTATTTGCCCCTCTTGAAACAGGTAATCTTCCGGGTCGAATTGGGTTTGGGCCAACCGCATCAATCCATTTTCGAATTCTTCAATGTCATATCGGGTATTTAGATTGGATACGACCAAACCGCGTGCTTTTGATGGTTCAAACGGTAGGATTGTTTGATAATATTCTTCCGAAATTTTATACTTCGGAAGAATTGCCGTTTCTTTTTTGTCTTTGGAGTCTTGAACTACCTCTTGCTTATCCTCAAAACTAGGCGCACATCCAGCAAGAAGCAGTATAAGAATCATCCCCAAAATAGAGTGTTTCCTCATAGCTACACCTCTTATTTATTTAGTTCCTCGATCAGTCTCTCTTCATCCCATACCATGACGCCTAGGCTTTCTGCTTTTGCCAGTTTGGAACCGGCATCTTCGCCAGCTACGACCAAATCGGTTTTCTTGCTGACACTTCCAGCAACGTTGGCTCCCAGCGCCTCTAATTTCTCTTTTGCTTCGTTACGTGTTAACTGATGCAGTTTACCCGTTAAAACGACTGTTTTACCGGCAAAAATGGAGTCGATAGCTTCTATAGCAACAGCTCTTTGCCCTTTGAAAGTAAGATTCACACCGGCTGCATCCAACTCATTCAATAATGCATGGACTTCTTCCAATTCAAAATAAGCTACGATGGAATCGGCCATCTTATCGCCTATTTCATTAATGGCCGTTAGTTCTTCACGGCTCGCCTTGCTTAATGCTTCCATCGTCCCGAATTCCCTCGCAAGCGTCTTGGCAGCTTTTGAACCAACATGGCGAATGCCCAGCCCGAAGAGTAATTTTTCCAACGAGTTGGTTTTCGAAGCTTCGATTGCTTGAAGAAGTTTATTGACGGATTTATCCCCCATCCTTTCCAAAGCAATCAGTTGATCGTATGTAAGCTTATAAATATCAGCCACATCTTGTATGAGTTCTTCTTTAAATAACAAGCTAATCACTTTTTCACCAAGACTGTCTATATTCATTGCTGTACGGGAAACAAAGTGAATCAAGCCTTCCCGTATTTGTGCAGGACACTTCGGGTTGATGCAGCGTAAAGCGACCTCCCCGTCCAGCCGGACAAGTTCACTGCTGCATTCCGGGCACTCAGTCGGCATCTGGAACTCGACTTCTTCCCCTGTACGGCGCTCTGCCAGTACATTGACCACCTCTGGAATGATATCACCCGCTTTTTTCACGACCACTTGATCTCCGATTCTGATGTCCTTTTCTCGGATTAAGTCTTCGTTGTGAAGTGAAGCCCGCTGCACAGTGGTACCTGCTACCCGAACTGGATCCAAAACGGCGGTCGGGGTCAATACACCCGTACGGCCAACATTCAGCTCGATATCCCTTAGGGTTGTAATGACTTCTTCAGCTGGGAATTTATAAGCAATGGCCCATCGCGGACTTTTTGCAGTAAAACCTAATTCATCCTGCTGTTCAAGGGAATCCACCTTTACGACAATTCCATCAATATCATAGGCTAAGTTTGGACGTTGCTCCGTCCATTCTACTATATAGGCCAACACTTCCTCTATATTCGAGCATGTTTTTCTTTCCCGATTCGTCTTAAACCCCAGTCGATCCAATAAATCCAGACCCTCGCTGTGGGAACGGACACCTGTTTCCCCCAAATCGGCAATCGCATAAAGGAAAATATCCAAGTTCCGTTTCGCAGCAAGTTTTGGATCAAGCTGCCTTAACGAGCCGGCAGCTGCATTTCTTGGGTTTGCAAATGGTTCCTCACCGCGTTCTTCCTTAGCCTTGTTTAATGATTCGAATGATTTTTTTGGCATGAAGGCCTCACCGCGCACTTCTATGGCAATCGGCTCCCGCAGCTTCAATGGAATCGACTTGATCGTTTTTAAATTAGCGGTAATATCTTCACCGATCGTTCCATCTCCACGGGTTGCCCCTCTTACGAAATATCCATTCTCATATTGAAGAGTGACGGCAAGTCCATCAATTTTCAGTTCACATACATAGGAAAAATCATCGCCTACAGATTGTCTGACCTTTCTGTCAAAATCCCGTAAGTCACTTTCATTGAAGGCATTGCCTAAACTAAGCATTGGTGTGGTATGCTCCACTTTTTCAAACATATCCAAAATGGCGCCACCGACCCGTTGTGTCGGTGAGTCCGCCGTTTGCAGTTCAGGAAATTCCTCCTCATACTCAATAAGTTCACGGAGCAGACGATCATATTCAGCATCAGGTACTGATGGCTGGTCCATCACATAATATTCATAGCTGTATTGGTTCAACAACGTTTGCAGTTCCAGAACTTTCTTCTCTGCAGCTTGTAAGTCCATACGTTCAATCCTTTCTAAAGAAGACTCCACCGCACTTCTTATAGAAGAGCGGTGTCTAAAGTCAGATATCCCTATTCTTTACCAGTAAAAGCATATTAATCTTAAGCTTTTTCAACTGGTGCAAATTTCGCCAATAGGCGCTTGATGCCGATTGGACTTGGAAAGGCAATATCCAATTCCTTCCCTTCGCCTTCCCCTTTTACACTCACCACGGTTCCTATCCCCCATTTTTTATGGGAGGCACGGTCACCGACAGCCCAGCCGATCTCTTCACCGCCCGTTGCAGATGGCGCAGAAACAGCTCTTCCAAAGGCAGGCACTTTTCTTGTTGAAGCAGTTGACGGAGATCCCGTTCTCGAAGAACTGAAAGGTGTTTGCCTAGCTTTAGGAGCCGGTTTCGGTTTTAGATCTTCAAGAAGTTCCTCTGGTATTTCACTGATGAAACGTGAAACGGGATTCATGCTCGTCCGTCCATACAATGTCCGCATTTGGGCATTGCTTATGAATAGCTCATTTTCAGCCCTTGTAATTCCCACAT
Organism: Bacillus sp. ISL-34; assembly: GCF_018613325.1. Classification (GTDB taxonomy): domain Bacteria; phylum Bacillota; class Bacilli; order Bacillales; family DSM-1321; genus Peribacillus. The sequence continues at coordinate 20,323 of NZ_JAGGQJ010000011.1, read as the reverse complement.
AAGCCAGACGGCGTTCTTCTTCCATCTCCTCTTCATCCATAAGCGAACGGCTGTGAGGGAATACCCCTTCTTCAAGGCCCAATAGAAAGACCACCGGATATTCAAGTCCCTTCGCTGAATGCAGCGTCATCAACGTTACCATATTTGTAGATTCTTCGGTATTCTCGTCAAGTTGGTCTATATCGGCAACCAACGCCAGGTCAGTCAAAAAGCCCACTAATGATTTGTCCTCGCTGTTATCTTCGAATGCTTTCGTAACAGATAAAAACTCATCTATATTTTCAAGCCGGCTTTGTGATTCAATCGTTTTTTCTGCCTGCAGCATCTCACGGTAACCGGTTTTCTCAATGACTTCCTCCACAAGTTCCGTCACGGATAAGTACTCCTGCTGATTTGTATAGTTAGTGATCAGCGTATGGAATTCCCTTGCCGCTTTGGTAGCCTTCCCGCTTATCCCTGCCATTTCCACAGATTCCAGTGCTTTATAAATGGAAACATCATATTGATCTGCATAATCTGCCACTTTGTCCATTGAAGTTGCACCAATTCCGCGTTTTGGAACATTGATTACACGGCGAAGACTGATATCATCATCAGGATTCGCAATAAGGCGAAGATAGGCAAGTAAATCCTTAATCTCTTTACGGTCATAGAACTTGGTGCCCCCGACTATCGCATAATTTATATTGGATTTAAGCAGAACTTCCTCCATGACACGTGATTGTGCATTTGTTCTGTAAAGTATTGCTATATCTGAATATTTCCGGCTGCCATCCTGAACTAACTCATTTATCTTTCCGGCTACGAATTGCGCTTCCCCTTGTTCATTGTCTGCACGGTAATAGAATATCTTATTGCCATCTGCATTCTCGGTCCAAAGATTTTTCGGCTTCCGGTTTTGATTGTTATCGATGACCTTATTCGCCGCTGCAAGAATCTTTTTCGTCGAGCGGTAATTCTGTTCAAGGAAGATCATGTTGGCATTCGGATAATCCTTTTCAAATGAAAGGATATTCGCAATATCCGCACCGCGCCAACGATAGATCGATTGATCGGAATCCCCGACAACACAGAGATTACGGAAGCGAGAAGCCAGTAGTTTAACAAGCATGTATTGAGCCCTGTTCGTATCTTGGTACTCATCAACATGAATGTATTGAAATTTACGCTGATAATATTCAAGCACCTCAGGTACGAGCTGGAACAATTGAATCGTCATCATGATCAAATCATCGAAATCGAGCGCTGAATTTTTACGCAGCCGTTTTTGATATTCCGTATATACATCGGCAGTTACTTTAGTGAAGTAATCAGACGCCGTCTTCAGGTACTCTTCGGGCCCGACCAATTCATTTTTCGCTGAACTGATGCTACCCAAAATGGCACGGTAATCATATTTCTTTGTATCCATATTACGGTCTTTCATGATTTGTTTTATGACCGATTGCTGATCCGTCGTATCCAATATCGAGAAGTTCCTATTAAATCCGATACGGTCGATATCTCTTCGTAAAATACGGACACACATCGAGTGGAAAGTCGAAATCCAGATATCTTCGGACGCACCGCCAAGTATGGCACGGATCCTCTCCTTCATCTCACGTGCCGCTTTGTTGGTGAACGTGATTGCAAGGATGTTCCAAGGCGCTATTTCCTTCTCGACCATCAAGTAAGCTATTCGGTGAGTCAGCACACGCGTCTTTCCACTTCCTGCCCCAGCCATGATTAAAAGTGGGCCATCAGTTGCTTTCACTGCTTTTTGTTGCTGTTCATTCAAACCTATTAGTAATTTTTCCGCTAAATATTGCATTATCACACCACCTATACGAACATTCGTTTCTGTTTTAGTATACTATATTTATTACATGTTTTCATTTAACTGCCGAAACTGTTGCAAGTGCCACTTTCAAATCTTCATAAATCACATTTCCGACAACGATGACATCCGCAATCTTAGACATCTCTTTGGCCTGTTCAACCGATTTTATCCCACCGCCATAGAATAGTACGGTATCCTCCAAACTCTCTTTGGCCGCTTCCACCATCTGGACATCGCCATAATCACCGCTGTATTCCAAATAAAAAATCGGCAAGTTGAACATCTTTTCTGCCATCATCGCGTATGCACCCACATCATCGATATCCAAATCGGTATTGGCTTTCGTCAATTGGGCCGCCTTGCACTCAGGATTCAGGATACAGTATCCTTCAACGAAAATTTCATCCCAATTCAAAAGATATCCGTATTCCTTGACTGCTTGCTGATGCAGTTTCATCATCCAATCCGGGTTGGTGCTATTCAGGACACTCGGAATGAAATATAAATCAAACCCTGGCGTCACCGTTTCAACAGAAGAAATTTCCATCACACATGGGACGGTATATCGTCTGACACGTGCCATTAATTGAAGCACATTTTCAAGCGTGATTCCATCCGTTCCCCCGACCATGATTGCATCAGTACCGGATTCACAGACTTTCTCAAGGGCTTCATCACTTATTTCTTTATTTGGATCGAGTTTGAAAACATGTTTCCACTCGCGAAAATCGTACATTATAATCCTCCATTCACACTTCCCATTACACCATTATAGCATTAAGATTTTTCATTAAAAAAGAGAAGTATCGTAAAATGTTTTTGCCAAATGGAACCTCTGAATCTAAAATCCAATATAACACGGATACAGCTCAAAGACAGCCGGCAAAGAGAGTGCTGGACTCAAAATAAAAAGCCGGGAAATGAATTCCCCGGCTTTTTATTATAATCGAAAGAATTAAGATTCATTTGTTTCCTCAACGTTATCCTTAATACGGTTAAGTGCCATGGAATAAGCGTCATTTCCGTAATTCAAGCAGCGTTTGACCCTGGAAATCGTAGCCGTGCTTGCACCCGTTTCCGTTTCGATTTTATGATAGGTCTTTCCTTCCTCAAGCATGCGGGCTACTTCAAGACGCTGTGCCAGTGATGAAATTTCATTAACTGTGCATAAATCATCAAAAAATCGATAGCATTCGTCCAAATCACGCAAGGAAAGGATCGACTTAAACAGCTGATCCGTTTCTTTTCCTCTTAACTTATCAATTTGCATGTTACTCCCCCTCAATTTCATGGGTATCAAAATGAGACGTCTCCTACTAAACCAGGTTCATCCGGAATAATATTGATCCAAGTCTTCCCTGGAATCAACCCTACTTCTTTATCGTTTTTCACTGGTATAATCCGACCATCCTTATTAACCCATTCTACTTCATTCGCTTTCCCTTTTTGAAGTAAATAACCTTTTCCGCCACTTTTCAAGTCGATTTTACGACGCCCTTTATCGTCAATCACTTGATGAGCGGCCTCAATGATCAATATATTATCCATTAAAATAGGTTCATTCGATTTATATTCGACTGTTTGCTCTCCACTCGAATAACGTTTATATTTCTCTTCCGTGGCTTCGTATTCATACTGTACATCATACTCGTCTGATCCGTAGGAAATCTCGGTTTTCAATGCCGATTCCCCTTGAAGGCCAGCCGCCTCTTCCTTTGTGAGGAAAGCATAAGGCTCAGGTGCACCATCCAACTCATATCCCTTTTCCTTCGCACCTTTTTGGATATCCTCGAAGGAGGTGTAGGAATTATGCGGTGCTTTTCGATCTGCCGAACGTTGAAAAAAAGTACCATCATAATATAATCCGTTCAAGTTATCAATATACCCTTTGTCCAGCATGGTTTTTGCCTCGGGGCTGTTCCCATGGCAGACATAGATGCAATCAAGGCCTTTAGCCAATTCGATATAATAGTCCCTTGCACTCCGAATCGGACCGATTTGGCTTGGCATTTCACTTTGGAAGATAGCTAAAAATCTGGTTATGTCACCTTCTGCGAGCATTTCGTAGACCATATCAGCTTCTGTGAGGCCCGATTGTGGGCGTGCTTCCGGATGATTATTGATCATCACTGCTGCAGCCCTTTGCTCACTGCCTGCATCGGTGGCTATACCTGTAAGTGGAAACTCATTGGAAGGCTCATTTTTCACATCTGTATTTTTGATGACAGCTTGATCTTTCGGCTTACTGTCATCCGATGCAGGTTGTTCTTTCGTAGAACAGCCTGCCAGCAGTAAAATAGCAATAACGATGAAAAGAACTCTCATAAGATTCATCTTTCCACTCCTCTGATTTATTAGCCATTTCTTCTCTTATATTTTAACGCATTATAGTAGGAAAGAGTATAGTTTTATTCATTACATCATATACTCCTCGCTGGGTTAGCCTTATATATGGCAGATGGGTTGTAGAAAAGAATGAAAGGGTGTACACGGGATCGGCGAAGCGATAACCTCTCTCACGCAGCAAATGTTTCAATTCATTTTCTTCTTCTATCAGTTCAGGAACCTCCTTGGTGGACATGACTCCCTTTAATTTCAGAGGAAGTTCATGGATCACCTTGCCTTGTTCCGTTAAAATGATTCCACCGCCGATTTCCTTCAGCCGGTTAAATGCCAAATGCATATCCTTTTTCCTTTTACCGATCAGTATGATATCACCTGTATTAGTATAAGAGCCGGCAAAACCGCACAATTTGTCCGCAAACCCTTTTAATATCGTATTGATGCGCCATTTCCCTTCCCGATCGATAAGCATGAAAAAGCATTCATCATCTTCAAAGTTCAGTTCTTCATGCCCAACATCATTGGCAAGGGAGTACGGTTTCGTAATTACATTATTGACCAGTTCAATCCCAAACGGCATGGAAAATTCAAAATCTTCCTTTAAACTAAGATCCCAATCAAGATCGAGCGGTTTAAAATCGAAATCACTCCATTCGATTTCCTGTTTATCCAGAATGATTTCACCATCCCTTTTAACCCATTTCCCTTTTGCCATTACCGAAACCGGTGCGGGTTCCTTTACATCGGTCAGGAAGTTGATGTTCGCTACCCTTCCAGTGGCAATATTGCCATGAAGGTATTCAATGTTATAATATCGTGCGATGTTGATAGTCGCCATATTGTATGCATCGATGACCGGAACGCCATGCTCTATCGCTATTTTGATCAAGCAGTCTATGAAACCACCTTCATAAAAGGATGGCGGCGATCCATCTGTCGTATAGAAGAATTTGTCATATTGATCGATGCCCAGTTCATGGATTTCCTGTATCAACTTTGGTAAATCCGGCCGGATCGAAGAATGCCTTAACGATACATAATAGCCCTGCAGCAAGCGCGACATGACTTCATCACCTGTCATTGCCTCATGATCACAATCCGCGCCGAACAAGGTCATTTTTGCTAAAGTCTTCTCTGAAGCCCCTGGAAAGTGTCCTTCTATTTTCTTCCTCATTCGCTTGGCTTCCTGAATCCAGTGCAGCATCATGTCATCCCCATCGAGAAGCTTCGGCCATCCAGTTAGTTCCCCGCCCTGTAATACGGCATCATGCTCCAGCCATGATTTAACGGACCCATGGGAAAAGACCATATCTTCATCAATCAATTCCGTTTGTCCGTCAAAACGGCTCCACCAATACATTGTTACAGGAATGTTACGTAATTCTTTCAAAAGAGAAAACGCTTTCTTTTTATCTAACTGCAATAGAAACGGCAAGTTATCATTGATCAATGTCGTTGTGCCGAAATGAGATGCATAACGTGAAAAAGAAAGGGGATTATATAATTGAGAAGGGTGTGAATGCGGCTCAATATAACCCGGGACCAAGTATTGGTTTGTACAATCTACCATTTCACAGCGGTCTATATTATCAGGAAGCTTATCGCCAACATATACGATGCGGTCCTCATATATCCATATATTCGCTTTCACCCATTTTCGTAAAGCCTGATTTAAATAAGTCGTATTTTTAAGTAGAATGTGTGGTGCCCTATTGCCATCCAGCACATCTATATGTTCTCTTAGATGTTTATTTTTCCATCTATAGCGCTGTTCAAGCATTAAACATTCCCCCATAAGTTATTAGAAACAGATGTATGAAAAAACCAATTTCAATCCAATTTTATTTCATAGTAACATACTTGCCTCATTAGAACAGTAATGTTATCCAGAATATTGTTAAATTTTTGTGAAGGGACGGACTTTAAATGAAGTTTAAACAAAATATCAGTATAATAAATGCATTAATGCGAATTACCTGTGGTTTTACATTTCTTACATGGGCTATGGCTAAAATGGTGAAAAAACCATGGAAAAACCAATCTTACATAATCGTGGTGATGCTTTCTGCCATGAAAATAGGCGAAGGCATACTCCGCTATTGTCCTGTCGTCGATGCGATGGAAAACGGACAAAACTTGATGAAAAGTGAACCAAAACAGGAAAATGAATCTAATCAATCTGATTCATATTAAGTTTTTTCTAAAGAAGAAGCTGACTCCGCTTAGAGTCAGCTTCTTTATATTATGATGAAAAATTGTATTTTATTGCACGGTAGCCAATATCCGTTCGCCAAAATAAGCCGTCTTTCTCAATATGCCCTAACTCTTTATATACTTCAGCTTGGGCAGAGGCCAAATCTTTCCCTTTTGCAGCAACCAGAAGTACACGTCCGCCATTCGAGATGAAATTCCCCTCATTATTGAGAGCCGTTCCAGCATGATAAACATGTGCATTATGATCAATCTTTTCCAAGCCTTTAATGATAGATCCCTTTTTATATTCCCCTGGATATCCATCAGCTGCGACGACCACTCCAAGCACTGCCTCTTCATGCCACTCAAGTTGCAGATCCTCTCCAGAAAGAACCGCTTCAAGCGTATCCACGAAATCTGTTTTTAGGCGCGGTAAAACAACTTGCGTTTCCGGATCGCCAAAACGGGCATTGAACTCAATGACTTTTGTGCCTTTTTCAGTAGCGATCAACCCGGCATATAATATTCCTGTAAAACTCCGATTCTCAGAAATCATCGCATTTACCGTGGGCTTAAGAATCGTTTCGACTGCAGTCTGAATCATTTCATCGGAAATTTGCGGCACTGGTGAGTACGCACCCATTCCACCTGTGTTCGGACCCTGATCTCCATCAAAAACCCGCTTATGATCTTGAGCAATGACCATCGGATACACTTTTTCCCCATTAACGAATGCCATCAATGAAAATTCCTCGCCATCAAGGAATTCCTCAATAACGACTTTGGCAGATGCTTCCCCGAACTTTGCCCCGACAAGCATTTCATGGATGGCGTCTAACGCCTCTTCCATCGTCATAGCAACTACGACACCTTTTCCTGCAGCCAAACCATCCGCTTTTATGACAATGGGGGCACCCATTTTTTCGATATATGCCTTTGATGCATTATAATCAGAAAACGTTTCATATTCTGCTGTGGGAATGCTGTAGTTCTTCATTAGATCTTTAGCAAAGGATTTACTTCCTTCGATGACAGCAGCACGACCATTAGGGCCAAATACCTGTAGTCCGGCCTTTGTAAAATCATCGGCAAGTCCATTCAACAACGGGGTTTCAGGCCCGATCACCGTTAATGAAACTGCATTCTTCTTGGCAAAGGCAACCAGTTCTTCGTGATTGTTTTCATCAATTGGTACAAGAGTCGCCACATCGGTCATCCCTGGATTTCCCGGTGCTGCAAAAACAGTCCCAACCCGTTTACTCTCAAATAGTTTGCGGGCTATGGCATGCTCCCTGCCGCCCCGGCCAATTACTAGTACATTCATTATCGCACCTCATTTTTGATTAATGTTTAAAGTGACGAATTCCTGTAAACACCATCGTAATCCCGTATTCATCAGCTTTCTTGATTGAATCCTCATCTTTTACAGATCCACCAGGCTGAATGATTGCCGTTACGCCCGCTTTCGCTGCCGCTTCTACAGTATCATCCATTGGGAAGAAAGCATCTGATGCCAATGCGCTTCCTGTCGCTCTTTCCCCAGCTTGTTCAAGAGCAATTTTTGCAGCTCCCACACGGTTCATTTGACCTGCGCCAACACCTAATGTCATTTGATCGTTACAAACCACTATCGCATTCGACTTGACATGCTTCACGATTTTCCAGCCAAGTTCCATGGCTTTCCACTCTTCAGGGGTAGGCTCACGTTTCGTCGCCACTTTTACCTCTGCATCCTTTAAGCTATGTGCATCCCGATCTTGAATAAGTAATCCGCCTTCAATGGATGTCAATTTACGTTCAGGCTTTTTAACCGCGTTGAAATCGATCGTTAATAAACGAAGGTTTTTCTTGCTTGTCAATACTTCCACTGCCTCTTGTGTAAACCCAGGGGCAATGATGATTTCAAGGAAAATTTCATGAAGCTTTTCCGCAGTCGCCTTATCAACTTCACGGTTCAAAGCGATGATCCCACCGAAAATGGAAGTGGCATCTGCCTCATAAGCTTTTTCATATGCTTCCAAAATGGTCGCACCGACACCGACGCCGCAAGGATTCATATGTTTGACTGCAACTGCAGCCGGCTCATTGAATTCTTTAACGATTTGAAGTGCTGCATCAGCATCATTGATGTTGTTGTATGAAAGTTCTTTTCCATGTAATTGATTCGCTTCTGCAATTGAGAAAACGGAACCAAGCGGCTTTTTATAGAATGCGGCTTTTTGATGTGGATTTTCCCCATAACGAAGCGACTGTTTCAATTCATAGGTAACAGTCAACGATTCAGGATTTTCTTCATCGGCAAGCTCTGTCATATACTCTGAAATAACTGCATCATATGCTGCCGTATGACGGAAAACTTTGGCAGCCAGGCGGCGATTCGTGGTTTTTGTTACCCCTCCGTTTTGTTTCAGCTCAGCCAATACGGTAGGATAATCATTGGAATCAACGATAACAGTCACATATTCGTGGTTTTTAGCAGAAGAACGAAGCATTGTCGGTCCACCGATATCGATGTTTTCAATAGCATCTTCCACAGTGACTTCCGGTTTGGAAATAGTCGCTTGGAATGGATATAGGTTCACACAGACAAGTTGAATGGGTTCAATATTATGCTCAGCAAGCTGTGCTGCGTGATTTTTGTCATCATGTTTTGCCAACACTGCTCCATGGACATTCGGGTGAAGCGTTTTAACACGTCCATCCAATATTTCCGGGAAACCGGTGACGTCACTGATTCCAATTACCTCAATACCATTATCCTGAAGCGTTTTTTTGGTACCGCCTGTAGAAATGATTTCAAAACCTGCTTCAATTAAACCTTGAGCAAATTCTACGATACCCGTTTTATCCGATACACTAATTAATGCACGTTTCTTCATGTTATGTTGGTCCCTCCATTAAGTAAGTTTCTTGTGGCATAGCTCCTGCAAAACTGATGGATACAAGTCATGCTCCATTTCCTGGATCCTTTTTTGGAGGATGTCTTTCGTATCCCCCTCAAGAATTGGCACTGCTTTTTGGGCAATCACCGGTCCTGTGTCCATTCCATCATCAACATAATGAACCGTTACCCCCGTTTCCTTCACTCCGGCGTCAAAAGCCTGGCCAATTGCATCCTTGCCTGGAAAACTAGGCAGAAGAGAAGGGTGGATGTTCACAATCCTCTGTGAATACTGTTGTAATAATGTCGGACCGATCAAACGCATATAACCAGCAAGAATGATGAATTCTATCTCATACTGGCGAAGTTTTTCCAGGATTTCCGATTCATACTCAGTCTTGTTAGAGTAATTTTTTGCTGAAAAGGAGAAAGAGTCAATATTCTCAAGCTTAGCTCTCTCAAGCACATATGCGTCTTCACGATCGCAAACGACAAGACAGATTTCCGCCTCCAACTTTCCACTTTTTATTGCTTCAGCAATTGATTGAAAATTACTACCGTTACCTGATGCAAAGACAGCAAGGCGTTTCATTATTTGAACGACACTCCATTTCCATCCACAACCGTTCCAATAACTGAGGCTTTTTCACCGCAAGACCGCAGGTGGGCTAGCACATCTGATGCCACTTCTTTTTTGACGACAGCCGTCATTCCAATACCCATATTGAAGATATTGAACATTTCTTCTTTTACAAGGTTCCCTTTTTCTTCAAGGAATGAGAATATAGTTGGAATTTCCCAGCTTCCAAGCTCGATTTCAACACCGTATCCTTCAGGAAGGATACGCGGAATATTCTCGATGAATCCTCCGCCAGTGATATGGGCAAGACCATTAACCTCAAATTTTTCCAATGTCGATAATACGGACTTCACATAGATTTTTGTCGGTTTTAATAATTCTTCTCCCAACTTGCAATCCAGTTCCGGTACGAAGTCATGAAGCCCCATACCTGAGTCTTCAAGAAGGATTTTACGAACAAGGGAATACCCATTACTGTGGATACCGCTTGAAGCGAGTCCAATAACGACATCACCCGCCGAGATTGCTTCACCAGTAATTAGACGTGATTTTTCAACGGCACCTACAGTAAAACCTGCCACATCATATTCTTCCGTCTCGTACATGCCTGGCATTTCAGCCGTTTCTCCGCCGATTAAAGCACAGCCCGCCTGCTCACAGCCATCTGCAATTCCTTTGACGATCATTTCAATTCGTTCGGGATCTGCTTTACCGCAGGCAATATAATCTAAAAAGTATAAAGGTGCAGCACCTTGAACGACAACATCATTGACGCACATAGCTACACAATCCACTCCAATTGTATCGTGTTTATCCATCATGAACGCCAACAAAAGTTTCGTACCCACTCCATCCGTACCAGAAATGAGCACAGGTTCTTTAAGGTTCAAGGAAGATAAATCAAACATGCCGCCGAAACCGCCCAGACCATTCATTACTTCTGGACGAAATGTGCGCTTTACATGTTTTTTCATTCGATTTACCGCTTCATAACCAGCCTCAATATCCACACCAGCCTGTTTATATGCATTAGCCATTTGAAATCCTCCTCCGAAAATCAATCATCATTGCCGACTTGATTAACATTTTGTTTTTTCTCGTTCGTATTCAAAAATTTCAGTCGGATAATTTCCGGTGAAACAAGCTAGGCATGAACCGCGCGTTTCTCCAGGAAACGGTCGTCCAATTGCTTCGACCATACCTTCGACACTTAAAAAAGTTAAGGAATCAGCACCGATGATTTCCCTTATTTCCTCCACCGATTTAGAGCTCGCAATCAGTTCTTCCTTTTTAGACGTGTCAATGCCATAAAAACATGGATTCTTGATCGGTGGTGAGCTGATTACTACATGCACTTCTTTCGCTCCGGCATCTTTTAACATGCGGACAATCCTTCTGCTCGTTGTCCCACGGACGATTGAATCATCAACCATTATGACCCGCTTGCCTTCTACTACCCCTCTTACAGGTGATAGTTTCATCTTAACGCCTTGTTCACGCAGACTTTGTGATGGCTGAATGAACGTCCGTCCGACATACCGATTTTTTATTAAACCCATTTCATAGGGAATGCCTGCAGCTTCAGCATAGCCAATCGCTGCCGAAATGCTGGAATCAGGTACGCCTGTAACTACATCGGCTTCAATTTTGGTTTCCAGTGCCATTTGCTTGCCAAGGTTCTTTCGTGCCGTATGAACATTGATACCATCAATGTTGCTATCCGGACGGGAAAAATACACGTACTCCATCGTGCACATTGCCTGTTGGCTGGAGAGCGAAAAGTACTCGGATGTGATTCCCTCATCATTAATGACAACGAGTTCACCGGGCTCAATATCGCGGATGAATTCTGCACCTACAATATCAAGTGCACATGTTTCGGATGCAGCGAAATATGCATCGCCTATTTTCCCTAAGGAAAGTGGACGGAAGCCATGCGGATCTCTTGCCATGATCATTTGGTTTTCGGTCATGATGACAAAGGCATAGGCTCCCTTCAGCATGCTTAAACTGTTCTTCACGGAATCTCTTACATCCGAGTAGCCGGAGCGTTTAATCAGATGTGCCAAAACTTCCGTATCAGATGTCGTTTGAAAAATGCTTCCCTGTCCTTCAAGCTGTGCTTTTAACTGATGGGCATTGACTATATTCCCATTATGGGCAAGGGCCAGCCCTCCTGTATGCGAATTGAACAGGAAAGGCTGAACATTTTGATACCCGCCGCCGCCTGCCGTTGTATAACGGACATGGCCGATTGCCGCTTTACCGCTACCGGAAAGTGCCTGCATTTTTTCGGCCGTGAATATCTCTGTGACAAGACCTTCGCCCTTAGAGATGGACATCTGCTCACCATCAGTCACGACGATGCCCGCTCCCTCTTGACCACGATGTTGTAAGCTATGCAACCCGTAGTAAGCAAGCTGCGCTGCATCGGGATGTCCCCAGACTCCAACAACACCACACTCTTCGTTTAGGCTTCTTATTTCAGCAAGCATGGTATGGCTCCCTTCCAAGCTGTTTGTAAATCTTCAACGTCCGCTTCCAATACTTTGCTTTCACTCGTTGCCACGACTAATTTATTATCAGCGGTTACTGAGCCGATGCAGATCGCATCTTCAACAAGTGCTTCAAATGCCGCTTGGTTATCAGGATTGATGGACAGTAAGAATCGTGATTGCGTTTCACTGAATAATTCGGATACCGGTTCGCCGGATATATTCACTTTTGCCCCAAGTTTGCTAGCCCCGAATAAAGATTCAGCTAATGCCACTGCCAAACCGCCTTCCGAAAGGTCATGGGCTGATGCAACAAGTCCTTTTTGGATTGCAGTCAGAATTTGCTGCTGACGTTTTTGTTCAACGGCCAAATCAAGTTCTGGAGCGCGTCCAAAGATTTTACCCTCGAGCATTTTCTGTAATTCACTGCCTCCAAATTCAACTTTCGCCTCGCCGACCACATAAATCAAATCGGCTTCATTTTTAAATGTTTGTGTAGTGATGTGCTGAAGGTCACTGACTAGACCAACCATCCCAACTACAGGTGTCGGATAAATCGCTTCACCATTCGTTTCATTGTAAAGGGAAACGTTTCCGCCAATTACAGGTGTACTTAAGCTTCTGCAAGCTTCACTCATACCGTCTGCCGCTTTTTCCAGTTGCCAAAATATTTCTGGTTTTTCTGGATTCCCAAAATTCAAGCAATCTGTAATCGCTAAAGGTTCCGCACCCGAGCAAATGATGTTACGGGCTGCTTCAGCCACTGCGATTTTGCCACCTGTTTCAGGATCTAGATAAATAAAGCGGGAGTTGCAATCCGTCGTCATGGCAAGGGCTTTATTCGTACCACGTACACGCACTACCGCCGCATCCGATCCAGGTGAGACGACTGTATTCGTGCGGACCATGTAATCATATTGGTCGTAAACCCATTCCTTACTCGAAATTGTCGGTTGCTTCAATAGTGATACCAATGTTTCTTTATAATCTTCAATGACTGGCACTTCTGCCGTCATGCTTTGGAAGTCACGGAAATATTGCGGTTCTGCAGATGGCTTGTGATAAATCGGAGCTTCTTCAGCCAATGCATCAACCGGAACCTCAGCAACGATTTCACCTTGATGGGAAAGTGTTAGATTTTTATCATCCGTTACTTCACCAACAGCAACCGCTTCTAGGTCATATTTCGTAAACAAGTCAACGATTTCCTGTTCGCGTCCTTTAGTGACAACGATCAGCATCCGCTCTTGTGATTCAGAAAGCATCATTTCATATGCTGTCATTCCCGTTTCACGCTGCGGTACCATATCCAGGTTCATTTTTATTCCTGAGCCAGCTTTACTCGCCATCTCGGCCGATGAGCTTGTAAGACCTGCTGCTCCCATATCCTGAATGCCAACAAGGGCATCATTTTGAATCAATTCAAGGCATGCTTCCAAAAGCAGTTTCTCCATGAATGGATCTCCTACTTGTACGGCAGGCCGTTTTTCTTCCGAAGACTCTGATAGCTCTTCAGATGCAAATGTTGCTCCATGTATACCATCACGTCCAGTTTTGGCACCCACATACATAACTGTGTTGCCCACTCCATGCGCTTGGCCCTTTTTAATGTCCTTATGATCGATCAAACCGACACACATTGCATTAACCAGAGGATTTCCTTCATACGATGGATCAAATTGAATTTCTCCGCCGACAGTTGGAATTCCGATACAATTCCCGTATCCTGCAATCCCTGCAACCACTTCTTTAAATAGGTATTTCACGCGATCATTGTCTAGCTCACCGAAGCGAAGCGAGTTCAGCATCGCAATCGGGCGGGCACCCATGGAGAAAACATCACGGATAATACCGCCGACACCAGTAGCAGCACCTTGATAAGGCTCTATTGCCGATGGGTGGTTATGACTTTCAATTTTAAAAACGACAGCCTGATCGTCACCGATATCAACGATACCTGCTCCTTCACCAGGACCTTGTAGCACTTTCTCCCCCGTAATCGGGAATTTCCTTAAGATGGGTTTTGAATTTTTGTAGGAACAATGCTCTGACCACATTACCGAAAACAATCCAGTTTCCGTATAATTCGGCAGTCTGCCTAAGATTTTCTCCACCATTGCAAATTCATCATCGGATAGCCCCATAGTTGCGTACAATCGATCCGATTTAATTTTTTCCGGACTTGGTTCAAGCTGTAATAACATGTGATTCCCTCCAGTTTTTTACGATGGATTGAAAAATCTTTAAGCCGTCTTTACTGCCAAGCAGCGAATCAACAGCACGTTCGGGATGAGGCATCATTCCGAGGACATTTCCTTGTTCATTTGTAATTCCCGCTATTTGTTCCAAGCTTCCGTTTGGATTTTCACCATCATACGTGAACAAGATGCGGTTATTTTGTTTTAATTCAGCCAATGTCTCATTATCGCAGTAGTAATTCCCTTCTCCATGGGCAACCGGGATCATGATCGTTTCATTTAATTCATATCCTGTCGTGAACATCGATTGATTATTTTCAACCTTCAGGCCTACATTGCGGCAAATGAATTTCAAGCCTTCATTACGGCGCATCGCCCCAGGTAAAAGTCCTGCTTCAAGTAAAATCTGAAAACCATTGCAGACACCCAATACAGGCTTTCCTGCTTGTGCCGCTTTTACGACTTCGGCCATTACATTCGAAAATCGTGCAATTGCTCCAGAGCGTAAATAGTCTCCATAAGAGAAACCTCCAGGAAGAAGGATCCCATCATACTGATCTAGATTGTCTGTAGAGTGCCAAACATACTCCACTTCTTCCCCCAGTGCATCCTTTATCGCATGGTACATATCGACATCACAATTGGAACCAGGGAAAACTATGACAGCAAATTTCATTGGGTGATAACCTCCTCAACATCATAACGGTAAGCTTCAATTACCGTATTGGCCAATAGTTTTTCACACATTTCCTTCACAAGTTGATCTAAATCACGATCCGTATCCTTAATTGTAAGTTCAATGTATTTCCCCACTCGAACATCACTAACTTCGTTATAAGTCAAACTATGAAGTGATTGTTGCACTGCTGCTCCCTGTGGATCTAGTACACTTTCGCGTAGTGTGATATATACTTTAACCTTATACATGTTGAGTGCCCTCCAACTTTGCTAGTATTTTTTCGTAAGCATCTGTTAAACTTCCTAAATCACGGCGGAATACATCTTTGTCTAACTTTTCGTTCGTTTTAATATCCCATAATCGGCAGGTATCAGGTGAAATTTCATCTGCCAGCAGAATGTCTCCATTCGGCGTTTTACCGAACTCTAATTTAAAATCAATCAATTTAATGTCCAACTCTTTAAAGAAGGTAGTTAAGACGTTACTGATTTCTTGTGCCTTTTCTTTTAAAATCGCTACATCTTCCTTGCTTGCAAGTTCCAATTCTTCAATATGGTCTTCCGTTAACAGAGGATCGCCGAGCTCGTCGTCTTTATAGTAGAACTCAATCAGCGTTTTCTTTAGCGGCTGGCCTTCTTCAATGCCAGTCCTTTTAGAAAAACTGCCGGCAGCCGTATTTCTGACAACGACTTCAAGCGGAATGATGGATACCCTCTTTACTAGCTGCTCCCGGTCGGAAAGCATTTCAATAAAATGGGACGGGATATTCTCTTGGGCAAGCTTTGAAAATAGTAAGCTAGTAATTTGATTATTCAACTTACCTTTTCCGGCAATCTCTGATTTCTTCTCACCATTAAATGCTGTTGCCGAATCCTTGTATTCCACCCATACTATTTCACTGTTGTCCGTTGCAAAAATCTGTTTCGCTTTTCCTTCATACAACAATTCTCGTTTTTCCATCTGTCCAGACCCCCACATTGTGAATATTATGAATCTTCCTGCCATTGGTCAGGCTTGGCAAACATTTCACCGTTTAGAGGTGCCATGTTTGCCGCCTTCACTTTTATAAACCTAAACGATCAAAAATTACATCAACATTTTTCAGGTGATGTGTAGGATCGAAACAATCATCAAGTTCTTCTTTCGTAAGCAAGCTTGTGATTTTATCATCCTTTTCGATCAGGCTTCTGAATGGAACCTGAAGCTCCCATGCTTCCATCGCTTTCGGCTGAACCGTATCATATGCTTCTTCACGGACAAGTCCTTTATCGATAAGGGAAAGCAGCACACGTTGTGAGAAAATCAAACCAAGCGTACGGTCCATATTGCGTTTCATATTTTCTGGATAAACGGTCAAGTTCTTCACTATGTTGCTGAAACGGTTCAGCATGTAGTTTAATGCGATCGTTGCATCCGGCAAGATGATGCGCTCAGCAGAAGAATGCGAAATGTCACGTTCATGCCATAATGGCACATTCTCATATGCTGTCATCATGTAACCGCGGATTACACGAGCCATACCCGTCATATTTTCAGAACCGATTGGATTCCGTTTATGAGGCATTGCCGAAGATCCTTTTTGTCCTTTTGCAAAGAATTCTTCCACTTCGCGTGTTTCACTTTTTTGCAAGCCGCGAATTTCCACTGCGAACTTTTCAATCGATGTCGCTATTAAAGCCAATGTGCTCATATAATGTGCGTGGCGATCGCGCTGCAATGTTTGTGTTGAAATTGGCGCTGCTTCAAGGCCTAGCTTTTCACAAACGAATTTTTCAACAAACGGGTCGATGTTTGCGTAAGTTCCGACAGCTCCAGAGATTTTCCCAACCTCTATGTTCTTTCTAGCTTCTTCAAAACGTTCGACATTGCGTTTCATTTCTTGATACCAAAGAGCCAGTTTCAACCCAAAAGTGGTCGGCTCAGCATGAACTCCATGTGTACGTCCCATTTGAACCGTGTATTTATGTTCTTTCGCTTTATTTTTCAGGATTTCCACGAAGTTATTTAAATCCTTGGCAAGGATCTCATTCGCTTGCTTTATCACATATGAAAGAGCTGTATCCACCACATCAGTGGAAGTCAGTCCGTAATGGACCCATTTCCGTTCTTCACCCAACGTTTCAGAAACCGCACGTGTAAAAGCAACAACATCGTGGCGTGTATCTTTTTCGATTTCATTGATACGATCCACATCGAATGTGGCATTTTCACGAAGAAGCTTCACATCTTCTTTTGGAATGACACCTAGCTCAGACCATGCTTCACAAGCTAAGATTTCAACTTCCAACCACGCATTAAAGCGGTTCTTTTCTGTCCAAATGTTTCCCATCTCTGGGCGGGTATAACGTTCAATCATTTTACTTCCTCCGTTTCAACCTGTTGATTCCATATTTTGCTTCGATCACTTTCCAAAAGAGCTTCCTCAATCGTTGGACGTAAAATATTCACATGACCCATTTTCCTCTTAAGCTTTGCTTCTTTCTTACCGTAAAGGTGAACCTTCCAATCTGAAAGCGTCGGAATTTCATCCATTAAGGGCCCGATATGCTCACCAAGGATGTTTATCATTACCACAGGCTTCAATAACTCCGTATTTCCGAGCGGCCAATTGCAGACAGCCCTTATATGCTGTTCGAACTGTGAAGTCTCACATGCTTCCATTGTATAATGGCCTGAGTTATGAGGTCTTGGCGCTAATTCATTAATGATGATATCATCCTGAGCGGTTAAAAACATCTCGACTGCCAATGTCCCCACCAAATCAAGTTTCTCTGCAAGCTGCAAAGCTTCATTAATAGCTTTCCGTTCAGCTTGGCTACTAATACGGGCGGGAACTATGCTTTTATGAAGAATGTTTTCAATATGAATGTTTTCCGCAATCGGAAAATGACTTGCCTCGCCATCTGCCTTGCGCGTCACGATGACGGAAATTTCTTTTACGAAAGGAATCCAGGCTTCCAGCACACATTTACCTGTTTTGAGCAGGGATTCAGCCTTTTTGATATCGGCTTCTTCCTTAATGACCAACTGCCCTTTTCCATCATAACCGCCCCGCGTCGTTTTTAACACACTAGGGTACCCTAATTTCTCTATATGAAGGTAAATTTCTGAAATATCCTGTATTTCCTGATATGGAGCAACGGTTGCTCCTGCATCAGATATGGCTTTTTTTTCCGTAAGTCTATCCTGTGTCATCTTTAATAATTCTGAGCCCTGTGGAAGAAATGCATGTTGCTTTAACCAATCCAGGGCTTCTGAACTGATATTTTCAAACTCGTATGTTATGACGTCACTGACCTCAGCTAATCTTTTCAATGCTTCGATATCATCATAAGCACCAGTGATTTCAATATCCGCCACTTGAGCACATGGGCCTTCTGCAGTCGGCTCAAGGACCGCTATCTTAAAGCCCGATGCCTTAGCCGATAAGGCCATCATCCTGCCCAATTGCCCACCGCCGATTATTCCAATAGTCTGTCCCGGTAAAATGATTGTATTATTTAAGTTGTTCACTGCTCTGTAACACCTTTTCTCTGGTTTCGTCTCGTAAAGCCTCTAACCTATCAGCAATGTCAGCATCAAAAGCTGCTAATATTTGAGCCGCAAACAAACCGGCATTGACTGCCCCAGCTTTTCCGATCGCAACCGTTGCAACCGGTACGCCACCAGGCATTTGAACAATCGATAATAACGAATCCATCCCATTTAATGCCTTCGACTGTATTGGCACGCCTATCACAGGGACAATCGTTTTAGCGGCGGTCATGCCTGGAAGATGTGCAGCCCCGCCTGCTCCGGCAATAATCACTTTAATATCTCTATCTTTTGCACTCTCTGCATATTCAAATAGTAAATCCGGCGTCCGGTGGGCGGAAACGACTCTTTTTTCATAGGGAATCTCAAGCTGTTCCAATGATTCACAAGCGTATTTCATCGTTTCCCAATCCGAGACACTTCCCATAATAACCCCAACTTGCGGTTTCATATCATCTTTCCCTCCAACACTCATATTATGGCGTCCCGAGTATGCAGACGGACGCTTATCATTTATCTATAACATGTAAATTAAAAAACCGGACAGGTTGCTTCCTCATCGAGAAAGCAACCTGTCCGGAAAAGAAAGCCCTTTTGAAAAAATACAAAAAGACTTGGCTAGTTTCCGAAATAGTCAGATGCTTTTCTCATAGTCCGATGATTTACGGTCATCAGGTAGAAACTTTTGGGCCATATCCCCATGATTATATGAGATGTATTAATGTAACTTCATCTTACCTTCCGGCCATTTTAATGTCAAGTTAAAATCGAATATTTTTACATGATATTAATTAATCGTTCGTGTTTTACTCAATTAATTTTGCTTCGAATACAATTTTTCGATCAACTGGCACATAATGGACTTTGCCATTCTCGATTCTCTCGGCAAAGATAGGCTCTTCCGTCCGCCTTACAGGAAAGTACCCCGCCGCTTTAATTCGATCTAAACATGCATCGATCGTCTCGCCCTCGATAACTTCAAACTTTTCCTTACTCTTTTTACTCACAATACCGATCCCTTCCATAATTCTATTTTGTCTGTCTTCTTCCTTAGCATCCAACTAGCATTATTATCATCCATAAATTCTTCCTAGTATAATGAAAAGAACAAGTAAAGACAAGAATACATTTCAATAAAATCGTTACATTATAATGGAAATTTCATAATACCTCAGATTATAATATCCCTGTCTTCTGCAAAAACACCTACACTCATAAATTATACATCCCCTTCAATATCCTCCCCTTCTCCCCCTCTGAATTACTATATACTGATTCATGAAAACAACCTCTGCTACATGATCGGTACATATTCGTATCTTGCTCTCATGGATTATTTCAATTCAAGTACGACTGTTTAAAAAAGTGAGCTGTTGTAATTTGTGATGATTTAACGATAAATCGGATGAATTAGATATTATTTGCGTCACTCCTCCCTGAAATATGTAAATATTGCAATACAAAAAAAGACCAGCCGGATGGCTGATCTTTTTAAATGGCTTGGCGGCGTCCTACTCTCACAGGGGGAAACCCCCAACTACCATCGGCGCTGAAGCTGTCTTTTTTAAACATCTGACGCTGCCGACGATATGAAGTGTGTG
>NZ_JAGGQJ010000010.1 GCF_018613325.1 Bacillus sp. ISL-34 | reverse complement strand
AACTTCTGATACGCCATATTCGCCGCTTAATTCTTTGACCGAATTACCCGAGTGATAAAGATCTACAATAGTCTTCTTGAATTCATTATTATATTTTTTACCTGTATTTTTACGTTCCAAGACGGACACATCCTCTCAAAAATCATTGTAAGGACTTAACTAAAATGTGTCCATGAAACTATACTAACTCCAATACAAATATAGTCAATAATCAAGGTTCGAATAAGTTAGCTTCTTAAACTATCCTGCCCCGTTAGTTAATTAAGGATATTTTTTTATATTCAAAACGCCATCAAATGATGGCCTTTTTCAGGAGCTAACATAGTTATTAGTGTTATAAGAATGATAACTTTTTTAAGACTTTTGTGACATTATTTCTAATGTGCTATGGAAATGAGGTTGACCGTGCGAAATGTCCATAGCATAAGACTGAGATAAGCTTATCGTTTTATAATCAGTAAAAAAGCCTTCTAATTCACTTCTTGTAAAATAATGAAGAAACATATTTGAACTTTCATTATAAAATGTATGCTCTGCTAACTGCTTATACTTCTCTGGAGCTTTCTTTCTACCTGGTTCTTTATCATCAAAGGCGTTAATATATACCAACCCATTTTTAATCAGCCCATTTTTCACCTTTTCGATAATAATTTTAATATCCTTATCAGGAAAAAAATTAAGTACATTAGAAAGTATAATTAACGAATATTTATTTGGTTCAATCTCAAAAGAAGTAATATCTTGAACTTTAGCGTTAATATTCAAATTGTGCTCTTTCGAAAGTTCCAAACATCGTTTTACTGCTGTTTCCGAAATATCGATACCCTCAACAGCATATCCCTGTTTAGCAAAAAAAAGGGCATTTCTTCCTTCTCCAATACCAATGTCTAAAACCTCTCCGTTTTCAGGAAGCATTTCAACATATTGAGATAAGGTACTATTAGGATTGAATCCCCATAAACTATGAACATTTTTATATTCTTTCTCCCATATATTTTGTTTCATTTTTGTCACCCCCGATTGTTAAAGTATTGTTTTCTACAAATTTTTCAAATATCCTTCCAACTAATAATTCAGGGCTATTTCAAAATACACTATCCAGATGTTTAGTTATGAGTGTTTTTTTACTTTCAAAAGGCCCCCAATTGGCGGCCTTCTTGTGGAACTAACGCACCCGTTAGTTTAAGTACAAACCTTCACAATCTTGCTATCCTGGCCCGTTTGTGCCATAAGAAAAAGGCTGCCTCAGCAACCTTCCTTATTAAAGTAAAGCACCTGTTAGAAGCTAAATTATTATTTTTGATTTTTTAATTTCCAAACCTCTTCTTCGAGATTACCTATTCTTTGTTGAAGTGCTTTCTTCGGTTCTGAAATCCTTCGAGCTAATATAACGAAGAAACCTATAATAGCAATAATTCCTCCAGCAAAAGCAATAATAAATAACAATGCAACATCAAACATATAAACAACTCCTAAATTATCTAGGGATTTCAGGTTGAAATAAATTGTCCTCGGTATGTCACCAGAATCAGCAAAAATAAACAGTTAAAAGACTTTAAAAAGAACGGAGTTTGCCCAGTATGCCACTAGAATAATAATAATTGTAGTAATAATAACAAGCATTTTTTTACTGTGATTCCCAACTTCTTTCTTTTCCCCTATTTCCTCTCTGTATTTCATTTGTACCTTTTTCTTTTTATCATCTAATTTCATTGCAAGTAGACCCCTTAATGAAAATAATTTAAGTTTATTTTACCATAAAAAACCATATTAGTTCTTCAATTAACCTGCCCCTTTAGCTCCATAAGAAAAAGCTGCCTTAAAGACAGCTCTGATCTTCAGCTAACGCACCCGTTAGTTCTTTTAACTATTTCATTGATCTTGCAACTTCCAACATTTTATTCCTTGATACCCGTGAGCTCTCCATTTCTACATAAGTTCCTTCTTGAATCCAACGAAGTAAACCACCAGTAACAATTTCCCCCTTTTTATCTAACTCACCACTATTACCCCATTCTACAAAAAAGCCCTTATGACCGTTTATATCTACCTGCTCTGCATTTATGTTCATTTCTTTATTAGAAGATCCCTTACTTTGCTCAATACCAATTAGCAAATATTTATCGTCGCTATCCATATAGTGCAATCTAAAATTAGTTATTTTGTCTTTCTCATCCCAGGGGTATGTTTTTATTTCTAACGTCCAATCATTAGGAATATTTTGAGGAACAACTACATTAAAATCAACTTTCCTCTTGATTTCAGAAAGAGTTATACTTTCGTGATTATATTTGATTTCTTTAGCTTGAACTATTAGTGGAATGTTTTGAATTAGAATAAATACAACTAATAAACGTATAAAAAGTAATTTCAATTTACTACCTCTTCCTGTTTGGTTTTTACATAGGTAGTTTTACCAATTTGATATTTCTTATTAAACTAACCTGCCCCTTTAGTTGCATAAAGAAAAAACTGCCTTAAAGACAGCTCCGATCTTCAGCTACGCACCTGTTAGTTGATTAAGGATGGTCTTTACACCATTAGATTATCGAATAAAATTCCTGAAAAAATTAACACCATCCCAATAATGATATGGACTTTTTTTTCATTCACTTTTGAATTTTCTAAAATAGTAAAGATGATTCCAATTAGGCCAATATATACAACACTTCTTATAAAATAAGATGTATTTACAAGAAAAAGGTTAGGAAACTTTTGATAAAGACCAGATGTAACACCCATAACAAACAAAAAAAGAGGAATTCTTAATTTCCAATACATTTCTTCACCCCATTTAATCAAGGAAATTATTCCATTATTTTATCATTAATCAATTCATAAATGAGTTATTAATGAACTAAACTGCCCCTTTAGTTGCATAAAGGAAAAGCTACCTAAAAGACAGCTCCGATAGTTTGGGATTTCGTCAACCAATATAAGAACCTATCAAACAAATATGCTATAATTCCCCAATAGAAAGATTGGAGAGAGAAACAATGGACTGGGTAGACATTATGGCACTTACTGGTATACTTTTTTATTTGATTCCAATAGCATTTATTGTTTGGTTTTTAATCAGCTTTATCAAAACTCAAAAGGAAAGAAACATTATACTTAGAGACATTTCATTAAGACTAGATAAGTATAAAATAGACAGAAAGGAAGAGTAATATGATACTCTTTCTTTTTCACTTTTATTTCACAGTTTGTGTCTTATACGACACAAAAGACATTCTTACTTAATGAACTATCCTGCCCCGATAGTTCCATAAGAAAAAAAGAGCTGCCAAAGCAACTCTCTTATTGACGTAAAGCACCCGTTAGTTGAAGAACTAGCTCTTAGTAAAATAAGAACTGTAAATATATTATCCCATTACATCTTTAAGACGTTTATTTTGTCTCATTAAGAATATCCAAAATATCAAAAGAACACTAAATAAAGTAAATAATAATATCGGTGCCTGAAAAATACTCCACGTGCTTGGTCCGTAATAGGTTAATTGGTGATGTCTCTCAATAGTCTGTTCATACGAACTTTTATATTCATATTGAATGACCCACCGATTTTTCGCCATCACAACAGTTCCTAAGTCGTAACCACTAGGGGTAATAGGCTCATCCTTCCTAACCATCCCTTTATTTCCAATGATGATGGCAGCTTCATTGTACTCAATAGGATAGATCGTTGTAGGTTTCTGTTTTACAGAAGCATTTTCCTGTAACCAATCTTCTATATCTGCTGCTGGAAAAACAGCTAACAAATTAAGTTTTTTATTATACTTATTAAATATGGTAAGAAGTTGTTTTTCTTCTTTTTCAGTCACTTCTGTTGAGGCTCCAAGAATATGAAATACATCATCCATAATGGCTTCTTTTTCGTGTTCTACTACTTCTAGCTTAGTTACTTCTTCTCTATGTTCACTAAACTTTATAATCGAATGGATTAGAAAAATGAATCCAAACAGCAAGGAGAAAAGTGTTGCTAGAAGTAAATAATTCGTCAGTTTCTTTTGACCGTTGAAGAATCTGGATACTTTTTGGAATGGTCTCTTTACTTCCACTTTATAAACTTCATCTATCTCATCGTTAAAATCAACATCATTTTTCATACTTTCTAATACTTCTCTACATTTTTTACACGATTTCATATGTTCCTCAATAAAATGAATACTATCTTGGCTGCACAAATGATCGATATAAGATGGAAGTAAATCTCTCACTATATTGCATTTATTGTCCATTGTTACCCTTACCCCTTTCCCTTAATTTCATCTTAGCCCTATAAAAAGTAACTCTCGCCCAGTTTTCATTTTTCAGCTGAATTTCTCCTATTTCTTTGAAACTAAGACCACCTAAGATTCTCAAAAGTAAAACCTCTTTATATGGTTCTTCAAGTAAGTGTATTATTCGGTATAGGGCAATTTTGTCTTCCGAATGAATAAATTCAGCTTCAGGAGAAGTATGTAAAGTGTCATCTTGAAACATATGCCTTTGTTGTTTCTTATTACGTTCAAGATGCTTATAATAGGAGTGCTTCGCTATTTGACAAAGCCAAACTGACATCTTACATTCACCATTATATCTATCAATGGATTTTACAGCTTGATAGAAGGTTTCTTGTGTTAGTTCTTCTGATAAATCTGCGTTGTGACAAAGACACATTAGATATTTGAATACTTCTTCAGCATAATTGCAATAAATTTCATCTAGTTCTCCCAAGCCTTTTCCTCCTTTCTCTATATATCCGATTCAAGGTAATTTCGTTACAAAGTATATTATATTTTTTATTAATTTTTTATTGGCAATAGAAAACCGCCAAACAAAATGGCGGCTAAAGTAGTTAAATTCAACATAATAATTAATATAACCTCTATTGAACTAACCTGCCCCGTTCGTATTATAAGGTCAGCCAGAAAATATTTCTGGTTGACCATTTTTTATATGGTTTTATTATAACGGTAGCCGGGGCAAAACGTACCTGCTCGTGGGGATAGACCCCGTCAACTAAACAGTTTGCCCCCTACTTGTAGAAACATGATTAGGCTGGTTGGGACGTAGATCTCGTATAACAAGCGAAGCTGTGACACTGCAAGGGGAAATAGGGGTACCGGTAATCCACTAGAACAGGAGGAGATTTAGAATGAATCCAGTCGTTGGTCTGGATATATCAAAAGGGGAAAGTCAGGTTCAAGCATTTTTGGATAAGGGTAAACCTTATCAAAAGAGTTTTAAAATAACTCATACTGTTGAGGGGCTTAATTTACTTGTAGCGTTTCTTGAGGATGTAAAGGAAGAGTCTGGTCAGAAGCCTTCAGTCGTTTTAGAAGCCACTGGACATTATCAAACTCCAGTCGTTCATTACTTGGAAGAACGAGGATATTTATTGATTATCATTAATCCATTGATTTCATATAAGGCAAGAGGATCAAGCTTAAGAAAGGTAAAAACAGATGCCATTGATGCCTATCTTCTCTGTGAGTTGTTTTATAAAGAAGAATTAGAGCCATATAAAAAGCGTGGAGTCCAGTTATTGAACCTTCGTAATCTCACAAGACAACACGAGAACATAACTGGCGTTATGATTCAAACAAAGCTTCAATTTCAGGCAGTGCTTGAACAAGTGTTTCCTGAATATAAAGGAGTTTTTGGAGATTTATATTCTGTGGTGTCACTCTTAACTCTTTCAGAGTTCCCCTCTTCAGAGGACATTTTGAAGGCAAGTGAAGAAGCAATGACAGCAAGGATATTTGAGTTATGCAAGAGTAGGTCAATTAAATGGGCAAATGAAAAAGCGATACAGCTTAAAGCTGCGGCAGCTCGTAACCCTTTTGAAAAGACAGTCTATCAGAGTCATATTTTAAGCCTTGGTATGTATATAAATATTCTTCTTCAGTACAAAGAGCATCTATCAAAGTTAGAGGCAGAGATAGACGCCCTCGCTAAAGAAATTGAAGAATATAAGATCCTCAAATCTATCCCAGGTATCGGAGAAAAGATCGCGGCAACGATTATTTCTGAAATTGGTGAGATAGATCGATTTAATAATCCTAAAAAACTTGTAGCTTTCTCTGGAGTTGATCCTAGTGTATTCGAATCCGGTAAGTTTACAGCTACCAAAAATAGAATCACTAAAAGAGGTTCTAGCAGACTTCGACATGCCTTATATATGGCGGTTCGTTGTGCTATTCGTGATTGCCGGAAGTCTAAGACAACTGATGAAATTATCCCTCGAAATAAGAAGCTACGCGTTTTTTATGACAAGAAACGCGAAGAAGGAAAGCCATATAAGGTAGCTGTCATAGCCTGTGTAAATAAGCTCTTACACTGGATTTTTGCTCTATTAAAGAACAAAATGACTTTCCAAGATATTGTTTAAAATTTATATTTAACTAAATAGAACAAAACCTTCCAAATAAGAGTCTGAAGGAAGGTTATTTGGTATGCCTATTTTTAGTATATCACGTATGTTTTTATCTTTTTATTGAAAAATGTTGACAAACTATTAGC
This sequence comes from Bacillus sp. ISL-34, assembly GCF_018613325.1. Classification (GTDB taxonomy): domain Bacteria; phylum Bacillota; class Bacilli; order Bacillales; family DSM-1321; genus Peribacillus. Next base: position 99,499 of record NZ_JAGGQJ010000010.1, on the reverse strand, counting down.
TGGTTTAGTTGCATAAAGAAAGAGCTGCCTTAAAGACAGCTCTGATCCTCAGCTAACGCACCTGTTAGTTCATTAAGAAATCCTGTATGGAAGCAAAGAAAACAAATAAAGAGATAGCAATATTCATATACCCCCAAACTTTTCTGTCTTTTTGAAGTTCGGCTAATCCTATCACCAATATTAGTGCCCCAAGGAAAAACATATAATACGGCATTAACTCCAAGGTTTGAGTTATTAGACTATAACCCGATAGAACAATAACCACTATTGCTAAGATAATTCTAACTATTTTCAAGAATATATTTCCCCCTAAAAATCAAGCTCGGTACAATTTTTTATTTAATCATACCATTTAACACCTTTTCATTTGTGTGTAAAATGGAAATTCCTTCTAGAACTAACCTGCCCCGTTAGTTCCATAACAAAAAGGTTGCGTCAGCAACCTCCCTTATTGAAGTAAGTAAAGTACCTGTTAGTTCAAGAATTATAAGCTCTTTTTATCGTGCCTTTGATGGCTTTTTTGCCATAATGAACGATAAAATTGCAAAACAAATTAAAAAGACAGAGAGAATCCCATAAGCCGCCCCTTCAAACCCTCTTATGTTTACGGAACCAATGTAAAATAGAATAATAGCAGCTATAACTGTTAGGACTCCTGGTACAATTCGCACAAATAGGGGAAGGTTTATTTTTTTAAACCACCACGTAACTAACAATATAATTACTCCAATCACAATAGCTACAAGAAATGGTACAAAAATCATCATTTGCCTCACCACCTTTTCATTATTGAATTAATGATTATGTCTATTTAACTTTAGCATAACCACTGACAAATTGGGTGATGTTTCCATTTTGTTATTGAATAATCCTGCCCCGATAGTTCCATAAAAAAATGCTGCCTTAAAGACATCTCTGATCTTCAGCTAACGCACCTGTTAGTTTATTAAGATAAAAAAATAGCTATTATACCGAAAATGGAACCAATAATAAGTAAAATAGCTTCTTTTGAGTATTTTCTATCCCATTTATGTACAAATCTCTTTGATATACTCCTATCATCATTGATGGCCTTTTTAAATTCCTTACTAAACCTTGATGTTTGAAAAATTAAATACAAATATATACTAATTCCAATTAAAGCACATATTATTCTTAACCAATTCATAATCGATTCACCCTCAAAATCAAAGTGTTCCTTTTATACATTTAATATTACTTCTCCATAAAGACATCTTACCAAAAACCCTACATTATACCTCAGGAAAGGTATTCCATCTCTTGTTGAACTAACCTGCCCCTTTAGTTGCACAAGTAAAATTCCACAATAGATTCATTCAGTGGTTAACACAATGTTACAATAACACAAATTTAAAATGTAAATTTTGAGTACACTCATAGTAGACAATTAAAAATGCTATTTTAAGTGGATTTTGTTTATAAAATTTAAGTTGTATAATTCCAACCCTTTTTTAAATTTCAGATGTACATTATCTTTTGGACATAAAAACACCCCTTTAGAGGATATTATCCAAAGGGGAAGACGGTGCAACTTTATTATAAACATCGTGACTTTATTTTAAAGCCACATCATTTCCCCTTTAATTCAGCTAAATAGTGCCTTACGGCACTTTCAACTAGTTCATAAACCGTCCTATCATGAATGATTGCTTGTATTTTTAGTTCCTTCATAAGTTCAACATCCATATCGAATGAAGAACGTTTTCTTATAACGTTGGTTCGTTCTATGGTTGATGCTGATGGTTCGTTCGCTTGTTTGACCTGTTCTTTACCACGTTTTATGCCAACGTTAGAACGTTGGTTGGTATCGTTAGTAGGTTCTTTATTTGTATTGGTTGAAACGTTCGCCTTTGCTTTTCCTGCTGTTGCAAAGTCATAAATAAGCTGCTCTTGTACCGTTTCCTCGTCACCTTCACCAACGAAATACCAGCCTTTTACGCCTGAATTTCTATACTCATAACCAGCTTTATTCAATGCTTTTCTTAGTAATTTTTCTGAAAGATGAACATCAGCCCTTTTGGCAATATTCGCTGGTGTATCAGTTTTAATTAACTCCAAGATTTTACCGATTTTCATTTAGTACGCTCACGGGAAAACCAATACTTTGTTTTGATATTTCGATAAGTCCCAATGTCTTTGATCAGCTCAGCAATAAGATCATAACCGCAATATGTGTGCCTCAGTGTGCTAAATTCATCCAATGTGACATAATCATCACTCTTTAATTCAACGTGACACTCTCCACAACAAATCCCCATATCCAACACCTCCAAAAAGTATATTGATATATTCGTCGAAACTTGGTGGCCATCCTTCTTTCGTACAAAAAACAGGTCTATTGACGGTCCTTTAATGTTTGTTAGTTTTTCAAAATTATCTAGACCTAATTTATAAGACTTATCGCAAAGTTGAAACAAACTGTCCAGCACAACAACCCGAATAAAACCCAACTACTTTATTAAGAGATTATCTGGGTTTTTACATTTTTACTGTTTTTCTAAATACCGATAAATTGTTGTTCGAGATACACCCCATTTGTCTGCGACGTCTTTAATCGGTGTACCATTTTCAATTAGTGACTTCATCATTTCTATATCTTTCGATCCAAACTTTTCAGGCCGTCCTCCAAGACGACCACGTGCTCTAGCTGCAGCTCGTCCGGCAGCCGAACGTTCCTCAATTAAATTACGTTCAAATTCCGCAAATGCCGCAAATAGATGAAACATCAATTGGCCTGTGGCATTGCTTTTGTCCATTGTTAAATTTTCTTGTAGACTGTGGAAGCCCACACCACGTTCATTTAAGTTATTCACAATTTGAATTAAATCCTGCATATTGCGTCCTAATCGATCCAATCGCCAAACAACAATCGTATCGCCTTCACGTGCATACTGAAGTGCTTCCTCTAAACCAGGGCGCTGTCTTTTTGCCCCACTCATTTTATCGTGAAAAATTTTGGGTAAGAGCGTCCATCTGTAAATCTAAATTTTGTAATCCCGTCGACACACGTGCATATCCAATTAACACTCAAATCACTCTTTCTTATTTTTCTATTATATTTATTGTAACATAAGATAAAAATAGATAAGTTATTGAACATAGAATAATGAACAGAGTTTTGTTGCAATAAATGCAATAAAAAACGTCCTTTTCTAATCGAACAGTGATGTGTTCAGAAAAGGACGAGTTTTGGAACAAATAATAAAATGTGTTTTTTAACTTTGTTCAGCAATAGGGCTAGTTTGTGGGATTTTTTTCCGGTTTTAAGTAAAAAAATGGGCTACAAATACAGTAGCCCATGGTATATTTCCTAAAAAAGAAAACGGATATTTATGAAAAGGTGTACTTAAGCTAACGGTGGAGTTTAAGTACATGTTTTCACAAAGTAATACAAAAAGGCTAGTAGATGAATATCTAGCATTTTAAGATACCTATTGTTTACACTGATTAGGTATTTAATCCAAAGTGATTTTATCAGATTTTCACCATTTACGGTTATGACTTCTTCATGTGGTCGTATCCAATGATTCTCTAAACGGTCAAATAACGAGTTAACTTTTCACAACGGAACACCCATACTTTGTTTTTTCTTAGGCTAAGATTGTCTCGGCTCCTCTTTGTTGAGAGGACACTTTAAACTCGTTTGATCCAGATTATCTAATTGTAATGCGTCTTTTCTAGGCCACCAATGAAACTCAAAAGGTTCATTTAAATTTTTGGGTATGATAATTAAATAAAATGGCAAATGCTCAAAATTAAAAGGAACGGTGAGAAACTTCATACCTTTATGTGCGTTCAAAGATGCTATTTTTAACCAATTTTTTAGATGATTGAGAGTTAAGTGGATAATAACACGGTTGAGTATCCATTTTATTGCAGCAAGATTATCAATTTGACAGTGCGTTCGTATTCTAAAAAGGAGATTATTTAAATAGTTATGGTCCTGCTTTGTAGCAAAATGGCACTCTAGTGAATTGAAAAAGGGAATCTCCTTCCTTCTCCATAAGACCAGCCACTTCCTAAAGGGTATTCAGAATCGTGATCATATCCTGATAAACAAGGTCTTAGATCGTCGATATACTGAATACCAGTAAACTCATATTCATGAACCATAAATCTTCCAATAATTTGCGCTTTTTTTGCCTGTATGAAAGCCGAGCGTTGATAAAGTAATTCATTTTGACCAACAAGAATTATGGTGAGTTGAATACCAACTCGGTCTAATTCATTATACACATCAATCAACCAACCATTCCAAATTCACCAGAATACCACTTCTTAACACCAATAACATCCTTAAGCCCATTGATACTTGCAATCGTTTCTACTCTGGCGGCGAAAAATAGGATATTTAATTTTAAAAACTCGGATTCAAATATTTAATTCTTCTTTCCGAACTCTTTTGCTGCTGATTTTTGATCCTTTATTTTAAAAGAAATGAGGAAGCTAATTAACGCAAGTACAGCGATGACAATAAATGAGATTTGCGCACCATACATATCAGGATGTACGATCTCGGGACGCTGCTGAGCATTTTCGGTAGCTGTTGTCATCACAGTAACAAGTATTGCTGTACCTACAGATGCGGCAATCATTTTCATCGTATTATCCATTGCTGCACCATGGGCGATTAAACGTTTAGGCAGCTGGTTTAAGGCGGCCGTTGAAACAGGCATCATAACCATGGCTAATCCGAACATCCGAATACTGTACATGACCATTATAAATGTAAAACTTGTCGAAGGACCAACATTCATAAAAGTAAAGGAGGAAGCGGTTATGAGGAGTAATCCGCCAATAACCAGCCACCTGGCCCCAATCCGGTCAAAAATACGTCCAATGAACGGTGACATTATTCCGGTTATAAGTGCTCCAGGAAGTATGGCTAATCCAGCTTCAAACGCAGTAAATCCTCGCATGTTTTGCATAAATAGCGGGATGAGCGTTTCGGCACCTATCAGACCCATAAAGGTAATGGCTCCAATAATGATAGCAATCGGGAATAATGAATACGTGAACACACGGAACTCCAGCATTGGATGCTTCAATCGCAATTGCCTGTTGATGAACCAAACAAGTGAAATTGTCCCAATGGCTAGGGATATGATGGTACTCTCGTCTGTCCAGCCATAATTACCAGCAGCTGTAAAACCATACAATAATCCACCAAAACCTACGGAAGATAAAACAATCGAAAGCACATCCACTTTTGGCCGTGTAACTTCTGTTACATTTTTTAAAGCGAAGAACGCAACTATGATATCAATAATAGCAATTGGAAGAATGATAAAGAATAACACCCTCCATGAGTAGGTCTCCGTAACCCAGCCCGACAAAGCGGGCCCAATAGCCGGCGCGAAGGAAATGACCAGCCCGACCAATCCCATTGCTGCACCCCGTTTATGAACAGGGAAAATCATTAGGAAGACTGTTTGCATTAACGGGAGCATGATTCCGGCTCCGCTCGACTGAATCATCCTTCCTAGCAGCAGCATTCCAAAATTAGGAGCTAGCCCCGCAACCAATGTACCAATAGCAAAAATCCCCATCGCGGAAAGAAAGAGCTGTCTGGTGGTAAAGCGCTCCAGTAAAAACGCGCTAACAGGGATCATGATCCCATTAACAAGCATAAAAACGGTAGTTAGCCACTGTGCACTATTTGCCGTAACATTCATCTCCTCCATTACTGGAGGAATGGCGGTAATCATTAATGTTTGATTCAAGATCGCAATAAATGTACCCGCAAGCAAAAGAGCAACAATTGTTGTCTGTTTACGATTTGTTGAACTCAATTATGGTCCCCCTTTACGATTTGGATATGGTCCCCCTTTACGATTTGGAAAAAAACATACTTTTGTAGATTACACGAATTTACATCAGATTTCCAGTAATTTGCTGTTAAAAATAAAAGCAATAAAGTCGGCATCAAATCATTACTTCCCCTATAACTAAAAGGGGTTTTCGTTTGAAGAACAGGTTGCAATTGATGCGTATTAGCCTAGTCAAAGGGGTGCTGTTGAGCCAAACACGGAAGCACCTTCAAAAGTCACTCCCCTATAAGAGGGGATCAAATAGCCGCAGCAGAAATAAAAACATTCTTATAAAGTGATCGACTTTTTATTGTATAAAAACTTAACTGGCTTATAACTACTATCACCATTGCAATTATGTTTTCGAATTTTGACTTTAAACCATTTATGGGTCTATTAAGAGAGCGCCATTAATAGAGTCCAAAATTCAGCAAAAACCCCTCTGAAACTGACGACTTTCTGCTATAGCTATTTATAAAAAACGATGAATATGGCGGAAAAACATACTGTAGATAATGGCCCTTTTACTGAACAAAATTAAAAAATTACCATTAGTTTTTAGTTCATAAAGGGATTAGATTAAAGATATGAAAAATCGTCCAGATATATTTCCAAACATACATCTAATGCATGTTGTTTACCTAACATCTTCTTTTTATATAGAAAAAGTTCAAAATAGGGAGAACTAGTCACCTGGATGATTTGGTTTCCCCAAAACCTATACTAGTGAATATAATTGAGAAATCCCCCCCCCTTGTGGATGGCGATAACCCTAGAAATTTCCGGTTAATTTAACTCTTCTATTTACTTCTTTAAAAAGCTCAATATTTTCTTTATCCCTCCTGCAAATAAAAAGCACCCAATTTAATGGATGCTTAGATTTCCTTTCTTTCGTAATCTTATTTCAAATTTATCACTGAAAAATTCATTTGCATTAAAAATAGTACTAATGTCTGAAATATCACCTATGTTCACAATTAAGGCTTCATCAACTTCTTGATCTGTGAGAACTATGCGATATTCATATTGATTTTCAAAGTATTTATCTTTCCAAAAATAAATATCAGTCTCTTGATTTTTATAAGAGCTCATCCTAGCTGAGGAATTGATGTTATAATCATCATATTTTACCAAGCCCCCTCTGTAAGCAAAACCTTTTTCATTGAGTGTTCTAGTAATTCTGTCAATAAATTGCGATGGGGTAACAAAAATTAAGCTATCTCCGAACTCCCTGATCATTTTATCGATTTGTTCATTAGGTAAATCAAATTTGGTATAGTAATATTTTTCATCCTCCTTAACCACTTTTAACATATCGCCAACAATTGCAAACATACAATATAAGGGTCTTTTTTTATTTATATTTTTTCTGAAATTCATTTTTTTAGTTCGCCCCGACATTATTAATTCATTGGTATCTTGAGTAAAGAAATTCATGGTTAATTCCGTAAAAACATGAGCTGCTTTAAATTTGTCTCCTACACCTTTTTCTCCTGAAGCACTTTCTATATCAATATACTTTTTGAAATTATTCATATATAAATCTCCAGACAAAAAACTTTCCACAAAAGGTGTGAACTTTATAAATCCAAAAACTTGACCTTTAAATCCAACGTCTGATATTTTCATACGCTACATTCCCTCCTATTTGACTACTAAATTCGACAAAAGGGACTATTCACCGATATTTATTCCAAGACTATTAAGGAACGTTTACTGTTAGTGAACATGTAAGAATGTATGCCTAGTTTACAAAGAATATACTTCATTAAAAACCGCTTATCCAAAGGATAGACAGTCTTTCTTCTTTATAGTCTTCTTTTTAACCTCTCCTGATTTCATAATCTCTCCCCAATAAAAAAAGCACCCAATTTAACGGATGTCCCCAATTTATCTAATTCATTTTATCAATAAAATCCTTATATAAACGACTCAAAATGTAATGTTCATTATACCCGGGTTTTTATTTCATTATTATTTCTAGTTGGGCTAAAAACATTTCTCCTGCTTCCAAATTAAAATCACGGTTAACCGTTTAAAAAAGTTATGTTAAAAAACGTTCACAAGTGAGGATTCACTAGCATCTAAATAATTTATAGATGAATTTTTTGAATTTAATCCCACTTAATTAGTATACTTTCCCTGGCTGTTAATGCCGCCTCTGAAGTAGGATCTTCCTTTTACATCAATTAAAAAACCTTCGAATATAGATCGCCAAAAACCTTCCAGTATTCTGGAAACAATTGACCTTTATCATTACCCGTCAAGCCTTTCGGTGAAGTGAAATTTAATGGGAGTGCCAACGGATTTTAAGTCTTCTCGCTAGGTCAAATCTTTTAAAATCTATGATTACTCCCTTCACTGCGATTTGGAACATTTTATCGGCCGTTATCATTCTGCATATATGCCGCGAAAAAATACGAAATAAACACTATCCGCTTTTATTGTAGGGTCCAATATCCTTTTTCAAATTTAATTAAAGCAGAAATCGTGAATTACCGAATATCACTAGGACAGCGGTACTGTATAATGGAAGTATAAGTTTACCTCTTTTTAATTAATTGGCGTTTAGCTTATTCAAACTAAAACTTAACTAATCTATCGGCAGAAAGGTTGGTAACTATTTTGAGTATAAATCCAAATATGGTGGAGATAGCCTCCCTCCTTGGGGAAACGTCACGTGCAACAATACTTGCAAGTCTGCTGGATGGGCGTTTTCATACGGCAGGTGAATTAGCATTGATGGCTGCAATAACACCTCAAACCGCCAGCTTTCACCTTTCTAAATTAGTGGAAGGAAACCTTGTTATAGTTGAAAAACACGGACGACATCGCTATTATCAGCTAGCAAATGGAGAAATTGCGCGCATTTTAGAATCGTTTCTTGCCATTTCCCCACCTCCTGAAGTTCGGTCGTTAAAACAATCAAGTCAAGTCAAAATGCTTCAGGAAGCCAGAACTTGCTATGATCATTTGGCAGGAAAACTAGGCGTCCAATTAACTGAATCGATGTTGAAAGCCGGATATTTGAAAAAAGAAGAGAGAGAGTTTACAGTTACACCCAAAGGAGATCATTTTTTTTCAGAATTCGGCATCGATTTACTTGATTTAAGAAGAAAACGCCGTTCATTTTCCCACTCATGTTTAGACTGGAGTGAACGTCACCATCATCTTGGCGGAGCTTTAGGAAATGGGCTTCTTACACATTTTTTTGATTTAGGCTGGATAGTCCGTGTTCAATCTATTCGCGCAGTAAAAGTCACACCTAAAGGGAAAGAAGGATTTAAAGAAGTTTTTTGTATAGAGGTATAATTAATAATCCCTCATGGTAAGACTCTTTTCTTTTTCACCATGAGGGGCTTTCTGTCTTTAACGGCTTAAAACAATCCATGCGATTACTATAAAGCTCTTTTAACGAATTTATTTTCCTTTTGGAAATTGCTATTTACAAGATAGATGCCAATGATGATAAACAGTCCGCCAATTAAGAGTGAAGTGTATATCTGTTCACCTAATAGTGCCCACCCTGATAATACACCGAAGAAAGGTGCCAAAAATAAAAAGGCACTTGTTTTTCCGGGATCACTCTTTTGTAAAAGGTAATACCAAACAGCAAATTGCACGATTGATGACATGATACTTAACCATAATAAAATAAACAACGAATTACCATTAAGTATGAAAAATGGTTTTTCTAGAATAAAGCTGCCAAGTAAAAGCAGTAAACCGCCAAAAAGCATCTGATAGGCAGATAATACCCATGTATCGGAAATCGCACCCCATTTTTTCGCCAATAAAGTGGAAATCGCCCAGAAAACAGCAGAAAGAATGCCGAAAAGAATACCAACCTTAAATTCAAGTTGCGCTCCCATCGTTATAATTACACCAACTAATCCTAATAAAACTCCAATCCATTGATATAGTTTATAGCGTGTTTGTGAAAAGATCGTACCGAATACAACAACAAGCAACGGGTTCGTGAATGTAAGAATGGAGGATTCACTTGCTGTAATCGTGCGTAAACTCAGGAAAATGCACCCCATTACTCCGGCAGTTTGAAAAGTGCCGATAATGAGCATTCTAATCCAATCCCCACTAGAGTTTGGATGCGGTCTTTTTAAAAAGATTACGATCATCGCCATTATGAATCCTGCAAGTGTGAAGCGTAATGCTGCTAATAATAATGGGGATGAATAAGGTAGACCAATTTTTACTACTGCAAAAGAAGAACCCATCAAAAATGTCGTTAAAAGTATCAACACTGTAAATTTGTAAACATTCATTTTTTATCTCCTGACATATTTAAATGACCGATCTACAGATATTATAGCCGGTGATTATTTCAGCTCTCATCGAAATATGGAATACAAGTGGATCAAACTTAATGGTATCGACATATCATAGGGAATCTTCATAGTTTAATTGATATAAGTAACCTCTTTAATCATCGTATTCATCTTTGAAATCAACTTTAAAAATAGAGGTAACCTCAAGTTTTACCTCTCCTCTAAAACTTCATGCTTTAAAGCCCTCTAAGCTTGTAATTCCTATTTTTCATATATTTCAAGAGGCAAATCATCCGGATCACAAAAAAAAGTAAACCTTTTTCCTGTTAACTCATCAACACGGATTGGTTCGACTGGAATGTTTTCTTTTTCTAAATCTTCAATCGCTTGATTAATATCTTCCACTTCAAAAGCAAGATGTCTAAGCCCCCTAGCTTCAGGATAACTAGGACGATGCGGGGGATCAGGAAATGAGAACAATTCCAGCTGATATTCTCCTCCGACGATTAAGTCCAATTTATACGATTTCCTTTCTGACCGATATGTTTCCTTCTCGATATCGCACCCTAAAATATTCACATAGAAGTTTTTTGATTTTTCATAATCGGAACAAATTATTGCTACATGATGTATTTTATTAATCTTCATTTGCTTCCTCCCTAAAAGATGTTGGTTAGTTTTAAAATCTAATTTTACCAAAGTTATACATTAATAAAAACTTAGATTTCAGTGCTTCCTTCGGACTCCACTGCACGAAACTGCTGCATCCATTTTCCCTTTCATCTGAATATAAAATGCTTTATTTTTTAAATAAATGCTAATTAACCTAAAGACCGGAATCCAGTCTTTTAATGTTAAGCTTATTGATTAGAACTTCCACAAAATTGGATATCTCTATTTTTTTATTTCACCTATATATATATTTAGTTGGAAAAGGCTCTTTTCATCTTAAACATGATGATTCCAGATATCATGATTATGATCCCGATCAATTTATTTATCGTAAATGGTGTTTTTTCAAATCCGAACCACCCAAAGGTGTCAATCAGAACTGCCATGGTTAGTTGTGCGACAAGGACGATTGATATGGCATAGGCTGGTCCTAGGAGGCGGATTGCCTGCATGATGCAATAGACGAGCAGGACTCCCAAGAAACCACTTAATAGATACAGCTTATTTATATGCCCAATCGCTAACAGGTTCTTATCATCCATAATAATGAAGATCGATAGTGATGAAATAAAACCAAGCCCGAGAACAATTGTTGTGGTCGCCCAAGCTCCCACTTTCTCACTAACTCTAGTGTTAAGGACCGTTTGCAGACTGATGAAGACACCAGCCACCACGGCAAACAGAATTCCTTTCATAATTTACAGCCCCCTGAATCATTCATAAATATTTCCCTCTGCCCTTTCCCGAAGCCGAGATAAATCTTTAATATTAATAACTCCTTTTTTTCTTTGAATGATACCTTCTCCACAGAGTTTATGAATGACTCGATTTAAATGCCGATAACTTGTTCCTATGAGATCTGCTATTTCCATCAGATTCAATTTGTCCATTTCTTTGTGAAACATGGAGCCGCTTCCTTCTGATGAAAGAGACAACAGGTAGCTTGCAAGACGTACCTCGACTGGATAGAGCCTGTTCAAACTTGCAGCATGGGATTCTGTGAAAAATTTTTGTGTAACAATCTCCAATAAAAAATGCAGAAACTCGAATCGGTTCGTTTCCATCGTTCGTAAGTCATTAAAATGAATACCGATAACAATTCCTTCACTGACTGCCTCAACTGTATTGAGTGCTTGCATCCCTTTTATATACTCCACATCTCCAATAAGGGCCAATGGCGTTTTAAACCGAACAATTAACGATTTTCCTTCAGGTGAAGTTGTAAAAATCTTTAACTTTCCCTTTACTAGAAAATACATATAATGAATATCCTCACCCTTTGAACATAAAATTTCTCCATTATGGAATTGGTAGAGGGAGATTTTCCCCTTCAATTCCTTGGAAAAAATCATATTCAGCTCAAATTTTTCGAGATATTCATCGAGACCTGAACTATTTTTTAATTTTTTCAATGTTCTATCACCTTTTTACAATTTAAATATGACTACACCCGTTAACATCATAGCCATTCCGATAACTTGTTGAAACGACACCTTCGTCTTAAACATTCCGAAAAGTCCCCTTGAATCTATTATGAAGGCACATATGAGCTGTGCAATTAAAATGGTTGCTATTGCAAAAGACATGCCTAGCAGATTGATCGCCGTCATTTCCCCAAACACAATCACGATGCCTAGCACTCCTCCAAGCAGATATAAAATGGGAACCTCCCGAAACCCCTCCGCTCTTCCATCACGGACAAATATATAAATGATGATGGAAAAAATAAATCCGACTAGATGGACAATCGCGGTAGTATGCCACGCACTTAGCTCCTCACTCATTCTTGAATTAAACACACCTTGCAACGATATAAACACGCCTGCAATAATGGAAAATATGATCCCTTTCACTCTGATTCCTCCTCCATGGATTTCTTCTATTATTAAATACGGAAAAGGAGTATAGAGAAAGGACATATGTCCCATTTTTCATTTTTAATTTTACGAAAAATTGATTTCAACTTAAAATTCATGAAATAAAACCGCTGATATCGTTTGAAATTTTATTAGTATTTACGGGAATTTTTCGTTATATGTAAAAAAGAGCCCTTCAGTATGATTTGGGTGTACGAACACCACTCATCTTACAGAAGAAGCTCTATTAATTGGCACCTCAAACCTAATTTGACTGATTGAGAGACCGAGCGAATAATCCTTAAAACTTATACTGCCGTATAACCGCCGTCTACAATAAGGCTTGTGCCTGTAACAAATGATGCATCGTCACTTGCAAGGAAGAGAACGGCTTTCGCCACTTCTTCCGCTCTGCCTAAACGGCCGATTGGATGTAAATCGATCAAGCCTTGTCTTATTTCACCTTGTGCTTCGGCAATAAGGGGCGTATCGATATATCCAGGGCAAACTGCATTGACACGAATGCCATCTTTCGCATAGGTGGAACCTAACGTTTGTGTTAACAATTTGACCCCGCCTTTCGCAGCAGAATAGGCTGTTACCCCCGGTTTCCCTGCATGGCTATGGATGGAGCCTGTGTTGACAATGGCGCCGCCAGTAGACTGTTTTTGCATTTGCTCTATCGCATATTTATCGGATAGGAAGACACCGGATAAATTAATATCAATTGTTTTTTGCCATTGCTCATAGCTTAACTCATGGATGTTTCCGTCTCTTGCAATCCCTGCGTTTGCGAACATGATATCCAGTTTTCCAAATTTGTTAACCGTCTCTTCGATCATATTCTTTATGTCATTTTCATTCGTCACGTCGGTTTTAACAAAAAGAGTATCATACCCTTTTCCATTTAACTCTTCAGACACAGCTTGTCCATGATCAGCAAAATCGGCAATGACCACCTTTGCTCCTTCTTCTGCAAATAATTGAGCCGTACTTGCTCCAATCCCGCTTGCTCCCCCTGTTACGATTGCCACTTTGTTTTCCAATCTCATATTAAAACACTCCTTAGTTTTGGTTTCTAAAATCCGTAAGAAAGGTCGGCATTTTAGCGAGCAGTCGCTCCGCCATCTATCACAAATTCGGTACCCGCTCCGCCGTATAGGAAGATTCGTACGAGGCAATGAAAAGCACTGTATTCGCCACATTGTTGACCTGCCTAGATTTCTGTAATGATTGCCACTTTGTTTTCAAGTCTCATCATATAACCAGATCTCCTTTTCTTAATTTCTATGCAACATACCCCTTTAGCACCATAAATCCCCATCCCTAGAGGTTCTCCCTAGACGGCCATTCCTATACAAGCAAAAAGCTGACTGCAAATAAAAGACTGCAGCTACTGGACCAATTAGATGAACTTTTAATTAACTCAGCGGGATTTTAGGAATTTGCTTTTATCCTAAAAAAATGTGAAGAGTTCTTTAACTATAAAAGATGTGTTTTTTATGCTTGTATTCCTTGGTCCAATCAATTCTACGGCACAATTGGATTGGAGCTGCCAAAAGTTCAAAGCATGAGGGACAGCTCACTTCCAGGCAATCCATGGTGTTCAATTCAAAAAAACCGGTATTTTTAAAGAATCCCCATAATTACATTAAAGAGGAACATATTAAGTTATTTAATCTTTCATCTGTCATTTTTGTAGCTATTGTTCATGACGAGCAAGCGTTCGGCTGGCTGACTTTTGATCAATTAGGGGAGGAATTCGATTATTCAATGGATGAACTGACTTTACTTGAACAGGTCGGAAAGCGGCTCGGTTTATATTTATCAAGAAAGGATGATGAGGTATCCATACGTACCGGACATACAATTGACGGAAAGGGAATCGATGATTTTAAATTTGCTGGCGGAGGGCTATAACAATAAAAAAATGGCCGAATTGCTGCAATTAAGCGAGCATACCGTTAGAGATTATGTAAGCAGTTTAATCACAAAGTTTAAAGCTAAAAATCGCACACAGGTAGTCGTTTATGGTTTTAAGCTAGGTTTATTAAAGTAAAATTGAATCAATCAACAGCTTTACCGATTTTTTATGACGAGTTGTGATACTTTCAACATTATCGAATCTATATAGAAGGTCATTGTATATTAACCAAAAAAGACCGAAAAAATTTTTTCGGCCTTTGATCTTCTTTAAATTTTCATTTATTACAAAAGAATATACTTTATTTACCTTCACCTTTTTTTTCTGTTTTTCCCGATAAAAACCATCCGCCTATAGCAATAAGAAGCATGACTGACCAAAAGATTATATTCCAAATCGGTCCTTCAACAAAATCGTGAGAGATAATGTGCACGGCTGGATGCGCAAGAGTATGCATTAATAACTTAACCCCTACCCAACCAACGATTAACATGGCTGCCGTTTCGAGGCTAGGTCGCTCCGTCAGTATTTTAACGAAGTATCCTGCCGCAAACCGGATGACGATTAACCCTGCAATTGCTCCTAACAAAATAACAATGAATTTAGCCCCATCCATGCCTCCAATATCACCCATTGGTGTATCTGGCAAGGCAATGACAAGAGCGACTGCAGCTAAAATGGAATCAATAGCAAAAGCAATATCAGCTAATGCAATTTGCGCAACGGTCATACGGTAGCTTTTCCCTTTTTCCTCTTTTTCCCCGTGGTCCTTTTTTAATAAATGCTTTAATGCGATGAAAATCAAATATGCAGCCCCAATTGCTTGAACTTGCCAAACATGGAAAAGGTACGAAATAATGAAGATTGCACCAATCCTAAATATAAAAGCCAAAAGCAACCCAATATTGATCGCTTTTTTTTGCTGTTCTTTTGGTAAATGCTTTGACATGATGGCTAAAACCAATGCATTATCAGCAGATAATAAACCTTCTAAAAAAATTAGAATAATTAACACCCAGCCATATTCCAATAATAACGATAGTTCCATGATATCCCCCTAAAAGCATGTATAAGAATGTGTATAAACTTCAACACTTCCTCATCCAATATTGTCCCATTGTATCGACTTCCTTATTCAACCCTTTCGTCCCATTAGCTCCATTTGATTAGGAGTACCAAACAACTCCCCTATTATAAGTAATGATTCCATTAGTTCTATAATATATTCTTTTTTGTTTAGACTTAGTATCGATTGAGACTGTATAAAAATTTTCCATAAAATCCACTTGTTCAATAGGAGAAATTTTGAGTGAGCTGCTTAGCCAAAACTGATCAATCCCTCCACTAATATCTTGGTTGCCATATGAAATCTTATGAATCCATTCCTCCATTCGACTCTCTCCATATCACGGGCCATTGGCTGCCAGAAGCCTGCGTTTTTTCAAATTCATCACCTCAAAAAAATCATTTACAATCCTATCCATTCTAGCAGATAAACTCAATATTTTTAAGATTAAGAATTCTCATCTTTACATAAGTTTAATAAAAAATATTCACGACGGATAACATGGAAGGATAAACATCATTGCGCCTTATATGATTTAGTTGCAATATTAATCAAATGAATAATATTTAGGCTTTTCCCAAATAATAGGTAGACTAATTAGCAGGGAGGGATTTATATGGATGCTAAGCGTGTAAAACAGATTCTTTCTTCTTCATCTGACATTGAAGTGAGATATAACGGCACTTCAGTATGGATTGATAATTTAAATGAAGATGGAACAACGGCTACAGTACATCTAAGAGGCCCATTAGAGGAAAGATCAGAAGTAGCAATTGACGAACTTAAAGAAATCTAAGGAATATCCATTAAAAACTGAGCTCCTCTCGTAATGAGAAGAGCCTTTACTTATTTCACCCTTAATTTTTGACCGATATAAATTTTGTCGGGGTCTTTAATTCCATTAAGACTAACAAGAGTTTTTACCGTTGTTTTGTGTTTTTTTGCAATGAAGCTAAGTGTGTCGCCCTTTTTTACAGTATAAGTCGTGGTTGTTTCAGTTTTCAATGCACGGGAGTTATGGGCCCTATTAGTAAAATCCCTATAAGCTATATTCAAATCCACCTTTGTGCTGATCCCACTTACCTTCCCTGAATCAGAATGCTGCCAAATATCTGTGCTGCGTCCCAACGTGCTGTTGTATCTGGCAATCCACAAAGCGTATTTCGTCAACCTTGATTCATCTAAAGTATTTTCGAGAAAGTATTTACCACTATACAGCATTGCCGTGTATCCAGCTTCTTCAATAGCATCCAAAAAAGCTATTGCTGCATCTGTCAGCATTTTTTTCTTTGCCTTTTTTTTATTTTCTTCAAGATCAAGAACTACAGGATAATTTAAAGCAATAGAGCTGATAGAATTTAAAAAATAAGCAGCCTCAGCCTTCGCTTCTGCAACTGTTGCAAACTTTGCATAGTGATAGGCCCCGACTTTCAATCCCGCTGCCAATGCCTGTGGTGCATTTTCTTTGAAATAGGAAAGCTTCGTATAACTCGTTCCCTCTGTTGCCTTAATGAACACGAACTTCACGCCTGCCTTTGCAACTTCCTCCCAATTAATAGCACCTTGCCAATGTGAAACATCGATTCCCTTTATATATTCCATATTAATGACCTCCTCAAGGAAACAACCCTATGGTGTAAATGTTTTATGATTTTATCATAGCAGTTATAAACACATGATAAAGGAATCATACAGACTTATTACCCACCTAATAATAAGGTATATGATTGAGTAAAAATATTAAAAAATCGTTAAAATTTAATTGAAAGCTGCTTCCTTTTGTTTTCAAATATTATTTTATGCTATACTGACCTTATTAATATCAGAAGGGATGATGGGTGGCCGATGATTAACTAATCTTATTTTTAAAATTTGAAATCACATATTTCAAATCATACAAAATAGGATTAGTCTGCCCATTTTCTATAAATTGTAGAGCTATACTCAAAATAGCTCTTATTTGATAATGCACAGGTCGACTAATCCTTCCATATGAACTGGGAGGATTTTTTTTATTCTCCCTTTAAAGAGAGGGATGGAATATATGAAAGAACTATTGAAATTAACTAATATTAGCTATGAGGTATTGGACCATAATATTTTTGAAAATGTTAATGCTAGTGTTCAACAAGGGGAGATCATCGGTATCATTGGCAAAAATGGTGCCGGTAAATCTACGTTGTTGCAATTAATTAACAATGATTTAGAGCCTGTACATGGACAAATCCAATGGCTGCAGCAAGACTTGAAAGTTTTTATGGTTGAACAAGAAGTCGAGTCGCATTCTTCAGAAGTCAAGACGCCTTCCGAAGTTAAATTACTAGATAAAATGCATGTACCAAGCCATGACTTCCTACAATTAAGCGGGGGAGAAAAACTGAAAGCCCGCTTAGCAAAAGGACTTTCTAAAGATGCAGACCTTTTACTATTAGATGAACCGACGAACCATCTTGATGAGGACAGTTTAGGGTTCCTCAATGAACAAATTAAAAATTATCGAGGTACCATCGTTTTTGTTTCGCACGATCGTTATTTTTTGGATGCTGTTGCAACGAAAATTTGGTCGATTGAAGATAAAAAGCTAATTGAGCACAGAGGGAATTATTCTAGTTATATGGAGGTTCGTAAACAGAAAAGACTTACACAACAACGTGAATATGAAAAACAGCAAAAAATGGTTGAACGTATCGAGGGACAAATGAATGAAATCACTTCTTGGTCAAAAAAAGCCCATTCCCAATCGACGAAAAAGGAAGGATTCAAGGAATACTATCGCGTGAAAGCAAAGCGAATGGATGCACAGGTAAAATCTAAACAAAAGCGTCTTGAAAAAGAGCTTGAAAAAGCAAAAGCCGAACCTGTTGAATCAGAATATACTGTACGCTTTTCAATTAAAACAAAAAACAAGATGGGAAAACGGTTTTTGGAAGTCAAGAATTTAACTAAGACTTTTAACGGACGAACACTGTTTAAAAGCGTCAATTTCACGATTCAGCATGGTGAGAAGGTTTCCATTAAAGGTCCCAACGGCAGCGGAAAAACGACATTATTAAAAATAATTCTTGGACATGAAACTTTTGCGGGCGATGTATGGATTTCACCATCTGCAAAAATAGGCTATTTGACGCAAGAAGTGTTTGATTTACCACTTGAACTAACACCCGCCCAGCTATTTCATAAAGAAACATTCGAGTCGAGAGGGAACGTTCAAACTTTAATGAAGCATTTAGGCTTCACGGCGTCTCATTGGACAGAACCCATTAAGAATATGAGTATGGGTGAACGGGTTAAATGTAAGTTAATGGAATATATATTAGAAGAAAAAGATGTTCTCATTTTGGATGAGCCGACAAATCACCTTGACTTAGCTTCACGGGAACAACTTGAAGAAACCTTAGCACAGTATACTGGAACGCTAATCGTCGTTTCGCATGATCGATATTTTCTCGAAAAAACGACAAGCAGCAAACTTGTCATTTCGAATAATCGCATACAAAAGCAATTGCATGAATCCTCCCCAAAAAGAGATAATCTCGAAGAACTACGATTAACACTTGAAACAGAAAGACAAGAAGTTTTGGGTAAGCTTAGCTTTATGACTCCAAACGATAAAGCGTACACAGAACTCGACAAGAAGTTTAATGAGCTTACGAAAAAAATAAACGAACTTCGTGACAAATGACTATCAACAGTAACTTAATGTGCTGGATGACAACCCTTAGAATGAATTAGTTCTAAGGGTTTTTTTAGATACTTACCTGGAGTCCTGCCAAAGTATTATAGAATATCTAAGAAAGTACAGTCTCCGATCGTTCAGGATTTTTGCCTCCCTTGGTTTCCTTTACTTATACCGTCTTGCTTCTCTCCAAGAATGTTGGATGAATCATGGTATTTCCCCCTTCAAGAGATTACAATAAAAACTCCAATTGGTTTGAAGTGCTAAAAGAATATTAGTAATTGATTAGATCAATATGCAAATTGAGCAGAATACTAATGTCCCCTTGTTAATAAAATTTTAATGATGGTTGTTTTAAAGGAGGGGGGATTTAGTCATGAGTGAGAACACACAGGAAGCTAACATGAGGAATAACTCTGGTATGTTTGTTGCACGCTCTTTAGATGAGATTCGTTTTTGGTCAAGAATAATGAAGGAACACTCGTTATTTCTAAGACTAGGTTTTAGATGTGAAGATACACAGCTAATTGAGGAAGCTAATCAGTTTTATCATTTATTTGAACGGATAGAACAGCAATCACATTTATTAACAAATCAAGCTGATCCCGAACAGATCAGGAGATTTAATGCGGAAGTGCAACAAGCAGCTACAGGCATATTTTTATTTAAAAGAAAAGTATTGGGATTAATACTCACCTGTAAATTGCCTGGTGCGAACAATTTCCCGTTATTAGTCGACCATACAAGCAGGGAAGCCAATTATTTTAGAAAACGATTAATAGAACTAAATGAGGGTAAATTGAAACCACTTGCAGATGCCATAATCAAAGAAAATGTTTTCTTTTTAAGGATCATGGCGGATCATGCAAAATTCATCGGACATCTCCTTGATCCATCGGAAAGAAAGCTGGTGGATATGGCGCGAAATTTCAGCAATGATTTTGATCAATTAGTCTTTCAAGCTGTGGACTTAGAGTCCATGAAACCACAATCTCAAACCGCTCCTCTTTTGGATCAATTTCTAGATCAGAACCGAGTTTCCGTCGTATCACTTCGGGACTTTAAGAAAACTGCCAGAGATTTAATCGAAGAATGCAAAATCAAGAGCATTATCCATCCTCTATTGGCAGACCACGTTTTCCGTGAAGCTGAACGTTTCCTTGAAATCATCGATATGTTCGAATCCCACCTTACAGGTGAAACATACAATTAATTGAGTATGAATGATATAGAAAAATAATGGTTTTTATAAAATTGCTAATATGGATTAATAAATTCAAATAAAAATGGGCCCCTCTCGATTAAGAGAAGGGCTTTTATATGTAAAAAGTGGAGACTGGGAGTTCACCGATTGTATCTTTTCTTCTTGAATACCACCGATTTTACATACTCAGGAAGATTTAAGAGATTCCTTACTTAAGCTTGATCAAAGTGCAGCGTACGTTACTTGATTACCATACCCTTGAACTGAAAGTATTAGAAATCCAGACTCAATTCAAGAAATAATGTCGAGAAATTAGACACTTCTCTTACCTGTTTATCAGCACTAAATCTGGAATGTACAGTCACCGCAAAATATTTGTAACATCAACGGAGGAGCAGATGTCACTTGTTTTATACTCGACTGACTCAAAATTAAATTTATAAAGAACTCTAATTTTCCCTTAGTGAAAAACATCCTTGGTAAAAATATAATCCACATATGCTTTTGCACTTTCTTTAATCTCTTCGTCATTTGCTGTATATGTTCCATTGAAGATAAATGCCGGTAAAAATTTTGCACCTATTAAATTACTGGTTGCCTGGAATGGCTTTAAAAGTTCACTCATAGAGTAATTATTACGCCCACCCGCTTGATACCTTTCTTTTGCACTTCCAGTCGATAATGCTAAAATGAGGTCTTTATTATGTAATTTATTCCCGTTTGAACCATAAGCCCATCCATGTGTGAGTACCTCATCCTGCCATTTTTTAAGAAGTGGCGGAGAGCTATACCAATAAAACGGGAACTGCCAAACAATCCGATCATGTTCTTCACATAGCCTTTGCTCTCTTTCAATATCAATTTTTTCATCTGGATATTCCTTATATAGTTCATGAACAGTTACAGCGGGATGCTGCTTCAATTCTCCTATCCACGTTCTGTTCACAATCGACTCTTCAATATTTGGATGAGCTACAATGACTAAAACCTTCATTTATTTATCCTCCGTGCATAGATTTTGACAAACCTTAACCTAACGAAACCGAATCAGGAATACAATTTTCTGATAAGTCAACTAAATACGCCCGCATTAGACCTTTTTCTAATACGGGAGGTTGAATTCTCTTAGCATAGTCACAAGATATTCTTGTATTCAGTAAAACGACTAACAGTCCCTAATATCCGTTATCAGACCAAGATTCTTTTCCCACGCTCTTCATAAAATTTATGATGAAGTTCCGTACGTGCTTCTTCAATTCCTGGCTGGAATTGAATTAGCGCTTTGCGTCGTGTTTCAATGACCTCTGCAATAGCTGCTTTAATTTTTGCCTCAGCACGTCCCGCTAAAGCATTAAGTTCACCTGCAATCGTAAGTCCAGCCACTGTTCCTTGAGCCCTGGCCACCTTGGCACTTTCAACTCCTGTAATATTGCCGGCTACATATAAACCATTCAGATTGGTCTGCATAAATTCATTGTGCAACGGAACATGTCCTCCCAATTCAGGAACATAGCTGAAAGAGCACCCAGCAACAGCCGCAAGTTCGGACATTGGTGTAAGACCGCCCGCAATACAGACAAAATCAGCTGATACTGTTTTTTCCGTTCCAGGCACAACTTCTCCGTTAACAGAAACTTCCGCAATTCGGACACCCTCGACTTGATTTTCCCCATATATTTCAAGAGCACTTTTTCGTAGCTGAATAGGAATACCCCACATTTTAAATCCATTTTTCGGAAAAAAACGCGCACCCATTTTTGGACTTACCCATTTTCCTCCAAACCGTATTAAAGGTGAAGGAGCTAAATGTGACAGTCTTAGAAGCGATTCCATCATTTTTTCTGGCTGAGCAGCATTTCCAGCTAAAATACCCGGTTGTGGAAGTAAAATACTTTCAACATGAACTCCACATAATTGCAATTCTCTTGCAATTGCTACAGAGAGTACATTAATACCAATTATAATCCCTTTTTCTCCCGGCTTCACGCGATGCACGTTTCCCATCACCTGAGCGGCTCCGATCGACATTACACCTGGAAGAGTCCAACCCGGGATAGGAACAGGAGTTTCTGATGCTCCTGTAGCAAGTAAAAGACATCTTGACTCCATTATTTTATCAGTGGTATATGCACACCAGCCATTTTCTAGTTTTTTTAAATCATACACGGATATTCCGCAAAGGATATCCACACCCAGCTGAACGGCTTGGTTATAAAGTTTATGGGCTTCCTCGATACCATTCACCCATTTACCATCAGGCTCTTCATGCAATTGGCCTAATAAACGGCCTCCAGGCTTTAGAAACTCATCCACCACGCATACTTGTAGCCCATGTTCTGCAGCTGCAATAGCTGCGCTTAGTCCAGCGGGTCCTGCGCCTACAACAACTACGTCAATCATAATGTACCTCCTTTTAATGAAGAGGCAGGAGTGCCTGATTCAATATGCATCTCGTTTTCTACTGGCGTTAAACAAGCACGAACTGTATTTTTCCCATTCACCCTTACTCGACATTCAAAACAGTGGCCAATATTGCAGTAAATCCCGCGCGGCGTTGCTTTGTCTTCATGAAGGCGAAGCGTTCGAATTCCAGATGCGAGCAAGGCAGAAGCAATTGTATCACCTTCGCGTGCCATATATTGGTGCCCATCAAAGTAAATCTTAATTTCCTTTTGATTGTTAAGATCCCCTAGAATAGGATGATGTTCCACTCTCATAGAATTCATTCTTTTTCTCCTCCTAAAACCCCAAATGAAACAGGCCGAACAGGTGGACGGTAGCTAAGCGGCACTTCATTAGAAATAGCCGTTCCTCCCAGCTGTTCCACTAATCGATCAATTACGGTGCGGCAAGTACGCCCTCCACAAGAGCCCATTCCTGCACGTGTTCGCAATTTCACTTCACGCGAAGAACAATGAAACTGTTCAATGGTTTCTTTTATTTCATTCATAGTGATTTCTTCGCATCTACATACTATCGTTTGTTTTTCATTCATTGAACACACCTCCACTACTTTCAAAATAGCTGGTTTATTTTTTTAGGTTTTTTTGAATTGTGTGCTAAAAACTGCAATTTTCATCAAAGGATTCTAGCAATGTCCAATTATTTAGAAGAAAAGACATCAACATTCTTCTTGTGTAAAAATAGATGCGCAACCAACTATTTTTACACAGAAGAGAACGTTAGATGTCTCATACGCACAGTATAGGGCAGCACATCAGAAGATATGTTGAAAAGCCTGGATGTTTTTATGTTTACATGCTACGTTTTTCTAGCTTATTTTTTCAGATAAAACCATTATATGGTTTTTGGCTGGTAGCAAAATGAGCCCATTTGATCATCGTAATGAAATCAAATACCGGAAGCTTGACGGCTCTTTGAATATCAGCTGCATATGGCGGTAAATCACTGCATTCAAGCAGAATGGCCCCAATATCCGGGTTTTCATTTACCATCTTAACAGCAGCTTCCACTACTTCTCTTCTTACTTTTTCGTTATCAAAAGATCCTCTGCTTTCAATAATGGCTGAAAATTCCGGCAATCTCCCTAAATCTTTCACTACACAAATGTTAGGATCATCTATTCCACAGCTTTTAAATAAATTGGGCGTAATTCCATGCGCATCCGCTGTCAACATACCTATTTTTTGACTTGGTTTTAATCCTGTTTTTATCCAAGGTACTTGAACAACACTTGAAAGATAAACTGGGATATCAACAGCTGCTGCTACTTTGTCTTGAAAGTTTCCGAAAAACCCACATGCTGCACATATGGCACGAGCGCCTTCTGCTTCAAATTCTTTTGCTGCTTTTATAATGTCATCCAGCAGTGTAGGATCACCTGCATGGATTCTTTCTTGGTTACAATCGGGCACTACTTTTAGCCGTACAGGAAAGTCGTAGGTAGAGAGGTTTGCAACATTTCCAGGTAAAACTGGATACCAGCATTCATCTAAATAAAGTATGCCAACAGAATATCCCGCTACATATTGCCCTTTTTTCATGGTGA
The DNA here is from genome assembly GCF_018613325.1 of Bacillus sp. ISL-34. Lineage (GTDB taxonomy): Bacteria > Bacillota > Bacilli > Bacillales > DSM-1321 > Peribacillus. Next base: position 74,975 of record NZ_JAGGQJ010000010.1, on the reverse strand, counting down.
TAATCTGGCTTTCCTTTTCCAAGTAGCCATACTCCCGTTCATTGTTCAATGATTTGGTAGTCAATTACGGTCCCTCCTTATAGTTTCAGAGAATACAAATGTATTCTCTGAAGCTCTTAATCTTATTCTATTCACATTACGCTTCTGTCAGTGCTTTAACTTCATATCCTAACTTGACCAGTTCCTCTTTAAGCATTATTTTCATCTCTTCAGTTGGTTGTGTTAAAGGCTTTCTCACATTTCCACCTTTAATTCCGATCAAGTCCATGCCTGCTTTTACCGGACCTGGATAAGGATTACCATCCGCCTCCATTAACCCATAAATACCTGATAATTTCCGATTCAAATCACGTGCAGCATTTATATCGCTCTTCTCAACGACCAGTTCGTATAACTCTACAAGTTCCTTAGGAAGCAAGTTGACGAGGATTCCAAAAGCACCCTGTCCTCCTACAGAGAAGGTAGGAAGTATAAAGTGTTCCTCACCGGTAAATACGGTAAAGTTTTCGACATCCTTCGTCAAAGCCACAACATTACACAAGTGACCAAAATCTGCAGATTCTTTGACACTTACAATGTTTTCTTCCTGACTCAATTCATAAATCATTTCAGGCGAAATGGTAACGCTGGTAGCTCCTGGATAATTGTAAATGACGATTCCGACATTTGATTTTGCAGCCACTTCCTTGAAAAATTCACGAATTCCTTCTTCACTTGTTTTATGGTAATAAGGAGGCAAAGCCAATCCCCATGTAGCGCCGCATTCTGCAGCATAATTGGCAAGCTCGATTGTTTCCTTGGCAGTTGAGCATCCAACACCTGCCATCACAGGTACTCTTCCTGCGGCATATTCACAGCCAGCCTTGATTAAACTTTTGCGTTCCTCTAATGACATAACATGGTATTCTCCTGTTGTGCCTCCAACCAGAAGACCATGGACTCCGCTTTCGACTTGAAAGTCAATTACTTTCTTATAAGACTGAAAATCAATCGTTTCATCTTCATTGAACGGGGTAATTAATGGTACAAAAATTCCTTTTGGCGCAATACTCATAATTTATTCCTCCTGTTTTCTTATATGCAGAACTTTTATTTACCTTTTGTCATTAAAATGCGTTGGCTTTCTTATATCTAGAAAAATTCAGTTTATCAATGTTAAAGTCTGTTTGCTCACCTGCAATCAACTGCGTTACCATTCTTCCTGTAATAGGAGCCATGCTGATACCGTCTCCTTCATGTCCGCTGGCAATAAAGAACCCTGGTACTTCTTCTACTTCAGATACAATAGGAAGGTGATCTTCAACCCAAGGTCTGACTCCTGCATAAGCCCTTATACAGTTAATTTCCTTTAGTTTCGGCAAAAATCGGATAGCCCTTTCTGCTATTGCGTGCATAACTTCGATTTCGGAACTGATGTTATAACCTTTAAAGGCCCTGTGGCCCCCAACCAAGAAGTTATTGGCGTCAGTCGGTTCAATGGTAAAAGCCACATTATGTTTTTCAACTAATTCACTTACGTTTCTTTTAAACTGGATATCTTCGAATTTAGATAACATATATCCGAATTCATGCACTTTCTGGCTGGCTACTTTGAAGGGCGTTTTCTCAGAGATCAACACCATTCCTTTTCTTGGCCTAATCGGTATGTGAACCCCTACCATTTCTGCTATCTTAGGGGACCATACACCGGCACAGTTTACAATCCTGTTTGTTTTAAATGTGCCCCGGTCTGTCACTACGCTTTCAACTCGTCCTTTGACATCTAGTGTAATGTTCTGAACAGAGTGATAGTCATAAACTTCCAATCCTAGCTTTCTTCCTTCTTCTACAAACGCATAACATAGTTTGTACGGATTCATAGAGGAATCAACTTCTGTCCATATCCCTCCTGCCAAGTCGTCGGCTAAATAGGGCTCAATTTGCTGCAATTCATTTCTATCGACCATGCGCATATCATAACCATCTTTTGCTTGTTGAGAAACATATCCTTTAGCAATTTCGAGCTCTTGCTCTGTTTCACAAACATATAGACTTCCTCGTGAAGCAAATTCAAAATCCACTGAAAACTCTTTCGCCAATTGTTTGAAAAGCTGGATACTTGCATACCCTATTTCGGTATCAATACCTGGTTTTTTATCACAAATTAGCGCCACTGCGTCACATCTACTGGAAGTACCTGAGGCAACGCCGCCTTTTTCAATTAATGCAACCTCAAGACCCTTTTTTGCCAAATGATATGCTACGCTAGATCCGATTACTCCTGCTCCAATGACAATGGCGTCATAACTTTTCATATATGTGCCTCCTTTCCAAGTAGAATTACTCTCCCTCCTTTTATTGCCCCTCAAAGAATCCCGATGGTTCCACTTTAAAATTTATGTTGATTTGCTTTGTTTCAAGGTATTCTTCAAAACCATATGTGCCCAAGTCTCTTCCAATTCCGCTTTGTTTATACCCGCCCCAAGGCGCTTCGTTAAAAGTTGGGTGATACGTATTGATCCATGTAATTCCTGCACGTAATTGGCGAATGACCCGCTGCGCTTTGGCACCGTCATTTGTGAATGCAGCACCTGCTAATCCAAAAACTGTACCATTTGCTAATTCAATCGCTTCTTTTTCGGTTTTAAACGTTTGAATGGCTAACACAGGGCCAAAAATCTCTTCCTGAACAATACGCATATCAGGGGTCGTATCTCCAAAGATAGTCGGTTCAACAAAATAACCTTTTCCAAAGTCACCTTCGATAATTCGATTGCCCCCACAAAGCAGAGTCGCTCCTTCATTTTTTCCAATTTCAATGTAATTAAGTACGGTGTTCATATGGGCTTCTGATACTAAAGGTCCCATTTCAATACCGTCTTTCCAACCTGGACCTATTTTAATCATCTTGGCACGTCTAACTAGTTCAGGTACAAATTTTTCATATAGACTCTCTTCTAATAGTAACCGTGATCCCGCCGAACACACCTGGCCCTGATTTGCAAAAATAGCGTATAATGCATAATCAACAGCTGTATCAAAATCTGCATCAGCAAAGACGATATTAGGAGATTTTCCTCCTAATTCCAAACTAATCTTTTTCACTGTATCTGCTGCCGATTTCATCAGTTTAATTCCTGTATCAGTACCGCCAGTAAAAGAGATTTTATCTACATTTGGATTAGAAACTAATTCTGCGCCTACTTTGCTTCCAGAACCTAAAACTAGATTAACAACACCAGGAGGAAAGCCAATCTCATCAATAATTTCAAACAAGCGGATGAGAGAAAGTGGTGTTATCTCTGCTGGTTTCACCACTATTGAGCAGCCTGCAGCGATTGCTGCGGCAATTTTTTGGTTTGCCATTACTAATGGATAGTTCCAGGGAACAATTATTCCCACCACGCCGATTGGTTCACGAACAACCATTGCCTGAATGTCATCCGGCACATCATAAGTTTGTCCATGTGGTTTTGTCGCTAATCCCGCATAGTAACGTAATTGGTTTACTGCGTCTTCAACATCGCCCAGTGACTCCCTTAATGTTTTTCCATTATTCAGTGTTTCTAAATAAGCAAATTCTTCTTTTCTTTCTTCCAGCTTATTTGAAATTTGGAGAAGAAGTTCTGCACGATCTCTAGCTCTGCTATTCATCCATCCATTTTCATAAAATGCATTTCGTGCAGCCTCAATTGCTTTTTTAGCATCTTCTTCTGATCCAACAGTAACTGTTCCAATTAACTCTCCATTTGCAGGGTTAACGATTTTACTTGTTTGATTTGATTCACTTAGAACCCATTCACCGTTAATATACATTTTCTGAGTAGTGTTGCTGCTAGTTAAAACGGATTCAATGTCTGCTGTTTCCAAAATCATCAAGATTCACCTCTTCTATGAAATTAAATGTTTTATTACTTTTGTATAAGTTAAAGATAAATTAGATTGTCATATTCTTCATTGGACAGTGTGTAAAATATCTTTCTCAAATTCTTGGACGCATCTGGAATTAACTCAGCTTTCTTTGATCAGATCTGCTAACCGGGTCCTGAGTTTCTTTATATTTTTCCTCCCAAAATTCGGCACCTTTGATTCCCAGCTTTGCCGGGTTAAAAACGGGGTCTTTCCCTGCTTTTTTCTGCACCTCATAATCTCTTAACACCCGTAATGCCGGCTTGGTCAGAAGAAAGATCGCAACAAGGTTTACCCAGGCCATGGCACCCATCCCCAAATCACCCATTGCCCACACAACAGCTGCTGTTTTCACACTTCCGTAAAATGAAGTGATCAATAGGACAACTTTTAAGACATGGTTTGGCCAACTAGACTTTGTGCTTTGTGTCAGAAAAGCAAGGTTTGTTTCTGCTTTGTAATAATAAGACAGCAGCGTTGTAAAACAGAAAAAGAATAAGGAAACCGCCAGGAAGCCCGCACCAAATTGCGGCAGGACAGAATCAACAGCGAGCTGTGTATACACTGATGGCTCCACGTTTCCAATCTTATTCACAATAGGGGCCGCCCCTTCCGGTTCCACATTGTACATCCCTGTGATCAGAATCATGAATGCGGTTGCAGAACAGATAAATAACGTATTAATATAAACAGAGAATACTTGAACCAGACCTTGTTTAGCTGGGTGGGATACTTCCGCTGCTCCTGATTCAAACGTTTCACTGCCTATTCCAGCTCCACTCGAATAAACACCTCTTTGTACGCCCCATGCTATCGCAGAACCCATCAATCCGCCGAAAGTGGAGTTTAAATTAAAAGCACTTGTGAAAATCAACGAAAGCACATTGGGAATGTGAGAAAAGTTCAGACTTAACACGATTATACAAACTAGAATATAGCCAAGCGCCATAAACGGAACCATGATTTCTGCGGTTTTCGCAATCCGCTTAACTCCGCCAAAAATGATAAACCCCAGCAGCACAATGATACTGATGCCAGTAAACATAGGAGGCATTCCAAAAGCGCTGTTCATTGATAACGCCACTGTATTAGCCTGGACACCCGGCCATAAACAGCTCATCACAATTAAAGTGAGAATGGCCGATAAAATGGCAAGCTTCCTGAGCTTCAGTCCCTTTTCTATGTAATAAGGTGTTCCGCCCCGGTACTGCCCATCGATCTTCCTTTTGTAAATCTGAGTTAGCGTAATCTCGATGAACGAAGTGGCGCTGCCCAAAAAGGCGGTAACCCACATCCAAAAAACCGCTCCGGGCCCTCCCAAGGCGATGGCAGTAGCCACCCCTGCTATATTCCCGGTGCCAACCCGGCTGCCCAATGACATAGCCAGTGCCTGAAAAGACGTAACGCCGGCTTTTGAATCTCCTCCTTCGAAGGACAGCTTAATCATGTCTTTCACAAACCTTAACTGAACAAATCGTGTAAAAATAGAAAAAAGCAGCCCCAGCCCTAAAAACCCATACACAAGCAATGGACTCCACACATATCCATTGAGCCAATTTACTAAATTCTCCACAAACAAGCACCTCTTCACTTATTTTTTTGCTCCATCATCCTCCACATAAATTTAAAATTAATGAAACATTTATTTAAAAATAAAATATTCACAAAACTTTAACATTAGACACTGTGTCAAGATTTTTAGTTTATTCATCTAACACTCACCATTTCATTCTAAATGACCTTACTTTTTATAATAAAAAGAGAGAAAAACGAACCGTTCATATTCTTCAATTGGAATAAACATCTTTTAGAAGTTATTTTTCGCTTCTTTCCTTAATTCTCAGCTTATATAGATAAAACGATGGGCCTAGTCCCATCGTTTTATCTGGTATCAGCTTACCCTTAATTAAAGTTGAAAGATGCTTTCTCTTAACGTATTAACTATAAATGTAAAATCGTCTTCCGTAATGCTCAATGGAGGAGAAAGCTGCAAAACATTGTTATACCCTGCAACAGTGTCGCCATTTTTCCCTACCAGCAAGCCTTTTTCCTTACAAAGATTTACCACTTTATTCAATTTTTCGACTCCAGCCGGCTCTTTTGTTTCCTTATTTTCAACCAGTTCAACTCCTAGTAGAAGACCTTTCCCGCGTACATCACCCACATTCGGATGCTTTTTTAATACTTCCAGCTCCTTTAACAGCCTTTCGCCTAACTCTCTGGAACGTTCAATGAGTTTTTCATTCTCCATGATTTCCAGGTTTTTTAAAGCTAAGGCACAGGCAGCTGGATTTCCTCCAAACGTGTTTACATGGCGGAAGCGGTCATAATCATCTGTGCCTGTATAAGCTTCATAAATCTCTCTTTTTACAGCTGTTGCCGATAAAGGAAGATACGCACTGGTTATGCCTTTTGCCATTGTGATAATATCTGGTTTGACGTCATAGTTCATAAACCCAAATGCTTTCCCTGTCCGTCCAAATCCGCAAATGACTTCATCACAAATAAGCAGCGCACCATGCTTCTCACAGATTTCTTTTACTTTTTTCATGTATCCATCTGGAGGCATTAAAATTCCACCTCCAGTGATGATCGGTTCCATAATCACACCAGCAACTGTTTCGCTTAGCTCCCATGTCATAACACGGTCGATGTCATCAGCACTTGCCAGTGTATGAGCATCTTCTGGATTACGATATGTATCAGGCGGTGCCACATGCAAGAAACCTTGCCCTAATGGCTCATATTTATACTTTCGCTGCGCCTGACCTGTTGCCGCGAGAGCACCCATAGAATTTCCATGATAAGCGCGATAGCGTGAGATAAACTTATAACGCCCCTGCTCCCCTTTTTGCTGGTGATATTGACGGGCAATTTTAAACGCCGTTTCGTTCGCTTCCGATCCGCTATTGGAAAAGAAAATAACGTAATCATCACCAAGCCATTCATTCAATTTCTCTGCTAATTTAATAGCCGGAACATGACTTTGCGTTAAAGGAAAATAGGGCATTTCCTGAAGTTGTTCAAAAGCCGCTTCGGCAAGTTCTTTCCGGCCGTATCCGACATTTACACACCACAGGCCGGACATACCGTCTAAATAACGGTTGCCGTCAATATCCGTCACCCAAGCTCCTTCTGCACTGGTGGCAATTATATTTGCCGGATTAGAAGCCGCTCCCTTCATCGCATGCCAAAGGTATTTTTCATCTGTTTTTTGCAGGTTTTGTGTTTGTTCTGTCACTTGCATCATTATCAGCTCTCCGTTCCATTCTTTTATGATTTTAAATCAGTTTTTAGTAACGGGCAGTAAGCATTTTCTTGCGAGTGTAGAATTCTACTCCGTCTTTTCCATTTGCATGAAGATCGCCGTAGAAGGATTTTTTATATCCTGAGAACGGGAAGAACGCCATAGGAGCCGGAACCCCAAGATTAACGCCCAGCATGCCTGCATCAATTTCTTCACGGAATTCACGAATGGCTTTTGCACTGTCTGTATATAAACATGCGCCATTTGCGAACTCAGACTTGTTTGTCAGTTCAATGGCTTCTTCTAAACTGTCCACTCGGACAATCGAAAGTACCGGAGCAAAAATTTCGTCCTGCCAGATTTTCATTCCTGTTCGCACATTGTCAAAAATCGTAGGTCCAACAAAGTATCCCTGCTCATTCCCTTCATCGTTTCTCCCATCACGAATTAAGGAAGCACCTTCCGCCTTGCCACTTTCTATGTAACTGAGCGTACGTTCTTTATGGGATTCACGAATAACAGGGCCAAGAAACACACCTTCATCCATCCCGTTTCCTATTTTAATTTCATCAGCTGCTTTTTTAAGCCGATCGATTAATTCGTCCGCAACATCTCCAACTGCAACTACGACTGAAGCCGCCATACAACGCTCGCCTGCAGATCCAAAAGCAGCACCGGTAATATTCGTTACAGCGTTGTCCAGATTTGCATCAGGCATGACGATTGAGTGGTTTTTTGCTCCTGCCAGAGCTTGTACACGTTTACCGTTAGCTGCTGCAGTTTTGTATATATACTCAGCCACAGGCTGGGAACCTACAAAAGATACTGCTTTTATATCCTCATTATCCAAAATGCCATTAACCACTTCATGTGCCCCATGGACAATATTTAATACCCCATCTGGGAGTCCTGCTTCTTTAAATAATTCAGCTAAACGATTAGCCAACAATGGTGTTCTTTCAGATGGCTTCAATACAAAAGTGTTTCCACATGCAATGGCAAGTGGGAACATCCAGCACGGAACCATCATCGGAAAATTAAAAGGTGTGATTCCACCAATAACACCAATTGGATAGCGATACATGCCTGACTCAACACCAGTAGCAATATCGGGAAGTTGATCTCCCATCATTAAAGTAGGGGCACCTGCGGCAAATTCCACGCATTCAATCCCCCGTTGTACTTCTCCGTAAGCTTCGGCATAACTTTTTCCGTTTTCCAGGGTAATAATTTTTGCTAACTCTTCCCAATTCTCTACTAATAATTGTTGATAACGGAACAAAATTCGAGCACGTCGAGGCACAGCAACTTTTCTCCATTTTTTAAAAGCTTCCTTAGCAGCTAAAACCGCTTGGTTTAATTCTTCACGAGTAGAAATTGGAATGCGGGCAATGATTTCTCCAGTTGCTGGATTTGGTACTTCCTCAACTTGCTCACTTGCCGATTCCACCCATTGTCCACCAATATAGTTCTTTAGCATTTGAACTTCAATCGTTAATTCCACTATAAAAACCTCCTATTTTATGAAAACTTAGCAATACCTTGAGTTCATTATATTGGTTATATAAATACAGACCATTAGACAAGGTGTAACATATTCTGTCATTTTTTTCTGCATCATGAATACGAGTAGATAAAATTATTTACAAGTTGTCATAAAAAAAGAAACCCTTTTAAGGATTTCAGTAAGCGTTTTGGCCATTTAGAAGGCATAAAATATTTATCTACTGGTCTAATTCAGAGATGTATTCGTATATAAAATTACAGCTATGAAATGCCAGCCCTATCAACCTCTTACCTAAATCAAAGATTTTGATAGAGCATCCCTTATCTTGATACGGTACAACATCAGCTAGTTAAGCTTGCTTCGCAAGCTCGAATGCATGATGGAGACTAATAGATTCGAGATATCCTTATTGCCAGCTCAGGAGCTTTTGCCTGAAGAGAAAACCATTTCGTTTTCGAAGCGAATTTTTGAAAAGCCCGAATGAAATACCGGGCTACGATTCATTGGAAGCGGATAAATCGGCTTGATAGACTTTAATTAAATCAGCTTCTACTGTAGGTTTACACCACAATAATATCTTTTGTTTTAACCCTATCAATATTAAAATGATGCCTCTCCAACCAAGTTTCTTCTATATACTGTTTTTAACCGCACTAATTGTTAAAAGCATAATAATTAACAAATACTCCTAATACCAGACAAACGAATGGCGTAGACCTGTTGGTTTTCATCTTTTAAAGAAACGGTTTGTTCGTATGGATCAAGATTGTAAACACGACCCTTACGTGTTTGTAACACACCGTCCTCATAATAGTTAATGGTGATTAAATGACTTTTTGTGAATTCTTTTAAAAACATACACTTATCCCTTTCCGATTAGTATTCTATAAAATGAAGATACTTCATTTGCTTATAAAGAGAGGTCCTTTTTATCTTTTAACCGTTAAACACAAAACAATCCTCTCCCTAAAAATTTCACTTTTGGAGAGGATTGAAGATAAATGCAATAGGTCTGTCTGTATAGCGCTTAAATTAAACTGTTAAACCATAATCTCTTCATTAAAAGCTTTTACTGCCGTTCACTTTTCAGATAGATAGAGTTTCCCTTTCCACTGGCTTATTTCCTTGCGTTTCTTTATACTTTTCTTCCCAAAATTCGGCGTCTTTGATTCCTAACTCTGCCGGGTTAAAAACAGGATCTTTTCCTGCTTTTTTCTGCATTTCATAATCTTTTAACACCCGTAATGCCGGCTTGATTAGAAGAAAAATAACACTAAGGTTTACCCAGGCCATGGCCCCCATCCCTAGATCACCCATTGCCCACACAACAGCTGCTGTTTTCACACTTCCGTAAAATGAAGTGATCAATAGGACAACTTTTAAGACATGGTTTGGCCAACTAGACTTTAGTTTTTGGCTTCGTGTCAGAAAAGCAAGGTTTGTTTCTGCTTTGTAATAATAAGACAGCAGCGTGGTAAAACAGAAAAAGAATAAGGAAACTGCCAGGAAACCCGCGCCGAATTGCGGCAAAACAGAATCAACAGCGAGCTGTGTATAAACAGATGGCTCCACGTCTCCAACCTTATTCACAATAGGGGCCATCCCTTCCGGTGCCACATTGTACATTCCTGTGATTATAATCATGAATGCTGTCGCAGAACAGATAAGTAAGGTATCAATGTAAACAGAGAAGGCTTGAACCAAACCTTGTTTTGCTGGATGGGATACTTCTGCTGCACCTGATTCAAACGTTTCACTACCTAGACCAGCTCCACTCGAATAAACGCCCCTTTGTACCCCCCATGCAATTGCAGAACCCATCAATCCGCCAAAAGTGGAATTTAAATTAAAAGCACTGGTGAAAATCAGCGAAATCACATTAGGAATTTGCGAATAGTTTAAGCTTAAAACGATGATACAAACGATGATATAGCCAAGAGCCATAATCGGAACCATGAATTGTGCGGTTTTGGCAATCCGCTTAACGCCGCCAAAAATGATAAACCCTAGCATCAAAATGATACCGATCCCAGTTACCACAGGGGGTATTCCAAAAGCACTGTTCATCGTGAGCGCTACTGTATTAGCCTGAACACCTGGCCATAAACAGCTCATCACAATTAAGGTGAGAACGGCAGAGAAAATGGCAAACTTCCTGAGCTTCAGCCCTTTTTCAATGTAATAAGGTGTCCCGCCCCGGTACTGTCCATCGATCTTCCTTTTGTAGATCTGAGTAAGCGTGATTTCGATAAACGAAGTAGCACTGCCCAAGAATGCAGTAACCCACATCCAAAAAACCGCCCCGGGTCCTCCCAAGGCAATGGCGGTAGCCACACCTGCTATATTCCCGGTGCCAACCCGGCTGCCCAATGACATCGCCAGTGCTTGAAAAGACGAAACGCCGGCTTTTGAATCTCCTCCTTCAAAGGACAGCTTTATCATGTCTTTTATAAACCTTATTTGGACAAAACGGGTGGAGATAGAAAAAAGCAGCCCCATTCCTAAAAACCCATATACAAGTAATGGACTCCATACATATCCATTCAGCCAATTTACTAAATTCTCCAAAAACGCACACCCCTTTTACCTAGATTCTTAATTTACAGATTGGTAAACTGTATATGTTCTCGCAATCCTTCTTTTTTAAAAAGATACAAAAACTAAACAGTCTGTCTTTGCTGCTATTAGAACTCATTCTTTTAGAGGTATCATTCACTTAGTTGTTTAAACATCTATAATTTGTATCTAAATGATGAAATAGATTCTTAGCGTTTTATATCCTCTTCAGCATTGCTCAAAAAAATATAAGGGTAAAGAGTGCTACCATGTTATAGGTTTTCTTGCTTCCAAATAATACAAAAGACCTTAGTTTAATACAATCGGTTAACCACCCGCGGAAACGTAGTATTTTCATATTCAGACTTAGACTGAGAAGCAGAAATATATTCATAAGCTGAAATGGCAACTTCTATGGCTTGACGTTTATATGGATCCATGAAATTTCTTCCAATTAAATCATATAGTTTTTCGAGTCGATGATACAGGGTTTGACGAACAATGTGAAGCTGTTCGGCGGTTTCTTTTTTTGCACCTTTACATTGTAAGTATGTTTTTAATGTTTTTAGTAATTCTCCACTATTCTGCTGATCTTGTGATAAAACTGGACCTATATAATCTGCGATGAATTCGTTAAGGATTCCTTGATCATGAGCAGCTAATACCATCCGAAAAATATATAAATCCTCATAAAAAATACTGTTTAATTCATTGGGTATTTTTTCTCGAATATTCATAGTCTCTTTTGCTGAAGTATAACTGTTTCTTACTTCGTTTAGATTAGTAACAAATTTACCGACGCTAAAACCGAAATCGGAAAATTTATATTTTTTTAAAAAATCCGAATCCTTTAAACCTTCTATTCCTTCTTGTATTCTGCGCTTGAAATCTTCATTCTTCCATTTGTTTATAAGGATAAAAATAATTTGATTTTTCCCTATATCAGTCAATAAAAATATACCTTTTTGCTGAAACATTGAACGACAGTAGATTTTTATATAGTTAAATTCTGAACTTACTTTTTCTATGTTATCTGCTTTACAAAGTAAAACCGTGTAAGTATTGGATTTGAGATTAGGTTCAAGCTCTGAAAGATATTTTTGAATCTGTTCAGCGCTATTTTCCCCTTCAAGCCAACGCCGTACCCATTCCGCTTCTTTAGTTTTTCTCTGTTCTTCAATATATAATTCACGCAAAAGGCTTTGTGCTAATGCTATAGCACTGCGATCTAGAATGAGGGATTCAAATTCTGTTATGGAACCCGATTCCGAAAAAACAAAGAGATCAGCAAAAGTTTGGTTTAAAGCCTGTACAGATTGATGTGCAACACTCATATGTTTTGATATGTTGTTACTTTTAAACAATTGTATTATTTTCTCTTCCTCTGCTCTTTCCTTCTTAGAAATAATTTCAATTTTACCTTGAGTGGTAATGTATAAAACTGTTAATTTTAAATGTTCATGTATTAACTGGAGAATTCTTTGTTGTGGGTTTGACGAAAGAAGAAGCTGGTTTAACCTATTGGAGTAATCTTCTAAATCAGTCAAAATTCTATAATGCTTTTTAATCAAGAGGCTATGTAATTCCTGTGTAATGTCAATAAAGCGAACTTTTTTCTGAAAAACGATTAAGGGAAAGTCATATGTATTGGCTAGTTGTAAAGCGGCTTCTGGTATCTCGGAGATGTACGTTCCTAACTCAATACAAAGACCAGCTGCGTTAGCATCAATGGATTGTTGAATTAATGAAGTAAAAGTATATTCACCTCCTTTCCATCCAACCCCTGTAGAAAGAATCAATTCATTCCCATTCAAGAGGCTTTCAATTGAATCGACCTCCATAACATGGACCCATCGAACAAGCCGATCAAGTCCTCCTTTTCCAGCCAAAACCTTAGCACTTGCAAAGTGTTTATTTTGTAAAATTTCCTTTACTGATAATTTAACTTCAAAGTTCATTGACAACTTCCCCCTTTAGTTTTAAACCAGCAATAACCATTCTTTTCCCCTCACTGAAGTTGTCTAAAAAAACCTTTCAGTATTCCTCCGACACTTTGAATAATTAGCATAAAAAGTTGGATGAAACGTAACACAATATTATCTCTTCTTAACCTTAAAAACATTATATTCTGAAAATTAAACTTCCATCAATATTCTTGTCAGATTTTCTGACACTATTTTTTCAAAAATCTAATTGAGCAATCATAGAAGAGGCATAAACCCTTATTAATCAATATTTATATATTTTCGAAAGGAGAGCATCCATCAAATCAGTATAAAAAACAAAATATTATTCTCTGATATAGACCTAAATTTAAAGCGCTTACAATTATTTTAAAATTATTTTAACGAAATAGGTCTTTTATATTTTACCTTACATAGTAGAATTTTCATCCAAGTAAAATTGATTACCTTTAGTATAAGAAATCCATATGAATTAGTAAAATGAATGTTTATAATAGTAAACATGAATTAATTCGATAGATGAAGGAGAATTAAATGACACTTAATCGGTTTGAAGCCTTTAATGCTGTTGTGGAATCGGGAAGTCTGACAGGAGCTGCAAAACTTTTAAATTTAACACAATCGAGTATCAGCCATGCGATTTCTAGTTTGGAAAACGAATTAGGTTTTTCTTTACTTACCCGAGGGAAAGCGGGGATTTTTTTAACAAGCAATGGTGAACGGATGCTTGAATATATTCGGGATATTCTAATCCTAAACGATAAAATGAAACAAGAAGCTGCAGAAATAAATGGTATAGAAACAGGGGTAGTCAGGATAGGTACATTTACAAGTGTTGCTACACAATGGCTGCCTTTTATTATTAAAAAGTTTCAAGATGCCCATCCTGGAATCATCGTAAAGTTATTTGAGGGTGATTACCTTACCATAGAAAATGAGGTTTCAACCGGAGGAATAGATTGTGGGTTTCTCACCTCACCTATCACAAAATCGTTGGAATTTCTTCCTTTAAAAAAGGATAAAATGCTTTGTATCCTGTCAGATCAGCATCCTCTTCATACATCAAATACTATTTCTTTTGAACAAATTGAAACTGAGCCTTTGATTATGCCAAAAAAAAGCTGGGGAAATGAGATAGAGCAAATTTTTAAAAAGAATAATATAAAGCCTAACGTAATATTTGAGGTATCAGATGATCAGGCGATCTTTGCAATGGTACAAAATAATTTAGGCATTAGTATTAGACCTGAAATGACTTTGTCGGGCATTCCTGCCAATATTGGTATTCTTAATTTAGAAATTGAATCTTTTCGCTTTATAGGCCTTGCTGTAAAACCAAACATGTCACCTGCCACTAAAAAGTTTGTGGATTGTGTCCAATCATGGTTAAGTGACCGCAATTTACTGGATTTTTAACATTAAGCGTTCTTTCGCGGTATAAATTGCTGACAAAATTAGAGTGACTCAAAAAGGGTTTTTCCTTTTCGAGTCACTTACTTTTTTTAGAATCTAAAATCCTTTACAATTGTTCCTATTCCAGGTGCTCGGAACTGAATGGGCGTTCAAGAAAAACCATTTATATTCTTACAGGAACGCTGCCCTTTAGTTGAAGAGGACAATCAATAGCATTGTTTATTTCACGAATGATAAAGTCAAAATTTTCAAAGGAAATACTTACTTTTCATTTTAGATATGTTTTAAGTTTCTCTTTATCAGCAACATGAATCCATGGTAAATCCAGATTATCATCATTAATACCAGGTTGGATAACGCGGCTATATAAAAGGTCACAAATACAATCATTTAATAACTGTATATCCTGGTCTGATATTTTCCGGTTAAATGTTAAAGAAGCGGCTCCTGTTTGTTTGGTCATCCCCCCTATCAAGCCTCTTTGATTTAATGAACTTCTGATCACTTCTCTGATTGCCTCTAGACTAGTCAATGGAAATACATCAAGGTGCTTAACAATCATTCTAAAAATATCCTCTTTAGTTAAATCCTGTTCAATATCTTGTCGCAATTAATCCACCCCCATTCGTCAAAACATTCTTCAAATGAAACGTAAAGTCCTCCTTTATCCTTAAAAAGGACGACGCATACTGCTTATTTGAGCGGGCATGCCCTTTCAACTCTTAAAAAACCAGATTCACTGACAACTATCCGCCACGAATACAGCGCCTGAATCCATCTTTCCAAAGGATTGAGGCGCTGCATAATAACACATATTGTATTCCAAATTATCCATGGTAAATATTTGAATTGTGATAAAATAAAGATAAATATTAATGAATATTTAACGAGGGGAAAGTTGCTTATCTTTAAAATCATTCTGTTCATTCATATTTTCGCTGGAGCAATATGTCTTATTAGTGGAATAGGTGCTATGTCTTCAAAGAAAAAAAGAGGTAAGCATACAATTTGCGGTGAAATTTATCACAGTTCATATGTTGTAGTCTTTGTCACATCCCTGACAATGGCAATATTGAATTGGGAAAGCAGCGCATATTTATTTTTCATTGGGATATTTTCATATTCTTTCGCATTCATAGGCTATCTTGCTGGTAAGAAGAAATGGAAAAACTGGATTGTATCTCATATTAGCGGGATGCTCGGTTCCTATATCGCTATTTGTACTGCAATTCTTGTAGTAAATGTATCCAATATAACTATCTTGAATGAATGGCACCCATTAATTTTTTGGTTTCTTCCAAGCATTATAGGTTCCCCGCTGATATTTTTGGTTGGACAGAAATATAAAAAATTCAAATCCATCTAAATGCAGTCCATATACCTCCTGTAAATAAGTCATTTAACAAATCCCCCCAACACAAAAAAAGCCCCTCGATTAAAAGAGGGGCTTTTAACAATGGAGGAGTACCACTTAGGGGGTAGTACAATAATATAATTATCGCCAAACGAATACATTTATATTCACCCTCTTTGGCAAGTTAGTGAAAGCTGCTTTACCTGACTTCTAGACATTGAAGGTCGACATCTTAGTCGTTCTCCATCTGCCTTCCATTACTAATTTTTTATTGAATGGTTTTTTTTCATTTTTTTAAGCTTTTGGTCTCTGACCATTACATTAAATCCTTTTACAAAAAGACCTGCTATTGTAACGGCTCTTTAACCTTTTATGAATGGAAACTGGAGTTCTTTCCCCTTTAATCGGACTGCCGTAATTGCGACATACTTAAGGATTCAAAAGATTTAGCGGATGGTTGGTCCTCTCTTTGGAAATAATAGATGCCTCTTGCTCTATTCAATTTTCACCATGTTTCTGATATGCTTTTATCAATAAAAAAGAAAGGTGTAGTTATGATGATAAAGGAATTCAGGGAGTTTATAACTAAAGGAAACGTTCTCGATCTTGCAATAGCCGTAGTGATGGGTGCTGCTTTTGGGAAGATCGTTTCATCACTAGTCAATAATATTATCACACCGCTAGTAGGAATTTTATTAGGGGGGATCAATCTTTCTTCGTTAAAGATTACAGTTGGAAACGCAGTAGTTCAATACGGTGAATTTGTCCAAGCTGTGATCGATTTCTTGATCATTTCGTTTGCGATTTTCATGTTTATGAAGGTAGCGAATTCGCTTATTAGAAAAAAACAAAGTAACGAGGAATTGGAAGTGGAAGTGGAAGTGGTACCGGCATCCGAGCAATATTTAAAGGAAATCCGTGATCTTTTACAAAAAAATTCACGGCAGGACGAAACATCATAAATTCAATTCTTATATTCAGCACACGGTCTTTAATAACTAACGCTTTAACCAGCCACTCTCGATTAAGAGAGGGGCTTTATCTTATTCCACAGGTGATTTTTGTCCAATTCTAATTGTGTATCAGTGCATCATATTTATTCCAGTACTTGCTTAATAAATAGTCCCTATTAACAGCCAATGGAATTTTCTTGTTTATTAAAATAACGTTGTAAGTTCAAATATTCCAGATTCATCTCTCCTACCCCAAATAAAAAGCATCCCCGAAAGGATGCACTTACATTGTTTCATAGTTTTTTATTTCAAATTCATTTACAGGCCGATTAATCGACTTACTCAATTTTTTAATAAGCTCTTGGTAATCCTTAGTATCATTTGGATCTATACCTTCTCTGACGTTTAGTATCTCGTATCGGTCATACTGTTCTGGAATTAGTTTTCCGTCTACATGGATATAAAGCCTATATTTGATCCTTAGATTCATATTACCATCTCCTTTACTATCATTTCGATATAAGGAGCTATTTTCCTGCAAGAAAAAATGCCATTATGTGGTACTCCACTAACAATTCATTTTTTTAATCAGAATGTTAAGTAGTTCGTATTATCTCAAAACCTCTAATTTTATATATTGTACATTCGCGATTACACACATACCGAAGAATCATTAGGAGGAATTGTTATATAAATAAGAGAACAACATATTAATAAATATACTTTTTTGACAACACCTGAATTTTTTTGTTCTTACTGCATAAATTGTTCAATACGGAAAAACTAGTATACATGGAGGTTTTTTAAATGAATCATCCCGAGCCAGTATTAGAAATGTATAACTATCACGCGTGGGCAAATGGAGTCATCATCGATCGGCTAAATGAACTTCCACAGCACATTTACCATAAGGAAATTCAGACTGGTTTTTCGTCGGTATCAAAAGTGCTGTCTCATATTTATCTTACAGATTATGCGTGGTTTGACATTATCTCAGGTAAAAGTATGAATGAAGCAATGGAATCTTCTAATCAATTAAGAGAAGTGGTGGAAAAGAAAAGTATTGAGGACATGAAAAAAAAATTTATAGACCTATACGAACGAAACAAAGCACTTCTGAGTACAGAGGATATGGAAAAGGTAATTGTCGTGGATAACCCATATGCCGGGTTGCTTGAAACTTCCATTTCCGAATCGGTATTACACGTTGTCACTCACGGATCATATCACCGTGGCAATATAGCTACCATGCTGCGGCAAATGGGGTACACATCCGTTATGCAAGATTTCGGCCTTTACCTTTATTCAAAATAGAACACCAAACTGTATCCGATTCCTGAATAAGGAGATTGATCGATGGAAGAACTAGTTGGCCCTTGTGTTCGTTGTGCACGTGATGTATATTGTACGGCTGGTTTCCTGAACGGTATTCTGTTAGATAACAAGCAAATCTTATGTTTTAATTGTAAGGATATTTTATATGCAATGACCGAAGAAGAAAGATTGGAGGAGGAAAGTTGAAGGAGCATTACACAAAAATCAAAACTAGATGTTTAAATAGGTCATGCCAAAATATTGGCATGACCTATTTTGCCCGATGAACAGTCAGATTGACCTTGTTGGTTTCACACATGAACGTTGAGAGATGCACAGGTTGGTCGTTTGCATCGAAAGCAATCTTTAATATTCTAAATAAATTGGCGCCAATATCACATTCTAAAAATTTAGCATAGTTTTTTGTAGCACCAATCACGTCAATAATTTTATCGTTACTGACTATTTCTGTATGGTAATCTTCCAAAAGGATTTTATAAGTTGATTCATCCCTTGCAATCTTCTTTTCTAAATCCGGAAAACGAATCAACGAATAATGAGCGGTATCATAGAAAAGCGGACGATCATTTACATACATGAGTCGCTCAAGTTCGAGAACGGGGCTTCCTTCTTTGATGAGGAGATGACCTGCTACATCTTTTGGTGCGGGTATGACCTCACTTCTTAAAATCCGGGAATTAGGTATCATCCCAAGCTGATGACTAAACTCTGAGAATCCACTTATGGATAACAACTCATTATGGAACTTATTAGATGCAACAAAGGTACCCCTACGCGGAATACGTGTCAGTGTTCCTTCCTTCACCAATTCCTCTATTGCTTTTCGTATGGTAATGCGACTAACGTTATAAGTTTCACAAAGCTCTGCTTCGGTTGGGATCTGTTCATCTGGTTTGTATTTACCGTTCTGAATATCATTCTTCAACATTTGCCTTATTTGCATATATAATGGCTGGGGGGTTGAAGGATTTAAATTCATATTAGATTCATCCTTATCCGTCAAAATTTATTATTTACTATCTATTATACATTATTTCCAGTCCCAGTCACCACGCACCGAAATATCTAATTGTTTTCGCAGCAGTCTCTGTGCCCAATTCTAAACAACTGCCGATAGATTGGCCTTTCAATATCCCATAAATAAAACCGGAAATGAAGGAATCCCCCGCACCCATCGTATCCACCACATTCGCTTCAACGACACCGCATTGATAAAATTGAATGCCATCATAGGCAAGTGAACCATTTTCACCTAAAGTGGCGACCGCAATTTTAGATCCTTGATTTTTTACATCCTTTAAAAATTGGCGGATAAAAGCATCATCCTTCGTATAAGAGAATAAAGGATAATCAACAAACTGCGGTAAAGTCTTCACAAGATCATGATCTAGCTGATCTGAGAAATCAAAGGACGTGAGCATTCCTTTTTCTTTAAAAAAGGAATAGTACTTATCCGCATGTCCCCAAATCCCTGAATGAATAAGTTGATATGTTTGAATGTAATCGAGTTCTTCCGTCGTCAAACAGAAATGTTCCATGACACCTTCATCGTATTCTCCAAACCTGCGGTCATTTCCTACCATTTCAACAAAAGTAACCGCTGTTTTTCCTTCTTTCCGCGAAAGATGAGAAATATCAACATCTTTTTCCTGAATCGCTTTAACCATTTTTTCACTGTATTGATCTGAACCCACCCAGCCAATATAAGCAGATTCAACACCTAACCCTTTTAAATAGACAGCGACATTTAAAGAATTACCGCCAGGATAGACCTCCCCATTCTTATGATATACATCCATACAGTTATCTCCGACTGAAACCGTTCTCATCACTTTCCCCCGCTTTCTTTGAACTTAAGAAATGAGCACTACTAAGTAGTGCTCCATATAACTTAATATTCCATTTGTCGATAGTATCTTCTAAGCGTTAGAGGATGATTTCTTTCACGCTCAAGGTAAACGCTGATTCGACTTAATACAGACCAGTTGATACTAACAGAAAAGTGCTTTCTGAATTCTTCGCTGATGCCTTCCATTTCAAAGCTTTTGGTATCAATAACCGTTAAATTTTTCGAGATTTTTTCTACAAATCTCTCTACACGGTCCATCAGCGGTCTTGTTTCATCTTCACCTTTTAGTAAAATAACACTTGTATCTTCAACAACAAGTTCAAGCGTACCATGGAAAAATTCTGCCGCGTGGATGGATTTCGCTTGGATCCATTGCATTTCCTCTAAAATGCACATGGCATATGAATAAGTGTTTCCCCAGAGGTTACCAGAACCGACCATCATGTGGTAATCCGTGTCTTTATGTGTAATGGCAAATTCCTCTGCTTTTTTGTCAAAAGATTTAACGGCATCTAGAATTGCACGCGGAAGCAGGGAAACCTCCTTCGTGAATTGTTCATATTGCGGGAATTCATTGTTGTTATACATGAAACGGAAGACGACCATGTACAAAAGCATAAAGAAAGTATCAAAAGAGTGCGTTTCGGAACCTGTCGTTATACAGTAATCCGCAATTTGTGTTAACGGAGTATTTGGTTCTGCAACTAAAGCAATTGTAGTGGCCCCTTTTTCTTTACAATATTCAGCCGCTGCAACTGTTTCTTGAGTAGTCCCGGATACAGATGTAAAAATACAGACTGAATCTTTGCTGAAATGCTTGTGATTCATCACCATGAACTCAGCAGCAATTTCTGCATGGACATCAATGGTAGAATTTGACTTTAAAATGTATTCATATGGATACATCATGGCTATGGTGCCACCAGCACCTACCAGGAAAATATTGCTGTAGCCCCTTTTTGTGATTCCATCTACGATTTCTTCAATCTGGCCTCTAAAAGCAAGGCCCTCTTTTTCTACAAGATTAAGAAATAACTCTTCATCAAACTTTAGCATCAACATCTTCCTCCCTGTGTCTCTGTTTATTTGTTATGTCTTGTATTATATCTAAACATTACAATTTGTACAATTGTTTTATTTTAAGTTAAGAATGTCATTCTGCTAAGCCACGATATCGCTGTCATTATTACTCTTTGATCCATATTTTCTTTCCCAATAATAGTAAACCGGCAGGCCTGTTGCGATGACGATCAATGCCGCAATCACTCCTTGGATAGGCGCCCAAGTAAATGTTCCCCAAGCCAGCCATGATGCTCCAAGAATAGCTAAAACCGTCGTTAATCTCCACATTGGCATACGATAGATTGGGTTATAATCATCCCTTTTACGACATTTATAAACAGCGGCAAAGTCCATAATGTTAATAACCAATTGAATCAGTGTGAAATAGCCAAGTAACACTGTTAAATTACTAAAGCACACAAGGATACATGCATACGTAACCTGAACGATGATGGAGAAACTTGGAGTTTCATATTTAGGATGGACTTTCGCAAAGCGTTTAAAGAATAGTCCGTCCTTAGCCATTGCATACTCAAGGCGAGGCTGAAACATTATGCAAGAACTCAGCGAACCCAAGATAACAATAATAGCCGTAATGGCCACAAATGATGATGCAATATCAGATAATCCCGGAATATATTTTACAGCTTCGGAAACTGCCGCATTGGAGTTCATTAATTCCTCAAATGGCATCAAGCCGATGACACAAACGGCCAGCAGTGTATATAAAGCCAACACGATGAATACCGAACTAATAAGAGCCCGGGGAAGTATTTTCCCTGGATTTTTGAACTCCCCAGCCATGAAACAAATCGCTGCCATCCCCGTATATGCCCATGTGGTTGCAGATACACCACCTATTAAACTTGACTTTTGGGCACCAGGTCCAGGGGTATAAGCAAAGTTATCAGGGTTCATATACATTATTCCCAGGACAATGACAATCAGGAAAGGAATGATTTTGATAGCCGTGATGATGACTTGGAAAAGACCTCCTTCTTTCACACTTCGATAATGAATCGCTGTGATGAGCAGGATGATCGCAATACCCAATAATTTCCCGGCCACTCCTGAGAAAAATGGGAAAAAGGTTGCTAAATAAGAAACAATCGCTAAAGCCATAATCGATATGGACGGAGGATCCAACGCCCAGAAAGTGGCCCATCCATATAAAAATGCTAAAGGCCTCCACCCAGCTTTATTCAAATAAACGTAACCGCTTCCATTTTGGGGGTATGCTGTCGATAACTCCGCCAGCACCATTACTTGCGGTATGGCAATCACACCGCCTATTATCCAGGCTAGAATGGAAATAGAAGGAGTACCCGCAGCCCTTGCAACATCACCAGATGAGACAAAAATACCCGATCCTATAGTAGTTCCAACAGCAATAGCTAGAGCAGACCAAAAACCCAGTTTTCGTGTAAGTGTGCCATTACTCATAAAGAGTTCCTCCAAATTAGATGATTAAATTCCCAATTCCCTTACTTTTTCAATAGATTTCATGATTGCATCACATGGATTTTGATAATAATTTGATCCCATAATCTCTAGGGTACAACTTCCTTTGTAACGATGGCTTTTAAGGCTTGTTAAGTATTCTCTCCAATTTAAAACACCATCATCTAGTGCCAAATGCGCATCTGATTGACCATCTCCATCCATTAGGTGAAAATGGCTTAATTCGGGAAGGAAGGAAAAGTACTCATCAGGTGTTTCACCTGCCAGCTGCATTGAAACTGTATCTATCATTCCTTTTAGCGAAGGAGATTGGATTTCCTCTAACATTTTCTTTAGCCCCTTAGAGTCAATTACCAGATTGGATTCATATTTTGTTAATGGCTCTAAAGCAAGAATCAAACCTTCCATCTCAGCTACTTTGGTTAATTGAAAGATTGAGTCACTTGCATACTTCCATGATTCCTCTTGTGAGGCAGAAAAGTCCCCTATTCCAGAAGTGATAAGCATCATGTTTGTGTCTAACTCCAGCGCGGCGTAGAGATTCTCCATAAAATATTCAATGCTTTTTTTTCGCCAATGAGCATCCGAGGATGCAATGTTATAAGGATAGATGCATTGTTCTGGAGTATAGCAGATGATTTTCATATTTCTAGACTTAATTTCCCTTCTCACACTCCTTATATTTCCTAGTATGTTGCGATAAACATACAGATGTGGTTCCCCACCCCATAATTCAATACTTTTAATCTCAAGGTTGTCCATGCAATCCAAAAAATAATGTAAAGGGAAATGCCTAAAAGTGATATTCATCCCTGCAATATTCAATTATTTCACCCCCTGATAATACTTTTTATTTGTTATGCTTTGTATTATAATTAACTAATACATTGATTGCAATAATATTTTTGAATATTTAAATAATAATAATTTCAAAATACGGAAAAGGCGTGATTTTATTGTCCATCACACCTTATTATCAATTAACTATTTTTTAGTGAATACGAATGATAGAATGTTAAAGAATTTATACTTAAGTGAAACTATTCTTCTGATAAGTGATACTCAACTTCAACGTGCCTCCGGCGGCAGATCCGATTTTTTCATTTCCTGAACATAAAGTGAGTATTATATTGGTGATTATTGTTTGAAATATGATATACCTGTAGAATGGATGTAAACCTGGGGGATTTCATAAACAAAAGATATATCCTGAAATATTGTCAAGTGAGTGGTTAATAAAGAATAAACACCTCAAAAAAGCCGTAAATTGAGGTTAATCTCCTTAAGATGGTGCATGTTATTGGGAAAATAGGTTGTTTTACACGAAACTTAGTGAAGACGCATTAGTTTCTATAACTTGAAAAAATAGCAGGCAGTACAATTTGTACTGCCCTAGCGGAAAGGACGTGCCATAAAAATGAATCACGACAAAACAGCAATCACTAAAATTCGTACAGGCCCCATGTTTGCGGTGATGCTGGCTGGTGCTCTAGTCGCTTTCTTAAATCAGACTTTGATTAATATCGCATTGCCTCAATTAATGACTCATTTTGACATATCAGCTGCAACAGCTAATTGGCTTACTACTATCTTCTTATTGGTCAATGGGATTGTCATCCCGATTACCGCTTTCTTAATGGAACGATTTAATACAAGGCAATTATATCTTGCTTCGATGGGACTCTTTGCTTTAGGAACTTTTTTATGTGGAATTGCACCCAGCTTCTCCGTCTTGTTGATCGGACGTGTGGTTCAAGCTGCAGGTGCGGGGATTTTATTCCCGTTGATCACAAATGTGATTTTCACTTTATTTCCGCCTAACAGACGCGGTTTCGCAATGGGCATATTTGGTATCGCGATGAATTTTGCCCCAGCTGTAGGACCGACGTTATCAGGATGGATTATCCAAAACTATTCTTGGCGGGTTCTGTTTTTTATCATTTTCCCATTTGCCCTGCTTGACTTCATCTTTGCCATTTTCATCATTAAAAAAGTAGGGAAAACGAGTCGGCCTAAACTCGATAAACTGGGTGTAATTCTATCCACTATCGGATTCGGCGGGGTTCTATATGGATTTGCCACGGGCGGTACCAAGGGATGGAGCAGTCCCGAAGTACTGACGATGTTCCTTGTTGGAGGAATCAGTTTAGTTTTATTTGTCTGGAGGCAATTTACTGTATCTCATCCTATTTTGGAATTTAGAATTTTTCGGTATCGGATGTTCACTTTAACGACAATCATCAACATCATCGCCACTATGGGTATGTTCTCCGGAATGATCATCATGCCGATCTATATGCAGAATATCCGTGGGTTTACTCCAATGGAATCCGGTCTCATGCTATTGCCAGGCGGTATTTTAATGGGGATCATGTCTCCTATAACAGGTAAGCTGTTTGATCGATTTGGTGCGAGATGGCTTGCGGTGAGCGGACTTGCCATCACTATCATTACAACCTATCTTTTAACGCGGCTTCAAACAGATACGTCCTATTCTTATGTGGTGTGGGTATATACCATTAGAATGTTCGGAATGTCGATACTGATGATGCCTATCTTCACAGCCGGATTAAATGAATTGGCACTTAGCCTAAATAAATATGGCACAGCAATGGTCAATACATTGAGAATGGTGGCAGGCGCTGTTGGCATGGCATTCTTTGTGTCCATCATGACAAACCAAGGAACGAAACATGTTCAGGAAATCTTATCTCAAAGGAACATATCACCGGATAATACATCACAAATGGCGATGGCCATTAAACAAGGCAGCGTAATGGGAGTGGATGATGCATTCATGATAGCAACAGGTTTGACCATAGTTGCATTCATACTGGCCTTTTATATACGGCAAACTTCACCACAAGAAGATACCATTACAAATCGCCTATCAAAAAAAACATCTTGAATTAACTAGGCTAAATCCAACCTATTTTCCAAGGCTTGCCCTATGAAAACATGCAAAAAAAGAGACACTTTTTATGAGTGTCTCTTTTTTTGCCCTAATTAACTTAATGGCCTCAGGTCTATATTTTGACCCTGCTGCTTACTCGAATGCGGCTAAATTTCAGAACATCATTTGAAGAACAAAGCAATAATTCACAAATATTAATAGTAACTTTCAATCAGCTGAGTATAAATTTGCATTCCTCTCATATATTTTAAGATAATGTTTTGGACAAGGGGAATGTTTTTATGAAAAAGTTTGTTACTCTAATTTTTTCAAGTTTTTGCATTGGAATTGGTCTTAACTTGTTTATAATCCCCCTTCATCTAATAAATGGAGGGATATTTGGAATAAGTTTGTTAATCAAATATGTTTGGGGAATCCAGGTTGGACATACCATGATCATGATCAATATTCCCATATACCTTCTATCTCTTCTAGCCGATAAATCTTATTTCTTTAATGCCATCCTTGGGTTAGCTTTTACTTCAACCATTATTGATTGGCTAACACCACTAAACGGTTTGGTTCATCTACCGATCATAATGAGTGCAATTATTGGTGGAATGACGATTGGGATTGGTGTTGGTTTTATGCTGAAACAACATATTAGCCCCGGTGGAGTGGATTTACTAGCACTGTTAATCTCAAAATCCACGGCAATTAATCCTGGAATTGTTATTTTTATGATTGATTCACTCATAGTAATTGCCGGAATTATTATACTGAAAGACTTAAAGTTACTGTATTCCCTCATCACGATTTCCTGTGTCGGGATATGCGTCATTTTAATCAATTCTTTTAAGTCAATAAACTTTTTAAGATAAAGTTGTACCTACAAGTGCTGAACAAGGAAGGCTCTCCCTTACGATATACATTTTGCTCGTACTGTACTCGGGATTTCGTACGTTTCCCCATGATTTCACACCGTTTACTCGTGAATTTTGGATGTTTACTCGTAAGTTATGGCCATTTACTCGTGAATTCGGCTTATTTACTCGTGAATTCAGCACGTTTACTCGTGAATTCGTGCTGTACCCATGATTTCGCACCGTTTACTATAGCACTTGCCAGTTCTCTTGCATCTCTGGTTTTAAGTTGATAACCTTTTTTAGATATAAAATAACCTTTATAGGAAATTCCATATATGTCCGTAACCAAACCGAAAAGCTTAAACAAGTTCGTCTTATTGATCGATTTATATCCTTTTCACACCCTACTCTTAACCCTGGATGTAGATATTGCACATCACTTGTGGTCATATAATCACCTTTAATTTATTCGCTATCTTACCGAAATTTCCTTCTATCAAACCTGCCCCGTTAGTACCATAAGAAAAAAAGGCTGCCTCAGCAACCTTCCTTTTTAGAGTAAGAGACCCATTAGTTGAAGAGCAAAGTATTATTATACAAAGCATTTTAATCCAGAAATACCCAAATGGAATTACAGCTATGAGACCTGAGATTAATGCTATTTTCGTCCTAAAGATTCGACTTTTTGTTTTTTCTGAATGAAAATTTGCTCTTTGTTGTTGTCCACCTGTCCATGCTCCGATAAAAACCCTGAAATAACAATACTTACTATCCCAACAATAAGAATCCTTTTATATAATATTTTGTGTCCAGTTTAAGTGAATTTTACTATTTAAATAATTTGACTATCTTCTGAACTATTAACATTTCTTCTCCATATATTCTCCATCTGTTCAAGAGTCTTACCTTTGGTTTCAGGAACCATTTTCCAAACAAATAAGGCAGAAAGCACGCTCATTGAACCATAGAAACCGTATGTTAGTCCCCCACTATATTCCATCATCATAGGATATGTAGAAGAAATAAAATAGTTAGCCGCCCATTGGGCAGCTACAGCAATAGCTACAGCCCGACCTCGAATTTTATTAGGGAAAATCTCTGAAATTAGCACCCAGCAGATTGGACCCCACGACATCATAAATGAAGCTGTATAAATAATGATAAATACAAGCGTCCCTATTCCAATTATATTAGAAAAGGCCATGCTTGCTACACCAAACATACCAATTGCCATTCCAATAGAACCTACTATTAATAATGGTTTTCTTCCCCATCGATCAACTGTTAAAATTGCGATAACTGTAAAGATAACATTTACTAATCCCATAATTATGGTTTGCAGCATAGAAGAATCTTTAGCTGCTCCCATGCTTTCAAAGATACGCGGTGCGTAGTATAAGGCTACATTTATACCTACAAATTGTTGAAATACAGAAAGCAGTACACCTACAATAATAACTAATTTTCCATAAGCGAATAATTTTTCGGATGAAATATTGATAGTGGTCGTTTGTTTAATATCACTTAGAATCGCTTTCGCTTCTGAAGATCCATTGATTTTTGTAAGTATAGCTAAAGCTTTTTGATCTTGATTCTGTATTGCCAAATAGCGAGGTGTTT
Organism: Bacillus sp. ISL-34; assembly: GCF_018613325.1. Lineage (GTDB taxonomy): Bacteria > Bacillota > Bacilli > Bacillales > DSM-1321 > Peribacillus. The sequence continues at coordinate 47,007 of NZ_JAGGQJ010000010.1, read as the reverse complement.
CTGGAACTAATAACAAAAGTACAGCAAAGATTAAAGCTGGTATCGCTCCTGAAGCAAACATGTATCTCCATCCTACATCATTTATCCATTCTAACGTTTCACCATTTGCAATCCCCCAGTTTACAAAGTAAACAACTAACATACCAAAAATAATCATAAACTGATTAAATGATACCAATCTGCCGCGAATATCAGCCGGAGCAATTTCTCCTATATAGATTGGACAAATGGCAGACGCTAATCCAACACCAATCCCCCCTATAATTCGATAAAAGTTAAAAGCTAGTAATAAAGAAAGTGTTGGTTCACCTTTTGTAAAAAATAAAAATTCAGGATAAGAAGCACCTAATGCTGATACTATAAAAAGAATCGCTGCAAGTATAAGTGATTTTTTACGTCCTAGTCTTGATCCAAAATAGCCGGAAATTAATCCTCCGATAATACATCCTATTAAAGCACTTGATACGGTGACGCCATGTGCCAAAGGGCCTAAGCCTAAGCTATCGATTAAATAAACCTTTAAAGATTCTTCAGCTCCAGAAATTACAGCTGTATCATATCCAAACAGTAATCCTCCAATTGCGGCGACTAATGTAATCGAAAAGATATATAATGAGTTTCGTTTTTGCTTCATGTTTTACTAAAAACAGTTATGAATGAAGTCTATTTAATATTAAAGCGCATACTTTTGGTTGCGCTTTCAAAATTAATGAACAAGAAGGACCTCTCTTCCCTCACCCATTCTACTAACTGCTTTTATCCTCCCTTCCATTGTAGATTTTCATTTCACTAAAACAACATTAGACCATTGAATACCAAAGGTTTTTACTCGACGGTAAACGTAAAACGAGTTTTAGAATGATACTCTTTATTTTTTTCTAATAAAATAGGAGGTAATTGCTGATTATGAATGGCATTTGGCGGATGTTGAGTTTCGAGACATAAGCCAAGGTGTTTTTGACAAGGAATTCCTCTAATTAGAAAAGTATCTTCTAACATATTTCCCGTATATAAAACAACATATGGCTCATCTGTTTCCACTATCATTTTCCGTCCGTTAGAAGGATTAACCAAACAAATTTCTTTTTGATGATTTTCACTTAATAAGAATGGATGGTCATACCCATTTCCAACTATTTCATTTTGTTGATGTTTGGATTTTACTCCTTCAATAATTCGCTTTCCCGCTCTAAAATCAAAAGGTGTATGTTCAACGTCTATTAAATTGCCTGTAGGCAGTAAGGACTGATCAAGCTCTAAAAACTTATCACTTTTCATAGTTATTTCATGCTGTAAGATATCTTCTTTTAAATTGCCACTCAGATTAAAGTAAGTATGATTGGTTAAATTTAATAACGTATTTTTATCTGAAATACCATGATAGGTTATTATAAGATCATTATTATCAGTGAGAGTGTAAACGACGCTTACCTCAAGATTTCCAGGATAACCAGCTTCTCCATCAGGACTCATATAAGTAAATGTCACACTAGCCTCATCTACACTCTCACTAGTAGAGGATTTCCAGATTACGTTATGGAATCCCTCGGGTCCACCGTGTAAATGAGTTCTCCCTTCATTCTCAGCGAGGAGGTATGTAAACCCTTCCATATCAACGCTTGGTGGATTAACTCTCCCTGCCACTCGACCGATTACTGCACCAAAATAAGGGGAAAAATGTAAATAATCTTCTGCAGAATCAAATCCTAACACGATATTTTCTATATTCCCTTCTTTGTCTGGTACATCAATTCTAGTAATCGTACATCCATAATCAATACAGGTTACTTTTATGTTTTGATTGTTCATGATTGTATAAGACTTTACCAATTCTCTATTTATTTCACCGAAAATTCCCTCTTCTATTTTCATATTAATCTCCTGTTCGAAGAAAGGGATGCATGATTCAAATGCAACCAGTTACTTTCTGCTAAATTGATTCAGCTTTTTGCTTAAGTCTTTTGTTTGGTAATATACCTCTTTATATAAAGCATAAAGTTGTTTATACACTGGAACATTTTCTAATTTAGGTTGATATGTTTTTGAAGAAGATATGAATAAATCTGCGCATTCTTCTAACGAGTTGTACCACCCACAACCATAAGCGGCTAACATGGCTGCCCCTAGCGCCGGTCCTTGCTCAGTAGATAGTTTTATAATTTTTGTGTTAAAAACGTCTGCTTGAATCTGAAGCCAACTATCGTTTTTTGCTCCCCCGCCAATTGATACAATAGACGTAATTTCTTTTCCATTTTCTCGAATAATTTCTATTGATTCATTTAATGAGAAGGTAATTCCTTCAATGACTGCCCTTGTAAAATCCCTCTTTTTATGAGAAGCATCCATTCCTATAAAGCTTCCACGTATAGCAGCATCTGCATGTGGTGTTCGTTCCCCAACTAAGTATGGAGTAAATAGAAGCCCATTTGAACCAATTGGAACATTGTTTATATCAGCCAGTAGTTCTTCAAATGACTCATTTTCAGCAAAATTATCTCTAAACCAACTTAAACTGTGGCCAGCAGATAATGTAACTCCCATCGTATAAAAAGCATTTTCTTTTCCATGATTGAAATAATGCACTTTCCCAGCAAAGTCCCTATCATTTCGCTCCTCATAAGAAAGTACGACACCAGATGTCCCGATGCTGCATAACGTTTCTCCTGATGATAGAATACCAGCTCCAATTGCTCCACAAGCATTATCAGCTCCACCCGCAAATACCTTAGTCGATAATGTTAGCCCTGTTTTTTGAGAGAATTCTTCATTAATTGTTCCGACACATTCACTGGATTCCACTAGCGATGGGCAAATGCTGATATCAATGCCCACTAATTGACAAAGCTCTTCGCTCCATTTTTTCTCACTCACGTTCAACAATAATGTACCGGCAGCATCTGAATATTCACTATGAATTAAGCCAGTCATTTTGAAGCGTAAATAGTCTTTAGGCAGCATAAATACAGCTGCTTGATCATATATCTCCGGTTCATACTCTTTAACCCATAGCAGCTTAGGTAGTGTAAACCCTTCCAAAGCTTGATTTTTTGTTATTTCTAAAAGACGTTTCTCTCCAATCATTTCATATAGCTGATGACACTGTGCTGTCGTCCTTGTATCGTTCCATAAAATAGCATAACGTAAGAGATTATGATTCTTATCCAACAGTACTAGACCGTGCATTTGTCCAGAATAACTTATTCCTTCTATATCTTCTGGTCTTACATCGGATTTGGAGATTAGCTCATTTAAAGCACTAGCAGTCTGCTGAATCCACTCCTCTGGATTTTGTTCACTATATCCTGTTTTTTCATGCAGAAGAGGGTAATTTTTAGAAGCTTCTGCACAGATCTCACCTTTTGTATTAACTAAAACAGTTTTGACAGCGCTCGTTCCTAGATCAATTCCTATAATATATTTCATCTTGATTCCTCCACTTTTATAAAAGAGAGCAGAATTTGTTTCTACTCTCTTTTATCCGTTAAACTTCTAAAATATATTGATTTAAGGTGGCTTTTAATCGTTCCTGTCTTCCTGAATTATTCGTAATGTTTGGATTTTGTAATGCATACTGCTCTAGTGTTTGGAAGTTGGCTCTTCCTTCAACAATCTCAAGACCAATTCCTTTTTTGAAACTGCTGTAGCGTTCATCAATGATGTTTTCAAAAACACGATCTTCCAATAATTTATGAGCCACTTTTAAACCTCTAGCGAACGCATCCATCCCAGCCACATGGGCATATACTAAATCTTCTTGTTCAAAGGAACCTCTGCGCACTTTAGCATCAAAATTTAACCCTCCACTACCTAATCCTCCATTTTGTAGGATCTCATACATTGCTAAAGTTGTAGAATATAGATCTGTTGGGAACTCATCGGTATCCCATCCTAAAAGAGGATCACCTTGGTTTGCATCCACTGATCCCAAGAAGCCTTGAACTCTGGCTACGCGTAATTCATGTTCAAACGTATGCCCAGCTAAAGTAGCATGGTTAGCTTCAAGATTTAATTTAAAATGGTTATCTAATCCGTATTGTCTTAGGAACGAAATGGTCGTAGCTGCATCGGTGTCATACTGATGCGTTGTTGGTTCCTTTGGTTTTGGCTCAATTAAGAATTGACCTTTAAATCCAATCTCCTTAGCATAATCTACAGCCATATGCATAAATCTAGCCAAGTTATCTAACTCTAACTTTAAATTTGTATTGAGCAGTGTTTCATAGCCTTCACGGCCGCCCCAGAACACATAGTTTTCTGCTCCTAACTCTTTTGCCGTTTCGAGTCCTTTCTTTACTTGGGCTGCTGCATAAGCAAATACATCTGCATTACAAGAAGTTGCTGCACCGTGAACGAAGCGAGGATTTGTAAACATATTAGCTGTGTTCCACAATAACTTTACGTTACTTGTTTTCATATATTCTTTAATCATGCTAACGATTACATCAAGATTTTCATTTGTTTCTTTCAATGTGTTTCCTTCAGGTGCGATGTCTCGGTCATGAAACGCAAAGAAAGGAACCCCTAATTTTTCGAAAAGTTGAAAAGCTGCCTCTACTCTAGCTTTTGCTAAGTCCATTCCATCATATTTGTTCCATGATCTTTGCATCGTAGCTGCACCAAAAGGATCTGTCCCATCTGCTGTAAATGTATGCCAGTAAGCAACTGAGAAACGTAGTTGTTCCTTCATTGTTTTACCGCCTACTACTTCTTCTGGGTTATAGTATTTAAAAGCTAAAGGATTTTTAGAATCTTTTCCCTCATATAAGACTTTGTTTACGCTTTCAAAATAATTAATTTTATTAGTTTCAGTTTGAATCATGTGTTACTTCCCCCTTTAATTAAAGTGAAAAACTACCTTCAGAAATATCAATCGAGAAAGTTTGTTGCCTCAATAAACTAACTTTATTTCATGATATACAAAATAATTAGTTATTTCAATGTTTTTTTAAGAAAATTAACGTTATAATATGAAATATACTATGTCCATACTAAATTTTAATTAAAAAATAAAAAACACTTAGTTCAATGGTAAAACAAAGGAGCGATTATCATTCCGATAGCAGATCAAGCTTTAGTAAAGAAAATGAATCAAAAGTTGATATTAAATGAAATTTTAAAAAACTCTCCAATCTCAAGGGCTACCCTTTCTGAGATTACAGGCTTAAATAAATCCACTGTTTCTTCCCAAGTAAATGAATTAATTGAAAAAGATGTTATTTTTGAAATTGGAGCAGGACAATCTAGAGGTGGCAGAAGACCTGTGATGCTTGTTTTTAATAAAAATGCAGGCTATTCAATAGGTATCGATATAGGTGTTGATTACCTTAATGGAATTCTAACTGATTTAGAAGGCAACATTATCCTTGAGAAGGCTTCTGACTTGTCTAGCCCTTCAGCTGATGAAGTGAAAGAAATTCTGTTTGCGCTTATACATGATTTTATCATTCATATGCCCGACTCTCCTTACGGTTTGGTGGGAATAGGTATTTGTGTACCAGGTCTTGTGGATAGCAATCAAAAAGTTATTTTTATGCCCAACTTGGAATGGTATATTGAAGATTTGCAATTCTTAATTGAAAGCGAGTTTAATGTACCTGTTTTTGTTGAAAATGAGGCTAATGCAGGCGCATGCGGTGAAAAAGTGTTTGGGGTTACTAAAAACTATGAAAACATTATTTACATCAGTATTAACGTTGGAATTGGAGTCGGGATTATAATTAATAATGAATTATATAAAGGAGTAAATGGATTTTCTGGAGAAATGGGTCATATGACGATAGATTTTAACGGTCCCAAATGCAGCTGCGGGAACCGAGGATGCTGGGAATTATATGCATCAGAAAAAGCATTACTGGATTCTTTTTCCATTGTCGAAAAGAATATGTTACGAAAAGAAATTGTTGAACGTGCAAATAAAAATGATGTAGCCGTCTTAAATGCACTCCAGAACTTTGGCTTTTACGTCAGTATTGGCTTAACAAATATTCTCAATACATTTGACGCACAGGCTATTATTTTGAGAAATAACATTATCGAATCTCACCCGATTGTGTTAAATACCATTAAGAATGAGGTTTCTTCTAGGGTATATTCTCATTTGGAAAGTATGTGTGAACTATTGCCCTCATCATTAGGAAGAAATGCACCTGCATTAGGGGCTGTTTCAATTGTGATTGAACATTTTTTAAATGTTACTACAAGCTAATCTATTTCAGAGTATAGATGATAGATGTCTGAATATCTTTCCTAAATTAACAAGAGAGGTCTTTCTCTACCTAGAGTAAGACCTCTCTTGTTTGTTTTCGTCCCCACATCTATGCAAGGATAATTGTGTTAAAAATGAGTTAGGTTCTAGATAAAACAATTTTTTGTAGTCCATCATTTGGAAATAACTTTCTTTCATCATAATGAGAGATTTTTCTTTTGGTTTGGCTCCATACACAGTTCCTCCGTTCTCTATATCCGTCTTAAAACCTAAGGAGGAATATAATTTCTTTCATTCTTCAACGGAGAATAAGAAGTACCACCACTGTTATTGGCATTGGAAAGGGAGCGGATTTCTGAAATCAAATGAATATTTTTCAAGAAATAACTGCAGGCAAACTCGCTTTTCTTCAAGTTATCCTACAGTCAAGCGCGATTCCTAAAGGATTGCGCCACACCTGTTTAAGATTAAGATTTTTTTAGAGTGCATAAAAAAAGGAAAGTGGAATATGATTAAATGTCTATCTAAGGGAGGGAATGAGAATAAATGAAAAAAATAAAAATTATATATTGGATATTCACAGGGCTTTTGGTGGCATTAATGGTTTTGGGTTCTATTCCGGATATAATGTCTGTTCCCGATGCAGTCGCTTTATTTAATCATTTAGGTTATCCTACCTACCTCCTACCCTTTATTGGAGTTGCCAAATTATTAGGTGTCGTGGCAATACTTATTCCAGGCTTTCCGAGAATCAAGGAATGGGCTTATGCCGGTTTTGTATTTGATTTGACGGGGGCTATGTATTCAAGCATTTCAGTGGGCGACCCTGCCAGTGGATGGCTGATTTTCATTATCGGGTATATATTGATAGCCGGCTCTTATATTTACCATCATAAAATATTAAAATCCGCTTCATATGGCACTTCGAGCAATAAGAATAGTTTAACATTATAAATAGATTGGCAATGAAAAAACACCGTGATCGGTGTTTTTTCTAATTGTTTAAAAGTGGAGGGAGTTATACCACCTTCGCTTTCCTTTCTAAATAGAAATAAAATTAAAAGAGTCCCAATAGGGTTTCCTTATTGGGACTCTTGTTTTAGAACATTAAATTAACTTACTGTTTTTGAAGACAAATAAGCGACAAGTATATAGCGTTCAGGTGCTGACCCGATATAATCAAAGGGGTAACAGGTACTGACGGTTAGCGTTGCCCGTGGCTTCGGTACGATTACGGTTCGATCATCCTCATCAACAATTCGAACTTTGTTGACTTTGTATGTGAACTCTCCTGCCGATGTTCTTACTATCAACAAATCTCCTTCGCCAACTTGCCCGAGTTTACGGAATACCGTATCTCTATGACCGGAAAGAACGGAATTGTCATTTTCACCAGGCAGCACGCTTCCTGCAAAGTGACCAACGCCTTTTTCCAATTCATCCTCGTCTGTGCCATGGAAAATAGGGAGTTTTGTTTTTAGTTTGGGTATATACAGTTCCCCGATTTCTTCACCCGTTTTAGGGTGGACAGGATATAGCTCTTTCTTTGTTGTTTTATTACTTAGTGGTTTATCACTTGGTGGTTTCTGTTCAGTTTCATTTACTTGACTACTTGGAGCATGAGTCTTGTAAAGAAAGTAGCCTTTTGCAAACTTATACATATTGGATGTGGAAAACCAAACCCCAAACAAAATGATGGCAATTGTACAAGAAAGCAGTAGCAAACGCATTTTCTTTAATTGTTTCATATTAAGCTTTCCTAATTTTTCGATACATCAAGCTTCCGAATAAGACAATGAATAGTCCTAAAAGGGCACTAGGCAAATAATCGGAAGCCGTATTTGGCAGTTTCGCCCCTTTTACGGTTTGATGTTCTGAATTAGTATGAGTGATGATCTTTTGTTTTACTGGTTTAGCAACTGGTGCCTTTTCAATGGTCTTTTGCACTTCTTTTGCAGATTCCTTTATTTGCCCGCCTGCATTAGTAAGAGTATCCGAATCAACCATTTCACCCGTTATTAAAAGATCTGCCAAGAACTTCCCATCAGTAGTGTATATCAATATTTTCAGGTTAGCACCCTTCAGTTCTTCCAATTTCATTAGATCCAAAAGTGATACAGGTGATTCCGAGCCACTTTTTACAAGGGAATAGGATACATTAAGCTTAAAGATGGAAAGTAATTCTTCATAGATTGATGCCATTTCAGCTAACTGTTCAGCTGTAAGCTCTGTTGCTACATCAAATTCCTCGAAAGCCATCATGCGGTTGCCCAATTCTTCAAGTCGCTTGACTGTTTCCGGATTTGAAAGATGCTCTTCCAAAGACATTAAATGGTCTTCAAGCCGCTGTAGTTCCTCTTCCGTTAAACCGAGTTCTTCCTCGAAAATGGGAAGAAGATCATCGGCAACTTCACCATCCATCCCCCCACCAGTAAGGTTCCAAACAGTTTCTTCAAGATTATCTATGTATATATAATCGTTAATATCTTCACCATTTTCTTCCAACATTTGAAGCAAGGCTTGTTTATCCAATCCATAATTCTCATTAAAATAATCTAAGTTGCTTAGATCTGCCTTTATGACGTCACCTAAGAATTCGCTAAGCTCTTTTACAGATTCAAATTCTTCCGTGTTAAAATCATAGAGCTTCAATGACGCTTCGATATCTTCTTTTGTAACTTCGAAGCCTCTTTCCTTGCTAACCTTGGCTAAATAATTGACTAATTCTTTATCAAAGTTTGGGTCACGTTCAAAATCGCCCTCTTCTGCATAGAAATAAACAGCTTCATCCAGGTCCCAGATAAAGATATAATCGTCTAGTTCTTCGCCATTTTCGTGCAATAGTTGAATTAGGCTCTCATTAGTTAGATTATAATCTTCATAAATGGTATCTAAATTACTTGAATCTGCCTTAATAACTTCACCCAAGGCTTCTTTAAGATCATCAATAGATTCAAAGTTTTTAATACTTTCATCGTAAAAAGAAAGAGATGTTTCAATATCATCCTTCGTCACTTCAAAACCCCTGACAAGGCTTACCTCTTTTAAATACTTTGTAAGTTCCTGCTCAAAATTCTTACTTGGTGCTGCCGATGCTAATTGCGGGAATAAGCTAATTAACAAGGTAAATGAAACTAAAATAATCCACAGTTTTTTCATACTTTTCTCCTATTCATAACATTTCATATGTTTCTAGAAAATTATAAGGTAATAACAATAATTTAACAATGAAGTTATTTTTTCCAATTAAGGAAAATTGCTATTTCACTTACTTTGCTAACAAACTTTTTAACAGCATATACCACTGTTTGCTTGTAAACAAGACGTATTTCTTCCTATTAATATACCGATTACAAAAAGAGGGGATTAAAACAATCCCGCTTCTATACCTCCAGATAAAAAAATTATTAATTTCGTATGCCGACTATACTTAACTAAAGCAGATAATCCTAAAATTTTTTTCTTGAAAATTAAATTACATACTTCATAAGATTGATCTCAAGTGTATAGTCCCTTCACCCTAATGGTTACATTAATTCCAGATAAAAAAACGCAAATCCTTACGCTTCAAGGGTTTGCGTTTTGATTAATTTCATTCAATCCAGATAGCGTTCATCTATTAACTGCTTCCTTCACTAATCATAACTTCAACATCTATCTCCATCAGCATTTCCGACATCGCAAAACCACTTACGATCAAGCCGGTACTGCAAGGATAAACATCTTTAAAATGTTCTGCTATTAGGATTCTTTAACAAACCATTAGAAATCCCTGAAAGTTACTAAAAAAACTACAGTAATAACTGTAATATAAGACTTTAAAAACAAAGAATTAATCTTCGTTATGCTTTTTTAACCTTCTTGACTAAAGAAAAAAACACCAAATGGCAACCATCAATCTCAACTAACCATCTAAATAGGCTGTCAATTCCCTTACTCAGTACTTAAATGGCCATGCCAAATAACCCTCCCAAAACTCTCTTTTGGAAGGGTTTTTCTCTGTATCTCAAAACCGTTATTTAGGAAATTCAGGATCGACTTTATATTTTTACAAACGCGTAGGAGTTAACAGAGGCAACGAGCAACTCTTTTTCCGCTGTTCCTGGAAATTTTCATAGATTAACTAAATCGATTTAACCAATTTAAAAGATAATCACGGCTGATTTTTTCTCCTGTCCCGGGAATAGATTGGATCACTTATATTCTTCTTCAATACCAAAGTAACTTAAAGTTTATCCACCCGTTTTCTTTCCCTTAAAAAATATATTGATAGTTATTCAACCTTAACTTTAATTTTATCAATGGCATTATACCCATAACCTTTTTTATTCCAAAAAGGAAAATTCGGTTGTATTTGACCAAATGAATCTGTTGCCCTCGATTTAATCGTATACTCACCTTTTTCTAGTATAGTCCATTCGAATGACCAGCTAACCCATCCATAACCAATGTTCTGACGAGGTAATATATCAGCATTTCTCCATGTATAGCCACCATCAAGACTAATTTCCATCTTTGTAATTACTCCTTTTCCTGTCCATGCAATCCCTTTTATCAAATGCTTACCTGTATTTATAATTTCCATATCCAGCGGTTTTTGGATAGTTGAATTGATATTTATTGTAGTGACTGGAAATGCACCTTGATCATTGTCTTTATTTGGATAATACATGTAATCAATTGTTTGAAAAGGCCCATTGAACTTAGAATTAATAACACTTATCCGCTTTATCCACTTAACGGATGCCATTGCATACCACTGCGGAACTATTAACCTCAGTGGATAACCATGTTTAAAAGGAATTGGCTGGTTATTATATTCATATGCAATGATGGTATCCGGATGCAGTGCTTTCTCGATAGGCAAACTCCTGGTATAAGTGTAAACCTCATCTAGATCGTTCCTATTTCCATAATCATAACCCTCCACGACAACTTCTTTTGCCCCTTCCCCTATTCCAGATAGTTCAAGTAAGGTCCGTAATGGTACACCTTTCCACCTGCCTTGGCTAATAGCTCCCTTTCCCCATTGTTCTCCAAATATTTTAGGTTCGAAGAAATTCCGCTTGTCACCCGAGCATTCAAGGACAACTTCCACCGTTTTTGATGGGTATTGAAGAATGTCTTGCATGGACAGTAGTAAAGGAGCGGATACTAACCCATTTATAGGGAGCCAATAATTTGAATAAGAAAGAGTCGGATAAGAAAAGTGGTTCCTTCTATAAAATAATTGGTTTTCCATGCTATCATTATTGATGAAATGAATCGGTGTCTCCTGATTTTCCGGCTGCAAACTACGTGTCAATAAATAGGGTTTCACTTTATGTGGATTTGTCATAATTTCCTCCTAATTAAAATGAATCATTATAGATGTATACGTTCGTTACAGCCTAATTAGGTTATTGAATTAATATCCCTTAAAAGATTATTTTCAGCTTCAAATATTTCACCAGGCAAGCTTTATGCAGCTATTTAACAAATGGCCCGCTTCTCGAGAAAGTCATTGTAAGTATATTTTGTATTTGAAAAAATTATAAATGGACTAACTGGCTATTCGGGACAAACGACAGCAATGAGAGGCTGCCTATCATATTTAAGAAGGAGTGTTCAAATGGATAGTGCCATACAATCGTCTTTTGAAAATTTACTTTCTCTAGATAAGGACTTACAATACGAAGCCTACAATCATATCCTTGCTTCTACCAAAGAAGAGGTGGACTGGGCTTATGATGTATGGGAACAATTGAAGGAGGATTTAACTCATTCTGATAACCACCGAAGATCAAGAGCGGCACAATTTCTTTGCAGTTTGGCGAAAAGTGATCCTGAAAAAAGAATGCTAAAGGATTTCCCACTGGTTTGGGAAGTGACAAAAGATAAAAAATTCGTCACCACAAGACATAGCCTACAATCTATATGGAAAATAGGTCTAGCTGGCACTGAGCAAAAAGAAATGGTAATAAGAAGTCTTGTTGATCGGTATTTAAATTGCGTTCATGAAAAAAACTACACTTTAATTCGTTTTGATATTATTCAAGGACTTAGGAATTTGTTTAATGAAATAAAAGATGAGGAAATAAAGCAAATCGCACTGGATTTAGTTGAAAAAGAAGAGGATGTAAAATATCAAAAGAAGTATGCAACTGTATGGAAAAATACGTAGAGAACGCCAACGTTGTATCATTTTTTCTTTGCTGAACAACCGGGTGCTTTTATTGAATAAAAAGGAGAATACATATCATTAGACGTTTATAATATGTATTCTCTTCTTGTTAAACAACGCTCCATTTTGTGGAACGCATTAGCCTTTAGGATATTAATCCAATTGCATTTTTTAAAACTTTCGGAGCCTTTTTAATTCCTTCTGTTCCAACAAAACTGCTCGCACTCGCTATTAATACGCTTGAAGAAATAAATTTGACTACATAAAAAATTCCTGATCCAATAATTAGATCTAGGATTAAAAACCTTTTAATTGTTGAGCCTTTTATTATATAAAAGACGATTTGGTTGTTTTTCTTCCTACTCAGCATTGTCACACCCTTATCTTTTTTTAAAATGGTATGACAAGGATGGGTTGTCATATTCTTCGGTATCATGTTATGCCTATTTAATAAAACTGCTTTCTGTGAAATGGAACTGAATGAGTTTTCCAGATGTAACCCTCTTCTTCAACACCATATAAATTCACTTAAAATTGTTCGGAATTATGTGTTTAGCTGAATATCTATGAGAAACTCTTCTACAACCTTGGATGATACCTCAACTCCCCTTCAATCCTAAAAGAAAGAGCACCCAATGAATGGGTGCTCCGAAACTATTTAAAATAGGGTTTAACCCTTAATGGGGTTAACAGTTGTTTCTTGTTTTACTGAATCACAACATCATTTTTTATCCTCTTTTTTCTCGCTACAATTTTTATCTTCTTTTTTCTTGCTGCTATTTTTATCTTTACTTTTACAACACTTATTATCCTCTTTATTACTGGATTTCTCTAGCTTAAAACTATATTCCATTTTAAAACTGCATTTTTCTTCTTTAGACTTATTGTCTTTCTTACTATTATTTTTATCTTTCTTACTATTATTTTTATTCTCTTTTTCTTTTCCCATGTAATCACCTCCATATCATGCTTTGCTTTAGATTATGAAATTTACTAAATTACGCTTGTGCTTGTCCCCAAAACAAATAATTAAATTATCATGTGAAAAAGCACACAGACAATGACAATGAGTGCCTTTCGATGAGATGGTTTTTCTTTATGTATTTTCTTTAAAGATTATTTTAGGAATTTCGCTCCAATGAAGGAAAAAATGTTAGACAAAAGTGTTTAGGCAGCACACTTATTAGATGCCCATTTTACATGTAACATAAAAAACCCCCTCCCCAATCGATAGACGGTTTCGATATATTCAACGAATGATGGTTTAACAAAGAATCACTTTGTTTATGCCAACCGCCATCCATCTCCCCTTTCAGTTGGGGTCTCGCTCTTCAGGAATGAAAAAAATTTGCCCCTATCAGGTACTAATCTCTTTTTCTCCTAATAAACTTAATAAACAAACTATTTAGGAGGGATGCAATGTTTAATCAAAAACTGGATAGTAATAGTCCACTTATATGTAAAATTAATGACGTCACTTACCAAAAGTACAATCTATATAAGAAATCATATGAGCGGGAAGTATTCGTCATAAAAGATTACGGTGAAGACCGCGGTTTTACCAATAAAAGTATTGCGCTATTCGAAGCGGTTAAAGATCATTTTGACCGTTTTAAGATTGCAAAAATTGTTAAAGGAATTAGTAAAGACCATATTTTGCTTGATAGCGATCTCATCCTTATAGACAAAAAAGGAAATGAGCTACACCTATCTGGTTGTAGTTGCGGGTATGCTGGCACTGGTTCGCATGGAACAGTTGAAATTTTGAATAAGGCTGGATTCGATATAGATAGAAGGTTTGTGTTTTGTGCAAAAGGATTCACTCTTTTTCATCCAATTGAAGAAAAAGAACTTTATGGCGGACGTTTATAAATTATCTACAAAACTATGTAATTATCACTACCTATTCTCATACACATGCAGTTTTGCAGATAGACGCCGGTAAAGAATGAAATATATATAAGAGCGCTTGGGACACGGTAGTATGCCTATTACATCAGTTGTCTATTTTTCACGTGTTAATAGTTCACGAAGAAAAAAGTGAAATGGTTGATTATGCTAGATATAATATGAAAATTGATGAAATACGGTCAGCCAGTTGGCTCCCTTTCATTATTTAATAAATAAAGAAAGCCTTGGTAACTGAGAAATCAGTAATACCAAGGCTTTAAAGTGATTAATACATTGACATTAAATGAAAAACTTCCTTCTCTGAAAAGTTTATTTCCTGCAATTCAATATAATATTAAATTCGGATAAAAACCATAGAGGTTACCCTCATTAAATTTTAAAGCAAGATGGAGAACTTTATATCGACGAAAATCGGGATATAAAACATCTATTCGGATAAAAGGGAAATCAGACTTTTGCCATAAGAAAAGTCCATGCGACTAGGAATTGCAGCATGGACTGGTTTGTTTCTATAATTGCTCACTACACCGAGAAAGTTTCTGCATAAATCCGGAATAAAATTCCATAGAATCGCCCCACTTTCAAAACCAACAGAGCTTGAATTCCATGTCTCTTAAGGATTCACATGGTTCCCTAGCTAAAAAAACAGCTATCATGTATTACATTCACTGCGAGACCTATTATTTACAGAAGCTGTTACTCCTCAAGCATTCCCTGCACTCGCTTTACTTTGTCTTCCATCTTGCGTTCTTTATCACGGCGGTCATCGATTCGGATATTCGTGCAAACTCTAGCAAGACCTTTTTCAAAAGGTACTTCGTGCATCGCTTGGATCACTTCAAACAATTTAGGCAGGTCGCCTTCAATGATTGTATTCATGGGAGTCAGTTGAAAACGAATTTCTCCCTTTTCTTCATATTGCTTTAATACTCTTTGAATATCTGCCACATAACTGCTAACACTTGGAGTTTGTGTACCGACAGGAATAACCGTTACATCAACAATTGCCATTCTTATTCACCAATCCTTTTTATGTATTTCAAGAAGCTTACTGACATCTAACCTATATAGACGGATGTTTTTTACTATAATGATGAGTAAAGCTAAATACACTAATATGAGAATGTAATCATACATAAAAGCTTTGAAGCCAAGTAGTAAAGTAGCGTTCATTTTATGAACCTCCTTCATCAACCATTTCTAATACACTTAATTATACTTCTTTGTACTTTTAAATAAAAATCCCTTGTACTTTTCCGTCAATTTCACATTATTTTCTGTTTCAAACTGCTTTATCACTTTAGAGAAAATTTATTAGGCGAGTTTTCAATTCTACTGCATAACGATCAAAACTTTTGGAATTATCGTTACTAGCATAGTATTCAATATAGCAGAAATAACAAGTAATAAACCAAAAGCAATAGTTGCTCCATACGTATATTCCATTGCCTTCTTTGTCCCCATATTATGCACTGTGGATAATATCACGAGATTAGTAGGTCCTGGTGTAAAAGTTACAATAAAACAGTAAATTAAAAAAGATGTAATATTCATGAGGAAAACTCCTTTCAAGTACCTCGTATATTACATCTTAAAATCAATTGGTATATAGTATATTATTGCAGGATTATTAGGGTACCTCAAAGACTTCACACAAGTTTTAACCCTTTATCTTGCCTTTTGCGGTATGGGAGTACATAAAGGTTTTATTATTATTTTTGTAGTTTTTGGAAGTAAGTAAATAAATCTGTCTCAAATGAAATCCGTATAATCCTCTGATGCTGCCCTCTATATAAACTCACCTATACTAAATGAGTAAAAAATTATTTGGAGTAATGTGATTTTTTCTACTATCAATTAAAGCAATACAGTGAGCCAATCGCTCTACCCCTGGTTTAATTTGATTCTCGTTCACTTGAGAGATGCATAATCGAACGAGATTTTCCTTTTTATATTCTGCTAAAAACATTCTAGAGGCATCATCAACATATATGTGCTGCTCGTTTAGCATTTGAACCACCTGTTTTGCTTTCACATTCTCGGGCAAGCTGATGGAAAGATAGAATCCGGAATTCGGTTTAGAAAATGAAGTATTAGCAGGCAGTAATAATTCACATGCTTCTTGAAGGAGTTGCATTTTAGTACGGTATACCTCTTTTACTTTTTTGAGATGACTATTAAACATACCGCTTTTTAAATAGATTTCCAGCGCACCTTGGGAAAGTGCTGAACTATTAAAATCGGAACTAAATTTATATCGCAAGAAATTATTAATCATTAATGGAGGAAGAACGACAGTACCAATCCTTAACCCTGGGAGAAAAATTTTCGAAAGGCTTTTAATATAGATCACTCTGCCAGAAGGATCAAAAGAAAATAAAGGATCTGATTTTGAATTTGGATCAAGGTCGCCTAAAATATCATCCTCCACTATATATACATCGTATCTTTCAGCTAACTCAACGATTTTTTTCTTTTCGCTATTCGTGTAACTATGTCCAAGTGGATTGTGAAATCTCGGGATAATATAGAAAAATTTTATATCATTATTTCGAAAAATGTATTCCAGTCGATCAAGATCAATCCCTTCCATTGATAATTCAATTCCAAAAGTAGTAGCTTGATGCAGATTGATCGACTCAATGATTCCGAAATAAGTAGGCTGTTCAATTAGAATATTGTTTTTTCCATTTGGAAATGGCATAGAAACTAATAAATTAAGGGCTTGCTGCGAGCCAGATACAACGGCTAATCTTTCTGGTTGAGTGAAAACCTGTAAATTTTGCAAATATTTCACCAACTGTACTCGCAGTGAGTAAAGCCCTTGTTGATCAGAGTATGTAAAAAGCTCTTCTTTATAATGGTCAATTGCTTGATTCATACAATGTTGAAATTCCACATAGGGCATAACATTTTTATCAGGACCGGCAGATAAAAAATCAATCACCTCATTTTCTTCCATCGCTTTTTGATATTCATTCACAACATAGTAACCGCTTTTAGGAACAGAATAAATTAAATGCTCTTTTTCAAGTTCTACGTATGCTTTAATGACCGTATTTTTGCTACATGAAAAATACTCTGATAACTGACGAACGGAAGGAAGTTTACTGCCTGCAATTAGCGAACCATCTTCAAGTCGAAGCTTAATGTATTCCATTATCTTTATATATTTTGGATTCATATATTGATCCCCCTTCAACTGTACCAGGACAGATAGTTAAAAAAATGGTTTATTTTTATTAAATGTACTCATAGTATGTTAATTATATCAAAACTATTTTTAAGTTAAGCAAAAAATGGTACAGATGTGGTACAAAGTATAAAGATTGGGGTTGGAAAAGATGCGGGGAGAAACAAGAGAAAAATTCGGATTATTTTTGGGATTGGTGGGTGTCATTTGTTTTAGCTTAACGCTCCCTTCTACAAGTATTGCAGTAGAATACTTTGGGCCTACGATCGTTGGTTTAGGAAGAACAGTTGTAGCCGCAATTTTAGTAGCCGTGGTACTAATTGTTCGAAAAGAAAAGCTACCTTCTCTTCGCCAATTCAAACGTCTACTTATTGTTGCTTTTGGTGCAGTTTTAGGATTTCCTCTCCTCACTTCTTGGGCAATGGAATCCTTGCCTGTTTCTCATGGAGCTGTGGAATTAGCTCTGTTGCCGTTAGCAACAGCAGGATTTGCTATATTTAGGGCAGGTGAAATCCCATCTCTCAAATTCTGGATTTCAAGTATAATCAGCTCTTTAGCGGTAATTATGTATGCACTTCATCTTGGATTCGGCCAATTGCAATTTGCCGATTTAGCTTTACTGGCAGCAGTGATCATACTGGGACTTAGTTACGCAGAAGGGGGTGAGTTAGCGAAAGAATTAGGCAGCTGGCAAGTGATTGCTTGGGCAATTATGATTGGTGCTCCATTTTTCATTATTCCAGTTGGTCTAAATGTTACGACTGAAATGCTTCATGCCCCTTTACAAGCTTGGATTAGTTTTATTTATCTCGCAGTGGTTAGTCAATTTCTAGCATATGTTGCTTGGTATAGCGGAATGGCTATGGGCGGGATAGCAAGAGTTAGTCAGATTCAATACTTACAACCATTTTTGATGATACTATTTGCAACAGTATTTCTAGATGAATCCATCACATTTTTCACTATTGTAATAGCAGTGATTGTTGTCTTTTCGGTTATATTAGGCAAAAATGCTCCCGTATCAAAAAACGGAGCTGTATCAGAGAAAAACTAACTGCATGTTCAATTAAGATTTCAATTAAATAAGAAGATTGTCATGAATATAGACTTATTTTATAGAGAAATGATTAATTTAATGTTAAGAAAAGATTCTGAGAGGAGAAAAAATGTATATTCTGCAAAAAAGCTGCCCTTAAGGCAGCTTCGATCTTCAGCTATTCCCTTTTCCAATTAGGTCATCCCAAGGTCGTTAGCTACGGATTTGTTGTGGTGTCCATTAAAACAATTTTTACTGATTCTAATTATTTTACAACTTCTATAAATCTATAGACTTGATTTATTGGAAATAATTTCACTTTTATTATTATCTGGATTTCACATTTTAATGTTGGTCATAGGCAAATCCGCAGGAGCAACGATTTTTCCCGAATAACAAGTGATAAGATGCGGGGAATTCATGATTCACTCGTTGAACTTCATGTGCAAATTCCTTACTATCCTTTGGTACCGTGGAAAGTGCATCCGCTTTTTCTTGAGAATCAATATTAGCTCCAGGTGGTACAAACCTATCAGGTGGTATTCGAACGCCATTTGTTACTACTGCATTATAAGAAATAAAAGCGCCTCTTCCTACAATTGCGGTATAAACAATGGAATTAAAACCAACAAATACATTGTCCGCAATATAACAAGGACCATGGACAATGACTCCATGAGCAATGGTCACTTCATTTCCAATGAATATGGAATACATTTTTGTTCCAACTATAATCCTATTATTTAATAAACCATGTAAAATTACTCCGTCCTGTATATTAGAATTGGAACCTATATAAAAAGGAGTTCCTTCATCCGCACGTATGCTTACATTAGGAGCTATATAGACATTGTTACTAATGGTAACATCACCTATGACACTGGAAAACTGACTTACAAATGCTGTTTTATCAATTTTAGGAAAGATTTGAACAGGATTAAATGAAGTAATAGGGTTGGGACTTATGAATGGTTCAAAACAGTTAGAATGATTATTTGAAGAGGTGTTTGATCCTTGTTTTTCTCCCAAGTAATTACCTCCTTCTGATATTGCTTATAATTATTTTATGCAATAAGATTGGGTGAGGAATAGGCTATCATTCAAACAGTAATAATATCGGGTACCTATCCATTTCAACGCAGCAGACAGATTTAGAGTATTTAAGCAAAGATGAAGATTTTCAGATGCTGCGGCAGAAGTAAATTGGAACTATTTATTTAAAACACTAATCGATAATAGTTTAAGAAAAGGCAAAGCTTAAGCTCTCCAGGCTCTTTGACTTCGAAAATAAAATTAACGTATACAAAACTTTAAAATATGATGTATTGGATATTGAAATATGTTCGCACCACCTAAAACTGAAACTCGTATAGAAAAATATTAATCGACGCAAAGCCAAGCATCACTTTTAACCAAAGTATGGACGGATATTTAAAATACATGGATTATCCCAATTAAATAAGCAGTAAAAAAAGCCTTGGCAACTGAGAAACTCAGTAATACCAAGGCTTACATTGTAAATCTGTAACAATTATTTCACGATCAAGTATAGTTCCATCCGGAATATTGAACTGGAGCAATTCAGGAAATTTTATTGTGACCCATTTTTATCAATACCTAAATTGTAAAAAGTCATAAAAAATAAAGAGTGGTACATATTTGTATGTATAATATGTACCACTCTTTTACTTCTTGTTCCACAATCGCGCCTTTTTAATTTATTTGAACAAGAAAAGCTTTACTCTCATATTCCGATTACTTCTATTTCGTCAAAAAGTTACTGCTGCATGATCTGAATTAGGTTGCCGCATGTATCGTTTAAGACAGCTATTGTGACTTCTCCCATTTTTGTCGGCTCCATTGTAAACTTCACGCCGTTTTCCAATAATCGTTTGTACTCTTTATGAATATCTGCAACGCCAAACATTGTTGCTGGGATGCCCTCGGCAAATATCTTCTTTTGATACTCCTTTGCGGCAGGATGCTCATTCGGTTCGAGTAAAAGCTCGGTACCGTCATGAGCTTCGGGAGAAACAAGCGTAATCCACCTGAATTTCCCCATGGGAACGTCATGCTTTTTTATAAATCCCAGCTTTTCTGAATAAAATTCCAGTGCCTTGTCTTGGTCTTGTACGAATATACTGGTAACAATGATTTTCATAATGTTTTGCCTCCTTTGACATTTGTGACGTATGGTGGATCTGTTTAACGATTTGGCTGCAAGCAAAACAACCCACACATTCGTCAGAAGTACTGTCCGAAAAGATTACTCTATCCATCCTTTCAGCAGGTTTTTAAGTGGTTCGTTGTTGAACATAAGTACTCGATATTTTCCCCTTCGTTTTGATTTTACGAGCCCTGCATCTTCCAATGCAGAAAGATGTTTAGCTATCGCCTGACGCGTAATCGAAAGGTCGTGCTTCATAATGAGGCGTACCGTAAGTTCATACAACGTCTGTTCGTTGCGTTCGGAAAGTTCGTCTAATATAAGGCGTCGAGTCGAGTCGCCAAGTGCTTTGAATATAGCGTCTTTATCCCAATTCATATATCGAGTATAAGCAACTCTACGGTTGCTTGTCAAGCATAAGCAACTGTATGGTTGCGTGAGAATAGCTGGCGTTTTTTAAATGTAGTATAGTTTTTTTAAATAGAAAAAAATCCCTGATTTCAATCAAAAAGCAGGGATTTTTGGCATTTTAATGGACTTAGAGAAATGAATACACTCTTGTTGCTTATACAAGCGGTAAGGTATTCAGCAATTACAATATTTCGATATACCCTTCTGTCCCATGCACTCGAATTCGTTGCCCGTCTCTTATCAGTTTGGTCGCATGTTCTACCCCGACAACTGCTGGTAAGCCATATTCACGTGCGATAACTGCTCCATGGGTCATCAGTCCACCAACTTCGGTGACTAAGCCTTTTATGGATACAAACAGTGGTGTCCAGCTAGGGTCAGTAAAGGTGGTGACTAATATATCTCCATCTTCTAGATCAGCTTCTTCCATGTTTAAGATGACACGCGCCCGTCCCTCAATAACACCGGAAGAAACAGGTAGACCTACAATAGCTTCGGCTGGGAGATTTTCTCGTTTGTACTCACCTACAATGATTTCACCATCAGACGTGAAAACGCGTGGGGGAGTTAGTTTTTCATATAATTTGTACTCGTCTTTTCGTTTGCTGATGATCTGGTAATCCAGTTTTTTTGCGAGCACGACTTCGTGAAGTTCTTCAAAAGTGAGATAGTATATATCTTCTTTTTCATGAATGACGTTGGCTTGTACGAGTTGTTCGGCTTCTTTCAATAAAGCCTGCTTATAAACGAAGTAGCGATTCACCATGCCGTATTTGGGATATTCCCGATAACCGATGAAATTCCGGATTAGGTCGATCATTCGTTTTGTTTCTTTGGCCTTTTGTTCACCATCCGGTAATTGCTTCAATCGATCTAATAACTCTTGTTCTTTTATCAAAGCTTCCTGTCGCCCTTGCTCAAATTTCCGATTGCTTGCGTTAGGCTCAAAGTTTTTGATGTTACCCAGAATCAACGGGACAAGTGTAATTGGTTTTTCACTCCAACGAGTTCTAGTAATATCGATTTCTCCGGCACATCGCATTCCGTATTTGCCGAGATAATCATAGATAGCGTCTTGCGTTTCCTGTCCACCATCAAACTTAACCAGTTCATCCAAAAAGTTATCATCTTTTACATGTTGTAAATAATCAATTACTTCCGGATAAGGACGAATCACATCTGCGACCTCCAGTAGCGCCAGACCCATTTCCGAAGTAATATTGTTTGATACAGATTGAGAAAGGGTGTCGGCTGCGTTTTTTTCACCTAACCATTCGTTCATATTTTCATTGATCCATTCTGAAGCATCTATAGCAGCCATAAACACAGCTGAACTTTGTGGGTCAAATAAAATCTTCTTTAATATCTGGATATCTTCCAGAATAAAATCAAATAAATCCGATCCTGATTTCGTTTGGATGTTTTGTTTTAACTCTTCTATCGATGTTTGACTACGCTTAATCAAATCAGAAACGATTGTCGGGTCATTTTCGATTTGTGCCCTAGAATCCGCAGACGACACACTTTTATTGCTTTTACCGGAACTCTGTTCTTGCTTATCATTTGGTAAAGATTTTATGAAATCTCCTCGCTCTATTATGGTAATGAGTGCGTCTTTCATGAGCGGATCGTGTTGTCCCATGGCATCTAATAACATTTTTCTGCTGTCAAGTGAAGCCAGCATATGTGTGACATCAACAAACAGCCTTCCGCCAACTTTACGCATAGGTGCAGGAGTCGTTAACAGGAAAAAAGACAATCCCAATGGTTTCATGGAGTCGGTCATCATTTGTTGATGACCAACAGATACATAAACGTGATTTTCTTGATCATTCGCTTCAGGGATGGGGTATAAAGTAGTGATTGGACGACTCTGGACGATATAAAATGTATCATCAACTAAACACCATTCTATATCTTGTGGGCAACCAAAATAAGCTTCGATCTGTCTTCCGATGCGTGCTAGTTGTAAAATCTGTTGATCAGTAAGTGTTTGTGTCTTTTGCTGATCCGGATCGATCTGTTGTTTCACTGTTCCGCCTTCTTTTCGTCCATAGATAGCCAATTTCTTGGTTGCTATCATCTTATCGACGATTTCCTCTTCCTGTACTTGATAACAATCGGCAGATACCAAGCCAGAAACCAGTGCTTCTCCAAGTCCATAACTGGCATCGATTGATAGCAGCTTTCGGTTAGAAGTAATCGGATCAGCTGTAAATAAAATCCCTGAAGCCTGTGGGAAAACCATCCTTTGAACGATAACAGATAAATAAACTTGGCTGTGGTCAAATCCGTTTTGCATTCGGTAGATTACTGCACGGTCCGTAAATAGGGAGGCCCAACATTTCCTGATATGCTGCATGATTGCTTCTTTTCCGATGATATTTAAATAGGTATCATGTTGACCAGCAAAAGAGGCATGTGGTAAATCTTCCGCAGTCGCACTGGAACGCACTGCATATGCATGTTCATCACCAAACTGGGAGAGAAAGTGAGTAACTGCTTTTACAACATCGGAAGGAATTTCTACATCCATAATGATTTGTCGAATCTTCCTGCTGATTTCACCAATTTGTTCACGATCTTCTACTTTTAGCATTGTCAGTCGATCCAACAAAGCTTGGTACGTTTCGTTTTGTTCGATGGCTTTTTGATATCCCACTGTTGTAACACAAAATCCTTCTGGTACTTGTATTCCTTCAATTTTTGATAATTCCCCTAAATTTAATCCTTTTCCGCCAACGAGCAATAGCTGTGTTTTTTCCATTTCCTGAAAACCGAGAACCAATGAACCCATTCTATATCCCTCCCACAAATCTCAATAAAGGTCTATTGTATTTTAGCAGTAGCAATTAAGAATAAATAGTCTATATTTACCATTTTTTATATGCTATAATTAAATTAGGAAGAGTAAGAGTTCAACTATCATACAGTAACCAAATGCCCCGGTTCAACCCTAGTTCATATACCTCGTATGATTTACAGTTCCATAAAAAATGCCAGAATCAAAATAAATTTGCCTTGGCAGAACTGTAACATCATGATTTAATTTAGTACTTTAAAAGAAATGACGGTAATTTCATGCCATAATCATCATTTTTAATATCTTTTCTCGGATACTAAAACGCTTCGTTATTCCGGAAATTTCGATGCATTGTTTACGTCATGCCCATGCAATTCTTTTTATGTTTAGAAACCGATTTTTCCCTCTCTGTAGCTGACCTCTGGTAATTTTATATTTTCTTTCACGTTCTTCATACCCGCTTTTTATACGCCCTCATTGCAAAAGGTATAAGCCACTATCATAATCCCATAGCACCACCCAAGAGCAATCCATATATCATTACCCAACTGGCTGACTTGACAACAACGCACGAATGGATTCCACTATCGAGGTTACCGGTTGATTTTCGGTAAAGGCGCGAACTGCCGAAGGCATCGACTCGGTTGGTACAAACGCTGAGCTGATAAACGGCAGGAAGATTAACTGATAGGAAAAGGCGCTTGCACCGTCCACTGATTTTGCGGACAGTCTGGCAATCGCCGCGAGCCAAGTAAGGGTGAGGGTAAACATCGCGAGAATACCGGCTACGGCGAGCCATGACAGCACCCCGCCGATGATCGAAAGCCCATAATGAGGATTACGACAACCGAAAAGGCATTGGATACCAGCGAGGTTAGCACATGCCCCCACAGCACGGTGGAACGCGAAATCGGCATGGAGTGAAACCTCTCAAATATGTCCCTTTAAAAACAGGCTGTAAGCCGTATAAGAAATACCACTCGCAATCGCTATCAGCAATATGCTGGGCATCAGGTAGTTCACATAGTTATCCGTACCGGTTTCGATTGCCACATAGACGAACAGTATCATAAACGCAATCGGCATGATAAAAAAAGCACCCAAATTAATGGATGCCCTCTCCTTTTATTCACTACTCTTGACGTCTTTTATTAAGTCAGCTCTAAATGACTTTGCATCTCTTTCAAACACTTTTTCAAACCTTTTTTCATACTCTTCGTAGGTTATCTGACCTTTTTCAGTTAGTAATTCTACTATAGCTTTAACCCTTACTCTACTCGACACTAATTCGTTCGTCATATTGGACAATAAAATACCGATTTTCTCATAATCATCATTCACTTTGTCATCCCCTTCGTTTAATCAATACGACAAAAGGAGACGTTTTCCTGCATATACCCAAATGTATGGGTGCTCAAATTCAATAAAATTCATAGCGATTATCATATGTTCTTTCTAATTTGCTCAAAACGCAGTATTCCTTTTTTAATGTTTGCAACTGATTCTCCAACTCTGAATTTATGCCGTTTCGCATTTTCTCTATAATTTCTTTTTGTGCTTTTTTATTGTCAAACAACTTTTTTAGCACTTTCGCATGTTCATCAAATATATCCACCTTTTCTCCCCCTTAGTTTTCATACTATTTATATTCAACTAAAAGGCAAGAATTCCCAATTGTTTATTCACTCTAAACTAAGCACAGACATTACAATCACTTTATTTGTTGTAGATCATGTATTTCTGTATGCCTAGTTTACAAGGAAGATAAAAAACGCCTACCAAATGGATAGACGGTTATGATATATATTCAACAAAAGAGGGAATACGTAGCAAACCATTCTTTGTATGGTTTCTGAACTTAACCCTGCATTTAATCTTGGGATCCAAGTATATGAATTTCTTGTTTCCCTCTACAATTAAATCATAATACAGGTTATAGAACTGTTTCCTTGCTGCAGGAGTGATAAGCTCCATTATCCCGGCTGGCTTTTTTCGGCCATTTTCTTCAATACTTAGCAGCAATCCAAATTCATCTTTTCGCAATCCGGTTATGACTGCATCCGTGTATTGATAATTAATAACCATAAATCCATTCAAACAACAGGAATTGTATATGCTCATGTGTCAAAGAAGCTCGATGAAAAAAGTGTGGACGGATATTCAAATTACATGGATTATGCCCAGTTGAATATGAAATAGTTTGAAATGTGGTCAAAATGTGGTCAGCCAGCCAGTTCCCTTTCATTTTATAAAAATAAAAAAAGCCTTGGTAACTGAGAAACTCAGTAATACCAAGGCTTTAAGGCTATTAATACATTGACATATATTGTTCGCGTTCCCATGGGTGAACTTGTGTTCTAAACATACTTCTTAGCATTACTAGACATCATAAAACATTACAAATGCCTGTTTAATAGCATTTCCAAAAATACATTTCGCATTAGTAAGAGTAAAATATCATGAGTTGGTGGGCAAATTGGTGGGCAAAATAAACCACTTTATTATGAGCAACTTGATATACACTATATATATAAATTAATAAAATACACCGAAAAGAGTAAAATGAATGAACATAAATATAAAGGTATACTTACATGCAAAAGAAACTAATTTCATGAGAGTGGATGCTTCTCAGTCTAAGCCGCTGACTTAAAGAAAGACCCAGATTGGACAGCTGCTATTGCAGCATATAACTGGATTCAGAAGATTAAGTCAGATTTTGCTGCTAGTAAGGATTTTCGAATTGATTAGGTGTTTAATAACGATGATATTGATATTACGGAGTTAGGAAAGAAAGCTAAATCAATTATTTAAAAATAAAAAAAGCCCCTACTCAATGATGAACTATGCCCCATTTTTCGGACAGTTTAAAAAAGTGCCTAAGCGGCTAATAAGTGGTCCCGGTATTGCACCGGGGCCATTTTCTTTAACCCCCATTGATAACGATGATTATTATATTCTTCAATAACTCGATCAACTTCTTCCTTCACATCCGTTAAATTAGTGCACGACTTATATTCTGCCAAATCCTTAAAGTGGCCAAAGAAACTTTCCATCGGCGCATTGTCCCAACAGTTACCCTTACGGGACATGGATTGGGTTAGCCCAAGTTCCTTCACTTTGTTTTGAAATAGCGGATGGGTGTAATGGAACCCCTGGTCAGAATGAAGGATTGCATTCGGATGAAACTTGTGACTCACAGCCTGCTTTAGCTTATTTAAAGTCTCGTAAACGATATCCATTTCTAATGAAGTGGATAAAAGGTACGTAACAATTTCTTTTGTGGCGGCATCTTTTACGCAGGATAAATACGCTTTTTGGCCTTTCCCATAATAAAGATAGGTAATGTCAGTAAGCAGGACCTTCCCTGGCTCCTCCTGATTGAATTCACGATTAAGGAGGTTCGGACAAGTACGGTGCTCCTTGGTTGCCTTGGCCATCTTCCGATACGGGTTGGCCCTTCTGATTTTCGCTAGAAGATTATACTTTGACATCAACCGTCTGATTTTCTTATGATTCATGACGGCCGAGTAGTCATTCTCCATAATCATTTTGATTTGGAGGGCGCCTACTTTTTCATTTTTAATGATGAAAATATTTCTGATCAATTCTATGTCCAATTCATCCTGTTCTTCACGAAGCTCACGGGTTGGAGCTGCTTTTAACCAATCATAGTAGCCACTTCGACTTACACCAGCCAATTTACATAGATAGGAAACAGCCTTCTTTAATTGATGTATTCTGATCGTTCTTTCAATGAGATAGAACTTCTCCGCAGCAGTTAGAGTTATTTCTTTTTCAAAGCCTGCCTTTCTAGCTCTTCCAGCTTTTTTAGGAAATCATTTTCTGCTTCAAGGAATTTGATTCTCGCCTCGGCCTTCCTAAGTTGGTCCTCTAAAGACTGTGGCTTGGAGGTGGGACGTCCTGTACTTCCTTTTCCACGGCGTTCCGTAAGGAAGCCTTCCTCACCAAACCTTTTAAAGGTACTACGCCAGCGCTGTAGACAACGCTTTGGTTGTTTCTTGCCAATTATTTCGAGATTAAATCCCTGGTCAATGAAAATTTGAGAGGGGGCTTTCCCCTTTTTATATTCCTTAACTGCTCTTGTCTTAAATTCCGGACTATAGGAAATAGATCGCTCGGAAGCACTGATGATATTTGGATTCTTTTCAAGTTCTTTAATCTGAAATTCAGTATATATATTCTTACTCATAGAAACCCACCGTCCATTCTCATTACACCTATTGAAACATAAAAAACCCCGGATAAGGGACACTTTTTTATGTGTGTCCGTTATCCGGGGTATAGTTCATGATTAAGGGCTTCACTAATGATAAAGGTCAGTATTACGGCTGTCTCAAAGACCGCTTATGTGTTTTAAAAGTCACACGTTATAAAGGGCATACTTCATCATCTACTACAGTATAAAAAAACAGACTTTTTATACCTAGTCTGTAAATAGTTTAAGCAAAATGAGTGATAAAAGCGCAAAACCACAAAACCAATAAAGCGACTGCTACACAGGCAGTTTATGTTGAAGATGTGACAGGCGTTTAAGAAATTTGACATGAAGGTGAAGAGCGGAGTAAATATGATAAAGTACCATTTGCATACTTCAATGGAATTGGGAATTGTGAAAAAGTTATTGGACAAGTTATATTTTGATGTGGGATTTATGACTAATTAAATAACCATAAAAACTAACATTTTAGGATAATATATGATATTTTAACCTTGATATGTTTACATATAAAAAGGAGGGTGAATCTATGAAAAAAATAATTAGTATAGTAACACTTATAGTTTTATACTCGATTGTTTTATTAACGCATAGCGATAACTTAGAATATGATTCAATATTTTATTTAGCAAGTTCCTTATTCATTTTAATTGCTCTTTTAAATATCTCGGCAATTTATTTAACTGTTAATTTTCTTATAGGCATAATAATTTTTTTAGCTTTCATCATGATTTTATGTTTTTCTATTTATTCATATATAAGTAAATAGTAACATGATAATAGAAAAAAAGTAGGAATATCATGAGTAATCATTCCTGTTTTCCTTTTTTTTATGGTAGGTTTATATATGTACATGTACATATATTTAAAAGGAAGGAATGAAGGCGATGAATTTTAAAAAAGGAACTGCATTTTTCATGAGTTTTATATTATTACTTGGTACAGTATTAGTCGTCCTACCAAGTAAAACTTCAGCCAATTCTGAAATACCTGTATTAGATGAATCTTTAACAATAATTAAAGAAACCGATGAGAAGTTCGAGTATATTTTATCAATCGATGGCAACCAAATCCGGTATATTGAAATAACAGAGGTTATGGATGATGGATCTAAAGTTATCCATACAAAATCTTATAACGAAGAGACCAATGAATTATTACAAGATTTTGAAACAATTAATTAAAGATGAAGAAATAACTGATCAAGAAATCTATAAAAATGAAGAAATGCCTGAGCCTAATATTGAGAATACCGGCCCAGGTTTTATGCCCTTTGCTTCTACAGCAAGTAACAAATCATTAGTTTCTGTTTTAAACATGAGCTATAAAAAGAACTATTCTACAAACAAAGGTACTGCAACCTATGCGAAATCCGGCACTAAAACAGCTAAACTTAGTTCTAAAACATTTGATACTCATGCAAGAGCGATTGATTCTATAAGAGGTGTAGAAAATGGAACTTTAGCTGGTTGGCTAATCGCTGCTTTCACAGGTGGTGGTTTAACTGCAGGCAAAATAATTTCTTTACAAACCCTTAAGACAGTCATTAAAAACGTTGCAGGTCCTGTTGCTGTTGTAGCTAATGCTTGGGCATTGGGACAATGGATGTATTACTATAATACAATTTCCTCCAACTTCTCTAAAATTAAGTAAATTTCTACTGTAAAAAAAGCATTAGGTTAATAAAAATATAAAGGTTTTTACCTTTATATTTTTATCCTAATGCTTTTTTTAAGCAATATGAAATATCAGTACTTATAACATTAGATGAAAAGTTAAAATTTGCTTTATCCAGCAAACAATTCAGTGAAAGTAGTTTTCCCCGCCTTCCTATCAACTGAAATATCACCTGGACCGTGCCGTAGACCGTAATCACGTCTTCTTCCACCTCTTCAGTAGTTGCTTCCGTCCCTATATCCGTAAACATGACGGCTATGATAAATAGGATCAATGATACAAGCATAAGTCCCAACATAATAAGAGCTTTCTTGAATTTCCTCTCCACCAAGAAAACAATCGCCGTCACAAGAAGAGCGCCTGCTCCAAAAAAAAATAAAAATGCTAATATATCTGCCATTCTCTCTTTTCCCCCTAGATGTTCTATGTATCCAAAACAATTTATTTTATCACCATAGTGAAGGGGTGGGAAGGGGTTAACCCTTCGAACGGAGATATTGATATTACGGAGTTGGTTAAGAAGGTTAGGCCTCAATATTAATTAGTTTAAAATAAATATAAGCCTCTGCTCAAAAAGAGTAAGGGCTTTTCATTATTGGAATTTTAATCTATTATCAAATAGTTCTTGCCTTATTTCCTGATAATTTTTACCTAATAGCAGTAATGAGGAAATCGTTTTTTCTACTTTTACCACTTTTCTTAAATCTTTTAGTAGTAAATGAATCTCTTAAGGCTTCATTCTTTTCAAGCTCGTACATAACCTTCAAGTCATTGGCAGTCATATCGAATAATGTACTATACACTAAATTGGTTAAAGCAGCATATTGGACACCATTTTTTAGTGTCCCATCATAGAATTCCTGAATTGCATCAGTAAGTTGTCTCCTATCACGCTTGCTAATTTCACGTTCGATTGCCCATCGTTTTTGCTCAGGGTCAGATACTTCTTCAACATTGAGTAAATAGTTGCGAACTGCTCTTGCCACTTCTGAATCAGTTAGTAACATTCCCAGTCGCAACAACCCTCGTCTATTTAGAAGGGTTAGAGAATTTACTCCATTAAAGAGAAGTTCATCCTGAACTGCTGCCTTAAAATCCTTTAAAGCTTTACCTTTTAGTATCCTCATCTCACCATAATCATTAAATTCCTCACGGTTTCTTTTAATTATAGTTCTAATGGTTTCGACTGGTATTTCGTAATATGTTGCAGCCATTTCTGTAGTAATTTCAACAGTATTGGGCAATGTCGGTATTGGTGGGCCTTTAAGAACTGCTGTGACCCATTTTTTGTTGTAAGGGTCTCTCCCTCTTTATTAATGATTTTGTTTATTTTTCTGAAGGATTTAACCAAGTCTATATACCTTTCTACTTTATCAACTTGTACGAAATCCTTCTTATCAATCTTTGACATTAATTGTTTCTTTAGCTCCGTCACACTCACCGGCATATTACCACCCCCCTAACGTGAAAAAAATTGATCATAAATCTCGGAAATCGAGCCCCCTCCCCGGTTCCCCGGGAAAAAATAATAATTGGCGAAATATTTTGGCGGGGGGTATTACCACATCTCATCATCCCATCTTTTCTTTTTCTGTTCTCCAAACACTCTGTCGTGGAGCTTATTGTGGCAGTTCAAGCAAACCGTTTCGAGGTTGTCCAATACCAAAGCAAGCTTCGGATAATGTTCGATTTCAAATTTATGATGGACATTCAGTTCAATAGTCTTGCGTTCTCCTTCAACCTTCTGAGAGTCCACATGAACCTTCCCCCCTTGCTTACACTGTTGACATTCATGGTTTTCGCGATAAAGAGCTTGCTGCCTAAGCTTCTTCCAGGCGCCTGACTTATAGAAGGTTCGCTTCTGTTCTTCTGACTTATACTCTGTCACTTCCCCTCTACCTCCCTTAATAAATATCTGATATCATATTAAAGTTAAATCCATTATTGAAGGTGATCAGCATTGACTGAAGAAAAATACAACGGCTATGATACATCCATTGTTTACGACTATAAAGACCACCCTGATATTAAGAGTGGTCGATGTGATATTTGTGATAAAGTCCAGTTTAAAAGTTCTGTGAGTGTCGAATTGTGTCAAGTATTTTCTCTAGGGTAAAACTACATTCCTCTTTCTTACAATGATTTTTATCTTCCTTACAATGATCTTTATCTTCCTTACAATGATCTTTATCTTTCTTAGGTTTTTTATCTTTCTTAGGTTTTTTATCTTTCTTAGGTTTTTTATCTTTCTTAGGTTTTTTATCTTTCTTATTATTTTTATCTTCCTTACAATTATTTTTATCTTCCTTACAATTATTTTTATCTTCCTTACAATTATTTTTATCTTCCTTACAATTATTTTTATCTTCCTTACAATTATTTTTATCTTCCTTACAATTATTTTTATCTTCCTTACAATTATTTTTATCTTCCTTACAATTATTTTTATCTTCCTTTTGTTTTCCCATTGTAATTACCTCCATATCATACTTTGTTTTATAATATGGAAATAAATAAATTATGATTGTGCTTGTCCCCAAATAAAATAATTATATTACAGCATTTTTTATAGAAAAGGGAAAAAGCCAATTGAATGGATGATCAAACACACTTTAAAATCAATTCAGAGGGTTTTCTTTATATATTTTCTTTAAAGCTTTTCTTTAGGAATTTCGCTCTAATGAAGGAAAAAAATTTAGAGTACTGCAACTGGAGTACTCTAAGCCCGTACTGCAATTGGAGTATGGTACATTCAATTACATAATTTTAAAGTAACAAAAAAAGGTGAAGCAGCCGCCTTACAGTGGAAAGACATTGACCTAAAAGAAAAAACAATTAATATTAATAAATCTCTTGATTTTCAAGAAGCAAGTAAGGATCAAAGTAAAATCTTTGGCGATGTTAAAACTTATCATTCAAAACGTATTATCACAATTAGTCAGTCCCTTACAAATGATTTACTTTTTCACAAAAAGTATCAAAACCAAAACAAATTGGCATTACAAGAAGATTACTATCATGAACTTAATTTAGTATTATGCAGAAATGATGGTAACTACATGCCAAAATCAAGCCTTTTTAATTCATTTGCTCGTATCCTAAAAAAAAGCAGAGCTTCCCTCTTTGCCTATTCACTCTACTCGACATACACATGCAGTATTACAGTTAGAGGCTGGCGCAAGCATGAAATACATTCAAGAGCGTTTAGGTCATGGCAGTATGCAAATCACAGCAGATGTATACTCACATATTAGTAAAAAAATTGAACATGACACAATGGATAAATTCGAGGAGCATATGAAAAATGTCCTTGAATAATTTTTTTAAGTTTTTTCGGGCATTTATCGGGCAGTTGATAACTTCCTAAGATTTTATGAAAGAATGCCCGAAATAAAAAACCCCTGACACCAAAGGTGCCAAGGGTTTGAGATATTAATACATTGACATATATTGTTCGCGTTCCCATGGGTGAACTTGTGTTCTAAACATATCCCACTCGATTTCTTTAGCTTCGACGAAGTGTTCAAGTAAATGTTCACCTAATGCTTCTTTGATGACTTCATCAGATTTTAATGTTTCCAATGCAGCATATAAAGTGGCTGGTAGATCAACGATACCTACTTCTTCACGTTCTTCTTTATTCATAACATAGATGTTGCGGTCAACTGGAGCTGGAGGAGTCAAGTCGTTCTTGATTCCATCAAGACCAGCTTTTAGCAGTACTGCAAGTGCCAAGTATGGGTTTGCTGCTGGATCGACACTACGTACCTCTACGCGAGTACTCACTCCGCGTGATGCTGGGATACGGATTAATGGGCTACGGTTTTTAGCGGACCATGCAACATAACAAGGAGCTTCGTAACCAGGAACTAGACGTTTGTATGAGTTAACAGTTGGGTTTGTTACCGCAGTGAAGCTTGGAGCATGCTTAATGATACCTGCGATAAATTGCTCAGCTGTTTTACTTAATTCCAATTTACCTTCTTTATCATAAAATGCGTTTTCGTTGCCTTTGAATAAAGAAACGTTACAGTGCATTCCAGATCCGTTAACACCGAACAATGGTTTTGGCATGAATGTCGCGTGTAAACCATGTTTACGGGCAATCGTTTTAACAACCAATTTAAATGTTTGGATGTTATCACAAGCTGAGATTGCATCTGCATATTTGAAGTCAATTTCATGTTGTCCTGGAGCTACTTCATGGTGGGATGCTTCGATTTCAAATCCCATTTCTTCAAGCTCAAGAACGATATCACGACGGCAGTTTTCTCCTAGGTCAGTAGGTGCAAGGTCAAAGTATCCGCCTTTATCGTTCAATTCTAGAGTCGGCTCGCCTGCTGCATCCAGTTTGAATAGGAAGAATTCAGGTTCAGGTCCAAGATTGAAATCTGTGAAGCCCATTTCTCTTGCTTCTGCAAGAACACGTTTTAAATTAGCACGTGGATCTCCATCAAAAGGAGTTCCATCCGTATTGTAAATGTCACAGATCAAACGTGCGACTTTACCTTTTTCGGAAGTCCAAGGGAAGATAACCCATGTATTTAAATCAGGATATAGGTACATATCAGACTCTTCGATACGAACGAAGCCTTCAATGGAAGATCCGTCAAACATCATTTTGTTATCAAGTGCTTTTTCTAATTGACTGACTGGGATTTCAACGTTTTTAATTGTCCCTAAAATGTCAGTAAACTGTAAACGAATGTACTTAACATTTTCTTCTTTCGCTAAACGAGTGATGTCTTCACGTGTGAACTTTGCCAATTTCTATTCCCCCTAATAATCATTCATAAATCATATTTTTATTGGAAAAAACGGGACATATCCCCTTGTCGAAGAGATGTTCGATGCTTGCTACCTTGTAAAAGCTCGGCACGCAGAAGCTTGCGAAGCTCCTCGTCACTAAGGTCATGTCTTATCTTTTCCGCTTGTTCTAATTCTTGAGTTTTAGGTAAATTCTGTTCCTTTACAGTGAAAATCTTTTTTATGCCGGCCAGATTGACTCCTTGTTCGATTAAGTCTTTAATCTCAAGCAGTCGATCGATATCGTTTAAGGAAAAAACCCGACGATTTCCATCTGTTCTCATAGGAGTAATAAGTTGATGCTCTTCGTAATACCGAATTTGGCGTGCAGACAACTCAGTTAGCTGCATGACGATTCCGATGGAAAAAAGAGGCATCGAACGCCGAATGTTGTTGCCGCTCATTCTTAGCATCCTCCTTTTGTTTATCTTAAAATAATCATATATCATGTTATTAAACTTGTCAATATGATGTTACATTTTATAACGCGTTTTTTTCAGAAAAATTAAATGATTTGTTACTACTCAAATATTATGACTATTGTTTTTATAGGAATCCAATTGTATCTGGATTCCCATTACATGCTCAATTACAATTGAATCAGCTTTTTGTCGATTAGCGCATTCACGGCAGTCAATACAGCTACTTTAACATGGGCGTATGTCAATCCGCCTTGAACGTAGGCAACATATGGTGCCCTTGTCGGACCATCTGCCGTCAGTTCAATGCTGGCCCCCTGTATAAAGGTGCCCGCAGCCATGATTACATCGTCCTCATATCCTGGCATATAGGCAGGATATGGTGTCACATGTGAATTGATTGGTGATGCATATTGGATGGCCTGACAGAAGGCAACCATCTTATCCCGGTCATCAAATTGGACGGATTGAATCAAGTCAGTTCGCTTCGCATCCCATTTTGGAGATGTATTCATACCGAGCTTTTCTAAAAAGGCAGCTGTGAACATGGCTCCCTTAACAGCTTGGCCCACGACATGCGGTGCAAGGAAGAACCCTTGGTACATTTCCTGCAGACTATAGAGCGACGCACCTGCTTCAGCCCCTATTCCTGGTGATGTTAACCGATAAGAGCAAGCTTCAACCAGGTCCTTTTTACCAACAATGTATCCACCGGTTTTCACTATCCCGCCGCCAGGATTTTTAATGAGTGAACCAGCCATTAAATCCGCTCCGACATGACATGGTTCTTGTGTCTCAACAAACTCTCCATAACAGTTGTCCACGAACACGACGATTTCCGGGTTAATGTCTTTAACAAAGGAAATCATTTCCTTTATTTTATCGATCGTAAAGGAAGGACGTGTAGCATACCCTTTTGACCGTTGGATACCGATCATCTTCGTGTTTGGTTGTATGGCTTGTTTGACGGCTTTGAAATCAACGGTTCCAGTTTCGGCTAACGGAACGGCTTTATAGCTGATCTGAAAATCACGTAAAGACCCGATGCCCGTTCCCCGGATACCGACAATTTCTTCCAAAGTATCATACGGCTTTCCAGTTATGTATAACAATTCATCCCCTGGACGCAATATGCCGAAAAGAGCGGTGGAGATGGCGTGTGTGCCTGAAATAATTTGGGGGCGCACCAATCCAGCTTCCGCTCCAAAAACATCTGCATATATCAATTCCAGCGTATCGCGGCCCATATCATCGTATCCATACCCTGTAGTCGGGATGAAATGGGAATCACTCACTTTATGTGCTTGATAACTTTGTAATACGCGAAATTGATTTTCTTCGATTCGTTCGTCCACTTGCTTATGTAACGGAGAAATCATTGCTTCCACTTCCTGGGCAATGTTTTTCAACACTTCTCCATTTGTTAACTGCTGATACATCAAAATTCCCCTTTATAATGAATATTTCTCCAGCTGCCCGGTTATTGGATGATCAGCTAGACAAAAACCTTTGCATTCATATCTTTCCAATTCTTCATTAAAGGAGAGAGTGCGCAATATGGTTTCATTTTTCAGCTGTGATAGTAGTTTACCCTCACTCGATGGCAGGAAAACATGATACGGGACCATTTCTTCAATCACGTACTTTTCAATTTCTTCCATGATTTCATTCAGGTCCGATTGTTCATAGGCACTGATCATTAATGATGCACGACTGGCTGACCTGACAAAATCAGCGTGAACCTTATCTTTCTTATTATACAACGTTAGCTGTGGAATGGAAGGGACATCTAAGTCATTTAGCAAATCCTGAACCGTTTTCTGATGATTAAAGTAATCTGTACTTGAGGAATCCACCACATGGAGCAATAAATCCGCTTCTTTCACTTCTTCCAGGGTCGAGCGGAATGCTGCAATTAAAGATGTCGGCAAATCTTGAATGAATCCAACCGTATCCGTCAGCAGCACGGTAAATCCGCTAGGAAGAATGGCCTTTCGTGTCATGGGATCTAGTGTAGCGAATAATTGGTTCTCTTCGTAAGAATCCGCTTCCGTCAAACGGTTGAACAGTGTTGATTTACCTGCATTCGTGTATCCCACAAGGGCTATTTGAAAGGTCTTATTACGTTTCCTTCTATCACGATAACGTTCACGATGTTTCACTATGCCACTTAATTGTTGCTTGATTTCATCTATTTTCCCACGAATGTGGCGGCGGTCGCTTTCCAGCTTCGTCTCACCTGGTCCCCTGGTGCCGATTCCGCCTCCCAGCCTGGACATTGCCGTCCCCTGTCCGACCAAACGCGGCAATAAATATTGGAGCTGAGCAAGTTCGACCTGCAGCTTCCCTTCCCTGGAACGCGCCCGCTGAGCGAATATATCCAATATTAGCTGTGTCCGGTCAATGATCCTTGCCTCCAGTTGCTTCGAAAGGTTCCGAATCTGGCTCGGGGAAAGTTCATCATTAAAGATAAATAAATCCGGCTCCAGCTCCTCTTCCAGATTCCTAAGTTCCTCCACTTTTCCTTTTCCTATATATGTAGCCGGATCGACGCTTTCCCTTTTCTGGGTGATGGTCATTAAAACCTCACCATTCGCCGTCTTCGCCAAAGAAGCCAGTTCATCGAGTGAATATTCAAAACGTTCATTAGTCTCAGTTGTTTGACATCCAATCAAAACGGCCGTTTCCTTTTTTGCTTCTTCCAAATCACATGCACCACCTTCGGGTAGATTTCAGTTAATCATAACAAAAAAATTGAATATATAAAAATTTCCTGAAAACGTAGCTTTTAACCGTTTTAAAAATTCCGATAACATGCTAAAATCAAATTTGGCTTTACCATCAAAATCAAAAAGACATAGAGGGACATTCATATGACATGGGAAGTATTAAGCTTCATAGGT
This sequence comes from Bacillus sp. ISL-34, assembly GCF_018613325.1. GTDB lineage: Bacteria > Bacillota > Bacilli > Bacillales > DSM-1321 > Peribacillus. Next base: position 9,073 of record NZ_JAGGQJ010000010.1, on the reverse strand, counting down.
ACGATTGCATTCGCTATTAGCGGGACCATCATCGCCATGGAAGAAGAGTATGATATTTTAGGAGTTTATATTTTAGGAATCATAACCGCCTTTGGCGGAGGGGCAATCCGCAATCTGCTGATCGGTGTCCCCGTTTCAGCGTTATGGGATCAAAGTTTCTATTTTGTCATCGCTTTAGTATCCATCACCATCGTTTTTGTTTTTCCTACAAACCTTTCAAAGCACTGGGACAGATGGGGAAACTTCAGTGATGCCATTGGCCTTTCAGCCTTTGCCATCCAAGGGGCGATGTATGCCGTGGAACTTAATCATCCAATAAGCGCCATCATTGTATCAGCTGCATTAACAGGATGCGGCGGCGGAATACTCCGTGACGTACTGGCCGGAAGAAAGCCATTGGTCTTCAGAAAAGAAATCTACGCAGTATGGGCCATCATTGCAGGCTTGGCCTTAGGCAGTGGTGTATTATCCCAGTCATGGCAGCTTTATTCGCTCTTTGCCGTCATCACGATATTGCGAGTCCTTTCCTACACAAACAATTGGCATCTTCCCAATAAAAAATGGGTGCCTAAAACATAAATTTGAAAAGCCCGCCATCTTGGTGGGCTTTTCCATGTCATTCTTTCTCATCATCCTCGAAAACCAAATCTTGGCTGGTAAGCGTCAGTAAATCGGATTTTTCAAATGAATCCTCCAATAAAAGCCGCATTGCCTGGGCCCTAATTGACTTTTCAAGTACATTGCGGATATAACGTCCGTTAGAAAATGAAATAGGTCCCCGAAATGAACGCAATATGATTAAATGTTCTTTTAATTTCCTTTCGGCATCCCGATTCATTAGATATTCCTTTTCCTGCAGCATCCGATCGGCTATCTCCATTAACTGTTCTATCGAATAATCCGGAAAATCAATAACAAGCGGGAATCTGGAATGAAGTCCAGGATTAAGGCTGAGGAAATAATCCATTTCCCTCGAATATCCAGCAAGGATCAAAATGAATTCGTGCTGCCGATCCTCCATATGCTTGACAAGGGTATCTATGGCTTCTTTGCCAAAATCCTTTTCACCGCCTCTTCCCAAGGAATAGGCTTCATCAATAAATAAGATCCCGCCAATGGCCTTTTTAATTAAATCCCTTGTTTTTTGGGCAGTATGACCAATGTATTCCCCGACCAAATCTGCCCTCTCCGCTTCAATTAAATGCCCTTTCGATAGTACATTCATTTTTTGAAACAACTTACCGATTAAACGTGCAACCGTCGTTTTCCCTGTTCCGGGATTTCCTTTAAACATCATATGCAAAGCTTGCCTGCCAGTCTTCAGCCCTTTTGCCTCACGTTGTTTATTGATGTAAATCCAGGCATATATCTCTTTTATCATCCGTTTCATTTCTTCCATTCCGACCAGCGATTTCAGTTCATCTTCAATCTCTTTCAATGCCACATGCTGGTGGGGGATTTCCTGCACTATAACTTCTTTTATCGGCAGTTCCTTTTGTAGCGCTTTTCTGCTTCCCTCATTAAACACAATATTGATTTGCCCGTTATTTTTCATACGGATCGGTTGTTCCAATGCATTCACCTCTCCATCTTGGACCCTTACTCTAATTCCACAAATTTTCATTCGATTTATGATGGTCATTGCTAACCCATCGGAAAATTCGATTATTTAAGCCGTATCCCTTCCTGAAAAGCGACTTATTCTGACAGGATTCTTCCCTTGGAGGATATGTTGCGACAATCTCCATTCCCGTTCACCAATTTATATGGGGGAATGTCATTTCCTGCGGTTTCCCGGAAAATAATCCGTCCCTTGATATATATTCAAAACAAGTACGTAAAATTATCGATTCTTTGAAAAAGAACAGAGAAGTGCATGCAAAAAAAAACAGGTCGCTATAAGCTAAACCTGTTTTTTACATTCATATATATGATTATTCCTTCACTTCATAATCAATCTGAACATTACGTTGTGGAGCAAATGTAGAAATCGCATGTTTATAGACTAATTGCTGTTTGCCCTCCGATTCAAATAAAACGGTAAAATTATCGAACCCTTTCACTTGTCCTCTAATCTGGAACCCGTTTAATAAAAATACCGTCACATACGTACCATCTTTCCGTAATTGATTTAGAAACTGATCTTGAATATTTACTGATTGTTTCATGAATTAGTCCTCCTCTTTTCTCTCTAAATTTATGTATTCGCCTTCACTGAAAAGCTTTCCTGCTATAAATCCAGATATTTCATGTATTTTTTTCGGAAAACCCTCAAGATCGGTCATATCAAACCAAATTACATCCATTTTATTCCGAAACCAGGTCAATTGCCTTTTTGCATAACGACGGGAGTTTTGCTTCAATGTCTCAACCGCTTCATCCAAAGAAGCCCTTCCATCAAAATAATCATAGATTTCTTTATAGCCTATAGCCTGGATCGATTGGCAATCCCTCAAACCTTTTTCATGAAATGACTCCACCTCTTGAATCAGCCCTTCATCTACCATGACATCAACACGTTGATCGATGCGTTCGTATAACTTTTCACGTTCCATTGTCAATCCAATGATGCACGTATCATATTTCAATTCTGTAGGCTGTTCATTCAGCTGCTCACTCATCGTTTTACCGGTACAATGAAAAATCTCAAGTGCCCTGATCACCCTTCTTACATTATTAGGATGAATCCGATTCGCACTTTCCGGGTCAACGCTGCGTAATTGTTCAAATACAGGATCGATTCCTAACTCCCTTACCTGCTTTTCGAGTCCCTCCCTATAAACAGGGTCGGATGGCGCCTCCGAAAATTGATAATCATAAATGACCGATTGTATGTATAATCCTGTTCCACCGACAATAATGGGGAGTTTACCTCTGCTTTGGATATCCTCGATACAAGCATTAGCTCGCTCCTGGAACTCTGCCGCACTAAATGGTTCATCCGGGTCTTTAATATCAAGTAAATAGTGAGGAATTCCTTCTGTTTCTTCCCTCTTGATTTTTGCAGTCCCAATATCCATCCCTTTATAAACCTGCATGGAGTCTCCGCTAATAATTTCACCATTAAATAACTTTGCCATCTCAATGCTCATCTTTGTCTTCCCAACAGCAGTCGGTCCAATGATCACGAGAAGTTTTCCTTTTTGTTGTTTCACAATCTCACTGCCTTAAATGATTTTTTCCCTATCTTATCATAATCTCGATGAAAGCAGCTAAACATCTACCCATTATGTCCAATTCAGGTACTTTTATTCAATTTCCCCCCGGTAATCGTCATCTTCATATCTCTTAGATTGTCAGGGTGTAAATACCGAAATTCATTTGAAGCCCATAGCCCCATTTGCGGCACTGGAGAAAAACGGGATTTTCAATCCCCCTTCTCCCGATAGAAGGGGGATTATGATTATGATCCCGATAATAGAATCATAAAAAAGGCATGATTCCTTCTGAATTGAGGAATCATGCCTTTTTATCAATTTGTGCTTCCTTTGGATTTTCAATTTAGCCCATTTTTCCATTTACGGGTATGATCATCGTAACCGTCGTTTCTTTTTCAGAGGATTGTACATGAATCTCTCCATCATATCTGTTCACTAAGTCTTTAACGATGAACAATCCTTGTCCGCGAACTTTGCCCTTTTGTGCCTTTTTGGTTGAAAATCCGCTGGCGAATATATTCTCCAGATCTAATTCCGAAATCATTGGTCCGGTGTTCGTTACCATAAACGTATACTTTTCATCTTCAGCTTTGCAGGCAATATTCATTCGGCGTTCTTGCTCTGGCAATTCAATTGTTGCCTCAATAGCATTATCGATAACATTTGATAATAATTTAATCAAATCGACTGTTTTGATTCGATTGAAGGATTCGGGTGAAACATCAACCTCAATATCGATGTTATAATTCTGGGCCGAGAGCCTTTTTGTCTCTAACAGAACAGATAAGCCCGGGTGAGTCACATCCAATTTCATCGATTCAATTGAATGCACTTCTTTTGAAAGACCGGTTAAGTATTCGAGCGCTTTTGCGTTCTCCTCTAATTTAAGCAGTCCATGTATCACCTGAATATGATTGGAAAAATCATGCCTTAATGAGCGGACCGAAGCAATGAGAGATTGAAATTCCGATTGATACGTATCTTCCGTATCCCCCACTTCACGTGTCAGTTCCTTTTGATACCATTTTTGAATGACAAAAAAGGTAACCAGCAGCATGATAACAAATCCACCATTATAAACAAGAATGGCAATGCTGCTTTTCAATACCTTGCCGTTAATGGCATTAATATCTTCTGCGCTCACATCAATGCCCAAAAAACCAATTATGTCGCCATCTTGATTTTTCATTGGCACTCCCACAGTCAAATACTCACCATACTCTGGATCTTCTAGAATCCCGGTAATGAAGCTTTTGCCTTCATACCCCTGTTTGACCTGCTCTGGCGGAACAGTACATGCACCACCGATAGGAAAATCCCCTTTATGATCTTTAGAAAACCCAGTAATCATGCACTTGGACACTCTCGGATTATCAATCATGATGGTATAAACATATAATGCTCCTATTTTTTCACGGGCATCCTCTAAGTAAGCTTTTATATCCTCATAATCCCGGCTCTTTACTTGGTTATTGAGAAATCGCTGATAGGCCTCTATATCCATCGAGTCGGCAATAGATCTAGCAGCTACCAAGTTTTGATTAGCAACGGATTTTTGCACAGAATTTTTAATGCTTAAATATGTTGAAAACATATTTAGAAGAATGAAAACAATCAATAAAAGAATGGTCAAATAAAGAAATGCCCTTAACTTTTTATTTTTCATAGGATTAAACTTACCTCATCTCTAGCAGCTAAAAGTTAACGAACCTATTCTGAGTTTACTATATAAAGTGACAAAGAAATAGAGAAAAAATCTAATATTCTCTATAACTCCAGGCATATACTACTATAATTAATCAAGTAATTAACAGATCACCCACTATTTTTTGATCATATAACTTTTAATATTTTAATCTACCCCACTTCAACTATTAATCATTTCTAATAAATCATATTATTTCCAGATAATCAATTATATCAATATAATTACGTATGAGAAAATGGAAAAAATGAATGATGTAGAGTTCGATATTTTCGCTTCAAATAAATAATTTTACCCTTTATATGAAAATATTACAAGAATCTAGAGGATTCATCTGTAAAATTACACCATAATTCATATAATCTGTGCAAAATAGTGGATCACTCCTCTTTCAATAGTACATATTAACTAATTTCTGATTAATGAAAACGCCATTACAATGAGAAGATCTCCTGAATAAAAAAATGGAATCAGAGCCTGATCCCCTGATTCCATTAATATATATACTTTCATTTAATCGAATTGATGACTGGCCGCTCATACATCTTTTTAGTTACTTGATAATATAGCAGCTGAAAAAGAAAATACGTTGCGATGACCATGGCCGAATAGACAAACAAATTGGATCCCAATAAATTGCTTAATGCCATGTAGGCGACTATGGCATTAATCATTCCTATCAGAGAAGGAGCGAAAAAGAGGATGCGTATTTCCGCACTTAAAATTTGCCGTATTTCTTTTTTTGTCAGGCCCAATCGATGAAGGGCGTGAATTTGGATTTTTTTATCTTCTAAATTCGTAAAAACTCTCAGATACATCATGCTTCCTTGGACGATAAAGAATAATAAACTGACAAACAAGCCGATAAAAAGTATCAAAATGCTTCCCTGTTTCATTTCTTGATAAATCGGAGCTCTTGTTTGCAATTGATTATGGTCAGGATCATTAGACATTTTTTCAATTTCACCAGATGTTTCCATTGATTCTTCCCAATCTTTAACTTCATACCCTCGTACTCTTACCATCTCTTTCAAAGGCACATCAGCAGTTATTTCATGATACAGCTGATCATCGACCACCATCAGGGTCGTTGCTGATTTTATGGGAGCGACTATGGATTGATCGCGCTGACCGGCCATTGTTACCTGTATGGTTTGTTTACCATAATGAAGCTCTTTTTGTTCTCCCTTTTGGACGAATTGATAATCCAGTCCCCCATAAGGAAAAATGTATAACGCTTCTTTTCCGGATAACTTTACTGGGTCAATTTTTCGCAATGCAGCCACATTGTTATAATCACTTTCCGAGATTAATAATGACTAATTTTCATTGGATTCTCCCGTTCTCATATGGGGTAACATGTGGGAAATGGGCACACCTGTCATATTTACTTCGTAAAGGATCTTGAATCCATCCTCCTTTAATGTTTTCTCTACTGCGGATGGTTCAATAACGGAATAAACGGAAGCGTCATTTTCAACCCAGTCAATGGATTGCGGAATGTTATCCATCCCTTGCTTTTTTAAATCTGCACTAAACATGAAAAGTGTTCCTGCAGCGGTCAAAATCACGGCTGTGATGATCGAGGTCAAAAAGAATAACCTGGAATAGTCCTTAATATTAAATATTAGGTTTGTAGTACTGCCTTATATAATCGCCCGCTAAAAATAGAAGCATCATAAACAACGCAAGAATAATTAAATAGATGATATTTGCAATCGATATGTGATTCCCCGCTTCCAGAACGGCTAATGCATAAGCAATAATAAGCAGGCTTACCAATAGAACGGTATAAAAAATAAAATAAAGACGGTCTTTCATAAAGGACTTTAGCTTCCTCTTCACCTTGCACTACTTTTAGTCGATATCCTTTTCCCCTGCTGGTTGTTATGGCATGCTTGACGCCAATATCCTCGAGTTTTTTCCGAACCCTTGTGACATTGACGGTCAATGTATTGTCATCAACAAATGAATCATCATTCCATAATGCTTCAAGCAAATCTTCACGCGAGACAATGGTGTCATATTGTCGTAGTAAACAATTCAATAATTTCAACTCATTTTGAGTTAACGTTACCTGATTGTTCTGATATTCAATCATCGCTTTTTCCGTATAAAGTGTTAGTCCATCCATTTCCTTTATTTGTTGGTGGAATGAAGATATTTCCGCATATTCACCGTAAACCCTACGCAGGACACTCTTTATTTTCGCCAGTACCACTTCCAAATTAAACGGTTTTGTTAAATAATCATCTCCGCCATATTCAATGGCCATGACATGGTTCATTTCATCTGTCCTTGCAGAGGTGAATATGTTGGGAATCTTTGAAACCGTCCTTATTAGCCGGCACCTATGGAAACCATCATAATAGGGAAGATTAATATCCAACAAGACCAAATCTGGCTTTATCTGTTGGAACTCCGCAAAGACTTGGTCCAGCTGCTTCACTTCAAAAACCTCATACCCACCTTTTTAAATAATTGACCAAGATTCCAGCTATTTTGGAATCGTCTTTAACCAATAATATTTTATACATCTTTTTCTCTTCATTAAAATGACAATAAAAAACCTTGAATGGTATGAGCCAATCAAGGGGATTACAATAAAATTAGATTTCCTCCGGGATTTTCAATCCCTCAATGAAAGATTTAAAACTCGATGCAACTTTATAAATATTTTCATCCTGGCTTGATGGATCCGAATACCAACCCTGATCCCAGAAGTAAACTCCCTGTTCCTCTTCGTTATTTATCAGTAAGATTTTACCTGCACATGTATCATTACCTATTATAATGCAATTCTTATGTAAGTCATCTCTGTTTTCTTCATGCCATTTCTGTAAATCCAGTTCTTTATCTTGAAGCTCTAATCCATAAAGTACATTTAAGCAAACGAGTGTGTCTAATCCATCTACATAAAACTTACAGTTTTGAACCGCAGTTGTGCCGCCATTATGCTTAAGGAGAAATTGTTGATAATCTGCAGGGATTTCAAAACCCACAAATTCCTGAAACTTATTCACTGCTTCTTGTGTCGCTTTGCCATATCCAGTAATATTAACCATTGTATCGACTCCATTTCGTTTTATTGTAGTAAACTCAATTGATAATCTTATTCTATAAGGCTATTTCACTTGCTAAAACGGCCAGGTCCTACACTCCATTTATGGAGATCCTTTAAAAATAAATTATTCAAGATTACTTAAAAAATAATACTTTTTTTAAATATATTAACATAATTTTACTTTCCCTTTCAGTATTTTCTGATATTTTTTTGACAATTTCGTTGCATTTTATTAAGAAAATGCTTTTTTAAAAAAGAATTTTTGTCGAAAAATCGATAAATTGTATAATTCGTAGATAAATCAGGAGTTTTCGAAGATATATTCCCGATTTCGCAGATAAAATATTTTTCTATAAAAAAGGCGCCCAACCTTAATCTTCGAGGTTGGGCGCCTTTTACATCTCAGACAATTTTATAGTCATCATAAGTAATTAATAACCTGCTCATAGAAACTGTCTCAGCACGAAGCTTATTCTTATCACGACAATAAGCAATGATGGAACTATTGGGAATTTTAGCTGTACAATTCCATTTACTATATTTTTCATTATATCTAGAGCATATTTCGATATTCTCACCATGGACCTTTAACATCCTGCGTTCTACCAAGGGCATCATCTCCAATTCCGATAATATTATTTACCCTAAATCAGATAAAATATTCTTGGGCCTCATTCAAGCATGGCATATTCAAAGATTATGGACATTATAGCAAATAGGCTTTAAGTGTTCTATTATTATAGGAAATGACAAGGGCATTCCTTCTCTTATGAAAAAAGGTATTATAACTAGAATAATCTTTTTGTTTTTTCGAAATATTAAGATAAATCATCAAACCCACCTAATAACTCTTAATCATTACTATAAAAATTATATTTGTATCACAAAAGAAATATTTGAAATTAAGAGGTTAGAGTCGTATGATTAGTAGTATCGGCGGAAAACACATAAATCAAAATAATTAAGTTTAAAGGGGAATTAGATATGGTAGATGTAGTCTCAAAACCTGAACATGAAACACTTAATATTTCTGCAAACCAAGAACAATTGGATATCCTTGATCAGCTTTTAAAGCCCGAGGTGCAGGAATCATTGAACACTTTGGTTGAGCAGTTACCAAAACTGACTGAGTTAGTGAATATTTTA
>NZ_JAGGQJ010000009.1:70143-95381 GCF_018613325.1 Bacillus sp. ISL-34 | reverse complement strand
GGGCGGTCAAAACGGAGGCCAGCCGGGCATGATGATGGGCGGTCAAAATGGAGGCCTACCAGGCATGATGATGGACGGCCAAAACGGAGGTCAGCCGTGGATGATGGGCGGTCAAAACGGAGGTCAGCCAGGCATGATGCCGAGACAATTTGGTGGTCAGCCGGACATGATGCGCGGTCAGCTTGGGGGGCAACCTGAAGCTATGTTACCTGGACAAATGGGAGGCCAGCCAGGCCAATTCGGGGGCGTTCGTGCGCCTGAAACATTTGGGATACCGACATATGTAGATGAAAGCGATGACTACTAATTATCAAGGAGACAGTGTTTTTAACACTCGTCTCCTCTCTTATTTAAATCGTAAGCCAAAGAATGTCCACCATCTTCAAAGCAGTGTCTATTTAATAACTTTTGAAAAGGGCCATCCAATGATCCTTAAAGGATTCGACAGTTTTGAAAAATGGGATCGGCAAAGAGAATTGACTTCTTTGTTAAAACAAAAGGGTTTTCATCAAACGTATTATATTCATCAGAATTTAATGCCCTTTGAATTTAAAGGAAAATGGTATGGCAGTATGGACTATTTTCCGCCGAGTAAGAAAAAATTCAGGTTTTCCAATCGTAAGGACCGCTTAGAGGGCATTCAGTTACTGGAAAGCTTCCATGATGTGTCGGAACATCTCTCCATTAACGCGCCTGTGTTCAATCAATCAAAAAAGTGGAAAGAACGTTTATCACTTTTTAAAAAGAACTTTTCTTACGTTCGCCAATATGTTTCCGAAGATATTATCAAGGAATGGATTAGATGGGGGGAGTGGGCGCTAGAGGGGTTTGATAAAAATCAGTCTTTATGGAATAAGGAAAAGAAAGTCATCATTCATGGTGATTGTGCCCACCATAATTTCTTGCGCAGAGCGGACGGCACTTTGACTTTAATCGATTTTGACTTAATGGCAAATGCCCCGAGGTGCATTGATTATTTACAGTATGCAAATCGAATATCGCATCATTTGGAAGATGCGGCCACCGAGCTGTGGGAAGTTCCGCAATTGCAAAGGCATCAGTCAGACCTGGCCTTTTTATATGCTCTAACTTATCCTACCGATATTTTCCGTGAATGGAATCGTCTTAATAAAAGTTCCTCCCAGCTTCATTCGGTCTGGAAAATGTCCGTGGAAGGTTTTTCGGAGCGGATGGCGATGAATGAAAAATTGGCAAAAAGGATTTCTTCCCTTGATAGGAATTAAAACGGGTTTTTGGCCGTATCTTACAGAGTACATTTCCCGTTCGACACCCATGCTAATTATGAGCGGAATATAGCTCATTCTATTGCAATGGGAGGGTTATTGGTGCAGAAAATAAAATGGGCACAGCCGCTTTGTACGGTATTGGCCGCCGTCAGTTTGGTTGGATGTGCTAATAATGATACAGCGGAAAATGAGAATATCACGAATGATACAGGATACCATGAAAAAGATGCATTGGTACGCAACATCAATTATGATAATATGGTGCAAGGTTTATACAATAAAGATGATGCGTACAGTAAGAGTGACCGTAACTACCATGGACATGAAAGTAAACCGCTTAAGGCCAAATCATCTTATTATAATTCTTATGAAGGCGCTTTAGCCGACAAAGTCAATGGTGCCGCCAATAAAGTGGAGCCGGTTATCGATGCCAGGACAATCATCATGAAAGACGAAATGCTGGTAGCCTTGCTGCTTGATGACTACAGCCAAGCAAAAGATGTTAAAGAAAGAATCAAGAAGGAAATCGGACCGCTTACCAATGGCCGTACCATATATGTCACCACCGATGAAGGTGTTTATTTCAGGACGATGACACTTGATAACAATCTTCGGGATGGCGATACGAGGGAAATGATCATTTTGGATGCCAATGACATGTTCGATAACCTTAACATTCACGAAAATCACTTAAAATAATTAGTGAGCTGACCCAATATGGAGTCAGCTCTTTTTGATTTTTCTCTGGTTAATAATCCTTATTTGGGTCAAACTACATAAAAAGTAAACGCCTTAAGAGGTGAGTATATTGATTAATCAACTTAAAATCCAACTTTTCATGACACTTTTCATATTGCCATTTTGCTTAACCGTTTTTGCCGAAGAAACCGTTCAAAAGGAAAATGATCCAATTGAGAGGAAGGTCATTCTTCAGCGTATGTATCTGGATGGCGAGTTAAGCGAAGAGAAATTGACAGAAACAATTTGGTCGATGGAGGACTTTTGGTCAAAATATGAAGGATGGAAAGTCGTCGATCAAAATGAAGAGCGGATTGTCATGAAGAAAATTGAAAATGACATATCTCCGCTTTTAAAAGCGAATGGTTACCTTGGGATGAGGGAAGATGGTACGTTATCCATTTTTATCGGAAGGCCTGAGCACGCCAAGATCATTCATACTTTCTACCAAATAGACGTTGGTAAACTTGAAGCATACAAGCAGGAGGAACTGCAAAAAGGGATTCCAATCATGAATAAAGACCAATATGAACAGCTCATTAAAGAGTATAAGCCATATTCGGTAAACTAGGATGGGATGACACCCATCCTTTTTTGTTTTTCAACGGAAAACCCTGATCCCCAAATGTAATAAAACGGGCTTTCGTCCATTGTAAAAGTCTTTGCGCCTGCTAATAACTTTTAATGAACAACATCCCGTTTTTATGATAAAATGAGAGGTACAGCAAAATCAGGGAGAGAATTAATTTGTATGATTTTATAAAAGGCAAGGTAGATTATATTGGGCCTGAATACATAGTTGTGGAAAATGGGGGGATCGGATATCAAGTGATGACACCGAATCCTTTTATTTTTTCCGCTCAATTCCAGAAAGAAATTCAAGTTTTCTTGTATCATTATGTTCGTGAGGATATGGCCGCATTATACGGATTTCAGACTCGTCAAGAAAAAGCGCTATTCACAAAATTATTGAATGTAACCGGAATCGGGCCGAAGGGTGCGCTAGCCATATTGGCATCAGGCCAGGTTGATCAGGTGGTGCAGGCAATCGAAAATGAAGATGAATCGTTTTTGGTGAAATTCCCGGGAGTCGGAAAGAAAACGGCACGGCAGATGATTCTCGATTTAAAAGGGAAACTTGAGAACATTATTCCGGATGCGTTTCCAAGCTTGTTTAACGAAGGCGTCACGGCTGCAATCAGTCCAAATGGTTATACGGAGGAATTGGATGAAGCCGTTCTTGCATTGAAGGCCCTTGGTTATTCTGAAAAGGAAGTCCAAAAGGTTGCCAAGAAATTGCAGGCTGAAGATATGACGACCGAGCAATATATTAAGAAAGCATTGCAAATGATGTTAAGATAAGGAGTGGCGCAATGGAGGAGAGAATATTCAATCAGGAAGCCGATTTGAACGAACTGTCCTTTGAACAAAGCCTGCGGCCGCAAAACTTAAAGCAATATATCGGACAGGATAAAGTGAAAGCGAATTTGAGTGTATACATCGAAGCGGCAAGGATGCGTGAAGAAACGCTGGATCATGTACTTCTATATGGACCGCCTGGTCTTGGAAAGACGACGCTTGCCGTCATCATCGCCAATGAAATGGGTGTGAATATCCGCACGACTTCCGGTCCCGCCATTGAGCGGCCGGGAGATCTGGCGGCCATTTTGAGTGCACTTGAACCCGGTGATGTATTGTTCATTGATGAGATTCACCGTCTCCCCCGTGCTGTCGAAGAAGTGCTATATCCGGCTATGGAGGACTTCTGTCTGGATATTGTAGTCGGTAAGGGACCGGAAGCCCGTTCGATCAGGATCGACTTGCCGCCGTTCACGCTCGTTGGGGCCACGACACGTGCAGGCTCACTGTCTGCTCCGCTCAGGGACCGTTTTGGCGTTTTGAGCCGTCTTGAATATTATACGGAAAACCATTTGACTGATATCATCATCCGTACAGCCAAAATCATGGATACGGAAATGGATGGTCAAGCAGCGGCAGAGCTTGCAAGAAGGTCAAGGGGCACCCCGAGAATTGCCAATCGGCTTTTACGGAGGGTCAGGGATTTCGCCCAGGTACGCGGTGATGGTACGATAACGGCCGATCTTGCCGATTATGCGCTTGAATTAATGCAGGTCGACCGTTTAGGACTCGATCATATTGACCATAAATTACTTAAAGGGATCATTGAAAAATTCCGTGGCGGGCCCGTGGGTCTGGAAACGATTGCTGCAACGATTGGCGAAGAGGCACATACGATCGAAGATGTGTATGAACCATATCTGTTACAAGTCGGTTTTCTTCAGCGTACCCCAAGAGGCCGTATGGCAACACAGCTTGTTTATGAGCATTTCGGAATGGAGATGCCTGAATGATGAATATACCAAAGATGGTTATGATCCTGGGTGTGATTATATTCGTGATTGGTTTTGCGATGAAATATATCCATCTCGGCAGGCTGCCGGGAGATATTTTTCTGAAAAAGGGGAATACGACGTTTTACTTTCCTATAGTTACTTCAATCATCGTCAGTGTTGTGTTGTCCGCGATTTTTTATTTGATCGGCCGTTTTAAATAATGTTTACAGCTTGATAGACATGTAAGGAAGTGGAACAGATGAAATTGGATATGTTTGATTTTCATTTACCGGAGGAACTGATTGCCCAAGTTCCTTTGGAGGATAGGGAAGCAAGTAGATTGATGGTGCTGGACAAAGAAACCGGTGAGCTCCAGCATGATGTATTCAGTCATATCACGGAATATATCAAACCGGGAGATTGCCTGGTGTTGAATGATACCAAGGTGCTTCCGGCCCGGCTATACGGCAGTAAAGAAGGAACGGGTGCAAAAATCGAAGTATTGCTGCTTAAGCAAGAGCATGATGATGTATGGGAAACGCTTGTGAAGCCAGCCAAACGGATTAAAGAAGGCTCGACAATCGTTTTTGGCGATGGTAAGCTGAGTGCCGTCTGTACAGGTGTACTAGAGCATGGCGGCCGAATCCTTGAATTTAAATATGAAGGCATATTTTATGAAATACTGGAGAAGCTTGGCGAAATGCCGTTACCTCCATATATCAAGGAACAACTCGACGACCAGGACCGCTATCAAACGGTATATGCGCGTGAACGGGGATCTGCAGCGGCACCTACCGCTGGCCTGCATTTTACGGAGGATTTGCTCGGGAAACTTAGAGGGATGGGTGTCCATATCGCTTTCATCACACTGCATGTCGGGCTTGGTACATTCCGTCCAGTAAGCGTCGACGATATTGACAGCCACGAAATGCATTCGGAATTTTATCAAATGACGGAAGGAACTGCCAGATTACTGAACGATGTGAAAGAAAAAGGCGGGAAAATCATTACGGTCGGCACTACGTCCACAAGGACATTGGAAACGATTGCGTCCCGCAATGATGGGGTTTTCAAGGAAGAGAATGGCTGGACGAGCATCTTCATCTATCCTGGTTATGAGTTCAAGGGGATCGATGCGATGATAACGAACTTCCATTTGCCCAAATCGACTTTAATCATGCTTATTTCTGCACTTGCAGGCAGGGAGCATGTCCTTCATGCCTATGAAACGGCTGTGGAAGAAAAATACAGGTTCTTTAGTTTTGGAGATGCAATGTTAATTAAGTAATATAAGAGTGAGAAGCTCTTGAAGGGAGTTATTGCGTTGACTGCAATACGATATGAGTTAATCAAAACATGTAAACAGACAGGGGCACGGCTAGGCCGGGTCCATACGCCGCATGGTTCTTTTGAAACGCCGGCATTTATGCCGGTTGGAACGATGGCCACTGTCAAAACGATGTCCCCGGAAGATTTGAAACAAATGGGGGCAGGCATCATCCTGAGCAATACGTACCACCTATGGCTGCGCCCGGGGCATGAAATCATCAAGGAAGCTGGCGGATTGCATAAGTTCATGAACTGGGATCGTGCGATTTTGACGGATTCAGGCGGCTTTCAAGTCTTCAGTTTAAGCGAGTTCCGCAAAATTGAAGAAGAGGGCGTGCATTTCAGGAACCATCTGAATGGCGATAAATTATTTTTATCCCCGGAAAAAGCGATGGAAATCCAAAATGCGCTTGGCTCCGATATTATGATGGCATTCGATGAATGTCCGCCATTTCCGGCGACTGAAGAGTATATGAAGAAGTCGGTTGAACGGACATCGCGCTGGGCGGAACGCTGTTTGAATGCACATGAGCGTCCAAATGACCAAGGGCTGTTCGGGATCGTTCAGGGCGGGGAGTTTGAAAACCTTCGCAAACAAAGTGCAAAAGACCTTGTCTCCCTTGACTTCCCGGGTTATGCTATTGGAGGGCTATCCGTTGGGGAACCGAAGGATATCATGAACCGCGTCCTTGAGTTTACAAGTCCGCTGCTGCCAAGTAACAAACCTCGTTACCTGATGGGAGTCGGATCGCCGGACTCATTGATCGATGGTGCACTCCGCGGTATCGATATGTTTGACTGTGTACTGCCGACGCGAATTGCGCGTAATGGTACGCTCATGACGAGCAATGGGCGGCTGGTTGTGAAAAATGCGAAATATGCACGCGATTTCGGTCCAATCGATGAAAATTGCGATTGCCATGTTTGCAAGAATTATAGCCGGGCATATATCCGCCATTTGATTAAGTGTGAAGAAACCTTTGGGATTCGCCTTACGACTTACCATAATCTTCATTTTCTGTTAAACTTGATGGAACAGGTCAGACAAGCTATTCGAGAAGATCGTCTTGGAGACTTTAGGGAAGAGTTTTTTGAGCAGTATGGTTTCAATGAACCAAATGCGAGAAACTTCTAATTCCATAAATATTTTAATGAACGAAAGGAGTGAATATACAAAATGGGTTCTTTAACACAAATACTTCCGTTGATTTTAATGTTCGTATTGTTCTATTTCTTATTGATCCGCCCGCAGCAAAAACGCCAAAAGGCTACGCAAAGCATGCAAAGCAGTTTGAAAAAAGGTGATAAAGTTGCTACTATCGGCGGCATGCACGGAACAATCGATGCAATCGATGAACTGCAAATCGTCATTAAATCACCAGACGGTACAAAACTGACGTTTGACCGTGCAGCAATCCGTGAAATTACGGAAAGTGCACCGAATAAAGAAACATCTCTATAAGACAAACGAAAACCGGGCCATGTGCCCGGTTTTTTGCTTTGTTTTTCATTCGGAGCGGGAGTCGGAACTCATGTTGACCCCAAGCACGCCACCCATCATGGCCGTAATCACGAAACAGCCATAGTATATCCATTGCTTGATCGTGAAAAGTGCATCATGTCCTAAATATTGAAAAAGGAACACGACCAACAGATAAAGCAACCCAGTGCTTCCGCCCAGGAATAGTCCTTGCTTTTTCCCTTTGCCTCCTGAAATGAATCCACCAATGAACAGCGATAAAAAGGACACGATCATGATCACGTATGTCAGGGATGATTCCGTCAGTGAAGTGAAACGAAGAAGGATGGATACGATTAAACTTGCAATCATCGCTATGGCAAAGATGGAGCCTACGCCATAAATTACGGCGACACTCATTTTTTTAGTTTCGATGGGTATTCCTCCTTTTTAAAAGGCTGATACGTTTAGCCTGTTTATGTGTTTGTACAAGCATATTCCCCATATCGAACCTTTAGACCAGCTTTAAGAAGCTTCCCGTAAATTATGAAAAGATTATAGAGTAATTTTTCATTTCCCAAGCCATGCTATGGATGAAGGAAGTGTTATTCAATTGGATACCTTGGCTATTATTTTTAGAACAACAGTGATCTATCTAGTCATACTATTACTATTCCGAATGATGGGTAAGCGGGAAGTTGGGGAACTGAGCATTCTTGATTTAGTGGTATCCATCATGATAGGGGACATTGCCGTTCTATCCTTTGAAGATTTGGATAGACCATTTTTCAGGCAAATCGTTCCGATGTTCGTACTTGCTTTTATCCAAATAATCATGGCTTACATCTCATTGAAAAGCATAAGGTTTCGAAACATCGTGGACGGTACGCCGCAGATCATCATCAATCAAGGGAAAATAGATGAAAAAGCGATGCGCAGGCAACGATATAATTTCGATGATTTATTGACCCAGCTGCGTGAACAGGGGATCAGTGATTTAAATGAAGTGCAATTCGCAATCCTCGAATCCTCCGGAAAGCTTTCGATCATCAAGAATACCCGAGGCAAAAGGTCTAAAATCAAGGAAACACCTTATCCCCTTATAATCGACGGGGAGATACAGGAGAATAATCTCGATAGAATTGGCAAAAATCATTTTTGGCTCCGGCACCAGTTGAAAAAACTGGGGGAAACGAAGATTAAAGAGATTTCGATTTGTGGGTACATAGATGGCCAATTTTACATCGATAAAAATGAAACGAAGAAATGAACCGAAGCCTTTAAATGCTTCGGTTCAATTCATTTCCAAGCGAATTTTGATAAAAATCCGCCCACTACAGGGATTCTGATCAAATCCGCCTTTTTTATGCTGCCGGTCATAAGCAGGAAAAATGTGAACAGCAGGATTACGACAGTCACGGAAAGCAAAAGCCGTGCGCCAAGAGGCTGTGAGGAGAGCGGGAATTGATAAAGATAATAACCGCCCCATCCTGAAATTAATGCAAGGACCAAAGCTGATATATAGCTGCGAAAATGAAGCGTGAAAGGGACGACCTTCAGGACGGTTGAAAAATGAAGGAAGGTAACGAGCATCGAACCGACAGCGATCCCGATTGCGGCTCCCATGATCCCGAAACTTTCCTTTGATGCCAGCAGCCAGATCACACCGATTTTAAGGATGTTCCCGGCAAGGCTGTTGAACATTGCGGCCTTTGCAAGATCCAGCGCTTGCAGCATGGATTGCAGCGGATATTGAAAGTAATAAAGGATGAAAAAGGGTGCCAGGAATTTAATGAAAATGGCAGCATGTGAAGAGCCATACATGACTTGTAAAATCGGTTCGGCAAAGATGAACAGAATGACGATGGCTAAACAGCCAGTGATAAAGGTGATCTTCAGTGCCTGCTGAAGCCTGTGTTCAACGAGTAAAAAGTTTCCGGTCGTACGGGCTTCGCTCACTGCCGGGACAAGTGCCGTCGCCAATGATGACGTAACGAAAGAAGGAAGCATGAGTAAAGGCAGTGCGTACCCTGTCAGCTCCCCGTATTGACTGGTGGCTGCGGCTGCGGTGACCCCGGCGATAGCCAAACTCTGGGCGACCACTATCGGTTCGAAAAACCATGAAACCGATCCAATCATCCTGCTTCCGGTGGAAGGAAGGGCAATCCCCATCAATTCGGTAAATGTTCCTTTTCCGGATTTGACATTCTTGAAGAAACCCTTCCTGAACTTAAAATGTTTCTTTAATTTAAAGCTGGTCAATAAGTAGATGAGAGATACAAGCTCACCGATAATCGATGCGAACATCGCCCCGGCTGCAGCATATTCAATTCCATATGGCAAAAAGGCCTTCGTCAGGACGGCTATGAAAGTGATTCGGGCCACCTGTTCGATAACTTGTGAGAAAGCGAAGGGCTTCATATTTTGCTTGCCTTGGAAATAACCGCGCAGTACGGATGATATGGCAATGATCGGTACGATAGGGGCAATCGCCATGAGCGGCCATACCGTCCGTTCGTCAGTGAATAGATATTCTGAGAGAACCGGCGCGAAAATGAGCATCGCAGGAGTGAAAATCATCGATAGAGTAAAGGTGCACGCCAAAGAGACTACAAGGATTTTCTTGATTTTCCGTTCATCACCTCTGGCATTTGCCTCAGCCACGTATTTTGAAATGGCGATTGGCAGGCCTAACTGGGTTATGTTCACGACGAGAAAGAGGGTCGGTAAAGCCATCATATATAAACCAACGCCTTCTTCGCCGATGAAGCGGGCGATGACAATGCGGTTAATGAAACCAAGAACCCTTGTAATCAGGCTTGCGATTAATAAAATCAGCGTCCCTTTTAAAAATTTGGACATTGGACTCCCTCCCTGCCTTCTCAAAAAAGCGGTTATGCTATACAATTATCTATATGCTTGTACTTGGACAAAGCATGACAAAAGTGTTTGTTTGCGTTCTAACAAATGATAAGAAACCCTTCTAAGAAAATACGCATTCATTTGAGAATCATTTTACTGGAGGCAAAGTGATGGCAAAAAAGAATCATCCCTATCAAAGGTATTATCTAAAGGTGCGTCCATTTTTGAAGAGCAAGCGTGAGGAATTCCAAATGGTCGGATTGAATGCCGTGACGGAGGAAGACATATGGGGAACCTTAACCAAAAATAAATGGAAGCGTCCGCAGGAAAACATTCACCTTCATGAACTTGTCGCGGATATCGTGACATTTTCGAGCAATCAGTTCATGACCTTCCAAATGGTCGAAGCTTATAAATCACCAAACCTATTTGAGCCGCTTTCTGAAGAGGAACTGAAGGAACTTTTGAAAGAATGACGCAAAGATATACTTAAATTGACAGCTGTTTGTATATGACTCATAATAGATATTGTTATGCTTTTTTTGGAAAAGCATGGAAAGCTGTGTCTTTTTCTCAAGAAGCAAAGGGTATGCAGTTATCATATAAACAAAAAATGACAGTTTTTTTTTTCACTTCAGGAACAGGCGTATTATAGAAAGGGGCCTACTACATAATGGTAAAAAGAAGCAGGATCGTTGCGTTTTTTCTAATCGCACTTTTGATTTTCGCAGCGATGGGGACGACTTCAAAAGGAATCCTAAAGGATATCAAGCTGGGTCTTGATCTTCAAGGCGGTTTTGAAGTGTTATATGAAGTAAAACCGCTGTCTGGGGAAAAGATCACCCCGGATGTTTTACGGGCTACAGTAAGCTCGCTTGAGCGGCGTGTCAATGTTTTGGGCGTTAGCGAACCTAACATTCAAATCGAAGGGAAGGACCGGATCCGCGTTCAATTGGCTGGGGTCAAAGACCAAAACAACGCTCGGGAAATCCTTTCGACACAAGCCAAATTATCCTTCCGTGACTACAACGATAAGGAAATGATGACCGGTGCCGACCTGAAAGAAGGCGGCGCGAAACAAACGTTCCAAGATAATAAACCGGTCGTCGAAGTCACATTGAAAGATGTTGATAAGTTTAAGGACATCACTCAAAAAATATCCTCGATGGAAAGTCCTACTAATGTACTTGCAATCTGGTTGGATTTCGAGGAAGGAAAAGATTCCATTAAGGATACAGCCTCACAGGACAATATGATATCCGCTCCATATGTCAGTGAAGTTTTCAATACGAAGAAGGTGTATATTACCGGTCAATTCACGGTGGAAGAAGCGAAAGAGCTTGCAGCCCTTCTGGATGCAGGTGCCCTGCCTGTTGATTTAACAGAAAAGTACTCCACTTCTGTAGGTGCCCAATTCGGTGCAGGTGCCCTGAATGATACTATTTTTGCAGGGATCATCGGAATTGCACTTGTTTTTATCTTCATGCTTGTGTATTACCGCTTCCCAGGATTCATTGCAGTCGTCACTTTAAGCATATACATTTTCTTGACGCTATTAGTGTTTGATTGGATGAATGCGGTTCTTACGCTGCCCGGTATTGCAGCACTGGTACTCGGGGTCGGGATGGCTGTCGACGCCAATATCATAACCTACGAGCGAATCAGGGATGAATTGAAACTTGGCAGATCCGTTAAGGCAGCTTATAAAGAAGGTACCAAGAATTCACTTGCTACGATCACGGATGCCAACTTAACGACCTTGCTGGCTGCGGCCGTACTGTTCTATTATGGAACAAGCTCGGTTAAAGGGTTTGCCACCACTTTGATCATTTCGATTTTAATGAGTTTCATTACAGCCGTTTATGGCACGCGCCTCTTCATGAGCCTATGGGTGAATAGCGGGTTCCTCGACAAACGTGCATCATGGTTTGGCGTGAAGAAGAAATACATTCACGATTTATCCGAGAAAATGGATTTAATGTCATTGCCAACACGCTTTGATAAAATCGATTTCGTCAAGCATCGGAAAGTTTTTTATGGCATTTCAATCGGTGTCACCATTATCGGGATCATCTTCCTGCTTGTCTTCAGATTGAATCTTGGGATTGATTTCACGAGCGGTACCCGAATCGAGATTGCGTCCAAAGATGTCTTGACGATTCAGCAAGTCAAATCCGAAATGGAAAAGGTCGGTATCGACGAAGAGGATATCAAGGATGTCAGGCTCGCTGGACAAGACAATAATAATGCTGTCGTTCGGACAGTCGGTGTCCTCGATAAACAAGAGATCGCTGAATTGAAAGACCATTTCAAGAAGGATTACGGAGCAGAACCGAATGTCAGCACCGTATCACCGACTGTAGGGAAAGAGCTTGCGAAAAATGCCATGTTTGCATTAGCGATTGCATCAATCGGAATCATATTGTATGTTTCGATACGATTCGAATGGCGAATGGCTGTACCTGCCGTCGTCGCGCTTATACATGATGCATTCTTCATCATCACGATTTTCAGCGTACTCCGGCTCGAAGTGGATATCACCTTCATTGCTGCGGTTCTGACGATCGTCGGTTATTCAATCAATGATACGATCGTAACCTTTGACCGTATTCGTGAAAACCTGCGCTTTAGCCGTAAAATCAAAACCGTCGAAGAACTTGAGAACATCGTGAACATCAGTATCAGGCAAACTTTGACGAGATCCATTAACACGGTTCTGACCGTTCTCATCACGGTCATCGCGTTGATGATCTTCGGCAGTGAAGCTATCAGAAACTTCTCCATTGCCCTGTTTATCGGTTTAATATGCGGTGTGTATTCATCGCTATTGATCGCTTCCCAATTCTGGCTTGATTTGAAAATCAGGGAATTGAAGAAGAAAGGTCCGCTGAATACCGCAAAAGAAAAGAAACAAAGCCTTGAAGGACAAGTTTAATATAGGTGAGAGGGGGCTGGCTTGATGCCAGCCTTCTTTTTGTTGAACTAAGCTTATTGAATAGGCAATTAAAGCCAATTATGAGTTTAAAATAAAATTGAAACTGGTATATTCGTTTTGTATAATGAGTAGGTTGAGGGGTGAATAAATGTTAAAGCCAAAAACCCGGTGGAACTTGCGAACTGCCGATGAAAACAAAGTTGCTGTACTAGCTGAAGAGCTTCATATCACACCTTTGGTTGCAGCCCTGCTTGTGAATCGAGGCCTTGATACGATTGATAGTGCCCGATCGTTTTTATTTGTAAAAAATCAAACTTTTCATGATCCATTTTTATTGAAGGATATGGATAAAGCAGTATATAGAATAAGAGAAGCCATTCAAAATGGAGAAAAAATACGTATATTCGGTGATTATGATGCGGATGGTGTGACATCGACCACAGTGATGATGACGGCGCTGACGAGATTGGGGGCCGATGTTGATTTTTATATCCCGAATCGTTTTACAGAGGGATATGGTCCGAACCCGATGGCTTTCCGCCTTGCAGCAGAGCAAGGGGTGAAGGTATTAATAACCGTCGATACCGGAATTTCTGCAGTCGGTGAAGCGAAACTTGCCGGCGAGCTTGGCATGGATTATATATTGACCGACCACCACGAACCGGGACCGGAACTGCCTGAAGCATTGGCAATCATCCACCCTAAACTCGAGGACAGTTCCTATCCATTTAAAGAGCTTGCCGGAGTAGGGGTCGCATTTAAGCTTGCACACGCCTTGCTTGGGGAACTGCCTGAGGATTTACTTGAGATAGCGGCAATCGGAACGATAGCGGATTTGGTGCCTTTACAAGGGGAAAACCGCGTCATCGCTGCGAAAGGCATCGAGCAGTTACGTTTGACTCGCCGCCCGGGACTTGTTGCCTTAATGAAAGTGGCGAATGTTCAGCAGGAAGCATTGAATGAAGAATCGATCGGCTTTGCGATGGCACCGCGGATCAATGCTGTCGGGCGCCTTGGAGATGCCGATCCCGCTGTCGATTTATTGATGTCCGCAAGCCTGGAAGAAGCAATGGAA
Source organism: Bacillus sp. ISL-34 (assembly GCF_018613325.1). Taxonomy (GTDB): domain Bacteria; phylum Bacillota; class Bacilli; order Bacillales; family DSM-1321; genus Peribacillus. The sequence continues at coordinate 81,382 of NZ_JAGGQJ010000009.1, read as the reverse complement.
CTTGCCAATGAAATCAATGATATCAATAAAGAACGGCAGGAAATGGTTGCAGCAATGGCGGAGGAAGCGATTGCTGAAGTCGAGGAAAACTTCCCGCCGGAGTCCAATGGCGTGCTCATCATCGGCAGGGAAGGCTGGAACGCCGGAGTTGTGGGGATTGTGGCCTCTAAACTTGTTGAACGCTTTTACCGGCCCACGATTGTATTGAGCTATGACCGGGAAAAGGGATTAGCTAAAGGTTCTGCCCGGAGCATCGCCGGTTTCGATCTTTTTGAGAGTCTTTCTACCTGTCGCGAATTGCTGCCTCATTTCGGTGGACATCCGATGGCTGCTGGAATGACATTGAAAATTGAAGATGTCCAGGAGCTTAGGGACCGCATGAACTTGATTGCGAAGGAACAACTGAACGAAGAGGACTTCACACCGATTACAAACTTGGACGGAGCAACGACTTTAGCTGAAGTTTCCATTCAAACGATTCAGGAAATGAGCTTGCTGGCGCCATTTGGAGTTACGAATCCTAAACCGAAGATTTTGATAGATTCCGTACAACTTTCAAGTGTCCGTAAAATTGGTGCCAACCAAAATCACTTGAAGGTCCAGTTGGAAGATGGTGAAAATCATAAACTTGACGGTGTGGGCTTCGGTCTCGGTCATTTTGTCGATGAAATAGCTCCGCACGCTGAAGTCTCGGTTATTGGTGAGCTTTCCATCAATGAGTGGAATAATATGAAAAAGCCCCAGATCTTTGTCCAGGATATCTCGGTAAACCATTGGCAGTTATTCGATTACCGCGGCAAGGGACAGGCAGAGAAGTGGCTTGCCGACATTCCTGCACAAAACCGGAAGATCGTCATTTTCTCGGAAGGTATTTATAGCAGATATCCATTTTTACAAAACCATCCAGATCTCGTTACTATCAAGAATGAACTGGATGCAGAGCAGCTCGACTGCTTCGAAGGTCATTTGGTATTCATGGACATGCCGCCGTCAAGGGAATATTTGAAATGGGTGATTGCCGATAAGAACCCTTCGCGTATCTACGCTCACTTTTCCCATGAACAGGACCATTTCCTAAGCACGATGCCAACAAGGGATCATTTTAAATGGTTTTATGCCTTCCTTTCCAAAAAGGGGCCGCTCGATGTGAAAAGATATGGTGATGACCTAGCCAAATATCGCGGCTGGTCAAGAGATACCGTGGATTTCATTTCTAAGGTGTTTTTTGAGCTTGATTTTGTTACAATAGAGAATGGGTTAATTATGCTCACAACCAATGCGAAAAAACGCGATCTCAGTGAATCTGAATCGTATACAAGAAAGAAAGAGCAATTTGAGCTTGAACAAGAGCTTGTTTATTCTTCCTATCAGCAATTATTCGATTGGTTCAATCATTATTTAGTTCATGAGGCAACAGACCTTGAGGAGGAAACAAAGCAATGGATTTAAAGCAATATGTAACAATTGTGCAAGACTGGCCAAAACCGGGTATTGTCTTCAAAGATATTACAACATTAATGGATAACGGCGCAGCTTATAAATACGCAACAGACCAAATCGTCGAGTACGCTCGCGATAAAAATATCGACTTGGTGGTCGGGCCGGAAGCACGCGGATTCATTATCGGATGTCCAGTAGCATACTCATTGGAAGTGGGCTTTGCGCCAGTGAGAAAAGAAGGAAAACTTCCACGTGAAACGATAAAAGTCGAATATGGCTTGGAATATGGCAAGGATGTATTGACAATCCATAAAGATGCCATTAAACCGGGACAGCGTATCCTGATTACGGATGATTTGCTTGCTACCGGGGGAACAATCGAAGCGACGATCAAATTGGTTGAACAGCTTGGCGGAATTGTAGCCGGGATTGCATTCCTTATTGAATTGACTGACTTGGATGGTAAAGATAAATTAGACGGCTATGATGTCTTGACATTAATGAGCTTTTAATAAAGGAGAGCACTCTGACCGGGGTGCTCTCTTTCTGTTTTACTCGTTTTAGCTGGATTTTGTCGAATTTCCAGTGAAAAAATGCACTATTCTTAATAAAATACACGTTTAACTCTTTACATCCTTGCCTTTTTTTTCGATAATAGTAATAATAAAGAGTTTTTCTGCTAATAAGTTTATTTGCACTTGTATCCGTTTAAGCGGATTTATTTTTTTTCGCAAAAATTGTCACGTTTTGCAGAATAAAGGGAAGTGCTACCAATCATACTCAATCCGGATGATATCCGGTGGCAGTTAAAGTGGGGTTAAGGTGATTAAATGGCTAATGATCAAATATTGACTGCCGAGCAGGTTGTAGAACGGGCCAGCTTATATCTTCAGCCGGAAGAAGCTGAATTTATTCATAGAGCGTTTAAGTATGCAGAGTATTCTCACCGAGAACAATTCCGTAAATCGGGAGAGCCGTATATTATTCATCCGATTCAAGTGGCGGGCATTCTGGCTGATCTTGAAATGGACCCTGCAACCATTGCGGCAGGTTTTTTACATGATGTTGTTGAAGACACGGAGATCACTCTGAAGGATATTGAAGAAAATTTCAGTCCTGAAGTCGCCATGCTTGTGGATGGCGTGACCAAGTTAGGGAAAATCAAGTATAAATCACAGCAGGAGCAACAGGCGGAAAACCATCGGAAAATGTTCGTGGCGATGGCCCAGGATATACGGGTCATCTTGATCAAACTTGCGGACAGACTGCATAATATGCGGACATTGAAGCATCTGCCGCAGGAAAAGCAGAGAAGGATATCGAACGAGACGCTGGAAATCTTCGCACCGCTTGCTCATCGTCTTGGTATCAGCACGATTAAATGGGAACTGGAAGATACTGCACTAAGGTATTTGAATCCTCAGCAGTATTACCGAATCGTCAACCTGATGAAGAAAAAGCGTGCAGAACGTGAAAATTATTTGGAAGAAGTCATTGATGAAGTGCGTAAAAACGTTGAGGAAGTCAACATTAAAGCTGACCTTTCCGGCAGACCGAAGCATATATACAGCATTTATCGCAAAATGGCTTTGCAGAATAAACAGTTCAGCGAAATTTATGATTTGCTTGCCGTTCGGATCGTCGTCAATAGCATCAAAGATTGCTATGCCGTTTTAGGGATCATCCATACATGCTGGAAGCCGATGCCTGGCCGATTCAAAGACTATATCGCGATGCCGAAGCCGAATATGTATCAATCGCTCCATACGACGGTGATCGGACCGAAAGGCGATCCGCTGGAAGTGCAGATCCGTACTTCCGATATGCATCGCATTGCCGAGTTCGGGGTTGCCGCGCACTGGGCTTATAAAGAGGGAAAAGATGTCGGTGAACAGCCTTCACTGGAAGAAAAATTGACATGGTTCCGGGAAATTCTTGAATTCCAGGATGATGCGACCAATGCAGAGGAATTCATGGAATCCCTTAAAATAGATCTTTTTTCTGATATGGTATTCATTTTCACACCAAAAGGCGATGTCATCGAACTGCCATCAGGATCCAACCCGATTGATTTCGCTTACCGGATTCACTCGGAAATCGGAAACAAAACGATTGGTGCCAAAGTGAACGGAAAAATGGTACCGCTGGATTATAAACTGAAAACTGGCGACATCATAGAAATCTTAACTTCGAAGCATTCTTACGGTCCAAGTCAGGATTGGCTTAAACTAACGCAAACATCTCAGGCGAAAAATAAGATCCGCCAATTTTTCAAGAAGCAGCGCCGGGAAGAAAATATCGAAAAAGGCAAAGAGCTTGTTGAAAAGGAAATCAAGGATATGGAGTTCGACCTGAAGGAAATCCTGACTGCCGAGAATATCAGGCGTGTTGCAGATAAATTCAACTTCCTGAATGAAGAGGATATGTATGCAGCAGTCGGATATAACGGAATAACTGCCCTTCAGGTTGCTAACCGCCTTACCGAAAAATGGCGTAAGCAGAAAATGATCGAGCAGGAAGCAGATATTTCTGAAGCGGTTGCCGATCTGAAAACCTTCTCCAATTCATCTAAAAAACGTGACTCAGGTGTACAGGTACCGGGGATTGATAACCTGCTTATCCGTTTATCACGCTGTTGCAACCCAGTTCCAGGGGACGAAATCGTCGGTTATATAACCAAAGGCCGCGGAGTTTCAGTTCATAGACAAGACTGCCCGAACCTGGATAGCGGGGATGCCGATCATCGCCTTGTACCGGTTGAATGGGAAAGTACGATTAACGAACGCAAGGAATACATCGTAGAAATCGAAATCAGCGGCTATGACCGTCGCGGCTTATTAAACGAAGTGCTGCAAGCCGTCAATGAAACCAAGACCAACATTTCGGCGGTCTCGGGTAAATCCGACAGGAATAAGGTGGCGACCATTCACATGTCGATTTATATTCATAACATTGCCCATTTACAAAAGGTCGTCGACCGTATCAAACAAATTTCAGATGTTTATTCCGTCAGAAGGATAATGAACTAAGGAGTTTTTATTGCCATGCGTGTTGTTTTACAGCGTTCCAAAGCGGCAAAAGTCGTTGTCGCAGACCAAATAATCGGGCAAATCGACAGCGGGCTCGTCCTGTTGGTTGGTGTCACCCATGGGGATACCATCGATGACGCCGCTTATTTGGCCGATAAGATTGTCAATCTCAGAATATTTGAAGATGAAAATGAAAAGATGAACCATTCACTATTGGATGTGGGAGGTTCGATTTTATCAGTTTCACAATTCACCTTATACGGCGATTGCCGCAAAGGCCGTCGACCGAACTTCATGGACGCCGCCCGTCCTGAAGAGGCGAATGAAATTTATGAAGCATTTAACGAGGAACTCCGCAAGAAAGGCGTCCATACGGAAACCGGTCAATTCGGTGCCATGATGGATGTGCAGCTTACTAATGACGGTCCCGTTACACTAATACTTGAAAGCAAAAAATAACCTGCCGCGGCAGGTTTTTTTGTAGAAAAGCCAGCTTCGATGCGAAGCTGGCTTTTCTGATTCTTATTTAAAATACCGCGCCAATCCATTATAGATGGCCGATGTGATTTTTTCTTGATACTCATTCGATGTTAACGTCAATTCTTCCACTGGATTGCTTAAATAACCTAGTTCAATAAGTGTAGCTACCCGTTTATTTTCACGGGTAACATGAAAATTCCCGTATCGTGATCCGCGATTGGGCACCTGCATGGTGGAACCGAGTGAATTGGCCAGTGTAGCCGCCAATGCACGCTGGTAGTCATGATAGTAGTATGTGGTTATCCCGCTGGTGATCTGGTCCTTGGTGCTATCATAATGGAGGCTGATGAAAGCATCCGCGTTATGTATATGTGAAGTGCTGACCCGGGAAGGGAGTGGAACATAGGTATTTCCGCTTCTGGTCAGGATCACTTTAGCTCCTGCCGCCTGAAGTTTGTCCCGCAGCAGCTCTGCCGTACGGATCGTCAGGTTTTTCTCGAGTGTTCCACCGACGCCTATTGTACCGCTATCCCTGCCGCCATGGCCGGGATCGATCACAATGGTTTTATCCTTTAAGTATTTTTCAACGCCAGGTCGTTGGATCTGCTCGGAATTCCCTTCGATCGTCACGATCCATCCGGCCACATAAGCCGTTTTTCCGCTCTTCAGTTCAATGGAATACCAGTCGCCCTCCATACCTGATGCGGAGAACGTTTCACCTGCATTGGCCTGCTCGACAATTTCCGAGTTGCCATCAGGCTCACTTCTAAGGATTGTACCATCATGAATGATGGTAATCTTGTTTCCTTTTACATCAACCTTTTTTTCCTTTACCGTTTGTTCAACATTCTCTTTTTCCAGGTACCAACTAACAACCCAGCCCTTTTTTGAACCGGAGAGCTTGATCTGCGTCATATTTCCCTTCGTTTGCAGCACGGCGTATGTCTCATCCTTGTTCACCGAACCGATGACCTTGCTTGAGAGAGAGGCTTCTTTCCTGACAATTAATCCCGGAGCGGTCACCCTTGCAGTGGCGCCTGTTGTATCATTTTTCATATCTTCTTTATCTTCGCTTACTTGTATGTAAGGTTCAGCTACCCAGCCGCGAACTCCTTGAAAATCGATTTCAGCCCATTCATTTTCAACCCGGTAAACGGTCACTGCCGTATTTTTATTCAGCTTTCCAAGCGTGGCACTGCTTGTCGATGGTTCTGAACGGACATTGAGCCGGTCCACCAAAGTTACCCCGGTTTTTACGGATTGATTCGTTTCTTTTTCCTTAGTTGAATCTTTCTTCGCTGCATTTCCTGATGCGGCGGGAAGATTAAGGTAGTCAGAAGAGACCCAGCCCTCGATATCCGCCGTGTTGACCTTTATCCAATTTTCATTCTTTTCAATGATGTCAACAGCTGTTCCTTTACTCAAGGACCCAACCGTTTGAAATGTAGTGCCTGGACCTGTACGGACGCGGACCGAGCTGCCTGATATCATGCCTTGTCCGGATTCCTTTTTGACCTGATCGGTATCAGACCCCGTTTGTCTCTCCACCAGCCAATTGGCAACCCAACCCGTTTTGCCGGCGCCAATCCGGATTTCTATCCAGTCGCCATCTTCATTCAGGATGGGATAGGATTCCCCTTCTTCCAGTTTTTTTACGATAGGGAAACTGAGACCTGCACCTTCACGGACATTGACCACTTGGGTCGTCACGATATTTTCCCCTTCATCTTTTCCAAAAGCGTGATTGACGGGGAAAATGGCTGAGAATATCAGCATCAGTGTCAGGCCGAATAAACCCGATTTCTTCTTCATAAGTTGTCTCTCCCTTTTAATGTCTATATGTATGTATTCTCGTTCAATGAAAATTTCCCTCTCTCCCTGTGCAAAAAACATTTTTTTTAGGAAAGAATAGAACTTATATAACTCTAGGAGGGAAACCACATGAAATTCAGCGAAAAAGATCAAACGAGCTTAAGCGGGGGCAATCAAGTATTGGGTGTCGATTTTCACGATTTCATTCAAAAGGAACAAAGCGCAAACCTTGTTGAATTGGCATCCGAATTCGGGGTCAATGTACGGACGGTCAAAAATCTGAAAAAACGTTTGAACCAATAAATGCGCGACAAATTCCTCAGACTGCCCTTGACATTTGATGTTAACGTCCGTATGATTATAAAATATCAGACTTATTACTGCAATAACCAATGATGGAGAAGAGTAATTAAGACACACATGAAAAGAGAGGAAATGCCGAGGCTGAAAGCATTCCGCATGATGACTTAATGAAAGAACCCTCCGTAGGCTTCACTCCGAACGGATTTACTTAATAGGAGATGGACGTAAAACAGGCGTTAACTGTTTTTTGAGCGGGGGCACTTTATTTATGTGCTTCAACTAGGGTGGCACCACGGGATATCCAAACTCTCGTCCCTTGTAACATATAAGTTACAAGGGGCGGGAGTTTTTTGTTTGGAAAAAATCAGTATGGCGCCGTATCAGAAAGGGCGCCTTGCTTTAAAGGAGGAAACACATATGTCTATTCAGATTCCTAGAGGTACCCAGGATCTATTGCCTGGCCAAACGGAAATTTGGCAGTATATCGAGAACACAGCGCGTGAGATCTGTCACCGTTATCAATATAAAGAAATCCGCACTCCGATTTTTGAGCACACGGAATTATTTTTACGCGGTGTAGGGGATACAACCGATATCGTTCAAAAAGAGATGTATTCATTTCAAGATCGCGGTGAAAGGAACTTAACCCTTCGTCCGGAAGGCACCGCATCTGTTGTACGGTCATATATCGAGAACAAAATGTTCGGGTGGGCCAATCAACCTGTCAAGCTTTATTATATCGGGCCGATGTTCCGTTACGAACGTCCGCAAGCAGGTCGATTCCGCCAGTTCGTTCAATTCGGCATCGAAGCTTTAGGGAGTAAGGATCCCGGAATCGATGCAGAGGTTCTGTCTCTTGCGATGAACCTGTACAAGGAGCTTGGCTTGAAAAAGCTGAAACTAGTGATCAACAGCCTTGGTGATAAGGAAAGCCGGACAGCGCATCGCAATGCGTTAATCAAACATTTCGAACCCCGCATCGGCGAGTTTTGCGGCGATTGTCAAAACCGTCTGGAAAAAAATCCTTTACGTATCCTTGATTGCAAAAAGGATCACGATCACGAATTGATGAGCACGGCCCCTTCCATCATTGAATATTTAAATGATGAATCCCGTATTTATTTCGAAAAGGTGAAACAGCACTTAACCGATTTGGAAATCGATTTCGTCGAAGATCCGACACTAGTGCGGGGCTTGGATTACTATAATCATACTGCATTTGAAATCATGAGTGATGCAGAGGGCTTTGGCGCCATCACTACGCTTTGCGGAGGCGGCCGATATAACGGGCTGGCTGAAGAACTTGGCGGACCGGAAACACCGGGAATCGGCTTTGCACTTAGCATTGAACGCCTGATTGCTGCCCTCCAAGCAGAGAACATCGAGCTTCCGATCAAAAAGGGAATTGACTGCTATCTTGTCTCATTAGGTGACACAGCCAAGGATTACACCGTCAAACTTGCCCATCAATTGCGGAATGCCGGTTTTACCGTCGAAAAAGACTATCAGGACCGTAAAGTGAAAGCACAATTCAAATCAGCCGACCGCCTCGAAGCAAGATATGTGGCGACACTCGGGGATGATGAATTGGCAAATAATAAAATCAATGTGAAGTTCATGGAAACTGGTGAACAAGTCCAAATCGATCTCGCTACATTCGTTGAACAATTCAAAAAGCTACAGGCTTAAGGGGGAAATACCATGTTTGGCAGAACATACTTCAATGGTGAAGTTACAGAAGCAGCTATTGGTGAAAAAGTAACATTAAAGGGATGGGTACAAAAACGCCGGGATTTGGGCGGGGTCATCTTCATCGACCTACGTGACAGAAGCGGAGTCGTCCAAGTCGTTTTCAATCCGGACATTTCGGCAGACGCGCTGGCCACAGCCGAAAAAATCCGTAATGAATATGTCCTTGATATCCAAGGGACAGTCATCAAACGTGATGAAGCCAACTTCAATCCGAACGTAACAACAGGGACTGTCGAAGTTCAAGCCGAAAACGTTACAATTTTAAACGAAGCAAAAACCCCTCCTTTCATCATTGATGAAAGAACGGATGTATCAGAAGACATCCGCTTGAAATATCGTTATTTGGACCTGCGTCGTCCGGCGATGTTCGAAACGTTGAAAATGCGTAACCAAACAACAAAAGCGATCCGTGATTACTTGGATGGTGAAGGCTTCCTTGATATCGAAACACCTATCTTAACAAAAAGTACACCTGAAGGAGCACGTGATTATTTAGTGCCTAGCCGTGTACACGAAGGGGAGTTCTATGCACTTCCGCAGTCACCGCAAATCTTCAAGCAGCTATTGATGGTATCCGGTTTCGAACGTTATTATCAAATTGCCCGCTGTTTCCGTGATGAAGACTTACGTGCTGACAGACAGCCTGAATTCACGCAAATCGATATCGAAACAAGCTTCATGAGCCAAGAAGATATCATCAACACTGCAGAAAACATGATGGCTAAAGTGATGAAAGACGTTAAAGGATTGGACGTAACACTGCCATTCCCTAGAATGACTTACAATGAAGCGATGGGCCGTTACGGTTCCGACAAACCGGATACACGCTTCGGAATGGAACTTAAAGATGTTTCCGAAATCGTCAAAGACAGTGATTTCAAAGTGTTCACCGGCGCTGTTGCAAGCGGCGGACAAGTAAAGGCCATCGTCGTTAAAGACGGAAATGCTGATTATTCCCGTAAAGACATTGATGGATTGGCTGAATTTGCAGCGATTTACGGTGCAAAGGGCCTTGCATGGCTGAAAGTTGAAGAAGACGGCGTAAAAGGGCCGATCGCGAAATTCTTCGCAGAAGATCAAGAGCAATTAGTATCCGTATTGGAAGCTGAAGTAGGCGATCTAATCTTATTCGTGGCGGATAAAAAAGGCGTAGTCGCTGATGCACTTGGAGCACTTCGCAACAAGCTAGGTAAAGAAAGAGGCTTGATCGATCAAACCAAATTCAACTTCCTATGGGTGACGGATTGGCCATTATTTGAATATGACGAAGAAGAAGGACGCTACTATGCAGCACACCATCCATTCACAATGCCATTCCGTGAAGACATGGACAAATTGGAATCAGACCCAGCAAGCGTCCGTGCACAAGCATATGACCTTGTACTGAACGGATACGAACTTGGCGGTGGATCACTGCGTATATTCGAACGCGACGTACAGGAAAAAATGTTCAAAGTACTTGGATTCTCCGAAGAAGAAGCAAACGCACAATTCGGCTTCCTAATGGATGCATTCGAATACGGAACGCCTCCACACGGCGGAATCGCCCTTGGACTGGACCGCATGGTCATGCTGCTTGCAGGCCGCACGAACCTTCGCGACACCATCGCGTTCCCGAAAACGGCAAGCGCAAGCGACCTGCTCGTTGACGCACCAAGTACTGTAAGTGACAAGCAATTGGCCGAACTTAACCTAAGACTTGCTGCACTTAAAAAGTAATTTATTTGGAAAAAATATGAAAAAATACCTAGGTGTTTTTTCTTGAAACAGAGTTAAGCATTATGATATGATATTTTCAAGAAGTAAGAGTCCTGATGTGTTCGTTCTTTAACCTATAAGTTTTGACCGAACACTTATAGTTACCGGGAGCACTAGTTTCCTGGCCGCGTAAAAGCCTCCCTCGAAGAGGACTTACAAACGCGAGGAACCGAGCACCCACCTGCGGAGAGCGGGTTCAAAACAAAGGCGTAAACGGCACAATTGGGACTCTTACACCTTACAAAGCAACTCATGTTACATAACATGGGTTTTTTTGTGCGTTAAAATAGTGAACTCACGAGAGAATGGTGCAAATTCACGAGTAAACGGCGGAAATTCCCGAGTAAATGGCGCGAATTCACGAGTAAAAGGTGAGAATTCACAAGTAAACGGCGGAAACGCACGAGTAAAAGGTGAGAATTCCCGAGTAAATGGCGTGTACTCACGAGTAAAACGCAAATTCACGAGTAAATGGCGAGAATTCACGAGTAAATAGTGTGAATTCACAAGTAAACGCCGCAAATTCACGAGTAAACGGCGAGAATTCACGAGTAAAACGCAAATTCACGAGTAAACGGCGAGAATTCACGAGTAAAACGCAAATTCACGAGTAAACGGCGAGAATTCACGAGTAAACGGCGGAAACTCACGAGTAAACGGCGAGA
>NZ_JAGGQJ010000009.1:0-70080 GCF_018613325.1 Bacillus sp. ISL-34 | reverse complement strand
GAGTAAAAGGTGAGAATTCACGAGTAAATAGTGTGAATTCACGAGTAAACGGCGAGAATTCACGAGTAAATGGCGGAAATTCACGAGTAAAAGGCGTGAACTCAGAGTAAAATGCGAATTGACGAGTAAACGGCGAGAATTCACGAGTAAAACGCAGATTCACGAGTAAACGGCGAGAATTCACGAGTAAACGGCGGAAATTCACCAATAAACGAGCCAAACTAACGGTAAAACGCCTGATTTCAGTATCCTAGCAGGAAAAAAGGGCATAAACAAAGAAGGTAAAGGAGAAGGAGTTGATGTATGGATGCTAAAACCGTGTGAAAAGCCTATGAAAATGCTCAAACTGGAGGCATTAAGCAGGAGGCTATCAGCAAATCATCCAAAACAGGAAAGAATAAGGAACGATTTCCGGAAAATCCGTACAGGATTTAACGGTGAGCGGAGTATTGGAAAAGAGTTGAAGAATCTTCCGAAAGAATATCGAGTGTTTCATGATTTGAGGTTAGGCTATGATGGGAGTGGTTATTTTCAAATGGATTTCCTAATAATCACCCGGAATTACTGTATCATCATTGAAGTGAAAAACTTTGCGGGAACGCTCTATTTTGACCGTAACTATCCCCAATTGATTCGGACAAAGGATGGACAGGAACAGGCATATCTGGATCCACTAATCCAGGTTGACGTGCAAAAGTCCCGATTAAATGATTGGCTTACTTTTCACAAAATCCCTTCGCTGCCGATTGAAACGCTTATTGCCAATGCAAACTCGAATACCATCATCAGGACTACCCCAGGTTTTACCCCCATTTTCAAAAAAATCACGGGAAAAGAAACACTGATCTCCAAAATTCACACCCTTGAAGAAAAGTATCCTTCTGAGCAATTAACCCAAAGGCAGAGAAATAGACTTTCGAACACAATTCTGCAAAAAAACACTCCGCATAATCCTGATATACTCGAATTGTATCAAATCGATGAGCATGATCTGCTCAAAAGCGTTCAATGTCCTGATTGTTTAGCTCTCCATATGCAATATCACTGGGGCAAATGGTCATGCAGTCAATGTTCTTACACTTCAAAGGATGCCCACATTCAAACTCTTCGTGATTTTGCTCTTCTCATAAAACCCAATATTACGAATAAACAAGCACGGCTCTTTTTACAAATAGATTCAATTGATATCATGCAACGGATGCTCTCTGCACTGGAATTGCCTTATTCGGGGCAATTTAAAAATAGAGCTTATAGACTTGAGGGATTAATTCACGAGTAAATGGCGGAAACTCACGAGTAAATGGTGCAAATTCACGAGTAAAGGGCCCAAACTCACGAGTAAACGGCGGAAACTCACGAGTAAATAGTGCAAATTCACGAGTAAAGGGCCCAAACTCACGAATAAACACCCCAAACTCACGAGTAAATGGCGGAAACTCACGAATAAACACCCCGAACTAAAGAAAAATCCCCAAAAACCCTTAAATAAACTTCAAATCTTCCCATTTAAGTAACATTCGGCAATATAGATTCGTAAATTATAGTAAGGTTGAGCAATAGTCAGCCAAGGATAGAAAGTAGTGAGGGCTTTGAAGGATTTATTGTATGCAAAGAGGAAGGAAATGCTTCAATTAGTGGAGCGGCTAGTGAATATAGATAGTGGTTCTCATACGAAAAAAGGTATTGATGAAATTGGTTCGATTTTAAAAAAGAAATTTGAAAGTCTGGATTTTATTGTGAATACAGTTGAGCAACAGAAATATGGCAATCAGCTGGTGATCCAGCATCGTGAGGCACATCAACCGCATATTCTGATCGTTGCCCATATGGATACGGTTTTTCCGGAAGGGACAGCGCAGAAACGTCCTTTTAAGGTGAAAGGAAATCGGGCATACGGTCCTGGTGTAGCGGATATGAAGTCTAGTTTGGTTGAGCTTCTTTATGCGATCCATTGCTTGAAACAGACGGGGCAGACAGGCTATAAGCATATCCAAATCATTCTTAATAGCGATGAGGAGATCGGGTCTCCGTCGTCCGCTTCACTCATATCGGAAAAAGCAGCCGATAAGAAGTTCGCGTTAATTCTTGAACCGGCAAGGGCGGACGGTTCGCTTGTCACGGCAAGAAGGGGCTGCGGACAGTTCAAAGTGGATATCGTCGGGGTGGCCGCCCATTCAGGGATCGAACCGGAAAAGGGACGAAGTGCGATTGAAGAATTGGCCCATAAGATCATCGCCTTACACCGACTGAATGATCAAAAGAAAGGAATCGGCGTTAATGTCGGTATAATTGAAGGAGGCTCCGCTGTCAACATGATCGCTTCCCATGCGGCTGCTTTCGTGGATGTGCGGATTTCGGAAAAAAAGCAAGAAGGCATCATCCTCAAGCAGCTGAAAAAAATCTGCGCTGAAACCTATATTCCAGGAACGAAAACGACCTTAAGCGGGAAAATGGACCGTTCCCCCATGGAAAAGAATGAGAAAACGAACTTGCTATTAGATACGATCCGTCAGGCGGGGAAGGAAATCGGCATCGAAATCACGGATACGGCCACTGGTGGAGGTTCGGATGCTTCCATCACTTCTGAATTGGGAATCGCGACAGTGGACGGACTCGGGCCCATTGGAGGGAATGCACATAGTGAAGAGGAGTATTTGGAAATTCCGAGCCTGACGGAAAGGACTCTCCTTTTGGCGACCGTCCTTCAAAAATTATCAAAAATGAACTAGAGAACCAATTCCGATTAGACTGCTCATATTTCGCTTGTCATAAATGATGTTTATGATATATTGTTAATTGGGAAGCTAAATAAGAACAGAATTTATTGGAGTTGAATATATATGCTGCATCAGTTTTCACGAAATGAATTGGCAATTGGCAAGGAAGGAATCGATATACTGAAAAACACGACCGTTGCTGTCCTTGGTGTAGGAGGCGTTGGTTCATTTTCAGCCGAGGCGTTGGCACGTACGGGGGTAGGCCGTATTATTCTTGTGGATAAAGACGATGTCGACATCACAAATGTAAACAGGCAGATCCATGCTCTATTATCAACAGTCGGTCAACCGAAAGCGGAATTGATGAAAAATCGCATTCAAGACATCAATCCCGACTGCGAAGTGATCGCTCTAAAAATGTTCTATACAGAAGAAACGTTTGAGGAATTCTTCAGTTATGGCCTGGACTATGTCATTGATGCGTCAGATACGGTCATTTATAAGATGCATGTGATGAAGGAATGCCTGAAACGGAATATCAAGGTGATTTCAAGCATGGGGGCCGCCAATAAGATGGACCCGACGCGTTTTCAAATTGCCGATCTCTCCAAAACGCATACCGATCCGCTTGCCAAGGTCATTCGTACTAGATTGCGTAAAGAGGGCATAACAAAGGGAATTCCGGTTGTCTTCTCCGACGAGAGCCCTATTGTCATTCGTGAGGATGTCCGAAAAGAAGTCGGCAATGATGAGGCAAAAATCCGTAAAGCCCAAATGCCGCCATCTTCGAATGCTTTCGTACCATCCGTAGCGGGCTTGATTGCAGCTAGCTGGGTGATCAATGATATTTTAAAAGACATTGAAGTTCGCCGTGTAAACGATTGATAAGAAGTTAACTGACTCTATAAAGGGTCAGTTTTTTTGTGTCGAATAGTAGATATTCCCTTTAAATAACTTTTTTATCCATATCTTATAGACGGGGTCGAAAGAATGAGATACACTATTTTCAGAATATTATTTTTATTCAAATATTCTGTTTAATCAAAATAGCATAGAAAACAAGGGGGTTTCAAATGAAGAATAAAAAGCTAGCAGGAGTGTTTCTATCACTTTCATTGGTTGCAGGTGCGCTGGCAGGTTGTAGTGGCGGCGACTCGAAAACTAGCAGTTCAGGCGGGGGTTCTTCAAACTCAGGTGACACAATCAAAATTGGGGCCAACCTTGAATTGTCCGGAGGTACGGCATCATTCGGCCAATCGGCTGCCGATGGTTTGCAACTGGCCATCGATGAGATTAATAAAGAGGGCATCGACGGAAAAAAACTGGAAATCGTTAAGGTTGATAATAAATCAGATGCTGCAGAAGCTACAAGCGGTTCGATCAAGCTGGTCAGCCAGGACAAGGTTGTGGCTGTAGTCGGATCTGCGACAAGCACTAATACATTGGCACAGGTTCAGGTCGCACAGGATAATCAAGTTCCTCTACTCACACCAACTGCAACAAATCCCGACATCACCAACAAAGCTGGAAAGTTAAATGATTATGTGTTCAGGACTTGCTTTATCGATCCATTCCAAGGTACGGTGGCTGCCAATTTCGCAACTGACGAAATAGGGGCAAAGACGGCTGCGATCTATGTGGATAGCGCAAGTGATTATTCCAAAGGATTGGCCGCAGCTTTTAAAGAAGCGTTCACTGCCAAGGGCGGTAAAATCGTGGCTGAAGAAGCTTATGTAACGAAAGATACTGATTTCCGCTCTACATTGACACGTATCAAATCCGCAAAACCGGAGTTCGTTTTCCTTCCTGGTTATTATGAGGAAGTCGGATTGATTTTAAAACAGGCACGTGAAGACGGCATAGACCTTCCATTCATGGGCGGAGACGGCTGGGATTCCCCGAAGGTCGTTGAAATTGCCGGAGCGGATGCTTTAAAAAATACCTATATCACGAATCACTATTCCCCGGAAGATGAAGATGCAAAAATCCAGGATTTCGTTGCAGCCTTCAAAAAGGAATACAATAAAACACCGGATGCCTTTGCCGCACTTGGCTATGACACTGGCTACTACCTGGCTGATGCCATCAAGAGATCCGGTGATGCTTCTCCCGAAAAAATCAGACAAGCGCTGGAAGATGTCAAAGATCTTCAATTAGTTTCCGGAACGCTGAACCTTGATGAAAACCATGATCCGATCAAATCGGCGACCATCTTGGAATATGTGGATGGCAAACAAACATTCAAAACAAAAATCAATCCATAATACCTTACGTGGATAGGGGGCATGTCCCCCCTATTCTATATTCACTTAAAAAACACCTTAACGGGGAGAGTGCAATATGGAACTGATTCAGCAATTGGTAAATGGCATTTCACTCGGAAGCATTTATGCTTTGATCGCGCTTGGTTATACGATGGTATATGGAATCGTCAAGCTCATAAACTTCGCCCATGGCGACGTATTCATGGTCGGTTCATTTGTAGGGTTTTACGCCATTACCGTAATGGACTTATCCTTCATCCCAGCTTTATTGATTTCAATGGTCTCATGTGCCATCTTTGGCGTTTTAATTGAACGCATTGCTTATAAACCCCTTCGTAATGCAACACGGATTGCGGCCTTGATAACGGCCATCGGTGTTTCCCTTCTGATAGAAAACGGGCTGATTTACATCCGGGGCGCCCAGCCGGAAGCCTATCCAAATAATGTCCTTCCGATGGATAAACTCGATATATTCGGAGTTTCCATCAGCAGTCAATCGATATTGATCTTATCCGTTTCCATCATATTAATGATCATCCTACAATTCGTTGTCCATAAAACCAAAATCGGCAAAGCGATGCGTGCCGTTTCATTCGATTCCGAAGCGGCCAAGCTGATGGGAATCAATGTGAATAATACGATTTCAGCTACGTTCGCCATAGGTTCGGCCCTTGCAGGGGCGGCTGGTGTCATTTTTGGAATCTACTATATTAAAATCGAGCCGTTGATGGGTGTCCTTCCTGGCCTTAAAGCATTTGTTGCCGCAGTCTTGGGCGGCATCGGCATCATTCCGGGCGCGATGGTCGGCGGTCTTCTGCTTGGAGTGATCGAGGCTTTGGTCAGTGCTGCCGGTTATTCACTATGGCGCGATGGTGTGGCTTTCGTCGTACTTATCTTGATTTTGATTTTCTTGCCGCAGGGACTGTTCGGTAAAAATAAAAGAGAAAAAGTATAGGGGAGACATAGCGATGACTACTTTAAAGAATTCAAAGGGTTTTTGGCTCTCGATCGTGCTCGCACTTATTTTTTTCGGAATCATGCAGTACACCATTTCAAACGGAATGCTCAACCCATTTTATATCAACACGCTCATGTTCATCGGCATCAATATCATGCTGGCGACGAGCCTGCATTTAATCATTGGAATAACCGGGCAGTTCTCGATCGGACATGCAGGTTTTTTAGCGGTAGGGGCCTATGCTTCGGCAGTCATGACAATGAAGCTGGAACTTCCTTTCATCATGGCTGTATTGGCTGGGGGCGTAATAGCCGCTGTTGCGGGCATGGTGATCGGGGTACCGAGCTTGCGTCTGAAGGGGGATTACCTGGCGATAGCTACGCTTGGATTTGGGGAAATTGTCCGGATCGTCCTTTTGAATATTGACTATGTAGGCGGGGCAAGCGGGATGCAGGTATCCCACCTGACTACTTGGCCATGGGTTTTTGCCTGTGTGATGATCACCGTCATAGTCATCAGGAATTTCACCAATTCGACTCACGGTCGTGCATGCATATCCGTAAGGGAAGATGAAACGGCAGCTGATGCGATGGGAATCAATACGACCTATTATAAAGTGGCGGCTTTTGTCATCGGAGCTTTTTTTGCCGGAATCGCCGGATCGCTTTATGCCCATAATTTCTATATAATCCAGCCGTCTAATTTCGGTTTCCTAAAATCCTTCGATATACTGATTTTCGTCGTACTTGGCGGTCTTGGAAGTCTTTCAGGTTCGGTTTTGGCCGCAATTTTACTGACGATCGTGACGACATTCCTTCAGGATTATCCGGAAACGAGGATGATCATCTACAGCCTTGTCCTGATCCTGATGATGATTTTCCGCCCGCAGGGTTTAATGGGAACAAGAGAGATCACATCATTGTTCACACATAAAAAAACGAAAGGGGGCCCAAAGGATGGAAGCCACAATACCGTTGCTTAAAGTAGATTCGGTGGGTATCCGTTTTGGCGGATTGAAAGCTGTGTCCGATGTGAACGTGGAATTATTTCCGGGGGAACTTGTAGGCCTGATCGGGCCGAATGGAGCTGGGAAAACGACCTTCTTCAATTTATTGACGGGTGTGTATGTCCCTACAGAAGGAACGATTGCCTTGAACGGGGAAAACCTGAATAAGCAGCCGCCTTATAAAATTACCCGAAAAGGGATCTCGAGGACCTTTCAAAACATTCGCCTCTTCAGTGAGTTATCCGTGATCGATAACGTGAAGGTTGCTTACCACTCGCTTGCCAAGCATGGAATTCCAAGCTCCATATTCCGGTTGCCGGAACATTTTTCCGGGGAAAAGGAAATGGATGAAAAGGCGCTGGAATTCTTGAAGATTTTCAATCTCGACCATTTTAAGGATGAAAAAGCGAAGAATCTTCCATACGGACAGCAAAGGCGGCTGGAAATCGCCCGTGCCCTTGCCGCCAATCCAAAGCTTCTTTTACTGGACGAACCAGCAGCCGGGATGAACCCGCATGAAACGAAAGAATTAATGAACCTCATTGCTTTTATCCGGAAGGAATTCAACCTTACCGTTTTGCTCATCGAACATGATATGTCACTGGTCATGGGGGTATGCGAACGGATTTACGTTCTTGATCATGGACAGCTTATCGCTCACGGAAAGCCGGAACAAATCCGCAACGATCCAAAGGTTATCGAGGCATATTTAGGGGAGGAGGTTTCCTGATGCTGAAAATAGAGGACATCAATGTTTATTATGGCAATATCCAAGCGTTAAAAGGGGTTTCCATGGAGATAAACGAGGGGGAGATCGTGACTTTGATCGGGGCGAACGGAGCGGGAAAAAGCACGTTGCTCAAAACGATATCCGGTCTGTTAAAACCAAAGCAAGGAAAGGTTCTGTTCGAAGGCGATCCGATTGGAGGGAAAGCTGCACAGTCCATCGTGAAAATGGGCATATCCCATGTACCTGAGGGGCGACGTGTCTTTGCCAACATGACGGTTGCCGAAAACCTGGAGCTTGGGGCCTATTTACGGAAAGACAAAGATGGCATCAATAAAGATATGGAAAAGGTGTATCAGTTATTTCCGAGGCTGTTGGAGAGAATCAAACAGCAGGCCGGCACACTATCCGGCGGTGAACAGCAGATGCTTGCAATGGGCCGGGCATTAATGGCGAAACCACGTTTATTACTGCTCGATGAACCTTCGATGGGCCTTGCACCGCTTCTGGTGAAGCAAATATTCAACATCATCCAGGAAATCAGTGAGACCGGAACAACAATCCTTTTGGTCGAGCAAAACGCCAACCTTGCATTATCGATTGCAGACCGGGCTTATGTAGTTGAAACGGGCCGAATCGTCCTCTCGGGCAATGCCGAGGAACTCACTTCAAGTGAAGAAATAAAAATGGCCTATTTAGGAGGCCATTGAACCGCCGTTTGGCGGTTTGAGCAAAGTTAATTGGAACGAGTATGCGAGACTCCTGCGGGAAAAGCGTGTCAAAGGGCGCCTAACGTTCCATCAACGTTCTTATTATACAAAAATCAATTATTATCGAGTTTGTCTACAGTCAAGAACCGCCATTTGGCGGTTTTTTTGTTTGATGATCGGGTTATGCAAAATATACAGAAAGATAAAAAAGCAGAGGAGCTTCATGCATGATTTTATACATCCAATATAGTATTATTCAATTTTGATATAGGAATTAAGACTAAAAAAGAACAAAAAAACTGGGTTTAATTCCCTATCAATATCCTTCTATTTTGGTAAAAATGTAAGTAATAGGATGAAAAAGATAAGAGAATGAATAAAATTTTTTGAGCAGTAAATAAGGAGTTTGTAATATTAATATAATTAAATTATCAGTTTTTTCTGTTTATACCGCCTATTTTTGCAATATTTAAAATATATAAAGATAAAAACGATATAGTACTTCCTGTGAAAAATATCCTATTTAGCGAAATCTTCTCACAATTATTGTATAGACGGAATGAAAATTATGCGGTAAACTATTTTTCGAAATATTAATTTAATTTAAAAAATTTCATCTAATCAATTTTTTCTGAGGCATCTTGAATAAATATTCATGCATCAGAGCGATGATTACTAAACGGGGGGATTATTTATGAAAAAGAAAAAGTTAGCAGGTGCATTCCTTTCTCTAACACTTGCTGCAGGAGTGCTGGCTGGTTGTTCCGGCTCTGGTTCATCAGAAAAATCAAGCGGTGATGGAGATACGATCAAGATCGGTGTCAACCTTGAATTATCTGGCGGTGTCGCCTCATATGGACAATCGATTGCAGAAGGCCTGGAGCTTGCGACTGCAGAAATCAATAAAGAAGGCATTGACGGTAAAAAAATCAAACTTATAAAAGTCGATAATAAATCTGAAGCGTCAGAAGCGACAAGCGGAGCGATCAAGCTGACATCACAAGATCAGGTTGCAGCGATCGTAGGTGCAGCGACAAGCACGAACTCGATTGCACAAGTACAGATTGCCCAAGATAATAAAGTGCCGGTCATCTCACCTTCTGGTACAAGCCCTGAAATCACTTTCAGCAAGGATAAATTGAATGATTACATTTTCAGGACAAGCTTCATCGATCCTTTCCAAGGGACGGTAGCTGCAAATTTTGCCACTTCTGAAATCAAAGCGAAAAGTGCAGCCATCTATATTGACAGCGCAAGTGATTATTCAAAAGGGTTAGCCGCAGCCTTTAAAGAACAATTCGAAAAAAATGGCGGAAAGATCGTTGCTGAGGAAGCTTACATTGCGAAGGATACTGATTTCCGTTCCACATTGACTCGTTTGAAATCGGCAAAACCTGATTTCATTTTCCTTCCTGGTTACTATGAGGAAGCTGGTTTGATCGTAAAGCAGGCACGCGAAACTGGACTTGACGTTCCATTCATGGGCGGCGACGGCTGGGATTCTCCTAAGCTAGTTGAAATTGCCGGTGCAAAAGCTCTAAATAACACGTTCATCACGAACCATTATTCTTCAGGTGACCCTGATGAGAAAATTCAGAATTTTGTGTCAGCGTTTAAAGCGAAGTACAAAGATAAATCCCCGGATGCATTTAACGCTCTAGGATATGACACAGGATACTTCCTTGCAGACGCGATTAAACGTGCTGGTTCAGCGGATTCAGAAAAAATCAAAGAAGCGCTGGAAAAAACGGCGGACCTTGAGCTTGTAACAGGTACATTCACATTGGATGAAAAGCATAATCCAATCAAATCTGCGACCATCCTTGAATTTAAAGAGGGAAAACAAGTATTCAACACAAAAATCAATCCTTAATTTCGGAGAACAACTCCAACCCTTTCGCCGGCCCTTCGTCATATGAAGGTGCTGGCGAATTCTCATTTTCAAGCATGTCAGCTCGCTGGACATCCCCATAGCGGAATGAAAAGAGTCTGGACTAATCACTCATAAAATTAGATTTTCAAGGAGAGTCGAACATGGAATTGATACAACAGTTAATAAACGGGGTTTCACTAGGAAGTATTTATGCCCTTATCGCTCTCGGATATACGATGGTTTACGGGATTGTAAAATTGATAAACTTCGCACATGGCGATGTATTCATGGTCGGCTCATTCGTTGGGTTTTATTCGATAACGGTCCTGGATCTGTCATTCGTTCCCGCCCTATTAATCTCGATGACGGTCTGTGCACTGTTTGGGGTTTTGATCGAGCGTATCGCGTACAAGCCATTGCGTAACGCAACACGTATTGCGGCACTTATCACTGCAATCGGTGTTTCCCTTTTGATCGAATACGGATTCATCTACGTCCGCGGTGCACAGCCGGAAGCTTATCCGAATGATGTATTGCCGGCTGACAAGTTCGATATTTTTGGCGTTTCCATCAATAGTCAATCGGTTTTGATTTTTGGAGTGGCCGTACTTCTAATGATCATCCTTCAAATCATCGTTCATAAATCAAAAATAGGAAAAGCGATGCGTGCCGTTTCCTTCGATGCGGATGCAGCCAAGCTGATGGGAATAAATGTCGATAACACGATTTCTGCCACCTTTGCAATCGGTTCCGCATTGGCTGGGGCAGCGGGCGTCATTTTCGGTATTTACTATATCAAGATCGAGCCGCTCATGGGTGTGCTTCCGGGATTGAAGGCATTCGTTGCCGCCGTACTTGGAGGAATCGGGATTATACCGGGCGCGATGGTCGGTGGCCTATTGCTAGGTGTCATCGAAGCTTTGGTCAGTGCCGCCGGTTACTCATTATGGCGTGATGCTGTAGCCTTCGTCGTACTGATTCTTATCTTGATTTTCATGCCACAAGGCTTATTCGGTAAAAACAAAAAAGAAAAAGTATAGGGGAGACAAAGCAATGACTACAATTAAGCGAGCAAAAGGTTTTTGGCTCTCGATTTCACTATCATTGATCTTTTTCGCCGCAGTTCAAGTGTTAATCGGCGGCGGATCGCTAAATCCTTTTTATCAAAATACGCTCATGTTCATCGGGATCAATATCATTCTGGCAGCGAGCCTGCACTTGATCATCGGGATAACCGGGCAGTTCTCCATCGGACATGCCGGATTCCTGGCAGTCGGTGCCTATGCTTCAGCCGTTATGACGATGAAGCTGGAAATGCCATTTTATGCGGCATTGATAGTCGGCGGTTTGGCGTCAGCGCTGGCTGGCTTGATCATCGGAATTCCAAGCTTACGCTTAAAAGGTGACTACCTGGCGATTGCGACCCTGGGTTTTGGTGAAATCGTCCGGATCATGCTTTTGAATATCGATTATGTCGGCGGGGCGAGCGGCATGCAGGTTTCCCATTTGACCACTTGGCCGTGGGTATTCGCTTCCGTCATCGTTACGATCATCGTCATCCGAAACTTTACTAGCTCGACCCATGGCAGGGCCTGCATTTCGATTCGCGAGGACGAAACGGCTGCCGATTCGATGGGAATCAACACGACCTATTACAAAGTTGTCGCATTTGCGATCGGTGCTTTTTTTGCCGGTATTGCTGGAGGGCTTTACGCTCATAACTTCTATATCATCCAGCCATCGAACTTCGGATTCCTGAAATCATTTGATATTTTGATCCTAGTCGTGCTTGGCGGCCTTGGAAGTCTTTCAGGTGCCGTATTGGCCGCTATACTACTGACAGTCGTCACGACTTTCTTGCAGGATTATCCGGAAACAAGAATGATCATCTACAGTCTTGTGCTTATCGTGATGATGCTCTATCGCCCACAAGGTTTAATGGGGACTAAAGAAATAACATCCATGTTCAAACGTAAAGGAGGAAGCAGCCATGAAAAAAATAAAAACACCGCTGCTTAAAGTCGATTCGGTCGGCATCCAGTTCGGAGGGCTTAAAGCCGTTTCTGATGTTAACGTCGAGTTATATCCAGGAGAACTGATTGGCTTGATCGGTCCGAACGGCGCTGGAAAAACAACTTTCTTTAACTTGCTGACAGGAGTTTACGTCCCGACGGAGGGCACGATTTCTTTGGAAGGTGAGAACTTAAGAAAACTGCCTCCATATAAAATCACGCAAAAAGGGATCAGCCGGACATTCCAGAACATTCGCTTATTCAGTGAACTATCCGTGATCGATAATGTAAAAGTGGCCTATCATTCACTTTCGAAGCATGGCATCTTAAGTTCGATCTTCCGCATGCCGATCCATTTTAAAGGCGAAAAGGAAATGGATGAAAAGGCGATCGAGTTCCTGAAGATTTTCAACCTCGATCAATATAAGGATGAAAAGGCGAAGAACCTGCCATATGGAAAACAAAGACGTTTGGAAATCGCCCGTGCACTTGCAGCCAACCCGAAACTTCTTTTGCTGGATGAACCGGCTGCGGGGATGAACCCCCAGGAAACGCACGAACTAATGAACCTAATTGCCCTCATCCGTGAGAAATTCGATTTGACCGTATTATTGATAGAACATGATATGCCGCTTGTCATGGGTGTTTGCGAGCGCATATACGTACTCGATCACGGACAACTGATCGCTCAAGGAAAGCCTGAGGAAATCCGTAACAATCCAAAAGTCATCGAGGCCTATCTGGGCGAGGAGGTTTCATAATGTTAAAAATCGAGGACATCAACGTCTATTACGGAAACATTCAAGCCTTGAAGGGAATCTCGCTTTCTATTAATGAAGGCGAAATCGTAACCCTGATTGGGGCGAACGGAGCCGGGAAAAGCACGCTGCTTAAAAGCATTTCCGGCCTATTAAAACTAAAACAAGGGAAGATCATATACGAAGGGCAATCCATCGGCGGTAAGGCAGCACAATCGATCGTGAAAATGGGCATCTCCCATGTCCCTGAAGGCCGGCGGGTCTTTGCTAACATGTCCGTTGAAGAAAACCTTCAGCTTGGTGCTTATTTACGCAAAGATAAGGCAGGCATCAAGCAGGATATGGAGAAAGTCTATGAATTATTCCCGCGTTTGCTGGAGCGCCTGAAACAGCAATCCGGAACCCTTTCCGGCGGGGAACAGCAAATGCTCGCAATGGGAAGGGCACTCATGGCCAAGCCCCGGCTTCTGTTATTGGACGAGCCATCGATGGGACTTGCGCCATTATTGGTGAAGCAAATCTTTAATATCATTGAAGAAATCAACAAAACAGGTACAACGATCCTGCTGGTAGAACAAAATGCCAACTTGGCACTATCCATCGCGGACAGAGCCTATGTTGTCGAAACCGGCCGTATTGTCCTATCAGGTAAATCAGAGGAACTGACCGCAAGCGAAGAAATTAAGAATGCCTATTTAGGAGGACATTAAACCGCATTATAGCGGTTTCAGACTGTAGGGAAACTCGAAGGAAAGCGAGTTTGCCTGCAGTTTTTTTTTGAGGGTTTGTAAAATAAGAACGTTGATTTCCTTTCCAGGAACTCGCTTTCCGCGGGCGGTCCGGGAGCCTCCTCGACGCTTCGCGTCTGCGGGGTCTCCCTTGGACTCGCTTTTCCCGCAGGAGTCTCGTACCTTCCGATCCAATCAACTTTGTTTTAACAGTAAGATAAACTTCTTTTGCCTACAGTATTTTTGAGGGTTTTGATTTCCTCTCTAGGCACTCGCTTTCCGCGGGCGTCCGGGAGCCTCCTCGCCGCGTCGCGCCTGCGGGGTCTCCCTTGGACTCGCTTTTCCCGCAGGAGTCTCGTACCTTCCGTTCCAATCAATTTTATTTTAACGGTAAGATAGAACTCCTTTTGCCTGCAGTTTTTTTGAGGGTTTGTAAAATACGAACGTTGATTTCCACTCCAGGCACTTGCTTTCCGCGGGTGGTCCGGGAGCCTCCTCGACGCCTTTACGCCTGTGGGGTCTCTATTGGCCGCGCTTTTCCCGCAGGAATCTCGTACCTTCCGTTCATTTAAAATATAGGTAGAACCCCATTTTGCCGACGAACTGAAGCCGCTTTATGGCGGTTTTTTTTGTGCAAATAAGTTAATTTAACTAGATAAAAAGGTTAGTAAATCCAAATCAGACGGTATACAATCTAGTTAGGAATAATAGTAGAATTGGTTCATGATATAACCTCATCGATAGCTATTCTTAATCATATTTTTTGGAGTGATTGTATGAACAAACTTATTCAGGTTATACTGCCGGTATTATTACTGTTTATTATTCTGCCAATCTACGAGCCAGATGCTGCTTCTGCGGAAGAGACGCCGCAATCTGATGGTGTCATCGTTAAATATAAAGAGAAAAACGATGAGCCGATCAACGAGTTGATAGAAAAGGTGGAGGTTCCTAAAGGGGAAACGACCGACAACCTGATCGAGGAACTTGAAGAACAGAAGAATGTGGAATATGCAGAACCAAACTATCTTTTCAAGAAGATGGAAAGCCCGAACGATCCAGCCTACATAGACCAGTGGCACCATAAAAAGCTTGGTACGAATGCAGCGTGGACAAAAACAATGGGATCAAAGGAATTGATCGTGGCCATCATTGACGACGGCATCGATCGCAACCACGAAGATTTAAAAGGGAGGATTGTCAATGCCTATGATACGATACGCAATCGGAAGCATATCGTACCAAAAGGGGCGCATGGAACGCATATCGCTGGCATCATTGCCGGTTCTGCGAACAACGGCATCGGCGGAACGGGTGTTGCTCCGAACGTTAAACTAATGCCGATCAATGTCTTTGATGGGGAGTATGCAGATACTGCCGATATCATTGAAGCGATACATTATGCCGTTCAGCAAAAGGCAAACATCATCAATATGAGTTTAGGAGACACCAGTTACTCGGAGGCCTTGAACAAGGCTGTCCAGGAAGCCTATAAAAAAGGCGTACTGATTGTCGCGGCTGCCGGGAATGAAGGGGATATGGGGAAAAATGTACAGCGTGTGTACCCAGCGGCATTCAGCCACGTCATTTCCGTTGCTGCCACTAACTCAAGTGACAAGCGTCCCAGTTATTCCAATTACCATTCAACAGTTGATATTGCGGCACCTGGAGATGATATCCTTTCAACCTTGCCATATGGTAGATACGGCTGGATGAGCGGAACATCTATGGCCACGCCGATGGTTGCTGGTGTAGCGGCACTGATTTGGTCACATGAGCCCAAACTCAACACAACGGAGGTCGAATACCGCCTCTATGATTCAGCCGTGGACCTAGGCGCAAAAGGGAAAGACATATACTATGGAAACGGGCGGGTCAATGCCAAAAAAGCACTCGAGATGAAGACGCTGACCAAACCGGCCGTGACCGCGATATCCGATAGAGACACCAAGATCAATGGGAAAATCCCGACCGATTTCAAAACGGGGACCGTCACCATTTATACCGATAAAAAACAACTCGCCACAGTGAAAATCAACGGCGGAAAAACGTTTACAGCGACTATTGCAAAACAAACAGCAGGCACGACCATATTTACTAGGGTCATCGATAATTCGGGAAATAAAAGTATACCTGTTTCATTTAAAGTGGCAGATAAAACGGCTCCTGCAAGACCGTCGGTAAATACGGTAGGTGACAATACCGTCAAAGTAACCGGCAAAGCGGAAGCAAGCTCTTCCGTCACTGTCAAAGCCGGCAGTACGGTTCTAGGCAAAGCAAATTCGAACAGTGCTGGGAATTTCACTGTAACGATGACAAAAAAACAAAAAGCCGGAAAAGTCCTATCCGTTACAGCAACCGATAAAGCAGGAAATATAAGCTCGATCAAAACCGTGACCGTCGCAGACAAAACAGCACCAAGTAAACCTACGGTCAACACCGTAACCACAAAAACAACAAAAGTAACAGGCAAAGCAGAAGCCAACTCCACGGTATCCATCAAAGCATCAGGAAAAGTGATCGGCTCTGCCAAAGCAACGGCCAAAGGCACATTCTCGGTGAAAATCCCCAAGCAAAAAGCCGGGAAGAACCTATATACCTATGCCAAAGACAAAGCGAAAAACATAAGTGAATCAAGAAGAGTAACGGTTAAAAAGTGATAGAAAAACAAAAGCAGCCCCCAATAATAAATTGGGGGCTGCTCTTGTATCAATCTTTATTTCCATACATCAATTCCGTGCTTCGGCTGTAAAGCTCAATGATATTGCCGAAAGGATCCTCACAATAGATTAAATAATAGGGCTTATTCTCCCAGGTATTCCATATATCGCTTCGCCTTCTTCCGCCAGAAGCAGCAATATCATCAGCGAGCTTTTCAATATCATCCGATATTAAGCAAATATGAAAAAAGCCCTCATAACCGCGACTCTCACCTTTAGGCATTCTCGGCTCCTCAAACTCAAAAAGCTCTATCCCCACTCCATTATCCGCCATCAAATGAGCATTACGCATCTTCTTAACAGTATCACCAAGAAGATCATTCGTCATATTATATTCATTCTCCTCACTCGCATCAAACGAATAGGGACCCGCCAATAACCTGAAACCCAACACCTGCTCATACCACTTAATCGCAGCATCCAAATCAGGTACAGCCAATCCAACATGAGTAATTGCTGTCATATGTATCCCCCCTGATAATAAAATACCCTTTTAGGTGAGGGGCAAACGGCACTGTTTTGGGACAAAAAAAAAGAAGCAATAGCCAATATTGCTTCTTTGATTACATATATCGACCTCATGAAATTCATTAAATCTCACCCTCTTCAAGCCTCCTATTATACTCAACTTTACTTATTAACCCTTTTGCATTACAGGTAAGACAATCTGTATAAATATCGTAGGCACCTGTACCTGCACAAACATGGCATTTAACATGAGTTTCCGGTATATCCTTATGCATGAATGAAAAAACTTTTCCAATATACTGCAGAATAATCATTCCCAAAACTCCTTTTTTTTCTATAATACAACGAAAAAGAGAGAAGGAAACAGGGATTACAATAACATTACTTAAAACAAATAAAACCATAACATAGTTTACATGGGATTAAAAAATGTGCTGATGCAAATAAAGAACATCCACAAAGATGTCCTTTAATGTGTAATTAATTCATTTTTCTTAAAATCCATAGGTAAGCCAATATTGAAATCCCCACAGAGACTGCTGCCATTATGTAAATGCTTATATACCCGAAAAGATAGCCGATTTGACCGAAGAGGATGGCCCCGAAACCGATTCCAAGATCAAAGAAGGAATAGAAAGTGGCATTGGCCATGCCTTTTCGATTTCGGGCAGCGTGTTCAAGAGACCACGCTTGAAGAGCCGGTTGAACAGCACCGAATCCAATGCCATAAAAAATAGCTGCCATATACAGAATCATGTTACTTGGCATCCAGGCTAGCAATAGCATCGCCACTACGATAAAAAGAGTGGATGGAATGAAGACAGCTTGATGTCCTTTTTGATCATAGATTTTTCCAGCAAACATCCGTGTGAAAAAAAGCGCTAAAGCGTAAAGAAAAAAGTAACCTTGAATACCTGTCAGACCTTTTTCGATTGTATAAAGCGGTAAGAAGGTAGCAGTCCCGCCAAAAGTTACCGTAATGAAAAAAACAAGAACGGACGGAGCAACAGCGCTTTTTTCATAAATGTCAAACCTATTAGTTTTAACAGGGACAGAAGCATGATCTACTTTTTTATAAGTAATTGTTGAAGCCATGATCCAAGCTGCCAGGCTTAATACACCGCAAAATAAAAACAAATGTTGAAAGGTTAAAACATCCGCTAACAAAAGCCCAAATGAAGGACCAAAAGCCATCGCCAAATTACCCGATAAAGTGAAGTATCCCATTCCCTCACCCCGACGCTTTGCTGGGATAAGATCGGAGGCAATCGTACCTGATGCGGTGGTCGTATATCCCCAGCCAATCCCCTGTACAGTCCTCATAGCACATAGAAGGAAAATACTCATCATAAATCCAAACGAACCAATCGCTACAGCCAAAAGAGCTAGACCGAACAGGAAAACAAAACGTCTGCCTTTTGTTTCCAGGGCCTGTCCAGCAAAGGGTCGGACAATCAGGGCAGAAAATAAAAACATGCCAGCAACTAACCCAATATACCGTTCATTGCCGCCAAGCTCCTTTACAAAAAGCGGAAGGGTCGGGGAAGTCATCTGAAAAGATAAAAAAACAAAAAAGTTAGCCAAGAAAATCATAATAAAATCACGCGACCAGATTTTATTAACAACCGGAAGTTCTTCTTTTAACAAGGGTACACCCATAATAGTTATTCTCCTTAATTGATAGTAATTATCATTCTCATTTTACTAAAGTTATAAAGAACAATCTATAAAAATTAAGTGATCACTATAAATCTAAGTAATATTGACTACAACAAAATAAAAAGAGCCCTAGGGCTCTCTAAAATAAACTATTAATAATCAATTTTATCCAACCAATAAAAGAAATCCATAACGGTATGCTCAAAGATGTACCAAACAAAAGTCCTTTTAAAAAATTCCCTTCATTTTCACCTACCATATTGAACACACCTTTCGGCTTGGTTTTCTTGTGATAATTATAAATGAAAGCGCTTTCTTTTTATATGAGACATTTGATTCATTTCTACTAAATTATGCAGGGCGCTTAGAAAAGAGTTTGCGCGTGACACTTCGTTTCATTAATCATGGACATTAGGGGTTTTCAACAGAGGATTTGATAAAAGGAAAGAAAATTGATTGAAGCGTTCATACAAGAAGATCCAGATCTGATAATTTTGCTAATAATAAACATTATCAATCATTAAGCTTTGAACAGACGGAAAAAGATTTGGAAAGCATCATGACAAAGTTACAGAAAGAGCTGCCAAATGCAAAGGTTCTAATATTTTCACCAAACCCAGTTGCCAATTGTAAAACGAAGAATAGTTTAGGGTTTAATTATTTGGATTATATTCAAGCTTCCGAGCAGGTCACCAAAACGAATAAATGGGCATATATGAATAGTAAAGAAGAGATAGAAAAGAAGCTGAAAAAAAGAATATGAGATTGGCTGATATACTGACTAATGATAACATCCATCCCTATGACCAAGGGCATTACATATGGTTCGAGGTTTTACAGGAATATTTTAAGTTGAAGAAGTAGTAAAAGGGGGGAAAGTGGCTAAATCGACGTTCCCCCTTTAATTTTATTTATTGCACCTAAAAGAAAGCGATTTCATAGCTTCTCAATCCTTATAGGCATCACTTTCTATCTTGAATAAATTCGCGCATTTCCTCTTTCGATATTCCTGACCCCATAACATCCTGCATGATTTCCATCCACTCTTCATCCATGACCTTGACTGCTTGTTCATTTAACAGAGCATCGACCTTAATACATAGGATTCTAGCGATTTTTTCCAAGACTAAAATAGTTGGGTTTGTTTGAAGGTTTCTTTCCAGTGAGCTTATATAGGACTTGGCAACGCCGGATTTTGCGGAGAGTTCACTAATTGACATTTTCCTTTCTTCCCTAAGCGACTTGACTCGGTAACCTATCATAATGACCACACCTAACCATTAATATGAATATTATATACACATTTAAACTATCACTTTCAGTTTACACATTTTCCTTACATTTTTAATGATAACTAGGCACTAAAATACTTGACACAATTATATGTATAAACGGATTTTTATGTTTAGGTAGGCATTTAGTTAGGTTTGTTTTTAGAAAATATTGTTAAATCACAAAAAGGCATAACAAAATATGGTAATGAGTGTATACTTAGGTTTATTAAAATTTCAGGCGCAAATATTCTGGAAAATGAGTAATTTAATTGTCATTAATACAATATTTTAAATTTAGAAATTTGGTGTTTTCTTTTTTGTAAAATTAATTTGGTATTTGAAAAGTATTCTTAGATTGTAAGTTTCATGTAAATTTCCTTGAAAATACATAAAAGTAGGCAATATTATGGTATAATGCAATAGGTCATTTTTAACATATCAGGAGGATGAAATGGAAGAAACTATTAGTATTAAAGATATTTTTAAAACATTAAAGAAACGTTGGAAGCTAATCATGCTGCTGACATTAGTTGCCGCTTTGATTAGTGGAACAATTTCTTATTTCTTATTAACACCCGTTTACGAATCTTCAACACAGATTCTTGTTAATCAGAAAAAATCGGATAACTTATTGGACTCTAATCAAATACGATCTAATATCGACATGATCAATACATACAGTGTGATCATAAAAAGCCCCGCCATTTTGGATAAGGTTATTGATGAGCTTGAATTAGACCAAAGCGTAGAACAACTAAGTGAAAAAATCACGATTAATAGTCAAGAAAATTCGCAGGTCTTCTCTTTAACGGTTCAAGATAGTAAACCGTCACAGGCTGTAGAAATAGCAAACACTGTTTCTGAAACTTTCCAAAAGGAAATCAAAAATATCATGAACGTCGATAATGTTAGTGTTCTTGCCAAGGCAAAAATAGAGGAGAACCCTACTCCTGTAAAACCTAATCCATTATTGAATATCGCAATTGCGGTAATAGTTGGATTGATGGCTGGAATAGGCTTGGCATTCCTACTAGAGTATATGGACAATACGATTAAGGACGAGGAAGATATTGAGAGACTCCTAGAGTTACCTATACTTGGATCTATTCAAAAGATTACACAGGTACATAATAAAGGATAAACAAGATAAGAAGCAGTATGAAAGGAAGCGGGATTTTTGAGAAGTAAAGATAAAAAAAAGGTGAATTTGATTGCAGAGACAAACCCTAAGTCACCTATCACTGAACAATATAGATTAATTAGAACGAACATTCAATTTTCCTCAGTTGATAAGGAAATACAAACCATTGTGGTAACTTCTTCGGAGCCTAATGATGGAAAATCGACCACAGCCGCCAACCTCGCCATCGTTTTGGCGCAGGAGGATAAAAAAGTTGTGCTTGTGGATGCAGACTTAAGGAAACCATCGGTTCATTATGCTTTTAGCCTTAGTAATATAGAGGGACTTACGAGTGTGCTAACGAAGGATATGAGCATAGAAAAAGCAGTCATAAAAACGAATGTGCCTAATCTGGAAATTCTCACAAGTGGACCAATACCGCCAAACCCTTCGGAATTGTTGAATTCCAAAGCGATAGAAACAGCCATTGATGAACTAAAAGGAATGTATGATTATATCATTTTTGATACACCGCCCGTTCTGGTTGTGCCGGATTCTCAAATTGTAGCCAATAAATGTGATGGCGTTATAATGGTAGTGGCAAGCGGCAAGACAAATAAACAAAGTGCAGTAAAAGCAAAAGAGCTTTTAGTGAAAGCTAATACATCCTTGCTTGGAGTCGTTTTGAATGGTGTAGAAACGGATAACAGCAATTATTATTACTATCAATCTTAATGAACATAAAACAAAATTCGACAAAATAACACCCTGTTTAATGGCAGTTTTATATGCTACTATTAGTCAGGGTAATAATTCCTATCTGATTTCTTAGTGATTAAGCCCATTATCCCGTTTTTATAAAAGGAAGTGTGAGAAATTTGATTGACATACATTGTCACATTCTACCAGGAGTTGATGATGGATCCGCTGACATGAAGGAAAGCTTGAATA
This sequence comes from Bacillus sp. ISL-34, assembly GCF_018613325.1. GTDB lineage: Bacteria > Bacillota > Bacilli > Bacillales > DSM-1321 > Peribacillus. The sequence goes on along the minus strand of NZ_JAGGQJ010000009.1, from coordinate 48,135 downwards.
TGGCAAAAAAGGCGGTAGAAGCAGGAATCACCCATTTATATGCAACGCCACATCACTTAAATGAGAAATATGTAAATGTTAAGAGTGGTATCATTGATCGTGTAGTGCGATTAAATGAAAGGTTACAACAAGAGGATATTCCTCTTACCATTCATCTCGGACAAGAAGTAAGAATTCACCGGAACATATTTACTTCAATTGAAAAGGAAGAAATCTTAACGTTAGACGATAATGGTACATATTTGCTACTAGAGCTTCCGTCGGGAAGTGTCCCTACATACACCCAAGAAGTGATTTACGAGCTGCAGCTAAGAGGAATAACACCGATTATCGTACACCCGGAAAGAAATAAAGAATTGATCGAGAATCATAAACTATTATTTGAGTTGGTTCAGGAGGGTGCGTTAACTCAACTTACCTCTGGTAGTATTATCGGTCTCTTTGGGAAAAACGTTAAATCGTTTTCAAAAAAAATAATTGAGCACAATTTAACTCATTTTATTGCAACAGATGCCCATAACATTGGCTCGAGGGGGTTCACGTTACAACAAGCCTATGAAAAAATTACAAAAGAATATGGGATAGAACGTACATTTTATTTCAAAGAAAATGCTGAACAGCTAATAAAAGGACAAAGTCCTGCTGTTGAAAAAACAGTGCCATTCAAAAGGAGAATATTAGGAATCTTTTAGAATGATAGATAATTAGGAAACGCTTTCATCATTATAATATAATTTTTGCCTATGTAAAACTATATATCGTTTTTTTTTTGAATAAAAGAGCTAGAAAGGGCTGATATCTTATGAAAAAAGTACGTAAAGCAATAATACCAGCAGCAGGATTAGGAACAAGATTCTTACCAGCTACCAAAGCAATGCCAAAGGAAATGCTTCCTATAGTAGATAAACCGACCATTCAATATATTATTGAAGAGGCTGTAGCATCTGGAATCGAGGATATTATTATTGTTACCGGAAAAGGTAAACGAGCAATTGAAGATCATTTCGATAACGCGTTTGAGCTGGAAAACAATTTAATGGAGAAAAATAAATTTGAATTATTGGAGAAAGTCCAAGCACCTTCTAAAGTAGATATTCACTATATCAGACAGAAAGATCCAAAGGGATTGGGCCATGCGGTTTGGTGTGCAAGAAAATTCATTGGTAATGAACCATTTGCCGTATTGTTAGGTGATGATATCGTCCAAGCAGAAACACCTTGCCTAAAACAGTTAATGAATGAATATGATAAAACCTTATCTTCTGTCATCGGTGTACAAACTGTTCCTAATGAAGAAACTCATCGTTATGGAATTGTCGATCCTAGTAACCAAAATGGACGACGCTATGAAGTAACTAACTTTGTCGAAAAGCCTGCAAAGGGTACAGCCCCATCCAACTTGGCAATCATGGGCAGATACATTTTTACACCTGAAATATTTATGTTCTTGGAAAAACAAGAACTAGGAGCAGGGGGAGAAATTCAGCTGACTGATGCGATTCAAAAATTAAATGAAATTCAACGAGTATTTGCTTATGATTTTGAGGGGAAACGATTTGACGTAGGGGAGAAGCTAGGGTTTATCCAAACGACAATTGAGTTTGCTTTGAATGATATAACTCTAAAAGATGATGTTTTAGAGTTTATAGAGAACCTACTAGAAAAACAAAAGATATAAGAATAACTGGAGTAAGGGAGGAGCCAATTTGAAAGCTGTAGCAGTTGAGCAGAGAGTGGCATCATCTGACCACTTATTAACGGCAGATCAAGTAAATGCTGATTTGAACTATTTAAGAATGAAAAGATTGACAGATATTATTGGATCACTTATAGGACTCATCTTACTTTTACCCGTTTTTATGATTGTGGTTATTTTTATTAAAATAGAAGATCCAAAAGGACCAATATTTTTTAAACAAGTTAGAATAGGCAAAGATGAAACCGAATTTTATATGTATAAATTCAGATCGATGGTTACAGATGCTGAAGATAAGTTAAAAGATATACTTGCTTTAAATGAAGTATCTGGTGCAATGTTTAAAATGAAAGAAGATCCAAGGGTTACGAAAATTGGTAAATTCATTCGGAAAACAAGTATTGATGAACTACCACAGTTATGGAATGTCCTTAAAGGAGAAATGAGTTTAGTTGGACCGCGGCCACCATTAACAAGAGAAGTAGAACAATATACTTCATTTGATAAGCAAAGATTACTAGTTACTCCTGGGTGCACAGGATTATGGCAAGTAAGTGGAAGAAATAGTTTGAGCTTCGAAGAGATGGTTGATTTAGATATTCAGTATATTAACAATCGTAGTATATATAGGGATATAAAAATAATTCTTAAAACTGTAAAGTGTATGATAAATTCAGACGGAGCATACTAAATATTTGGAGATGATGAAGTTGGATAAAAAAGTTTGTATAATTGGATTGGGGTACATCGGATTACCGACTGCGGCTGTATTAGCGAATAATGGATTTTTAGTTCATGGTGTCGATGTAAATGAAAAGGCTATTAATTTAATAAATAATGGGCAAATACATATATATGAACCTGACTTAGAAAATGTTGTAAAAAAAGTTGTTTCAGAAGGGAGGTTAAGAGCAGATAAGAAGGCTGAAAAAGCAGATATTTTTATACTAGCTGTTCCGACACCATTTAAAGATGACCACAAGCCTGATTTAGCTTTTGTTGAATCAGCGACAAAATCCATCATTCCCTATTTAGAGCCCGGGAATTTAATAATTTTGGAATCCACTAGTCCAGTAGGTACAACTGAAAAAATAGTAGAATGGATTTTAAATGAAAGAACTGACTTAAGTGTGGATGAAAATAAATCGAACCAAATATTTGTATCACATTGTCCAGAACGTGTACTACCAGGAAAGATATTGAAAGAATTAATTGAAAACGATCGAATTGTTGGTGGTATCAACTTGGTATCTACAGAAAAAACAGCAGAGTTCTATGAAGAATTTGTTAAAGGTAAAGTCTTACAAACAACTGCCAGGACAGCCGAATTATCAAAGCTCACAGAAAATTCATATCGTGATGTGAATATTGCCTTTGCGAATGAGCTTTCTATGATTTGTTCTGATTTCAATATTGATGTTTGGGAATTAATTAAGTTAGCAAATCATCATCCTAGAGTGAACATATTACAGCCAGGTCCTGGAGTAGGTGGTCATTGTATAGCGGTTGATCCATGGTTTATTGTAGATGCAGCTCCTGAAAGAGCTCAATTAATTCATACTGCTCGTAATGTAAATGACGCTAAACCATATTTTGTTATAGAAAAAGTAAAAGAAGCTGCAAGAAAATTGACCAATCCTACAATAGCTTGTTTAGGTCTATCTTTTAAAGCTAATATAGATGATTTACGTGAAAGTCCAGCCGTAGAAATTGTATCAGAGTTAGCTTCTGTAACTAATAATACTCTATATGTATCAGAGCCACATATAGAACAATTACCAACACATCTTCAAAATTTAAACATTAAACTTTCAAGTACTGAAGATGCCTTAATACATGCAGATATTGTTTTGCTATTAGTTGAACACGATTATTTTAAGTTGATAGATGCTAAAAGTTTGGAAAATAAAGTTGTGATTGATACTAAAGGGATCTTAAAATATAGCTCCAATATAGTTGTTGAAAATGAACTAACTAGACAATAAATATTAATGAAAATGGATGAGGGATACTGTGAAAACAAGTAATTTGTTTGACTGTGAAGTCGCTTCAATTAATTTAAACGAAACCCTAAAGGTAGTAGAAGAGATAATTGATACAAATACCTATACACAACATGTTGTTCTAAATGCAGGTAAAGTGGTTTTAATGAAAAAAGATTCGGAGCTAAAAAATATTATTAAAAATTGCTCATTAATTAATGCAGACGGCCAATCAATAGTATGGGCGTCGAAGATATTAGGTTCGCCGTTACCAGAAAGAGTAACGGGAATTGACTTGATGGAAAAGATTATTGAATTGGCCGCAAAAAAATCTTATGGTATTTATTTCTTTGGTGCAAAAGAAGAAGTAGTACAAAAAGTTGTAAATCATTATAAGGAAATATATCCGGGCTTGAAATTAAGTGGTTATAGAAATGGATATTTTTCTAATGAAGATAATAGGGAAATAGTTGATTCCATAAAATCATCAAATGCTGATATTTTACTTGTTGCATTTAGTTCTCCAAAGAAGGAGTACTGGTTATCAAAGTATGGAGAAGAAATGGGTGTTCCTTTTGTAATGGGTGTAGGGGGAAGTTTTGATGTAGTAGCTGGAGTTACTAAACGGGCACCAAAGTGGATGCAGAAATTAGGAATGGAATGGTTTTATAGGTTTGCCCAAGAACCTAAAAGGATGTGGAAGCGTTACTTGGTTGGGAATACTAAGTTTATTATTTATACATTAGAAGAAAAATTAAGAATCCTAACTAAAAAAAATGAAGTGAGATAGTTTTCTTTTCAGAGAATATGAAAATAGAAATAGGTGAATACATGAAAGTTATAATGATAGGTTCTCATTTGCGTACTACAGGTGGAATTACTCGTGTGGTGAAAAACTATCTCCAATCTGATTTAAATAAAAAAGTAAATTTGGAATATTTCCCAACTTATTTTGGTAGTAACCATTTGGTAAATATATTATATTTTTTAATTAGATTGATAGTTTTGTATTATAAATTAAATATTTTAAATATCAAGTATGATGTAGCTCACATTCATATGTCTTATAAAGGTAGTTTCTATAGGAAAAAAATTATTATAAATATCCTAAAGAAAAAGAATATACCAATTTTATTACACATGCATGGTTCACAATTTAAGGACTTTTATAATCAAAGTTCAAAAAAACAACAAAAAGAAATTACTAATACTTTAGATAAAGTCGATATTATACTAGCCTTAGGAGAGGAATGGAAAAATTATTATAATACAATTTGTAAAACAACTGTTATATCCTTGGATAATGCCGTCTTTCCAAAACAATTAGAAAGTGATACAAGTGAAAAAATATATATAACAACGATGGGTGTATTATCACATAGAAAGGGGACTTATGATTTATTAGAAGTCGCGGCTAAGATTAAGGGGAAAATTGATGATAAATATAAATTTCTTCTAGCTGGTGATGGTGAAATTGAGAAGGTCAAAAAGATAATTATCAGTAAAAAATTAGAAGATTTTGTAATCATTCCTGGTTGGATTTCAGATGAAAATAAAATTGAAAAAATATATAGAGAAAGTGCTATATACGTCTTACCTTCCTATAATGAGGGTATGCCAATGTCAATTTTAGAGGCTATGAGTTATGGTCTACCTATTATATCAACTAATGTTGGGTCTATACCTTCAGTTGTTAAAGAAGGGAATGGATATATTATAGAACCAGGAGATATAAATGACTTAGAGGATAAAATTATTAAATTATTGAAAGATGATACTTTAAGAAATTCATTTAAATACAATAACTTAAATACAATAAATGAAAATTATAATATATATTCCTCAATCAATTCTTTAATTTCTGTATATAAAAAAGTGAAAAAATAGTATTTTTTAAAAAAGTTATTTTGGGGGAAGATAATTTTTGAACTAATAAGAATTAGGAGAAAAATGATTATGAATGTATTACACTTAAATTCAGGATTAATTTTTGGTGGTGGTTTAGAACGAGTTATAGTAGATTTAATGCAACATAATAAAGAATGCAATAATTTTTTATGTATAGTGAATGATCAATGGAGCAAAGAACATACGGAAAATTTAGACAAAAATCGAGTGTTGTTGTGTAACAGAAAAGTAGGTTCTAAAAATATATTAATGAATTTAAAATGTTTTTTAAAAATTTATAAATTTATAAAAGAAAAAAATATTCACATTATACACTGTCACAATACTTTTAGTTTAAAACTAGCGTATTTTTTTAAAAAAATATTAAAGCTTAAGGTTGTATTCACAGTACATGATACAAATGTTTATAATGAAAACTTAAATAGGTACTCAATTGATAAATATATAGCTATTTCAAAATCGGTTTATAACACAATTTGTGTTCATGTACCTAAGGAAAAAGTAAAACTAATATATAATGGGGTAGATCTTGATAAATTTATTCATTCAAAGGATGTCAATAAAAATAGAAATCATTTAACATTAACTTGTGTAGCAAGATTAATGCCTGAAAAAAAGGGTCAAGATATTTTAATCAATGCACTAAATTTATTAAAAAACGAATATAACTTTTCGAATTTTAAGTGTTATTTTGCGGGGGCAATAGAAAATCAAAACTCATTTTTAAAATTAAAACACTTAGTAGAAAAATACAAACTTAACGAGAATGTTGATTTTCTGGGAAACGTTGTGGATATTGGGGGAATTTATAAACAAACGGACATTTTTATTTTACCTTCAAGATACGAAGGATTTGGTTTAGTAATTGTTGAAGCACTAGCAGCTGGATGTAATGTTATTGTTAGTAAACTGGATGGGCCTCTTGAAATAGTAAAAGAAAATGAAGAATTTGGATTGTTTTTTGAAAAAGAAAATTATGAAGAACTAGCTAAAAAAATCTTCCTTTTGATGAATAATGATAATTATAAAAATAAATATAGTGATTATAAGAAAATTAATAATTATCTTGAAAAGGAATATTCTTTAAAAAGGATGATCAAGGAATATAATAAGATTTATAGTGCATGATTTGTTATTTTGTTTGAATATAGCTTTTAATGCAAGCTAATTGAGTTAATAATTAAGAATATAATAATAGTGTGGGTGTTTAATTTGCAATTACAAAATCACCGTATTCAAGCTCAGAAAGTTTTTTTTGTTATTTTAGTGTTTTATACTTTTTGTTTTTCTAATATTATACGTTTAATTTTAGGGGATATATTAAAAATAAATTTATTATATTCAATTATATTACCAATAATAATTATTTTATATATTATTTTTTTTCAAAAGAAAAATTATTTTATTTTATATATAATGTTCTCAATTTGTGCCTTGCAGGCAATAAGTATTATATATTATCAAATAGAAATTTCAAATATCTATAGATTTGTGTATGGAATCTTATCTCCATTACTTTTAATTGGAATACGGTTAGAACGAACAGATTATGTCTTTAGGAAGTTTCTTAATTTTTATAATTGGCTAATAATATTGAATGTTATTTATGGACTAATCGATTATTTATCAGGCAAGAAATTGCAATTAATTTTGGGAGATTTTTTATATTTTACAAGTTTTTATGACAGTATACATGGAGATTATTCAATAGGTGTGTATAGACTATTTTCTTTATTAGGTCATCCCCTTACAAATATGCTATTACTTCTTATATTCCTTTGTTTTAATTTAGCTAATAGACATTATTTAAGGATAAAAACTAACGTGTCTATTGTAGTTGTCTATCTTATAACGATATTAGGAATGATTCTTTGTAACAGTAAACTAGGAATCGCTTTAACTTGTATAATACTTTTATCTACACTATTCATAGGGAAAAAAAAATATAGGAATTTTATATATATGTTTATCCCTTTCATCTTAGTACTTAGTAATGATGCCCTTAAACAAAATGTATTACAAAGATTTATAAATGCTTCTGATCAAGGCGATATTACAAATGGAAGGTTTTCAGCGATAAATTCACTTTTAGAAAATGGTGTCTTACCAAATATGTTTATTGGAAGAGGGATAGGGTCTTCTGATAGTATATTACAATCTGTTAGTAACAATTTAAGCAATATTGAAATTCCTTTAGTAATGTTTATGTTTGATTACGGAATTTTTACCACATTTCTTTTTTACATTTTAATATATTTCTTCCCTGCGTTCGTTCTATTGAAAAATAGACATTTGTATCTATTCTTTCTTTTTAATATGATTTTTTTATTTTCAAACTCTTATAATGGTTTAGCAGTTAGTATTGGAATTGCCCATATTGCTTTTTTTTCAACTATGATGATTTTAAATCTGTCTATCTATTTAACTATTAAAAGAAAAATATAAAAATATTCTTAAGAAAAAGCTTCAGGAAATATTGAGACTAATAAATTAGTCTCCTTAAAGGGTTGAAATAAAGTGATTTCTACTATTAAAACAAAATATATAAAAAGTGGTTTAATAAAAAACTTAAGTGTTGCGTTTACCGAAAGTATAATTACAAAAATATTAAATTTTATAAATATTCTTTTATTATCACGTATCCTAGGACCGGAAGATTACGGTAAATATTCTTTTATTTTTGTAGCTATAGCTACTTGCAGTGCATTTTTTGATTTTGGAATGGAAAATACTGCAGTACGTTTTGCTGCACGAGAACAAGAAAAAAACCAATCAATTTTTGGTTTTTATATATTTGTTAAATTAATAATAATATTTTTTTTTAGTGCTATATTTTTAATTTTTGGTGAAGATTTTTTAACTATGATAGGGAAATCGGAAATTTCAGTATTTTCACCTTATCTTGTAATTGGTTTTGTGGGAGAATCTTTATTATTTATTAATGATACTTATTTACAGGCGATAAAAAAATTTAAGGCTAGAGCAAAAATTAATATAATAAGGTACTTAATCACATTAGGGATTATTATTTGTTTAAGTTTTAATAACTTAATTTTATTAAAATATGTAGTATTTCTTTATTTTATCCCTTTATTAATTTCTCTCTTTTTTCTGTTAAAGTATGTTAGTTTTCTAAAAGCATTTTTTCTTTACTCTTTCAATAAACAATTATTTAAAGAAATATTGGTCTATCAAAAATGGATGATACTAATATCTATCCCTAACAATATAATTGGTAGAATAGATTTCTTTTTAGTTTCTTTATGGGTAACTTATAAACAACTTGGTATTTATAATGTAGCATTTCAAATATCGGCTGTTGTTTCTTTTTTACCGTTTGTTTTTGGTAAAGTATTGTTGCCGAAGATGGCAGAATTAAGTGAAGAGGAATTAGAAGATAATTTTAAAAAAATATTTAAACCAACTGTATTACTTGGTTTGCTAATGTTATTGGTAATTCCTTTAGTCAATTTTATAGTCCCATTAATTTTTGGTGATAATTATTTAAATTCAATCGTAATTCTTCAAGTAATGTTAATTTCTGCAATCGTTGCTTTTATTATTGTACCTTTAGAACAGGTTTTTTACTCAATAGGGAAACCCAATTATATTACAGTAGGAAAATATGTTCAAATCTCGATAATTTTGATCTTAAGCTGGTACACTATTCCTACTTTTGGTATGTTATGGGCTGCAATATCTGTGTTGATTGCAAGGGTAATGTATGGTTTCATTCTAATGATATTTTATTATAAATATAAAAGAAGTAAAACTCTTACAAATATATAGTTTTAAGCAAGGAAACGTATATAAGGTTTTTTGAGAGGAAGTATAAAATGGAAAAAATAAAAGTTATGGTAATATTCGGGACAAGACCTGAAGCTATAAAAATGGCCCCGTTAGTACTTGAGTTAAAGAAATATCCTAAAATTATTGAAACTATAGTTACTGTAACTGCCCAACATCGTGAAATGTTGGATCAAGTACTAGAGAAATTTAATATTAGTCCAGATTATGATTTAGATATAATGAAGGATCGGCAAACTTTAATGGGTGTAACTACAAAAGCTTTAAATGGTTTAGACAGTGTTATGAAAGAAATTAAACCAGATATAGTTTTGGTTCATGGAGATACTACTACAACATTTGTTGCAAGCCTTTCAGCTTTTTATAATCAAATTTTAGTAGGTCATGTTGAAGCTGGTTTAAGAACATGGAATAAAAATTCACCTTTTCCTGAGGAAGTAAACAGGCAATTGACAGGGATAATAGCAGATTTACATTTTGCACCGACAATCAAAGCAAAAGAAAATTTACTGAGTGAGAATAAGAACAAGGAAACAATCTTTGTTACAGGTAATACTGCTATAGATGCATTACAAACTACTGTAACAGATTCTTATAAACATGAAATTTTGAATAAGATTGGTATTAACAAAATGATATTACTAACGGCTCACCGAAGAGAGAATCTAGGAAAACCGATGGAAAATATGTTTAATGCGGTAAAGAGGTTACTAGAAGAGCATAAAGACTTACATGTTGTATATCCTGTACATTTAAATCCTATTGTCAAAGAAATGGCAGATGAAGTGTTAGGTCAAACAGATAGAGTACATCTTATACCGCCATTAGGAGTATTTGATTTCCATAATTTTTCTTCTAGAGCATACCTTATTTTAACTGATTCTGGAGGTGTCCAAGAAGAAGCACCTTCTTTAGGAGTACCTGTTTTAGTACTTAGAGATACAACTGAAAGACCAGAAGGAGTAGAGGCAGGAACCCTAAAACTTGCAGGAACAAATGAAGAAGAAATATATAAACTAGCACAAGAACTGTTAACTGATAAAAAGAAATATAATAAAATGGCAGAAGCTTCAAATCCTTTTGGAGACGGAAGAGCCTCATATCGAATAGTACAACATATATTATCACACTTTGGGAAAACCAATTCTAAACCAAGTGAATTTTTCTGATGTTAATATAGCTTAAAATAAATAGTGTTTCTGGTAACTTATGGTGCCATATAACCGGTAATATAATAAAAGAAATAAGTAGAAGACACTAAGGGATGCTTGCTGTATTTGAATAATTTTAATGGCAGGAAACTGGTGGTTTATTGAAGATTATACTAATCTGTTAAAAAGCGATTTCATAAAAGAATTTCTAATTGGTGTATAAAGAGAGTGTCCTCTAAAAAACCACCTAATAGAAACCGGAAAAAGTGAGTAAGTGTCAACATACAAGCATGAGTAGAGACTTATAAAGAATCCTCGGCCACCAAGTCAAAAGGATTCTTGTTTTCCTGCTCTTATTTTGTTTTGGGAAAACCTTTACGTTAATCTACTTTTACTGATTCTTTATTTCGCTGGACACTCATACACTATATTTCTTTTTCTTCCGCAAATCATTTCACTTACTGCATATTCAATTTACTAGTTTCTAAAAACAGCATATACTTAAAGTTTGTTTATGCTTTGGATATGAGTGGTTCCATTCTCTCTAAAGATTTTTATTGAACATTAATTTATTTTTCAAGTATATTGAAATAAAAATTGCACAAATTTTTTTTATTTGTAATCTATCTTTACTCTAAATGATCCCCTATTAAAACCTCATCGTAGTACGCTTCAACAGTTGTATTAATTTTAGGAGATCTGTATAAACCAATCCTAAAATTAGTATTATCATTCAAGTCTGAATAACCAAGCCTTCCAGAGTAATCTACAATGAGGTTCTTGTTCTTCCATACCTTTAGAAGTCCATTAGTGTCATTATTATCATTAACGCGTAACTTGATAATGAAATCGATCCATTCACCTTTTTCAATGTTTTCTATGTAGTGACTAACAAGATTAAAATTTTGTGATGTTCCATCACGTGTAAGGATTCTTAATTGGAACTCATTGGAATTTGAATTGATTTCAAATGCAATAGGGGGAGAGGCAGGAGAGCCTTGCCACCATTGGGCAATTAAATTCCAATCTGTTGGTACTTTGTAATTTAAAGGGAAATAAACGCTAAAAGCAATGTACTTAACGGTGTTATTGGGGATATCTAAAACTTTTAGTTCCTTTCTGCTTTCCCCTGGGTGTAATTGAAAAGCCAAAGAGTTGTTTCCTTTTCTACTTAGTTTGTTTTCCAACCATACACTATTCGTAGAACTATGAATTGAATAAATTTTACCGTTTGTAAAAATAGAATCTTTGTTTACTGTAGCATCTTCAAAATTCAAAGTTTGGTCAATAACAAATTCAGGTGGTTTTTTCTTAGTATGATTGAAAAAAAGTAAACTAATTAACAATATAGAGAGTATTAGTATAAATATTTTTTTTTGCACTTTTCCCTCATCCTTTCCTATAATTTATATTTTATGTTATGTAAGGAAAAGTCACAACCAGAACTTTTTTGTTCGGTAAATGATTGTGACTTGAGGAATTAGCGCAAGTACTTTTTTGGATTCTTCTGATCAATATCTCTAATAGACCCCTTAAAAGTGATTACTATATTTTAAAAAGGTCGGACCATTAATTGTAAAGGATCTTGCATGTAATCCATGAATGGACTGGCTATATACACCAATGGTAATAGCTATGTTCTACGGTCGAGGATGAAGACTTTGATTTTGCTATCAATATTCTGGTAAAATTTTTAGAGAGTATATTAATTAAAACTATATGTTTAAAGGGAAGATCGGAAAAGGGTTCTAAAATTGATGTGGTATAGTTGTAAGACAATTAATTTCTAGCTGGTCTCCAGTTTTGAAAATCTTTCAACTTATTTTCAATCTTAATAAAACTCATAACTTATCATTATCCTAAATTTTGCGAAGATCCTAACATTAAATTTTTCCTTATGTTGGGTTGCGGAAAAGCAACATTTTCAATACCTCACTAGTATAAACTAATTTGAAAATTACCTTAGTAATGTATAATAAAATCCATCTTCAATAATTCTAGGAATGTAAGGTGATAAGTGTTCATTGAAAAATTTCATCTCATACCTAACTACAAAATCTTTTAAAATAAGGATGAATTTCATGAAAAAAATAATCGGTTTATCTATATGTATAGTGCTAATTGTTTTCTTCATTTTTCAGCAGAAACATTCACTATCAAATCACAAAGAAAAGATATACGTTGAAGATTTTAAAGGGACCAATGATTCTGTGAAGATTCAAGCAGCCATTGATCATGCAAAGGCCAATAAGTTAAAGACAGTAATGCTGGATGATAGGGAGTATACGGTTTCATCACCGATCATCGTTAGGAAAGGTGTTAAGCTGTTATTCGGTTACGGAACGAAGTTTATTGTTGAGGGGAACTTCAGGGTGCTTAAGCTTGAGCAGAATGCTTCCATTGAAGGTGCTTATATAGTGATAAATGATTCTGAATTTAATTCAGAGGTCATTTACTTAGATGGTAAATATAAATATTATAATACCTGGAACAAAACGCAAGTGAAGGATGTAAATATCATTAACTGGTCTGAGAGTAATCAGGGAACAGGGATATCTTTATATGCTGGCGGTAAAGAACATGAGATTTCTTTCGTGAACTTTGAAAATGTCAAGGTTGCAGGAATGGAGACTGGAGTAAAGCTAATTGCTGAAGAACCGTCTTCTGGTAAGTCCTGGATTAATGCTAATCGTTTTTTGAATCTCTCATTAGAAGATTGTGTAAATATGATTTACATAGATAGTAACTCTACCGTACCGAATGAGGTTAGTGGTAATCAATTTACCAACATACAGATACAGCCCTCAGGGAAAACAAAGAGCATTTTGAAGGTAAGTGGGCAATACAATAAGTTTGAAGGGATGGCTTGGGATTTGGACAAGATCACACTTCAGAACGATGTTATTGAACTTAAGGATAATAGCATGGGCACTATCATTGATATCCCATCTCTGCCTATTAGTCGAATCACTGACAGAGGTCAAGCCAATATCTTGAATCAATAAATAAAGCGAAAGGGTGATTAGCTAATGGATAAGCACTCACCCTGTAATATAATTTGGAGATAACATTAATGACCATTAATGAACTGGTACTATTGATCTTTATCCATGGGGAATAATCCCTTCCTCTTTGGATAACGAGTATATATGCCAGTTTTTTTATATTTAATAGTCATAGCTTTGCAGTGATAATTTGGCCTTGATCATTAATAGTCACTTTCCACTTTGTTCCGTTGGGTGAAGCCATTGTCACAGCTTTCCCTTTTTGAAGTTCTAAATCTCCATATAATGTTCCGCCTGTAGTAGGCAGCCAAGCTGCACCTTGCTGTAACGATGATCTTGCGAAGATCCGATTGATCCGGAATCGTTTGTGCTCTTGTGTATACCCGCTTAACGTCAGTCTGATTTTATACAGTGTTTCTGCTCTTGCTTCTGAGATAACAGTGTTACCGGCGTTAAATGGGAGGTTTTTAGCTGCGGTCCATGGTCCATTTAAGCTTTGTTGATATTCAATTAAAACTCGGCGGGGACTTTCATTCCATCCAAAATAAATACCAAAGCAATTCAGCATTTTAATAGGCTGTTTTGTAAAATCCAATTCAATCACAACCGGTTGGGAACTAGGGACATCGAGGTAATTTACACTTTGTTCATCGAGTAAATTGAAGCAGTTATTGATATTTCCTCCATAAGGAGCCTTTCCAGAAAGCTGACGTACAGCGTAGCGAACGTTTGCATTTACTAGGATATCGTCTTGATTCCCGACCAGGTGGGCTTTTCCTAAGGCAAGAGGTGGATACATTTGGAGCGATTCTTCATGAGGAGATATGCAACGATTGTATTGGCCGCGATCGAGGATGGATGTGGATACCTGATTCGAGCTTAGGTAGTTGTGATGGGAAGTGGAGGAGAATTCAATGACGAGCGGGGGATCTTCCATACGGTAGGTATCCCATATGATCCCTTCAAATATATTATAAGCACCTGAGCATCGAATGACTTTTTTCGTTTGTTTTCGGCTTTGAACTTGAATTCCAGTAAAGGTGTTGCCGGAAATTTCGTAAGGGAGATCACTGCTTCCTACAATCTCGATTCCGTACTGGCAGCCGTCTATAAAAATGGACTCGAAGGAGTTGGCATTAATCCAACAAGGGGTATCTACATTTGATAGTTTTTCGGTTTTTAAATAGAGTGCTGTATGGAAGTTTGTGATTTGGAGGGAGCTTGCCTTAAAGAAACTGATGAAATCCCATGCTTTGTTACAGTATAGATGGATGGCTATACCTTGGTACGTTGTTGTACGGTTAATAATATTGATATTGGATATAGCTGTATGATTATGGATTTCAATTTGCTGCGCTCCGGAAAGGAAAATGACGGATGAATTGAAGCTATTATCGACTATTTCAATCGTCCCGCCGGAGAGGGAAGCATCCTTTTGTAGCTCAAAGACCTGAAAGTTACCTTTGACTATTAATGTTATCGTCGGATCAATTTCTAGATGGACATTTTGCTTAATGACAATGGGGGAGGAAAGGGTATATTGCTTCTTCCCTGTAATGACAACTTTAGAGTAGTTATTATCTACACAATAATCAATCGCTGCTTGAATGGCTGGAGAATTATCCGCTAGATTCGGATTGGCGCCAAAACAATCAATATTAGCAACATCCCTGTTCTGGCAATCCTCAGGGAGGTTGAGTGGGTCTGCCATATATAACACTCCTTTTATGGTGATGTTATATAGCATATGCTTGTCCAAAAAAGTATGTATAGGTATAAAAAACAAAAACAAACGAGGTCATCGTTTGTTTTTCGTTCATTGATAGGTTTTCAGTGTAGAATGAATCATATTCGAGAGGGAGAAGGATTCTTCTACCTTTTGTCTTGCTTTGCTTCCCAATCGTTGTCTTAAATCAACATTATCTTGAAGTGTTTTAATTTGTTTGGCAAATTCCTGTTCAGAATGTTGGGAAATGAGAATCCCTGTCTCATGGTCCACAACCGCCTCTTTAATACCGCCTACATCGACTGACATAATGGGCGTTCCTGCTGCCATTGCTTCCAGGACGACCATTGGAAAGACTTCTCTAAGTGATGTTAAAAGAAGCAAGTCCATATTGCATATAAATTCATATGGATTGGAGGCATTGCCTAGGAGCATCACTTTATGGCGTAACTTTAAGTCTTTAATCATTTTTTCTACAAATTCCCGCTCCGGTCCGTCTCCAGCAATATAAAACATCACATTAGGTACATCCTTTAACTCATTAACGATTTTCAAGAAAAGTTCATGATTTTTCTCTTTTGATAAGCGGGCTAAAATTCCCACATTGAAGGTTTCTTTAGGCTTTGGTTGTTGAAAAGAAAAGTGTTCAACATCCACTCCGTTGTAAATCGTCCGAATAAGCTCATTCCTTACACCCAGCTGAAGTAGGTTATCTCGTTCAAAATTACTGACCGCAATGATTTGCTCAACATGCTTATTCAGCACTCTTTTAAATAGAAAGGGCACCTTTTTTTCAAGAATGGTTACATTATGCTTGGTATACACCAGTTTGATATTTCTTCTGGTCAGTTTCTTGATGGCAATTGAATATAGCAGCATTCGTAAACTATTGGCATGAATGACATCAATGCGTTTTAAGCGAACTTCTTTAGTTAATATTTTAATATTGGCAAGGTGATTCTTTAAGCTTAAAGGAATGAATTGTTGCTTGTTATGAATTTGCTTGTACAATTCGCCCGTAGCAGCTGCAGAGTAAATCGTCATGTTTTCATCCTGGAGGTGGTTCTCCAATTTACAGAAATACATCTCAGCTCCGCCTGTTATCAGCTTATCTGTAAGTAGCAGGACATTATTCATATACCTTATTTCCCTCCATTAAGTAAAGAGGCAGGCTGTGAACCTCTGTTTTTGTTGTACGCGTTATAGGCGTATTTGCTAAAATAAAAGTTAGCTTTTACGAAGTTTAATTTTTCCTGGCTACGTAACAGCTTCCAATATCGGTAAGCAGCCTTAAATTTATTTCTTGAAGTAGAGTTACTTACAATACGATATTTGGATAAGACTTTCGGTAAGCCATGCGCTTTATATCCTTGTCGTAACAGTAACAGCCATAATGCAGTATCCTCCGGCTGAATATCGGGCATTTCGATATGCTTGATTTGCAGCCTATCCAGTATCACGGTTAAACAGCCAATTGTTGTATTTCCAATCAGATGCTTATAGTCCACTACTTTAGGTGCATTAACTTCAACATCAAGAGACTTTCCTTTTTCATCTATTAATGAATAGGAGGTGAAAGAAAATGCAAGATTTCCCTTTTGCATAAAACCGACTTGTTCTTCCAATTTAGTTGGGAGCCATAAATCATCGCTATCAAGGAATGCGATATAATCTCCATGGGCTTCTTTTATGGCTATATTTCTTGCGCGGGCAGCACCGACATTCTTGGATAAGGGAATAAGTCTGATCCGTGGATCATTCTCTGCATAGGATTTAATGATAGATACAGAATCATCCTTTGATTGATCATCTACAATGATCATCTCCCAGTTAAAATAGGTTTGATCTTGGACAGTTTTTATCGTTTCAGTAATAAAAGACGAGCTATTATACGAGGGAGTTATCACGGAAACTAAAGGGCTGTCATCCTTTTTGCTGTAGGTCATTACATTCCACCTCTTTTTTCTCATATACGGAAATATATTTTAAAGTTAGGGCTAAAAAGGAAAAAAATGCTTCATTAATCATGAGTGAAAGGGACATCATCTGTATTAAGAAAGCAAAAAGAGTAAGCACGATGAACGGTTTTTCTTTATGTAATTTAGTCTTGAATAAAGTGATGATAAGCATCAATAAAAAGGAAAGGTAAAAAAGAAAACCAATGATTCCAGACTCTACTAAAACCTCGAGATACGTATTGTGAACATATAGCTTTTCATTATGCTCGAAAGCGTAATAATCGGAAAAATTAAAAGCGCCAATGCCAAAAAGGGGATTTGACATAAAGTAGTTAATCGCCTGCCCCCATAATTCAAACCTTCCGCTGCCCCCATCAGTTGAAAAGTCAGTAATGCGGCTCGTGATGATTTCATTGAAATCTATATTGATAAGAGATCCAGCAACATATATTACCGCTAAAAATAATAAGGAAACAGCTAACATTTTGATTTTTTTTGAAAAATTAGCTAACAGCATGTACAAAACGACCACCAGTACAAGCGCTAAAACACCACCTCTAGAAAATGTAAGAAGGGAAGTAATCATACATAGGAGGAATCCAATTGAATGCTTGAATCCCTTTAAATTGGTTAAATAAAAGGAAAAAAAGATTGTGTTAAAAAAAATGAAGATGTTTGGGTCATCCAGCAAACCGATTAATCTTGGATAATCACGGTCTAATAATAATCCATACGATGTAATCTCAACACCTGTTGGAAATCTTCCTGTCACCTGTATACCAATGAAGTATAATAATAGGCTACTAATATTAAAGATGATTCCGACATTTGCAATTGAATTCTCAATGGCACTTAGCGTTGTTAGCTCCAGTACATATCTCATGATGAAATAACAGCCAAGTACGAGTATCACTCCTAGGATGACCCGAATGCTCGATTCAGGATATTGGGAAAACGCGCCGCTCAGACAATAGGTGAAATAAAATAAAAGCAAAAGGATTTCATAATGATAAAGGGTATGGAAATAAAAATCCCGAAAATGAATGCAAAAGAAAATGGCTAGAAAAATCATGTAAATTTTTAATGAAAAACCGATGGAGATATTATATTTACTGAGCGTAATAAAAAATAACAAGAGAAAGACTGACCACATAGAGGTGTTTTTATTAATTAGCAATCTTTCCATTCTCTTTTTGTCTCCCATCTTGTAAAAGTCTGGTGTCATGTTTCTTTTTAATAAAGCCAACGATTAATTGCTTGATGCTCTTATCGAGCAGCAAAATTAAAGCAGTGACGAAAAGGATGGTTGAAACCATGGCTATAAAAGGATACTTGGATAATAAGTTGAGCATCAGGATGAAACTAATGAAAAAGAAGGTACCATACGGCAGGATGACCTTAAAGAATACCGTTCTTTTTTCTGGGTTGGCAGCGACATAGCCAATGAATGAGACGATTTCCATGGTAAGGACGGCAAAAGCTGATCCAGCCACTGCATAGTTGACGCTCAGAAAATAGAAGGAAGCCAAACCAACGGTGATGGTTATAAACTGGACTATTGTACGCCGGTTCTGTAATCCCCTTGTTGTGAGACCGTCAGCAATAGCAATGTTAAAACCTTGCAGAACGATTATAAAAGCCAATATTTCTAAAGGCTGAACCGCAGATCCCCATTCGGGTCCAAATAAAATGGTGACGAGATAAGTGGCCAAATAGAATAAGGTTACAGTCATGCACATGCCGATATAGGACATGATTTTCATTTGCAGGATATTCAATCTTGTGTGTTCTGCAAGCTCACCCTGGTTGTATCGCTTAAATAAAAGCGGAAAAAAAGCGCCTGCGATGACCCCTGGTATTTGGTATAAAGCAGAAGGAATCCGATAGGCTACTGCAAAGAGACCCACTAGCGCTAAAGGCAGTGTTTTTTCCAGCACCAATGGACCCAATTGTGGGGTCAGCATAATAAATAACCCACTGATTAAAAACGGACTGAGATTCGTTAATAATTGTTTTTGAAAAGGAGATTTCCATTTTATTTCCGCTTTTTTCAGCAGTAAATAAAGGCTGTAAAATCCACCGGCTAAATAAGAAAATCCATATAAAAAGGCTGCTAGATGAACATCCACTTTTAAGCCCATACTCACCGAGGTTGAAAGTATTAACGCACAGGATGAAAAGATTTTTATCGACGCGATGAATTGCATCCTTTCAATTAATTGAAAATAGGTTATTCCAATACTTTGCATCGCCAGGCCAATGACCATCGGGATCATTAGGCTATAGATCATATAAAGAATTTGTTGTTCTTGATAAAGAATGTGAATGCCGGCAAAAAAAACAAAAAAGGTCGAAAGGGAGCAAACAATTCGAATCTTAATATAGGAAGAAAACGTTCTTCCTAAGTTTTCCTTCTTCGTTCCTTCCCTTAGAAAAGTATTACTTGTCCCGAGGTCCGTAAAAAAGTTCATGACCATGGCAAGAGCTAATGCCACACTGAAAATCCCATAATTCTTTGAGTTAAAATAATTTGCTAATAGAATGAGCGTGGCCGCATTAAGAACATTAGATAGAATGGTACTGTAAAATAAATGGACAATATTTTTTAAAATAGAGTTCTTCTTCGTATTCACTTTTTTCGCTCCCGATTTTATGACGATAAAGTCGTTGGCTTGAGTAGTGGTGCTGGTGAATGAATTGTCTTTGTGGTTAAAGAAGGCTGATTTTGGTTTAAATAATATTCATATGTGCTCGCAAGACCCTGTTCAAGTGAATGAGCGGGGTGCCAACCTAGTTTTTGAATGGTCGTTTTATTACAGAGTAAGCTTTCTTTGATGTCACCATTTTTCGCTGGCTGATAAATAGGAGATAAATCATGACTGCCAAATGATTGAATCATCGAGAATAATTGATTGATGCTTGTACTGGTGGTTGATGAGATATTGAAGGTGCCGCTTCCTTCAAATTCCAAAGCTTTCAGATTGGCATCCGCCACATCTTTAACATAGATGAAATCCCTCGTTTGAGTGCCGTCTCCATAAATAATGGGCCGCTCATTATTTATGACAAGATTGGTGAAAATCGATATAACACCGCCTTCGCCGCTAGCTGTCTGTCTTGGTCCATATACATTGCTGTATCGAAGATTCACATAATTTAAATCGTATAATTTTTTAGCAAGCTTTAGATAATCCTCTGCCGTTTTTTTTGATGCACCATAGGGTGATAATGGAGAAGTAAGATGTGATAAGGTGATTGGCATGACATCAGCATCTCCATATACAGCTGCTGATGAAGCAAACACAATCTTTTTTACGGCATACTTGTGAGAAAGCTTAGCGATGTTTATCGTTCCCATGATATTGATCCGAGCATCATTCGTAATATCCGAAATGGATTGTTGTACACTAACTTGTGCAGCTTGATGAATGACATAGTCAGGTCTAAATGTCTCCATCGCATTTTCAAGCAGGACCTCATCTTCAACATTTCCAAAGAAGGGAGTGACTTTGGCCTGAACATTCCCGATAGACCCGGTGGAGAGGTTATCATATATAGCCACTTCATAATTATTACGGATTAATGTATCGACAATATGAGAGCCAATAAATCCAAAGCCCCCAGTTACTAGTACTTTATTCATTTTTCACTACCCCTTTTTTAGATTATCTAGCTCCACTACCAGTAAAGACTATGGTCAATGTTCGGAACAAAATCTTGATTTCCATAGCAAATGAGCGGTGTTGAATATAATATAGGTCGAAATGCAGCTTTTCTTTTGGTGTTAAATCGTATCCCCCATTTACTTGTGCCCACCCTGTTATTCCAGGTTTCACATACAAACGGTTTTTAAAGCCAGGCAAAAACTTTTCAAATTCTTTATAAAAATATTCTCTTTCAGGTCTTGGACCGATGAGCGACATTTCTCCTTTTAAAACATTAATAAGCTGAGGGATTTCATCAATGCGTGTTTTTCGTATAAAGGCTCCTATTCTGGTTACCCTGGAATCATTTTCACTTGCCCACCTAGGTCCATTTTTTTCAGCATCGATGCCCATCGAACGCAGTTTAATTATATTGAAAGGCTTCCCATCCAGACCTAGTCTTTGTTGATAAAAAAAAGGGGAGCCAGTTGAATCAATAGGGATAAGAATGCAGAATAAAAATAAAATAGGTGCTGTTAGTATCAGCATAATAAACGAGATGATTATATCCATAGCGCGCTTTATATAAAAATTAGATGATGTCGATAGTGGTTTTATCAGGATTTCTTCCTGCCTATCGACTCTGACTTTCGAATCCACTGGTTATCCTCCCTGAATTAAGAAATGATCATTGATCCTGAAATTTCAAGATTTGCCCTTTCAAATTGCATTTTCACCCCTGCAATTTTCTCTAACTTGTCTCTTCCTTCTTGTATCGCTAAAATTATGCCATCACAATGTTTCGCAATGATATTTCCATCAGGTTTATTTAAACTATCTGATGTATGGAATAAAATGAGGTCAAAATCCTTCTTCCATTCTCCAATCAGAGTTGGAAGGGTCTCTAATGTTAATAAAGTTGCCGGTTCATAAATGGCTTCGCTTGTAGGTATACAGAATAGATGACCCTTTATATGTATAGCATGATCGTTAATGGGATTCTCATTTAAAAGCAAGTTGGTCAAACCAAATGAATTATCGATATTAAACACTTGATGGAGCGAAGGTTGACGCAGATTAGCATCCACTACCAACACTCGTTTACGCTGCTCAGAAAAGGCAAGTGCTAAGTACGCGGTAGCATTCGAAATATTCTGTGATTGTGAAAGAGATGTAATCAGTAATATTGAATCGCCTTTTTGAAGATTCGACTCGATATTGGTACATATTGAATAAAATTGCTCTTTATTGATTTCATTTAGGTAAAAGGATTGTTTCCTTGTGAATTTAATACTCACTATATTCACCCCGTTTTGTGGAAGGTAAGGTTTTATATGTAGTTTTACGATTTCTGTTTTTCCTTTTGGTTTTCAAATCCAGCCTCCCTAATAATGGAATTCCAAGAAGTTCAAGCTCCCTATCGGAGTAGGTTGAATCATCAAAGTGCTCTCTAAGAAGTGCTAAGCCTATTCCAGCAAAAAAGCCTATTACGATTGAAATGGCTATAATGAATTTCGGCTTTGGGAAAAGCAGTTCTGCTTGTCCCATTTCATTATCATTGAGAATACTAATCTGTTTAACTTTTGTAATGTCTTTAAATTTGGCTATTGAATGCATCGCGACAGTCTGGGCGATGTCTTTAGCGGATTCAGGATGTGAATCCTTGACGGTAATGGTAATGATTTGTGAATTATCTCTATTTGTAATGGAAACTTGCTTAAGTAAGTCATAGCTTGAAGTCTTAAGGTTCAATTCCTCCTTAACTCCTATCATGATTTGTGGACTTTTAATGATGTCCATATAAGATAGTGCAAGCTGTCTGTTCTCTTGTACTTTGTTTATGGAAGCTTCCTTTTCATCCATGCTTAAAGATCCTGCCAGAACTTGAGTGGAATACTGATAGGTTGGTTTCATAAGGTACATGGACGAAAAAATAATGAAACCAGTAATACAAAGGGTAGAAAGAATAATGATAAATATTCGCTTTTTTAAGATTCGTATAAAATCTTTAATTTTTACTTTTTCATTCATCGATTTCACCACTTTTTTAGAGATAGTTAGAATACGTTCACAACTTGCAAAAAATTTTTATAAAATAGTAAGCAATTATCCTATTTTGCGTTTTAAAGCTATGTGATCTTTGGAAATTACTTTTTCTTGTTTGTTTCTTGTGAAATACGATCCGAGCTTCATGCATGGTTTTTCCACGAGTAGATAGGACGCTGAAGAGAGTAAAAAAGATAAGAAAAATGAAAATATCAATATTAAACCGGTAGGCAGCTTGTTATAGAATAGGTACATCAATGAGAATAAGGATATGAGATGGTACAAATATAGGCTATATGAAATTTTCCCGAGAAGAGTTAGCAATCTAGACCTTAAGACCGTCGAAATTTTTTTGGAACATACGCTCATGATGATAAAAACGCAAACACCGAACGAGACCACATAATCCCTGAAAATATAATTGTTAAAAAAATCCACTTCGCCAATGATTCCTTCGTACATAAAACAAGTAATTGCCCCCAACAACAATGCGATTTTTACAGGTTTTTTCATTTTCAAGGTATAGGAAAAGAGTTCATGTCGATATTTCGCTATTATTGCTCCCATTAAAAAAAGAGTACTGTAATGGAAACTTAAAAGTATGCTGGTTATATCCACACTAGAACCAAACAAATACAAAAACAAAGTCGATGAAACAATTAAAACAAAAAGCCATAATAAAGAGTTTTTAAGCTTTTTTCGTACAAATAAAAAAATCAATACAGGAAAAATAATTGAAATTCTCATTTCGTGTACAAGGGACCATATCACATTGTTATAGGCGTCTGTATTGTACTGCCCAATAAACAGAAGATGTTCTATTAATAAGGTAGGAGTATCCAGGGCTGTCCAAGATTTACTAAACCAGTTGGTGATAAAGGGCAAATCAATTTGACTTAATAGCATTTTAGCCAATATAGCCAGGCTTATTGCTACTAGATATGGTATATAAATTCGAAACACTCGTTTTATTAAGTATGTAGAATAGTGGAATTTAGCACTATTAACTGATAAATACAAAACAAAACCACTCAATACAAAGAATAGAATGACAGACTCATTTCCACTGCTGAAAAAAAGGCGTAGTGGAGTTTCCTTGAATAAATAAAACATGTCGGAGCTGTTTGAATCATACTGATAATTAGCATAAGAAGGGTATACCATCAAATAATGCCCGATTAACACTGCGAGAGCGGCTAAACCCCTTAATGAGTCGAATTCCTCATATCTAGTCATATCCTCCTCCATATGAACCTTTTTTTTTATAATATAGCACTTGTTCTCAATAAAGTATAGTAAGTTCTTTAAAACAGACAAAAAAAGACAAAAAATATAAAGTTAACCATAATATACCAATCATAAGCTCGATTATGTAATGTTTAATCAGCGAATAATACTTCTGGAGAACAGTTGAAGACGGAATACATCATGCTAAACTTCGGCACATTGGCTAAATCATGTTCTTATCACCTAAATCAACATAAGTTTTAAAGATCAGCTAGCAAGATTTGAGATGGTTAACATACAAGTAGATGAAAAGAGATACAAATAACTAGAAAAGATTAATAATGAAATTATTGACAGAATAATGTAAAGATGGTAAGTTCAAATTAATTATTCGTTATAGAGAACAGTTTGTTCGTTGTGGGTTATGACATATCTATCGGAAATGTAAAATAATAGATTTTACTATTTAATATATACCTGTCATTTTTATTAAAAGCAAAAGCTCCATTAATAAATTATAGAAGAAAGGATGATTTTTAATGCCTTTATACCAAATGAGAGAAATATGGACACCTTTAAAATTAGTTGGAGTTAAGTTTTTTAAAACAGAAGAAGGATCTATTTTTATGAAAGTATTTAATAAACGTCGTAGAAAGTTAATGTAATTATTATTTCGCGTTATGCTTGTTGTGATGATGCAAAAATTCCCAATACCTAGTTGTTTTTTTGAAGATATTGTAGAATGATGACGGAAATTAACGAAAATTATTTTAATTAATTCGTCAGGTTTTTAAGTATAATTAACTTGCATATAGTATTAATACGTAGCAAAAATTGTCATGGGGTATGTCGACTCAGAAAAGTTAAAATCGCATATTTTGGCCATGAAACTAAAGTTGAAAACATACTGTTAAATATTCTTGAGAAAAGCAAACCTATTGAAAAATAGGGACGCAAAATTACAGGTCTAAGGCTTTGCTAAGACGGCTGTGTTACCACAAATTAGGCGGAATTGAATGGAAGCAAACAATGAATTGGAAGAATGGGTTTATTTAATGTTAGAGGCGAAAAATTCAGGCTTGTCCATTAAAGATGTGAATGATTTTATCGTAGAAAATGGATCAAGAGAAAAACATTGTATCATGGGATAAGCAATATGTACCTTAGGGAAGGCTGTTATACAGTCTTCTTTTTTTGTTTTCATTACCCGATAATTACCGTAAAAGGTATCCAAAATAAACAGCATGGGAACAATAATAAGAATTTAACTAATTTGAGAGGGATTTTTATTATGGATGGACTTAATGCTTTTATGAAGGGATTAATATGGGGAACTTTATTCAGTGTACCGTTATGGTTGTCATTTTGCGGTTGGATAAAAATAATAATCAATTTTATAAAGTAAGCGCTTAATATTTAGATTATAAAAAAATA
This sequence comes from Bacillus sp. ISL-34, assembly GCF_018613325.1. GTDB lineage: Bacteria > Bacillota > Bacilli > Bacillales > DSM-1321 > Peribacillus. The sequence goes on along the minus strand of NZ_JAGGQJ010000009.1, from coordinate 22,551 downwards.
CCTAGGCAGGATTTAACATGATGATCATTGAATTTAGTTAAAATACATAATGCGTTAGTCGCAACCTTCTACAGATTTGCGAAATATAGCAAAAAAATTGTTAATAAAAACTTAAATATTTTTGTTTATATGCCGATACTACATATAGAGATCAAGCAAAGTGACTTCGCAAAAGGCGATGTCAGATAGCTGCCATCAAAATAGAAGGAGATTATTTGATGACAAAAAACAAATTCATTACGTTCGAGGAAGTTTATGAAAAGAAACAGAGAAGCAAGAAAATTTTTATTGGGACTTATATTACTATTATTTTAGTTTTGATTTCATTAATGACTTATTTTATGGGACAAGCATAATATGGGGTGTCGAAGGGGCTGAGGAATCGGTCCTTTTATTGTTTTTTATCCATATATATTGACTAATACTGAATATTAAGAAAATGTTAATTTTCAGTTATTTTTGCACTATTAAACTAGTTTCCGCTTGCCAATCCCTGCTATATATGTGATTATCAGATAAAAGAGATATATTCCTTATTTTTGAAATAATATGGAAAAACTCAATAAATGGTGGAGTGGAAATTTCAAATGGATTTTTTTGATATTTTAAAAGACACTTTTGCAAAAGGAGAGTCTGGGCAGGATGTTACTGTAAATGAACTTGTGGAGGAGATCAAGGAGAAATTAAGCGGAATCATCGAACAACCTGATAGTATATGATAGATACTTGTCCCGACCTTACTTGGAATCTTCTGTTTTCCTTTCATTTATCGATGGAGAAGGCGTCATCGAATTTAAAGAATATTTCGATACATATAATTAAGGAGCATTCCTACAACATGCTTCTTTTTTTATGCTTTTCTCCTATATATATAAATGAAAGATAACCTGTGAAAAGTTAAATTCTAATAGGCGTTTTTGGCGAGTATTCTCTGATGCAGGTGCCTGTATCATTTTTCATTGGCAGCGCGGTTGAAAAAGCGTATCAAAGCTGCGATTTAATTCGGGTGATTATGGGCATTATCTTTTCCTTTTCAGTATGATTTGTAGGACGGTACTTAAGAAAGTGAAGAACTGGAGTCTGGATAAGGTTGGAGGGCAGCATAAAACGGCCTATGAAATTCCAGTTACACAGGTCTTCAATTCTCGCATTAGGATGTATATTGAATAAGATTACTATGTCGTCACAGAAAAAGGCGAATACTGTTTGTTATGGGATTATCGGTTTAAATAGATTCCTCTCCTTTTTCAGGCTCATGTTCGTTTTATTGAAAAGGGAGAGGTGATGCTCTCATGTAAAGCCGAAAAGAGCTACTTCTCATGAAACATATTTCATTCTTGATCGATCACTGATGGCTTTCAGAATAAACATTTTGTCCTGTTTGCTTAGCATAGCCCAGCTGCCTGCTTTGATTTTCATACAAATCCACTCCTTTTGTTTAGGATTATTTTTATAGTTGATGAATGATGGTTGATGGAATTCCGGGTCCAAAGAATAATAGCGTCAAGTGATGAAAGGGGCAAGGGGAAGATGGAATTGTCAGCTCATATTAGATTATACCGTCTTTTTATGCCTAATAAACAACAAATATTCCAACAAATCTCTACAATTGGTGTTCGTTTTTTGTCAGAATATTGGACGGGAAAAATGAAAAAGCTGTCAGGATGCGGGTCCGGACAGCTCTTTCATTTTTTCTTAATTGATGGATAATTGTTCTTTTAATTCGGATTGAACCTTTTCTTTTTCTTCATCCGACACGATATTATAGTAGACTCCGTCGATTTTCGTTCCATTTCCTGGAATGGTTGCTTGGGTTATGCTTTTGCTTGCGTCCCTGTAGTTCTTTTGGATGTCCATCATGTCATCAAACGTCAAATTCGTCTGGATATTTTTACTTAATGCATCGAAGACATCATCGTATTTCGTCAGGGATGAAAGGCTAGCGCCTTCCTTGATGACTGCCTCGATGATGGAACGTTGTCTGGATTGACGGCCATAATCACCATTCGGATCATCATATCTCATTCGTGAATATTTAAGCGCATCTTCTCCATTAAGATTAATGCTTCCCTTGGCAAAATGGACACCTTCATAAGTGAAGTCCAAATCGTTTTGCACAGTCACACCGCCGACTGCGTCAACGATATCCTTAAAGCCTTCCATATTGATCTTCATATAATAGTCGATTGGGATATCGAGGAAGTTTTCAACGGTATCCATGGACATTTTCGCGCCGCCGAAGGCAAATGCATGGTTGATTTTATCCTGTGTACCATGTCCGACGATCTCGGTCCGTGTATCACGCGGAATGCTTAGCATTTTGACCGATTTCTTTTGCGGATTGACTGTCAAGACGATCATTGTATCTGAACGGCCTTTGTCGCCATCACGTTCATCGACACCGAGCATGAGCATCGAGAATGGCTCCTGATCGGATAGTGCAAGGTCTTTTGTTCGTTTATCCGTAGTACGGTCTATTGGTGTATGCATCGTGTCAACGGTTTTTGTCAGTGAATTCCATACGGAGTAGGCAAAGGCTCCCCCAGCTAATATGAATAGCAGGACAATTATCCCGACTACCTTCAGCCATGTCCGTTTCTTCTTCTTCTTTTTTTCATGTCTCATATTTTACTTCCTTCCTCTTTTTGTAACCACTTCGTCTATTATATTTAATTTCAATATAAAAGAATAGTATATTTTACTACTTTATAATACCTTTGACATATTTGGTATCCAATAATAGGTTTTTGCAGCGACTTAAAGTTTAATAGTTTTTTATTTCTGGTTAAAAGTTTTATGAAATGAATGCTATTCTAGCAATGGTTTTAAAGCTATGACTTTGTAGTAGCACGCTAAATAAAGGGCTGGATTACTTCTAGGGAAATAGTCATGGGTTTTTCGAAGTTTCCTGGAAAGGACCTTTTGCAAACGGTGCTTCCAGGTTCCTTTTCTATTCCCAGTGACAAACAAACGGGTATCCCGGTATCCGCCGCTGGTCGAGATGTGTTTTCATTTCCCGATATACAGGTCTCAGTTTGGCAAGCAGTATGTGACCGTGACAAAATCCGGGCAAAGGAAAGCGTCCGTGTAGCATTTCATTCAATATGTAACTCCGGAAAAAATTCCCGAGTTTTTTTATTAAAAAGTAAGGCCCTTTTTTAAAAGTTGAATAGAATGGAAAAAGTGATTCTCCATAGATTTATCTAGGCGTACAACGATTTACTGCAAAATTGGGTGATTAGCAGAGTCCGTATTAGAAAGCAGGCGCATATATATGCAGTACGGATATCATTAAAGTATAAATAACTATTGGAGGCTAAAGGAAAAATGGAAGAGACTGTAGGTTTACCGTACCTTGATGCTTTAACAGGGAAATTTGTGAGGGTGTTTAAAGGCGGGCCTGATTCTAGAGAAGGCAAGCTTTTAACAGTGGAGAGCGATTATATCTTGCTTCAAACAGAACAAAATCAACTCGTGTATTACGCAATCGATCATTTGAAAATAGTTGTCGGGAATACGAAAAAAGCACAACTTGATCTATTTCCAACCAACGATGAAGAAACAGTATATCCAGCAAATTTTTTAGAAGTGCTGGCATCACTTCAAAATTGCAGCATTCAAGTGAATGGCGGCGGTCCGTTATCTAAAGTTGGGCGGGTTATAGATGTGAAAGCGGAGTTTTTAGTTTTATCCACCGAGAAAGACGGGCTTGTTTTATTCCCGATTGCCCATATTAAAAATGTAACAGTTTCAGAACAGGCGTTCGATGAGATTTCACCTGAATTTTGTGATAATGGTATTGAAACATTTAATGGCTTACTATCGCGGTTAGTCCACAGCTGGGTATCCATCAATGCTGGAGGACCTGAGAAGGTTGAAGGCATCCTTATGGAAGTGGCTGACAAGTACCTTATCGTTGTGCATAATCAAGAGTTATTTTTTGTGACAACGGACCAAGTCCGATTCGTAGCTTTAACTGTGCAGGTAAAGGAAGAGGAAGAAGCTGAAGACGAAACAGGTGAAAAGGATGCAGATGGAGGTTCGTCAGACGGAGGAGCATCAAACGGAAATTCATCTGGTGGAAGTTCAGCAAACGGAAATTCATCTGGTGGAAGTTCAGCAAACGGAAGTTCAGCAAACGGAAATTCAGCAAACGGAAGTAAAAGTTCATCAGATGAAAGCAGTTCATCAGACGAAAGCAGTTCATCAGCCGAAAGCAGTTCTTCATATGAAAGCAGTTCTTCATATGAAAGCTCTTCAAGCTCAAGCTCAGAGGAAAGATCAGGAAGACGCAGAGGTCCTCGTGTAAATGTATTCAAGCAAATGTGGATTGAGAACCTAATCAAGGCATCGAATCAAAACATCCGGTAAAGAAATACCAAACAGGTACAGCAACCAAAATCGAGTTGTTGTGCCTTCTTATGGAAGGTGGACATGCCGCTGTCGCCAGTGATGGAATCATTGGGATTCATTATCCAGATTTGATTATTTTTTCATTCTCAAAAGTTTCCGTTCAAATGCTTTTAGAATGGCCAAGCAAGAGGTGAGGTGGTGTCAGGTGGGACAAAGCATAATTTACTGTTTGTTTGATATTAATAGAAAGGGGGAAGCGACGCTTGTTAGCAAAACATATAGGCCAGTATATGGTACTGGAGCTCGCTGGGAATATACAAGAAGCGGGGATTTTAATTGAAACAAGCTCGGACATCATCGTTTTGTATACTGGAAAAGTGTACCGTTACGTTCCATTCCGGCACATTAAGAATTTTTCCTTTCCGATGATCGATGAGGAGATTGGTTCGGGAGGAGGGCCGGAGATCAACGAGACATCGTTCCGGAAATTACTGATGAACGCGAAGGGGATGTTTGTTGAAATCCTGCTCACGAAAAAAAACTCGGTTCATGGTTATATCGTGGGCATCATGAATAACTATTTCGTCTTTTATTCGCCAGTTTTTAAAACGATGTTCATCTCGATGGATCATTTAAAGTGGCTTTCGGTTTGTGATGATGAAAAGGGTCCATACGGTTTGAATAAAGGGGAACAATTGGCACAGGTTTCATCTTTAAGCTGGGCCAGGACATTGGAGGAACAGGTGAAAAAGCTAACCAATAAACTGGTGGTGCTCGACTTGGGGATGCACCCGCAGAATATTGGTATGATCTGTGCGGTGAAAGATGGCATCATTGAGATGGTGAATGCTCAAGGGGAGGCGATTTTTGTCAACATGAGGCATGTTAAAAGTTTTCATTTCCCACAATAAAGAAACTCCGGGTCTGAAGTGATCCGGAGTTATTTCTTTTTCTCGATATTTTCATAGACCGAGGCAAGGGCTTGTTCAAATTTCCCGCTCTTTTTCGGTTTGTAATATTTTTTGCTGCGCAGTTTGTCCGGTAAGTATTGCTGCTTCACCCAGCCATTCTCGTAGTCATGCGGATACAGGTAGCCGATGCCGCGTCCGAGTTCAGTGGCTCCTTTGTAATGGGCATCCTTAAGATGATCCGGTACATCTCCACTATGGCCGCTGCGGATGTCGGAAAGAGCCGCATCAATCGCGACAATGGCCGTATTCGATTTAGGCGAAAGGCATAACTCGACCACTGAGTTGGCAAGTGGAATCCGGGCTTCAGGAAACCCGAGCCGTTCAGCGGCTTCAACTGCAGCGAGGGCCCTTGGACCAGCCTGCGGATTGGCAAGACCTATGTCTTCGTAGGCAATGACCACCATGCGGCGGGCGATGCTGACAAGATCGCCGGCTTCGACCAGGCGCCCCAAATAATGAAGGGCTGCATTCACATCACTGCCGCGAATTGATTTTTGGAAAGCCGACAGAACATCATAATGGGCATCTCCATCCTTGTCATGTGAGAAGCTTTTTTTCTGCATGCATTCCTCGGCAATTTGCAGATCTATATGAATCGTTCCGGACTCATCTGGTTCGGTGGAAATGACGGCGAGCTCAAGAGCGTTGAGGGCGCTGCGGACATCTCCGTTCGAAGCAGTCGCGAAATGGGTAAGGGCATCAAAGCTGACATCCGTTTTATGCGCACCAAGCCCCCGCTCTTCATCATGAAGTGCCCGTTCCAGAGCTTTGGTTAAATCATTGGTTTCCAATGATTTGAGCTCGAAAATCTGGCACCGGCTTCGGATGGCCGGATTGATTGCATGATAGGGATTGCTGGTTGTTGCACCGATCAAGGTGATCATCCCGTTTTCAAGATATGGCAATAGGAAATCCTGTTTTGCCTTATCGAGTCGGTGAACCTCATCAAGAAGCAGAATCACTTTCCCGGACATCTTAGCCTCGGCTGCCACGATTTCCATATCCTTTTTATTATTGGTCACCGCGTTCAGCGTCCGGAAAGCAAACTTCGTGCTTCCGGCAATCGCACTTGCAATCGAAGTCTTGCCAATTCCCGGCGGACCATACAGGATCATGGAAGAAAGCTGCTTGGCTTTCACCATCCTTGCGATAATTTTCCCTTCACCGACCAGATGCTCCTGCCCGATGATCTCATCAATCGACCGAGGCCGCATCCGGAAAGCAAGCGGTTTAATATTCATTGCGCACCTCTCCTTTTTATATAAGGTATCACAACTGATGGGGGAAATGCGCTGATTATGCTGTAAAAGAGGGTGATTTCCTTTTATGGTAGTCTGTTGGGGGAATTAATTTGTGCTGTGAGGTTGATAATTCGATCTACCAGTGGACTAATTCGACCTACGAGCGGAAAAATCCGACCTACGAGGGAACTAATTCGACCTACCGGCATAATAATCCGACCTATCCTTCTATGAGAGAATTTAATAGATAAACTCTGCCTTTAGTATGGCCGGAATGATTCAGTTTCAGTGAAAGTAAGAGTTTTTTTGCACTGGATGGGGATTGGAGTTGGAGGAAGTTTCGAAATTCGCTGTTGGTAATGGTAGGTTTAACGAGGTATAGATAATCATAAAGTGCCGAAATGTGAGCATCTAGGGAAATATCCAAACAGGTACGGCAAATCCACTTTTTTGTTTTCCGCTCCATGGTAAATGCCTGACACTTGTTGCAGAATACTCCGGTTTGGAGGGCGGCTATCGGAATTCTATAATTCTCCAGCGGTTTAGGAATATAAGGGATGTGACCATCAAGCAATAGATTTGATAATCGTTTCATTGCTCTATTAGAAAGGACCGCTTCGTTATACTTGTTTTTTAATTCCTCAATTTTAAGTAGAATTCGATCCTTACGTATCACTTTTCTATTAATATCCGTATTCACGGCCCGAATGATCGTTGAAGAATTGGCACTGACAACGAGGGTTTCAACTGGAAGGTTGTTCGTCCTTTTTGTTTTTAACCAGTCTAACAAGTGCTGTCGCTGCCGGCTCACTTGCAATATGGGATCATCAAAAGCTTCGGTTTTTCCATCGGGATTTGTACGGATAAGTTGATGGAAAGTGTTGTCGAAAAAGATTTCCCCAGCCATGTTTTTGACTTCAAGGATTAAAAGGAAAAAGGATGTGAGAATGAGGATGTCCATTTGGAAGGGGAAAGGTGATCCAATTAGTCGGAGGTCATGAAAGAGTAGATACTCTTTTTCAGGAAGGGATTTAAGAGATTGGAAGACTCTGTTTTCACCATTGTATCCTGCCTTGATTTTTTGATATCTTCAATTATTGCCGTTTGCTTCGCATGTCCAGGAGGTAAGCGTCTCATCAGAGCTTCGAGCATGTCTATTTTTAAAGGCATCTTGCAGTTTTTAATGATCATGATAACCACTCCTTATAGATTTAAGTAAAGTATTCTCGATTAATAAAGTGATTTCCTGTATTACAGTGAAAATAAATGTGGCATGGATGAACTTTTGTATTAATTCGACCTACACCCGCAATAATCCGACCGTCCGCTCGAAAAATCCTTTCTAGCGCACAAAAGTTCGGCCACCCGAGCAAAAATCCGGCTTAGCAAACAATAATCCAACCGTTCGCGCAAAAAATCCGACCTATCCCCGCAATAATCCGACCGTCCCGAGCAAAAAATCCATCCTAACCCAAAATCCTATCCCACACCCAATTAAAATTCGTCAGTCCATCGGTTACAATCCACTTTTTCCTACCTCTCCAATTAGGATAATTTGACAAATAAAGGGCGGGTGAATGCATTTCCAGCGGGAATATGCTATAATTTCAAAAGAATTTAGAAACGGATAAATAATTTGAGGTGTATATGTATGAAGATATCTACTAAAGGCCGTTATGGTTTGACGATTATGATCGAGCTTGCTAAACATTATGGAGAAGGCCCAAAGAGTTTGAAATCGATTGCCCAGACGCATAATCTGTCGGAGCATTATTTGGAGCAGTTGATTGCGCCGCTTCGTAATGCGGGGTTGGTGAAGAGTGTCCGCGGTGCGTATGGCGGGTATGTCCTGTCCAAAGATCCTCAGGAGATTACTTCGGGTGATGTCATTCGTGTATTGGAAGGTCCGATTACCCCTGTTGAAGGAATTGAGGATGAGGAGCCGGTGAAGCGTCAGCTTTGGATCCGGATTCGCGATGCTGTGAAGGATGTATTGGATAATACGACGCTTATGGATTTGGCGAGCTACAAGGATACGGGTGAAATCGATTCTTATATGTACTATATTTAATTGATTAGCAATGCGCCTATTATGTAGGCGCTTGCGTTTTTTTAATGGAGGCGACAAAAAAGTGGACAGAATATATTTAGATCATGCTGCGACTTCACCGATGCATCCAAATGTGATCGATAGGATGATGACAGTCATGAGCCATGACTTCGGGAATCCGTCGAGCATTCATGCTTTCGGGCGGGAGGCGCGCCATGTTTTGGATGAGGCGCGTTCGAGTATTGCAGCGAGCATCGGTGCGGGGCGGAATGAAATCATTTTCACGAGCGGTGGAACCGAGGCGGATAATACGGCGATCATTGGTGCTGCGAATGCTTATAAAGATAAAGGGAAGCACATCATTACGACGGAGGTTGAGCATCATGCGGTTTTGCATACATGCCAATTCCTTGAGAAGTCTGGCTTTGAGGTCACATATTTACCTGTGAATGAAGCGGGGCTTGTTTCAATTGCCGATTTAAAGGCGGCATTGCGGGACGATACGATTTTGGTTTCGGTCATGTTCGGCAATAATGAGGTTGGAACGATCCAGCCGATTGCCGAAATTGGACAGCTGCTCAAGGGTCATCAAGCCATTTTCCATTCGGATGCGGTTCAGGCATATGGCTTGATCTCTATCGACGTTCAAGAGCTGGGTGTGGATTTGCTGAGTGTATCCGCGCATAAAATCAACGGTCCAAAAGGGATCGGCTTTCTTTATATACGTGAAGGCTTGAAGCTGAATCCACAATTATATGGCGGGGAACAAGAACGCAAGCGCCGTGCTGGTACGGAGAGTGTGCCGGCGATTGCCGGTTTTGCAGAAGCCGTTTCAATTGCACAAAGCATGATGAAAGAGAAAAAGGAGCAATACAAGCGGTTTAAAGACGTATTGCTTGCCGTCTTTGATGAGGCGGATGTACAATATGAAATTAACGGATCTATGGAACAGTCGCTGCCGCATGTGCTGAATGTCAGTTTTCCGGGTACGAATGTGGAATCGATGCTCGTTAATATGGACTTGGCAGGTGTTGCTGTATCGAGCGGATCCGCTTGTACTGCTGGGTCAATCGATCCGTCGCATGTGCTTGTGGCGATGTTCGGGAAAGATTCGGAGCGGACGAAGAATTCGATTCGTTTCAGCTTCGGTCTGAACAACACGGAAGAGGAAGTAAGGCAGGCGGCTGAAACCACCGTTAAAATCGTTAATAGATTAGTGAGAAGATAATTCTTACTTTAAATAAATGAGGTGACAAGAATGAGAAAAGCACCACAGGACACCCGCGTCGTCGTGGGTATGTCAGGAGGCGTCGATTCTTCTGTGTCAGCCCTGCTATTGAAGAATCAAGGCTATGATGTGGTCGGGATTTTCATGAAGAACTGGGATGATACAGATGAAAACGGAGTCTGTACGGCAACGGAAGATTACAATGATGTAATTGCCGTTTGTAATCAAATCGGCATCCCTTATTATGCGGTCAATTTCGAGAAGCAGTATTGGGATAAAGTTTTCACTTATTTCTTGGATGAGTATAAAGCGGGGCGCACCCCGAATCCGGATGTAATGTGCAATAAGGAAATCAAGTTCAAGGCCTTTCTTGAACATGCCGTAAGCCTTGGTGCCGATTATGTGGCTACAGGTCATTACGCACAGGTTGAATACCGGGATGGCGAATACAAAATGCTTCGCGGTGTCGATAATAATAAAGATCAAACGTATTTCTTGAACCAGCTTACTCAAGAACAGTTGGAAAAAGTCATGTTTCCGCTTGGACACATTGATAAGAAGGAAGTCCGTGAAATTGCGAAGGAAGCGGGTCTTGCCACGGCAACGAAAAAAGATTCCACAGGCATCTGTTTTATCGGTGAACGCAATTTCAAAGAGTTTTTAAGCAATTACCTCCCAGCTCAGCCGGGTGATATGGTCACGATGGATGGCAAGGTAATGGGCAAGCATGACGGATTGATGTATTACACCATCGGTCAGCGTCACGGACTGGGGATTGGAGGCAGCGGCGAACCTTGGTTTGTTGCGGGAAAAGACTTGAAGCGCAATGTTTTATATGTGTGTCAAGGCTTCGATAATGATGTGCTGTATTCCAATTCCCTTCGTGCAGTGAATGTCAGCTGGGTAGCTGAACATATACCTGCTGGTGAATTTACATGTACGGCAAAGTTCAGGTACCGTCAAGAGGATAGCGGTGTTAAGGTGAAGGTCTTGGACAATGGTGATGTCGAAGTCATCTTTGACGAGCCCGTCCGCGCGATCACACCTGGACAAGCAGTCGTATTCTATGAAGGCGAAGTGTGCCTTGGCGGCGGTACGATTGATGAAGTATTTAAAAAAGGTGAAAAACTGACTTACGTAGGGTAAAATAAGCATGTCCCCAGCTGTGTTTGCGGTTGGGGACTTCTTTTGGATTGCGGGTATACCGCCTGAATTCTACCACTGGCTTATGCTATACTTTTTAATATAAAAATGGAGTGTGAATGGATATGGATAAGAATCAACAAGGAATTGAATTTATGCAGCAAGGGAAATACGAAGAAGCGGCGAAAGTTTTTAATGAGGCGATCGAGGAAAATCCGAATGAGCCTGTTGCTTACATAAACTTTGGGAATGTATTGACTGCCGTGGGTGAAACGGATAAAGCGGTCAAGTTTTATAAAAAGGCGATCGAGCTGGATGAAAATGCAGCAGCGGCTTACTATTCATTAGGAAACTTATATTATGAATCAGATTCTAAACTAGTCGAAGCGAAGGATATGTTTGAAAAGGCAATCCGTTTAGGACTGGATAACAGCGATGCTTACTTCATGCTTGGATTGACATTGATGGCGTTAGATCAGCCGAAATTGGCGATGCCTTATTTACAGAGAACGGTGGAGCTGAGCCCCGAGGACGTTGATGCGAGATTCCAATATGCGTTATGTCTTGCCAATGCGGAATTATATGATGAATTGATCAATCAACTGAATTTAGTTGTGGAACAGGATCCGGGCCATGCGGATGCTTATTATAATTTAGGCGTTGCGTTTGCAGGGTACCGTGAGGATGCGCAAGCGGCGATGGCTTATTTTGATAAGGCTTTGGAAGCACAGCCTGACCATATGCTTGCTGCGCACGGTAAGAAACTGTTGGAAGAAATGAATGCTGAGTAAATAAAAAGCATATGCATGGAAAGGTGGGGAGAAGCGTTGAGCCAGCAAGATTCGTTGGATTTGTTTTCAGAAGAGAAAATGTTCATGAAAGGAAGTCATTTAGTGACGATCTTTCATAATGAAGAAAATATGTACTCGGTTGTAAGAATTCGTGTGCATGAAACGAATCTGAATTATGAAGAGAAGGAAGCGGTCGTAACAGGTTATTTTCCAAGGATGCATGAGGATGAGATCTATATTTTTTATGGGGCCATGAAGGAGCATCCGCGTTTTGGCCTTCAATTTCATGTAGAGCATTTTCGCAAGGATCTGCCTCAATCCAAGGAAGGCATCGTCAGTTATTTATCAGGTGACCTATTCAAGGGCATTGGGAAAAAAACAGCCGAAAGCATTGTTGAGACACTGGGTGAAAAGGCAATTTCAAAAATTCTGGCTCAGCCCTCGCTACTTGATGATATCCCGAAGCTATCCGGGGAAAAGGCAAAGGGCCTCTATGATACATTGGTCGAGCATCAAGGTCTGGAGCAGGTGATGATCGCCCTGAATCAATATGGCTTCGGTCCGCAGCTGTCTATGAAGATATATCAAATGTATAAGCAGGATACGATCACGATGGTTCAGGGAAATCCGTATAAGCTCGTAGAGGATATTGAAGGGATTGGTTTTGGACGGGCGGATGAGCTTGGGCATCAGCTGGGCATTTCCGGCAGCCATCCTGACCGAATCAAGGCTGCGTGCTTGTATACGCTTGAATCACAATGCCTCCAGGACGGAAATATCTACATAGAAGCCGAGCAGCTATTGGAAGCGGTCAAACGGCTGCTGGAGGAAAATAAACGGGATCGCATTGAGTTCACGAACATTTCCTCGGAAATAATCGAATTGACGCAAGAGGGGAAAATAGTTGTCGAGGATCAACGAATTTATCCGCCTTCGCTATTCTATTCGGAAAAGGGAATCGTAATGAACATCAAGCGGCTGCTTGCTCAAACCGAGTATGAGGACCAGTTCCCGGAATCGGAGTTCTTGCTGGCACTTGGGGAGCTGGAAGAGCGATTGGATGTATCCTATGCCCCTGCCCAAAAGGAAGCGATCCAAACAGCCCTGCAATCACCCATGTTAATCTTGACGGGCGGACCGGGTACCGGTAAGACGACAGTCATCAAAGGAATCGTTGAGCTATATGCAGAGCTGCATGGTGTATCCATGGACATTAACGATTATAAAAAAGAAGGAAGCGATCCATTTCCATTCGTACTTGCGGCTCCTACTGGCCGGGCAGCGAAACGCATGGCCGAATCGACTGGACTCCCCGCTGTTACGATCCACCGTTTGCTCGGATGGAACGGGAGTGAAGGCTTTTCCCATGATGAGGATAATCAGCTGGATGGCCGTATTGTAATCATCGATGAGGTTTCCATGGTGGATACTTGGCTGGCCCATCAATTGTTTAAAGCTCTGCCGGAAAATGTCCAAGTGATATTGGTTGGTGATGAAGATCAGCTTCCATCTGTAGGCCCTGGGCAGGTTTTAAAGGATTTGCTTGCATCGAATTGTGTACCCACCGTCAGTCTGGAACATATATATCGTCAAGCTGATGGCTCATCGATCATTGAATTGGCCCATGAAATCAAAAAAGGAAGGCTTCCGGATGATGTCACGAAACAGCAAGAAGATCGATCGTTCATTCGCTGCCAGACCGGTCAAATCGCCCAAGTAATCGAGAAAGTGGTTGCCAATGCCAGGACGAAGGGCTTCACAGCCAAGGATATACAGGTGCTGGCTCCCATGTATAGAGGGCCTGCCGGGATTGATGCACTGAATAAAATGCTTCAGGAAGTGTTCAATAGCAATGCGGATGAAAAGCGGCGGGAAATAAAATTCGGAGATGTGATATACAGAACGGGAGATAAGGTGCTTCAACTGGTGAACCAGCCAGAGGAGGGTGTCTTTAATGGCGATATGGGTGAAATCGTGTCCATATTGTTCGCTAAGGAAAATACCGATCATGTCGATAAAGTAATCATATCGTTCGAAGGCATCGAAGTGACTTACACGAAACAGGACTTGAACCAGATTACACATGCATATTGCTGCTCGATCCATAAGTCGCAGGGAAGCGAATTCCCCATTGTCATTTTACCTGTAGTGAAAAGCTATTATCGGATGCTCCGACGTAATTTATTGTATACGGCGATTACCCGCAGTAAAAATTTCTTGATCCTTTGTGGTGAAGAAGATGCATTCCGTTTAGGGATCGAGCGTAATGATGAGATGCGCCGCAAAACGACTTTGCGTGAAAAGCTGCGGGAAAGTTTGAGTGAAGAAGAAATGCCGGTGGAAAAGGAAGAGGTACCTCAACAATCAAGTTATCTTGATATTCTCATGCATGCTGATCCGATGATCGGGATGGAGAATGTCACTCCTTATGATTTTATGTAGCTGGTTCTTTTTGTTGAATTTTGTTTAAAATCCATAGTTTTGGTGGAACTATAACTTATATGTGAAAGAGTAGGGGGGATTTGATGAAAAAAGGGTGGATAATAGGAATAGTGGTTGTCGTTTTACTGGTCATTTATGGGGCATCTTCATACAACGGCCTTGTAAGTGCCAGTGAAGACGTCGACAATAAATGGTCACAGGTGGATAACCAATTAAAACGAAGAGCGGATTTGATTCCAAACCTTGTTGAAACGGTGAAGGGATATGCTTCGCATGAAACGGAAGCCATTAAAGCGGTGAGTGATGCACGCTCGAAGTTGGCTGGTGCCAATTCGACTGAAGATGCGATTGATGCCGATCAAGAATTGAGTGGGGCCTTGAGCCGTCTTTTGGTGGTTGTCGAAAACTATCCGGATTTAAAGGCCAATGAGAACTTCAAGGGTCTCATGGATAGTTTGGAAGGAACGGAAAATCGGCTGACGGTAGCACGAAAAGACTATAATGATGAAGTTACCAACTATAATAAAATGATTAAACGCTTTCCGAAGAATATGATGGCAGGAGCGTTTGGGTTCGATTCCAAACCATATTTTGAAGTGACCGATCAAGAAAAAGAAACGCCAAAGGTTGATTTCGGGAGCGATAAATAATGAAAAAACTCGCTGTGTTTGCGCTTTTCTTCATTCTCACGTTCAGTTTAGCAAACGTAGTCGCAGCACAACCTAACATTCCTGAACCAGTTGGGGATATATATGTTCAGGACTTCGCCGGAGTCCTGGATGATCAGGAAAAATCCGAACTCATCGAACTTGGGAAACGATTGGATGATGCCACAAAAGCACAAATTTCCGTTTTGACGGTTGATTCGATGGAAGGATCCGAAATCGAGGGGTATTCGGTCGAGGCGTTTAGATCATTCAAGCTTGGCGATGCCGAGCTGAACAATGGAGTCCTCATTGTGCTGGCCATGGAAGAACAGAAGATCCGCATTGAAGTGGGGTACGGCTTGGAAGGGGCCATTACCGATATAAGGTCTGGACAGATTTTGGATGATGTGGCTATCCCGGCGCTGAAAGAGGGTAAATATGATGTTGCCCTGACGGAAACCTATAAGGCCGTATATAACGATGTCACGAAAGAATACGACCTAGGTGACGAGTTTCATCAAAATCTCTCCGTCCAGCCCGAGTCAGAAACCTTTCAGCCATCAGGTTTACAGATTTTCCTCATTATCATCGTCGTCATCATCGTATTCATCCTCGATGCCAAGTTCTTTAAAGGATTTTTCCTTCAAACGCTAATTAATATCCTTTTGATATTCATCAGTCGCGGAGGCGGCGGCGGCCGTGGAGGCGGAGGCGGTCCACGGGGCGGCGGCGGAGGAAGTTCCGGTGGCGGAGGTGCCAGCAGAGGATGGTAAGGTAAATGTTTTAGTCCGGGAAACCGGTCTCGGTTAGCTCTCATCCCGAACCATGATTAAGCTAGGTTATACTTTATGGTTATTTACAGAGTTGAAAACGACTGAAACGTTTTTTTAATAAAAAGCTGTAGGCAAACTCGCCTTTTTTCGAATTTGTCTACAGTCTGAGACCGGGAAACCGGTCTTTTTTTATGGCCTGGTTTCTGTATTGCCGGAAGAGAGGGACCAACAATGGAAAACCTTTCAGCACATCTAATTACATTAGTAAAGAGATAATAAAAATGTTCGGAAAGGCGGGATGACCTTGCGGACGTTTTCTTTATTGAAAGGAATGCCGGTTTTTACAATCAAAGGAGAAAGAATCGGCACGGTCCACGATTTATCAATTTCTGAAATGGGTCAGGTAACAGGCTTGGTCGTTCACCAACAAGCATTGTTCAAAAGAGCTTTTCATTTGAAACTCGACGATATTTCTTCATTCGGTCCAGATGGGATCGTCATCTTGCAACAGGATTCAACCTTAAGGAAAGTGCCTGCGGATTCCATTTGCCTATCGAAGGACGAATTATTGGGACGCATGCTTTTTTCAGAAATGGGCGAAGAGCTTGGTTTACTGCAGGATGTATATTTCAAGGAGAAAATGGGCACGATTATAGCGTATGAAACAACGGATGGGTTTTTCTCGGAGTCGACAGTGATAGAATCAAAACAGCCGCCTGCATTAGGGAAGGATACCATCATTGTTTCAGTTTATGAACAGTGAGGTGTCCATTTTGGAAATTAAATGTCCGAATTGCCGCAGTAAAGATGTTGGGAAGATTGGCGTAAATCAATATTATTGTTGGAATTGCTTTATTGAAATGACTCTATCCGAAGGGCTCATAAATACGCACCAGGTCGAGGAAGATGGAAGTTTAAGCTCATTGGACGATTTGTTTGAGGAAAATGACCGCCGCTTCGGTATGTAATTAACGGAAGAGGTGTTTGCAATGGCTAGACGTTCACGCAATACTCTAATGAATATGGGTTCGGACTTGATGAACTCGAAGATGTTTAAACGGAACATGAAGAAAATACGCAAAAGATTAAAGTCATTATTATAGCGGCAATGGGTGTCCTGATAATGAGGGCACTCTTTTTTATGTATGAAAACCTCCCGCCTTTCGAAGAATAAATGAGCGGGAGGTGTTTATTTTGAGTATTCGTCTAAAGTGGTTTTATCGCCTGGGTTTTTTATTGCTCTTATTTTTCGTTATCTATATCTTTATGAAACTTAAGCCCATGTGGGGACCTGTCGTAACAGTATGCGTGACGGTACTGCTGCCTTTTTTGATTGGTGCGTTCATCAGTTACTTGCTGCACCCTGTAGTGGAATATTTAAATGAGAAAGGGATGCGACGCTGGCTTTCGATTACGATCATCTATTTATTGTTTTTCGGAGGGATCGGCTTTGCTGTTTATAAAGGCATTCCAGTGATCGTCAGCCAGGTTAGGGAGCTGTCGGAAAGCGTGCCGGAGCTGGTTGAACAGTATCGGGGCAGCATTGATAAACTCAATCATCAAACGGCCGCCTGGCCGTTCGGGATTCATGAAAGATTCGAAGAAGGTGTCACCCTTTTCGAAGATTGGCTGAAGCGTATACCTGAAAAGGCGATGGAGTATGCCATGAAGATGATTGATTTCATCGTCCTTATTGCGTTGATTCCATTCATTGCATTTTATATCCTGAAAGATTTTACTGTTTTAAAAAAAATGGCATGGTATATGACGCCGAAAAAATGGCGAAAGCAGGGACGGGCATTCGTTCGTGATGTGGATGCGTCGCTTGGCGGCTATATCCGCGGACAAATCATCGTCTGTGTCGTGATCGGTTTGATTTCCTCGCTGCTCTTCTGGATAGTCGGAATGCAATATCCGCTACTTTTGGGGGCGATAATCGGGATAACGAATGTCATACCGTATTTCGGACCGATTATTGGGGCCATTCCTGCACTGGTCATCGCCGCGACAATGTCAGTTAAAATGGTGTTGATCATCGCGGCCATCGTGCTTGTACTTCAATTTCTTGAGGGAAATATCCTGTCGCCGCTTATAGTCGGTAAAAGCCTCCATATGCATCCGCTGTTCATCATGCTCGCATTATTGGCCGGGGGTGAAATAGGAGGTATCATGGGCATGGTCCTTTCGATTCCGATCTTGGCTGTGTTGAAAGTTTTTGTACTTCATGCCCGCGTTCATTTTAGAAAGAAGCCGCCCCTTATTGACAAATAAAAGTCTTGTGAATATAATCCATTACATAAGATAATTCGTTGAAGGATGAAGTATGCTGAAGTCCACCTAAAAGAGAGGGGTCCCCTAGGCTGAAAGGGACTGCCAGGTGAAGAGCAGCAGAAAGCTAGTCCTGAGAGCAGCTAATACCTGCCGTCATGCCGCGTTAAGGCTTTTATGAAGGTGATGGGCCTGGGATAAGTTCCTGCGTCCATAATCAGGGTGGTACCGCGAGTCAACTCTCGTCCCTGTTTTTGGGATGGGGGTTTTTTGTGTGCTCAAAATTACATAATTTAAAAGGAGGATATATATATGAAGTATTTAACTGGTGCTCAAATCCGCCAAATGTATTTAGATTTTTTTAGTGAAAAAGGCCATAACATCGAACCAAGTGCGTCATTGGTTCCACATGAAGATCCATCATTGCTTTGGATCAATTCCGGGGTGGCGACGTTAAAGAAATATTTTGATGGACGGGTGATTCCTGAAAATCCAAGGATTACAAATGCTCAAAAAGCCATCCGTACAAACGATATTGAAAACGTGGGGAAAACGGCACGTCATCATACGTTTTTCGAAATGCTCGGAAACTTCTCCATTGGTGAATATTTCAAAGAAGAAGCGATCACATGGGCATGGGAGTTTTTGACGGATGAAAAATGGATTGGGTTCGACAAAGAGAAATTGGCTGTGACGATCCATCCTGAAGATGATGAAGCATTCGAACTCTGGAATAAGAAAATCGGTGTTCCTGCTGAAAGGATCATTCGCCTGGAAGAAAACTTCTGGGATATCGGTGAAGGTCCAAGCGGCCCGAATACAGAGATTTTCTATGACCGCGGACCGGCATATGGCGATGATCCGAATGATCCGGAACTATATCCAGGCGGTGAAAATGAACGGCATCTGGAAGTCTGGAATCTTGTGTTTTCTCAATTCAACCATAATCCGGACGGTTCTTACACACCGCTTCCAAAGAAAAATATCGATACAGGCATGGGCCTAGAACGTATGGCTTCCGTCGTTCAAGATGTGGCGACGAACTATGATACAGATTTATTCATGCCAATCATCCGGGCAGTCGAAGAGATTTCCGATGTGAAATACGGTGTTGATTCAGAAAAAGATGTAGCTTTCAAGGTCATTGCCGACCATATTCGTACGGTAGCCTTTGCAGTAGGTGACGGGGCTCTTCCATCCAACGAAGGCCGCGGTTATGTATTGCGCCGTTTACTCCGCAGAGCGGTTCGATATGCTAAGCAAATCAACATCAACCGACCATTCATGTTCGAGCTTGTGACGGTCGTCGGCGAAATCATGAAAGACTTCTACCCTGAAGTCCTCAAAAATAAAGACTTCATTGCAAATGTGATCAAGAATGAAGAGGAACGCTTCCATGAAACTCTAAATGATGGACTGGCCATCCTTTCTGAAGTCATTAAAAAGGAAAAGGAAAAAGGCGGTACAACCATTCCGGGCAGTGATGCATTCCGTTTATATGACACATATGGCTTCCCGATTGAGTTAACGGAAGAATATGCAGAAGAAGAAGGCATGACGGTCGATCAGGCTGGATTTGAAAAAGAAATGGATGCACAGCGTGAACGTGCCCGTTCAGCCCGTCAAGATGTTGATTCCATGCAAATCCAAGGCGGGGTATTGGGCGATATTAAAGTTGAAAGTGAATTTGTCGGCTATGATCAAGTTGCTGTCGAAGCCAAGGTTGCTGCCATAGTAAAAAATGGTGAGCTTGTAACGGAGGCACAAGAAGGTGAAGAAGTTCAAGTGATACTGAACAAGACTCCTTTCTACGCGGAAAGCGGCGGGCAAATAGCCGATATAGGAACGATGGCCAGTGAATCAGTGAAGGTTGATGTCCTTGATGTCCAAAAAGCTCCTAATGGCCAAAATCTGCACCGTGTAACTGTTGCTGCCGGCACCTTAACAGCAGATTCCAATATCGTTGCTGCGGTAAATCAAGAAAATCGGATTCATATCACGAAAAACCATACAGCGACACATCTTCTGCATCAGGCGTTGAAAGATGTGCTTGGTACACATGTCAATCAAGCTGGTTCACTCGTACAGGCTGAGCGCCTTCGCTTCGATTTCTCTCATTTTGGCCAGATAACGGCGGAAGAGATTGAAGAAATCGAAACGATTGTAAATGAAAAGATTTGGCAAAGCTTACAAGTGAATACGGACTATAAAAACATCGAAGAAGCCAAGGCTATGGGCGCAATGGCGTTGTTCGGCGAAAAATACGGCAAGATTGTCCGTGTCGTTCAAATAGGAGATTACAGCCTTGAGCTTTGCGGGGGTGTCCACGTTCCGAATACAGCGGTAATCGGCTTGTTCAAAATCGTTTCGGAAAGCGGCATCGGTGCAGGGACTCGCCGTATAGAAGCGGTAACGGGTGCAGGGGCATACAAATTGATGACTGATCAAATCGGTGTCTTGAAAGACGCGGCTGCTAAATTGAAAACGAACTTGAAAGATGTACCTTCAAGAATTGAAACGGTACTAGCTGAAGTGAAGGATCTTCATCGTGAGAATGAAAGCCTTACTGCAAAATTAAGCAATATTGAAGCAAGCAGCCTTGTTTCTAACGTAAAAGACGTGAATGGCGTTCAAGTATTGGTGGCAAAGGTTCAAGCTACCGACATGAATAATCTGCGTGCCATGGCGGATGATTTGAAACAAAAGCTCGATTCTGTCATTATCGTATTAGGTTCGGCCCAAGGTGATAAAGTCAATTTGATTGCCGGGGTGACTAAGGATTACATCGACCGCGGCTTCCATGCTGGTAAATTGGTCAAAGAAGTTGCTTCCCGCTGCGGCGGTGGCGGTGGCGGACGTCCTGATATGGCCCAAGCCGGCGGAAAAGACCCTGAAAAATTGGATGCAGCACTTAATTTTGTTGAAGAATGGGTCTTATCGATTTCATAATCAATGGAAAGTGTTGTACAATGTAGGTAATAGTGGATTTTGGACGCTGAGGAGAGGTGCATGTTAATGAGTTCCTTTGATAAAACGATGAAATTTAATTTTCCCGAAGAACCATTCGAAAGAGATGTACAAGAAGTATTGTCTCAAGTTTATGTTGCACTTCAGGAAAAAGGTTATAACCCGATAAACCAGATTGTCGGTTATCTATTATCTGGTGACCCGGCCTACATCCCGCGCCATATGGATGCTCGAAACATTATTCGTAAGCTTGAACGCGATGAAATCATCGAAGAATTGGTTAAGTCGTATCTTAAGAACCATCGAGAGGAATACTAATGCGCACAATGGGACTTGATTTAGGTTCAAAAACCATCGGCGTTGCCTTGAGTGACGCGATGGGTTGGACTGCACAAGGATTGGAAACGATCAAAATTAACGAAGCTGGAAATGACTTCGGCTTTAAACGCCTCAATGAAATTATAAAAGAGCATGATGTTTCTAAAATTGTCCTCGGTTTACCTAAAAACATGAATGGGACAGTTGGACCGCGAGGCGAGATCAGCCAAGATTTCGCTAAACGATTAGAAAACAAATTCAAGCTGCCGGTGTTTCTCTGGGATGAACGGTTGACAACTATGGCGGCTGAACGTGTCCTTCTTGAGGCGGACGTGAGCCGAAGCAAACGCAAGAAAGTCATTGATAAAATGGCAGCTGTCATGATTCTGCAAGGATTCTTGGACAGACAAACAAATTCAATATGAGGTGAATACAAATGGAACACGGCGAAAACAACATTACAGTAGTAGATGAAAACGGAAACGAGCAGCTTTGCGAAATCCTTTTCACATTCGACTCAGATAAATTCAACAAATCTTATGTACTTTACTATCCGATGTCTGCAGAAGATGATGAGGAAGAAATTGAAATCCACGCTTCATCATTCGTACCAAGCGAAGATAATAAAGATGGTGAACTTACACCGATCGAAACAGAAGAAGAATGGGATCTTGTCGAAGAAATGTTAAATACATTCCTTGACCAAGAAGAAGCTGAAGAAGAATAATCACCAGAAAAAACTGACCTCCATCGAGGTCAGTTTTTTAGTTTGTAGACAAAAGGGGTTCTATTTGGAACAGGTGTGCGAGACTCCTGCGGGAAATCAACGTTCGAAATTGATAACCCCTCAACCTTTAAGTAAAATCAATTATTTATCGAGTTTGTCTACAGTAACCCACCTCCATCAAGGTCGGTTTTTTCATGTATGTACCAGTAACCCCTTATCTTTTCTCTGCGAATAAAAGAATAAAAGTTGCAAGCGGACCTAAGAATAATGAAAGCATGAACCAATTTAAGGCCGTTCTATTTTTACCTTGAGCAAGTCCGGCGTTTATGAGTGCCAACGTTCCCCAACCTACAAAAAAAGAATTTTCCATCTCATTCACACCTTTCTCTCATTGAATCACTAGTAGCATACGTATATGAATATTCCTGGTCATTGCATGAGATGCCTAATACATACAGGAAACAAATTGAGTGCATTTTTTAGGCTGAGTAAATAAAACAAAGCTGACTGGAACGGAAGGTACGAGACTCCTGCGGGAATACGCGTCCAAGGGAGACCCCGCAGGCGCAAAGGCGCCGAGGAGGCTCCCGGACCGCCCGCGGAAAGCGAGTGCCTGGAGTGGAAATCAACGT